>CAYXBA010000004.1:0-237063 GCA_964463135.1 uncultured Nitrospiraceae bacterium
TTTCGCATCCCTGCATATCCGCAAATCCCTTTTGCATTCCTGCAAAAATCAGGGGGTTTTTCATTTCAGGCTGCTTTATGGCAGCAGCGGCGGCAAATAATCATATTTTAATTTTAAATAACCGTTGCGCGAGCTGCAGAAGGTATAATTAATCTCACGTTTATAAGGCCTTCGGACACAGAAAGGCTGAAATCCCAATTTGATCAAGACCATGGAAGACAAGCTCAAAGCCATTCTCGACACGCATATGAAGTCGAAGGGGACTCTTATTACTCTGCTCCAGCAGACAGAGGCCGCACTCGGCTATCTTCCTGAAGAAGCGATCGACTGGTTCTCAAAAAAGCTCGATATACCGGAAAGCAGGTTCTTCGGCATAGCAACCTTCTATTCCCAGTTCCATCTTAAGCCGACCGGCAAGAACACCATAACCGTATGCTGCGGTGCGGCCTGCCATATCAAGGGCGCGGACAAGATCCTCCATGAGCTCAGGTCAGCACTAAAACTCGGCAAGGATGAGGACACTACGCAGGACCTCTCCTTCACGGTCCAGAATGCCACCTGCATCGGGGCCTGCAGCATTGCGCCGGTTGCTATCCTGAACGATCAGGTATATGGCAACATGGACGCAGAGCAGGTGATAAAGCTGGTAAAGGGCTTTGAACATGAAGGCGAGTACACAGGCTTTGAATATGACTGAGCAGCAGGCAGTGAGCATAAAGGTCTGTCTCGGCACCTCAGGAAGGGCATCAGGAGGTGCCGATGTCCTGAGCATCTTCCAGAAGCTCATCCAGCTGAACGGCGTTGAGGCGCAGATCGGCAAGAGGTGCAGCTATGCCAAGGTCGGCTGCAGGGGCTTCTGCTCCAAGGACGTGCTGGTGGACGTTATCATCAATGAGCAGAAGTTCACCTATCAGTCGGTCAAGCCGACCATGGTCGAGAGGATCGTAACAGAACATATCCTGAAGGGCATACCTGTTGCTGAATGGCTCACCAAAGAGGATTACGAATCCTTTCACAGCAGACAGCACAAGATCGTGCTCGGCCCCTGCGGCGAGATAGACCCGGAGAGCATTGAGGACTATCTCGACATGAAGGGGTACCGGGCTGCAAAAAAGGCGGTCTCAATGATGAGACCTGATGAAGTGATAAAAAAGGTCATTCAGTCAGGCCTCAGGGGCAGGGGCGGAAGCGGCTTCTCGACAGGAACGAAATGGGAGATCTGCAAGGCACAGCCGGACAGGACGAAATATATCATCTGCAATGTGGGCGAAGTGAACAGGCCTCTGGCCGAAGGGAACCCCCATGCCATCATTGAAGGACTGCTGATCGGCGGGTATGCGATCGGATCGGAAAAAGGGTTCATCTATATACGGGAGCGGTATCACCTGTCCGTTGAAAGGCTCCGTAATGCAATAAACCAGGCAAAGGACAAGGGGTTCATCGGAAGCAGCATCTTCGGCACTGACTTCTGTTTTGATATCGAGTTCAGGTTCGGAACAGAGGCGTTCATCTGCGGTGAAGAGACCGCGCTCATGGAATCGATCGAGGGCAAGCGGGCAATGCCGAGGGTCAGACCGCCCTTCCCGGTGCAGAAAGGCCTCTGGGGAAAACCGACGGTCATCAATAATGCCGAGACCTTTTCGAACATCCCGCTTATCATCGGCAAGGGTGCGCGCTGGTTCTCGTCCATCGGAACGAAAGAGAGCACCGGCACAAAGGTCTTCACCCTTTCGGGCAAGGTAAAGAATGTCGGGCTGGTCGAGATCCCGATGGGCATGCCGTTCCGGGATATTGTGTACGGCATCGGCGGCGGCATGGAAGGCGGCCGGGCGCTGAAGGCAGTGCAGGTCGGCGGCCCTTCCGGCGGCCTTATCCCGGCGTCCATGCTCGACATGGGGCTTGATTACGAGAACCTCTCGAAGATCGGCAGCATCGTCGGCTCAGGCGGCATGGTCGTATTCAACGAGGACGACTGCGTCGTCTCGATCACGAAGTTCTTTATGGAGTTCCTGCAGCGGGAATCCTGCGGCAAATGTCCGCCCTGCAGGATCGGCACAAAGAGAATGCTTGAACTGCTGACAAAGATAACCGAGGGCAGGGCTGAAAATAAGGACCTTGCCACCCTGGAACGGTTAAGCGGTCTGATGAAGACCTCATCGCTCTGCGGCCTCGGCAGGAGCGCGTCGAATCCGTTCATCACCGGGCTGAACCATTTCCGCGACGAGTACCTGGCGCATATAAAGGAAAAGAGATGTCCTGCCGGTGTCTGCACCGCGCTGATAACCTTTTCTATTCTTGAAGACCAATGCAAGGGCTGCACCCTCTGCAAAAAGGTCTGCCCTGCAGGAGCAGTGTCCGGAGAGGTGAAAAAACCGCACCGGATCGATGCGGCTGCCTGCATAAAATGCGGGGCCTGCTATAAGGCCTGTAAGTTCAGGGCGATCACGAAACAATGAGCAATGCGAGAGACATAAGGAAGACCGTCAGGCTCAGGATCAACAGCCAGGTCGTTGATGTGCCCGAAGGCATGACCATACTCGATGCCGCAAAGGAGATCGGCATCTATATCCCTGCGCTCTGCAACTATCCGATGATCAGCCAGTCGGGCGCCTGCAGGGTCTGCATTGTTGAGGTGAACGGGACCCCGGTAACGTCCTGCACCACTCTGGCCGAAAAAGACATGGAGGTGATCACGAACTCCCCGTATATTGAGGACCTCAGGCGGGACACCATTGACCTGATCCTGAGCGACCATCCCTTCGACTGCATGGTCTGCCAGAAGACCGGCGAATGCGAACTGCAGGAGCTTGCCTATACGTACAACATCCGGAAACCCCTCTTCGGCGGGGAGCGGCGAATATACGACAAGAAGGACGCCAACCGCTTCATTGAGCGCGACATGGAAAAGTGCATCCTCTGCGGACGGTGTGTGAAGATCTGCGACGAGGTCCAGGGCGTCGGCGCGATCGATTTCGCGTACAAGGGATTCGGCACCAAAGTATGCCCTCCGTTCGAGCGCGACCTCGACTGCGAGTTCTGCGGCCAGTGCGTCATGGCCTGCCCGACCGGCGCGCTGGTCGGCAGGGACTGGATCGGCAAGGGACGGTACTGGAAGATCAGGGAGGTCGACACCACCTGCTCTTACTGCGGCGTCGGCTGCGGTATTACGCTCCACGTCAAGAACAACGAGATCATCAGGATCTCTTCACGGCCGGACAGTGTTGTGAACAAGGGGCTGCTCTGCGTAAAAGGCAGGTTCGGGTACGGTTTTGTATCAAGCCCTGACCGGCTCAAGCAGCCACTCATCCGGAAAGACGGCACGCTCCAGCCTGCGTCGTGGCATGAGGCCCTGGATTATGCTGCAGATAAATTAAATAAGATAAAAGAAGCGCACGGCCCGGATGCCATTGTCGGGCTTTCTTCTGCGCGCTGTACTACTGAGGAGAATTACCTCTTTCAGAAGTTCATGCGGGCAGGGATCGGCACGAACAATGTCGATCACTGCGCCCGGCTTTGACACGCCGCCACGGTGGCCAGTCTGGCCACCATATTCGGTTCAGGGGCAATGACCAATTCGATCCGCGAGATCGAGGGCAACGAGGTCATCTTCATCATCGGGTCGAACACCAAGGAAGCCCATCCGGTCATCGCCAACGCCATGATCAGGGCGCACCGCAAGGGAGCAAAGATCATTGTCGCTGATCCGCGAAAGCTGGCCATGTGCCGCTTTGCCGGGACATGGCTCAGGCAGCGGCCGGGAACGGACATTGCGCTTCTGAACAGCATCAGTCATGTTATTGTGAAAGAAGGACTCCACAATGCGGAATTCATCGAATCCCAGACCCGCCAGTTCGACGACTGGAAGAAGAGCATAGAGGAGTTCACGCCTGAGGTCGGAGAAAAACTGACCGGCGTGCCGAAGGAAAAGATCATAGAGGCGGCAAGGCTCTATGGCGGATCAAGGAAGGCAGCCATCTATTACGGGATGGGCATTACCCAGCACGTGAACGGAACAGCCAATGTGAATGCAATCGCAAATCTTGCGCTCCTGACCGGGAACATCGGCAGAGAGTTCACCGGCATCAATGCGCTGCGCGGCCAGAACAACGTTCAGGGCGCCTGCGATGCAGGCTGCCTGCCAAATGTATTCCCCGGATACCAGCGGGTCGATATCCCCGATGTCAGAGAGAAGTTCGAGGCAGCGTGGGGCAGGTCGCTCTCTGCCCGGCCCGGCATTGCCGCTTCCGAGCTCGCGCATAAGGCCCTGGACGGCAGTGTAAGGGCTGCGTATGTTATGGGTGAGAACCCTGTTCTGGGAGATGCCAATGTCAATGTGACAAAAAAAGGGTTTGAGGCGCTTGAACTGCTTATTGTTCAGGACATCTTTCTGACCGAGACAGCCAGACTCGCAGATGTGGTCTTCCCCTCAGCCTGCTTTGCAGAAAAGAACGGCACCTTCATCAATACCGAAAGAAGGGTCCAGCGGGTAAGAAAGGCAGTCGCAGCGCCGGGCCAGGCAATGGTCGATTCGTGGGTGATCTCCGAACTTTCCCGGAGGATGGGATATGAGATGAGCTGCAGTTCTCCGGAGGGCGTCTTCGAAGAGCTCGGCAGCCTCTGGCCAGCCCTTGAGGGGATCAGCTATACGAGGATCGAATCCCGGGGCGTACAGTGGCCCTGCCCGACCAAGAACCATCCGGGGACCGAACATCTTTATAAAGGCGGATTCCCGCGCGGAAGGGCTGCTTTCACGCCTGCGCCGTTTGAGCGGTCTGCCGGGAGCACTGACGAAACGTATCCCTTTATTCTCAACTCCGGCAGAAATCTTTTCCAGTATCACTTCGGGTCCATGACGCGCAGGGTGCCCCTGCTCGAGCAGCATGCAGGGGAGGCATATATCGAGATGCACCCTGATGACATAGCACGGACCAACATGCTGGACAATGACCGTGCAAGGGTCTCCTCATCGCAGGGCAGCATCGTGCTTAGGGTCAGGAGCACAGACCGTGTCAGCCCCGGAACAGTGTTCATACCGATGCATTATGCAGAGGCAGCAGTGAACGTTCTCACGAGCGATACCCATATCGACTCGATCTCAAAAACACCCGGATACAAGATCACCGCGGTCAGGGTAGAACCCTTCAGGGAAGGAGATTAATATGCTGACAGTTCAGGATTTAACGTCACAGGTACTGCTTGAGGGGCTCGATAATACAGAGCTCGAAAAACTTCTGCCCATGGTCTCGATGGTCAGGCTGCTTAAGGACGAGCATGTCTTCCGTGAGAAAGGCGTATGCAAAGGCATACATATGATCAAGAGCGGCAGGATAGAGATATCCAAGACCACAACAGACGGATGGAAGCAGCCGCTTGTGATCGTGGGCCCCGGGAGCTTCATCGGCGAGATAGCCACCCTCGAAAAGACTGACCATGCGACCGATGCTCGCGCTGTCGAAAATGCAGAGCTGATCCTCTTTTCCAAAGAGGCCTTTGCAGAGCTCGAGAACAAGGAACCGCACTGCATGCTCAAGATCATAAAGAACATAGCCATTGTCTCGGCTCTCAACGTGCGGCGCATGAACGAGAAGTTCCTGAAGGCACTGGTGAATTATTAGGACCGGATATCTGCACAGCCAATACGGCTGTCCGGAGTGATACGATATCAAACCAAAGGAGGATAGAAAATGAAAGTTCAGGAACTGCTTGAAACAAAGGGGAAAGAGGTCTTTTCGATGGACGCATCAAGCTCGGTGGAGGATGCGATCCGCTTTATGGACAGCAAAAAGATCAGCGCGATCATTATTAAAGAAGGTGACAACACTGCAGGGATCTTTACGGAACGCGATGTGGTCCGCTGCTACATCGGCAAGCGCGAAAGAAGATTCCATGACATTCCGGTCAGCGAGAATATGACAAAGAATCTCATGGTTGCAGAACTCGGCGATGACCTCAACAGCGTCATGGCGGTCATGGTCGAAAAGAACATCCGCCATCTCCCGGTCGTTGACAAGGGGAAGGTGATCGGCATGCTCTCGATCAGGGACATCGTTCTGTCCCAGGTCCACAAAATGACCACCGAGATCCACTATCTCAAGGATTATATCGCAGGGTATTAGAAGCCCCTTCTGAAATAATCCACAATTTTCAGTTTTGCATTGGAATGCCCAGGAATCCCCTCCTTACCAAGGAGGGGTATGGGGAGGTTTATCTGCTTTGTTATTACCCCACCTTATTCCTCCCCTTGGTAAGGGGCGGAGAATTACCCTTCGCAAATATATAGCTGCCAAAAAAAATCGCATAGCAAAATAATGGGACTTTATGATAACTTATCATAAGCTTATAAAATAACCTTATGATTGAGACATTCGAAGCCATAGTCCGGCAATACCGGAAGAACGAGGGTAATATCATCTCTCTTCTGCAGGATACCCAGGAGGCCTTCGGTTACGTACCGAAGGATGCGATCGACTATTTCTCTCAAACGCTCGGCATTGCCTCAAGCCGCTTCTATGGCGTTGCGACCTTCTATTCGCAGTTCCGCCTCAAACCGATCGGGAAGAACAAGATCACGGCCTGCTGCGGAACCGCCTGTCATGTCCGCGGTGCAGACCGCATCCTCAATAACCTGAGACGCGAACTGGAGCTGGGAGAAGAGGAAGATACGACAAAGGATCAGGAGTTTACGGTCGAAAAGGTCGCCTGTCTGGGGTTCTGCAGCTTTGCGCCTGTCGTGCTTATCAATGGCTCTGTGCACGGCAAGACAAGCGCTGACCCTATCATAAAAGAGGTCCGCGCACTGAGGAAGACCAAGTGAGCAGCAACACCGTCATCCGCGTATGCATGGGTCCGGCCGGCATAGCTGCCGGAGGGAAAGCGGTCCTCGATGCCTTTGCCAAAGCCCTCTCCTCTTCTCCGGCAGAAGCAGTGCTGAAAGAGAACTGTGCTTCCCACCAGGTCGGCTGTCTCGGGCTCTGCGCCCGGGATGTCCTGGTGGAGGTCCACGCCGGAGACGTCAAGACCGTTTATCAGTATATCAAGCCGGAGATGGTCCAGCGCATTGTTGATGAACATCTTGTCAGCGGCTCTCCGGTAAAGGAATGGCTCGTCGATGAGGCATACGACCGGTTCTATAAGAAGCAGAAGAAGATCGTGCTTTCCGACTGCGGCAGGATCGATCCCGAGGACACGGATGCATACCATGCGGTCGGAGGATACGGGACTGCCCGTGACATTCTGACCGAGTGGTTGCCGGGTGAGGTCATCGAGGAGATCAAGGCCTCGGGCCTTAGAGGCCGCGGCGGCGCCGGATTCCCTACCGGTCTCAAGTGGGAACTCGCACGTAAAGCCCGCGGCGACATTAAATATATCGTCTGCAATGCTGACGAGGGCGACCCCGGTGCATTTATGGACCGCGCAGTCATTGAGGGCAATCCCCATGCGGTCATTGAGGGGATGATCATTGCGGCGTATGCCATCGGCGCCCGTCACGGGTACGTCTATATCCGGGCTGAATATCCTCTGGCAGTCGACAGGCTGAGGCTCGCCATAGACAGGGCAAGACGACGCCACTTTCTCGGTGAAAATATCTTTGGAACAACCTTCGACTTTGATATTCAGGTGAAACTGGGTGCAGGCGCGTTTGTCTGCGGCGAGGAGACAGCGCTGATAGCCTCGATCGAAGGCCAGCGCGGCATGCCAAGACCGAAGCCGCCCTTCCCGGTGAACAAGGGCTTGTGGCAGCGGCCGACGGTCATCAATAACGTCGAAACGCTCGCCAACATTCCTTACATCATGAGAAGGGGCTATCGGTGGTATGCGTCACACGGGACAGAACGCTCAAGAGGGACAAAGGTCTTTGCCCTGACCGGCAAGATCAAAAACCCGGGCCTGATCGAAGTGCCGATGGGGATCACGCTGCGGGAGATCATCGAGGATATCGGCGGAGGCATTGAAGGCGGGAAAAAGCTGAAGGCAGTTCAGACCGGCGGGCCGTCAGGCGGCTGCATTCCGGCGAATATGCTCGATATCAACGTCGATTATGAGTCGCTCGCAAAGGTCGGATCGATCGTCGGCTCCGGCGGCATGATCGTTCTTGACGAGGACAACTGCATGGTGAACATGGCAAAGTATTTTATTCAGTTCACCCAGGAAGAATCCTGCGGCAAATGCGTGCCCTGCAGGGTCGGCACCAAGAGGCTCCTCGAGATCATGGAGCGCATCACCAAAGGACAGGGCAAGGAGAGCGATCTGGACCTCCTCGAGTCCCTGAGCAACAGCATCAAGGCCACTTCGCTCTGCGGCCTCGGCCAGACCGCCCCGAATCCGGTGTTGAGCACGTTGAAATATTTCCGGGAAGAGTTCGAAGCGCATATCCGGGACAAGAAATGTCCTGCCAAGGTCTGCAAAGACCTGATAACCTATTCCGTCATCGAGGCTGCCTGCAAGGGATGCGGCGCCTGCCTCAGGGCATGTCCCGCTGGTGCGGTCACCGGCGAAAAGAAACAACCCCACAGGATAGACCCGGCGAAATGCGTCAAATGCGGTGCCTGCTTCGAGGCCTGCAAGTTCAAGTCCGTAGAAAGGGATTAAGCAGATGGCAAAGATCACGATTGACAACAAGACGATCGAAGTGGCTGATACTGCCACGATCCTTCAGGCGGCAAAGCTGCACAAGATCCCGATCCCGACGCTCTGCCATCATCCGAAGCTCACTCCCTTTGGCGGCTGCAGGCTCTGTATCGTCGAGGTAAAGGGTATGCCGAAGCCGGTCACGTCCTGCACCACTGTTGTGAGCAACGGCATGGAGGTTACCACCTCCAGTCCATATCTGCAGGAATTGAGAAAGACCGTGCTTGAACTGATCCTCTCTGACCATCCGAATGACTGCATGATCTGCGAAAAAGCAGGTGACTGCACACTTCAAAATCTTGCCTATGACTACGGCATCAGGGAGAACAGGTTTCAGGGAGAGAGAAGAACATATGCAAAGCGCGACAACAACCCGTTCATAGAGAGGGACCTCGAAAAATGCATCCTCTGCGGCAGGTGCGTAAAGGTCTGCGACGAGATACAGGGCGTTGAGGCGATCGATTTCGGGTACCGCGGCTTCAATTCCAAGATATGCACCAGCTATGAAGAGGACCTGGATTGCGAGTTCTGCGGCCAGTGCGTCAGCGTCTGTCCCACCGGGGCGCTCACCGGCAAGCTCTGGAGCAGGAAAGGCAGAAAAGATCATCAGGCAGAAGTGGATACGATCTGCACGTATTGCGGCACCGGCTGCACGATCACTGCCCATGTCAGGGACAACGAGATCCTCAAGATAACATCGAAAGAACAGACCCTGAATGAAGGCTGGCTCTGCGTAAAGGGGAGGTTCGGGTACCGGTTTGTGAACAGTCCGGAGCGCCTGACCCATCCGCTTATAAAGAAGAACGGGGAGTTCGAAAAGGCATCCTGGCCCGAGGCCCTCGACCATGCGGCAAAACGGCTTGCGGAGATAAAGGCCGCGCACGGCGCTGATGCCATCGGCGGACTTTCCTCTGCACGCTGCACCAATGAAGAGAACTATGCGTTCCAGAAGCTTATCAGGGCAGGAATAGGCACCAACAACGTAGACCACTGCGCCCGGCTTTGACACTCCCCCACGGTGGCCGGTCTGGCCAAAATATTCGGTTCAGGGGCAATGACGAACTCCATCTGGGAGATCGAGGGCATGGAGGTGATCTTTATCATCGGCTCCAACACCAAAGAGACGCATCCGGTCATCGCAAACCGCATGATCAAGGCCCGCCGCAAGGGCGCGAAGATCATTATTGCAGACCCGAGAAAGATCCCGATGGTGAAGTTCAGCGATATCCATCTGCAGATCCGGCCGGGCTCTGATATCGCTCTTCTCAACACTATCGCCAACGTTATCCTGAGCGAAGGGCTTCAGAACGAAGAGTTCATAAAAGAAAAGACCGCGGGGTTCGATGCATGGAAGGCATCGATCGAATCGTTCACTCCTGAGTATGCTGAAAAGATCACGGGTGTTCCCGCAGATGAGATCGTGAAGGCAGCGCGCATGTACGGCTCATCGCGCAAGGCAGGTGTCTTCTACACCATGGGGATAACGCAGCACGCCTGCGGCACGGACAATGTGACGGCCCTTGCCAATCTGGTGTCCCTGACCGGCAATATCGGCAGAGAATCCACCGGCATCAATCCGCTCCGGGGCCAGAACAATGTGCAGGGAGCCTCTGATGCAGCCTGTCTGCCGAATGTGTACCCCGGATATCAGAATGTTGAAGACCCTGAGATCAGAAATAAATTTGAAAAGGCCTGGGGAGTTCCCCTTTCACCGAAGGCCGGCATGATGTCTACGGTGATGATGAACGAGGCTGCGGCAGGCAAGCTCAAGGCCCTGTACATCATGGGCGAAAACCCGATCATCACTGACCCGAACATGCATCATACGGTCAAGGCACTCGAAAACCTGGAGTTTCTCGTGGTCCAGGATATCTTTCTGACCGAGACGGCAAAGCTTGCCGAGGTCGTGCTGCCTGCCTCCTGCTCGTTCGAGAAGAACGGCACGTTCACCAATACGGAGCGGAGAGTCCAGCGGGTCAGAAAGGCAGTAAACCCTCCCGGTGAAGCAAAGGAAGATCTCTGGATCATCACGGAACTCGCAAACCGGCTCGGACTTGCAATGGAGAATTCTCCTGAGAAGATGTTCGATGAATACCGTCTGCTCTGGCCTGCGATCGCCGGGATATCGTACACACGGCTAGAGAAGCGCGGGCTCTGCTGGCCCTGCCCTGCAGCAGACCATCCCGGCACGCCCTATCTGTATAAAGACGGCTTCCCGAAGGGCAAGGTCAATTTTGTGCCTGTTGCATACCAGCCGCCCGCAGAAGTCTGCGACAGCGAATATCCCTTTGTCCTGACCACAGGACGCAACCTGTTCCAGTATCATTCCGGTTCCATGACGCGGCGTGTTGAACCGATAGAATCGCATGCGGGTGAGCCATATGTGGAGATAAATCCCTTTGACAGCAGGAACCTCGGGATCAGCAGCGGAGAGCTGGTAACCGTACGGTCACGCAGGGGCGAGATCACCATTAAGGTGCGCACAACCCCGCGGGTGCCGGAAGGCACGGTCTTCATCCCTATGCACTACCGTGAGGCTGCTGCCAATGTGCTCACCATCGATGCGCTCGATCCCCAGGTAAAGATACCGGAACTGAAGGTCTGCGCCGTAGCGATCAGTGCAGCAGCCATATCAGCTGCATAGGGGAAAGACAGAAGGGCCCTGAATAGGAACAGGGATTTTCTGCAGACGGGAAAATTGGTCGGGGCGAAAGGATTTGAACCTTCGACCCCACGGTCCCGAACCGTGTGCGCTACCGGACTGCGCTACGCCCCGAACATGACATAATAAGAGCCAGACGCACTGCTTGTCAAGTAAGCCTGAAGCCAAATTCCGCTGGTATAATATAAACCATGGATATATCAAGCAAAGTCAGCATACTGAAGATCAGGGATGGCTCATCTGAAGAGGTCGATGACGTTGTTGCCATCGAAAAGAAGGTCAGGATATCGGTAAACGGGAAGCACGCCCTGAGCCTGTACTGCAGCCCGCAGATGATAAGGGAGTTTGTCGTCGGCGTGGTCTTCAATGAAGGCCTGATCTCGGGCGGGTGGTGCGCCGAAAGGCTGTCGATCACGTACGGCGATGAGATCAACGTCGACATGCCGGCAGCCGGCACGATCGCAGAGGGCGAAAAGGTCGTCACCTCGGGCTGCGCCGGCGGTCTGAGCCTCAACAGAAAGCTTCCTGAAAAACGGATAGCCGATCCCTCGGTCTTTGACCTCCGGGAGATCAGGGAATTGTACCGCGAGTTTCAAAAAAGATCTGAGGGTTATCGGTCAACAGGCGGAGTGCATAGCGCAGCTCTTGCAGACAGAGACCGCATGCTCGTGTTTACCGAAGATATCGGCAGGCACAACGCCGTGGACAAGGTTATCGGGTATGCCTTTCTTGAAGATATCCCCTTCGTTGGGAAGATCATGCTGGCAAGCGGAAGGCTCTCGTCCGAGATCGTGCTGAAATGCGGGCGCTGCGGCATCCCGGTCATCATCAGCAGGGCAGCTCCCACAAGCCTTGCCGTCGAGATCGCAGAAGCGTCAGGAGCAACCCTTATCGGATTTGCCCGCGGTGACAGGATGAATATCTATACCGGAAAGCAGAGGATACGGCTATAGGTCGAAGATTTTCTTTCTGAGGATCACGATCTCGAAGCTGACAGCCGACATGGCAACAAGGTTATGGATGTACCCAAGCCCTGCATCCAGCACCGAGTTGTTGCCGTTGTCAACATAGAGCAGGCCGATTATCTTGTCCCTGATCGTGACCGGCATCATGCAGCAGTCCTGGGGGTTTCCGTTCAGCCGCTCTGTCAGCAACAGATTGCCGGGTATCTTCAGGAGGGGTCCCCTGTAGTAGGTCTTTCTCGCGAGGACTTCCGAAAATACCGACTGGCCCTCAACAGACATATCGAACTTGTCGATATCGATACCCCGGGACTTCCATCCGGAAACGGTATTCCCTTTTACCAGGAACACTGCAGCCCTTGTAGCCACGCTCTTCGTCTCGTTCATGAGTATGCCGATGACCTCTTCCTTGTCCCGGACCCCGGCAAACTGCTCCTTCACCTTCAGGATCTGCTTTGCCGTGTCCTCGGGCTTCTTCTCCTCCTGCGCCTCCTCACCCCCAAAGGCGCTGATGTAGCGAAGGTCCCTTTTAATGTCATAATATTTTTCAAGACAGTAGAGCAGTCGCAGCTCGGTAATGGCATAAGGGACAATATCGAGGCCGAGAAGAAACCGTATTTCGTCAACGCTTGACATGGATCGCGGATCCAGCATGGCTGCATGCAGCCGGTTACGATCTTTTTTGAACGGCAGCATCTTGTATTTGTCGGCAGTCTCCGCGGTAATGCATGCTATGACCTCCGGGTCAATAGCACTCAGATCAGCGATCTTTACTGCCGGAACTTTAAAAAATGAGCCAAGGAAGGAGAGCATGTCCTGCTCTTTGACAAAACCGAGTTCAATGATGTTCGATCCAATCCGGCCGCCGAAAATGACCTGCCGCTCAAGGGCCTTCTTTAGCTGGTCCCGGGTTATGATGGTTTCTTTGATGAGTGCTTCGCCCAGTTTCATAACAGGTATTGTATCACTTTATCCCATATTTATATAAGCGGTGCCGGAAAGACCTGAACGTGAGATTCAGAAGTTTAGCAGCATCTGTCTTGCTGCCATTGGCCTTTGCCAGGGCCTTCAGGAGATAGTCCTTCTCTATCTCCTCAATGATCTTTTCAAGATCAACACCGTCCTCATCAACATCAGGAAGGCCCGTCCCCCTGCGCGCGGTCATAAGATACTCTTCGGGCAGGTCTTCCGGAAGGATCACCGTCCCCTCAGCAAGCAGGACAACCCTCTCGACCATATTCTCAAGTTCGCGCACATTTCCCTTCCAGGGATACTTCATAAGAATGCGGAGCGCGTCAGAGGAGAGGCGCTTGGTGCCCCCGGAGAACTTGCGAAAGAAATGGTCGAGCAGGAGTGGGATATCTTCAGGCCGCTCCCTGAGCGGCGGCATCTGCAGGGGGATGACATTCAGCCGGTAGAAAAGGTCCTCCCTGAAACTTCCTTCTGCTATGGCGTCTGCAAGGTTTCTGTTTGTTGCGGCTATGACCCGTACGTCGACAGTAATGTCGGCCACGCCCCCCACTCTCCTGAATATGCCGTTCTCGAGAACACGCAGCAGCTTGGGCTGCAGGGAAAGCGGCATCTCAGCTATCTCATCGAGGAGGATCGTCCCCTGATCAGCGATCTCGAAGAGCCCTTCCTTGTTCTGCACCGCACCGGTGAAGGAGCCCTTCACATGGCCAAAGAGCTCTGTTTCGAGAAGACCCTCCGGAAAGGTGGCACAGTTGATGGTGACAAAGTTCTTGTTCTTCCTCGGGCTCAGATTATGCAGGGCAGCAGCAACCAGTTCCTTGCCGCAGCCGCTCTCGCCGGTGATCAGCACCGTGGAACTGCTCTGAGCAACTTTGGGGATCAGCCGGAACAGTTCCTGCATCCGCGGGCTCTTGCCGATGATGTTCTCGATGCGGTAGGTGGCCTGCACCTTCTCCCTGAGAACCGATATCTCCTCGCTGAGCCTCTTCTTCTCAAAGGCCTTGTTGACAATAAGACGGATCTCGTCGATCTTGAAGGGCTTGTGGATGTAGTCATAGGCCCCCTGCTTCATTGCTTCGATCGTCGATTCTGTGGTGCCGAAGGCCGTGATCATGATCACAATGCTGGTGGGGGATATTTCCTTCACTTTCTTCAGCACCTCAAATCCGTCTGCCCTGGGCATTTTGATATCTGTGATCACGATATCAAAAATATCTTCCTGGATCCTTCTGATGCCGTCCTGCCCGTCTGAAGCTGAAATGGTCTCATAGCCTTCATCCTCCAGAAGGATCTTCAACACCTCGCGCATGCTCGTTTCGTCTTCAACGATAAGTATTCTGCCTTTATGTTCCATGGGTCTCCGGTAGTATAATCTCAAATGTGGTCCCGGTTCCAGGGCTGCTCTGGACCACGATCTTCCCCTGATGCTCCTCTACGATCCTCTGCGCAATAGACAACCCAAGTCCTGTTCCCCCGTCTTTTGTGGTATGGAAAGGATAAAAGATCTTTGCCAGATCGTCTTTGGAAATCCCCGGTCCTGTATCAGAAAAAATAATGGATATCCTGCCCTGAGCCTTCTTTGTTGATACGGTCAGCGTTCCGCCCTTTTCCATGGCCTCCAGGGCGTTAAGGCCGAGGTTCCAGAAGACCTGACGGATCTTCATCGGGTCCAGGGGAACAGGCAGCGCGCCTTCATTCTCTTCATGGATAATGATATCCCCCATGTTCTGCGCCCTGTTCCTGAGGAGTTCAAGCGTTTCACGGAGCAGCGCATTCAGATCCACGTTCTGCATTTCAAGCGGCTTGGGCCTTGAATAGGTGAGAAAATCGGTGATGATATTATTCAGCCTCTCTGTCTCGTTAATTGCTATGCCCATGAGCTTGTCACGGTGCTTTTCCGGGATCTTGCCCTCCCTGAGCATCTCGATCGATCCCCTGAGGGAGGCAAGAGGATTTCTGATCTCGTGGGCGATATTGGCGGACAGTTCGCCGATAGCAGCCCATTTCTCCTTATTCTTCATCTCTTCCTCGAGTTCCTTCAGGGCAGTGAGGTCCTGAAAGATCGCGATGATCCCTGTTTCCCTGCCGCTGATATCTCTGAGCACAGAAATATGCATGCCGATGATCTTTTTCTCGTTATTATGCGTGATCAAAACCTCTTCCCTCCTCCCCTCCCTGATCGGGATCTTCAGGAACGGCAGGACGTTCTCTATGGTCCTTCCGATAATGTCATTTTTTGCCATGCCGGTGATCTTCTCCGCGGCCCGGTTAAAGATAAGCACCTTCCCCTCAGTATCGGTCGTGACAAGACCGCTTGGAAGGCTCTCGATGACCTTCATATTAAAGATCTCAAGGTCCCTGAGATGGCTATCTTTCTCCGCAAGCTTTACTTCCGTTTCTTCGAGACGCGATGAGAGGTACCCGGCAAGGTAGGCGGTCACATAGAGCGAGATCGTATGAATAAAGATATTGTACAGGAACTGTTTTTCGAGCATGGTCCCCTCGTACTGTAGCGGGATCAGACCATAAAACTGCAGGTCAAGCAGCGTGCCATACAGGATGCAGCTCATGCTCGCGACAATATACCCGGCCTTCTGATTCAGCACAATGCTTGAGGACATGACCGTAAGGATCAGGGTAAAGGAAAACCAGCTCTCTATCCCCCCGGTAATGTAGATAAGCGCGATCTCGGCAAGGACATCGAGGACGAACTGGATGTAGGCGAAGAGAACCAGCCGTGTTGTCCGCTGTACAAGCAGGACATAGATAATGGTCAGGACATAGAGCGAGATAATAAAATAAGATAAAGCACGGGGGTTTGGGAAAAAGTCAATTTTAAAAATGAATGCCGAGCCGAGGAGAAGGCTGACAAACAAGGCCCTGAATGTGATCAGGGCCTTGAGTCTCAGATGCAAGGCGGCATCTGCCATGCAGATTACTTAATGAGGGTGATCAGTTTGAATATGGGCAGATACATCGCAATAACAATAAATCCGACCGATCCTCCGAGAAAGACCATGAGAAACGGCTCCATCATCGCAGTCAGGTTGCCGACCGTAGCATCAACTTCGTCATCATAAAAATCAGCGATCTTGTTCAGCATGGCATCAAGTGCGCCGGTGGCTTCACCGACCGATATCATATGCGTGACCATCGGCGGGAAGACCTTGGCCTTCATCAGCGGCTCGGCAAGGGTCTTGCCTTCCGTGACTGCCTGTCTGACCTCCATGACCGCATATTCAATGACCTTGTTGCCGGCTGTTTTTGCTGTTATCTCAAGCCCGTCCAGGATCGGCACGCCGCTGCTGATCAGGGTCCCGAGCGTCCGCGTAAACTTGGCGACCGCGACCTTCTTGAGCAGTACGCCGAATATCGGCAGTTTCAGGAACATGCGGTCAGTGATTGCCTGCCCCTTTTCCGTCTTCCGGATCTGCTTAAAGGCAATAATGGCCGCAACAATGACCAGCGCAGAGAGCACGCCTCCGAGACCGGCGAGGAAACCGCTTATCTTCATAACGATCAGTGTAGGCATCGGGAGGGTGCCGCCCATGGTTGTAAACATCTTTGAGAAGGTCGGCACAACAAAGATCATGATGACCGCGATAACGCCGACCGCTATGGTCGAAACAACGATAGGATAGACCATGGCGCCTTTGACCTTTTTCTTCAGCTTCATCGCCTTTTCCATATACGCTGCAAGCCTGTTCAGAATGGTATCGAGAATACCCCCTGACTCGCCCGCTGCCACCATATTCGCATACAGGTCGGTAAAGACCTTGGGGTGTTTCCTGAGGGCATCGGCATAGGTAGCGCCTCCCTCGACATCATTTTTAATCGTTGTAAGCGCAGCCGCAAGCGACTTGCTCTCCACCTGCTGAGAAAGGATGTCAAGGGCCTGAACAAGCGGAAGGCCAGCGTCTATCATCGTGGCAAACTGACGGGTAAAGATAACGATATCCTTGTCCTTGACGCTGCCGCCAAAATTGAATTTGCTTTTGACCTTCGTCTTCTCCCTGACCAATGTCGCGGTAATGCTCTTCTTTCTCAGCTGGGCAATGACCTCATCCTTCGAGTTGGCGGTCATCTCGCCGGACTCTATCAGCCCCTTGCCTGTTTTTCCTGACCATTCAAAGATCGTTGCCATAATCTATTGCCTCCCGCGCGCAGAAGGCGAAGCAGCACTGAGCCTCTGCAGCATCTGGATTATTTCCTCAGGTACCGGCGATCTGGCGATCGCGTCCTCATACGCGATATGTCCCTTTTGATAGAGCTCAATGAGCGACTGGTTCATGGTCTGCATGCCGAACTTGCCCTGGCCTGTCTGCATCATGGAGTAAACCTGGTGGATCTTGTCCTCACGGATCAGGTTTCTGATAGCAACGTTCGGCACAAGCAGTTCAATGGCAAGCGCTCTTCCCTTGCCGGATTTCTTAGCGATCAGCTGCTGCGACAAAACGCCTTCGAGAACAAAGGAGAGCTGGACCCGGATCTGTTCCTGCTGATGCGGAGGGAAAACATCAATGATCCGGTTCATGGTCTGCACGGCAGAGTTGGTATGAAGCGTAGCAAGGGTCAAATGACCTGTTTCCGCTACGGTCAGTGCAGCTTCAATGGTCTCAAGGTCTCTCATCTCACCGATAAGCACGACATCAGGGTCCTGCCGGAGAATATACCTGAGCGCAGCCTTGAACGATACGGTGTCAGCATTAACCTCTCTCTGGTTGATAAGACTTTTTTTGTGTCCGTGCAGATATTCGATCGGGTCTTCCACCGTAATGATATGGTCATAGCGTTCCGAGTTTATCCTGTCGACCATGGCTGCAAGGGTGGTCGATTTACCGCTGCCGGTAGGGCCGGTGCAGAGAATAAGGCCCCTGGGTCTCTTGACAAGGTCGTTTACAACCTCAGGAAGCCCCAGGTCCTGAAACGTCTTTATCTCAAAGGGTATGGTCCTGAACGCTCCGGCAACAGCTCCCCTCTGCATGAAGATGTTTCCCCTGAATCTGCTCAGCCCTTTCACGCCAAAGGAAAGGTCAAGCTCGTTATTCTCCTCAAACTTATGCTTCTGCGCATCAGTCAGGATGCTGTAAGCCAGGGTCTTTGTCTCGACCGGTGTAAGCTGAGGGTGATCAAGAGGAATAAGCTTCCCGTCTATCCTCAGTCTCGGGGGGCTGCCGGTCGTGATATGAAGGTCAGATGCACCCTTTTCTATCATGACTTTCAGCAGGTCATAAATTGTTGCCATTCAGGTCTCCTTTAGTCACCAGCAGTAGGCTCGTTAATCGCCAACAGCAGGCTCTCTCAGTCGCCGAAGGTGACGCGCAACACTTCTTCTATGGTTGTTACGCCTTCTGCGATCTTTGTCATGCCGCTCATTCTTAATGTCTTCATGCCAAGGCGGACTGCCGCCTTCTTTATCTCAGCTGAAGACGCCCCTTCAAGGATCAGTTCCTTAAGTTCGTCCTTGATCAGCATCACCTCGTACAGCGCAACTCTGCCCTTGTACCCTGTGCTATTGCAGGCAGGGCAGCCCTTGCCTTTAAAGACCTTCATCTTCGCGGCCTCTTCCTCGGTATAGCCGATCTTTGTCAGTGCCAGAGGGGGAACCGGATCTTCTGTCTTGCAGCTTCCGCAGATCCTTCTTGCAAGCCTCTGTGCAACAATAAGAATAACCGCTGACGAAACAAGGAAAGGCTCAATGCCCATATTTAAAAGTCTGCTTATCGTGCCCGGAGCATCATTCGTATGAAGGGTGCTCAAAACAAGGTGCCCGGTAAGTGCTGCCTTGACGCCGATCTCAGCAGTCTCGAAGTCCCGGATCTCACCGACCATGATTATATCAGGGTCCTGCCGGAGAAATGACCGCAGGGCTGCAGCAAAGGTCAATCCGATCTCTTCCTTCATCTGCACCTGGTTGATGCCCATGAAATTGAATTCGACCGGATCTTCGGCTGTCATGATGTTCGTATCCGGCTTATTGAGATGGCTCAATGCAGAATAAAGTGTTGTGGTCTTCCCGCTGCCCGTAGGTCCGGTTACCAGGATCATACCATAGGGCTTATTCAGGGCCTCCATGAAATCATCCATGGCAGCAACCTCAAAGCCGAGCTTTGTCAGGTCAACCTGCAGGTTGGCCTTGTCCAGAAGTCTGAGAACAGTCTTTTCGCCGAACAGGCAGGGAAGGACCGATACGCGGAAATCGATCTCCCGCTTCTTGCCCAGCTTGAGCTTGATACGTCCGTCCTGCGGGAGTCTGCGCTCTGCAATATCGAGTTTGGCCATGATCTTGATCCTCGAAGTAAGGGCAGCCTTGATCTTGGTAGGCAGGTTCATGACCGTGTACATGACGCCGTCAACACGGTACCGCACCCGCAGGGAGTTCTCATAGGGCTCGACATGGATGTCACTTGCACTGGATTTGATGGCGTTGACGAAGATGCCGTTCACCAGCTTGACGATCGGCGCTTCAACGTCTCTCACCATTTCTGCGTCGTCTTTTTCCTCGAGGACGTCAACCCCGTCCAGGGCATTGCCGACGATCGAATCAAAGTCCTCAACGCTGACCTGCGGACCGTCTTCTGTAGGCCCGAAATCAGCCCCGACCGCCAGGTCAGAGTCGCTCATGGTATAGTCCTTTGCCTGGAGAATGGCATTCGTTGTGGCAGCCGACTTCTGCGAGGCATTGGTCGTTGCAAGGACATTCTCGCCCTTGCCAAGATAGTAGGTAGTGATGCCGGTAATGATAGCGCTCTCGCTCGAGACCACAACTTCTACATTGTAACCGGTCATGAACTTAACATCGTCAATGGCAAACACATTGGAGGGATCTGCCATTGCTATAGTCAACGTTGCTCCGACCCTTGCCACCGGCATGATCAGATACTTTTTTGCCATGTCAGCCGGAACGAGTTTAAGCACGGCAGAATCGATCTTGTAATCAGAAAGATTTATTGCAGGAACGCCATACTGCTTGCTCAGAAAAGCAACCAGTTTTTCTTCTGTAATAAAGCCCAGTTTTACCAGGTTGGTCCCGAGCCTTCCGCCTTCCCTCTTCTGGGCGTTAAGAGCTTGCTTCAGTTGGTCCTCGGTAATAATGCTTGAGGCAATCAGGATTTGCCCGAGTTTAGCCGCCATATGATTAAAATATATGAAAATAGGGCTATTGTCAACAAACAAACTGTTAATAAAAATTATTACGTTTCTTGTTTATCTTCAAGCATTTCTTCAGCATAATCGACCCATTTTCTCCGCGCTAAATCAGAGGTAACTACTCACCGCATTCTTTTTCAAAATCATGGAAAAATTATCACGGTTCGCCACGCTATTCTTTCTCTCAACACGCACCTAAGAGCACCGCACCTGGCACCTAAGGCGAAAACTGTCTGATTTGTCTATGATCAAAGCGTTGCATATTGATTATAATAGGTTAATTCCTATCATGCGCAGAGATCACAGCCATACCATGCCGTCAACAGAGGACCTTGAGAGGGCCGAAAGGCTCCATGAGGTGATCGGGGCTCTCTGTGAGGTCAACAAACGCTTCCCCGTTGTTGTGGAAGGGAAAAAAGACGTACAGGCGTTGAGAAAGCTCGGTCTAACAGGCGATGTCATATCTCTTCACAGCGGCAAGGGGCTCTATGAATTCTCTGAGGAGCTGGCCGGGAGGTTCCCGAAGGTGGTCCTGCTCCTTGACTGGGACCTGAAGGGTGAGAACCTGCACAAATCACTTACGAATAATCTTCGCGGACATTGGGAGGAATATTCAGAATTCAGGGAACTTTTCAAAATGATCTGCCAAAAGGACATTAAGGACATAGAAAGCATGCCTGCCCTGATCCTGCGGCTTGAAGGAACTGATTAGCCTGGTGAAGGATCTCGGCAAAAAGGGCGAAGACCTGGCAGTGGCCCTCTGCAAGGGAAAAGGCCTTCTGGTGATCGAGCAGAACTTTCGCACCCCTTTCGGCGAAATTGACATCATTGCAAAAGACGGCGGCACCATCGTTTTTATTGAGGTAAAGGCAAGGACAGGCAATGCCTATGGCGCTCCCTTCGAAGCAGTTACGCAGCAAAAAAGGAAGAAGATCTCAAAAGTCGCCATGAGCTATCTGAAGAGGTTCAGGAAGGAAGTGCCGGCACGATTCGACGTCATCAGCATCACCATGAAAGGCGGGAAGCCTGATCTTGAGTATATTCAGGACGCCTTTGAGGTCTGAACTCTCCGGTTGTTTGACTCAGGAGGAAGAAATCTTATAAACTTATGACACGCTGATTACCCGCCATGCTGTTCAAAAATCCTTTGTGATACAGTTAGGGTATATACATTAATACTATTGAGAGGTTAAGCACGCATGAATTCCGAAACCACAGAAAACAGTTCATCTGATACGAATGTACAAAATACTCCTCCCAGGGAAGAGAGCTTTGCGGAACTGTTCGCCCAGAGCAGCAAACAGACAGTCAGGTTCTCCCCGGGACAGAAGATACGGGCAAAGATCGTCAGCATCTCCGGCGATGTAGCATTCATAGACCTTGGCGACAAGAGCGAAGGTGCCATTAATATGAGTGAGTTCAAAGACAAGGACGGCAATACGCAGGTAAAGGCCGGCGATGAGTTCGACGCCTTTTTCGTCTCCGTTGAGAGCGGCCTGAGGAAGTTCACGACCCTGGTACATGGGTATTCGGCCATAAGTCTCAAGAGCATACGGGACGCCTTTGAAGCTGAGATCCCTGTGCAGGGCGAGATCAAACGCGAAGTAAAGGGAGGCTTCGAGGTCCTGGTGGGCGATGTCCGCTGCTTCTGCCCCTTTTCCCAGATAGACCTTAAAGGAGGCCGCGAGGGAGGCGTTTATCTCGGCCGCACCTTCCCGTTCAAGGTCATTGAGTTCGAAGAAAACGGCAGGAACATCATCCTCTCCCGCCGCGCAACGCTCGAAAAGGAAAAAGCGGAGAAGATAGAGAAACTCAAAGAGACCCTCCAGGCTGGCTCTGTAGTCAGCGGCACGGTCAGGTCAGTTATGAATTTCGGGGCATTTGTTGACCTCGGCGGCATTGACGGCCTTATTCCTGCGAGCGAGCTTTCCTGGGTCAGGAACGAAAAACCTTCAGACATTTTAACGCTCGGCCAGCAGGTCACGGCAAAGATACTCTCCATCGACTGGGAGAAGAATAAATTGAGTCTGAGCCTCAAGGCAATGGAACCAGATCCCTGGACACAGGTCGCAGATACCTATAAAGAAGGCAGCCGCATCTCCGGAAAGATCGTCCGCCTTGCTCCTTTCGGCGCTTTCGTGAACCTTGAGCCTGGCATTGACGGCCTCATCCACATCTCGAACCTCGGAGCAGGAAGAAGGATCAACCATCCCAAGGAAGTGGTAGAGACCGGCCAGACTGTTGAGGTCTATGTCCTCGGTGTTGATAAAGAGAACAGAAAGATCAGCCTTTCGATAAATCCGCGGGTAGAACCCCAGAAGATAACGCTCCCCGAGGTCGGTGAGACCCTTGAGGGCAAGGTCGAAAAGATCATGCCCTTCGGTATATTCGTAAAGCTCAAGAGCGGCCTGACCGGGCTGGTGCCGAACAATGAGATGGCGACCTCGCAGGGTGCTGACCACAAGAAGATGTTCCCTGAAGGTTCTGAAATAAAGGTAACGGTCATAGAAGTCGACAAGGAGAGCAGCAAGGTCAAGCTCAGCAGAAAGGCTGCCATGGATATGGTGGTAAAACAGGAATACCAGGACTACCTTACCGAGTCAGGCCAGACAGGCAGTTCTTCATCCAGCTTCGGAACGTTCGGCGACCTGCTCAAGGCAAAACTGGAAGAGAAAAAATAATCCGTATTGCATTCATAGCCCATGGCATAACACCATGGGCTATGAACCCTTCACCCCAATCTCCAGCATCTTTTTCTTTATCTCTTTTATCTTGTCCCGGATCACTGCAGCACGTTCGAATTCGAGCTTCTTCGCAGCCTCTTTCATCTCTGCCTCAAGCCGTTTGAGCGCTTCGTCGCCTATCCCATAGTCAGCCTCTTCTTCAGCAGCAATGGGTACGCTCCAGTAGTCAGCCTCATAGATCGAAGCCGCAATGTCCTTGATACTGCTCTTTATCGTCTCGGGCGTGATACCCATTTTTTTGTTATGCGCCTCCTGGATCGCACGCCTCCGGTTCGTCTCATCAATGGCCTTTTTCATCGAACCGGTCACCTTGTCCGCATAAAATATCACTTCGCCGTTCACATTCCGTGCGGCCCTTCCTGTTGTCTGTATGAGCGAACGCTCTGACCTGAGAAAGCCTTCCTTGTCAGCATCGAGGATGGCCACAAGTGAGACCTCAGGGAGATCAAGCCCTTCTCTCAGCAGGTTCACGCCCACAAGGACATCGAACTTGCCCAGTCTCAGGTCCCTGATGATCTCGACCCTTTCGAGGGTATCGATATCCGAGTGCAGATACCTGGTCCTGATCCCGAGTTCCAGATAATAATCGGTCAGGTCCTCTGCCATCTTCTTGGTGAGCGTGGTCACCAGCACCCGCTCCTCTTTTTCGACCCGCTTGCGTATCTCGCCCAGCAGGTCCTGGACCTGGCCCGAGACCGGACGCACAGACGGCCTCGGGTCGAGGAGTCCTGTCGGCCGGATGATCTGCTCGATGATCCTGCTGCCTGACTTCTCCACCTCATACGGCGCAGGGGTTGCCGATACATAGATGGTCTGTCCGACCTTCGCTGCAAACTCATCGAACTTCAGGGGTCTGTTGTCGAGCGCAGACGGCAGCCTGAACCCAAAATCTATGAGCGTCTGCTTTCTCGACCGGTCGCCTTCGTACATGCCCCGGATCTGGGGCACGGTAGCATGCGATTCGTCGATCACCATCAGAAAGTCCTCAGGGAAATAATGCATCAGCGTATAGGGCGGCGCACCGGCAGCCCTGCCGCTTAAATGGCGGGAATAGTTCTCTATGCCGTGGCAGTAATTGAACTCTTTCAGCATCTCCATATCAAAGCGTGTCCGTTCCTCTATCCTCCGTGCCTCGATGATCTTCCCTTGCTGCAGGAACCTTTCGACCTGAGCCTTCATCTCCTGCTCGATGTTCTTCAGCGCAGTTTCAAGCCGGTCCCTCGGCGTAAGCCAGTGGCTGTTCGGGAAGAGGGCGATCTTCTCCATCTTCCGCAGACGGTTGCCGCTCAGCGGATCTATCTCGCTGATGGCATCGAGCGTATCGCCGAAGAACTCGAGCCTGATCGCACGGTCCTGCGCAAACGATGGATAGATCTCGACCACATCGCCCCGCACCCTGAAACTGCCGCGCTTGAAGTCGGTATCTGTCCGGTTGTATTGGATCTCGACAAGCCGGTCGAGGACCGCGTCCCGTTCGGTCTGCATGTTCTCCTCGAGATAAAGATGCATATCCTGATAATCCTGGGGTGAGCCGATGCCGTATATGCAGGAGACCGACGCAACAACGATCACATCTCTTCTCTCGAGCACAGCGCGCGTTGCAGAGTGCCTGAGCCTGTCGATATCGTCATTGATCAACGCATCTTTCTCTATGTATGTATCAGTTGTGGGGAGATACGCCTCGGGCTGGTAGTAGTCATAGTAGCTGACAAAGAACTCTACCGCGTTCTCCGGGAAGAGTTCCTTGAACTCGCCGTAGAGCTGTGCAGCCAGTGTCTTGTTATGTGCCATGATCAGCGCAGGCCGGCCTAATTTAGCGATCACCTGCGCGATCGTAAAGGTCTTTCCTGAACCGGTAACACCAAGCAGGACCTGATGCTTCCTGCCCTTGTTCACACCGTCGGTGAGTTTCCTTATGGCCTCGGGCTGGTCACCTTTGGGGGCATAGGCAGAGCTGATCCGAAATTGCGAGGAGATGCTCATACGATCATGAGCACAAACTACAATAACGCATTCCGCTGTGCCGATCTCACGGTGTTCTCGAGAAGCATTGCGATCGTGACCGGACCCACACCGCCCGGCACAGGAGTTATCAGTGACGCCTGTTCTGATACTGAGCTGAAATCGACATCGCCGGTCATGATGCCGTTCGGCAGCATGTTGATACCGACATCGACCACAACAGCCCCTTTCTTCACCATATCCCCTGTTATAAGACCGGACCGGCCTGCTGCAGTGCAGAGGATATCCGCCTGCCGTGTCATGCTGCCGAGATCCTTTGTCTCCTTGTGGCAGATCGTTACGGTCGCCTCTTTTGCGAGGAGCATCATCGAGAGAGGCTTCCCGACCGCAAGGCTCTTGCCCACAACCACCACATGCCTGCCCTTGATCGGCACCTTATAATATTCAAGAAGCCTGACCACGCCGAACGGGGTGCAGGGGAGGAAACTCGATGCTGCTGGCGTCATTCTCAACTGCTGGAGCATATTCTCTGTATCCTGCCTGAAGAGCTGGATGGTCGACTCATCCGCAGCAAGTCTTCCGACCGAGATCGAGCCGAGGCCGTCAACATCCTTCTCCGGGGCCAGGGCATTTATCACCCTCCGCGCATTGACCTTTCGCGGCAGAGGCATGAGCATCAGCAGGCCATGGATCCGCTCATCCTGGTTGATCCCATGGATGACGTTCAGGAGTTCATTCTGTGATATGGATTCAGGCAGTCTGAACTCATAGGAAGTGATTCCGGTCTTTTTGCAGGCGCCAAGCGTTGTACTGTAATACTGCACAGCCGAAGGGTTATCACCGGTCAGGAGCAGGCCGAGCCCGACATCCAGCCCGCTTTGCTTCAGCCCGTCAACTTCCTGTCTTACCCGCTCCTTGATCTCGTCAGCAAGTCTTTTCCCGTCTAGTATCTCAGCCATGAGAGGCACCTCACTATTTCTTTTCTGTTATTTTCGGACAAGGTCCATAAAACGTGTTGTATCGGAAAGATCGTGAAATACGGCATCAGCACCTGCTTCTTCAAGGCGACTGTACGAATACGGCCCTGTTGCCACGCCAATGGAATACGCGCCATAGGGTTTGGAGCATTCCACATCTCTTGGCGTGTCGCCGACAACAATGCAGTCCCGGTAATCAATAGCAAGGGACCTGCTCTGCCTCAGCTTTTCGCGTGCGATCGGCAGAAGTCTGTTCCTGTCAGCATCATCGTTTCCGTATGCGCCGGCCTCAAAATATCTGTCCAGATCAAAGGCCCCAAGTTTTATCATGGCTCCCTGTTCTATATTGCCGGTGAGAAGTCCGAGCACAAGATCATCACATTTTTCGATCTCGGCAAGTGCTTCTTTTATACCGGCCTTCACATGGCCTTCTCCTGCATGCATGGTCTGTCTGAGATATGTTATATAGCTCTCGAAGAATGCAGGAACAACTCCATTTGAGCTTATGATATTATGCAGTATCATCCCCTCGCTCAGTATCTGGAGGTCTGTTTTCCCGGCCATCTTTATTGATCTGAATGCATCAGGCACAGAGAAGAGATCCTGAAATGCAAGGTTAAGCGCACGCACGCCTGCCCCGCCGGAATCGATGAGCGTACCGTCTATATCAAACAGTATGAATTTCATAGTCTTACGATAGCCATGCGGCTCAGGGCAAGTCAACTGCTGAAGGTCTTAGGGGACGAGGAAGGGTACGGTCCAGAGATAGTACCTGTCCTGGACATCTGCAGGCATGACCGCAAACATCAGCACATAGGGACCAGAAGCCAGGGATGAGGCGGGGATATTCATAACAGCCTCGTCAGCAGACGTCACTTTTCCCCGCCACGGCCTGCTGCCGATCAAAAAAGGCTTAAACGTATTGTCCGGGGCAAGCGTGAGAACAGGAGCACTTTTTTCATCAGGAGAAAGCAGGGTGAGATACATATCCACCGGCCGGGCAAACGGTCCTATAGTAACCTGCAGACTGAAGGTATCGCCGCCTTCAGCCAGTGAGCCTAT
Source organism: uncultured Nitrospiraceae bacterium (assembly GCA_964463135.1). Lineage (GTDB taxonomy): Bacteria > Nitrospirota > Thermodesulfovibrionia > Thermodesulfovibrionales > UBA6898 > UBA6898. The sequence continues at coordinate 27,119 of CAYXBA010000004.1, forward strand.
GCCGACCGGCTTTGCCTCGGAAGGAGATTTGGCCTCAAAGGGAGAAGCCGATGCGCTATAGAGAAAGGTCTCGCGTGATTGGGGAACCGGGATGGCGCCACTGGCCGCCGAGGCAGCACCTGCCCAGAGAGAGAAAAACAGCAGCATATTACCCAACAGCATATGACTTATTTTTTTCATAGAAGAGTTCCCATCCAGCAATCTCATGAATTTATTAACATATTTATTTTAAAAAGCGTCGACCTCAATGTCCAATTAAGTTTTTTTCATCTATTGATACAGTATTTCACCCTTATTTATTGGTTACTTATAACCTGACTTATCGATTATAATAGTCGCAGAAAATTCACGTTCCAGGGGAATCCATGAAAAACAGACTTGTTCAACTTGTGTATGAAAAGGCATTCAGATACAGCGAGGAGCCGACCTTCAAGCTCGTATCGGGAAGGATGAGCAATTACTATTTCAACTGCAAGACCGTAACGTTCCATCCTGAAGGCATGTATCTGATCGGCAACATCATCTTCGACATGATTGCAGATTCAGGAGCAAAGGGCATCGGCGGTCTCACCCTCGGCGCTGACCCTATTGCAGATGCGGTGGCTTACACGTCTTACCTGAAGAAGAACCCAATCGAGGCCTTTGTATGCCGCAAGACCGCAAAGGCCCATGGCACCATGCAGTGGATAGAGGGCAATGTTGCTGCTGGAGACAAAGTGGTGGTTGTTGACGACGTAATCACCACAGGCAAGTCAACGATCGAGGCGATCACCAAGGCAAAGGAAGGCGGGCTGGAGGTCGTGAAGGTGATCGCGCTTGTGGACCGTCAGGAAGGCGGCAAAGAGAATATCGAAGCCCTGGGCTATAAAGTTGATACGGTCGTTACCCGTGAAGAGGTGATGGAGCTGTACCGGACCAAAAACCGATAGGATGTAAAAAAGACAACCTGTCAGGACAAAGCACCGGCCAGCAGTACCATATCAACCACAAACATCCCTATGACAGCAAGTCCGGCGATCAGGTTCAGAATGGGAGCCATCCAGCCGAGATACTGGAGCCAGAGACCTGCCAGGATACCGAACAGATAGCCGGCAATAAGTCCCCCGCCTCCGACCATCAGCCCAAGCAGCAGCGAGTGGTTCAGTGTTCCGACAAATATCCCCGCAGTAAGCCCCAGGGTGACGAACAAGAAAAAGATGTTGACAAGGAAATCATCATAGGACGGCCTCTCTCCCCACTGTGAGGCAATGCTCTGAACAACGAGGGCAACGAAGCCTGTGAGGCCTAAACCGGCAAGCACCCAGCCGAGCACTGACTTGTTATCAATGGCGCTGGGCAACCCTATGATCATAAGGATAAAGCAGATGGCAAGAACGACCATATGGTCCATGCCCGTCGAGAAACCTCTTCTCGTTTCCTCCTTCCTCGAACGAAGCCTGCCCCAGAGGAATGCGGGAAAGAATCGCGTATGGAATTCAAATGAGAAGAATTTCGGTGTCATTTGTTGATTCACTGATAGCCCCCTCATCACCGCCGTTTCATCGTTAAGAATATCGTCGGCATATCAGGGGTTACAGAAGCGCCAAATGCATCCTTGGTTGTAATCGATTCTTTGAACTTGAGGACTATCGTCTTCCAGTCACTCGTTACCTCTCCGCTGACAGCAACTTCTTTAGCAGGATTCAGCTGGGATCCAAAGGGTTGAAAATAGGTGCCGTTGAGTGTCGTCCCGTCAAGGCGAAGTTTGAAAACGATCTGGCCTATGGGCTGATTATACTTATTTCCAAAGAAACTATAGGGTTTCACATTCGAGACAGAAAGCAAAGTAATCTTCACGCTTGACCCGTCTGTTTCGATCCTGTACACGTCATTCCCGGTGAGAGTCTTACCGTAGCTGGGCACCTCAGGCTGATCTATGGTCCCCGTCCATTCTCCGTCCAGCTTAACCGTTTTCGCTGCTTTTTCCATGCGGTATTCGATCTTATTCCTCAAGGTCTTGGCTTTCTCGGCATCTTCTGCTGGCGGATTCGTCAAAAGGAAGAATTTCAGATTCTGCAAGGCCACTGAATACTGACCAGCCTTATCCTGCGTTACAGCAAGGCCGCGATAACCGGCGCCAAGCCACGGCGCAATACTCACTGCCTTCTGGAATTCTGCTATTGCGTCCTTGTAATCATTTTCGATCTTGGCGTCTTCTGCAGCCGCCATCCCACGATCCAGATATTTCCTTGCCTCTTCCGGCACTGCAGGCGCAGGGCTCATCCCCTGCACATGCCTGATGATCTTCTCCCGCAGGGCATTATTATTGGGGTTATTCTGGAGGTCGGCGATGTATTGGGTAAGGGTTTCCTGTGGATTTGGAGTCTGAGCGTAAACAGAAGTCTTCATAAGAAGTATGGCTGTCAATAATAATGCGGTGAGACAAACTGTTCTGTTTTTCACTACTATCATCTCCTATCTTTGCAACAGGTAGATATATTCACGTGTATCTCCGTCGTTGTAACGACTACGTATTGTAATATAGGAACCGTCTTCGCTGATTGTATAAGTAGCCGACACAACCCAGAACTTACTAAACTCCGGGGCTGGATTTACAGGGATTAGTTTGATAGTTTCCCTGCCTTTTATTTCAGTTTCTACTCCAACTTCATGGTAGCCTGTAAGGCCCGAGATTTTAGGGTCGCCTATAAAGCCATTTACCAAAACCTTTCCTCTCACGTCTAAAGTAATCGTCTCCCCATTGCCACCCCTCATTGTATACCTCCTGCCGTCGATCTTTCGCAGCAGATCTTCAAAGGGATCTCGCTTAACCTCGGCCACCGGTGCCTGGCTGGGCGCTTTTTCCGCTTTCTTGGCTGCATACTTCAGCCCACCAATTCGCTCGCGAACTTCTCTTGCGTCTTTGGCATCAGGTGAAGCCAAAAGATACAGATTAAAATTCTTTATTGCATCCTCAAGCTGTCCCGCCTGCTCCTGAGCGACTCCAAGATTGTAATAATAATCACCAATCCACGGCGCAATAGTTAAAACTTTCTTATATGCGTCGACCGCATCGAGATAATCCTTCTGACCTTTTGCGTGCTTGAAGACGTATTTTGCCTGCCCTACAAGTTCATCGACCTCTGCAGGAATTTTCGGTGCAGAGCTCATGGTCTGTGCATGTTTAATGATCTTCTCCCTCAGGGCATTGTCATTGGGGTTCTTCTGGAGGTCAGAGATGTATTGGGTAAGGGTTTCCTGTGGAGACTGAGCATAACCAACGCTTACCATTACGAATACAAGCATGAAAATCAGCAATGCTCCAAAGAATGTTTTGTCCATGATTTTTTCCTCCTAAGACTTCCTAATGGTCCTCACCCCGACCCGGTTTTGCCTCGTAATGGTCTCCGACATATTCCAGATGATAACGAGTTCCATTCACGTCACCAAGGTCCGAGTTGGTATAACGCTGGTTCGTGCCATCAGAGGCCCGATAATTAACGTTGGCAACAAGTCTGGGCATCATGTCGCGTACTGACCCGCTTTCGAGCATGCCCTTTATCTCCGGCGGAAAGAATAACAGCGACCCTTTGGCGCCCCCCTGTGCAAGAACATAGAATTCGCGCCCTCCTATGTTCAACCTGTCCCCCGCGTAAACCGCCTGGCTTGCAAGCTCCCTGAGCAGGGCATTGAGCGTCGTCTTGATGCTAGTCGAAGCATTATTTGCCGGTCTTATGGTAATGTTGGCGTCACCATCTCCGTATGAAGTAACGCTCATGGTCATTAACTGCTTATTGGGCGTGGCACGATCATCATGATAAAACGTGTTTGTACCCCTCCAATCCAAGCTGAATTTCTGCAGATATACATCGTTCGGCGAGGTGATATCTGCGACCTGAAAGTAACTGCGCAAAAGACCGCTCTCCTTGCGGACAACTATTTTGAGCGATATCACCCGCTCATTGCCGCTTGCGTCAAAACTCATATTCTGAACAATGGCCCCATATCGATAGAGGTCGTCAACCCCATAGCCGCCTCCCTGCCTGTTGCCATATTTTGCCTTCACTGTCGCCTCACGTTTCTTTTGCAGTTCCTGCTGAGCCTCGATCTCATATATTTTATTTTGTGCCTCTGCTGCATCTTTGGGCCTGGTGAAAATATAAAGCTCCATCCACTGTTTTGCCAGATCAGGCTGCCCGGCAGCGTTCTCCGCCATCGCAAGGTTGTAGTAGGCGTTTCCCCACCAGGGGGCCCTATTCACAGCAGCCCTGTATTTACCGACAGCAAGGTTGTAGTCAGCCGCTGTTCTTGCGGACTTCATTATCGTATTACCCTGCACAAAAGCGGCTTGTGCATCTTCAGGGACAGCAGGAGAGGGCTGCATTGTAGAAGCAAGCTGGATTATCTTCTTGCGCAGATCCAGCATGGTAAAATTATCACCAAGTCTCTGGAGATCAGCAATATACTGGCCGAGCGTTCTGTCCGGACTTAACAACTTTGCTACTTCGTTTCTGCCCATGAGCTCTGCCTGGTCCAGAGCTGTCTTCCCGTCTTCATCCTTTGCATTAATGTCAGCGCCTTTTTCTATCAGCAGCCGCACGGCATCAGCATATCCATATTCGGCCGCCCGCATCAGGGCAGTCTTCCCATTCCTGCCTTTCACATTCAAGTCTGCGCCATTCTCTATCAGTACACGTGCATTGTCCGTTTTACCGCTCTCAGCCGCCCATGTCAACGCCGTGCTGCCATAATCGTCCTTCCCGTTTACCTTTGCCCCTTTCTCTATGAGGATACGAACAACGTCAGCAGTGCCATATCTAGACGCCCAGGACAGCACCGTAAGTCCGCTGTCCTTTGCATTCACATTGGCGCCTTTATCAACCAAACTGCGTACGGCGTCAATCTTTCCCAGCTGAGCCGCAGTCAGAAGCTGGTTTTCAAGCTCTCCGGCCCAGACAGCCGACGCGGCATAGGGCATCATCATAAATGACAGTGCTATCGCCAATATCGCAGTGAATATCTTTCTCATGCGTGCCTCCAGATAAATCTCATCGAGCTCTGCAGTTCTATCCCAAAAGGTGTTTAATCTGCCGGAAACCATTTTTACTATCCACGAATTAATGGTCCTCACCCCGACCCGGTTTCGCCTCGTAATGGTCTCCGACATATTCCAGATGATAACGAGTTCCGTTCACATCGCCAAGGTCCGAGTTGGTATAACGCTGGTTCGTGCCATCAGAGGCCCGATAATTAACGTTGGCAACAAGTCTGGGCATCATGTCGCGTACTGACCCGCTTTCGAGCATGCCCTTTATCTCCGGCGGAAAGAATAACAGCGACCCTTTGGCGCCCCCCTGTGCAAGAACATAGAATTCGCGCCCTCCTATGTTCAACCTGTCCCCCGCGTAAACCGCCTGGCTTGCAAGCTCCCTGAGCAGGGCATTGAGCGTCGTCTTGATGCTAGTCGAAGCATTATTTGCCGGTCTTATGGTAATGTTGGCGTCACCATCTCCGTATGAAGTAACGCTCATGGTCATTAACTGCTTATTGGGCGTGGCACGATCATCATGATAAAACGTGTTTGTACCCCTCCAATCCAAGCTGAATTTCTGCAGATATACATCGTTCGGCGAGGTGATATCTGCGACCTGAAAGTAACTGCGCAAAAGACCGCTCTCCTTGCGGACAACTATTTTGAGCGATATCACCCGCTCATTGCCGCTTGCGTCAAAACTCATATTCTGAACAATGGCCCCATATCGATAGAGGTCGTCAACCCCATAGCCGCCTCCCTGCCTGTTGCCATATTTTGCCTTCACTGTCGCCTCACGTTTCTTTTGCAGTTCCTGCTGAGCCTCGATCTCATATAGTTTATTCTGTGCCTGGCTCTTATCGGGCTCAGCCGGATTTGTCAGAAGATACAGGTTGAGCGACTCTCTCGCTTCATCGTACAACCCTGCTCCGGCAAAAGCGATACCCATATTGTAATATGCATTGCCCCACCAGGGCGCCTCGAGCAGGGCCTCCTGATAGGCGCTCGCAGCATCCTTGAACTCTGCGGGCTCCTTTGCAGCCTTCATGAAGGTAGCTGCCTTCACAAAGCTGCGTTTCGCCCCCTCCGGTATTGCCGGCGCAGTCTTCATGGTCGGAACATATTTAATAATATCCTCCAGGAGGGCTGAACCGACAAAGCGGCCCGAGGGAACGGTCATCTTACGAGGACCATCACTCCAGCCATAATCAATGATCTCTTTTGTTCCCTGTTTGAAAAGAGTCTCTTTTTGGGATTTAAGCCCTGATAGCAAGCCATCGAGCTTGTCCTGCTCAATTTTTTTGGCCAGATTCGGGTCCGTTGAGCTTCCCGCCCCGCCCGGCCCATCCTTCGGAACAAACGAGGCTGCCAACTGGGCATAGTATTTCTCATATTTCCCATAACTTTCCTCCGGAGCGTAGTAAGCAAGCACGTAAAAGCCGGAGCGGGCGGGCACAATAGTCCAGACCTGCCTGCTGCCATTCTTTACCTCGTCAACCCCGACCAACACTCCTCCAAGTTGACGGCGCCATTCTTTGTATATAAACTCGCAATCTTCAGCGGAGCGCAGAAACCCGTAACTGTCTTTTTGCGGCACCTTTGCCAGCCGACCTGTGAACTGCAGGGCTTTTTTATCTCCTATACTGATCTCGTGACGGGGTTCGATCAATGCCCCCCCTGTCATATTTTGTTTTTCCCTGCCGTACCAGTCGCTGAGTTGATTGATGAAGTCATCCGGCCCAACGTACATCTCAAGCCTTCCATCGATCTGTTTATGTGTAGCATAGTGCCTGTACCAGCGGACAGAAATAGAGTAGAACGGCTCGGGACTATTGAACTTCGTTTTCGTATAACTGGTTTCCTCATTGTCCAGGCTGACTCTCCATCCGTCAGGAACCGTTGCCGTAAAATCGTTCCAGGCAGAGGTGTACGATCCTGCATATGCCTCTCGGGCCAGGAACGATGACATCCCTCCCAACAGGAGCGAAATCACCAATACTGCAAATAAAACTCTCTTCATGACGGCCTCCTTATCAATTCCATTCTTAATCTATTTCTATTCATTTTTCTGTCATTGCGGTGATGGCGGTGGTGTCCCAAAACGCGTCTTACCGGTGCATCTGTCAAGGCACCGTTCAGTGTAATTATCGAGACATCCCTTGAGGCAGTTCATTTCTTTCACCGAATCCTGCAGTTTTGTCGAAAGGTGTTTTATCTCTCGATTGTATGCATCGGTAGCCTTTTGCGCCTTACGTATATTGACAGCGCTGTATCCAAAAGCAGCCAGATCAGTATAGGTCTCGCCGATCATCTTTGCCTGCTGAAAATATTGTGAAGCTGACCATGACACCACCTTTGTGGCTTCGAGAAGATCGTTCACGAAGAGAAGTGCGTCCAGTGCCTTTCCATCATCCCGTATGCTGCCGGACAGGAGAGATTTAAGATCACTTCCCAACGTTCCAACCGTGACTGCCTTCTTTACCATGTCCAGTTCGACATTCCTCTTTTTTAACTGTTCGCCAAGCCATTTCCGCATCTTCGGATCAGATGAATTGATCAATTTGTCGAGCTTAGCAAAGACATCATTTTTGACACTGCGCTCCAGGCTTCCCAGCAGGTTGTATTGCAGAAACATTGAAAGGCCATAATCCAGCGCGTTCTTGCGGGAGTTTTCAGCAGCCTCGCTGAACGTCTCCTGCCATTTCTCGAATTCCGAAACATTGGCGCGCTGGCTCGCGCCGAACTGTTTAAGGAGGGTTTGCAATCCCTTAATATCCTTTTCAAGTTCGGGGATACGCTTTTTTGCAGCATCAATACCTTTTTGGGTCTCGCCAGCAGGAGGTTCCCCTATAGAGGCTTTTGTGCCGCTTACGGGTTTGTTCCCGCCGGCACGGTGATCGACTGCCGGTGGCCGGGAAGGTACATCTTCAATCCCCTTGAGCCCAAGTCCTCCTGAGGCGGCGTCTCCAATGCCTTTGAGGCCGAGATCACTGCCTGAATCAAGCCCCTTTAACCCGAGTTCGTTTTCGCTGATACCTTTCATGCTCTTTAAGGCATCCTGCTTGCTCCTCTCGAACTCTTCCTGCTTCTTTCTTGCCTCCTCTTCTTCTCTTTTCCTCTGTTCTTCTATCTCTCTCTGGCGCTGGCGTTCCTGCTCTTCCCGATAGAGCCGTTCAGCCTCCTGCCGCTGACGCTCAGCCTCATAGTCATAGGAAGGCTGCTGATATGAGGAGCCCCCTCCCCAGTTCGGGCCGGGCGTGCATCTCGGCCCGGCAGAATATGTACCGCCGCATGATTCGCACCAATTTTTATACGCCCGTGCCCAGCTCCCGCCGAAACCCCTTGGTGGATTATTGCAGTCAAGGGCAAGGGATATTGACGGCATTATGACAAGGGCGAAAAGAAAAAAGACGCGGAAGATGCAACTCCCGGCAGCAAGATTATTATGATTTCTGCTCATGAGGTCCCTCCCCGTGTGCATTCGTAATCCCATGATATTATCCTGTTGACACCAATGTCAAACTGCGGGCAGATACCTGTCAAAAGCCTCTCTGACGGCTTTTCTTGTCGTTTCGAGCTGCTCCATGAAGTCCGCGGTACTGACCGATCCCATGAATTCTGAAACGCTCCTGAGGCTTGCCTCATCTTTTTTCAATACAGCTTCTCCCTGCAGCCTGAGGAGGCATTCAATGGTGCGGGAGAAGAGATATGCATCGCGCAACATCATTGCCTCTGCCTGGACGACAATTTCTGCAGCAGCAAGCCTGCGGATCGCGCCTACCGTGTCCTGAACAAAAAGCTTTTTATGCTCTGCGCAGTTCTTCAGCTGCAGGAACTGGACCATGAACTCGATCTCTTCGATGCCGCCCGGGCCGAGTTTGATATCATACCCCTCAGACTCTTTGGCACGCTCGCGCATGATCCTCTCCCGCATCTTCCTGATATCAGAGGCATTAACCGTTGCACCATGGGCTGCAAGTATTTCATGCGCCAGCTGCATGAACGCACAGCCTGTCTTGATATCGCCGGCAACAGGCCTTGCCTTGAGCAGTGCCTGAAACTCCCAGAAGGCGGCTGACGCTGCATAATATTTTCTGAATGCCTCGACTGATGAGACAAGAGGCCCCTTTGAACCTTCCGGTCTCAGACGTGTGTCCACGCTATATGCAATGCCGTCCTGTGTGTACGAGATGAGCATCCGAAGCAGCTTTTCTGCTGTCCTGGTCTGGCTGATCTGGACATCTCCCTCTGACACAAAGATGAGATCAAGGTCAGAGCCAAAGGCTATCTCCCTGCCGCCGAGTTTGCCGAAACTGATAACAGCCATGCCCTCCTGTTCCCCCCCGCTCTGCTCGAACGAGGAGGAGAGGACCGCCTCTGCGGTCCTGCTCAGTCCTCTGGTCACCTTGACCACATCTATCCGCTTCCGGAGAAAAAGCATGCCCAGCCTTATCTCTTCGATCTGCTTTACCAGCCTGACCGCATCGCTTATCGATCCGCCTTCAGACAGAGAATCTCCGATCTCGGCCCGAAGAGAACCGAGGCTCTTGCGCAGGGTCTCCTGCCAGCCTATCATCTCGAGGTATTGGGGCCTTGACATAAGCATCTTCGAGAGATAGTTGCTCTGGGAAAAGACATAGACAATAAGATCGATCAGCGTCCTGTTCTTGCTGAAGACCTCAAGGTACGACTCGTTCGTACTGAGAAGCTGGGCAAAGGACTGGACATGATTGAGCGCGCTGTCCGGACTTCCGGACTTGAGGCTGCTGTCAACAAACATGGGGAGGATATCGGAGAGGAGCCTTCTCCCCCGCAGGGTCTGGAAGTTGAAGGTGCTGTCCCTGATCGACCTGATGTTTCGCAGTGCCCTGGGGACATCTTTCAGGCCTGCGCCGGACAGGAACTCTTTCAGCTCACTGTCCGAAAACTCCTCGTCAAAGAGCGTATGGCCGGTTGAAGACTCTTCTTTCCGAACGCCAAAGAGGGAATCATAGATGGTCCGCACCTGCGCTCTTCTCTTCTCAAGATCATCCGTGAATTCGGTCTTTGATGTATATCCCATCTTCCTGCCGAGCACTTCCAGTTCTGCGTCGCTGACCGGCAGGGTATGCGTCTGCAGGTCGTTCACCTGCTGCAGCCTGTGCTCAAGGGTCCTGAGATACCGGTAATTGCCAGACAGGATACCGTAGTCGTCCCCGCCGATGAGCCCTTTCTGAAAGAGCCGGTGAAGTATCTTCAGCACATTCCTTTCCCTGAGCAGAGGCTCCCGCCCTGCATAGATGAGCTGAAGCGCCTGGCTGAAGAACTCTATCTCCCTGATGCCACCGTACCCCCTCTTAATATCCGTCCTCTTGAACGTTGCATCAATGCGCGTTTTGAGCTTGCTGATCTCGTCAATGGCGGTGAAGTCGAGATACTTTCTGTACACAAAGGGTCTGATCATCTCCATGAAATTTCTGCCGAGCTCCTCATCGCCTGCAACAGGGCGGGCCCGCAGGAGCATTGCCCTTTCCCAGGCCCTTCCCCAGGACTCGTAATACATCTCATATCCTCTCAGCGCAAGGGCTATTGCTCCGCGCTGACCCTCTGGCCTCAGCCTCAGATCGACCCTGTACACGAACCCTGCCTCAGTATTCTGGGAAAGGAATTTCGAAAGCTCCTCGCCGATCTTGCAGTAATACTCATGGTTCGATGTCCTGTTCGTGCGCACACCCTGGGTATTGAGCACGCCTGATGTTTCGCCAAGCTCCGTGTTGTACACATACATAAAATCTACATCAGAACTGAAGTTCAGCTCTTCTGCGCCGAGCTTCCCCAGCGCGATCACCGAGAACTGCTCCTCTTCAGGCGGCCCGTAGATGCCTCTGACGTAGCGCCTGACAATATCCAGGGAACCTTCGATGATCACATCCGCAAGGCAGCTCATCTCGAGCATGATATCAACAAGGTCGGCCTTCTTCAGGATGTCCCTGAGCGCGATCTTCAGGATCTGTTTCAGCCTGAACCTGCGCACAGCATTCATGTACAGAGGCAGTGTGGTCCTCTGCGGCGCCTCTTCTATGGCATCGATCTCCTGTTTCAGTTCAAATGCGATCGCTTCCCGTTCAACGGCATTCTTTACCGTGTCGATCGCGGCAATAAGATCTTCGGGGTGACTATTGCTGTAATTCGCCAGGAACTGGCTGTGGCTGAAGAGAAGAGAGATGCTTCTGATATGTTTTTGCAGTGCTTCGCCGTGATCAGGATTTTCTTCGATGAATGAAGAAAGGTTCTTAAGCGCCCTTCCAGGATCAGGTGTTGCGGCAGCAGCCTCTTCAAGGATATTCTCGATCATCAACTAACATGATACACGATTAGGCAGAGTGCTGAAAGTCACGAGACTTAACAACCCGGGCAGTTACTTCCTCTCGCTCTCCCACAGTCGCGGGTCGATCGAGTCCCTGATGCCTTCGCCCAGGAGGTTATAGCCCAGGACCGTGACAAGGATGGCAAGGCCGGGGAACACTGAAAGCCACCAGGCGATCTCGATATTGTCCTTGCCGAGGGTCAGGATGTTCCCCCAGCTCGGGGTCGGCGGCTGAACACCGATGCCGAGAAAGCTGAGCGCTGACTCCGTGAGTACGGCACCTGCGATGCCGAGCACTGCTGACACCAGAACCGGTGCCATGCTGTTGATCAGGATATGGCGGAAAATAATACGGATATCGCCTGCACCGAGGGCGCGGGCAGCGGCAACATAGTCCCGCTCTTTCACGGAAAGGAACTCTGCACGCACAAGCCGGGCTACGCCCATCCAGCCGGTCAGCCCGATCACGATCATGATGTTCCAGATGCTCGGTTCTACAAAGGCAATTACTGCAAGGATAAGAAAAAAGGTCGGTATGGTCAGCATAATGTCAATGAACCGCATGATGATCCGCTCAAGCCAGCCGCCATAGTACCCGGCAACAGCGCCGAAGAAGATGCCAATCAGGGTTGCGATTCCAACCGCCACGAACCCAACTGCAAGGGATATCCTCGCTCCATATATCATCCTGCTCAGCACATCCCTGCCAAGGTCGTCGGTTCCGAGCGGATGGTGCATATCCGGCGGCATGAGGATGTGATTTCGGTCAATGTCATTCGGCAGGTACGGTGCGACCAGCGGTGCGAGGATTGCCACAATGACCAGGCAGAATACGATGATGCCGCCGGCAACTGCGAGCCGGTTCTTCTTGAACCGTCCCCAGAAGATCCATCTGTGCTGATCGCTGATCATTACTGCGCCCGTATCCTCGGGTCGACCAGCATGTACCCGATGTCTGCAAGCAGGTTCCCGATCAGGGTCAGGAACGCGCCGATCGTGAGGATGGCCATGATGAGTGGATAGTCGCGCGCCATCACGCCGTTAAAAAAGAGCTGTCCCATGCCGGCAATGCCGAAGATGTTCTCGAAGATGACGCTCCCCCCGATTAGGCCGGGAACAGAGAGGCCGATCAGGGTGATGAGCGGCAGCAGTGCGTTCCTGAAAGCATGCCGGTAAATGACCTGCTGCTCGGGAAGCCCTTTTGCGCGGGCGACCGTGACATAATCCTGCCTGATCACTTCAAGCATGCTGCTGCGCATGTACCGGGAGTCACCCGCAAGACCGCCGAATGCAATAACAAAAAGCGGCAGGACAAGATGGCGCATACGGTCAAGCATCTTTCCCCAGAACGGGAGGGTATTGTAATGCATGGACTTGAGGCCTGAGATCGGCAGCCAGTCAAGGTACACGCCGAAGAGCATCATAAGCAGAAGTGCCAGCCAGAACGACGGTATGGCAAAACCGACAAATACCGTGGTGGTGGTGATCTTGTCGTACAGCGTATGCTGGTGTGTGGCCGAAGAAATACCGATCGGGATGGCGATCAGCAGGATGATGATCATTGCCATAAGATTGAGCATAAAGGTTATGAAGAGCCTCCGCTCGGTGACAGGCTGTTTCGTGTCCCAGATCTTCTGCATCACCGGCCGCCTGTCCATCGAAAAGGATTCCCCGAAATCCAGCCGCACAACCCTCTTGAGCCAGAGCCCGTACTGCACCATGACCGGCTTGTCGAGGCCGTAGTATTTTTCGAGACGTTCGCGGGCTTCAGGCGTCATCTTCGGGTTCATCTCGGAAAGCGCGTCGGTCGGCTTACCCGGCGCAAGGTGGATAATGAAGAACGAAATGAGCGTAATACCGAACAGGGTCGGGATCATCTCGATGAGGCGTTTGGCGAGGTATTTTGTCATCAGGGCTCCAGCGCGTGCCGCTGAAGCGGCTTCGGCACGTACCATTTCGGGAGATTGTAGCTGATGCCGATCGGCGTCGGCTTGATGCCCTTTATCCGGGCATGCACGATCGGCGTAGCGTCAGGGACATACAGAAAGATGTATGGCACCTCTTCGGCCAGGATCTCCTGTATCCGGAAGTACGACTTTTTCCTCTCTTCGATATCAAAGGTCCGCCTCCCCTTTTCGAGCAGGCTGTCGACCTCGGGATTACTATAGCTGATAAAATTCAGTTCCTTCTCCTTTGTCTTGGAAGAATGCCAGATATCATACTGGTCAGCGTCGAGACCAATCGACCAGCCGAGCAGCACTGCCTCAAACCGCTTTTTGTCTATGAACTGGTTCACAAAGGTTGACCACTCGACTGTCCTGATCTCTACCTTGATCCCGATCTTCCGGAGACGCCACTGGATGATCGTTGCGGTATTCTTGCGGAGCGCATTGCCTGCGTTCGTCAGGACCGTGAAGCTGAACGGCCTGCCGTCTTTGTCGAGGATGCCGTCTCCGTCCCTGTCCTCCCATCCCGCTTCTTTCAGCAGTTCTTTTGCCTTCTCAGGGTTATAGTCGTATCTCTTCACATTCGGGTTATAAGGCCAGGTGTTCGGCACATACGGCCCGGTCGCCGGCGTGCCGAGCCCGAAGAGCACCACATCGACGATCTCGTTCTTGTCCACTGCATAGGCAATTGCCTGACGCACACGTTTATCTTTGAACCAGGGATGCTTCTGGTTGAATGCCAGGTGGGTATATTGGAATGCAGGATACCGGTATTTTCGGAAATTGTCCCTGAAGAACGGGGTATCTGTCTGCTTGGTGTACTGGATCGGCGTCAGGCCCATCATATCAATGCCCCCGGTCTTCAGCTCGAGGAACATGGTGGCCGAGTCAGGGATCACCTTGTAGATATACTGGTCCAGATAGGGTCTGCCCTCGAAGTAGTCCTTATTCGAGACGAGGTCAACTTCCTGACCGGATACCCATTTGGCCAGGCGGTACGGGCCGAGGCCGACCGGTTCCCGCGCAAAAGCGCTCTTGGTGATGTCCTTGCCTTCAAGAAGATGTTTTGGCAGAACCACAAGACTGCCCCACGAAGTGAGCGCAGGAGCGAACGGCTTTTCATAGGTGACGCGAAACGTGTACCGGTCGAGCACTTCAGCCTTCTTCACCTGGAGATAGTCCTCTTTGTACGCAGACGGGGTCTTCTCGTCTATGATCGTTTTGTACCCGAACATCACATCGTCGGCAGTGAACTCCTCACCGTCCGTCCATTTCACCCCTTTTCTGAGATGGAACGTAATGATCAGACCATCCCTGGAGATGTCCCATGATTCGGCAAGGTCACCGGTAATGCTAAGGTCTGTATCATATTTCACCAGCCCGTTAAAGATATGGCCGGCTATGCTGTGGGATGCCGAGTCGCTGGCCAGCATCGGGATCAGGTTCGAAGGCTCGCCGATCGTGCCCTCAATGAGCGCATCGCCGAATTCAGGGCCTGTGTCAGCGGCCTTAAGACCACCTTTCTCTGTCGCATCTTGTTTCTGGCCGCAGCCGGCTGCGGGCAACAGGAGAAGAAGCAGGACAACAACGGATGGAAGGGCCTTTCGCATGATGGAATAAGAATACTGTAATATTTTCCTGTTTTGCAATCAGGGGGATACGTAAGGAGTTCAAGCGACAGATTGAAATCTCTGGATTCCCGATCGAGGACTTCGGGAATGACCGATATAAAGCAGGATTTATGGGCAGACACTAAATAAGGTGCTGGAAATCCCCGTTTTCATTATAATAATGGATATGCTCGTCGGCTATAACACCAACATATCCTACAAGGGAATCGTCTACCACGTTCAGACCGAAGACAGCGGCCTCAAGAACCCGCATATCATAACCCTGCTCTATAACAAGGGGACCATCCTTTCGAGAAAGAAAACAAGCTACGCCGAGATTGCAGAAGACCCTGAGTATAAAGAAAAAGTCAGGGAAATGATGAAGGAACAGCACAAGGCAATGATCAAGGAATTGATCGCCGGCAAACATACTCCGGCTGAGGCTGCTGCTCAACCAGCAGCAGAACCGGCACCGGAAACAGTTGCCACTCCCCCTACTCTTCCCGTTCCACCCGAACCGGTTCAGACAACTCCTGCGCAGCCTGCAGAAGAAAAACCTGCTGAACCCGCCAAGACAAGCCCTGCACCACCTCCGCAGGAAAAGCCCGCAGAGCCCAGCCCTGCGGCGACCGAGAAAGAAAAACCTGCTGAGCCGGAACCGGACAAAAAACAGATATCAAAGAGTCTCGATGATATTCTCCTCGACTACATCCTGAAGGAAGAAGAAAAATAGATGGAAGAGTCAGTCCCCATGATACATTTTGAGAACGTCACCAAGGAGTATGAGCTTCAGACAGCCCTTCGCGAAGTAACCTGCTCGATCGAAAAAGGAGAGATGGTATTTCTGACCGGCCCGAGCGGCTCAGGCAAAACGACGATGCTGAAGCTCGTGTACCTTGCAGAACTGCCTGACCAGGGCAACATCACGATCGCCGGATGGGAGACAGGGTCGCTCCAAGAGTCGAGCATCCCCTTTGTGCGTCGCAATATCGGCGTTGTGTTCCAGGACTTCAGGCTCCTCGACAACAGAAATATTTTTGAGAACATTGCACTTGCGCTCAGGATCCGGGGCATAGGCGAGCGGGAGATCAAGATGCGGGTCTTTGAAGCGCTCAAGACCGTCAACCTCCGGCACAAGGCCGACAGTTATCCCCGGAGGCTTTCAGGGGGAGAGCAGCAGAGGATCGTGATCGCGCGTGCGATCGTTGCAGAACCGACAGTCCTGCTGGCTGACGAGCCGACCGGCAACCTCGACCCTGAGACCGCGGAAGATGTCATGAAGACATTCAAGGACATTCATGCCAAGGGCACGACCATCCTCATCGCAACACACAACCGGGAACTTTATACGAACTCGGGCAAACGGGTGCTCCGGCTTCAGGCCGGCTCCCTGGTAAGCCAGGAGGTATGCTGATGCCGACATCGTATGCGTTCAAGCTTGCCATGCAGAGCCTCAGGAAAGACAAGTGGATCAACCTGCTCTCGATGCTCACGATCTTTGCCGGGCTGTTCATCATCAGCATCAGCTTCTTTGTCTTTTATAATATCGAGATCGCAACGCGGAACCTGCCCGAGAAGTTCTCGCTGATCGTGTACCTCGACTCGAACCTCAGCCAGGAACAGATCAGCCAGGTAACCGGTGCGGTCAGGTCCAAGCGGGCCGTCTCGTCGGTCAAGTTCATCTCCCGGGATGAGGCGTTCAGGGAGCTCAAAGGCATGCTCAGGAATTCCCAGTATGTACTTGAAGGGCTTGAGGACAATCCCCTGCCTGACTCGCTTGAAGTGAAGCTGCGGAAGGATGCCATGGGCACTGAATCGGTCAAGCAGCTCGCAGATGAGACAAAGAAGATCAAGGGCGTCTCGGAGGTCGATTACGGCGAAAAGTTCCTCGCCACCCTGCAGAACATCAAGGCAGGCGTGAAGATCACCGGCCTTGTCCTTGCCATCATCCTCTGCACCGGCATTGTCTTTGTCTGCTACAGCACGGTGAAGATCCTCTTCTACCGCAGGACCGATGAGATCGAGACCTTCAAGCTCCTCGGAGCGACAAAGAATTTCATCCGGGCCCCTTTCCTGATCGAAGGTGCGGCTATCGGCGCAACAGGAGGACTGACAAGCCTCGCTGCCGTATTCCTTCTTTATTATTTTCTGTTCCTCAGGCTTATCATCTCTGTGCCGCTTTTCAAGACCGTGATCTTTCCTTCCAGCGTATATCTTTTCCTTCCCCTGATCGGCATGCTCCTCGGCATATTCGGTGCCGCGATCGCACTGGGAAGGCTCAAATACTGATGTTCGTTGCCGTTGTCCTCATCCTTGCGCTCGTCTTTCCCTCGATCTCCTTCGCTGCACCAGCTGAGCAGGAGTACAAAAAGATCCAGGAGAGGCTCGACGAAGAGAAGAGAAAGCTGAGCGCAGCCCAGGCGCAGGAGGCCTCAGTGCTGAACGAACTGGATGACGTGAACAGGAAATTGTACAGCACGGAGACAGACCTCAGAAAATACCGCTCAAACCTGAAACAGACCGAGGCTGCCATCAGCAGCCTTGGCATCGAAATGGAAAAGGTAAAACGGAGCCTTGAACGGCAGAAGAACTGGGTCCGGAGAAAACTCCGTGCCATGAACCGCCTTGGGTACGGAGGAGACGTCCTGACGCAGATATTGAGCGCTGAAGACATGGCCCAGCTCATGAGGACATGGAAATACCTTGAACACGTCACCCTCTACGAACAGAAGGTCCTGAAGACATACAGCGAAAATCTCCGGAAAATGGCTGAACAGCAGGAGAAGCTCGAAGGCCTCAAACGGGAATATGAGGCACGACAGAACAAGGTCAGGTCAAAAGAAGAGGAACTCGCAGGAAAGAAAAGAGAAAAAGAGACGATCCTGCACTCGGTCAGGACTGAGAAGGCAACGCGCCAGAAGATGATCGCTGAGCTGAAAGAGGCCTCGCGCAGAATGCTCGAGATCATCAGAGAGTCGACCAAGACCGACGATTACGAAGGCAAAGGCTTTACCCAGCTCAAGGGCAAGCTCCTTTGGCCTGCTGAAGGGAAGATCGCAATCCCCTACGGCACGCAGAAGGACCCGCAGTTCGATACGCCGGTATTCAGAAACGGCATCCATATCCAGACAGACGCGTCCGTGGATGCGCGGGCAGTGTACGGAGGCAAGGTGATCTTTGCCGAGTGGTTCAAGGGGTTCGGCCAGCTCATCATCATCAATCACGGCAGCGGGTACCACACGCTCTACGGCAACCTTGCCGAGATTTTTTCGAAGGTTGGGGATATAATAAAAGAGAACCAGGTTATAGGAAAGGTCGGGACATCAGGCGTCCTCAATGCTCAGGGCATATACTTTGAGATCAGATACAAAGGCAAACCACTTGACCCGGCCCAATGGCTGAAAAAGAAAAAGCGATAGACTCAGGAGGTCGTATCAGTATGTTCAAGATAAAGAAGCAGACATTTCTCGTATTCTTCCTCGTTCTGGCAGTTGCAACCTCGGGCATAGTCCTTGGCAGGCTGTCAGTCACGGCAGTAAGCGCTGAGGGCGAGGGGTATGAGGAGCTCAAGACCTTTACCGAGGTCCTTTCGATGGTAAAGAAGCACTACGTGGAAGACGTAAAGTCCAAAGACCTGGTGTACGGGGCGATCAGGGGAATGCTCAGTTCGCTTGACCCGCACTCGAGCTTCATGACCGCAGAAGGGTACAAGGATATGCAGGTCGAAACAAAGGGCGAGTTCGGCGGCATAGGCATCCAGATCGGCATGAAGGAGAACGTACTGACCGTCATCGCACCGATCGAGGATACACCTGCATTCAAGGCAGGCATCAAGGCAGGGGACAAGATCGTCAAGATCAATAATGTGACAACCCATGCCATGACCCTTCAGGACGCTGTATCAAAGATGCGGGGTGTACCAAAAACAACTGTCACCGTCAGCATTATGAGAGAAGGCTGGAAGGAATCCAGAGACTTCACCCTTACGCGCGAGATCATCAAGGTGAAGAGCGTAAAGTCAAAGGTGCTCGATGGCGGCATCGGGTACGTCAAGATCAGCCAATTTCAGGAGCAGACCGCAAATGACCTTGCTGCTGCCATGAAGAAATTCGAAGAGGAAAAGATAACAGCTCTCGTCCTTGACCTGAGAAATGATCCGGGAGGTCTGCTCAACAGCTCTATTGATGTAGCAAGCCAGTTCCTCGAAAAAGGCAAGCTGGTCGTGTACACCAAGACCCGGGCGGGCGAGAAATCCGAGTTCTTCACGAACGCTGACAGCCACTTTACCCTCCCCATGGTCGTGCTCGTGAACCAGGGAAGTGCAAGCGCATCAGAGATCGTAGCAGGTGCCCTTAAAGACTGGAACAGGGCCGTGGTCCTCGGGACCGTGACCTTTGGCAAGGGCTCTGTCCAGACCGTGATCCCGCTCTCCGACGGCTCAGGACTGAGACTGACAACAGCAAAATACTACACACCTAAGGGCAAATCTATCCAGGGAACAGGCATAACTCCTGACATCATCGTCAAGCTCGAGGCAAAGAACGGCGCCAAGGAACACCCGGTGCTCAGGGAAAAAGACCTTGAACACCATCTGAAGAACGAGCAGGGCGACGCAAAGGATGCAGAGAAGGAGACCGCGCCTATCGAAGTGGACGAGAAGGACGATATCCAGCTTCAGCGGGCCGTGGACATCCTCAAGACCTGGAACGTCTTCAAGGAACTGCCCAAGGCATCGTAAAGACCGTGATTCGTGATCGGTAATGCGTAATGAGTAACGGCCGACAAAGCCCTTGCAAACACGCTTCACTGATCACGCGTTACGCATTACGGATTACGGACTTTTAATGGCACGCATAATATTCGATATAGAAACAGCGGGGAAGGATTTTGATTCCCTGGAGCCTGCTGTGCAGGATTACCTGCTCAAGTGGGCTGAGACAGAAGAAGAAAAGAAAGACGTAAGAGAGAGCCTCTCGTTCTATCCCCTCACTGCAGAGATCGTTGCTATCGGCATGTACGACCCTGATAAATGCAAAGGGTCGGTCTTCTTTCAGAACAGTGCTGCCCCGCTCCTCCCCTTTGAAGAAGAGGGGGTGACCTATGAGAACGGCACTGAGCCGGAGATCATTCAGCGGTTCTGGGAGACCATAAAGGGCTATAACCAGTTCGTCACCTTTAACGGCAGAGGCTTTGACTGTCCCTTTATCATGGTCCGCTCGGCAGTGCATAAGATAAAACCGCTCCGCGACCTGATGCCGAACCGGTACGGCGACGCACATATAGACCTTTTTGACCAGCTCACCTTTTTTGGTGCATCGCGCAGGAAATTCAGCCTTGACATGTGGTGCAGGGCCTTTGGCATCAAGAGCCCGAAGGCAGAAGGCATCACCGGCTATGAAGTAAAAGACCTGTATAACTCTGGAAGACATCTCGAGATCGCACACTACTGCGCAGGGGACATTAAGGCAACAGCAGAGCTCTTCGCAATTTGGGAGAATTACATCAGGATGCCGAGCCAGAAGCGGTATTAACCAGCCAGATATTCATTCACTTTTTCCACCTCGAACCGTTCTGCTGATAAAACAGCCCTCGCGAAATTAAATATCTTTCTCCTCGCTCCTGAGCTCAGGTCAGGGTAGAAGACAGGGTTTGCAACAACCGAGCATCGGAAAGCAAAAAAAGGAGCGGTCATTTCGAGGATCTCCTTATCTCCGGAGATCCGGATATATTCATCAATAAAGACCTTCAGCCCTTCGAGGTACGCGCCCCTTACATCACCATGCTTTCTGACCGAGAAAAAAATGTAGTTGATCGCAAGGGCAGTAACGTCATCTGCGGGCTCTCCCCAGGGGCCGCGGCTCCGGTCGAGCAGCACAAATTCCGGCTGTTCACCCTTTGCCTTTTGCCCTTCGCCCTTCGCCTCTCTGAACCATATATTCCCCGGATGGAAGTCTCCATGGATCTGGGAGAGCCTGTTATATCGAGGCTTCAGTTTATACGTCCAGTCAACCGATCTTTTGACAATATCCGCCATCTCTTCATAAGGCAGGGTCCCGTCAGGGTAGATGTCAAAGACACCCATGAGGCATTCGCCATGACCTACCGTATCCCGGAGTTTCCGCCAGTACAGGGTCTTTGAGTCCTTTTTCTTCGCATGTATCCTGGCAAGATAGGACGCCATTGCCCTGATCTTTGTGATATCCCTGCCCTCAAGCTGATTTTTACCTGCAAAATCGGTCAGGTCGTTGAAGTAATCCCTGCCCTCGACCTCCTCCATCATCAGATAATATTCTTTGCCGCCGCCGATTGATCTGACGGTCCCGTCTTCCATCTCTGCAAGCACGTCCATTGCCTGCACATGATTCGGAAGATTAGCGTATTCATCGAGGTCCTGAAGAAAGACTGCTGCCCTGTCAGAGGGATAGTCGTGGCCAAAACCCTCAGGGAGAAGCGACTTCACCACATATGATCTTAAACCCTCCTTTGTCCGCATCTCCACCAGAAAGCCTGACCCCTGGACACCTGAGCCGAGCTTGCTGATCTCGACATTGACAATATCCGTGAATTGCTTCAGGACATAGGCCCTTATCGCTTTTTCATTGATCATGGTGATTCGTATATCCCAGCCTCAGAATAGCACAAGAGAAACTGCCTTGATAGTGGACGAAAATGCCGTGTACGAAAATGCCGGCGGTACGACCGGGATGAGTGAGGGAATGCCGCAACCTCATAACACCTTGATTTAATTGGCGGTCCCAACGGGAATCGAACCCGTGTTTTAGCCTTGAGAGGGACAACCGACTAATTTTTGCAACTGGGCCTTCTACCTGAATAAGTTGCAATTTTGATCATATATCAAATAGTTAGTTGCTTCCATACTTTTCTGTATTTTCTATCCTTTTCGGTCCTTTGGATATTTTTGGTTACATTTTGGGTACAGTAGCCTTTGAGAAAATGCCCAATTTAGATCATCCAGTATGGAAGCATATATATCTTTATCTTGTCCTCTTCCAGTATATCCACATCCTCAAACCTGCCGACAAGAACCCCTATCCTCTCATCTTCCTTCTGGAGAAAGCTCCTGAGTCCTTTCAGATGTTTTGTCTGGATCTTTTTGTCACTCTTTACTTCAATCGGAAGGAGCCTCTCAGGCGTATAAACCACAATATCAACCTCTTCTTTTGTCTTTGTCCTCCAGTAGTGAAGCCTTGCTTCATACCCTGCTGATGGCAGAATTGCATGTAAGCGCTCTACGATCGCGTTCTCAAATACCATGCCGTAATGATTGAGCTTTTCGAGCTGAGAGACACTAGTAAGACCTATCAGGCTGTTCCTTATCCCAAGGTCAGTGAAATAGACCTTCGGAGTTTTTAGTATCTCGTTTCTGATGTTTTTTGAATAGGTTGTAAGATTTTTTATGATGAAAGTCTTTTCAAGAAGCATCGAGTATCTCTTCACGGTATCTACCGTCACTTCAAGTTGGGTGGCTATATTTGAGTAGTTTAGAAGATCTCCGATCCTTGTGGCTAAAAGTTCCATTACTTTCTGATATACCCAGAGCTTATCTTCTTTCACAAGGTTCCGGATGTCCTGTTCAAGGTAGGTGTCCCGGTAGTTCTTCAGGAGTATCTGCTTCTTCTCGATATCTTTCGTAAGAGCGACGGCAGGCAGCCCCCCGAATATCATGCTTTCATCAAAGAATTTCTGAATCCTCTGTTTGTGCGGCATAAGCGCAGCCTGGTATTTCTTGAGGGTCTTTTTATCCGGTTCTGTCTTTCCAAGAATAAAGCTCCAGAGATTTCGCTTGTCAGGCGGTTTATACCCATGACCTTTGAATATTTCGATTTCCGAAAAAGGCAGCACTGACATGGACAGTACTCTTCCTGCAAGGCTTTCTTTAATCTGGACCTTAAGCTCAAGGGAAGAAGAACCGGTAAGAACCCACTTGACAGGTAATTTCAGGTCGTAGAGGGTTTTTATGTATTCCACAAAGCCGGGGAGTTTCTGAACCTCGTCGATGAAGATATAAAGAAGTTCATTCCGGCTCTGCACTTCTTCACCAAGAAAACGTTCGAGTATCTTCAAAAAACTATCAAATGATGCGGAAAGCTCCTGCCTTAAAGAAAGGTCATCAAAAGTAAAATAGAAGATATTTTCAGGATTGATGCCTTCTTTAAGAAGGTGATGAACAAGCTGGAATGAGAGGGTGCTTTTTCCTGTCTGCCTTAAGCCGAGGAGTGTAAGGATCTCCTTTTCCTTAAGAAAACGGACAGCCTTTGGCTGTATATCCCGCTCTATAATGTCCGGCGGAAGACTGAACTGGCCAACCTTCCAGCTGTTGTAACTATAAAAAAGCCTCTCATCCAAAACAATACACCTCTCGAAATATTCTTAATACTATTTAGAGTATAGTGGAATAATATAATAATTTACAAGAAATACATCTGTAATTAATTACACTCTACTTTAAGAGCGCAGATCGTTAGGCTACCTACTCTCTTAACCCTGCACCAACTGAAAATAGTTAACTGCGTGATAAAAGAATTATCCTTCCTTTGCATCTTTCGAAAAAGTCTAAAAATATCGGATTTTTTAAAAAGTCAAAATCGAAATATCTTGCTCTGTACAAGACTTTTTAAGGCCCTTGAGCATGCGTCGGAGAATGACGAAACGGTATACACAACTGAATGTCGACTCACTAAGGGACGCGATCAATGTTCTTGGTCACGTTTTGGTCACGGTCAAAGAGGAAGAAGCAAGTGCTGCCGTATAACTGCCTGTTTTACAGGAAGAATTTGGCGGTCCCAACGGGAATCGAACCCGTGTTTTAGCCTTGAGAGGGCCACGTCCTAGACCGCTAGACGATGGGACCGTATGGCTGGGGAGAGAGGATTCGAACCCCTATAAGCAGATCCAGAATCTGCCGTCTTGCCCTTGGACGACTCCCCAAATGAATAGATTTTATATCATAAAACAGGGCATTTTGTAAATGCTTATGCCTGAAACGCGGGAGCCGACAGCAGGGGAGAGTATCGTACTGCAAAATACGTTACGGTTCCCGATACCCAGGAGCAGGCCAAAACCAGGTGAACTTAGGGCAACCTGCGGTTAGGCTGAAGCAGCAAGTGTCGGAACAACAGAAAGAAAAATGAATTGGGCTAAAATATCTTTTGAAATCAGCTTGTTTCGCGCGACAATTGCCGGCTCCCGTGATGCACCTATTTGATTTCATCCCCTGCTTCATATATTATAAATTTGTCTAATAGGGGGACAGATGTCTGCTTATTCCTGTTCGGCCGGTTTGAACCGTATAAGACGGCGCGACTGGACAATTACACCATAACAGAGAGAGCCGGGGAAACCGGCCGGGGGAGGATAAGATCACAACATCAAGACTCGGCAAACGCATGGTCGTTCTGCTCCTGGCAGGCATAATACTGTCTTTCACCATCCTCACGTATCTTATCGACAGGAAAGAGACCTCCATCCTGCTCTCTTATGACAGGGACCGGTCAGCCCTGCTTGCAAACGACATAACAAGAGAGCTCAAAGAACTTATGCTCGTTGAGAAGAAGCCGGCTATCATCAGGCAGCTGGTGACGAGACATACTGTGCCGGGAGAAGTTCATGCCGCTTTATTCACAGAGGACGGGGCGCTTTATGCAGGCGAAACCGGGTACCGTGTGCCGGCTGATATGTTTTCTGATCCCAAAGAGACCTCTGTCAGGGACGGAGAACATCTCGTTTTTTTCACGCCGCTGCTGAATGAACCGGCATGTCAGCAGTGTCACATACCCGAAAAGAAGCTGCTCGGTGTACTGATGGTGGACATATCAACGCAGAAGATGCTTTCTGTCACAAGGGATCTTCTGAAGAGCATGATATATTTCACGATCGTTATGGCACTTTTCAGCAGCATCCTGCTGATCATTATTCTCCGCAGAAAGGTTTTTAAACCGCTCATTGCATTGGATGCAGGCGCGGAAAAGATAAGCGCAGGAGATTATCAGCACAGAGTTTCTCTGCCTGATAATGAAGATGAGTTCGGCAGGCTCGCAGCAACGTTCAATCGAATGGCAGAAAGCATAGAGGCCTCCCACCTCATGCTGGAGAGGGCTGTGCAGCAGCGGACCACTGAACTGGAAGTCGTGGCAAACCTCTCCGTAGAGGTCTTCAGGGGCGACCGGTCCCTCGCAAAGAGCATAGACCTGTTCCTTGAGGCAATAACCGACAAACTCGGCTTCGGATATGCGTCGGTCTGTATTGTGGACAAGAAAACAGGGCTCCTCTCCGCTGAATTCAGGAAAGGCGACCAGGGGTTCCTCTATCCTGCCGACATATCGCTTGCAGGCGGACATCCTCTTGCCCGCGCTGTTCTGGAGGCAAAACCTGTTCTGGTCAATGCGGCGAAAATGGGCCTGGCCACATCCTATCCGCACCTCGTGGTCATCCCGATCCTGTCGCATCAGAGAAAGAAGTGCAAGGAGGTCAACCTCTGTCCGCGTGAAAACTGTCCGGCCTTCGACGGCACGGATGAACGCTGCTGGCTTGTTGACGGCACGCTCTGCAGAAGCCCGCAGTCGGTTCAGGGAAAAGGAAAATTATTCGGATGCATCCACTGCCCGGCGTTCCCCATATACGGAGTGCTTCTTGCGGGGACTGCTGACATTCATATGCTTTCCGACTCGACGCTCCACCCTCTTGAGATCCTCTCGGCCGAGATATCCTCTGCCTGGGAGAACCATCTCCTGATCGATCAGAAAAAAGAGGACATCGCAAATCTGATACGGCTGCATGACCTCTCGATACAGAAGATGACCGCCCTTGACATGCCTTCGCTGATGAATTTTATCGTTTCGTCCATCCTGCCGTTCGCCAATATGCAGGCTGCCCTGCTCTGGCTGAAAAAAGGTGACGAACTGCATATCGCCGGCGCGTTCGTTTCAGGAGACACGGCAGACGGAGATTATTCGGCACTGCTGAGAACAGGCATTATCCCTGCGGTGATACCGCTTAACGGATCCCTCATCGGCAGATCCATTGCCGAAAGAAGGCCGATCGAAACCATTAAGCCGATCGAAATCACCCCTATCGGGGAGTTCATACATAAGAACGACTTTAAATACGCGGTTTCCCTGCCGCTTATATTCAGGGAAGAGGTCCAGGGCTGCATCACCCTCTTTAAAACGACCGACTTCTTTATGACCGACTCTGAAAAAGCTGTTATAGCGCTCTTTGCAAACCAGGCGTCAGCCGCAATGCATACGGTCCACCTGCATGACAACCTGCGCCTGTCAGAGGAGAAATACCGCTCTCTCATGAATGAGGCGAGCGACGGCATCTTTCTGCTCAATGCTGAAGGGAATATCATCGAAGTGAACAACAAGGCGGTTGAGATACTGCGATTTACAAAGGCCACTTTGCTGGGAAGGCCGTACACAAGTCTTATCCAGAAGGAACACCTGCAGCGTGCCCTGGATTGCTTTAGTGAAACAAAAACCAACGGTATCGGCAGCATGTCAGATCTTCTCATAGAAAGGGGCGACGGATCTCAGGCCTTTATCGACGTCTCCGGCAGCAGTGTTGACGTTTCAGGCAAAAAAGTCACTCAGGCCATTTTCCGGGATACGACTGAACGGAAAAAAATGGAGATGGTGCTGAAAGCGCTCAATGAAAAAGTGTACGGCGCATCGAGCGAACTCTTTTTCCAGTCCCTGGTCCTGAACCTGGCGGAGAATCTCGGGATAGCGTTCGCTGAGATCGGCGAACTGACCGATGACCGCCGGCATATCAGGACAGTTGCAGTCTGCGGTGACGGGAATATTATTGAGAATTTCGAATATTCGCTTGCCGGGACTCCTTGTGATAATGTTGTCGGCAGGTCATTCTGCAGCTACCCTGAAAATGTACAGGCTCTTTTCCCGAAAGATAAAATGCTGGTCGAGATGGGCGCAGAAGGTTATATGGGCATCCCACTTTTTGATTCTGACGGCCATTCAATAGGCATTATTGCGGCATTAGACAGACATCCGATAGCTGACAGCCCGCTGAACAGGTTCATATTCCATATGCATTCGGTCAGGGCTGCCTCTGAGATGAAACGTATGCAGTCGGACAAACTCCTCAAGACAGAAAAAGACTTTTCCGAGGCTATCTTTGATTCGACCGCAGGCGGCATTATGGTCATTGACCGGCAGGGCCGTATTCTCAAGCTGAACAGCTCCGGAGCGCTGATCCTCGGCAGGACCGTTGAATACCTGGTCGGGAAGGACATCACCTCCCTGCATCCGGAATTTTCGAAGGTTCTTTCGGACGGGTCGTCTTTCGGGCAGGAGGTGGTCATCAGCACACCAGACAACCGTATTGTCCCTATCGGGTACAGCACCTCACTGCTGCCGGGCTCACACGGCAGGGATGAGGCCATAATAATACTCTTCCGTGACCTTTCAGAGATAAAGAAGCTCCAGACAGAACTCAGGAAAAAAGAGTATTTCGAAACTATGGGGAAGGTGGTTTCCGGGGTGGCTCATGAGGTCCGGAACCCCCTGTTCGGCATCTCATCCATAGGCCAGATCCTTGAGCGGGAATGCGAGACCCCTCAGCACCGGGCACTGATCTCGGCCATGCTCAAGGAATGCGACCGGCTGAAGAACCTTATCGAGGAACTCCTGCTCTATACACGGCCGTCGCGCCTTGATATCCGGGAGATCGACCTGACATTGCTCTTTATTGAACTGGAACATCACACAAAAGGCAGAAGAGACAATATCATGATCTCGGTAGAGATACCGCCCGGGCTCACGATAAGCGCTGACAGGGACAAGGTCACCCAGGTGCTGCTGAATGTCCTTGATAATGCCATTGACGCTGCCCGGACCTCTGTCGCTGTTACCGCAGCGCGTAACGGTGAACGGACAGAGATAAGAATAAAGGACGACGGTCCGGGGATCCCGCAAAAGAACCGGGAAAAGATATTCGAGCCTTTCTTCACGACAAAAAAAGGCGGCACAGGCCTTGGCCTTTCGATCTGCAAAAAACTGATAGAGGATCATGAAGGGTCAATTGAGATCATCTCAAGCGAAGACAGGGGCACGGAAATAGTCCTGCAGCTCAGGGCCTGATCAGCCTGATTCGCTCTTCCGGTTTCGGTGCAGCGATCCTCAGGCCTTAAAAAGACGGGGCAGGTTCAGGCAGAGGTCTTCTGTATGACCTTGGCGGCTATGCTGGAAAGAGGCAGGACCTTGTCCACGCCGCCGAGCTTTATCGCTTCAAGAGGCATACCAAAGACAATAGATGTGGCCTCGTCCTGGGCAATGGTAAACGCCCCGGCATCCTTCATCTCGAGCATTCCTTTTGCACCGTCATCGCCCATGCCGGTCATGATCACGCCTACGGCATTTTTCCCCGCATACCGGGCAGCAGAGCGAAAAAGGACATCAACCGAAGGTCTATGTCTGCTCACCAGCGGGCCGTCCTTCACCTCCACATAATATCTCGCCCCGCTCCGCTTAAGCAGCGTATGACGGTTGCCCGGCGCAATAAGTGCCCTGCCGGTGATGACCGTGTCATTGTCCTCTGCCTCTTTGACCGACATGCGGCAGGTCTTGTCGAGCCTCTTGGCAAACGCTGCAGTAAAATTCTCCGGCATATGCTGGACGATCACGATCCCGGGGCCGTCAAGAGGCATGGCCTCAAGGAATACCCTGAGCGCCTCGGTGCCGCCTGTGGAGGCGCCGACCACAGCCACCTTTTCGGTCGTCTGGATCATCGATTTCCCGGTCGGTTTCGCTATGACCGCATCTGCGGTCAGTTTCGGCTGAACTTCAAATGTTCTTTCGGGCACGCGGCGGACCTTTGCCATCGCAGCCGCCTTGACCGCATCGCAGAGCCGCACTTCTGATTCATGAAAGAACTGTTTGGTCCCTATGCGCGGTTTCAGTATTATCTCGACAGCACCCAGCTCAAGCGCCCGTATGGTCGTTTCAGCGCCTTCCTCTGCCAGGCTGGAGCATATAACAACAGGGATCGGGTGCTGGCTCATGATCTTATGCAGGAACGTAAGGCCGTCCATCCTGGGCATCTCGATATCGAGCAGCAGGACATCCGGTGCCTCCTGACGCATCTTTTCAGCAGCAATATAGGGATCAGCTGCCGAACCGATCACCTCTATCTCCCGATGAGAAGCGAGAATCTCGGTCAGTGTCTGCCTGACCACCGAAGAATCATCGACAATGAGAACCTTGATCTTCCCGGTCATGGCTTATACAGATATGTGGTTTTTTTCAGACGTTTCAGATAAACATCTCCCTTGTCAGAAATAAAGATCAGCTTGCGGCCGAAGTTGTCGCCGACATCAGCCGCAGCAATGCCCAGTCTCTCCTTGCCGAGGATCTCAAGGGTAACTTTTATATTCTGACTTCCTATGGTATTGCTGCTCTTGGACATAAGCGTATCAGCACCTCCGAAGACCTTAACTTCTATGTCCCTGTTCTCGGCGCCGGCCTCCCTGAATTGGCTGAGCATATGCAGAATTGCGCAGTCCATGAACTTGAAAGCATCCACACAGAGTTCTTTGCACTGTTTGATGGCCTTGCATCTCGGCATGGTGCCGTGGCAGATAGCACTCATGCCCAGCCTTCGGCTGAACAGCGTCACTGAAACACACGAACCCAGGACCGTTATCACCTTCATAGGCTCCCTGCAGATCACGAGTTCCCCCGGATGCAGATAAACGGTCTGAAGGCCGTCGCTGTCCGGCGGATTCATAAGGGTTTCTTGTACGTCATATGCCCCACAGACAGAAGGGGAATATTCAGTCCGCTCAGGGTCTCGGAATGGCCCATGAACAGATATCCTCCCGGAATGAGATGATCATACAGACGGTGAAGCAGTTTCTCCTGGGTCGGCCGGTCAAAATAGATAATGACATTCCTGCAGAAGATGAGGTCCATGGGTTCACGCATGCCGAAATCCTCGGCCATAAAGTTCAGCCTGCGGAACCGGACATATGACCTCACTTCAGGAGCGACCCGCACCAGATTCTTCTCCCGGTCCTTGCTCCTCAGGAGATATTTCTTTTTGATCATAGCAGGGACCGTCTCGACACGTTCCATCTTATAAATGGCCTTCTGCGCCTTTTCGAGCACCTGTGTCGAAATATCAGTACCCAGCACCTGGAATTCGAAGGTCGGATGTGTTTCCCTGAAACTGCTCAGGACCATCGCAATGGTGTACGGCTCCTCTCCGGTAGAACAGCCTGCAGACCAGATGTTCAGATTTCTCCTGATGCCCGCACCATACAGCTCCATCAGTTCAGGCACAGCGGTTGAGGTCAGAAAATCAAAGTGCCGCGGTTCCCGGAAAAAATCCGTTTTGTTCGTTGTCACGACATCGATCATGTTTATCAGCTCATTCTCGATGCCTTCTTTGCTGAAAAGATATTCACAATATCCGGAGAACGAGTCGAGGCCGAGGTGCCTGAGTCTTTTCCTCAGCCTCGCTTCGAGCATGACCTTCTTGGCCGGTGTCATCTTGATGCCGCATTCGTCGTAAATGACCCGTCTCAGCCGCTCATAATCAGCATTTGATAATATCGCGGACATCACGTTCCGGGCTCTCCCTTCTCTTCTTTCACCGGCAGCAGAACTCATTTTTCAGGATCTGCATCGTCATCGTCCCTGCCGCTGCTGTCCATGTCAGACCCGGCAATTGCCTTATGCTGCTTGCCATCATCCTGAAGGTACGCCGCCTTTGTCTTCTGGTTCGGCATCACCTGCTCTATCCTTACCGACCTGCGGCGGGATTCGCCGTTGTCTATCTTGAAGAACTCCACAGCGCTCTGGAGGTGCTCTGCCTGCGCTGACAGCTCCTCTGCGGTCGAGGACATCTCCTCTGCTGCCCCGGCATTCTGCTGTACGACCTGGTCGAGCTGCTGGATCGCCTTGTTTATCTGGCCTGCGCCGCTGTTCTGCTCAGCGCTTGCGCCGTTGATCTCCTGCACCAGTTCTGCGGTCTTCTGTATGTCAGGTACCAGCTTTTCGAGCATCTCGCCTGCACGCTCTGCAACCTGCACGCTTGAGACGGACAGAAGGCCTATCTCGCCCGCTGCAACCTGGCTTCGCTCTGCAAGTTTTCTGACCTCAGAGGCAACCACGGCAAAACCTTTACCATGCTCTCCGGCACGTGCTGCCTCGATCGCCGCGTTCAGGGCCAGCAGATTGGTCTGGCGCGCGATCTCCTCTATGATCTTTGTCTTGCCCGAAATATCTTTCATCGCAGCTATCGTCCTGAAGACCACGTCAGCGCCCTGCTTCGCATCCTGCGCAGCTCTTAACGCGATCTTTTCGGTCTGCTGCGCATTGTCCGCGTTCTGTCTGATATTTGAGATCATCTCCTCCATTGACGAGGAAACCTCCTGGACGGAACTCGCCTGCACTGATGAGCCCTGGGAGAGCACAGCAGAACCGGAACTGATATGCTGGCTCCCTCCGGCAACATTGTCGGCAGCTACTTTGACGTCTGCAACAACCTCCCGGATCTTTTCCACCATCACCCCCATGGCTGCCATGAGTCTGCCCACCTCGTCCTTACCGCTGACCGTGATATCAACATCAAGGTCTCCCTGAGAGAGTCTCCCGGTAATATCAACACACTTCTGCAGCGGCCGTGTAATACCCCTTACCAGCAAAATGACCCCGATCGAAAAAATCAGTATCGCCGCTATAGTACCGGCAATGACAATGAGCAGATTCGTTCGAAGTGCCTTAGTGACCGATTCCTTTGTATAACCGATCTTCAAATATCCGACCACAGAATCGCTGCCGTCCTTGATCTCTCTCTGGAACACGATCAGCGCAGCCGTGTTGTCCGGCTCTTTCTGTTTGGTGAGAAGCTCCTTCTTGTCATTATAGAAGACTGCAAACTTCACTTCAGGATCATGCATGATGTTTTCCACAAGCCCGTCAAGTGAGAGATAATCGAAATTGGTCAGGTACACCCTGCTGACCTGATAGGTCAGTTCTGTAATTGCTTCACCTTTCGAGTTTAGGGCTGAACGGATCGCCTGCGCGCCGTTGATTGCGATAAAGATCCCCAGCCCGCCGATGCAGACCAGAACAAGACTTATGGTAGTCACCAGAAACTTGGAACTAATCGAAGTTAGACGCTCAAACATGTCATCTCCTCAAAAAACTCCCATAGGGAAAGACTGTCCGGCCGGCAAGCATGCAGCCGGCCGGACAACCACAGCTGACCCCGGACAGAAGTAAGGGGTCTCCATCCACGCAGCTAAAATTTGAAGTTGAAATTCTTGTTAACACCCGCTTTCTTTAACAGTGAGAGGGTCGAAGAAAAATCCTTCTCCGTTGTTGTGATATATTCACTGATCTGCAGAGATTTCTTCACTGCATTCGCCTCTGCAGACGAATCAGCTTTTATGCTGAGGAGAGCAGCTGACAGTTTCTGGGCCGTCTCCTTACTGAACTTGTTCGATACAATGAGGGTATTGTCAGGATTCTCTCCCTTGTCGCCGCCGACACTTTCAAGGTCGGGGTACTTGGACATCTCTTTTGCCCAGACGCGATTTTTCACGACCGCGATATCCGCCTGTCCCCTGTTCAGTGCATCGATTGCTGCCCCGTGCGATGCTGCCAGCATTATCTCCTTTGCCTTGGACGCGCCGAGAGAGTGGTAATAAAATTCTCCGGCAGAGGCAAGGGCAGTAAAGATCACCTTTTTGCCGGCGAAATAGTCAGGTGATCCGGTAAACTTCGGACCTCCCTTCTTCGTAATGACCACGGCTGAGTACGTGCTGATCCCATCCTGACCCACCGGTCTTACCAGGGGAGCTGCCACGCCCTTGATGATCATGGTGCCCGCAACTCCTGAACCGCTGAACATTGCATCAGCCTGCCCTTTTGAGAACATCTCGGCCGCTGCCTGATAATTTGCTGCAGTGATAAATGAAGCAGGAATGCCTTTTTTGGCAAGATAATCGAGCAGCGGCTGATACTTGCGCGCATCACCCGCCTGGGCCTGCATGATCGCGATCTTCATATCCGCTGCCTGCCCTGTGCCGGCAAACAACAGACCGGCCATGAATACCAAAACCAATGCCGACGCCAATACCTTCGTTTTCATCTTCACTCTCTCCTTGATAGTTAAAGGTTAATGCCCCCTGTGGGGCTTGTAACTATTTCCGTTACCCTGCAGCCTTGGGATCGATCGTTCCCGCGTCCTGGACCAGGGAGATCTCATCAGCAGAGAATATCTTGTCAATGTCCAGTATGATAACAAACTGTTCATCCCGCTTGCCCATGCCCCTGATAAACTCGGTCCGCAGTCTGGTCCCGATCCGCGGCGCCGGTTCTATCTGCTCAGCCCCGAGCTCTATCACCTCCTGGACCGAGTCGGCCAGTGCCCCCAGCACGGTCGTATCGCCGTCAAGGGTTATCTCGACAATGATGATGCAGGTGTTCACCGTGCGTTCGGTCATGGACATGCCGAACTTGAGCCGCATGTCCACGACCGGCACCACATTGCCCCGCAAGTTTATGACACCCCGCATAAACTCGGGCGTGCGCGGCACCTTGGTAATATTCGTATAATCGAGCACTTCCCTGACCTTTGATATATCAAGGGCAAATATCTCTTCATCAAGTCTGAACGTCAGATACTGCGTTGTCTCTGTTATTCCGGTTGCGCTCATATCATGCCTCCTCTAGAACCGCTCGAACTCGGAATCGTCTTCGTCCTTGGTGCCGCTGCCCATATCAAGGGCAACACCCAGCGGCTTTGCCGGCTTGTCAGAGGCGGCAATGGACTTATGCGCTCTTGCATTCTGCTGAAGGTGGGCCACCTTTGTCTTCTGCTTCGGCATCACCTGCTCTATCCTGACCGATCTGCGGCGGGATTCACCGTTGTCTATCTTGAAGAACTCCACAGAGCTCTGGAGGTGCTCTGCCTGCGCTGACAGCTCCTCCGCGGTCGAGGACATCTCCTCTGCTGCCCCGGCATTCTGCTGTACAACCTGGTCGAGCTGCTGTATCGCCTTGTTTATCTGGCCTGCGCCGCTGTTCTGCTCAGCGCTCGCGCCGTTGATCTCCTGCACCAGCTCTGCGGTCTTCTGTATGTCAGGTACCAACTTTTCGAGCATCTCGCCTGCGCGCTCTGCCACCTGCACACTTGAGGCAGAAAGTTTGCTGATCTCCCCTGCTGCTGCCTGGCTCCGTTCTGCGAGTTTTCTGACCTCTGAGGCGACCACGGCAAACCCTTTGCCGTGCTCTCCTGCACGGGCTGCCTCTATCGCGGCATTCAGCGCCAGAAGGTTCGTCTGGCGTGCGATCTCCTCGATGATCGATATCTTGCCTGCGATGTCCTTCATGGCGGTCACGGTCTCGTGCACAGCCTTGCCGCTCTCGCGTGCGTCGCTTGCTGACTTGAGCGCTATCTTGTCTGTCTGCTGGGCATTGTCTGCGTTCTGCCTGATGTTCGAGACCATCTCTTCCATCGAAGAGGAGACCTCCTCGACCGAGCTTGCCTGCTCTGAGGCACCCTGCGACATCTGCTCAGAGCTCGCACTCAGCTCAGAACTGCCGGAGGCAACATTGTCAGCAGCTGACTTCACATCAGCAATGGTATCTTTTAATTTCTCGATCATGTTCTTAATTGCAGCAAGAAGCTGCCCGGTCTCATCCGTGCTCTTCTGCTCCACAGCGATCGTGAGGTCTCCAGCTGCAATTTTATTTGCCACTGAAACAGCTTCGTTCAGGGGTGTTGTGATGCTCTTTGTTATCAGTATGCTGATGATAATGCCTATGAGTATCGCGATACTGGCTATAACAAAGTTGACCGTGATCGTCTGTTTCTTCAAAGAGGCCAGCATCTCCTCATCTTCATGCATGCGTTTCCAGCCATCAGTAGCAAAATCCTTTGCATTCTTTTCAGCATTGTGGATCTCATCCTTGACATCTGTCATGGCCTTATTCGCATCCTCGGTCGTCTTGACCTGACCGGCAAGGATCATGCTATAAGTCTTTTTGAACCCTTTTTCGTATACGTCAATATCGTCGCCCATCTTCTTCAGCAGGTCCTTGTCATCTTTTGAGGTGGCAACCTTATCAAGACTGGCCAGGCGTTCCTGTATGGATTTAACCTCATCAGCCCATTCCTTGTAGTAGCTCTCGACCTTTTCACGGTTCTCGAGATTGATAAATACGTCCTTTTCGAACCTTCGTGCCCCAAGCACATTTGCCCTGAGCCTGCCGGAATGTTCGGCAACGCCTCCTTCAAACTGCAGCATATGTTCAGAAGTGTAATGCATCTTGTTAACACCAAAATAGGCAGTGGCTGAAATGACAAGAAGAAGCAGCAGGACCACCCCAAACCCAAGCCCAAGCCTTTTACCGATCTTTAAATTTTTCAGACTCATAATTGTTCTCCTTTTATTAAATATTAGACGTTCTCAACCAGATTACCCACCATTCCCCGTAACGGAATACTGATATGATTATCCCCCTCCTTCTTTTCTTTGTCGTTATGATAAAACCGCTTCATGCTCAACGGTCATTTCCTTTTCAAGGGCTTCGAGATATTTCCGATCTTTGCCGCTCATTCCTTCGGGCACCCGAAAGAAGGCTATTGCGTTCTGGAGATGCTCTGCCTGCGCTGAAAGCTCTTCTGCGGTCGCAGACATCTCCTCTGCTGCACCGGCATTCTGCTGTACCACCTGATCGAGCTGATGTATCGCTTTGTTTATCTGGCCGGCACCGCTGCTCTGTTCAGCGCTTGCACCGTTGATCTCCTGCACCAGCTCTGCGGTCTTCTGTATGCCGGGCGCCAGCTTGATCAGCATATCGCATGCGCGCTCTCCCACATCCATGCTGGATTCTGAAAGCTTGCTTATCTCAACCGCAGCGGTCTGGCTCCGCTCTGCAAGTTTCCTCACCTCTGCGGCGACCACGGCAAAGCCTTTGCCCTGCTCTCCGGCACGGGCTGCCTCTATCGCGGCGTTCAGGGCCAGCAGGTTCGTCTGGCGTGCGATCTCCTCTATGATCGATATCTTTTCGGAGATCTGCTTCATTGCCATGACCGTGTCAGTGACAGCCTCGGTGCTCTCCAGGGCGTCCGCAGCAGATTTGAAGGCGATCTTCTCTGTCTGCATGGCATTGTTCGCATTCTGGCTGATATTCGATACCATCTGCTCCATGGAGGAGGAGACTTCTTCTACCGAGCCGGCCTGTTCTGAGGCACCCTGAGAGAGCTGCTGGATGTTCTGGCTCATCTCCCGGCTCCCGGAGGCCACATTGGATGAGGCAAAGGTCACATCTTCAACGATCTCCCTGAGCTGGCTGACCATCTTTTTCATCGACGCAAAGATCCCGGTCTCCGTATCTCTTCCGGACTTCAGTTCCATGGTAAGGTCGCCTGCAGAGATCCGCTCGGCGATCCCGGCTATATAATCAGGTTCTCCGCCAAGGAGATGCATCAGGTTCCTTATAATAATGATCGACAGAACACTGCCGATCAGAATGGCCAAAACAGTGAGCGAGATCGAGACGATCTTCTCGTTGGACTGGACCTTTGTGAGTTCTGAGAGCGACGTTGTCTCGTCCCTCTGCAGTATGTCCTTCATCTCTATAAGGTGTGCCTGAACGTCGTTGACCGCAGGCACGGTCTCCTCCATGAAGATGGCCGTGGCGCTGTTCCGGTCTCCTGCCTTATGCGCAGAGATGATCTTTTCTGCTGTGCTGTGCAGCTTCCGGTGCGGCGCATCAAGTGCATGGAACGGTTCCGCCAGTTCGGCGGAATAGGGCTTGAACGTCTTCATCCACTTGCCGAGATTGCATTCCTCCGGATCGAGCTTGCCGGTAAAGTCCTTGTTCTGGATGAACATGCCGGTGGATATACCGTCCATCCATTTCAGATGGTCTATGATCCGGCCGGTCATCAGTTCGTTTATGCCGCGCTGTTCCTGATTCTGGGCTACTGCCTTCTGGACCTGACGGGAAGAGAGATAAAAGAAGGCCCCCATTATGATCATCAGTATCAGAAGGATGCCGAGCACAGAGCCCAATTTTTGAGAAATAGTCAATTTCATTACTACTCTTCTCCCTCTGTCCCCAATGGTTAATGGTTAACGTTGTCAGCGCTGCAATAAGGACAGCGCCACTAATACAGGGAAATCACATGCCAGTTGAAAAAACTTATGCGTTTTCTTCTGCTTCGACCAGCCGGACCAGCTGCAGCATGTCAAGGATCAGGGCAACAGAACCGTCTCCAAGGATCGTTGCACCGGAGATACCCTGCACATCGTTATAGAACTTGCCAAGCGACTTGATCACGATCTGGTGCTCACCGATCACAAAGTCCACGGCAAAGCCGACGCGTCTGTTCTCTGCATTTACGATCACGATCTGCTGGATCTCAGGCTCATCACCGCTGATCGCGAAATTCTCCCGAAGACGGATGTAGGGTACGATCTGGCCGCGTACGTTCACGATATGCCTGCCGTGGCTCTCCTTGGTCGTCTGACCGGTCAGCTCGATGCATTCCTCCACGATCGATAACGGTATCACGAACTTATCGACCCCTACCTGCACCAGAAGTCCCTCTATGATCGCCAGGGTGAGGGGCAGGCTCAGGGTCATGGTCGTGCCTTCCCCGGGCCGGCTTTCTATCTCTATCTTGCCCCTGAGGCTGTCAACCGCCTTTTTCACCACATCCATGCCAACGCCGCGTCCGGATACGCTGGTGACATTGGTCGCAGTCGAAAATCCGGGGGCAAGGATCAGATTGAATATCTCACGCTCGCTCAGCTCCTGGTCAGGGCTGATGAGCTCTTTTTGCAGGGCCTTGGCGTATATGGCATCCTTGTCGAGGCCGGCACCGTCATCCTGCACCTGTATCACCACAAAAGCGCCGGAATGGGCTGCGGAAAGGCGGATGCTGCCTTTCCTCGGCTTGCCCTGCTTTCTGCGCAGGTCAGGCAGTTCTATGCCGTGGTCTATGCTGTTCCTGATGATATGGATCAAGGGGTCATTCAGCTTCTCGATAACGGTCTTGTCGAGCTCTGTCTCTGCGCCTTCAGCAATCAGTTCAGCCTCCTTGCCGAGTTCTGCTGCCAGGTCACGCACCAGCCGCTTGAACTTGCCGAACGTACTCCCCATCGGCAGCATGCGCATGTTCATGGTGGTGTCCCTGAGCTCTTCGACCAGGCGGTCCACCTCCTCCGAGATCAGGGAAAGTTCCGGATCTTCCCGCTTTGAAGAGGTCTGGCTGAGCCGTGCCTGCAGCGTGACCAGTTCACCCACGAGGTTGATCAGTTTATCGAGTTTGCGTGAAGCCACCCGGATATTCATCATCGCCTCGATCTTCTGCCTGTTCTCACGGACCTGCTTCACCTGTTCCTGCTCGGTGAGCGCAGCCTGTATGCTCAGCTCCGGCACCAGCCCCTCTTCGACCAGCAGCTCTCCGAGACGCTTTCTCTCCCGCAGTATCTGCTCAAGGTCCTCTTTCTTTATGTCCTTCTTCTCGATAAGTATCTCCCCCAATTTCCTGTAGTCCTCAGATTCGAGCTCGGTCTCCCCGTCATCGATAATGTCTATCTTCACCTCTGATCCGTCCTGGACAAAGATGAATACATCCTGGATCACATTCATCTCTTTTGCCGTGGTCAGTATGATGTCCCAGTACAGATAACATGCCTCTGCATCCAGCTGGTCAAGAGGGGGTATGGCATCGGTGTGCGCTATGACCTTGCAGTCGCCCATTGCCCTGAGTTCCTTGAGCAGCAACAGGGGATTTGTGCCGCTCAAAAAAAGGTCCTGGGCAGGCCTGAAGCGGATCCGGTACACTGTTTTTTTCTCCTGGGCCGCTTCAGCGCCCAATATGTCTTCGGCAAGACCGGCCTGCTTCAGCAGTATCTTGGTCTTTCTTTCTTCAGGTATGAACTTGCTGAACAATGCAAGGATATCAGCAGCCCGGTTTTCGACTGCCTGTTTGCCGGTCTGGTCTGCGTCCATCATGTCGCGTATCTGGTCGCAGGCGGACAGGGTCAGGTCGATCAGGGCCTTGTTCGCTTCTATCTTCCAGTTCCTGACCAGGTCATAGACGGTTTCGATCTGATGCGTAAACGCGGAAATGTCATCAAAACCGCACATGCCGCCGGAACCTTTCAGGGTATGGAACGCCCTGAATATGGCCTGGACAGCGTCCATATTGTCAGGGTCCTTCTCAAGCTCAAGAAGTGATGCTTCAAGTGCTGTCAGGATCTCGGATGCCTCGAGCCTGAAAGCTTCCCTGATCTGATCGAATTCGTCGCTCATGCCATCACCTTCCGTACTGCCGCAACAAGCTGATCCGGCCGGAACGGCTTGACGATCCATCCTGTTGCACCGGCAGCCTTTGCCTCTTCCTTCTTCTCGCCCTGGGAATCTGTCGTGAGAATGATAATGGGGATGAATTTATAAGAGGGATCGTCCCTCACCTTTTTTATAAGGCTTATGCCGTCTATCTCAGGCATATTGATGTCTGTGATCAGCATATCAATTTTTTTCTGATTCAGTTTCCTGATCGCTTCGGACCCATTGACCGCTTCGACCACCTCGTACCCATGCTGTTTCAGAGTAAAGCTCACCAGCTGACGGATACTGGCAGAATCGTCGACCGTCATGATCGTACTACTCATTCGCATCTCCTCTGCCTGTTTTATGGTCTTCGTCTGCCCTGGCAAGGCATGGTTCATCACAGCTGTACCCTGCATCTGCCAGCAGCTGCCCTACCGCAGGAGCAGCAGACCAATCCAGTTCAAATGTCTTCTTCTCCCTGACAGCTGTCCGATGGGCTGAACAGACTGTCTGCAGAAAGGCAACATCAGCAGCAACATCCTCTCTGAGCTCAAGGACAACCTTTTCAGACTCCCCAAATGCCCGGATCAGCTCTTCCCGTATCTTTGCAGCATTCTCTATCGTAAGACTGCCGCTCATCACAAGCCTTCCCGGTCCCCCGGATGCAGCTGATCTGAAGCTCATGGATTCACCCCTTTTTCTTTCTTCTCGAGACTCCGCCTGGCAGCCATACGGACTTCCTCCTCAGGGTCCTGAAGCATGGATTCGAGCGTCTGTACGGCCCGCGGCAGAGCAACAGAGCCGAGGGCAAGGGCCACTTCCGTGCGGACCTCAGGATCGCTGTCATCAGCGAACTGCAGCAGTGCGTCCTGCTCGCCGAGCATGCTCAGCGTCTTGGCAAGCAGCACCCGGTGAGATCCGGTCGAACCCCGCATCTCGTCAATGATGCCGCATACAGCCCGTTTCCCTGCTTCAAGCAGGGCTGCAACCGCATATTCCTGAAGTTCTTCGTCCCGTACTGACTCTATCAGGCACTGCTGCGCACCTGCGCTGTGCGACCAGCTGATCGCAATGCCGACCGCTTTCCTCGTCCCCGGATCAGCAGACTGCAGCATGCCGAGAAGCATCGGTATGTGATGCATGAAAAACTCGGGATCCGGTCTCAGATTTTCCCGTTCTGCGATCTCCAGAAAGGCCTTGAGGGCGTATTCTGCGAGCTGCCCGTTATGCAGGCAGTCGGCAAGGTATTTGACAGACTCCTGCTTGCCGGCCTTGCCGATCGAGGCTATTGCAAGCTCCTGAAAACCGGGCATTTCGAGGCAGCGGTACAGAACTCTGAGCGCAGGCTCTCCGCCGATCTCGCCCAGAGCATCAATGGCAGCCATAGCCACCCACGGCTCATCCTCGAGTACAGCCTCCAGCACCTGCACGGCACGCTCATCCCGTATCTTCCCAAGGGCTTCGGCAGCAGCCACGCGTACGTTGACATCAGCATCCTGCAGGGCCTCTGCAAGGAGCGGAAAGGTCCCGCGGTCAGCGATGCTGCAGAGGATATTCACGGCAAAAAGTCTCACCTCGTGATTCTTGTCCTGCAACAGTCCCTCAAGCGAAGAAAAGCCTCGCGGACCGAGGGCACGGTACACCTCCATGGCTGCATTCCTGGCGTCTGCGTCATCATCGTTCCTGATGCCCTGCTCAAGCTCTTCCCGGTATTCCTCGACCGGATGGGAGATCAGCCGGGCGATCTCCTGCTGCCGCTCCCACCAGTCCTTTTTCGGCAGTGTCTTCCATATCTCACGCGGTTCCTTCAGCATCGTCATTTAGCCTCCTGCTGCAGAAATCTCCTCGCCCGCAATCCGGTCTGTGCCTGCCTGTTCCTGACATTCTTCCGGTACACGGTCATGCCGCCCACATACTGCGGGACGAACAGGCTCGTATACTGGATAAGGCTCTCAGACGTGCCGATGAACAGATATCCGTCATCAGCAAGTATGCTGAAGAGATTCCGGACAGCGCGCTGAATGCCGCTCTCGGTCATATTTTCAAGGACATGGCGGCAGAAGATGATATCCATCACGCCGAGCCCGGCAAAGGATCCGCTGTCAACAAGGTTGGCAGATCTGAATTCGACATTTTCCCTGAGATCGGGCTTCACGATATACTGATCTCCTTCTGCAATAAAATCCTCCCGTATAAACGTGCTGCCGCTGACCGTATCTGAGAAAGAATTTCTGGTGTACCTGCCCTTCTGGGCCTTGGACAGTGCTGCAGGGTCAACATCAATGCCGATGATCTTCACATCCCACTCCGGCGGGCAGAAACCGCAGCTGCGTATCACGGAGCTCAGGGTATATGCCTCTTCCCCCGTACCGGATGCCGCAGAAAGGATCCTGATGCCTCTTTTATGGCCGGGCTGCTGACCGGCTGCTGCCTCGTTCAGGAGCGACGACAGAAGCTTGATCTGCTCCCTGTCCCTGAAAAAACAGGTCTCATGATTTGCCAGGTGTGACAGCAGGATCGCCGGCTCTATGCCCTCGGGATCGGAGACGAGATAGTCATAATATTGCTGGTACGTTTCCAGACCGAGGATCGCAAGCCTGTGCGAAATCTTCATATGGAAGGTGAGCCTTCTGCCGCCCTTCAGCTTCATGCCGAAACGCTCTTCGATCAGTTCACGGAAGCGCCTGTATTCGTCTTCCGTGACGATCCGTTCCGTGGCTATGCCTGCCTTATTGGTCATACCTGCCTTATTGCCTCTCTGCCTGATGCGCTGTCATGGGATCACTTGGATGCGTTCTCTTTGCGCCGGTCTATTTCGGCAAAAGGAGAACTCGCCTTCTTCTTGCCCAGTATTTTTTCGATCAGTTCATGCAGCAGATGGGGTTTGAACGGTTTTACGACGTACCCGACCGCTCCCAGCTTCAATGCCCTCAGCGTATCTTCCTCTCTGCCTTCTGTGCTGATGACGATGACCGGGATATGGCGGTACAGATTCTCGCCATGCAGCTTCTCCATGAACTGGATGCCGTTCATGACCGGCATGTTGATATCCAGCAGGATAATATCGAAATCATTCTCACGGGAAAGTATATCAAGCGCCTCAAGGCCGTTCATGGCATCAAGGATCTTGCACCCCTGATACCTGTTCATGATCAGCCTGTACATATTATGGATAAGCTGGGAATCGTCTACGATCAGGATCTTATTCAGCACGGTCATACCCCCTCCTTCTGATTAAATACATATCGCTACCCCTTTGCCGCAACCGGTATATTGAGAGACTGGACCTTCTTGAGAAGATGCGGGATATCGATCGGCTTCTCATAGTAATGAAAAGCCCCTCTCTTCCGCGCGTCCTCCCGCATCTCTTCAGATCCGTAGGCTGTCATGATGATCACTTCGGTCACCGGGCTGATCTGCTTCACGTAGCTGAGCAGTTCAAGTCCTTCCATCCCCTCCATACCGCTCAGCCGTATG
Source organism: uncultured Nitrospiraceae bacterium (assembly GCA_964463135.1). Lineage (GTDB taxonomy): Bacteria > Nitrospirota > Thermodesulfovibrionia > Thermodesulfovibrionales > UBA6898 > UBA6898. The sequence goes on from CAYXBA010000004.1 coordinate 69,853, forward strand.
TCTGCAATCACCAGGTCAAAAGTGTATCGTGAAAGCGCTTCCTCAGCCTCTTCCATCCGGCTGCTGGTGATGACCGTAGTCTCCTGGTTGCTGAGCAGATGCGACAGTGTCATCAGGATCGTGGGTTCATCATCAACGATCAAAATCTTTTTCATGTTAATTCCCCCTCTGTAATAGCGCTTCCATCAGTTCCAGTATCGTTTGTTCCTTGCCAATACGCAACATTTTTTTCATTCTTCTTTTCCTTGAACTGAAAATTGCATCTATCATCTTGCACGGTAATTGTGCCTATAATACGTTATCAAGACATGTGCCATATTTTTATGCCAGGATTAAGAAGGATGCAGATTTCAAAACAGGCTGTTTTTAAAGGTTTTTTTATTTTGACAGGGAATTTTGGTGCGTTCAGGGAAGATGTACAAATACAGATACTGACCGAAAACAGGACATATTGTCCGATTTTCGGTCAGTTGAGGGTATATTTCTTGATCTTTTCGTTCAGGGTTGATCTGGCTATGGCCAGCATTTCGGCAGCCTTTGTCCTGTTGTTGTTCGCCAAACGCAGGACATGTCTGATATGCGCCTGCTCCATTTCACTGAGCGGCAGCGGCCTGCTCTCTTCTGCTCCGGCCTTTAGTTCAGGGATAATGATATGCCGGGGCAGGATATCCCCCTCCGGACAGAGTATGGCAGCCCTTTCTATCACATTTTTCAGCTCCCGCACATTCCCGGGCCAGGAATAGCGGCAGAGCATATCTTTGGCAGCCTCTGTCAATACCCCGATGCCCTTTTTAGCAAGGGTCTTCTTTATCTCTTTCAGCAAAAATTCTGCTATGAACGGGATGTCATCAGCCCTGTCCCGCAAGGGCAGAACCTCCAGCGGCATGATGTTGAGGCGGTAGTACAGGTCTTCCCTGAAGCGGCCCTTCCTGACCAGAGCAGCGAGGTCTTTGTTCGTTGCAGCCACGATCCGGATATCTACGGCAATATCCCGCGTGCCGCCCAGGCGCTTAAGGGACTTTGTCTCGGTAACGCGCAGTATCTTGGCCTGGGCGCTGCGAGGCATGTCCCCGATCTCATCGAGGAAAAGCGTGCCCTTGTCAGCAAGCTCAATAAGGCCGATCTTCGTCTTTTTCGCATCAGTAAAGGCGCCGGCCTCGTACCCGAAGAGTTCGCTCTCGATGATATGCTCAGGGATCGCAGCGCAGTTGATCGCAACAAACGGCATAGGCGCCCTGCTGCTGAGCGCATGGATATTGCGGGCGATGATCTCCTTGCCGGTGCCGGTCTCGCCAAGGATCAGCACCGTGGTCGAGGGGTTTGCGGCAAGGAGGTTGATCATATGGATGATGCTCTGCATATGATGGCTCCTGCCGATGATCGGGAAATCGGTCTTTTTGCAGAAGACCGCCTCCTGCCTCAGCTTTTTGATGCCTATGCTCTTTTCTACATAGACAGCGAGCGCATCCAGGGATATCGGTTTCTGAAAATAATATTCTGCTCCGAGCTTCATGGCCATGACAGCCTCGTCTATCTCGCCATACGCGGTCATGACGATTACCGAAATCTCAGGCCACTCTTTCTTGATCTCCCTGAGCACGTCAAGGCCGTACCCGTCAGGCAGCCGAAGATCGAGGATTACGGTATCAGGTATCTCCCTGAGGCAGATCTCAAGGCCTTCCCTGCAGGTAGGGGCGGTAAGAACGCTGCATCCTTTGCTTTCAAAATATGACCTGAGGCTGAGAGAGATGGTTTCATCGTCCTCTATGACGAGGAGAAGAGAGGTCTGCATTATTTCTTTGCTTCGTGGTGTTCGAAGAGGATCTTCACCTCATCCATCAGCTCATTGATATCCTTGAACTGGCGGTACACAGAGGCAAATCTCACATAGGCTACTTTATCGAGCTCCTTCAGCGCGGCCATGATCTCCTCGCCGATAGACGAGCTTGGGATCTCCTTTTCGCCGAGACCGATAAGTTTCTTCTCTATATTGTCAACGATCTCATCGATCTTTTCGATCTCAATAGGCCTTTTCTTGCAGGCAATGAGCAGACCGCTTCTGATCTTCTCTGCATTGAAGGACTCTCTCCTGCCGTCCTTCTTGATCACCATGGGGGCCAGTTCCTCGACCCGTTCATAGGAGGTAAAACGCTTGCCGCATTTCAGGCATTCGCGCCTGCGGCGGATGGCATTGCCCTCCTTGCTTACGCGTGAGTCAATGACCTTGTCTTCCTGGCTCTCGCAAAAGGGGCATTTCATGGATAATCAGTGTCCGTGACAGTTATAAGTGTCAGGAAAGAACAGTCAGTATCAGCCATGAAAGAATTTCTTATTTCAGCCTGACACTGTTCACTGACACTCTTCACGGTATTACCGGTAGATCGGGAACTTATTGCAGAGGACCTTTACCCGCTCGGCAAAGGCCTGGATCTTCCCCGGGTCTGTGCAGTTGTCTATGACCGAGGATATGATCTCTGCAATTTCGACCATCTCTGATTTGCCCATGCCGCGGGTCGTAATACTCGGTGTGCCGAGCCTGATGCCGCTGGTCACGGCCGGCGGCCTCGTATCATAGGGAATGGCATTCTTGTTCACGGTTATGCCGGCCTTGTCGAGAGCATCCTCGGCATCCTTGCCGGTGCTGTTCTTGTTCGTCAGGTCGACGAGCATGAGATGGTTGTCCGTGCCGCCCGAGATAATGCTGAAACCCCTCTTGACCAGCTCGTCTGCAAGGGTCTTTGCATTTTCGACAACGCGTTTCTGATACGAGGTGAAATCCTCGGTCATCGCCTCTTTGAAGGCAACTGCCTTGGCTGCGATCACATGCACCAGCGGACCTCCCTGGATGCCGGGAAAGATCACCTTGTCTATTGCCTTTGCATGCTCTGCCCTGCACATGATCATGCCGCCGCGCGGCCCCCTGAGGGTCTTATGGGTTGTGGAGGTGACAAAGTCGGCATAGGGAACAGGAGAGGGGTGTACTCCTGCAGCGATCAGGCCGGCTATGTGGGCGATATCTGCCATCAGATAGGCACCGACCTCTTTTGCGATATCAGAAAAACCCTTGAAATCGAGGAGGCGGGAATAGGCGCTTGCGCCGACTATGATCATGCGGGGCTTATGCTCCTGCGCAAGCTCCCTTACCTGGTCAAGGTCAATGACGCCGTCCTTGTTCACGCCGTACGAGTAGTTCTTATACAATGTGCCGGAGAAACTGACAGAAGCGCCGTGGGTCAGATGGCCGCCATGGCTGAGACTCATGCCGAGGATCGTATCGCCGGGCTTGATGGCCGCGAAATATACCGCCATGTTCGCCTGGGAACCGGAGTGCGGCTGCACGTTCACATGTTCTGCACCGAAGATCTTCTTTGCCCGTTCGATCGCAAGCGTCTCGACCGCATCAGCATATTCACAGCCGCCGTAGTACCTTTTCCCCGGGTATCCTTCAGCATATTTATTCGTAAAGATCGACCCCTGTGCCTCAAGCACTGCCCGGCTCGCATAGTTTTCCGAGGCGATGAGCACGATCTTCTGGTGCTCCCTGTTCTTCTCCTGCTCGATGGCAGCATATACTTCGGGATCGCTGGTTTTCAGGCTTTCATCAATCATTGCTGTTTAAGGTTTCCTCTATTTTTTTGATTTTATTCAGTCTTCTCATATGCCGGTCACCCTCGAATGCCGTGCTCAGCCAGGTGCGCACGATTTCGGCAGCCAGGTCCTTGCCGATGATCCTGCCGCCGAGGACAAGGATATTTGCATCATTATGGAGCCTGCTCATCTTTGCACTGAAGAGATCATTGCAGAGCGCTGCCCTGACATTCGGGAACTTGTTCGCCACCATGGACATGCCCAGGCCGGTGCCGCAGATCAGGATACCCCTGTCAACCTCTCCTGCGGAGACCTTGGACGAGACCTTTTCACCGAAATCAGGGTAGTCCACAGATTCTGTATTATAGGTTCCGCAGTCGACAATTTCGTGATCGAGCCCTTTTAAAAGCTGAAGCACATCCTCTTTGAGGCCAAAGCCTGCGTGATCTGATCCGATAGCTATTTTCATTGAATTGTTATCTTATCCGAGATGGGAATTTCAAGTCAATAAAGGCTATGCCCGGGAATTGTCCCGTCACCCTGCCCGACAATTTGGCCTTTTTTCAGGTAAAATAAGGGCTGGAAAACCCATATAAATCTTCAGGACAGGAAATGAAAGCAAAGAAAGACGCATTTATTCCGGAAGACTCGAAAAAGGCGCTCCAGCAGGAACTGGCGCAGATGGATAAGCCGGTGACCGTTGTTGCCGTACTGTCAAAAGACCAGAACAGGCCTTTTAATGAGTTCTGCAGGAAACTCCTGGGGGAACTCTCTGCCCTGTCGGACAAGATCAAACCTGTTATTGTGACACCGGACAGTGAAACGGCAAAAAAATATAACGTCACCCGGACCCCCACACTCCTGATCGAGCCTGAGCGCTATGCCATAAGGCTTACCGGCGCTCCTGCAGGAGAAGAGGCCCGCACCTTTCTGGTCGCGCTGCTCATGGCCTCCACAGGCAAGACCGTCCTCTCTGATGCATCGAAAAAACGACTTGCCGAACTGAAGGATAAGCGCAATATAAAGGTCTTTGTGAGCCCCACCTGTCCTTATTGCCCCCTGCAGGTGATTCTCGCGATCTGCGCTGCAATAGAAAGAGCGGACGTTATCAGCACCGAGATCATCGAGATCTATGAGAACAAAGACCTTGCAACACAATTCAATGCCTTCTCCGTTCCCCAGACCTTTGTTGATGATCAGCCTGTCGGCACAGGACTGCAGCCTGAAGAGGTCTTTGTCGAGGAAGTGCTGACCGCAGCGCCGATCACAATCAAGCCGTTTGAAGGCGGAGATATGATCGAAAAAGATCTCGTGATCGTCGGCGCCGGTCCTGCAGGCCTGACTGCTGCGATCTACGCTGAACGGAGCGGGCTGCATTCCGTTGTCATCGAAAAAGGGAATATCGGCGGCCAGGTGGCCATCACTCCTGTGGTCGAGAACTACCCCGGGTTCACCCGCATCGGCGGTAAAACGCTCATGGACATGATGGCGCAGCAGGCAATTCACTATACAGACATCCACCAGGGCGAAGAGGTGCTCGAGATCCAGCAGAAGGGCGAACGCTTCGAGCTCAGGACAAACAAGGCAGCATACAGCGTCAGGGCCCTATTGATCGCGACCGGCGCAGAGTCCAGAAAACTGGATGTGCCCGGAGAAAAGGAGTTTTATGGCCGGGGCGTCAGCTACTGCGCGTCCTGTGACGGGTATTTCTTCAAGGACGGGAAGAAGGTCTTCGTTGTCGGAGGCGGCAACACAGCAGCCACAGAAGCTCTCTATTTAAAGAATATCGGCGTTAATGTCACCATTGTCCACCGGAGGGACAGACTGCGGGCAGAGAAATTCCTGCAGGACAGCCTTGCTGCCAACAACATCCCGATCATCTGGAACAGTGCAGTACATGAGATCAGGGGGGACAAGTTCGCAAAAGAGGTTGTGCTCGAAAATACGCTGGACGGGTCGCGGCGCATCGTGCCGGCAGATGGTCTGTTCATCGCCATAGGGTACGTCCCGAACAACGAACTGGCAAAAAAGCTGAACGTGAAGACAGACGACGAAGGCTATATCAAGGTTGACACGGATTACCGGACAAATGTGCCGGGCGTGTACGCAGCCGGGGATATTACCGGGGGGTTCAAGCAGATCGTCACTGCAGTCGGCCAGGGCGCTACCGCTGCATCGGCTATCTTTGACGACCTGTCTGCGCCGTCTGAAAAATGGTATTCATAGTATAATGAACTATCTTATTGCATCGGAGGATCTGCCATGAAGATCGAACTCGAAGGAACAGTACTGAAAATGACCCCTGAGAATGCCCGTGAAAAAGAAGAGCTGAACCAGCTCTGGACCATCATCATCGACTGCGTAAAGGACAACAAGAAGCTTGTGCCGATCGGCCAGTACATTCCGGGCATGAAAGAAGTTGCGACCTTCAATATTGAGTAGCGTTCGCTGATTCCCTTTCGTGCAGGGACAGAAGATCGAGGTCATTGCCTATGCCGGCCATTGCGGGGAGGAGGCGCCCCGGTCATTCATGCTGGGGGATGAAAAGATCAGTGTTATCGAGGTCCAAAGCCAATGGATCGAAGAAGATGCTGTCGGCAACAGGAGAAGACGCTGTTTCAGGATAAAGGGCAGCGACAGCCGCGTCCATCTGCTGGCATACGAGGAAAAAACAGGCACGTGGTATCTGGAGTGACCTTGCCGTAACGGAGAAAGCATGGGCAATATCTTTGCAGACAGAATATCTGATGTGCCGAGGTCCTTTATCAGGGAGATCCTGAAACTGGCAGTGGACGGGTCTGTCATATCCTTTGCCGGCGGACTGCCGAACCGCGACCTCTTCCCGCTTGAAGAAATAAAAAAGGCGACGAACAAGCTCCTTGATGAGTCGGGCAAGGATGTCCTGCAGTACAGCTCCTCTGAAGGTTTTATCCCGTTGAGGGAATGGATCGCAGACCGGTATAAGTCAAAGCATGTCCATGTTCATCCTGACAACATCCTGATCACCTCAGGCTCCCAGCAGGGCATGGACCTCCTCGGCAAGACCCTGCTGAACGACGGCGACAATGTCATCATGGAAGAGCCAGGATACCTCGGCGCCATACAGGCATTTTCGATCTACAAATCGACCTTTCACCCGGTGCCGGTGAATGAGGAAGGCATAGAGCTCGATCTGTTCCATAAGGTCATATCCGACCATTTTGTGAAGATATTCTACTGCGTGCCGAACTTTCAGAACCCCTCAGGCATCAGCTATTCTGAAGAGAACCGAAAGAGTGTTACGCATATGCTCAGAGGTAAAAGGACGATCCTTGTGGAGGACGACCCGTATGGGGAACTGCGCTTTCTCGGCAAGGAAAAATCCTCCTTTTATCAGCTCATGCCCGAAAACACGGTGCTGCTCGGCTCGTTCTCAAAGACCGTGGTCCCTTCCTTCCGCATCGGATGGATCGTTGCGAACAATGAGATCATGGAGAAACTGGTGATCGCCAAGCAGGCCTCTGACCTGCATACCAACTATTTCGGCCAGAGGATCATCCATCAGTATCTGAAGGACAATGATATCGATACCCATATAAGCAAGATCCGTCAGGCGTACGGGAAGCAGCGGGACGCCATGGTCAGGGCGATGCAGGAATATTTCCCGGCTGAGATCGCCTATACGCATCCTGAGGGAGGCATGTTCCTCTGGGCCACGCTTCCTGCGGGAATGTCTGCCATGGAGGTATTTAAAGAGGCAGTCAGGCAGAAGGTGGCCTTTGTGCCGGGCGACCCCTTTTATGTGAACAAAAAGGACGTCAACACCCTCCGCCTGAACTACTCAAGTGTTGATGAAGAGACGATCAGGACCGGTATCAAGCGCCTCGGTGATGTGCTGAAGACGATGTTATCTACGAAGCAGAGCGTTGCATGAGTCCTTCCTGAAGAGAACACGAGTTCCATGTTTTGCCGGCTGTTAATTCTCTCGACCAATCTTCATATTTGAGTAGCCATCGATCATTCATATCTTCCGGCAAGAGCCTTTTTTATCCTATTGAGATGGCAGGGTATGCCTGATGATCTTGCCCTCAACAAGATAGATCACCATCTCGGCAATATTCGTGGCATGGTCTGCAAAGCGTTCGAGATACTGCGCAACAAAACTTACCTTCATGGCGCGTGAGACGGTCGAAGGGTCCTGGGTCATAAAAAAAGCCAGTTCCTTCAGTACCTCCCGCTTGAGATCGTCAACCTTGTCGTCCCGCATGATCACATCCATGGCAAGATTCTTGTCCTTCCTGACAAAGGCATCGAGCGCATCCCGTATCATGCCCTGGGCGATCGTCCTCATCTTGGGTATATCGATGTATGGTTTCAGCACCGGCTCTTCGTTCAGTTCAAGCGCCCTTTCCGCGATATTGACCGCCAGATCGCCCATGCGCTCCATATCCGTGGTTATCTTCATCGCCATGGTGATAAAGCGCAGATCTGTTGCCATCGGCTGTCTGAGCGCTATGAGGCGGATCGATTCCTCATCGATCTCGACGTCAAGGGTATTCACCAGGCGGTCATTGTCTATCACCTTATGGGCAAGGCTATTGTCCCGCTCGACCAGGGCATGAATGGAGTTCTTGATCGCATCCTCCACCAGAGATCCCATCTTGAGAAGCTTCTCCTTCAGATGCTGCAGTTCCTCGTCAAAAACAGTCATTATCCAAACCTCCCGGTTACATAGTCTTCAGTCAGCTTCACGGACGGCGCAGTAAATATCTTGTCGGTCCTGTCGAACTCGACCAGCTCGCCCATCATCATAAATCCGGTCCAGTCCGAGATGCGGGCTGCCTGCTGCATATTATGCGTAACGATGATTATCGTAACATCTTTCTTCAGCGTCTCTGTCAGCTCCTCTATCTTGGCGGTCGATATCGGATCAAGCGCAGAGGTCGGCTCATCAAAGAGCAGCACTTCAGGATTGACCGCCAGTGCGCGTGCGATGACCAGCCGCTGCTGCTGGCCTCCGGAAAGATCGTACGCGCTTGCATTGAGCTTGTCCTTCACCTCATCCCAGAGAGCGGCATGATGCAGGGCCTTTTCGACCCGCTCCGAGAGCTCTGCCCTCTTCCTGATGCCCTTCAGCTTCAGGCCGTACGCAATGTTGTCGAATATGCTCATCGGAAACGGGGTCGGCTTCTGGAAGACCATGCCGACACGGCTCCTGAGGCTGATCAGGTCAGTATCAGGGCTGAGAATATCGTCTTTCACAAAATAGATCTCGCCCTCGTACCGGTTGCCCGGATACAGGTCATGCATCCGGTTAAAGCACCGCAGGAGCGTAGTCTTGCCGCAGCCGGACGGCCCGATCAGGGCTGTTACCTGATTGCTGTGGATCGGCAGATTGATCTCTTTCAGCGCGTGGATCCCGCCGGAATAATAAAAATTCAGTCCTTTTACTCTCAGTTCTATCTGCTCACGCACTAACGGTACCTCCATTTGATGATGAGCCTTCCGGTTATGGTCAGGATCAGAATGAATATGGTGATCACAAAAGCGGCTGCCCATGCCTGCTCATGCCAGGCATCGTACGGCCCCATGGCGTACTGAAATATCGTGACCGTGAGCGACGAGATGGGCTGCTTCATGTTCAGCGAGAAGAAGGAGTTGTTGAATGAGGTGAAGAGAAGCGGCGCTGTCTCTCCTGCCACCCGGGCGATCGAAAGAAGGATTCCGGTCAGGATGCCGGTTGCTGCCCCGCGGTACACCACCTGGGTGATCACCTTGTAGTACGGCGCGCCGAGCGCAAAGGCAGCCTCGCGCAGGGTCCAGGGGACCAACGAGAGCATGTCCTCGGTCGTCCGCAAGACGACCGGTATCATGATGATCGAGAGCGCGATCGCCCCTGCCCACCCGCTGAAGTGGCCGATCGGTCTGACCAGCACTGCGTAGATGAAGGTACCGATGACGATCGAGGGCACGCTCACCATGATGTCGGAGAGGATACTGATGATCCGCGCGATCTTTCGTCCGCGTGCATACTCTGCAAGGAAGGTCCCGCCGAGGACGCCGACCGGCACACCGATCAGGGTCGCAAAGATCGTTATGACAAGCTGTCCGACAAAGGCATTTCTCAGGCCTCCCCCGTCAGTGCCGGGCGGAGAAGGATCGTTCATGAAGAGGCTTGGGGTCAGGGCCTTGAGGCCATGCACCAGGACATCGCCCAGGATAAAGACCAGCCAGAAAAGCCCCAGAAACGCAGCAAGAGTGCTGAGCGCAAGAGCAATGCTGCCCTCTATTTTTCTCTTCTGCTCTGTGGTCATCGTGAATACTTCCTCTCTGCCTTGAGCAGAAAGAACTTGGCTATCGCCAGGGTGATGAAGCTCATCACAAAGAGCACCAGCGCAAGATAAAAGAGTGCGGAGAGATAGACATCATTGTCCGCTTCTGCAAATTCATTGGCGAGCGTTACCGTGATCGTTGCCGCGGCGTCGAGGAGCGAGGTCGTGATCCTGTGGTTGTTGCCGAGGACAAAGGCGACCGCCATGGTCTCGCCAAGCGCCCTCCCCAGGGACAGGACAATGCCGCCGAAGACCCCGAGCTTCGAATACGGGATGACCACGTTCTTTACCACTTCCCACTTTGTTGCGCCGAGAGCGTACGCCGATTCCTTGACCACTGCCGGCGTCAGGTTGAACGAGTCCCTCGATATGCTGGCAGTGAACGGGATGATCATGATGCTCAGGATGATGCTTGCGGTCAGGATATCTATGCCCATGGGCGTGCCCTGGAACAGGATGCTCACAAACGGTATATTGACCGTTATCTTTTTCAAAAAAGGCTCGACATAATTGGCCATGATCGGCGACAGGGTGAAGAGGCCCCACATGCCGTAGATGATGCTCGGTATTGCGGCCAGCAGTTCTATGGCGATACCGATAGGGGTCTTCAGGAAGTTCGGGGATATTTCGGTAACGAATATTGCAATGCCGATGGCAACCGGTATGGCGATAAGAAGAGAGATAAAGGTCGTGAGGATCGTGCCGTAGATGTTCGTTAATGCGCCGAAGGACTCGGTGACCGGGTTCCAGTCTGTTGAGGTCAGAAATTTGATAATGCCGAACCTGCCTATGGCCAGCGAAGATTCGGAAACAAGCACATACAGGATACCCACTATAAAGATGATCACCGAAAAGGAGGCAATTGCGGTGATGAATGAAAAGATCAGATCGATCGGGTTCTTTTTTGATATCGCTGCCATAGCCCTATTGCAATCCTCCAGCATGACGGTAAGCACATTTGAATAATTCCGTAATTTGTCACTCCGGCGGCTCCGTCCAGCCTACTGTTGGCTCGTCCGGAGTCTTTCCGAAGAAAGATTCCCGACAAGCGGAAATGACATAAAACCGATGCATCACCTGCCTCCCCTTGTATTAAAGGGAGGCAGGGAAGGTTGTATCTTTACTGCAAACCGTTTGCCTTCCAGTACGTCCTGATCTTCTCTTTCAGAGATTTCGGCAGAGGGACGTACACCAGTTCCTTTGCCTTATTGTCCCCGTTCTTGAATGCCCAGTCAAAGAATTTTACGACGTTCCTGTTAGAATCGACCTTTTCCTTTGCAAGGAGAATGAACGTTGCACCGGCTATGGGCCAGGAATTCTTGCCCGGAGCATTCGTCAGCCAGAGGTGAAAGTCCTTCTTTGCGTCAAAGTCGCCTGTCTCGGCAGCATCCTCGAAGCTCTCAAAGCCGGGCTCTACAAAGTTGCCGGCCTTGTTTTTGAGCTGCGTGTAGTCAAGCTTGTTCTGCTTTGCATAGGCAAATTCGACATACCCGATCGCATTTTTGGTCCGCTTCACATAGTTGGCAACGCCTTCATTGCCTTTGCCGCCAATGCCTGCAGGGAACTTCACTGCCTTTCCTTCCCCGACCTTGGTCTTCCATGCAGGACAGGCCTCTGCCAGGTAGTGCGTAAATATTGCGGTAGTGCCCGATCCGTCAGAACGGTAGACCACCGTGATCTCACCCTGCGGGAGTTTCAGTCCGGGATTCAGCTTCTGGACAGCAGCATTATCCCATGTCTTGATCTCACCAAGGAAGATCTTGCAGAGCGTGTCGCCGTCGAGCTTAAGCTGGCCCGGGTTAATACCGTCAAGGTTCGCAACAGGAACAACGCCGCCGATCACTGCAGGGAACTGAAGCAGCTTGTCCTTCTGGAGCTGTTCGGGCTTAAGCGGATCATCCGAAGCGCCGAAATGGACCGTCCTCTCGGTGACCTGCCTCACCCCGCCGCCTGAACCGATCGACTGGTAGTTCAGCTGCACGCCGGTTATCTTGTTATATTCGAATGCCCATGCAGAATACACAGGATAGGGGAACGTTGCTCCTGCGCCGTTAATGGTTTCTGCTGCCTGAGCATACGTAAAAGAAAAAACTATCAGGACTGCCAGGAGAATTTTGACTGCGGTTTTCATATCTACTCCTTATTACGTTAATTTTTGCTGCACCTTGAAGTAGTCTATATGACAGATGTTACCGCAATATTAAGGAAATGTTACATTTCTGTTACAACTATTTTTACCCTGGAGCCCTTGCCCGGCATACTTTCGATCTGCATATCCCATCCGTGAGCCTTCACCAGATGCTTTACGATTGCCAGACCAAGCCCGGTCCCGCCCATCTTTCGGGATCTTGAGGGATCTGCCCTGAAAAATCTCTCCCCCAGTCTTGCCAGGAATTTGGGCGGTACTCCTATGCCGGTGTCTTCAACAAACAGATATGGTTTTCCGGCTTCCCGGTCAATACCAAAGGTCACGCCGCCTTTTTCTGTGAACTTTACGGCATTATCCACCAGGTTTGTCAGGATCTGGATTAGGCGGTTCCTGTCAGCCTCGATCTGCCTGATATCGGACCCCACATGAGATCTTATATAAAGATCTTTGGCCGCCGCTTTAGCCTTAAATAGTTCAATGACATTTTCGAATACCGCTTTGATATCAATAAGTGACTTTTCGACTTTGATAACCCCAAGCTCGATCCTGGAAATGGTCATCAGGTCATCAACCAGTGCGTCAATACGTTCGCTGTTTGATTTGATCGTCTGGACAAAACGGACCGCATTCTCCTGATCAGTGATGGCTCCGTCAAGCAGCGTATCGGCAAATCCCTTGATCGCGGTAATCGGGGTCTTCAGCTCATGCGAGACATTGGCAACAAAGTCTTTTCTGACCTGTTCGAGCTTTTTGATATCGGTAACGTCATGGAACACGGCGACAAAACCTGAAAGTTCACCTGCCGTGTAGAAAAGCGGCGATACCCTGACAGCAAGATGCTTCTCTGCCGGAGATTCTATGGTGAATTCGGTCATCCCCGGCATAAGGCTATGACGAACCTCTTCAATAAGGCCTGAAAATGCGTGACTACGGACAACTTCAGCAAAACGCACACCTGCAGGAGAACTGTCGCCGAAAAAATCCTTTACCGAAGAGCTGGAGAGATTCACTATGCCTTTTGCATCTATTATGAGAAGCGCATCAGGGATACTTTTGAGAATTACATTCAGACGGCTTCGTTCTTCTTCGCTCTGCGACATGATTTTGCTTAAGGCAACAGACATGGAAGTAAGGTTGTCGGCAATCTCGCTGAATTCACCAGCCTTATGCAAAAAAAGCCTCTTGTCTATATCTCCGCCGGAGAGCGATCGCGAAAAGTCCGTTATCTGTTTCAGAAGTCTTCTCAGGTGGTCGGTCTGCCATACCGATACTCCCCAGGTCACCAAAAGTACTATCATGACAACAAGGATCATCTTTATCCTGAGGCTATTTACTGAATTATCAATATCTCGGAGAGGCACCGCAAGTCTTATGAAGCCTTCGTCAGCCACGCCATGGGTGATCTTCTTTGCAACATAAAGAAAGTCATATTGCATGGTATCGCTGTACCGTATCGTCATACCTTTTCCGAAATTGGCCGCCTGCTGTATCTCGGTCCTATTTGCATGATTGTCCATAGTTGCGGCTTCATGGTCCGAGTCGCCGATAACGCTTCCATCCTTCAGTATCACGGTGACACGCGCATGTATTTCTTTCGTTATTTTTTTACAGAAGCTGTCCAGGTTGCCCCGGGTAAACGATATCTCATGTGAGAGCAGGTCTATCATGTCTTCAAGGTGCTCTTTTTGGATGCTTATATGATTTTCTCTGACAGCAGAGGTGATGTAGATCTCGGTAACAAGACCGGCTATCAGGACGATGACCGCATAGACTATAAAAATGCGTCTGAAGATCCTATTGTTCACGCTTGAGCGTCCACGTAGTAACCAATGCCTCTTTTGGTCTTGATATATTCCGGATTTGCCGGGTCATCCTCAATCTGTGTGCGGAGCCTTCGTATATGTACATCAACTGTCCTTGGTTCTACAAAGGCCTCATCCTTCCAGACAGCGTCAAGCAGCTGATCGCGGCTAAAAACCTTTCCCCTTCTTTCAACGAGGAAGATGAGAAGTCTGAATTCGGTGGAACTTAGGTCCAGGGCTTTATCATGCTTTGTCACCGCATAGGTCTCTTTGTTGATCGCAAGTTTGCCGATGCGGACAACCGTCTCTTCAGTCGTTTTTCCCGATGTTCTTCTCATGACGGTCTTAATGCGTGCAAGGAGCTCTCTCGGGCTGAAAGGCTTTGTCATATAGTCATCGGCACCCATTTCGAGCCCGATTATCTTGTCCACCTCTTCCCCTTTTGCCGTGAGCATTATGATCGGTATGTTCTGCGTGCGCGGATCACTTCTCACGATCCGGCATATCTCTATTCCCTGTATTCCCGGAAGCATGAGGTCAAGAACCAGAAAGTCGAATTTCTCTTTCCTGATCCTGGCAAGGGCATCTTCACCGTCAAAGGCAGAGAAAACGTCAAACCCCTCTTTTCGTAGATTATAGGTGACAAGCTCGACGATATCCGGTTCATCATCTACTACTAATATCTTCATAGCGCACATGCTTTAAATTACAATTGTCCTTAACAAGATTACAAGAATAATGCACAATTGTATTGCGTTTGCTATGTATGGAGCGTTGCAGGCGTATCTTGTAGCTGCACGAATATTCATAGGTATGCGGGGAGGACGGGCAGCAAAGCCTTTCGCAGCAATACCGTAATGGGCGCTCCAGCCCCATTTTCCTCATAAATCACAAAACCACTTTCAATGAAGTCCTGCTCTCAAGGCAGCAGGCCCCTTCTAAGATCAATTGCCTTGAAAGGCTTTGGGGCCTGGCCTTCCCGTATGCAACAACAGGGTTTAGTCAACAATCAGACCGACAGGGATTCGCAGAAACAAAAATCGACGGGACTGCTTCAGACCCTCTTTGAGTAGGTTGCTATCGACTTCATGATATTGCTGAACTCGGACTGGGAGTCCAGTGCGTCAAACAGGGACCGGGTGTCATTCATAAGACCGCGCGAACCTTTGATGGCCTTTTCAAAATCAGCTGCAGCATCTGTAGATATTCTTCCGTGCCCGGGATACATCTCCCGTATCTTCATGTAGCTCAGCTGCTGGAGCGTACCGATATAATCACTTATATTCCCGGATGGGAATATACCGCCCAGCGTCCCGTTGGCAAAGATCGTATCTCCGGTAAAGAGCAGCTGATGTTCTGGCTCATAAAGACAGATCGCCCCTGAGCAGTGGCCCGGTGTATGAAGGGTATGGAGGACATAGCCGCCGACGTCGATTATGGTGTCGTGGTGGAGATGAAGGTCAACATGGAAGTCATCAGCCTTGTGGCCAAAAGCCTTGCTCATGAGCACAAACTCATCCTGCAGGCCGATCTTGTTTGCGGCCCGCGTATGCGCAGCAACGATGGCATGAGGGGGGAAATAAGGCACTCCGCCGATGTGGTCAATATGCTCATGGGTCAGCACGATGATGTTGATGTCAGATGCTGACAAGCCAAGGGCAGCAAGCTGCTGCTCAAGGATCCTGAAATCTGCAGGCAGACCTGAATCAACAAGCAGGTTTTTCTTCGTTCCCTTGACCAGATAGACCTTACAGCCGCCCCCGCGGGCACCGAGCTGATAGATATTCTCTTTTAGTTCGACAATATCGCTTTTTCTGCTCTCAGAGGATTCCATCATCCTAATCGCCTGTACGCCTCTCCGTGTCCAGCTGGCTCCTGAGTCTGAGGCTGAGAGCCTTCAGTACAATGAGTGCAAAGGCCGGCTGCTGTCCGACCAGATAAACAAAATGCGCGTGATCAATCTCAAGGACGCTGGTGCTATCCTCCGCAGCAACCGCCGTTGCAGATCGGGGAAGATTATCCACAAGCGCCATCTCTCCAAAGATGTCGCCCTTATGGAGCTGGCCGACTCTATTTTCGTTGCCGTTATTTCCCTTAAGGATATTCACGCTTCCGGAATGAATGACATACATATATTGGCCGATGCTGCCCTCGGTGAAGATAACCTCACCCTTTGCGTAGCTCTTTAGAAATTTGTCAGAAAAATTCAGTTCGTCCATTGTTATTCTTCCGGGAGCATCAAAAAGGAGATGGGTTCCGGTGCGGGCAATCATAGCAAAATAAACAGCTCACATTCAAGCCAGGATATAACAAAGGTTGCCAGGATCGGGCAGGCAGCGATCAGACCGGCAGGAGTTCACAGAAATGAAAGCGGCTGTCCCTGACAACTACCCCGCCTTTTTCGAATCGCACCGGACTGCTGAAGAGCGGACCGCCAAAGACAAAGGAATGGAACTCACCATTTTCGCCGCAGGGGTCAACATGAGGAGGAAGGTCTCCGAGGAGCTGCTCATCATAGAACCTGCCTGAGAACTCTCCGCCGAGCACCTGCGAATCAACACACGTGATGATCGCCCTGAACCCCTGCCTGATAAAAGATCGGGCCAATTCTGTCGTGTCGCGCTTCCAGAGGGGAAAGACCGCCTTCATGCCGACCTCTGCCAGCTTCTTCTCACGGTAAGTCTTCAGGTCTTCGAGAAAGAGATCACCGAACGCGACGCCGGTCACACCCTCTTCCCTGTATCTCAAAAGGGCGTCCCGCATGGCTGTCTCGTAGTGTTCATTCGATGAATCCTTCGGTATGTACACCTTCTCAAGGGGCAGGCAGATCGAAGCTGCCTGCTGCTCCACAAGTGCGATCCTGACCCCATGCATGCTGATCCTGTCATATCCCTCGGTCACGGTGGTCAGCAGGCTTACCGCGTCATAGCGGTCATCTTGCCTGAGCTCGTAGAGCGCCCGGCCGCTGTCCTTGCCGCTCGACCATGCAAAGACCACCTTTTCCTTCACGACCTCTCCTTTGCCATTTCATGGATCTGCCTTACTCGCTCCACAACTGGAGGATGGGAGTAGTGAAAAGCAGCATATAGCGGATGGGGATGGAGATTCGAAAGATTGTCCTTCGAGAGTTTGATCAGTGAGGTAGCGAGCGCATCAGGTTTTGGCGCAAGATCAACAGCGAAACGGTCAGCCTCGCGCTCATGTTTACAAGAGAATGCACTGAAGAGCGGGGTAAAGGGAAACGAGACAATACTGAATACAAAGCTGAGGATCACCAGTTCTGCGAAAAACGTATTTCCCGTAATCCCGAACATCTCCGCGAGAATGCCTGACTTCAGGACCCGAAAGGCAATGTACGCACCTGCCAATGAAAGCGCTTCAAAGACCACCAGCATCTTCAATACATGCTTCTTCTTCCAGTGGCCTCCTTCATGGGCCAGCACCGCAAGGACCTCGTCCTCATCCATCTTGTTCAGCAGCGTGTCATAGAGCACGATCCTTTTTGTCTTGCCGATGCCGGTGAAATACGCGTTCGTGTGATGGCTGCGCTTCGAGGCATCGATCTTGAAGACACGGCTGACCTTGATGCCGGTCTTCTGCATCATCGCCTTTATCCTCTCCTCAAGGGTATCTCCTTCGAGCGGGGTGAACTTGTTGAAGAGCGGTTCTATGACATAAGGTGAGATGTACATCATGAATATACTGAAGACAAAAAAGAAGGACCAGACATACAGCCACCAGAGCTCAGGGCTCTTCTGTATGATCCAGAGCCCGCAGATCAGAACAATGCCCATCAGCACGGTCGAGATGAGCGTTGACTTGATAAGGTCTGCGATCCAGAGCTTCAGGGTCATGGTGTTGAAGCCATATTTATTCTCTATCTTGAAGGTGTTGTACAGGCTGAAGGGGACCGAGAGCAGTGAGCCGGCATAACTCAGTAAAAGGAAAAAAAGTATACCCTGGACAATGAAGGAAGCGGAAAGAGAGGATATCCATGAGGAATAGAGCGCAAGCAGACCTCCATAGATAAAGACAAGGGTGATGATGTTGCTGACCACGGATTCGATGAGGCCAAGGGTATTATGCTCGATCGTGTACGCGTGGGTCTTCTTCAGCAGGTCCTCGTCGATATACCCCTCAAAACCGGGCGGTATCGCAAGGCCTTTCTCTTTCATATGTCTGATATTGATAGAGTCCAGCCAATAGTCTAAACACTGGATCAGGACATAAGCGGCAAGAATGAGATAAGCGGTTGTCAGCATGAGAGATATTATACCAGTCTGTCGGCAGTAAAAGAGCAGGTCTAGATCTTCAGCACTCTGCTGAGAAAGGTCTTTGTGCGCTCAGCCTTTGGATTGGCAAAGATCTCCTCGGGCGCGCCGATTTCTACGATCTCGCCTTTGTCAAAGACAACGATCCTGTCGGCAACCTCCCGTGCAAAACCCATTTCATGCGTTGCGATGACCGTTGTCATGCCTTCGTTCACCAGACCCTTTATGACCGCGAGCACTTCGCCGACCATTTCAGGGTCAAGGGACGAGGTAGGCTCGTCAAAGAGCATTGCTTCAGGCTTCATCGCAAGGGCACGGGCGATCGCAACCCGCTGCTGTTCACCGCCCGAGAGCTGGTCAGGATAGCTGTTCACCTTGGATTCAAGATTGATCCTCCTGAGCAAGGATACTGCCTGCCCGACAGCCTCTTCCCTGTCCACATTGAGAACGCGCATGGGAGCTTCGATGATATTTTCGAGCACGGTCATGTGAGGGAAGAGGTTGAACTGCTGGAATACCATGCCCACCTTGAGCCGTATCCTGCGTATTGCCTCAAGGTCTTCCTTTGCAGGCCTCACCCTGTTGATCGAATGCAGTTCAAGGGAGTCGACCAGGACCTCGCCCTTCTCGAAATATTCGAGGCCGTTGATACATCTCAGGAAGGTGCTCTTGCCGCTGCCTGAGGGGCCGATGCAGACGACCACCTCACCCTTATTGATCTCAAGGTTGATGCCTCTGAAGAGCTGCTCTCCGCCAAATGCCTTATGCAGGTCTCTGATCGCGATCATCGGTGCTTCCCCTTCAGCTTCTTCTCAAGGCTGCGCGCGAAGAGGGAGAGCGGATAGCTCATAGCAAAATACAGGACAGCAACGATCAAACCGAGCTCAAAGAACCTCAGGGTCGATGCCGCAAGTATGGTGTAGGTCTTGGTGAGCTCGACCATCGCAATGATCGAGACCAGGGAAGAGTCCTTGAAGAGCGCGATAAAATCATTCGTCACGCCCGGCAGCGCGATCCTGAAGGCCTGGGGCAGGATGACCCGCTGCAGGGCCATGCCCTGTGTCATGCCGAGCGAAAGCGCCGCCTCCATCTGTCCTTTCGGGATCGCACTGATACCCGCCCTGTACAGCTCTGCCTCATACGCGGCATAGTTCATGCCGAGACCGAGGAATGCAGCAGCAAAGGGACTGAGGGAAATGCCGATATTCGGCAACCCGTAATAGAGGATATACAGCTGGATCAGGAGCGGAGTTCCGCGATAGACCTCGATATATGCGGTAGCGAGATTGCTGAAGGGCGGCCTGCTGTACAGCCGCACAACGGTCAGAAGAAGACCGAGGGTAATTGCAAGTGCCATGGCTGTTGCTGAGATGAATATGGTAAGGCCAGCGCCCTTCAGCAGCATGGGGAAAAAGGTATGGACCGGCGCTTTTTTGCTTTCCTCCAGTCCGCTGCTGCCTGACGGATCTTTTACATTCTTATAAAGCTTTTCCTGCGTCTCGTTCCAGAGGTCCCATTTTTCGTAGATCTTTTTCAGCTCACCTGACTGGAGAAGTTTTGCCAGGATATCATTGATGGCCTTCTGCAGATCAGCATCGCCCTTGCGCACGGCAATGGCGTAAAACCCCTCGCCCATCGGCGTCCCGGCATATTTCAGTTTCGGATTCGGCTTGCCGTAGTATGCGGCGATCGGAAGGTCAAGCAGCACCGCATCGATCCTGCCGATCGCGAGGTCCTCATACGGCTCGACCTGGCCGGGATAGATCTTTACGTCAACGCCGCCGATCTTGGTCAAGATATCCTGCGCAACAGTTCCTGAAAGGGTCCCGACCTTCTTTCCCTTCAGGTCATTCATGGTCTGGATGGCTGTCTCTTCTTTTCTGACAACGAGCTGTTCGGTATATATATAGTAGGGGATTGAGAAGAGCACTTCCTGCTCTCTCTGGGGCGTGATCTCGATGCCGTTCATCGCGATATCATAATCGCCCCGCATAAGGCCCGGGACAAGGCTGTCCCATGCATTCTGGGACTGCTTTGCCTGCACACCCAATTCCCGGGCAATGGCATCGGCAATGTCGACCTCGAATCCGATCAGTTTTGAAGGGTCCCTGGGATCAGGGAAGATATAAGGCGCACCGCCCTCTGCATCAGAGCCCCAGAGCAGGTACCCGCGCTTTTTTATCTCATCGAGCGCAGCCGGTTTTGACTGGGACGGTACAGCCCAGTACAGCAACAGACCAAGCCCGAGAAGCAGCGAAATTATTCTCAGATACTGTCTCACATTCATCCTCACCGGATACGGTATATCAAAGCCTCTGAAGGGGTCAAGCGGAGAAGGCCTCAGAAACTGCTGGATCTATGCTCACGCGCTGCCAACCATGTAATTGTTTTTCACGATCTGCCTTATTGCGGGTATAAATCCTCCCCTTTCCAAGGGGAGGAAAAAGGTGGGGTAATGATACCTGATTTAAACCTCCCCAGCCCCCTCCTTGGTAAGGAGGGGTTTTACAAATGGGCACTTTCCTCTAAGGCAGATCATCTTTGCACTGTGCTTCATCTTTTTCTGATTCTGATATAATCTTAAAAAAGTGGAAGAGGTGACGCATGGCGGGAAAGGATACAAAGAAACTGCTCAAACAGGCAAAGACACTCATGGAGGATGAGGGCCTGGCCGATGCTCTGTCGCAAATGATCGAAGATCAGAGCGGCCATCTCGGATTTCTTTTGAGCATGTTAAAGAAACGGCACAAGACCTTCTCCCCTTTTGTGCTGAAGGGCATGTCAGTGTACCGTGAACCTGCTGCAATAGACAAGAAGACCGCAGAACTTGCAGCGATCAGCGCAGCAACAGCGCTTCGGTGCGAGCATTGCCTTGATGCGCATATGGGCAGGGCAATGGAAGAAGGCGCAGACCTGGAGGAGATCCTTGATGTAATGCTCATCTCGGCAGCCATCTGTGAATCATCCACACTTTCTGTTGCATTGAGAAAGTTCAAGCAGTTCGAAGGGAAACAGGAAAGACAGACGAAAAGGCCTTAATCAGGGGATCTGAGTACCACGACGGTCGCACCCCACGATCCTGCAGTCTCATCAGCGAGTCTGAATGAGCCGACTTCAGGCTGCCGCTTCAGAATTGCATGCACGGTTTCACGCAGGGTGCCTGTGCCCTTACCATGGATGATCCGCACTTCGAAGATCCCCATCTCCCTGCATGCATGGAGGTAATCAGGAAGCAGGTCCTTTACTACTCCTGGATGAAAGGTGTGGAGATCAAGAATCCCATTGATCGGGATCTCCACAGGCTCAGGCTCAAATATATTCTCTTCTTCCATGAAAGCTACTTCTCAAAGAGTTTCTTGTACTGACCGTACCCCTCTTTCTCAAGATCTTCCTTTGGGATGAAACGGAGTGCCGCCGAGTTCATGCAGTACCTGAGGCCTGTCGGCTTCGGACCGTCGTTGAACACATGGCCGAGATGCGAATCTCCCTGTTTGGACCTCACCTCAGTCCGCGTCGTGAACCAGCTTCGGTCCGTTCTCTCTACAATATTCGCCGGCTCAAGAGGTCTTATGAAGCTGGGCCAACCGGTCCCTGAATCATATTTATCCAGGGAACTGAAGAGCGGCTCGCCTGATACAATGTCGACGTAGATGCCGGCCCTCTTGTTATCTGCATATTCATTGCGGAAAGCCGGCTCTGTGCCTTCCTCCTGCGTAACCTTGTACTGCATGGGCGTAAGCCTCTTCTTCAGCTCCTCTTTTGATGGTTTCATATAGGTCTTCGCTCCCTGTGCCGTTGTCGTTATCCCGGTCTTTCCCTTCCAGGTCTTTTCCAGGAACTGGTCCCTGCCGGAATTGAAGCGGTAGAACTTGTACCGGACGGGATTTTTTTTGTAATAGTCCTGATGATATTCCTCTGCCCGATAAAATGCTGAGGCCGGCAGTATCTCGGTAACAATAGGCTTGCTGAATACTCCTGATCCGGCAAGCTTCTGTTTCGATGCCTCGGCAAGCTTCTTCTGTTCTTCTGAATGATAGAAGATAGCTGAACGGTACTGACCGCCGCGGTCAACAAATTGCCCGCCGGCATCGGTCGGATCGATATTTTTCCAGAATACATCGAGCAGTTTCTCATACGTTATGCGGGAAGGATCGTAGATGACCTCGACTGACTCCAGGTGGCCGGTGCTGCCGGAGGAGACTTCTTCATAGGTCGGGTTCACTTTCCTGCCGCCCGTATATCCGGAAATCACCTCTTTGACGCCATCCAGTTTTTCAAAAGGAGGCTCCATGCACCAGAAACAGCCTCCGGCAAAGGTCGCCTTTGCCCATTTGCCTGCAGCATCTTTTTTGATCTCTGCATCAGCCATGGCAACACTCCCGATGAGCAGCATAATGCTCAGCATGAGAAATATTTTTTTCATGATCTTATCCTATACCCCTTTCATGAAGAAACTATGAAAATCTGTTGGTGTGGTCATCTTCTTGAGACTCCCGCTCCGGACTTCCCTGTGATCCCTCTTGTATAAATTATACCACGCTCCTGAACTGCTGCCTTTTTTGCATTTGAAGCATTTTCTGACGTCTGCTACAATGATTCGAAAGGAGATACACCATGGCCTGGAAATGTCCCCAATGCAGAGAGACCAATAACAATGACCGGAAGAAATGCGCATGCGGATATGCTTTTTATGATGTGCTGGGATTAAAAGAAGACGCGCCTGCCCAATCAGTTGACCAGACGTATAAATATCTGATCAAGGTATGGAAGACACCGGCAGAAACCCAGGGCTCCGGCGCCCGCGGCAAGCTGGATGAACGGGTCAAAAAGATCAACGATGCATACTCTGTTTTCAGGCAGATGAACGCGGAAACCGACAGCAGTGCCGGGAAGCCGCCTCTCCCAAAGATCGCTATAGGTGCGGGAGCTGCTGTGGTGGTCATCATTGCAGTCATCTTCCTTGTTCTCGCAAACCGGCAGCCTGTCCAGCAGGCTGCTTCTCCTGTCTCCCAGTCTGCTCCGGTGGCAGCATCTGAAAACAATGCAACTGCTCAATCATCGCAAGCTGCTCCTGTTCAGCCGGCCCAGCAGCAGGGAGCTGCAGAGAGGGCAAGCGACTCTCCGGACATGAACGCGGACAAGACGCCTGACTGGGCGATAGAATCGGTAAAAAAATCACATGTCCTGGACCGCTCTGCAACCGTCGATGCCCTTGTCAACAAATGGACAAATGAGAACGCCGACAAACTGAAAGCCATAGGCTGGATCGCAAGAAAGGCTGATGAGAAGGCATACCTTGTCAGCTATACAGCAACTGACGGCGTTACACCTACCGGCTTCTACTTTGAGATCAATGTCGAGACCGGTGAGATCAAAAACATCGCGGGCAGTACGGACCTCCAGCAGAAATACGGCATCAAGGGAAATTGAGCAGGACTGCATCTTCATCGCGGTCCTGCTGATCCGTTGTCGCATTGTGCTTATAGAACATTGATCCGGCTTCGCAAGTCCGTGCACCAGAGCTCCTTCGCTGACCTCCCGATATTCAATGTTCACAAAAATATTTCCGCACATATCACTTCATCCACTAGTCAGCCCAAGGCTTCTTACAGTATAATGTAGCAACATAATTTTTCGGAGGTATCTGAAATGGGTTTTAGACCACTTCATGATTGGGTTCTGCTCAAAAGAAGTGAACCTGAAGAAAAGACCGGCGGCGGCATTATCATCCCTGACGCTGCCAGGACAAAACCGACTGAAGGCATTGTCGTGGCCATCGGTCCCGGAAAATTCGTACAGGAAAAAGACAAGAAAGAGAAGAAGTTTGTTCCCACGGTATTGAAGCCGGGGCAGCGCGTTATCTTCATCGATTATATGACAAAAGAGGTGGTGCTTGACGGCGAGGAGATCACGCTCATACAGGAAGACAGTATTCTCGGCGTCCTTGAAAGCACCGGCGCTCTTGCCGTGAAGAAACAATATCAGGTTGAGGTCAAGAAAGAGCATCCCCCCATGGTACAGACTGAAAGACCAAGGCCTGAGTCAAAGAAAAAGATCGAGGTTGAGGTAACATTCAGAAAGGCTGTAAAGACAGGCAAGGCTATAAAACAGGTTAAGGCAGAAGTTAAGACTAACGCGAAAAAATCAGCCGCACAACAAAAGGAGAAAAAGATGAAGAAGACTGCAAAGAAGGCCGCTCCCAAAAAGGCTGCCGCAAAGAAGGCTGCACCGGCAAAGAAGACTGTTGCCAAGAAGACCGTGAAGAAGGCAGTTGCTAAAAAGGCTGCTCCGAAGAAGGCTGTTGCCAAGAAGGCTGCTCCGAAGAAGGCTGTTGCTAAAAAGGCAGCTCCGAAGAAGGCTGTTGCTAAAAAGGCTGCTCCGAAGAAGGCTGCCGCAAAAAAGAAATAATACTTCGCTTCTGACAGTATCGCTCAGGAGGGGCAGGAGGGCATCAGCCGCCTGCCCCTCCTGAACTCAGTTTAAGGCAGCCATCTCCATTTCTTCCATTCTCTCCCTTTTCCCCTCGTTACCCGCAGCATCCCGATAGACGAGTTCGTCTGTTTCGAGATCATATTCAGGGATCATCGGATCGTTCCACTGGCTCAGAAAATACTGATAGAAAACTGAATACAGGCTCCCGGGGTCCTGCTTATGCATAAAGACATATTCAGGCATACGCCGCACATCGCACCCTGCATGGTAATGGTTCACCCAGATCAGATCGCCGGAGATGGTCATTTTCAGGAACGGCACCGTATCGTAGAGCTTAAGCCTGATGTCCTTCTGAACAGCCTTCAGCTCCTTTAAGAATGCTATGCTCTTCTGGATCTGCTCCCTGAAACGTTCAAGGGTGATCTCCGGGTCAAGGATGCTCTTGACGCGAATATCAGCCCCTGCGCTGCAGGGGTTAAGGAGCATGATCTTCGCCTTCCGGCAATTACGGACGACCGCATGAAGGTCACCCTTCATATCCGTGAACGTTCTGAAACCGGTTGAACCGATGACCATGATGTCCCGTGCTATGCCCTGCGTCTCCTTCAGTTTTCTGTTCTTTCTCCGCGCAAAGAAACCGCTGGATGAAGAAGCAAAGACAAGCCCGGAATTCCGGGCGATCTGCGCAAGCCGCCTGTCCCTCCAGACCCAGCCGATATAATTGAAGGTGAGGATCAACAGGACTGCCAGGATTATTTCTGCAGCAAGCAGAAAGATCTTTTCGTTCCCGATCAGTTCCCGTGATGCATGAAATTGACGGGAGAGAAAACCGGCCGTATAGGGGAGCGAGAGCGCTATGCCTGCGCTGATGGCAATGATCGCAATATGATAGAGAATATGTGCCGGCATCTTAATGAACTCTTTAATGCCTCGTGCTCGTAACATAAAATACCTCCCGTAAAGTTTTTTTTGTCTTGGGCGGCCAGGGAAACCGGCCATGGATGCAGACGATATGCAGGTAAAGCGTAGAAAAATGATACCACAGGAAGAGGCAGATAAAAATTAAGTTATGTTCATCTGCCGGTGAGACGGCGGAGGTAAAGCTACTTCATATATTCCGGCTCTCCCTCGACAGGAAAGTCGGCCTTTTTCATCGCTGCCTTTATTGTTTCCAGGTCGGTCTTCGTGTCGTCGAAGATAATGGTCAGCGTAGCGTTTATCATATCGTCATCGACAAATGAGATGCCGTTAACGGACTTGGCAGCGTCACTGGCTGCCAGCGCTGAAGAAGCTCAGGTGATTCCCGGAACCCTCACTCTTATTTTCCTGTCAGCGGCAGAAGCCGTCAACGGCAGCAATGCCATGAGGGTCATTAAGACAATCAGAATTGCAAAAGAAAATTTACCTGTAGTTTTCATAGGGCTGTCTCCGTCCGTTTATGAACTCTTCTTGCTGATCTTCTCAGTCATCTTCTGGTCAAATTTATTTTTATTGATCACAAAGCGCTCATGGGTCCCCTTTGAGATCAGGTCGAGACCGTCGTGCGCCTCAACTTCAAACACCAGCCGTCTGCCATCAACCTCCACCAATGTTACCTTTGCTGTTACCGTGAAGCCCGCCGGGGTTGCAGCAATATGGCTTACATTAATATGCGTGCCTACCGTCTGTTCATTCGGCCAGTCGAGATGAGGGTTTATTGCTTTAATACAGGCCCACTCGAGGAACCCCACCATGAAGCCCGTTGCAAATACCTCCGGCATTTCCTGGAATTCTGCGGCTTCCGGATAGAGCGCAGGCACGGTCTTGGACTCCGGAATGTGAAAGATGAACTCTGACGTAATGCCGGGCTTCAGGGTATCCTTCATACTGTATTCTTTATACCGCCCATTTGATAAGACCGGGCACATAGGGGTTTTCGAGGAGATCGTTCTTCGGCAGGATCCTTATGGAGAAGCCCTGCATGCCGCTCAGCGTGCAGTTCATGCAGCCTGAGAATTCATATTTTCCGTCGGTCAGTTTCCTGATGTCCTTGAGGCTGTCTGTGACCCCTTCAGTGATCATGCCTGTGTTATCCACGAGACCATGAAAGACCTGCACATTGACGTGATCAGGATCGATCTCGCCAAGGTTCACGGTCGCCAGCACGGTAAGGCAGTTGCCTATCATCACCTTATCCTCGGCATCTGAACGTATGTCCTCGATCCTGATCTTTGACCACTTGCCGGCTATGTTTTCCTTGAAAGCAGCCAGCGTCTTTGCATTCTCAAAATCATTTTGCGTCACAAGGCGGAACCGGCTCTCTGCCGTGTTGTAGCATTTCTCCGTGTACTCAATAACCATCCTGTTGGTATTAAAAACAGGATACAGGGTCCTGATAGACTCTTTCATGTAATGTATCCAGCCGCGCGGCAGTCTGTCTGCGCCCCTTGTATAGAAGAGCGGGATAACCTCCTTTTCGAGCAGGTCATAGATCGCATTTGCCTCAATATCATACTGGTAGTTGATGTCAGCGTATTCATCCACCTTGCCGATCGCCCAGCCTATGCCGGGCTTGAACGCCTCATCCCACCAGCCGTCAAGAATGCTCATATTGAGAACGCCGTTTGCCGCCGCCTTCATGCCGCTGGTGCCTGATGCCTCGTACAGTCTGCGCGGCGTGTTCAGCCAGATATCAACCCCCTGCACAAGGTAGCGCGCTATGGCAATGTCATAGTCCTCAAGAAAGACAATGCGCTTTCTGAATTCCTCCCGCTGGGAAAGGTGGACAAGCTCCCGGATCAGCTCCTTGCCGGGCGTATCCTTCGGATGCGCCTTGCCGGAAAAGATTATCTGCACTGGTCTGTTCTCATTATTCAATATGCGGGCAAGCCTGTCCGGGTGGCGCAGAATAAGATCAGCTCTTTTGTATGTAGCGAATCTCCTCGCAAACCCTATGGTGAGTATCTCGGGATCGAGCACCTCCTCTGCTGTCTTGATCTCCGTGATCGGCGCGCCGCGTCCGATAAGTTGTTTTTTCAGCCTCCTCCGGGCAAAAGAGACCAGCCTTTCCCTCCGCCGTTCATGGGTCCTCCAGAGTTCTTCGTCAGGTATCTCGTCAACATGCTCCTTATTGTTCATGTTCTGCGGTTCCTGGATCCAATTTTCTCCCATATAACGCAGGTAAAGCGACTCCATGTCATGCGATATCCAGGACCGGTGGTGTATGCCGTTCGTGATCGATGTTATCGGGATCTCTGCCTCGGGAAGTCCCGGCCATATGTTTTTGAATATATTCCTCGAAACATGACCATGGAGCTTGCTCACACCGTTGGATCGTTCGGAAAGATGAAAGGCCAGCGCTGCCATCGAAAAACCGTTATTCCGGTTCTCATAGCTGTCTGAGCCCAAGGCGAGAAAATCGTCCCAGCTGATACCCAGTTCCTTCGCGTAGTCAAGAAAATATTTTCTCATGAGCTCGGGGGTGAAGACATCGATGCCTGCCGGCACCGGTGTGTGCGTGGTAAACACGCCGCCGGCCCTTACGATCTCAAGCGCCTGCTTGAAGGTCATCTTCTGTTCCTGCATCAGGATCCGGATGCGCTCGAGTCCCAGAAAGGCCGAATGGCCCTCATTCATATGACAGACTTCCGGTACGATGCCAAGCTGCCTGAGCAGCCGGATGCCGCCGATTCCGAGTATGATCTCCTGTTGCATCCTCTTTTCGTTGTCTCCGCCATACAGCTCATCCGTTATATCATGGTCCTGGCCGGCGTTCAGCGGAATGTTCGTGTCAAGAAGATAAAGCTTGACGCGGCCGACATTCACCAGCCACGCCTTTGCATAGACCTTTCTCCCTGCCAGGTCAATGGACAGCACGAGATTATTGCCATCCTGATCTTTCACCTCTTCAACAGCCATATTGTAAAAGTCGTTGATCGGATAGCTTTCTGCCTGCCAGCCGTCATAGTTCAGATGCTGCCTGAAATACCCGCTCTGATACAGAAGACCGACACCGACGAGCGGGATGCCGAGATCAGAGGCTGATTTCAGATGATCTCCGGCCAAGATCCCGAGGCCTCCTGAATAGATCGGCAGGGCCTCGGTAATACCGAATTCGAGAGAAAAATAGGCGATGAGCGTATCTTTCTTCCCCACGTGCCTGTCATACCATTTCTGTTCCTGCATGTACCGCTCGAATTTTTCTATAACTCTGCGGTAATGAGCAAGGAACCCGTCGTCCTTCGAGAGTTCATCAAGCCGTTCCTGACTGATCATGCCGAGCATCTTCACCGGATTGTGATCAGCCTCCTCCCAGAGGTCATGATCCATTCTCCTGATCAGGGACACTGACTCATAATCCCAGCTCCAATTGAGGTTGTAGGCAAGCGTTCTCAGCTTCTCTATGCTCTCCGGGATCTTTGGTATGACTCGGAAGGTCGTAACAGGTCTCATAAGTCTCCTTATATTTTGAGCATAAGAGTAAGCGGGCAGATGAGCGTAAACTTTAACTCCCTGGGAAAATCGATCAGATGCCGCAGCTGCATTACCAGGATTCAGCCTTTTAAGCTCCTATGCCGTACTCAGCTTATATTTTCCCTATTTCACCAACAAATTCAACAGGTTTTTTGCAATGCTCAGAATCGTTATGATCAGCTATTAGCCATGGACCATGAGCTCCTGCCATAAGGGCTCATTACCTGTTGACAAGTCAATAAGTATCGAATAAACTTAACTTATAATTATAATTTTAGACAGGAGGTTCTTTATGGTTAGCAAGTTAGTACGCCCATTTATTGTGACTGCTGTAATGGGGATGTTTCTCTTTGGAACAGCAGGTCTGTCGTCTGCAGAAAGGCCCACGGTTCTGGCTCCCTGCAAACAGTGCCACCAGCCTGAAAAAGATCTGGTCAGGGGCACCCTCGTATCAGTCTCAGAAAAGTTCAAGACCATTAATGTGCAGGTCGGCCAGAAGCTCGTATGGATCATCAATTACGGCGATGACCTGAAGATCGTTGGCGCAGACAAGCTCGCATCGGTCGCCAAAGATAAGGAGATCGGCATCAGGTTTACCGGCGACGAAAAAAAGCCGTACGCAGTCAGTCTGACGGTCAAGCCGCCTGCCAAGGTTGCCCCGGAAAAGCTTGTATCTCTGGACGAGATGAAAAAATTTGTGGATATGGGCCCTGAAAAAGGCGGGTACCTTCTCGTTGATTCAAGACCCAAGCCAAGGTTCAACGAAGGCCATATACCCCATGCAGTATCACTTGATAACGCCAAATTTGATGAACTGAAGGATAAGATACTGCCAAAAGAAAAAGATAAGATCATTATCTTCTACTGCGGCGGCGTTACCTGAAGGATGAGCCCAGAGTCTGCCCGTCGGGCAGAAGCAGCAGGCTACACCAAGGTTAAGGTATTCCACGATGGACTCCCGGTCTGGAAAAAAGGCGGCAATCTTTTGGTCTCAGAGCCGGCAGCGCTCAAAGACCTTATGGAGAAGGACATTGCCCACGTGCTTATAGACCTTCGGGATGCACAGGAAGCTGAAAAGGGCTTTATCCCCGGCGCAGTCTCATTGCCGGCTAAAGACCTTGCAGCAGCAAAAGACAAATTTCCGGGAGACAAGTCAGCGCCGGTCATCCTCTATGCTGATAAGCCAAATGAAGAGGCATTCAAAACGGTCAGGGCATGGGGATACGCCAATACTTCTCTCCTGAACGGCAGCATTGCGGCCTGGACAAAGGACGGCGGCAAGACAGAAAAAGGCAAACTCGCTTCCGCCATATCCTATGTGCCGAAGCCAAGACCGGGTGAGATAGCGATCGAAGAATTCAAGGCGATTGCAGAAAAAGGTGTACCGGACAAGATCATTCTTGACGTCAGGGAGTCTGATGAGGCTGCAAATGGCATGATCAAGGGAGCGGTCAACATACCCGAGAGCGCTATCAAGAACAGAATGAATGAACTGCCAAAGGACAAGGAGATCATCACGCATTGCGCCACGGGCATCCGTGCTGAGAATGTCTTTGAGGAACTTAAGGAAGCAGGCTATAAGACCCGTTTTCTTAACGCAGTAATACAGATCGACAAAGACGGGAAATACGAGATAACCAAGAAGTAGTATCCGACGATCCGTCAGGAAGGCAGGTTGTTTATCGGCTTTCCTGACGGATCAAACAATGCCCAGCGCAAATAACTCTTTTCCTGAGCCGCTGCCTGATTCAACCGATCACCGCGCAGTCGTGAGCCGCTTTACATTTTCTACAATAATCCTGCAAAATCAATAGGATAAAGATATGCGCAGTCCTTACAGGATGCACATCTGAAAATCATCATGGAATATAAAAACAGGACAAAAGATCAGCTTATTGCCGAACT
This sequence comes from uncultured Nitrospiraceae bacterium, assembly GCA_964463135.1. Classification (GTDB taxonomy): domain Bacteria; phylum Nitrospirota; class Thermodesulfovibrionia; order Thermodesulfovibrionales; family UBA6898; genus UBA6898. The sequence continues at coordinate 100,763 of CAYXBA010000004.1, forward strand.
CAAGGATCTGCGCAATAAGACTGCAGAGCTGGAAGACCTCAAGGCCAAGTTCATCCACGTCAAGAAAATGATGCGGGAGGCGGTGGTAAGGGCAAATGACGAAAAGGCAAAGACTGAAGCGATCATAGCCACCCTGGGAGACGGGATCAGCATTCAGGACATTCACTATAAGGTCCTCTTTCAGAACGAGCGCCACAAGCAGCTTGTAGGAGAGCACATAGGGGAATACTGCTACAAGGCCTATCAGAAAAGGGACAAGGTTTGTGATGGCTGCCATCTTGCCCTTTCTTTCAAGGATGGCCAGATTCACAAAAAAGAGCAGTTCCGGATCACGGACAGAGGCAAAATATATTACGAGATCATCTCATCCTCCCTGCGGAATGCACGTGGTGAGATCGTCGCCGGTATTGAAGCAGTGAGGGATATAACAGAACGCAAAACTGCTGAGATCGAAAATGAGGCCCTCATTGCGCAGTTGAAAGAAGCCCTCGAAAAGATCAACACCCTGAAGGGCCTGATACCGATGTGCGCCTGGTGCAGGAAGATCCGTGATGACAGCGGGTACTGGAAGCACGTCGAAAAATATGTGGAAGAACATACCGAAGCCCTCTTCACGCATGGGATATGCCCTGACTGCATAGAACGGGTCAAGAAAGAGGAAGAGGACGAGAAGTAAGCTCTGCCCTTGCCTTACGGAGAGAGGATTTCGGTGCAAGCATGCTGACGGACCGGGTCATCAATTGACGAGAAAAGACACTGAGAAGGAAAACGATATGATTTTAAGGCAATTGAACTTATGAATAAAGACCGTAATATAAAATGGCACAAGGCCAAGATCACGAAAAAGGACCGCTGGATGCAGAATGCGCACAGGTCTCCGCTCATCTGGATAACAGGGCTGTCCGCCTCGGGCAAATCGACCATCGCAGCAGAGCTCGAGCACAGACTGTTTCATAACAAGATCAACACCTTTGTTCTTGACGGCGACAACGTGCGCCATGGCCTCTGCAAGGACCTCGGGTTCAGCGCAGAAGACAGAAAAGAGAATCTGCGCCGCGTCGGCGAAGTTGCAAAGCTGCTTGTCGATGCGGGAGTGCTCACCATAGCAGCCTTCATATCACCCTATACCGCAGACAGGGACGCCATCAGGGCGCTCTTCGATGCTGATCACGAAGAATTCATTGAGGTATATGTTAAGTGCGATATCGCTGTCTGCGAAGAGCGTGACCCTAAAGGTCTATACAAAAAGGCCCGAACCGGCGAGATCCCTCTCTTTACGGGCATCTCAGATCCGTATGAGCCTCCGCCATCCCCGGAGATCACTATTGAGACCGATCTGCTCACCGTTGATCAGAGCGTAGAGAAGATCTTCAGCTATCTAAAAACCGCGAAGATAATCTGAGGCATTGACATGACATCCATTGCCGTCGAAAATCTTATCTCTTTCCTTCCAGGACTGCTCAGCGTATCGCGGGAGGCGGGCCGGGCGATCCTGGAGGTCTATAATTCAGATTTTGCGGTCGAACACAAAGACGACAAGAGTCCTCTTACTCTTGCGGATAAAAGGTCCCATGAAATAATAGCTTGCCGGCTTGCCAGCTTGCCGGCTTGCCAGCTGCCTCTTCTGAGCGAAGAGGGCAGACATATGACCTATGCGGAGCGGAAGGGCTGGGATATGTTCTGGCTGGTCGATCCTCTCGACGGCACCAAGGAATTCATTAAACGCAACGGCGAATTTACCGTGAACATCGCGCTGATACAGAACGGCAAGCCCCTGCTGGGAGTCATTTATATACCGGTGAAGAATATTTTCTATTTCGCTGCCCAGGGGCTGGGATCTTACAGGCTCGAAGCATGCACGGCCGATGTTCCGGCATCAATGGAAGGGCTGTTGAAAATATCTTCCCGCCTTCCGCTTGACTCGCTCTCTTCGGACCTCGCGTCTTCCCGTTCGCGTGTCACCGTTATCGGCAGCCGTTCACACATGTCTCCGGAGACAGAGCAGTTCATCGCCGGGCTGAAGACCAGATATAAAGAAGTTGATTTTCTTGCAGCAGGGAGTTCGCTCAAGTTCTGCCTTATAGCCGAAGGCAGGGCAGACGTGTACCCGAGGTTCGGGCCAACCATGGAATGGGACACTGCAGCGGGACAGGCAATTGTGGAGCAGGCAGGCGGCAGAGTTCTCCGGGCAGGCTCAGAGGAGCCACTGTCCTATAATAAAGAGAACCTTCTTAATCCCAGCTTTATCGTGACGAATGATCAGGTCAGTTAGACTGTAGACTCTTAGATGCGCCCGTGAGGCTATGTCTGCCGGCAATAACGATCGATTGACAGGACAAAAACTGGCCTGATCGTGCGGCTAAAACGCCAATTGTTGGGTCTCTTTCAAGACTAACGGACTAAACACCTGCAGACTATTAAGCGCCGATATCTTTGTGTTTTGGCCTTTTCCCTGCCTGAAGCACTTTTTTCCTGAGTCTGATGGAGTGCGGCGTTATTTCAACAAGCTCATCTTCCTTGAGGAATTCTATGGCCTGCTCAAGGCTCATGAGTTTCTGGGGTATAAGCTGAAGCGCCTCATCCGCCCCTGATGCCCGCATATTCGTCATCTTCTTCTCCTTGATCACGTTCACGTCAAGATCATTGTCCCGGGAGTTCTCGCCGATGATCATGCCCTCGTATACCGGAACATTTTCCTGGACAAAGAGCGTGCCGCGGGGCTGGAGATGGAAAAGTGCATAGGTTGTTGTCTTGCCGGCCCTGTCTGCGACAAGAGCGCCGGTCGTACGCTTGGATATGGGCCCCTGCCAGGGTTCGTACCCGTCGAACAGATGGTTCAGCAGTCCGGTGCCGCGCGTATCTGTCAGGAACTGCGAACGGAACCCGATAAGCCCGCGTGAAGGGATCCGGAACTCGACCCTTACCCTTCCATGGCCATTGTTCTGCATCTTCTGCATCCTTCCCCTGCGCATGCCGGCCTGCTGGGTAACAACGCCGACATACTCCTCCGGCACGTCTATAACCAGCATCTCCATCGGCTCATGTACCTTGCCGTTGATCTCTTTTGTGATGGTTTCCGGCATAGAAACAGACAGCTCATACCCCTCCCTTCTCATCATTTCGATAAGAATTGCGAGCTGCAGTTCGCCCCTGCCCATAACTCTGAAGGCGTCCATGTTGCTGAAATCAACCTTGATCGAGACATTATAGAGAAGCTCTTTTTCGAGTCGTTCCCTGATGTTCCTTGACGTCACATATTTCCCTTCCTTTCCTGCAAAGGGGGATGTGTTCACCGCAAAGACCATGGATATGGTCGGTTCATCAACCGTGATGCGCGGAAGAGGCTTGGGGTTCTCAATATTTGTTATCGTATCGCCGATGTTTATGCCTTCAATGCCTGCAAGCGCCACAATGTCTCCCACTGAGGCCTCTTTGATATCAACACGGTCAAGGCCCTGGAAGCCATAGAGTTGTGTCACTTTTGTCTTGACGGTCTCGCCGTCACTGTTGACAACAGCCACCCATTCTCCGACCTTTACGGTGCCGGAAAAGACTCTTGCGATCGCAAGTCTGCCGACATAATCGTTATAGTCGATATTCGTAACCAGCAACTGGAGCACACCATTCTCGTCTCCCTGGGGAGCCGGGATGGTCTTCAGAATAAGCTCAAAAAGCGGCTTCAGATCTTTATTCTCTTCGTTCAGGTCAAGCTTTGCCGTTCCCAGCTTGGCGTTCGTGTAGGCGATCGGGAAATCGAGCTGGTCCTCGGTTGCATCGAGGTCGATGAAGAGATCATAAACCTCGTTCAGCACATCCTGGATGCGGGCATCAGGCCTGTCGATCTTGTTGACCACAATGATGGGCGGGAGATTAAGTTCAAGCGCTTTCTTCAGCACGAACCGTGTCTGCGGCAGCGGACCTTCTGAAGCGTCAACAAGGAGAAGAACTCCATCGACCATCTTGAGCGTTCGTTCAACTTCGCCGCCAAAATCAGCATGGCCCGGCGTGTCGATGATATTGATCCGTGTGCCCTGATAGTCCACCGCGGTGTTCTTCGCCATGATCGTGATGCCGCGCTCGCGCTCCAGGTCAATGTTGTCCATGACCCGTTCCTGCACCCTTTCATTATCCCGGAAGGTGCCGGACTGCCTGAGCATGCCGTCAACCAGCGTGGTCTTGCCATGGTCAACATGGGCTATAATTGCTATGTTTCTCAAATTTTCGCGTTTCATGGATACCTCATTTAGTTAAAATTTCTCCGGGACCGCAAACAGGCAAAACTATGACATCGAAGTGCATTTCCGGGATTTACGGCCAGGAGTGACTACAGGTTGTTATTTTACTGGGCTTGGCAGGGAAAAAGCAATAAAATGGATTCCGTTCTTCGTATTCGGAAGCATAACAGACTGCAAAATGGACTAAAAAGAAGAGATAGCCTGCCTGGCCAACATCATGAGTTTTGACGGCAGTATGCCGATAAGAAGCACGGCGGCCGCAGTTACAACAAGCACCAGTGATAATCCAGGGGAGGTGTTCAACTGCACAATCTCTTTCGGCTCTTTCATGTACATGACCATAACGATCCTGAGATAAAAATATGCCGAGATGGCGCTGAACAGAACTGCCACGATAACAAGCCAGGTATATCCGGCACTGACCGCAGACATAAAGAGATAGAACTTGCCCATAAATCCTGCCATGGGCGGTATACCGGTAAGCGAGAACATGAATATAAGCATGAGTGCGGCTGCAGTAGGATGGGTCTTGGCAAGACCCTCATAATCGGTGATCTCCTCCCCTTTGAACCCTTCGGTCCTGAGCATGATGATAACGGCAAAGGCTCCGATGTTCATGAATGCGTATATGAACATATAGTTCAGTACGCCCGCCATGCTGTCAGAAGTTCCTGCTATGATGCCGACAAGCATGTACCCGGCATGAGCAATCGAGGAGTACGCCAGCATTCTCTTGATATTCGACTGTGAAAGGGCAACAATATTGCCGACAGCCATGGTGAGGATCGCTATCGGAATTATCATTGCTGCCCAGTCCGTGCGAACAGAGCCAAAGGCGGTGAAGAAGACCCTGGCGAGCACAGCGAACCCTGCTGCCTTTGGCCCGACTGACATAAATGCCGTTATCGGCGTAGGGGCTCCCTCATATGCGTCAGGTGCCCACATATGGAACGGCACTGCAGCTATCTTGAAGGAAAAGGCTACGGCAAACAGGACCATCGAAAGCACCAGTACGGGATTTGCAGCAAGACCGTTCTTCACGATATATGCCGCAATATCCCTGAGGTTCGTCGTGCCGGTGAGCCCGTAGATCATTGACGTTCCATACAGCAGCATGGCTGATGCAAATGCGCCCAGGAGCAGATATTTTATGGCAGCTTCATTCGACTTGATATCATAGCGAATGAACCCGGCAAGGATATAGGTGCTCAGGGCCATAAGTTCAAGACCAAGATAGAGAACAATAATGTCTGCGGCAGATGCCATAAGCATCATGCCGAGTGTTGAAAAGAGAAGAAGACTGTAGTATTCGCCGAAGTTGATCTTCAGCGTCTCGAGGTATTTTGATGACATCAGGACCGTAAGGACAAGGTTGATGAGAAAGATCAGCTTGAAGAAGGTGCTGTACCCGTCGGAGATATACATGCCCCCGAAGGTCGTGCCCAGGGAACCCACAAGCGTAAAAGCGGCAACGCTCGCTCCGATGATCGTCAGAAATCCGATCGTCTCCTTCCTCTTGATCACAAGCTCTGCCATGAGCATGACGATCGCCATAACCGTCATCACCAATTCAGGCATCACAGGCGTAAGGTCAGGCATTGTCAGGGGCATCTATAATAATCCTCCGGTCTTATTTCAAAATCTGCGTGATAACATTGGCTGCCACTGCCGGCGCGCTTCCGCCGTTCACCCTCTCAAGCAGGTGCTGAACAGACGGATGCATAAAACTCAGATAGGTGTTCGGATATATGCCGATCCAGAATATCAGGACGACCATCGGAAGAAGCGTCATCAGTTCTCTCGTCGTTATGTCCTGAAGTCCGGAAACTTTTTGATTCGTCTCCATAAAAAATACTCTCTGGTACAGCCAGAGCATGTACCCTGCACCGATGATGATACCTGAAGCAGAGAGCACCCCTGCCCACTGGCTTGCCTTAAATCCACCGAGGAGGATGAGGAACTCACCGACAAATCCGTTCGTTGCCGGCAGGCCTATGGACGCGAACGTAAAGACGATGAAGAGCGACGAGTATATCGGCATCACCGAGGCCACACCGCCATAATCGGCGATAACCCTCGTATGCGTCCTTTCGTAGATGATGCCCACGCTCAGGAACAGAGCGCCGGTAACAATGCCGTGGTTCAGCATCTGCAGGATTCCGCCCTCGACACCCTGTGTGTTCAGGGCAAAGATACCGAGCGTCACAAAACCCATATGGCTGACAGAACTGTATGCAATAAGCCTTTTCAGGTCGGTCTGTGCAAGGCAGATAATGCCTCCGTAGATAATGGCGATCACCGATAGTGCGAGCATGATCGGAGCCATTTCCCGTGAAGCATCGGGGAGAAGCGGAAGCGAGAATCTGAGGAAACCATAGGCGCCCATCTTGATAAGCACAGCAGCAAGGATGACACTGCCGGCAGTCGGCGCCTCGGTATGCGCATCAGGCAGCCAGGTATGCACCGGGAACATCGGCACCTTCACCGCAAAGGCTGCAAAGAAAGCCCAGAAGAGCATCATCTGCATCTTATACGGATAAGCCTTTGTCATAAGGTCCAGGATATTAAAGGTTTTGCCCGCATAAAAATAGAGGACCATGATGCCGACAAGCATGAGTACGCTTCCGACAAGGGTGTACAGAAAGAACTTTATCGCTGCATATACCCTGTTCGGCCCGCCCCATACACCGATAAGCAGGTACATCGGGATGAGCATAGCCTCCCAGAACAGATAGAAGAGCATGAAATCAAGGGAGCAGAAGACGCCGATCATCGCGCTTTCGAGTACCAGAAGACAGATGAAGAATTCCTTGGTCTTCATCTTCACCGATTCCCATGATATCAGCACGCTGAGGACCGTGACGAGCGTTGCCAGGAGAACGAAAAGCACGCTGATACCGTCAAGCCCAAGATGATAATCCATGTTCAGGTTCGGTATCCATGAGTACCATTCTTCAAACTGCATCTTATGCGTTGTTTTATCAAAATGGGTAAAGAGAAAGATGGAGAGAAGGAACGTTGCAACACTGATGAGCAGGCTCACCATCTTGATCGCCTGTTCATTCGTCCGGTTGATGAACAGCAGAAAGGCTGCGCCGGCCAGAGGCCAGCAGATCAGCATGCTCAGTATCGGAAATCCCAGTGCGTTATTCATCGTCTGTTCCATCATCTACCTCAGGAGCATCATGGCAACGATCAGGAGAATACCGGTCGCCATAATGGTCGCATAGTGCTGCATGATCCCTGTCTGAACTCTTCTCAGCCCGGAACTGAAGGCCGCTATCGCACTCGGCACGCCATTGACAATTGCCTCGATGATCCGTGCGTCCGTGATCCCGATAAGAACGTTCCTGGCGATCCAGATAGTCGGTCTGATTATGATGAGGTCGTAGAGCTCATCAACATAATATTTATTAAAGAGGACCCGGTGAACTGCACTGAACTGCTGGCTTATCCGCCCAGGCAGTTCGGGTCTCAAGATGTACATGAAGTAAGCGAGGCCGATGCCGCCGAGACCGACAGCGATCGAGATTGCCATCACCGCAATTTCCTCAGCGTGAGTGCCATGTCCCTCAGGATGGCCAAGCACGGGTTTCATGAATTCCGCAATGTAGTTATGCACGCCGATATTCTCACCGATGATCGCGGGGATCCCAACCCACCCTGCTGCAACAGCACCAACACAAAGGAGCATCAGCGGGACAGTCATTGATTTGGGAGATTCGTGCAGATGATGTTCCTGCTCGTGGGTTCCCCTGAACTTTCCGTGGAACGTGAGGAAGATGAGGCGGAACGAATAAAAGGCAGTCAGGAACGCCACCAGTGTGCCGATCGCCCAGACAAACTTGCCGACCGGGCTTCCGCCCGAATATGCCATCCAGAGGATCTCGTCCTTGCTGAAAAATCCGGCGAGACCCGGGATCCCCGAGATACTGAACGAGGCGATCAGCATGGTGATATAGGTGATCGGCATGTATTTTTTGAGGTTACCCATCTTCTGGATATTGAGCTCTCCACCCATGGCATGCATCACGCTTCCTGCACAGAGGAAAAGGAGCGCCTTGAAGAATGCATGGGTGTACAGATGGAATACGCCGGCAGTATAGGCGCCGACCCCGCAGGCCAGGAACATGTATCCAAGCTGGCTCACCGTGGAATAGGCAATGATCCTTTTCAGATCATTCTGCACAAGCCCTATGGTTGCCGCAAAGAGCGAGGTTATCGCTCCGGTAAGGGCAACGACCATAAGCGCTGTCGGGGAAAGACTGAAAATTGGACTGCAGCGTGCAACCAGAAAGACGCCGGCAGTGACCATGGTTGCTGCATGAATAAGCGCGCTGACCGGTGTAGGGCCTTCCATGGCATCAGGCAGCCAGACATGGAGCGGCATCTGTGCCGATTTTCCGACCGAACCGCAGAAGAGCAGGAGCGCGATAAGGGTCATGAGATGCACGTCAAAGCCGAGGAAATTTACGTACATATCTTTAAAGTTGCCCACCTGACTGAAGACCGGTTCATAATATACGTTTCCAAAGGTAATGAATATCATGAAGATACCAATACCGAACCCGAAGTCACCGAAACGGTTCACAATGAACGCCTTCTTGCCTGCATCAGAGGCTGACTTCTTATTGAAGTAATAGCCGATCAGGAAGTAGGAACAGAGGCCCACGCCTTCCCACCCGAAATAAAGCTGGAGGAAGTTGTTTGCCATGACGAGCATGAGCATCGAAAAGGTAAAAAGACTGAGATAGGAGAAGAAGCGGTAATAGCCCGGATCACCATGCATGTACCCGACCGAGTAAATATGGATCAGCAGGCTGCAGGTCGTGACCACGATAAGCATCACCACCGTAAGCTGGTCGATAAGGAACCCTACCGATACCTTGAACCCTCCTGAGAGTATCCAGGTGAATACGTCTTCATTGATCTTTGCGCCGGCAAGCACATCCGTGAGCGCCATCACCGCGACCACCCAGGACCCTGCCACGGCAGCGATAGAGACCCAGTGAGCATTCTCCTTCAGTACTTTCCTGCCGAAAAGGATGTTGATCACAAAAGCGGCGAGCGGCAGGAACGGTATCAGTGCATAGCTGGTCATCATTCTATCCCTTCATCTCATTCATTTCATCAACATGTGCTGTCTGCTTGTTCCTGAACAAAGCAAGGATGATCGCAAGCCCTATTGCTGCCTCTGCTGCCGCAACCGTGATGATGAAAAATACAAGGATATGGCCGCGCATATCCTGCAGATAATGGCTGAACGACACCAGGCTGATATTCACGGCGTTCAGCATCAGCTCAACCGACATGAACATGATGATAACATTCTTCCGGGTGAGGAAGCCGAACATGCCGATCATGAAGACCGCAGCGCTCAGAATCAGATACCAGTTCAGGGGGACCATCATTAACTCCTCAGCTTCCGTTTTGCGAGGACTATCGCACCGACAACAGCCACAAGCAGGATCAGGGAAGCTATTTCAAACGGGAACAGATACTCGGTATACAGGAGCTTGCCCAGGGCCTTTGTGTGTGTCTCACTCCTGACAACGTCAATGGAATATTTGCCGATCGGTCCCTTGACATAGGAGCCAAGCGCAGTCACCACCGAGACAAAGAGCAGTCCAGAGACAAAAAGCGCGGCAGGCCAGGAACCGACAAATTGCTTGATCGCGATCTCTTCTTTCAGGTTGAGCAGCAGAACCACAAAAAGGAAGAGGACCAGGATCGCTCCTGCGTACACGATCACCTGGATCGCAGCAATGAACTCGGCATTCAGAAAGAGATAGAGTCCGGCAATATGGAAAAAAAGCAGCAGCATCCACATCACGCTATGCACCGGGTTCTTGCGTGTCACGACAAGCAGCGACAGCACGATGATCGTAAATGCATAATAGCCGAAGAAAAGTTGTTGCAGCATGCCTATCGTTTTTCCTTTCCCGGTATTTTACTGAACATTGCCTGATCAGGATTGCCCTTGAAATCCTCGGTCAGGGGCCTCCAGAATTTCTTAAAGTACTGCTTCCCTTTTTCACCTTCGAAATACTTGTCCCAGTTGCCGAGCAGACTCTCTTTGTTCATATAGAATGCATCTCTCGAATAATTGGAATATTCATAGTGCTCGCTCAGGGTTATGGCGCCGAAGGGGCAGGCCTCAACGCAGAACCCGCAGAAGATACACCTGGCTACATCGACCTCATACCGGTCAACAACCTTGTTATGGTCTTCGCCCTCTGTCGTATAGATATGAATGCACTGGGAGGGGCAGTACGCTCCGCAGAGGCCGCAACCCACGCACTTCATTCTTCCGGTGTTGTCTTTTGCAAGTGCATGCAGACCGCGAAACCCCGGCTGCGCCGGCACCTTTACCAGTGGATACCGTCGTGTTACTGCCGGCTTGAAGAGTGTCCTGAACGTAAGGGCCATGCCCTTCAGGATCTCGGTGAAAAACATTATCTTTATCAATGAATTCTTCTTCATCAGAACCATCCCATGATCTTCAGCGTACCGGTAAATATAATATTCACCAGGGCAAGCGGGATCAGGACCTTCCATCCTATGTTCATAAGCTGATCATAGCGGTACCGGGGAAGCGTGGCCCTGATCCAGTAGAACATGAACATAAAGAAGTATACCTTGCCCAGGAAGACCACAACCCAGAAAATCGGTGGTATCTTGGACAGGAACGGCAGCAGATCCATGATAAACCTGGGCAGGGTCCAGCCGCCGAGAAAACAGAGCGTGCCTATGGCAGACATAATGAGCATGCCGGTGTACTCGCCAAGGAAAAACATCGCAAACCTGAATCCGCTGTATTCGGTAAAATATCCTGCTACCAGTTCGCTTTCCGCCTCAGGAAGGTCAAAAGGCAGCCTGTTGGTCTCAGCGAACATGGCTACAAAAAAAACAAAGAAACCAAGGACTTGGGGAATGGCATAAAATCCTGCCGGAGAGTTGTATTGCGCCTTCACGATCTCGGTAAGATTGAGGGAACCTGACATGATCATGACGCCGACCAGGCTCAGGCCCATGGCGATCTCATAACTGATAACCTGCGATGCTGATCTCAGGCCGCCAAGAAACGAATACTTTGATCCTGAAGACCACCCGGACATAACAATGCCGTACGCGCCAAGGGACGACATGGCAAGGAGGAAAAGAATGCCGACATTGATGTCCGCCACGGCAAACCCGTCGAAAAAGGGCAGAACAGAAAGAGAGGTGAGCGCTGACACAAAAAAGATAACAGGAGCCAGATAGAATATCGGCTTGTCCGCAGTCGCCGGGATGATATCTTCCTTGAAAAAGAGCTTTACGCCGTCAGCAATGGGCTGCAGCAATCCGAACCAGCCCACCTCTCTGGGACCAAGCCTGAACTGCATAAAGCCAATGACTTTTCTCTCCCAATAGGTGGCATAGGCCACATGCAGAAGTGTAGCCCCGATAACAATGGCAACCTTGATCAGGATGATGACAATAGTGGTCAGCATCATGCCGAGAAACGGTACAAGGAACGGTTCAAGGAAGCTGTTCATGCAGTCACCTTTTCTATGGTTATCTCTATGCTGTCCAGACAGGGGGCCTTGGTGACCGGATCAAGAATACAGTCGGTAAGCCTGAATGCACCTTTGCCTTCGAAATTGTTGCCGACCTTGACCGACGAACTGTCGCCACTCTTTTCAATGGCAACAAAGAGGGCGAGAGAACCTGTCTTTGTCTTGACCCGCACAACGTCTCCTTCAGTAAGTGAGAAGGCCTGCGCAGTCTCCGGGCTGACCCTTGCTACTGACTGAGGATAGATATTTACCAGGGCAGGCGCTTTTGTGCTCATCGTGCCCGAATGGAAAAGCGGCTTCTCGATCTTCAGATAAAGGGCGCCTGCACTGGCTGCATGTGCGGCCTTGTCAACCTGTATCTCTTCCTTTGCATCACGCAGCGGCTCACCTTTATAGGGATAGATGTTGTCGCCATTCTCTATGTCCTCATACGTCAGGCCCCTATGAAGGGGGGACACTTTTGCCGCCTCGTGGAAAATATCCTCTGCGCCCCGATAGTCCATGCTGTATCCCATATTCTTCGAGATCTCAGCTATGATCTTCCAGTCTTCCATGCCCTCTCTGTGAACAGCCTTTCTCACCCGCTGGATCCTGCGTTCCATGTTCGTAAAGGTGCCTTCCTTCTCTGCCCAGCTCAGCGCAGGCAGCACAACATCTGCAAGCTTTGCTGTCTCCGTGAGGAAGATGTCCTGCACAACCAGGAAGTCGAGCTTTTTGAATGCTGCTTCGACCCTGCCTGAGTTCGGGACATTGCAGAGGGGGGTTTCACCCATAACATAGAGGGCCTTGAGACTTCCCTGCTCAGCAGCATCAACCATCTCAAAGAGGTTGAGGCCAGGTTTCTCAGACAATTCAGTGTGCCAGACATTCTCACAGGTCTTTCTGAACTCGGGGTACGCAACAGGCCGGCAGCCGGGAAGCATATCCGGTGCGCAGCCCATATCAAGGGCACCCTGTTCGTTGGCCTTTTCCGAAAGGAGGTAAATCCTGCCGTTGGCAAGATAATTAATTGCCGAGAGCAGGAGCAGCTTATAGCTCCCCCCGGTCGTCTGGACAATATCCTTGCCGATAACAAGACTGAATGTTGCTGCAGCTGCAAGCAGGTCAACAAATGCTGCTAGCTGTGATTCTGTAACGCCGGTCTTTGCTGCGACCACATCAGCAGAGACCGCGATATCTTTTATCTTTTCTTCAAGGGCCGCATTCGATCCCGGCAGACCCTTCTTCTCCCTCAGCGCGGTCACAATGCCTTCCAGGAGCGTTGCCTCTGTCTGCAGTGCCGGCAGGAGTTTGGTCGGATTGAAATGCCTGAGACCATCCATGCTTCCAACGGTCAGCACATTGCCGTTTCTTCTCGCACAAGCCCTGATCTGAAGACCAAGAATAGGATTTATGGTGGTCGGATCGCCGCCGATCACCAGGACCGTATCGGAGTTTGCAAGCCCTGAAATGATATTCGCTGTTGCACCCTGGCCGAAGATATTCTCAAGAAAGCTCTGGGCTCCGGCAAAACCCGTTCTTGCAGTTGTGTCTATATTGTTCGTGCCGACAGCGGCGCGCATGAACTTCTGGAACAGATAATTGTCCTCATTCGTGCACCGCGGAGACGCAACGCCTGCAATCGCCTGACTGCCGGACGCTGTCTTGATCTCGCTGAGCTTTTTTGCAACAAGGGTTATTGCTTCTTCCCAGGTCGCCTCAACAAGCTTCCCGTTCTTCTTGATAAGCGGCGTCGTAAGCCTGTCCTTGCTGCCGACAAACTCGTACCCGAACCTTCCCCGGGAGCAAAGCATGCCGTTGTTCACAGAGGAGCCGAGCTTTGGTATCACCCGCATGATGACGTCGTCGCGCACCTGCGCCACAACCGTACAGCCGACTCCGCAGTACGGACATATGGTTTCGTGCTTCTCCTTCACCTGCCAGGGCCGGTAACTGTGCCTGTGCAGTCTTGACATAATGGCGCCCACCGGACAGACCGATACACAGTTGCCGCAGTATTCACAGTCAAACTTGCCGCCGGAGAAGGGCTCGATATGGGAATGGCCGCCGCGATCAATGACCGCAATAGCCGAAGCTCCCTGCTTGCCCTCGCACATCCTCACGCAGCGCGTACACATGATGCAGCGCTCCATATTTCTTACGATCGCAGAGTCTGCCAGACTCTCCTTGACCGTTCTCTTCTTCTCCCTGAACCTTCCCTTTGCAGGACCGTATTTTTCAACAAGGTCCTGAAGGTCGCACTCGCCTGCCTTGTCGCAGTATGGACAATCAAGCGGATGGTTGATCAGCAGGAATTCAAGTATGCCGCGCCGCACATCAGCGATCTGCTCTGTCTCGGTCCTGACCACCATGCCGTCAGCAGCCATAAGCGTACACGCGGTCTGAAGCCTCGGCATCTTTTCAACCTCAACGAGACAGAGCCTGCAGCCGCCGTATTTCTCAAGCTGTTCGTGATAACAGAGAGTCGGTATTTTGATGCCTGCGGAGCGCGCAGCCTCAAGGACGGTTACCGCCTTTTCGAGCTGAATTTCCTTCCCGTTTATCGTTACTGTTATGATCTTCATCCGTTCACCGTGCATTTCTTTTCCCTGATATGCTCTTCGAACTCCGGCCTGAAATGCTTGATGAAATTCTGGACAACGCTGGCAGCACCGTCTCCAAGCGGGCAGAAGGTCTTGCCGAGCATATTCCCGGCAATTGACAGCATCAGGTCAATGTCTCCGTCAGTGCCATGGCCCTGTTCAATGCGCCCCAGAATTGCCCTGAGCCATCCTGTTCCTTCACGGCAGGGGGTACATTTACCGCAGGATTCATGCTCGAAGAACCTGAGCGCCCTGTAGCAGACCTTTACCAGACAGACCGTATCGTCCATGACGATGACCGCGCCTGAACCAAGCATGCTGCCGTGCTTCGGCATATTCACAAAATCCATGGGACAGTCTATCTTGTCGGGCGGAAGCACAGGGGTCGAAATGCCGCCGGGGATCACCGCCTTGAGTTTCTTCCCGCCCTTGATGCCGCCGCAATGCGTATAAATGATGTCCTTCAGCTTTGTTCCCATCGGAAGCTCGTACACGCCCGGTCTTTCAACATGTCCGCTTACGCAGAATATCTTCGGACCAGGGCAGTCGGGCGTGCCGATCTTGGCGTAAACCTCTCCGCCGGCCTCAATGATATACGGCAGATTCGAAAGGGTCTCGACATTGTTGACAACCGTCGGCTTTGCAAAAACGCCGACATTTACCGGGAAGGGCGGCTTGATCCTCGGCTGTCCCTTATCTCCTTCAAGGGACTCGATCAGCGCGGTCTCTTCGCCGCATATATAGGCACCGGCCCCCTGATGGACAGCGAGATGAAAGGTGATGCCTTTCCCCAGGATGTTCTCACCCAGGAAATTGTTATCGTATGCCTCCTGAATCGCCTTGTTAAGGATATGTTTTGCCGCAGGATATTCGCCGCGCAGATAGATATAACCATATTCTGCCTTCAATGCATGACCTGAAATGGCCATGCCTTCGATCAGGATATGCGGGTTCTTTTCGAGGATGGGCCTGTCCTTGAACGTTCCCGGCTCTCCTTCGTCCGCATTGCAGAGAAGATATTTTGGGAACTTCGGATCAGCAGAAGCAAAGGTCCATTTCATGGCAACCGGGAAGCCCGCGCCTCCGCGCCCCCTCAACCCCGCCTTCTTGACCTCATCAATGACCTGCTGCGGTTCCATCGCAAGGGCCTTTTCAAGGCTCCGGTATCCGCCGACATTCCTATACTCGCTGATATCGGCTGATTTCGGACTATTTATGTTCTTGAGGAGGATCGTTTCCATTGCTTACCGGTATTTCTCCAGCGTCTCTTCCAGATTTTTTTCTGTAAGGTTTTCATAAAAATCATCGTTAATCAGCATGGCAGGTGCTGTTCCGCAAGCGCCGATGCATTCCATAATCACCAGAGAGAACCTCCCGTCCGGTGATATGCCGCCGGGCTCGATGCCATATCTGTTCTTGAGGAAATCTACCAGTTTCTCTGCGCCGAGGATCATGCAGGAGACATTCGTGCAGAGCTGGATAAGGTGCCGGCCCATCGGTTTCTGCCTGTACATGGCGTAGAACGTCCCAACACCCCGGGCAGTCGCTTTAGGCACATTAAGCAGGTCCGCAACAGCCTCATATGCCTCAGGAGAGAGCCAGCCGAAATCCCGCTGCGCCACATACAGGGCAGGCAGGAGTGCAGCCCGGCTATTCGGGTATTTTGTCCTGATCTCCGCGATCTCTTTTAACGATGCATCATTAAACATACTATGTCTTCCTGACCTCTCAGCGCTGACCGGCATTTTACCGGTCGCATTCACCCAGAACGATATCGATCGTCCCGATATTCGCGATAACGTCTGCTATAAGTCCACCCTCACAAAGCCTGGTAAGGGCAGAGGCATGCACAAAGGACGGGGAGCGAACCCTCATCCGGTAAGGTTTTCCGGTCCCATCACTCACAAAATAGAAGCCAAGTTCGCCTTTCGGGACCTCGCTGCCGACATAGATCTCACCCTCGGGCACGGTCGGGCCCTTGGTGATAAGGATGAACTGATGAATGAGATGCTCCATATCCTTGAGGACCATGTCCTTGGGCGGAAGCGTGAACTTCGGCGTATCCGCCATGACAGGTCCTGCAGGCAGGTTCTCGATGCACTGTTTGATGATCCTGGTTGCTTGCCGCATCTCGCCGACCCTCACCAGGTAACGGTCATAGCAGTCGCCCTTCTTCCCTACCGGGACATCAAAATCAACCTTGTCATAGGCATCATAGGGAAAATATTTTCTTACATCATAGTCTGAGCCTGATCCACGGAGCGTTCCTCCGGTAAGACCCCAGTTAACAGCCTCTTCCAGGGAGATGACACCAACATCGACAGTCCTTTCCTTCCATATCCTGTTCTCCGTTACCAGGGTCTCATAGTCGTCCATTTTTGAAGGGAAATCGAGCACGAAAGCATAAAGCTGATCGAGGAATTCCTGGCTGATATCATTACGCACTCCGCCGACACGCGGGAAACTGACCGTCAGTCGCGCGCCGCAGACCATCTCAAAAAGATCAAGGATCTTCTCCCTTGCGACCATGGCATGGAGAAACGGCGTTGTGGCGCCAATATCGAGGACATGCGTGCCGAGCCAGACAATATGACTGGATATCCTGCCCATCTCGGCAAGGATTGTCCTGATATATTTTGCCCGCTCAGGCGCCTCAATGCCGAAAAGTTTCTCCACAGCAACAACATATCCGACATTGTTATTCATGGAGGATATGTAGTCAAGCCTGTCGGTAAGCGGCAGAGCGGCAAAATAGGTCCTGTTCTCGCCGAGCTTTTCTATGCCCCTATGCAGGTATCCGACATGGGGAGTACACTTAATGACATTTTCACCCTGGAGATTCAGCACCAGGCGCAGAACACCATGGGTCGCCGGGTGCTGCGGGCCCATGCTGATCGTCAGTTCTTTTGTCTCAAATGGTTTTTCTATGTCTTCCATGGTTACCTGCTACTTCTTAGCCATGCCAATCATACTGTCTATATTTTTTCGACCGGTCAAGCACATCAAGGAACCCGCTCCATTCCTGCGCAGGCCCTTTGATCGGGTAGTCCTTTCTGAGCGGGTATCCTTCCCAGTCCTCGGGCAGCAGCACCCTCCGCAAGTCAGGATGGCCGGCAAAGTCAATGCCGTACATGTCATAACATTCACGTTCATGCCAGTTTACGCCGATCCAGATCGGCATGACCGAATCAATTCTTGCGTCATTTTCAGGGACCTCTGCCTTGACACGCAGGGCATGCCGGTGATTCATGGAATACAGATGGTACACCACCTCGAACCGCACATCCTTTTTCCCAAGATAATCCACACCGCAAAGGTCTACCAGATAATCAAAATGCAGATCAGGCTCATCGTGAAGGAACCTGCCGATCTC
This sequence comes from uncultured Nitrospiraceae bacterium, assembly GCA_964463135.1. Taxonomy (GTDB): domain Bacteria; phylum Nitrospirota; class Thermodesulfovibrionia; order Thermodesulfovibrionales; family UBA6898; genus UBA6898. The sequence continues at coordinate 118,512 of CAYXBA010000004.1, forward strand.
CCTTATTTTTCCCTTCCTGACCGTGACAGAGACCTGTCCCCTGAACTCCCTGACATCAAGGACCTCATCGGGAAAGCGCTCCTTCACCTTATCTGCTATCTGTAATGGTTCCATAAGTTCGTTATGCGTAATCCGTAATGCGTGATGAGGATATTATCTCTCCGGCATCACCATATAATCCGTTACGTTTCTATCTCCAGCGGCTCCAGCGGAACTGCTCAGCCTTTATTTTCTCCTGAAGCTTGACAATCCCGTCAATAAATGCCTCGGGCCGCGGCGGGCATCCGGGGATATATACGTCGATCGGCAGGAATGAATCGCATCCCTGCACCGTGCTGTACGTATTGAAAATGCCTCCGCTATTGGCGCAGCTTCCTACCGAGATGACATACCTCGGCTCGGGCATCTGGTCATAAACACGCCTGACTATCTCGGACATCTTCTTTGTCACCGTTCCGGCGACAAACATGAAGTCCGACTGCCTTGGAGAGCCTCTCGGGATGATTCCCATTCTGTCTAGATCATTGTGACTGGCATACACGGCCATCATTTCGATGGCACATCAGGCCAAGCCGAACGTCATGGGCCACAGCGATGAACTTCTTCCCCAGTTGATCAGCTTGTCCATCGATGTGATCATGATGTTCGGCGCAAGGATCTTTACGCCTTCTTCAACTTCGACAAGCGACTGGGAAGGTGTGCTGAGGGTAGTGATCAGTCCCATACAAAGGCCTCCTTTCTCCATGCGTAGATATAGCCGACCAGCAGGATCACCATAAAGATGACCATCTCTATGAAGGCATAAAGTCCGATCTTATCGAACACTATTGCCCAGGGATAGAGAAAGACTGCTTCAACGTCGAACACAACAAACAGCATGGCAATAATATAGAACTTTACTGAGAACCGCATGTGAGGCGAACCAACCGGGGCGTTCCCGGACTCGTACGGCATGAGCTTTTCGGAATATGGCCGCCTGAGACGCAGGAGCTCACCGATGAGCAATGAGCCTATGCCGAAGGCCGTTGCGACCATCAGAAAGATGAGAACCGGCAAATATTCAGACGGCATAAAAGTTCCGGGCATGACGGTATAATTTTATAGGACATCCAAACTAATATGTCAAGCAAAATATTAAACCTGCAGCTTTAGGTTTTTTCTTGCTTTAATTGTTATAAATGATTTAAATTTTTTAGCGATGCTGGTAAATAAATCTTTTCACTCACTGACCGGAAAGCTTATCCTTACAATCGGCACGCTCATGATCGCCGGGAGCATGATCTTCTGGCTGTTTCTCTTTAAGCATCAGGAAAAAGAACTCCTTGCCAGTTCGGTCAAATACGGATATTCCTTTGTCGATTATATCAAGAACAGCACGCGCTATGGCATGCTGACCGTTCAGGGGACCCTTATCCAGCAGACCGTTGAGGCTGTGGGCATTGCAGAAGGGATCCAGAATGTCCGTATCTTTAACAGCAAGGGAGAGGTGGCCTATTCATCGGACAAGAAACATGTCGGCACCACGCTGGACAAAAACTCGCCACTCTGTCTGAGATGCCACTCTGCCTCAGGTCCTACAAAAGACACGCCGAGCTGGACCATCGCAAAAGGTGAGCAGAAAGGGGAGCATTTCAGGGTGCTGAACATCGTACAGCCCATATACAATGAACCTGCCTGCTACAATGCCTCATGCCATGCACATCCGAAGGAGCAGCGTGTCCTCGGCCTCGTTGAGGCTGATCTTTCGCTCGAACTGCTTGATCGCAGCATCAAGAAGCAAGGCATTGCAATCACAGTCTATGTCCTCGCCTTCTCGATCGTCATATCCGGGACACTCTGCATCATCCTCTGGAACTTTGTATCTACGCCGGTGACCATGCTCGCACAAGGCATGAGAAAGGTAGCAGCCGGCGATCTCGACTTCAAGATAAATATCAACAGAAAAGATGAGATCGGCGAACTCGCCAACACCTTCAATACGATGAGTGACGAGCTGAGGAAAGCAAAGAACGAACGACTGGAGTGGAGCAACACCCTTGAAAAAAAGGTGCAGGAAAAGACCGAGGCGATCCATCGGGCTCAGCAGCAGCTTATTCATTCGGAAAAACTGGCGTCCCTGGGAAGAATGGCTGCGGGTGTTGCCCATGAGATCAACAGTCCGCTTACCGGCATTGTGACCTTCGGACACCTCCTTCTGAAAAAGTTCCCTGAAGGCACAGAGGACCGCGAAGATATCGAGGTCATTATTGACCAGGCAAACCGCTGCTCCAATATCATCAAGGGGCTGCTGGGGTTTGCCCGAGCAACAACCGCAGACAAGGCCCAGACAAATATTAATGATGTTCTGGCCAGTTCACTGAATATTGTCAAGAACAAGGCAGACTTCTTCAACATAAAACTGTCCACAAACCTGGACCCTGCACTCAACATGGTAAAGGCTGATGCGCCCCAGTTGCAGCAGGTCTTCCTGAACATGATCGTAAATGCAGCGGATGCCTGCGAAGGAAAGGGGTCCATAACAATTACGACCTCAAACATACAGGACAACGGACAGGATTATGTGCAGGTTGAGTTCAGAGATACAGGTTACGGCATAAAAGACGAGGACCTGGAGAAGATCTTTGAGCCGTTCTTTACCACAAAACCTGTCGGCAAAGGCACGGGGCTCGGCCTCGCCGTGAGTCACGGCATTATCCAGGAGCACGGCGGCAAGATCACGATCAATACGAAGATCGGCGAAGGGACCAGTTTCTTTATCTGGCTCCCTGCGCTGAAGGAGACTGCATGAGCAAGGGGAAAATACTTGTCATTGATGACGAAGATATCGTGCGGATAAGCTGCAGCCGCTCTCTTGTCCCCGAAGGCTACGAACTGAAGATGGCAAAGAACGGACCTGAAGGCCTGAAGATGCTCGAGGAAGAGGCCTTTGACCTCGTGCTTACTGACCTCAAGATGCCGAACATGGACGGCATTGAGGTTCTGGGCACCATAAAGACAAAATGGCCGAAAACCGATGTGGTCATTGTCACTGGCTATCAGACCGTCGAAACTGCGGTCAAGGCGATCAAGCTTGGCGCTTTTGATTATATCGAGAAGCCATTTACTCCTGATTCGCTCATTGCAACCGTAGCAAACGTCTTTCGGACCCGGAACGCATAAAGGCCTCATTACCGCGCAGCAGAATACGCGAAACAGAGCAGCAGAGACAAAGGAGGACAGTCATGGAAAGTAAGGGGAAGATTCTGGTTCTTGACGACGATCCTGTCGTAACCCTGAGCTGTAAGAGGATCCTCGGCGCAGAGGGTTTTAATATCATCACGGTCGATAAGGGCGAGGACGCCATCAAGAAGGTCTCCAATGAAGAGTTCGACCTCCTCATATCAGACGTCAGGCTCCCTGATATGAACGGCATTTCGGTGCTCCGCGAAACAAAGCTCGTGCAGCCCAAGCTTGACGTGGTGATCATCACCGGGTACCCCACCCTCGATGAGGCAAAAGAATCTGTTCGTCTCGGTGCTTTTGAGTTCATCGAAAAACCCTTCACGCCTGATTTCATGCTGAACGTTGCGCGAAAGGTATTCGATACCCGCGGCTGGATACTGAGAAAGGCGTTCATCGATGATTTCAGAAATGACATCGTCAACCTTCGCGATACCCAGAACCCGGTGCTGTTCTATAAGGAAGGGACCTGGGCCCGGCCTCTGAAGGATAATATATGGGAAGTCGGCTGCGATGCCCGGTACTGGCTCCTGGCCGGTCAGCTCGCATCCATTGAGCTTCCCCAGAATCTGCGAACCATCATGGCAGGAGAGAGCTTTGGCAAGATCCTTTCCAGCAGCGGCCAGACAGACGATCTCATCGCGCCGATGACCGGAAGGGTCAGGGAAGTCAATCAGCATGCAAACTCTGCCATGAGCGCACTGGTAAGGGACAATCTGAGCGAGGGATGGCTTCTCTGGCTTGCCCGCATAGAGCCGATCGCTCTCTAGCGTTAACAGAACTATACCGAGGAGGATTATATGGCTGATGAAACCAGGATCCTGGTCGTTGATGATGAGCTTGTTGTCATCAAGAGTGCTGAACGGGTCCTCAAAAGCGAAGGCTTTCTGATAGAAGGAGCTCTCGGCGGACGGGAAGCCATCCTGAAGATGGAGCAGGGCAGCTATGATCTGGTCTTCACCGACCTCAAGATGCCTGAGGTGGACGGCATCACGCTCATCCGCTGGATCAAGAAGTCCAGGCCGAATATCGGGATCGTCATCATCACAGGATATCCATCGCAGGAAACCATGAAGGAGGCGATAGAGCTCGGCATCATTGACTATGTGCCGAAACCGTTCACGCCCTCGGTCCTGCTTGACGTTACAAAAAGGGCTGTCCAATGGGCAGAAGGAAGAAAGCCCGCAGAGAAAAAAGGAACAGAAGAGTTTCCCCCGTCCATGGTGGCAGAACTCGACAGGGTCATCCGCGAATTCCGCCATAGGCCAGGATGCCTCATCCCCGTTCTCCAGAGAGCGCAGGAAATCGTCGGCTACCTCCCCCCTGTCGTGCAGAAAAGAATTGCAAAAGGTCTGAACATGCCGGAGGCAGAGGTGCATAGCGTTGTTTCGTTCTACTCCTTCTTCACCATGAAGCCGCGGGGTGACCATAATGTCAGGGTATGCCTTGGAACAGCATGCTACGTCAGGGGTATCGAGGGCGTGCTTGACAAGATCAAGGGGCAGCTCAAGATCGATATCGGCGAAACGACCGAAGACAAGAAATTCTCTATCGAGGGCGTCAGGTGCCTCGGCGCGTGCGGACTTGCTCCGGTCATCATGATCGACCAGGAGACCTATGGTGCCATGACACCGGCCAAGGCGCTCTCGATCATAGGCGAGTATGGAGGGCCAGCCTTCAGCGCGGCCGCTTCAGAAGATACCGAAACTGTCGCGAAACAGGAGGGATAGGATGCCGAAACTTACTGTCGCCGATCTTCAGAAGATCAAGGAAAAATACAAGGCCGACTTCACGCTCAGGGAAGGCGGTTACACCGTGAAGATAATCGTCCATATGGGCACCTGCGGTATTGCGGCAGGAGCGCGGAATATCATGACCGCGGTCATGGAAGAGATCGCTAAAGTAAAAAGAGACGATATCATCGTCACCACGTCAGGGTGCGCCGGTCTCTGCGCAAAGGAGCCGCTCGCAACCGTAGAACTGGCCAACCAGCCGCCGGTGAGATACAGCGATCTTACTGATGAGAAGATCCGCGAGATCTTTAAAGAACATGTGCTCGGCGGAAAACCGGTAGAGAAATATGCTCTCGTCAGCGGCTGCGAGACAACATACTGATCACGGGTGATCATTTTTAGGAATAACAACTGAAGGCTCAGGAGGAGAAAAGATAGATGGAAAAGACCCGCTCACATCTGATGTTATGTGCCGGCACAGGATGTGTTGCAAGCGGCACCGCAAAGGTAAAGATCGCGCTCGAGAACGAGCTTGAGAAAAAAGGCCTTTCCGAAGAGATCAAGATCGTGATGACCGGCTGCAACGGATACTGCGCCGAAGGTCCGGTCATGGCAGTCTACCCTGACGGGATCTTTTATCAGAAGGTGACCGTGGAAGAGGTCCCCATGCTCGTTGAGGAACATTTTCTGAAGGGCAGGCCGTATCAGAAGCTTATGTTCCAGGAGCCGGAGAAGAAGACTGCGATCCCGGGAATGAAAGATATCCCGTTCTTCAAGCATCAGGTGCTCAGAGTCCTCAGGAACAAGGGTCTTATCGATCCTGAAAAGATCGAAGAGTATATTGCCCGGGACGGATATCAGGCCGCGGCAAAGGCCCTTACCGAGATGACACCGGAACAGATCATCGCCACGGTCAAGGATTCAGGCCTCAGGGGAAGAGGAGGAGCAGGCTTCTCCACAGGCCTCAAGTGGGAGTTCGCTTCCAAGGTCCCGTCAGAGGTAAAGTTCATGCTCTGCAACGGCGACGAAGGCGACCCCGGTGCATTTATGGACCGCTCGGTCATGGAAGCTGACCCGCATTCCGTCATCGAAGGCATGATCATCGGGGCAAGGGCAATCGGCGCGAACTACGGATATATCTATGTCAGGGCAGAATATCCGCTTGCGGTCAAGCGGCTCAGGCTGGCGATCGACCAGGCAACCGAGGCAGGCCTTCTCGGCAAGAACATCCTCGGTTCCGGCTTTGACTTTGAGCTCGATATCTATCTCGGCGCAGGCGCCTTTGTATGCGGCGAAGAGACAGCGCTTATGCGTTCGATCGAAGGGAAGCGGGGCATGCCGAGACCGAGGCCGCCCTTCCCTGCAGTAAAAGGCCTCTGGGACAAACCTTCGGTATTGAACAATGTTGAGACCCTGGCTCAGATATCACCGATCATCCTGAACGGCGCAGAATGGTACCGCAGCCTCGGCACGGAAAAATCAGCAGGCACCAAGGTCTTTGCCCTCACCGGCGCTGTCAACAATGTCGGCCTGGTTGAAGTGCCGATGGGCATTCCGCTCAGAACGATCATCTATGACATCGGCGGCGGCATCAAAAAAGGGAAAAAATTCAAATCCGTGCAGCTGGGAGGACCTTCCGGCGGCTGCATCCCCGAACATCTGCTCGACATCCCGGTAACGTACGAGGACATCGTCGCAACCGGCGCGATAGTAGGCTCAGGCGGCATGGTCGTCATGGACGACAGCACCTGCATGGTCGGCACAGCAAAGTTCTTTCTTGAGTTCACGGCTGACGAGTCCTGCGGAAAATGCACTCCCTGCCGGGTCGGGACAAAGATCCTCCTCGATATGCTGACCGATATTACCGAAGGCAAGGGTAAAGAAGAGGACATCGCAACCCTTGAGGACCTGGGCAGGGACATAATAGGTACTTCACTCTGCGGCCTCGGCCAGACCGCCCCGAATCCGGTCCTCTCAACGATCAGATACTTCAAGGACGAATATGAGTCACATATCCGGGACAAGTGGTGCAAGGCCGGCGTCTGCAGGGACCTCACCATGTTCTGGATCGATGAGAAGCTCTGCAAGGCCTGCGGCGCCTGTCTGAGGGCCTGCCCGTCAAAAGCCATTGTCGGCGAGAAAAAGGTGCCGCACAAGGTCATTCAGGAACTCTGTGTAAAGTGCAGGACCTGCTACGAGACCTGCAAGTTTAAATCAATAAAGATCCTTCCAGCCGGTTTCGAAGGCGACCCGTATGAGCTTCTCGAGAAGACCGCTGCCGGGGCAAAGGAGGAGAAATAGATGGTCGAACTGACAATAGACGACCGAAAGGTCAGCGTAGAGGCAGGGACCACGATCCTCGCAGCTGCCAAGAAGATCGGCATTAATATCCCTAACATGTGCTACGACAAACGGCTGCGGCCCTATGGAGGTTGCAGGCTCTGCGTGGTCGAGGCAGAGGGTATCCCTAGGCTCCTGGCTTCATGCTCCACGCCGGTCACTGCCGGCATGGTAATCAAGACAGACACGCCCAAACTGAGGAAGGCACGTCAGACCGTACTGGAACTCCTGCTCATCCATCACCCTCTCGACTGCCCGGTCTGCGACAAGGCTGGAGAGTGCGATCTGCAGGATATGGCTTTTCAGTATGGCAAGCCTGAGGGCAGATTCATCAGACACCGTAAGGCCATGCCTCCTGATATCAGAGGGCCGCTTGTCGAACTCACGGCAAACCGCTGCATACTCTGCGGCAAATGCGTAAGGATATGCGGCGAGCACCAGGGACGCGGCGCCCTCGGCTTTATCGGCAGAGGGTTCCCTACCGTAGTCCAGCCGGCATTCGGAGAGATCCTCGAATGCGATTATTGCGGACAGTGCATTGACATCTGCCCGACCGGAGCGCTCCTAAGCAAGCCGATGAAGTTCCAGGCTCGTGCCTGGTTCCTTGAGGAGAAGGACACGATCTGTCCCTTCTGCGGCTGCGGCTGCACCCTTACGATCGGGACACGCGAGGGGAAAATCCTCAGGTCACGCGCAAAAGAGGACAACGGAAGGAGTGAAGGCAACCTCTGCGGCAGGGGCAGGTTCGGTGTTGATTATATTTACAGCGAAAACCGTCTGAAAACACCCCTCATCAGAAAGAACGGGGAGCTTGTTCCTGCAACATGGGACGAAGCGCTCAAGTATGCAGCTGACAGTCTTGCCAATATCATCAATGTCCACGGCAGCAGCGCCATCGGCGCTATCGGCTCGCATCGCTGCACGAACGAGGACAATTACATGCTCAGGAAGTTCATGAGCCTCACCATAGGCTCAGGCAATCTTGATTCCTCGGCGGCATTCGGGTACACACAGGTCCAGAAGGCACTTGCCATGGCCTTTGGCACCAAGGCTCACACCATTGACCTGAAAGCTCCCCTGGACAAGGAAGCCATCCTGATCGTTGAGTCGGACATCAGCATCACGCACCCGGTCTTTGGCCTCAATATCATGAAGGCAAAACGTGAGGGCGCAAAGCTCATTGTCGCAGACAGCCGTGACACGAAGCTCACACGCCACAGCACGTCACATCTCAGGATGCACAGCGGCTCTGCAACTGTTTTTCTCAACGGTCTGATGAATACCATTATCAGCCGTAACCTCTTCGATCGGGACAGTGTCTCCAAGACAGAGGGCTTTGAAGCATTTGAAAAAGGTTTAGCGGAGTACACACCTGAAAAGGTCGAGCGCATTGCCGGCATACCGGCTGCTGAACTCGTCGCAGCCGCTGAAGAGATCGCAAAGGCAAAGAGCCGCATGATTTCCCTGACGCTCAGCGCAGCGGAAAATACGAAGGGTGCTGACGCGGTGCTCGCGGCCGCAAACCTTGCGATCCTGCTCGGAGAAGGGCCTGATGCACTCCAGATACCTGCAGAATATGCCAATACCCTGGGCACACAAAGGTCCGGCATCACGCCCGCGACCGGGAGCAAGGACTTATTTTCAATGCTGTATGAGCAGGGCGCCCTGCGCAGCCTGATCATCATGGGAGAGGACCCGCTTACCGCCTTCCCCTTCAGTTCGAAAGTCCAATCAGTGCTTAAGTCCCTCGACCTTCTGATCGTGCAGGACATCGCACTGACCGAGACCGCAAAGATGGCGCATGTTGTCCTGCCGGCAGCTGCATGGTCAGAGAAAGAAGGCACCTTTACAAACGCTGAAGGCGTCACCCAGAAGTTACAGAGAATCGTTGATGCCCCGGGGCAGGCACAGCCTGACTGGCAGATCCTCAGGAACCTCTCGCTTGCCATGGGCAAAGAGGTCGGCACGCGCAGCGTGGAAGGCCTTATGGAGGAGATCAGGACTGCTGCTCAGCAGGAGCATGTCACCGCCGGCAAGAAGGTCTTTCATGCTGTCTCGCATACCGAAGGGGAAGTCCCGTCAGCAGAATACCCGCTCTCTCTGGCGGTCAGAGATGTGCTGCAGCATTCCGGTTCCATGTCGACCCGCTCGAAGTCGCTCGACCTCGTCGTTTCCGAGCCGTATCTCGAGGTAAGCGAAGATGATGCTACAAAACTCGGCATCACAGACAACAGCCATGTGAAAGTTTCATCGAGGAGGGGCACTGTCTATCTCAAGGCAAAGGTGACGGACGCTGTGCCTGCTGGAACGGTCTTCGCATCCACACATTTCCCGCATGGGCGGGTCAATGCCCTGCTTTACTATCCTGAGAACGGTGCTGCAGGGACCTGCGCGGTCAAGGTGGAGTCTGCAAAGGGATGAATCTCGATGAGATCCGGGACATCCTGAATGCAACGGTAATTACCGATCAGGCATCGCTCCGGAACCCGATCGAGAGCGTGTACTGTGCTGACCTTATGAGCGACGTCCTTTCTTTCTCTGTCGCGAGATGTCTCCTGGTCACGGGGCTGACGAATGCACAGGTGATACGGACTGCTGAAATGGCGGCCATCGATATGATCGTCTTTGTCCAGGGCAAGCGGCCGGCTGTTCAGACCATCAGACTCGCTGAGGAAAAGAACATCCCCCTGCTGGTGACTGATCTTCCCATGTTCGATGCCTGCGGGAGACTTTACGAAAAAGGGCTCCGGAGCCGATCAGCGTCTCTTGGCCGGACTCCTATCGTAACCTGTCATGAGGGATGAGAATGAACGTACGGAGCAGTTCTTTTATTACGGTCCCTGCCGAAGCATAATGGGAGGCCGTGACCGTGGATAGCTGCAGAGACGGCATATTTTTTCTTACCGGAAAGGACTTTACGAACGCAGGCACTGCATCGAGCAACCTGAAGGCAATCCTCGAAACTATGGGGATCGATCAGAATATCATCAGGAGGACGGCGATTGCGGCATTCGAGGCAGAGATGAATGTCGTGATTTATGCGGTTGCCGGTATGATGAAATACCGGATCACGGATACCGAGGTTTCCATAACTGTCCAGGACATGGGGCCTGGTATCCCGGACATCGAACTTGCCATGACCGAGGGATATTCCACGGCACCAGACCATATCCGGGCAATGGGTTTCGGCTCCGGCATGGGCCTCCCGAACATCCGGAAGAATACCGACAGCCTTTCAGTGAATTCCATTGTCGGCGAAGGAACAACGCTGGATTTCGTGATACAGATAAAAGACTGTCCCTAAGGAGAACTCATGGAACTGCAGGAGCTTATCAACAGTCTTTCCCTGGAGCTCAAGACCCCGGAACTCGATATGCATCGCGAAGTCACCGGCGGGTATGCAAGCGACCTTCTTTCAGACGTCATCGGCAATTCACATAAAGGCAATATCTGGATAACCCTTCAGGTCCATCTCAACATTATCGCTGTGGCCTCCCTCAAAGAGCTTGCCGGCATTATTCTCGTCAACAGCAGAAACCCTGATGCAGACACCCTGAAGAAGGCAAACGCGGAGAACATCCCGGTTATGACCAGCACATTGCCCGCATTCGACCTTGTCGGAAAACTCTATGCCCTCGGGCTGAGATGCCGGTAGAATTCAGGGCAGACCTGCATATACATACCTGTCTTTCTCCCTGTGCAGACCTCTTTATGACGCCGCGCAACATTATCGAGAAGGCCGCCTCTCTCGGCATAAACATTATTGCCATATGCGATCATAACTCGGCAGAAAACATTGAGGTCACGCATGACATCGGAAAGAAACGGGGAATCACCGTAATACCGGGTATGGAGGTCACCTCGTCAGAAGAGGTGCATGTGCTCGGTCTCTTCGGCAGTATGGAGCAGGCATATGACATGCAAACGCAGGTCTATGAACACCTTCAGCCCGGTGAGAATGATGAGGATGCGTTTGGCATGCAGGTCGTGGTGAATGCGGAAGATGAGGTCCTTGGCTTTAACAAAAGGCTGCTCATCGGCTCAACAGACCTTTCCCTCGACCGGGTCATTGCCTATATTCATGCGTTTCAGGGTATTGCAATCGCCAGCCATATCGACCGGGAAGGCTTCGGGGTCATCGGCCAGCTCGGGTTCATACCGCCTGAAGCCGGATTTGATGCCCTTGAGATATCGTCCGGAATATCTATGGAGAAGGCAGCAGAAAGTTTCAGCATGTATCGTTTCATTCCATGGATCACCTCCTCCGACGCGCATGACCTTGAGAATATCGGAAGAAAGACCGTCGGACTACATATGAATCATGCCACGTTCGATGAATTTTGCCTTGCGCTCAGAGGAACAGAAGGAAGAAGGGTCATGCTGTAGCCTATGGAAGATATATCGCTGCATATCCTCGACATTGCTGAAAATTCTGTTGCTTCAGGAGCATCACTCATAACGATCAGCATAGACGATAAACCCGCGGAGGACAGTTTCCTGATCACTATTGAAGATAACGGCAGAGGCATGACCAGGGAGTTCGCAATGAATGTTCTTGACCCTTTCTCCACAACCAGGACAACGCGCAAAGTCGGGCTCGGCCTCTCCTTTCTTGCACAGTCAGCCCGGGAGACAGGCGGTGACGTCCGGATCGAGTCTGTTCCGGACAGGGGCACTGTCGTCAGCGCTTCTTTTAGGCCGAGCCATATCGACATGAAGCCGCTGGGCAACATAGCGGATACGATAATAACACTGATAGCTGGCAATCCCGGGACACATTTTGTCTTTAGCTACCGCAGGGACAGCAGGACCTATCAGCTTGATACCCGGGAAATATGTGCTGCATTGGAAGGCGTGCCGATAAACGCAGCACAAGTTCTGTCAGCGGTCAGGGGCGACCTGATGGAGGGACTTGATGCCATGCGCGGCTGAAGGTACACCATCGCAGGAGAAAAACCCGGGAGCTCTCACCCCTGTCTGTCTATCTCCCTACTGAAATGCTAAAATACCGCATGGATCATGTGACCCTTCTCGGCCTGACAGCCGGGACATTGACCACACTCTCCTTCCTGCCCCAGGTAATAAAGACCTGGAAGACACGCTCCACAAGGGACATTTCAACGGGCATGTTCGTAATGTTCTGCACCGGCATCTTTCTCTGGGCGCTGTACGGGCTTGCTATCGATTCCATGCCGGTCATCTTTACGAATGTCGTCACATTTTTTCTTGCCTTGATTATTCTCATGCTCAAGATAAAACACGGGTAGATACGGCTTCTCTTTGATTTCTTGATTTTCAATCTTGCCCACCAGTACAATGTAAGACAATGGAAATAAAGATACTCAACGGCAGGACTCTTACGGCAGAACCCGGCAAAAGCGTGTACCAGACGCTGAGAGACAATGGTGTCTATCTGGTCGCATCCTGCGGCGGCAAGGGCGTCTGCGGAAAATGCCGCGTAAAGGTCCTTGAGGGCAAATACCGTACTGAGTCAGCCACAAAACTGAAGAAAAAAGAGATTGGGGACAAGGTCGTTCTGGCATGCACCACCTTCCCTGAGGAAGACATCCATATTGAGATCCCTGAGGACTCTAAGCTTGTTATCGGCGATAAGATCGCTGTCTCAAAGTCAAAGAGCTTTCTCGAATTTCTCACGTCAGAGGACCCTGCACTGACACCGCCTGTCAGGAAGATCATGCTTACGCTTACGCCGCCTTCTCTGGAGGACAATATCAGCGACGTGGAACGGGTGAAAAGAGGGCTCGCGGAACACGGCGTCGAAGAGATGCGTTTTTCTCATGGGTTTGTACAGTCCATGGCAAAGGCGCTGCGGCAGCACAACTGGAGCGCCCAACTTACGCATACGGAACATTTTGAGGCAATATCGATCGTATCTCCTGAACGGGTCAAACACTATGGCCTTGCTGTTGATATCGGAACAACGACCGTTGTCGTTTATCTCGTTGACTGTACTGACGGAACACTCCTGGACACGGGAGTTACATACAATTCTCAGATGCGTCACGGCGATGATGTAATCACCAGGATCGTCCATGCAACAGAAGGCGGCGCGCTTCAGGAGCTGAGAAATGCCGTTGTGAACGACATCAACGGTCTGCTCAATCCGATGATGGAGCGTAATCATATAAGCCGCGACGACATCGACTGTGCAGTGATATCCGGAAATACTACGATGGTCCAGCTTTTCTGGGGCCTGGACCCTTCATCGATACGCGAGGAGCCATATATCCCTACGGTAAACGCATACCCGGCATGGCGCGCAGGCACGGCAAAGCTCCTGATCAACCACCAGGCCCCGGTCTATACCATACCGTGCGTTGGCAGCTATGTAGGCGGCGATATCACAGCAGGACTTTTGGCATCAAAGATGCACAGAAACCCCGAAATAGCCCTTTTCATGGACATCGGCACGAATGGCGAGATCGTTGTGGGCAATAACGAATGGCTCATAACTGCAGCCACCTCAGCCGGCCCCTGCTTTGAGGGCAGCGGCATCAGGCATGGCATGCGGGCAACAGAAGGGGCAATAGAATCGGTGAAGATAGACCCTGCCACCTTTGATGTTGCGCTTGGCGTGATCGGCAATGCTCAGCCGGCCGGTATTTGCGGCTCCGGCATGATCGATGCGATATCAGAATTCTTTTTTGCCGGCATCATTGACCAGAAGGGCAAGTTCTCACGCGATCTGAAGACCGACAGGATCAGGATAGAGGAAGAAGGTCCGGAGTTCGTCCTGCATCATGACGAAACAAAGGACATTGTGCTTACTGAAGTTGATATTGAGAATATTCTGCGGGCAAAGGCCGCTATCTATGCAGGCATGTCCGTGCTGCTGAGAGAGGTAGGCCTTTCTCTTGATATTGTTGAGCGTATCTACATTGCAGGAGGGTTCGGGAACTATCTCAATGTAGAAAAGGCGATGATGATCGGCATGCTCCCGGACATGCCGAAGGAGAAATTTTCCTTTATCGGCAACACTTCGATCGCGGGAGCCTATCTCTGCCTGTTGTCGGCAAAAATGCGGCGTGAGGTGGAAGATATTGCAAAGAAGATGACCTATATGGAGCTTTCGGTCTCACACGGCTTCATGGATGAGTACATGTCAGCACTTTTCCTGCCTCATACCAACATGGACCTCTTCCCTTCCATCAGGGAAATGTACGATAAGCGTGTCTAAGGCAGGCAGACCCGCAGGAAATGAAGGAACCATGAACCAAATCGATCACAATGCGATCCTCTTTGCAAATGACAATCCGTCTCTGCTCATGTACGTCGGCATTCTGGTCAAGCGGCTCGGTTACAGGGTCTATCTTGCCCTTGACGGCATGGAAGCCGTGAGGGTAGCCAGGGAGCGGAAGCCGACCATCATGGTCCTTGACTATGCCCTTCCAAAAATCAACGGCATTTCATGCATCAATATGATGCGTAATGATGCCGTATTGCGGGATATACCTATTCTGATACTCGGCCCGGAAGAAAATGCCTTTTCAAAGCTGGACATCGAAAAAATGGATGTTCAGGGGTATCTGAAAAAACCCCTGAATGTTACCGACTTTTATCGTGCCATCCAGAAATGCCTTCACCATACAGTAAAGCGCAGGCATATCAGGGCTCCCCTCACCATAAACGTAAGCGTGAACTGCAAGGGGGAAGAGAAGGAACTTCCCGGATCAGGCCTTTCTGTTGAGGGTATTTTCCTGAAGACCTCTGAACCCTATCCGGCGGGCACGGAAATGGACCTTGTAATGACCCCTGATGATGAGGACCCTATGGAATTGAAGGGCATGGTCGTGTCTGCACAGAGGACGTCTGCTGATGCCCGGCCTGATTCCGGGATGAGCATAAAGTTCGTGGATCTTCCCGAAGATGTCCGTTACCGGCTCCACTATGTGGTCATGAAAGAATTGACCAGGGATATCAGCGTTGGTGATGCCGGCGAGACGTGGCTTGATGACGCGCTGAATATTGCTTAGATCGTAACAAGCATATTGTCGATCAGCCGTGTCCCTGATATCCTGACCGCTGCGGCCAGGAGCAGATCTCCCTGGAGATCTTCGATCTCGTCAAGCGTGTCGGGATGATAGACTGAGACATAGTCAATACCTGTGATCTTTGTCTCTCTTGCAAGAACATCTTTCATCTTATTCCGGATCAACTCGCCAGACCTTGCTCCTGCCCGGATCGCTTCCGCAGCCTCACTGAGGCAGAGGTAAAGCACGGTGGCGGCAAGCCTCTCTTCATCCCCCAGATATGCATTGCGCGAACTCAGGGCAAGGCCGTCCTGCTCCCTGATCGTCGGGCAGACAACAATCTCGGTATCATAATTGAGATCCCTGGCCATTCTTTTGATGATCACGGTCTGCTGAAAGTCCTTCTGGCCGAAATAAGCCCGTGTTGGCCTCACGAGAGAAAAGAGCTTTGCCACTATTGTTGCAACTCCCTTGAAATGGCCAGGCCTGAAATGGCCGCACATCCTGTCAGAAAGACCCTTCACTTCGATCTCTGTCGAAAAGCCTGCCGGGTACATAAGGGTATCGTCAGGGAGAAAGAGGATATCAACAGCTTCTGCCCTAAGCCTCTCAATATCAGCTTCAAGCGGTCTCGGATAGTTGGTAAAGTCCTCGGAGGGCCCAAACTGGGTCGGGTTCACAAAGATGCTCACCACAGTCACATTATTTTCTTCCCGTGACATCCGGATAAGACTCAGATGTCCTTCATGGAGCGCTCCCATGGTCGGCACAAAGCCGATAGTCCTGCTGCGGAGCAGATGCCCCTGCGATGTGTCCTGCATGATCCTCGGAATCCTGATGATCTCCATCCCTCTCTATTTCTCTCCTTTGCCGATTTCGCTCATCAATTCGCGGAGAAGATCTTTTTCCTTGACGGTCTTTACAACCTTGCCCTTCCTGAAAAGAATGCCCCTGCCTTTTCCGCCCGCGATACCGATATCCGCCTCACGCGCCTCTCCGGGGCCGTTGACCACGCAGCCCATAACAGCAACAGTCACCTGCTTATCAGTATCCTTGAGCTCAGATTCGACCTTTGCCGCCAGCCCCCTGATGTCTATCTGGCACCGGCCGCAGGTCGGACAGGATATGATATTAGCACCTTTCTGCCTGAGACCGAGGGACTTGAGTATCTCATAGGCAACGCGCACCTCCTGGACCGGGTCGGCTGACAGTGAAACTCTCATGGTATCGCCAAGACCTTCTGACAGGAGGATCCCAAGCCCCACCGAGCTCTTGATAATGCCGGTAAAGGAAGGGCCTGCCTCTGATATGCCGATATGAAGGGGATATCTGAATTTCTTCGCAAAGAGACGGTATGCCTCGACCGTTGTTACAACATTAGAAGCCTTAAGAGATACTTTGATCTCTTTAAAGTTCATGCGTTCGAGTATGTTGATATGGTCTGCTGCGCTTTGCACCAGTGCCTCAGGAGTGGGATGGCCGTATTTTTTGAGCAGTTCCTTTTCCAGCGAGCCGGCATTCACCCCGATGCGTATCGGAATACCCTTATCCCTGCAGGCTGTTACGACCTGGGCCACCTTCCAGCGCGCACCGATATTTCCGGGGTTGATCCTTAATCCGTCGACCCCCTGTTTTATGGCTTCAAGGGCAAGTCTCCAGTCAAAGTGAATATCCGCGATCAGGGGGATCGGTATTGCCTTCCTGATTTTTCCCAATGCCTGGGCAGCTTCCATGTCCGGGACGGCAACCCTGATGATCTCGCAGCCCGCCTTTGCAAGCCTCCGTATCTGCCGCGCGGTTGCAGCAGCATTCCGCGTATCGGTCTTTGACATGGACTGTACGGATATTGGGCTGCCTCCGCCTACAGGGACATCCCCTACAGAGAGTTTTCTTGTCCTGTCGCGATGATCAGTTGCCATTACTGCCTTCCTTTGCGCTGTTCATTTTTTCCTGTTTCATCAGGCGGTAGCTCTTTACTGCCTCTGCATGCTGGGCTGCGGTCTCGGTGAACCGATGCGAACGGTCATCCTGCGCAACAAAATATATATAGGGCACATTCGCCGGATAGAGGGCTGCTGTGATCGATTTCATGCTTGGAGAGGCTATGGGGCCAGGAGGAAGCCCCTTATTTGCATAGGTATTATAGGGGGTCTTGCGCTTCAGATCAGACAGAGTGATCTTTTCCTTCGAGCTTTTTACGCCATAGATCGCGGTAGGGTCTGCCTGGAGAAGCATGTTCTTTCTGAGTCTGTTGTGATACACGGCCGAGATCAGTTCGCGCTCACTGTCAATAACAGCCTCCTTCTCTATGATCGATGCAAGGGTCAGGACCTTGTTCTCGGTCATGCCCAGTTCCTGCATTCGTGCCATGACCTTATCAGAGAGCTTTTCGCGCATCTTTGAGATCATGATATCAAGGGCCTCTTCGGCCGCCATACCCTTTGGTATGTAATAGGTGTCCGGATAGAGATACCCTTCTATGCTCGGGGCGTCGATGTCATAGATTGCAAGAAAATCCCGGTCTCTCGCGATGTTCATGAATTCTTCAGACGATACGATCCCTGTCTTTGCAAAAGCAGAACTTATCTCGAGAAGGGAATCGCCTTCGAGGATCTTCACCTCATACTCAATAATCTTCCCCTTACGGAGGATCTTCAGGATCTCGAGGGGGTTCATACCGGTCCAGAGGGAATAGAAGCCTGCCCTGATACGCCGGTCAGCACCGGTAAGTCTGCCGAAGACCAGAAAGATCCGTTTATCCCTGATCAGGTTCTGCACGCGGAGTATTTCTGCAGCCTGCCTGAATGTGGACCCCTGCGATATTTGTATTTCCAGGTTCTTGTTGCTGGTCTGTACAGGCAGAAAAAGCTCTATTGCAGCATAGAGCAGAAAGAGCAGTAACGATGCGAAAAACATAAGAAAAAAGTTCTTTTTCATTCAGAATTTAGGATGCCAGAAAAAGCCGGCAAAGTAAAGGCATACACTCTGGAGTGTTTTACGCTCCGGAGTGATAAAAAAAGGCGGGGCAAGGCCCCGCCTTTCAGAGATGGTAAAATCTTTTCCTTAGTACATGCCGCCCATGCCACCGCCAGGAGGCATAGCTGGCATCTCGGGCTTCTCCTCCGGCAGATCACTGATCATAACTGAGGTGGTAAGCATAAGGGATGCAACAGAAGCTGCGTTCTGAAGCGCGCACCTCGTGACCTTTGTCGGGTCTACGATTCCGGCCTTCAGCATGTCAACATATTCTTCTGAACCTGCGTCAAAACCGTAATTGGCGTCCTTTGAGGACTTGACCTTATCCACAATAACAGACGGCTCAAGCTCGGTATTGTTGATGATCTGGCGGATAGGTTCCTCAAGTGCTCTCTTGATAATGTCAATGCCGACCTGCTGGTCATGGTTCTCAACCTTGAGGCCTTTCAGCGCATTGACGCAGCGAAGGAGCGCAACGCCGCCGCCGGGGACAATACCTTCTTCAACTGCTGCACGGGTTGCATGGAGCGCGTCCTCGACCCTTGCCTTCTTTTCCTTCATCTCGGTTTCGGTAGCTGCACCTACATTGATGACAGCGACGCCGCCAACGATCTTTGCAAGCCTCTCCTGGAGCTTTTCCCGGTCATAGTCAGAGGTGGTCTCATCGATCTGCGCCTTGATCTGCTTTACTCTGCCCTCGATCTTCTTGGGATCGCCTGCACCCTCGATGATAGTGGTATTTTCCTTGTCAACCGCGATCTTCTTCGCCCTTCCGAGTTCAGTCAATTTAACGGTTTCAAGCTTGATGCCGAGGTCCTCGGAAATAACGGTCCCGCCGGTCAGGATAGCGATATCCTCAAGCATTGCCTTTCTCCGGTCGCCAAAGCCAGGAGCCTTGACCGCGCATACCTGGATAGTTCCCCTCAGCTTATTCACAACAAGGGTAGCAAGGGCCTCGCCCTCAACCTCTTCAGCAATGATCATAAGCGGCTTGCCCATTTTTGCTGTCTGTTCGAGAACCGGAAGCAGGTCCTTCATGGATGAGATCTTCTTCTCATTGATGAGAATGAATGCATCATCAAGATTGCACTCCATTCTCTCAGGATCAGTCACAAAATAAGGTGAGCTGTACCCCCTGTCAAACTGCATGCCCTCAACAACATCAAGGGATGTTGTCATGCTCTTTGCCTCTTCAACCGTGATAACACCGTCCTTGCCAACCTTGTCCATGGCATCTGCGATCAGTTCGCCGATGGTGGAGTCATTGTTCGCTGAAATGGTGCCGACCTGGGCGATCTCTTTCTTGTCCTGTACAGGCCTGCTGATCTTCTTGAGCTCCCCTACAATAGATTCAACAGCCTTCTCGATTCCCCTCTTGATATCCATGGGGTTTGAGCCTGCAACAACATGCTTGATGCCGCCGCTGTATATCGCATATGCGAGGACTGTCGCCGTGGTTGTGCCGTCGCCCGCGACATCCGAGGTCTTGCTGGCCACCTCGCGGACGAGCTGGGCGCCCATGTTCTCGAAAGAATCCTTGAGTTCGATCTCTTTTGCAACGGTAACGCCGTCCTTGGTGATGGTCGGTGCACCGTATTTCTTGTCGATCACTACATTCTTGCCCTTGGGTCCAAGAGTTGCCTTTACTGCATCCGTCAGCAGAGTGACGCCCTTCAACATCGAACTCCTTGCTGCCTCATCAAAAAGAAGCTGTTTTGCCATATGTCATTTCCTCCTGAAAAATTCTGTTTGGATTTTGGCTATTCTACGATGCCGAGTATGTCTTCTTCTTTTACGATCAGATAATCAGTCCCGTCGATATTTACCTTGGAACCTGAATATTTATCGAAAAGTATGATATTGCCGACCTTCAGTTCCTTAACTTCTGAACCGACAGCCTCAACTTTACCCTTCTGGGGTTTTTCTTTTGCTGAATCAGGGATATAGATTCCGCCTGCGGTTCTTTCTCCTTCTTCAGAGTAGGATACAAATACCCTTTCCTTCAATGGCTTAAACTTCATAAGCATTTCTCCTTTCCTTAATAATAGAGTTTGGGGTTATTAGCACTCAATGCCGGTGAGTGCTAATATACATGGATTTGAGCGATTATAGCAAGGGCAACTGCGGGATAAAAAAGCTTAAAAAAACGAATTTTCTATTATTTTATCGTAATATCTTCTTTTTTCTCGATATTACTGCGAAAGTGATTTTTTCTTTGCAACCAGAAAGTTATCTATGGCTTCCCGGTAAAAATCTGCCTTATTTCTTGTCTCCTGAGGTATTCTGCTCTCATAAAGCTTAAACCCTTCTTTTATCTCAGCCCCAAAGACTGCATAAAAATCACCACGCTTAACAGCCTCGTCAACTTTAGCGGAATTGTAAAGATAGATATCATTGATTATCGTCCGGGAAAGTCTCCGCGCCTTTTCTATCGACTCATCGCTTTTTACATCGGCTGCCGGTTTCGGTGCCGGCTCTTCCCTGCCCGGGACCTCCTGATCCTTTTCCGACGGCCGCTGTTCAGCCGCTTTCGGCGCTGCCTGCTGGGGCTGGGTCGGTGTTTCCGGTTTTTCAGTCTCAGAGGGAGCCCCGCTCTTGATCCGGTTGATTGACTCGATCAGCCTGACAGAAAGATCATGCTCCTCGATGTAATCATCAGCTCCGTAGAGAGATACCGGATCTCTTCTGTATTTTGTCTTGTCATAGATGGAAGGCACAAGGATCAGCTTCATCTCTTTAGTTTCAGGCCGCGACTTGAGTTTTTTGCAGACCTCGAACCCGTATATCTTGGGAAGGGCAACCTCTATAATGGCAAACGACGGCAGTTCTTTTATTGCCTTCACCATGGCATCTATGCCGTCAACAGACGTAACTACCGTATACCCCTCGCCCACAAGAAGTTTCGTGATATTCTCAACAACCGAGGCGCTGGAATGAGCAAGAAGGATCTTCTTTTCTTCAAGTGTCTTCTTTTCCTGGCCAGCCGGTTTCTTGATAACAAGGACTGTGCTGCACTTAGGGCACTTGAACCTTGAACCCTGCGGAGAGAGCTTGGCCTCGTCTACTTTCAGCCTTGTCTTGCATTTTGGACATACAACTACCACGTGCTGGACCTCCTTGGCTGCCACAGTTTAATAGTGATAAGACCCGCCAGAAATCCGCCTGCATGTGCAAGCCAGGCAATGCCTCCCTGGCTCGGCATACCCTGCGTTATCAAGCCGTTTACAACCTGTATAATAGCCCAAAACCCTATAACTATCAAGGCTGGGACCTTCACGGACTGCACAAAGAAGCCGAGAAAGATTATCGTATGTATCCTCGCCATCGGAAAAAGGAGGAGATAGGCTCCAAGCACGCCTGAGACCGCACCACTTGCCCCGATCATCGGCACACCCGAGTCAGTTGCGCTCAGCGTATGCGACAGGGCAGCAGCGATCCCGCAGAACAGGTAGAACAATATGAATCTGAAGTGGCCGAGCCGGTCCTCGATATTATTGCCGAAGATCCAGAGGTAGAGCATATTGCCAAAGATATGGAAAAACCCGCCGTGCATGAACATGGAGGTGAATATGGTCAGGAAAGGGTGTATGGGCTGCGCAGATTCAAGCGAAACAATATTGTGCGGAATAGCACCATAGGCATAGACAATGCGCTTGCCGTCAACATCGGTCATGAGCTGGAGAGAAAAAACAAGAATATTCAGACCGATCAGACCGATAGTGACATAGGGGAACGTATCAGTAGGATTATCGTCCTTATAGGGGAACATGCACCCTGATCCTTACTCCTGGCAAATCATGCATATTTCTTCAGATAGGCTCCGGTATAAGAATTCTTATCTTTGACGAGTTCATCAGGCGTGCCCTCAAACACGATCATCCCGCCCTGAGCGCCCCCTTCAGGACCGATGTCAATGACCCAGTCAGCCGCCCTCACAACATCGAGGTTATGCTCGATCACAACAACCGTATTGCCTGCTTCTACAAGCCTGTTCAGGATATGAAGCAGGGCCTTCACATCATCAAAATGAAGCCCGACTGTCGGTTCGTCAAGGATGTAGAGATAGCCGCCCTTCGCTGCCATACCCATCTCCGAGCAGATCTTCAGTCTCTGGGCCTCACCCCCTGAAAGGGTAGTGGCAGGCTGTCCGAGCCTCAGATAGCCAAGCCCTGTTTCGATGAGCAAAGCAAGTTTTGTCGTTATGGAGGAATAGTCTTTGAACAGCAGAAGCGCCTCTTCCACCGTGAGGTTCAAAACATCATAGATGTTCTTTTCCCTGAACGTCACGCGAAGTGCCTCCGGCCTGTACCGCTGTCCTGAACATTTCTCACAGGTTATATGGAGGTCTTCGAAAAAGAACATCTCCATAAGCTGATACCCGCCGCCCTTGCATGTCTCACATCTGCCGCCCGCCACATTAAATGAGAAGAAACCGGGCTCATAGTCATGGGCCTTTGCTTCTTTCTGCTGAGCAAATATCTTTCTGATATAGTCAAAAACCTTCAGGTAGGTTGCAGGGTTTGAGCGAGGACTTTTGCCGATCGGCGATTGATCGATAAGCCTCACCCCTTTCAGATGCTCTTCGCCTTGCAATGCATGGAAGGGAAGCGGCTGCTCATTTCCTATCCTGAAATGGCGGGCAAGGCCACGGTACAGGGTCTCGACAATAAGACTGCTCTTGCCCGAACCGGAAACGCCGGTCACTGCTGTCAGTCTTTTCAGGGGAATATTCAGGTCTGCCCCCCTGAGATTATTACCACTGGCGCCAATGAGCTCAATCGTATCACCTGAGAACGATCTTCTCTTTGACGGAAGCCGGACCTTCTCCCTGCCCTGCAGATACCGCGCGGTAAGCGTATCAGCCTTGAGAAATTCCTGCAGGGGACCGGAGAAGACCACATTGCCCCCCCTGTGTCCTCCGCCGGGGCCAAGTTCGATGATCCACTCGGACGCCTCGATAATACGCCTGTCATGTTCTACAACAATAACCGTGTTCCCCAGTTCTGCAAGCTGATTCAGGATGTCTGCAATTCTGTCCGTGTCTCGCGCATGCAGTCCGATGGTGGGCTCATCGAGCACATAAAGCGTTCCCGTAAGAACTGATGCAAGCTGATTCGAAAGATTGATCCGCTGGTATTCACCGCCGGACAGGGTCTTGCCGTAACGGTTGAGCGTAAGATATCCGAGCCCCACCTTTTCGAGATAAGCGATCTTCATTGCTATCTGCCTCAGCAGTTCCTTTGCCATCTCCTGCCTGAAGGGAGAGAGATTGATACCGGCAAAAAACGAAGCAAGTCTGTTGATCGGCATGGCAGACAATTCGGCAATATCAAGAGCAGCAATTTTATAAGCAAGAACCTCTTCCTTTAGCCGCCTGCCCCCGCAAGCGTGACAGGTGCTTGACCGCCGATATCGGGAAAGAAATACCCTCACATGGAGCTTGTACCTCCAGCCCTCAAGCTCCTCAAAGAAAGCATCAATACCATGGAACCCTTTAACCCCTTTAAAAAGGATGGTCTTTTCTTCAGGCGAGAGGTCAGCATAGGATTTATGAATATCAAGACCGGCCTTCTTCCCCTTTTCGAGAAGTTGCTTTTTCCACCACTTGGCTGCCGGCTTGTTCCAGGGGTCCACGGCACCTTTTGCAAGGGAGAGGGTCCTGTCCGGGATAATGAGATCCTCATCATATTGAAGCGTATCTCCAAAGCCTTTACAGACAGGGCAGGCCCCGATCGGATGGTTGAATGAGAAGAGGAGAGGCGACGGTTCCGGCAGGACAATACCGCAGTTCTCACAGGCATGCTCGGATGAAAAAGTTAAGGCAATATTATTGCCTGCTGACTCCTGACTCCCGACTGCCGCCTTTTTTGACTGACTACTTATGGCTGATTGCTGATTGCTGATTATCAAGACCCGCATGCTGCCCTTGCCCTCCCGCCATGCGGTTTCTATGGAATCGGAAAGTCTCGGTTCGTCTCGTATAACGAGCCGATCCAGCACCATGGTGAGATTGCCGTCAACAGGCAGGTCAGCTCCAAGTTCTGCCATCTGCCCATCTTTCCATGCCCGATAGAAGCCCCTTCTCTTCATCTCTTCGGGCGGCTCTTTTGTATCAAAAAGGATAAATGCCTTCTGTCCCGAATACTTTTCTATAAGCTCTGCAGATATCTGCGATGGGTCCCACTTTCGTATCTCTCTGCCGCACTGGGGGCAACAGGGTGTTGATACCTTTGCATAGAGAAGCCTAAAAAAATCATACAGCTCTGTAAGCGTGCCCACAGTCGAGCGCGAACCGCGAATGGAGTTCTTCTGCTCAAGAGCTATAGCAGGGCGTATGTTTAAAATAGCGTCAACATCAGGCCTGTCGAGCTTTTCGAGGAAGAGCCTGGCGTATGAGGAAAGGGATTCAATGAACCGCCACTGGCCTTCGGCAAAGATCGTGTCAAACGCAAGAGATGACTTGCCTGAGCCGGAAACGCCGGTCACGGCAATGACCTTGTTATGCGGAACGCGGAGGGTTATGTTTCTCAGATTGTTCTGTCGGGCGCCTTCAATGACCAGTTCCTGCGTAGACATCCTGTTATTGTAACAGCTTTATGCGGGCAAAAGAAGGCTGGGCTTTACTGCGGCTGTTTTGCTCTCTTTTTCTCCTGGGCTATTTCAAGCAATACGGCTCTTCTGCCCAGATCTCCCTTGCCTGCATAGGCATTGCCAAGGTTAAGATATAGGTAATCCTCGTCTGGAGCATACAGCAGCGCCTTCTCGAGTGTCGCTATTGCATCGTCCAGCCGCCCGGCCTTGATATACTGCACTGCCAGGTTGTTCCTGAAAACAGGGGATAACGGATAGATCGCTATGGCCTTCTGGAAATTATCAATCGCCTCATCCCTCCGGCCCAGGGCACCGTATGTTCGCCCCATCTTATTCAGGATATCCGCGTGAAGAAAATTATCTTTCATCCCTTTCATCGCAACATCAAAATATTCAAGGGCTTTCTCATAATTGCCAAGCCCGTATTGAACATCGCCAAGATTATAATAAACTGCAGTATAATTTTTATCAGCCCGCAGCGCACGCTCAAAAAGCTCATTTGCTTTCTCGTATTGTTTTTGTTCCTTATACACAATCCCAAGATTGTTATAGGCCCTGGCATTGTCAGGCGCCTTTACTATAACGTCGCTCCATAACGCTTCCGGCGACTGCCATACACGGTTCCTGGTTATCGTACCTACGGCAAAAAACACAATAATTGTCACAACCAGCCCTATCTTGGCTCTCTGGTCCCGGACGATCCTGTCAACCGTAGCCATCGAGGCCAGGCAAAATCCGACTGACGGCAGATACATCCTGTGTTCATTAATAACATCGCGTATGGGTATCACGCTTGACTCCACCAGCAGCGCAACAAAAAACCATGTGATGCCGAATGATACAAGCCTCGCCCTCCTATAGGTAGCCACCGCAATAAAGAAGAGGAGTCCGAAAATGCAGAGTGGCAGGATCAGAGCCGGTGACAATAAGGTGACAGACAAAGGGTAATCATAGTCCAGGGTCTGGTTCATGGGTAAAGCCATAAGACGCAGATAGGTGGTGATCACGTTGAACTGGGTCAGGAGATATTCGTTTCTGGAGATCTGCACCGTCTCACGCGAAAGCGCATCAAGAGATGCTGCCATATCTCCCAATGATTTCCCAGCCATGGCGACCAGCAGCACAAAGGCAGCCGGCACGAGCAGAAGAAGAAAGGTCCGGACAATGCCGCGCATTTTATTGCTCTCATCTCTGAAACCAAAAAAATATATCTCGCAGAAAAAAGCCATAAGCGGAAGAGTATATGCTGTCTCCTTTGTCTTCATGGCCAGAACAGCGGAAAGAAGCGAAGCAGAAAAAAAACCTGTTATCTGAAATAAACTCTTTTTCTCAGAACCTTCCTGGCAGAGTCTTGCCTTTACATAGCATAACAATGAGGCGAGGTAGAAGAAAGTGGTAAGAGAAGCGAAACGCTGGGAAATATAGGAAACGGCCTGTGTCTGTATTGGGTGAACAAGAAAAAGAAATGCAGAGGAAAACACGAGAAAATCCTTCGAAGAATTCGTATTCTGCATTTTCGGAGTAGCAAAAAAATGACGCAGTAAAAAAACCAGAACCAAGGCATTGGCAAGGTGAATGCCGATATTTACCAGATGGTATCCGCGGACAGCAAGGCGTCCATACGCGTAGTTCAGTGCAAAACTCAAATAACCGATATACCGTCGATCTGACACATTCTGTAGAGCCAAAGGCAGGCTCTTTATTGCCTGATTCTCAGTGATAACGTGACGGTCATCAAAGATAAAGGTTCCCTGTACTATATTGCCGTAGATGAGTAACCCGAGAAAAACTATCCCAACAATTCCCCCCCAAACCATTTTCCTGTCCTGGAGGAAAAAAGAAACGGTCATCAGAAGCTTCGATTGTTAAGATTATCGATCGTAAAATCATCACCCGCAACTCTTGTCCCGGTTCTACCTACAGCTCTCGCGGTAAAGGCTGCGGCAACCGTTCCCCCAGGCGGCGTAAAGGTTGTTAATGTATAGTCATATTGCAGACTGGACCCAGGCGTGAACCGCGGGAGAAATGCCTGTATGGCTGCCAAATTCATGTTTGCCTGGTTCGTGCATACGTTTCCAACTCGATAATAACACCCATTTTCCGCAAAGTACTGCTCTTCCAGAAGCCGCAGGTTCTCAAGGTTCGTGTATGCCTCGGTTCTCGCAGCCCTTCTTTGCTGGCCAAGATATCCCGGAATGGCAATAGCCGCAAGTATGCCGATAATCCCCACCACAATCATAAGTTCGATCAGGGTAAAACCTTTCTTATTCATCGCTCTTTCTCCTTTCAGACCTAAATTATGCTCATCATCAATGTTACCATACTCCTGTTTAATCCCCAACAGCACTATTCTATCGGATACGCCCCGGACAGGGAATGACGATACCACGAAATTGTCCTGTCGAGTCCCTCGTCGAGTGGCACCAAAGGAGACCAGCCAAGGATCTCTCGCGCTTTTTCATTATTGCAGAAAAAATGCTCTGCCTCGCCAGCTCTTTTCTGTAATTCGCCGATCATCAGCCTGACCGGTGATCCCATCTTTCTAACGATCTGCTCGGCAACATCCCTGATACAGTATTCGGTTCCGCTGCCAACATTGATCACCTCTCCCGGGGCAGAACTGCTGAAAGCAGCGCGCAGATAGGCATCAATAAGGTCATCGATATAGACAAAGTCCCTTGTCTGGTCTCCGGCGGTCATTCTGAAATCCCTTTTTTTAAGGCAGTGGTGTATCAATGAGGGGATGAACATATCAGTGCCCTGTCCGGGGCCGTAAACAAGAAAGGGTCTCAGCGTTACGACCGGCCGGCCGGAAGTCCTGTAGAGCATCTGCCCCAGATGTGTTGCTGCAACCTTGCTCACCGAATACGGCGAGACAGGCATTTCCCTCTGCGACTCAACAAAGGGCGTCCGGCCCTTGCCATACTCCTCTGAACTGCCGGTATTTACTATGCCGGCGGGCGTTATCCCCGTTTCCTGGACCGCCCTGAGCAGATTTATCGTTCCTGTCAGATTTGTGTCGACCATGGCATCGAGGAGCCTGATATCTCTTGCTACATCACGGGCGGCAGCAAGATGGAAAATAACCTTCGGCCTCGCACCCGCGAGGCATCTGCACACCTCGTCATACTGCGTAATGCTCCCGTGCCAGATCGTTATCCTGTCGTCTATATCCTGAAGCCGGGACCCGTCACTGCCATCTCTTACAAAGACGTGAACTTCCGCATTCAGGCCAACAAGACATCTGCTCAGGTGGGAACCGATAAAACCGTTTGCGCCGGTCACCAGAACAGGAATGCCGGCAAACAGCCTCTTATGCGTCATTCCAGGCTTTCCAGGGCGTATCCCCGCTTTCACAGAGGCGGTTCAGAAAGTCCACATCACGGAGCGTATCCATGCACTGCCAGAATCCTGCATGATGGAAAACCATGAGTTCGCGGTCCTTGGCGAGTCTTTCAAGCGGCTCTTTCTCAAACACGCAGCCATCATCAGGAGAAAGATAGTCAAAGACAGCCCTGTTCAAAACGAAAAAGCCGCCGTTGATCACGCCCTCGCCGGTCTGAGGCTTTTCCCCGAATTCTGCAACACGATCACCCTCAATGACCAGTTCACCGAATCGCGAAGGAGGTCTTACCCCTGTTACGGTCGCCATTTTGCCGTGCGAAAGATGAAAGTCAACGGTCTTGCCCACGTTAAGATCAGAAACACCATCACCGTAGGTCAGAAGAAACAGGTCAGATTTAATATACTTTTCGATCTTTTTTATGCGGGAGCCGGTCATTGCCCTGAGCCCGGTATCTGCGAGGGTAATTTCCCACTCATCCTGAGCGTCCGAATTATGAAAGACTATGCTCTCCTCTCGCGAAAGATTGATCGTAAAATCATGGGTCCTCATCCGGTAATGGAAAAAATACTCTTTTATGACATCGCCTTTGTATCCAAGACATATAATGAAACGCCTGAACCCATGGTGAGCATAGATCTTCATGATATGCCAGAGGATCGGCTTTCCGCCGACAGGAACCATGGGCTTGGGGATAAATTCTGTCTGCTCACGCAGCCGAGTCCCGAAGCCGCCAGCCAGGATCACTACGGGTATTTCGCTGTACTTCATGCGTTCTCTCCTCTGCTCTTCCCTCTGTCCGCAGAGGCGGAAACGTGTGAAAATTCCTCGCGAACAAGAAACATGGGGCGCTGTTTTACCTCAACATAGAGTCTGCCGATATACTCTCCAATAATGCCGAGAGCGAATAGCTGGAGGCCTCCTACAGCCAAAACGGGCAGGAGAATAGAGGCCCAGCCGGGTATGAATTTATCCGTAAACAATTTAATATACAGCACCCAAAAACTCCCGGCAACTGCAATAAAGGCGGACACAATACCGGCAATAGATGCGAACCGGAGGGGGATATAGGTAAATGAGACGATCCCGTCAAGGCTGAGAGAGAAGAGGGAACTGATATTGAACTTGGATTCTCCTGCAGTCCGCTTTTCCCTGTCATAGGATACGACCGCATATCTGGACTCCAGCTGCAGGATCATTGCCCTGATAAGCCGGTTTCTCTCGGGGAGGGCATTAAATGCAGCCAGAAGCGATTTTGCCATGAGCCTGAAGTCGCCATGGTTATGGACGATATTAACCCCAAGGATCTTGAGAATACGGTAATAGCTCTCTGCAAAGAACCTTTTAAAAAAAGAGTCCGTGTCGCGAGACTTTCTTACCCCAAGCACAAGGTCATATCCCCGCTCATAATGACTGATCATTTCTTCTATCTTCTCGGGCGGATCCTGAAGATCCGCATCTATGGTCACTACTGCATCACCTTTTGCATGATAAAGACCTGCGGAAAGCGATCCCTGAAATCCGAAGTTTCTTCTCAGTGATATGATCCTCAGATGCGGGTCCTTATCAAAAAGAGCCGTCAATGAGTTCAGCGTCTGATCAGTGGATCCATTATCAACAAAAATAAGTTCGTACCCCGATATTGCGGAATGCGAAAGCAGCCCTGCCATGATATCAGACAGCCGTTTATATGTTCCGTTCACAACGGCCTCTTCATTGTGGCAGGGGATAACAACAGATAAGAGACCTAATCTCCTCATGGCTTCCTTGCAATTGCAATGACACTGAGACCAAAGGGGAAGTTTAGTCCCAGCGTCAGCACACGATTTTCAACCTTGAGCAGTCCTTCAAGCATCCTGTTCACGATTTTGCCTGACCTGACCAGGTCATTGCCTGCGTTCTCTCCCTGCTGCCTTCTGAATACCCTCTGCATCGTTCGCACGAGCGATGCAGGGAAGAAAAGGCAGAAATTCCAATATGCTGCCCGTTCAATACAGAACCCGGCCTGTTCCAGAAGGGTTATGATCTCCCGGCGTGAATAGCGCCGGTAATGGCGATTAACCTCGTCATGTCTGCTCCAGAGAAACTGAAAGGCAGGCACAAAAATAATTGCACGTCCATTCGGCTTCAGAATGCGCAGCCATTCGCGCAGCCCCCGCACAGGTTCGTCAATATGCTCAAGGACATCTGATGCAATAACCATATCGAACTGTTCATCGCCGAACCCGGTTGAGCATCCGTCAGCAACCCTGATATCAGCATCTCCAAACCTCCTGCTGAACTGAACAGAACATTCATTGATATCGATCCCGGCAACTCTTGTAAAACCTTTCCTTTGCAGGAGCCGGACAAGAGGCCCCCCGGAACAACCGACCTCAAGGATCGACAGTCTCCTGTCGAGATCTTTGAGAAGTCTCCATATCATGTCCCGCCGGCCAATAAACCACCAGTGGGTCTCCTCAAGCTCATGATAGACAGAAACATAGGCATCATCCATCAGCTATATAGGATAACCGAAAAATCGTTTATACCAGTCCACGGTCTCTTTAAGCCCTTCCTGAAGCGAGAAGCAAGGCTTCCAGTCAAGCATGGATCTGGCTTTTTCTGAAGAAAGGTACTGTTTCAGAATTTCACTGTTCGCCTGATTCAGCACTACTGAATCCAGGCCCGCTTTGCCCATGGCAGAAAGGATTTCCCGCACAATTTCAAGCACTGTTATCGGCTCGTCATTGCCAAAGTTAAATGCATGACCCCAGAGGGCCGGGTCGTCCATCTTTTCTGCAAGAAGGATATATGCCAGGGCAGCATCCTTTACGTAAAAATAATCCCTCACATACTTGCCGTCGCTGCGTATCACCGGTTTCTCTCCAAAGAGTACCGAGCGAATCGTGCCCGGGACGATCCTGTTGAAATTCAGATCGCCGCCGCCGAAAAGATTCCCGCAGCGCGTCACGCAGACCGGCAGCCCATAGGAATGAAAATACATCTGGGAAATCAGGTCTGCACAGCTTTTGGATACATCATAGGGATTCCTTCCTCTGAGCGGCATATCTTCAGTGTAGGGGAGTTGATCGTGGTCTCCATATGCCTTATCGCTCGATGCCACGACGATCTTTTTGACCCGCTTGTTCCGGCGGCAGGCTTCGAGCATTACCCATGTTCCTTTGACATTCGACTCAAACGTGGAAAGAGGATTGTTGTTTGCGATCGGGACGATCGTCTGAGCTCCCAGGTGGAAGACCGTATCTATTTCATATTCATTCAGCGCTCGCTCGACAAGATAGGGATCCTCCATGCTTCCGGAGACAGACGTTATTCTGTCTGACATGCCCTCCCTGTTGATGCGGCTTTGGGGAACGCGGTCTCTAACAAGGGCAATCACGTTCGCCCCCTGGCCGAGCAGATCCTCAGCAAGCCAGGACCCTAACAGCCCTGTGCAACCAGTCACAAAGACATTTTTATTTAACCACGCTTTATTCATTTTTTCTCTTTTGAGGGACACGACCCTCCTTATCCCCTGCAATTGTTTGCTGAGCGATTATAGCATCCATTTCATTTATCCTCTTGATCAACTCCGGATGTTGATAACGTTCAGCAGCCAGGCGGTATGCCTTCACTGCGTCGGCATAACGGCCGACCTTCTGAAAAAGTCTGCCAAGTGAATAGAAATAACGCGGATTAATTCGGTCTCCCTGCGTCAAGGCAGCAAGTTTGTATATAATAGCATCATAAACAAAATCATGGGATATCTTAAACCGGGAAATGAGCTCTCTGTTTGCAGGCAGGTCTTTGACAAAGATGATGCTCATCTTATCCATATAAACAGGCACCCACTTTTCGCTGGCTAAGAGCTCGAGGATCACCGGAAACAGGTTGCCGTAAATATCCGAGATCGACAGTAAAATATAGCTGATCTTGTAATGATTCAGGATGCCTTCCCATAGCGGTGTTTTTTCGTTAGCGGTCCTGATACCTTCGATTTTTTCAACAGCATCAGTAACCCACGAATATTCATTGATAACCGTAAGGTTCAGGGTCCTGCTGTCGATAAATGTCTTTTTGGGATAGAGCCTCCAGGCAAGGTAACCCCCGTATCCGTAGTCATTGAAAATTCTTCCCTGAAGGTTGTTTTCTTTAATAAAATCTACGGCCTTCTCAGGCACGCTCCACTGCCGGGCCAAGCCCAGTCTCGGTTTCCCGGCACTGGACAGACCTACAGCAAACAGAACTGTTGAAACAATTGCAGCCAGGGCAAATACTGCCTGAATTTTCAGATACATTCCTTCAGAAAGTCTTTTTTCGATAAAACCGGATACGAGAGGACTGATCTCTTTGCCGAGCAACATGGAGGAAATAATGGCGTAAAAAAAAACAAATCTGCCTGCCTTTGCGCTCATCACAAAAAAACCGAGCAGCACGAGGAAATGGGCGAGATCCATCTTCCTGTTCCTGATGATCACCACCAGGGGAAATAAGGCCGCCAACGCAACATAATTGTAGTCAAGTTTACCGATCTTTTCCTTGTAAATAACCCAAGGAGAAACGTATTCCTGAATACCCCTCTGAAAGATGTTATATTTTGGATGCAGAGACATAGAAAAAGCATCCCAGCCACACGGATTCACGTACGTAATCAGAATTGCCATCAAACCGGCTGAAAACAGGGCTACTGCATCCTGCCGCGTAAGCTCAGAACACCGGAGGCCCAATTTTATAGTTTCACTCAAAAGATACAGAGAAACGACAATAATGCCGAGGACATAGGCCCCGTGCATGTTCGCCCAGACAAGCATAAGTGGGACAAGCAGGAACAACCATCGGCCTCTTCTCTCTTTGAACTCCTCCATCAGGAATGTGACTATGGCCGTAAACAGCATGGAGAACAGAACGGGTCTTTCACCAAGAGCTTTGAGACTGAGCATAAACAACAGAAAGATGATTACAAAGGCAATATAAGACCTGACGCCATCTCGGAGAAGCCGCCAGAACACAACGAGAACTATAAGAAGTAGCAGAAACGACCGAGTGATAACCATGCCGGCAGATCCAAACAGAGAAAAGATGAAATAATATATGACCTGTGCAAGCCAGTATTGCTTAAGGAAAAAAACTTCCCGCTCAGGAAAGATATTCTTATTTTCCTCCATGGCAGAGGTATAAGAGAACGGATCTGATTGGGGCAGATGCCCCTCGGTTACTATGTATCTGCCTGTGGCAATATGCCACCAGAAATCATAATCCCACAAGGGTGTAAGCAGATAGCAGTACAGAAAAGAAGAAAACAATACGAGGAACAGCAGGGCTGTAAGAATCTTGAGTTTTTTGTGCGTCATAAAAAAATTCAGATTAGGGGGAGTACCCCTAATCTGAATTCTTCCTGTCGGATAGGACTAATCAGAATAGATCGTCTTTTTATGTATCGGATTGCCAAAAGCATCCTGAGCTTCAATAACCGCCGAAGTACCTGATATGCTGCATGCTATCTTGCCGCTCGCAGCAGGACCTGCAATCCAAAGCGTTCCAGTGGTATTCGCCCACGGGGACATCTCTCCCTGAAGGTTCCACTTGGCAGAACTATACTGAGAGCAGAGGGTTCCTGCAGCAAGCCAGTTGCCAATTTGCGAATTGTTTGCGTCGCTGACTGAGTTGATATTGCCATCTCCGGTAGTATCAACTTCGACAAGCTCGCCTGCAGGTCCTGTTCCAGCTGCAAGGCCCTTGCCTGCTGCCAAAAGCCAGCCCTGGACATCCGGCTCTGCTGATGCTGCTGACCGTGTTACTGCTCCCTTCCTTGACCTTTCCTGCATACCGAGATACCCCGGTATTGCAATTGCCGCGAGAATACCGATGATCGCGACAACGATCAGGAGTTCGATAAGTGTGAAGCCTTTCTGATTTTTCAGATTGTTCATTCCCTGATACATGATTCTTCCTCCTTGATAAAGATTATTAATTATGTGACATACTGTCACAGCCTGAACTTACTTCTGCTTTAAATATGCAACTGCCATGCCAAAGAACACATACCTTATCTGACTGTTCTTCAAGGGAAAATAACACTGCCCAGCCCAAGACATAACAATATGTGACATAAATTGTCACTCCAAGTCTTTTTTTGTCATTTCTTATATGCGGTATTTGATGAATAAAACATATAATAGATCAATACGGATGACCATTGCAGACCTGAACTGCCGCGATAAACAGCTCTCTGCCATCAACGTTGTTTCAGTTGTTGCGGTGAAAAAACCGGCGATTATGTTATCCTCATGAAAAACCTCTAATTTTATGATACATATCGGACTTGATGCAGGTTCTGTAGCTGTCAAGATCATCATCATGGATGAGAAGAGAGGGATTCTCGACAGCACATATCTGCGTCATAAGGGAAGGCCGCTTCATATCTCTCTCAAACTCCTCAGTGACTATGCACTTCGATTTGCAGAGGAAGATATCTCGCTGTCCCTTACCGGATCTGCCGGGAGATCGATCGGAACTATACTCGGCATTCCGCCGGTCAATGAAGTGGTTGCCCACGCATACGCCACACGAAAGCTCTATCCTGAGACAAGAACGATCATCGAACTTGGAGGAGAAGACTCAAAACTTATCTTCCTTGATGACAATTCTTTTTCAGCAAAGGATTTTGCCATGAACTCGGTCTGCGCAGCAGGCACCGGCTCATTCCTTGACCAGCAGGCAGAACGGCTCAACCTTTCCATCGACGAGTTCAGCCGCCTCAGCCTCGAATCCCTGAAGCCGCCCAGAATTGCCGGAAGATGCAGTGTCTTTGCCAAGTCAGATATGATCCATCTCCAGCAGATCGCAACCCCTGTTGAAGACATTGCAGCCGGCCTCTGTTTTGCCGTTGCGCGCAACTTCAAAGGTGCTATTGCAAAAGGCCGTATTCTTGAAAGGACCATCTCTTTCCAGGGGGGCGTTGCAGCTAACCAGGGAATGGTTAGGGCCTTCAGGGAAATCTTCAACATTGATGACCTCTTCATTCCCGATGAATTCGCGCTCATGGGGGCCATAGGCGCAGCATGGAAAGATGCGGACTCAGGCAGGTCTCATGCTTTTGACCTATCATTACTGGAAAGTTTTATAGATTCGAAAAAGCCGCAGGAAAAAGGACATTCGCCGCTTATTTCACCCGGGACCGACTTCGCAGAGAGACATCTTAAAGATTGCAATGAATTATGCGTAATGGGTGAGGGAGCAGAGAATAAAAGCACATCACGCTTCACGCTTCACGCTTCACGGCCGTTAAAGGCTTACCTCGGTGTTGATATCGGATCCATCAGCACAAATCTCGCAGTAATAGACGAGTGCTGCAATGTTATTGCCAAACGGTACCTCATGACAGCGGGCAGGCCCATTGAAGCGGTGAAGCAGGGGCTTGAAGAGATACACAGAGAGGTCGGCGACAGGATCACGATAGCAGGGGTAGGAACAACCGGTTCAGGCAGGTACATGATCGCTGATTACATCGGAGCCGACATTGTAAAAAATGAGATAACCGCACAGGCGACAGCAGCAGCCTTCATTGATAAAGAGGTAGATACCATCTTTGAGATCGGCGGCCAGGACTCGAAATATATATCACTGAAAAATGGGGTGATTGTGGACTTCGAGATGAATAAGGCATGTGCTGCAGGAACAGGCTCATTTATCGAGGAACAGGCGGAGAAGCTGAACGTCTCGGTCAAGGGGGAGTTTCAAGAGATCGCTCTGCGCGCAAAGAATCCCTGCAGGCTGGGCGAACGCTGCACGGTCTTCATGGAAAACTCGCTTATGGCCAACCTCCAGAAAGGTTTGCCGAAAGAAGATCTTCTTTCAGGACTTGCGTATTCCATAGTCCAGAACTACATAAACCGCGTGGTCTGCAAACGGCCGATCGGAGACAGGATATTCTTCCAGGGCGGCGTTGCCTTTAATAAATCAGTTGTGGCTGCCTTCGAAAATTATCTATCCAAAAAAGTTGTCGTGCCGGAACACCATGATGTTACCGGCGCCATAGGCATGGCTCTCATCGCACGGGAGCATATGAAGGGCAGTCATGCGTTAAGGGCGATTGGGGATGAGTTATCAGATAAGAACAGATCAACCGTCACGAATCACGAATCACGAATCACGGTCTTCAAAGGCTTTGAAGCTTCCCAGAGACCATACGAGATATCTTCTTTTGAATGCAAAGGATGTTCTAATGCCTGCGAAATCAACCGTATCAACGTGCACGGGGAAAAGGACCATCTCTATTACGGCGGCAGATGCGAAAAATATGATGTAAGGAAGAAGCCGGTCAGAACTGATCTGCCTGATCTCTTCGCATTCAGGGATGAGCAGCTCTGGCAGGCACATAACGACCGCAAGGCGTTATGCGTAAAGCGTAACGAGTCAACAAAACAAACCCCATCACGCTTCACGCTTCACGCTTCACGAGCCAGGATAGGTATTCCCTTCATATTCTATTTCCATGATCTTCTGCCCTATTGGACAACCCTCTTCTGGGAACTCGGCTTCGAGGTTGTCGTTTCCCCCAGGACCGAAAGGGGTATTATTGATCTTGGCAATGAAACTATCCTTGCAGAGACATGTTTCCCGGTTAAGGCGGCTCATGGGCATATCGCACACCTGATACGACAAAAGGTGGACGCGGTTCTCGTTCCGAGCTTTATCGATCTGAATACAGAATCTGACACTGCGAAGAGCGGCTTAGCCTGTCCGTATACCCAAACCATGCCCTACATGGCAAAAACCGCATTCCCTGACACAACCTTTATCACACCTCCGGTCAGGTTGTCCAGGGGAGCGGGGGACCTTAAGCGGGAACTTCAGCAAAGCCTGAAACAGTTCTCTATCTCATCGGCTGAACTGTCGAAAGCCATGGCTTTCGCAACAAAGATGCAGGAAGCTTTTGTTCGAACGATAAAAGAAAAAGGAAGAGAGGTCCTTTCTGGCCTGAACGAAAAGGCCCTTATCATTGTCGGAAGGGCATACAATTCCTTTGATAAGGGCATGAATCTTGCGATCCCAAAAAAGATCCGCAATCTCGGCGTCCTCACCATCCCGATGGATTTTCTCCCCCTTGAACAGAAGGACATACGCAGAGAATGGCCTAATATGTATTGGAGAGCAGGTCAACGGATACTCAGCGCTGCACGGATCATAGCCTCAAACCCTCTTCTGGAGGCAGTCTATATCGGGAACTTTTCCTGCGGACCTGACTCCTTTATATTGAAGTTTTTTGAAGAGGAGATGGGAGGAAAACCCTACCTTCACCTTGAACTTGATGCACATAGTGCTGATGCGGGTGCAGTAACGCGGTGCGAGGCCTTTCTCGACAGCATCAAAACCCGGGATGCGTCATGCGAAATGGGTAACGGGTTAAAGCATAACAACAGACCACGCAGCACGCGTCACGCTTCGCCGTCTTTAGAGGCAGCACGCAGCATGCAGCATGCAGCACGAACCGTCTATATCCCTCATATGTCTGACCATGCATATGCGATCGCAGCAGCCTTCTCGTATTGCGGGACAGCCGCAGAAGTGCTGCCCGAGCCAAGCCAGAAGTCCGTTGATCTCGGCAGGAGATTCGTATCCGGCAAGGAATGCTATCCCTGCGCCGTAACGACCGGGGATATGGCACGGAAGGCCCTGGAACCCGGATTTGATCCAATGAGATCCGCTTTTTTCATGCCATCCGGGACCGGCCCCTGCAGATTCGGACAGTACAATGTATTCCAGAGACTGGTACTCCGGGATCTTGACATGGAAGATCTTCCGGTCTTTTCGCCGACCCAGGATGAACATTTCTATAAGCACCTTGGGCTGGCCGGAAAAGGGTATGCCATGAGGGTCTGGGAAGGAGTGGTTTGCATAAGCCTTCTCAGGAAATGCCTGCTGGAGACAAGGCCCTATGAAAAAGAGAAGGGAGCCGCTGACCTGGCCTATCAGCAGAATCTTCTGATGCTGCGCAAAGCACTGGGCGCACGGGATGGGAATATTGAGGAAGTGCTGAAAAAGGCGAGAAGCGACTTTGAGCATATCCCCGTGCAGAAAGAAGCAAAACCCCTCATCGGCATTGTGGGTGAGATCTTTGTCCGCTCCAACAGATTTTCCAATGAACATCTTGTCAGGAAGGTCGAATCGCTGGGGGGAGAGGTATATCTCACCCCGGTTGACGAATGGATCAGCTATATCAACCTCATGGGTATCCGCAAAGTCTTGATTAAAAAAGACCTGTCTGGTATGATTACTCTTCTGTCAAAGAGGTTCTTTCAAAAGAGGGTGGAGCATAGATTGGGAAAGGTTTTTACCGGCTTCCTGCGCACTTTGCATGAACCCGATACACGCGAGATCATGCGGAATGCAGGCTCCTATATCCATCCGAGCTTTGAAGGCGAGGCCATTCTGAGCATAGGCAAAAGCATTGACCTGACCAGAAGAGGAGCCTCAGGCATTATTAATGCAATGCCTTTTGGCTGTATGCCAGGCACGATCGTCAATGCACTGCTTCGGGGCGTGAAGAATGACCATGGTATCCCGTGCCTGAGCATACCCTACGATGGGACAGAGTCTCTGACAACCGAGATACAGCTTGAAGCCTTCATTGACCAGGCAAAAGAATTTAACAAACTGACCGGCAGCAATGAGCACGCAGCAAAAGGATAGCTGAAAGGCATTGTTACAGCCTTACTGCCGACTGTTTTACATAAGAAATCAACTACTAAGGAGGTGAGTCTGTGGGAAGCGTTGTCAAGTGGCGCAAAAAGAAGATGAGCAAGCATAAACACAAGAAACTGCTCAGGAAAACCAAGCATCAGAGGAGGAACAAATAATTAACCCTGTCTGTTCCAAAAGACCCTATCGTAATCTGGACAGCATATGCTTATTCCAGGCGGGATACCCTTATCCCGACAAACGGCATTGCCGTACTGTATTCCGATAAAAGGATTTTTCTGACCGTTCCTCCTCTGTTCTTTCTGCCAAAAGCACTCACCAGATAGGTCTTTTCCGCATCGATCTTTATGATGCCGATATGCCCGATAATTTCCCCTGAGACCCGTTTTTTCGGATCCTTGACAAAGAAGACAAGGTCGCCGTTCTGAAGTCTGCCGGTCAGGGAGGGGATGTCCTGTTTCCGTATCATCGCAACGCGCGTCCTGCCCCTGTCGCCTCTTATCGTAACGGTTGTCCCGAGCTCTGCCGTGATCTCCCTTCCCCATTTCCCGCTTTCTATCATATCCTCGCCATACCTGAATCTCTCTGTATAGTTGCTGACCTTGCCGTCCATCAGAAGTCCCTTGCCATGAAAGCGTTTATCCAGGGCTACGGCAATCGAGTCGTCAGGATTCCTCCCGAGTGCAAGTTCAACTGACCTGAAAGCATGATACATACAGTCTACGCGCTCATCCGCAACAATAACGCTTTTTCTCACATATTCGCCCAGAGGGTCCTGATCATACGGCACATCAATGAACTGCTCTGCCCAGAAGGCTATCCTCTCGCCCGTTGACCAGGCGGATGCAGTCCGCTGCAGAACCGCGATCTCGTCGTCAGCCATAAAGGCTGTCGCAAGAGAGGGGAATAAAAACAATAAAAAGAGAATTGTTTTCATATTTCATTATACCCTTTTCAGGAAAAAGACTTTGAAAGGACAGTCCCTGATAGAGTATCATTCATAGATGTTACAACCATTTATGACAACAGGGATCGGCAGCCTGCCGCACCACAGTGCTATCGATGGCTGCAGGCTTGTGCTCAGTTCATTTGATATACCTTTTTGGCCCCAGTTCCCGCAGATATCCTTTAAAGAGCTCATGATACCGCAGTTCTCTGAAGGCATGCCGTTTCTGAAGCTTGATCCGGACAAACAGCAGGTATGGGTCGAGAAAAATACCTCTGACGAACTGGAGCGCTTCTATGAGAGCTGCACACCGAACAGCAGAATCGCCATATCCGAGGACTATGCCCAAGGTCTGCATGCCTTTCTCAGGATGATCAAGGGTAGACGGTTCCGCATCCTCAAGGGCCATGTCACCGGACCGCTCACGTACACACTCGGCCTGAAGGACGACACCGGAAAAGCTGTCTATTTTGATGAAGAATTCCGCGAGATCTCGCTCATGCTCCTTCAGGCAAAAACCCGCTGGCAGATAGACATGCTGAAGCAGCATGCTGACAGCGTCATCATTTTTATTGACGAGCCGATTCTTTCCGCCCTTGGCAGCTCAAGCTACCTCGGCGTGAACACCGATGAGGCGCTCAGGCTTCTTCAGGAGATGGTCAGCACGATCAGGGCCGAAGGAGGTCTTGCCGGCATCCACTGCTGCGGAAATGCCGACTGGCCATTGGTAATGAAAAGCGGAGCCGATATCGTGAATTTTGATGCGTATGACTACCTTGATACTCTTGCGCTGTATCATCAGGAATGCAGGGCTTTTCTTGAGTCCGGCGGATATTTTGCGTGGGGCATCGTGCCGACCTCGGATGCCATATCAGGAGAAGATCCCGATTCTATCCGCGAGAAATTCCGGGCCGGTCTGCTGACTCTTTCGCGGCATATTCCGCAGGATCTTATCCGTTCCCGGCTGCTTCTTACTCCATCCTGCGGCACAGGCTCAAGGACCATAGAGGAAGCAGTAAAGATATTCCAGCTGCTGATCCGCCTCAAAGAGGATCTGGCTTGAGAAATATCTACGGATCAACGCTGTGAACCAGGGGAAGACAGTGTCTGCGATTGCGATCATGATCGCATGTATGGGTCTTTTCCTGAGGACATACCATCTGGGCTATGGCCTTCCCGATCTTGCCCATGTTGACTCCTTTAAGTTCGTTGGGGAGGCATCAAGAATGGCGTCATCCGGAAAATTCGAGCCATCGCTGTACCAGTATCCCGGGCTGTATACAAACATGCTGGCCGCAGCCTATTATCTCGGCAGTGTGCAGTCAACATATGTTCAGCACCTGATAGCCTCCGGCATCTCGGCAGTCGCCGGATCGCTCCTCATTCTTCCGGTCTTTGCGATAGCATCGCGTTGCAGCACAGGGCATGGACCGCTCGTCGCCTCCTGTCTTACCGCCTTCTGTATTGCATCCATTACGCTATCAAGGATCGCGGCTCCTGACACACTGATGTCTCTCCTCATGAGCGCGGCACTTGCTGCACTCATCCGGAAGAACGCGACAGGGAAACATTTTGCATTCGCCGGATTCTGCGCCGGCCTCGCAGCGGGATCGAAGTTCACGGGACTCTATATTCTGCCCTGGCTGCCTGTTGCCGCCTGGATAGCTGCGGGACCAAAAAAAATTAAAGAGATGATATCTCTCTCCCTTCTTGCGTATTCTGCATTCACGGCAGCTTTCCTGGCGACCAGCCCTTGGTTTCTCCCGAGGCTTTCCTTGTATTTGCAGAGGATGTCTGCAGAAGCACAGCTCCAGAGCTCAGGCCAGTTGGGCGCGGTTCAGGAAGGATATTTTGACTATCTCTTCTCCGCGACGCCAACGTGGGACCATCCCTGGCTCTCGACCTCTTTCTTGGGGAATTGGGGAGGCCCTCTGACCTTGATTGCTGTAATCGCCCTTTTATGGGCGATTTTCGGCAGCAGGGATCCGTTGCTTATCTTTTTCGGTGCCTTTATTCTCGTCTACTTTTTCCTCATTGTCGGCCCTGGCAGGATAAAAGCATTTCGCTTCATGCTACCGATCCTCCCACTCCTTTCCGTAGTCGTAGCTTGTTTCATTGAAAGAGTTCTTATGAAGAGAGTTGTGACATTCCGACCCTTCGTGATCACAGCCCTCCTGCTGGTTCTGCTTTATCCCCAGATAGCCAAGGCTAAAGAGTATCTTGCAGCAACAGCCTATCCAACGACCAACGAGCTTGCGCAGAAATGGATCTCAGAGAACATCCCCTCAGGCACAAAAGTCTTCAGAAGCCCCCTCTATCTGTCACATATGGCGAAGCTGCCGCTAAAGTTCGTTCTGCTCAATAATGCCGGGGGGCGACTGTACCGGACGATGGATAACAACCCGGAACGGCATCCCCTGTTCCTCGCGGACATGATAGACGCGTATA
The DNA here is from genome assembly GCA_964463135.1 of uncultured Nitrospiraceae bacterium. Taxonomy (GTDB): domain Bacteria; phylum Nitrospirota; class Thermodesulfovibrionia; order Thermodesulfovibrionales; family UBA6898; genus UBA6898. Next base: position 160,782 of record CAYXBA010000004.1, read on the forward strand.
GGTCAAGCGGCATTCATTACGTCATCAGCAATTCCTATTTTGAGAATCTCTTCTCGCCTGTACCGGAGAACATCCGCTTTTTCCCTTCTTCAGTGAGGAATTATGGGGAATACCAGGAGCGACTCAGGACAGAGGCTACCCTTGTATATTTGATCCGGGGATGGTCTGAGCATCGTTTAGGTCCTGATATCTCTGTCCATCGCCTGACAGAAGAAGCACGCAAGGTAACGCCATGAGCACGCTCTCTGTCATCATACCGGTGCTTAACGAGGAGCGGACGATCATCACCGTTATCAGAAAAGTGGCAGCCGCCCCCCTGCCAGACAGCATGACGAAACAGATTATCATCGTAGACGACTGTTCAACGGACAAGACCGGGGAAAACGTGCAACAGCACATATCGTCAGAGCCAGGGCTCGCCATAGATTTTGTGAGACATGAGATGAACAAAGGGAAAGGCGCCGCCATCCGGACAGGGCTGGAACTTGCAAAAGGCGATTACACAATCATTCAGGATGCAGATCTGGAGTATGATCCCGAAGAATACAGCCGGCTGCTTAAACCAATGCTTGACGGCCATGCAGACGTTGTTTTTGGTTCGCGTTTTGTGGGGGGAAACGCTCACAGAATACTCTTCTTCTGGCATTCTATCGGGAACAAGTTTCTTACCTTTCTGTCGAATATGCTCACCAATCTGAACCTGACCGATATGGAATCATGCTATAAACTTTTCAAGACAGACCTCTTAAAAGGGCTTGACCTCCAGGAGCAGCGCTTCGGCTTCGAACCTGAAGTTACTGCTAAAATTGCAAAGATAAGAAATGTCAGGATTTATGAGGTCGGTGTATCTTATTACGGAAGAACGTATGCCGAAGGGAAAAAAATAGGCTGGCGAGACGGCATTAATGCCGTCTATTGTATCCTCAAGTATAATATATTGAAATAGCTGAATGGGAAGTCTATTATGAGCGTTGGATTGTGCGGAAGCCACAGAACAGGAAAAACAACTATGGCCGAGACGATTTCTTGCAGAACGGGAATACCGTTTCTGAGAACAACCACTGCAGAAGTCTTTAAAGAATGCGGGGTAGATCCTTCTAAACCTATGGACTTCGGGAAAAGGCTTTGGATACAGTTTCATGTCTTGGATGCAGCAGAAAAGGTATGGTCAGTTAACCAAGGACAATTTGTTACAGACAGGACTCCTTTGGACATGGCCGCTTATACCCTGGCAGATATTCAGGGGTCAACAGATGTCGACGTTGCTGAACTCGATAAATATCTCACTCGTTGTTTTGAGGCTACGAACAGATTTTTTGACCTGCTCGTTCTGATTCAACCAGGCATCCCACTAGTACATGAGGAAGGTAAAGCCGCGTTAAATGAAGCATATCTTGAACATCTCAACTATCTCATGATGGGCCTTTGTAATGATGATCGGGTACAAAGCCAATTCTTTTGTATGCCGCGTGCTGTTATAAATATAGATAATCGTGCCGATGTTATCCTGAATTTGATCTCGGGAAATGGCGCTCTTGAGTCATAGAAAATATTGGTTTATGGGAGCAGTCATAGTGCCCGTATCTGTAAATCGTTGGCATAGGATACCAGTCTGACAGCATCGTTACTGTTCATGTAAAGATATTCGCTGTCGCAAAGAAGAAACCGATAGCACCCTGCAGAGTTCAGCAGAGCTTGATGCCGTCGCAGGAGAAAATCAATTCATGGCATTGAAAGATATCATAGGACAGGAAAAGGCCGTGAGCATGCTGCAGGGCATTCTGCAGAGGGGCAGGCTTGCCGGCGCATATCTCTTCTGCGGTGAAGCCGGCATCGGCAAAAAGACCACAGCGATGAATTTTGCAAAAGCGGTGAACTGTCTGCATGTTGCCGGCATTACAACTGACGAGCAGATCGATTTTTTGCCAGCCCCTGACCCCCAACCCCAGATCCCTGCTTTTGACGCCTGCGAAGTCTGCGACTCCTGTCTCAAGATCAATGCAGGCACGCACCCGGATGTGGTTATGATCGCGCCGGAAGAACGTATCATCAAGATAGAGGAGATACGGACCATTGAAGAGGCCCTGTCCTTCAGGCCCTTTGAAGGAAAGAAGAAGACGGTCATTGTGGATGATGCGGACAGCATGAATACGGCAGCGGCAAATGCCTTTCTGAAGACCCTGGAAGAGCCCTCTGAAGACAGCCTGATTATCCTGATCACATCACGGCCTGATCGTCTTCCTGCGACCATACGTTCACGCTGTTCGAAGATCCCGTTCCGTACGCACACGCAGAGTTCGTGCAGGGATATCCTTGCGAGGAAAATGGGAGAGAAAGAAGCTGCCCTGGCCTCAAGGCTCTCTCTCGGGAGGCCGGGCCTTGCCCTCTCGCTGGACGTGCGGGAAGAGCGGGATTGGTTCATGGACCTGCTGAAGGCAATGATGCAGGCTGAAAAGGACAGCTGGGCATCGCGGGAGGAGATGGAAAAATGGTTTGATCTTGCCCTGACGTTTATCCGCGATCTTGCGGTGAACAGAATAACCGGCAACGCACATCTCATAAACGCAGACCTTGCCGACTCTGTGGGGAAGATGGGAAAATCTGTTGATATACAGGGTATAATAGAGCTGTATAAGGAACTGAGCTTCATAAAGACCATGCTGCTGTTCAATCTGAACAAATCGCTCACATGGAACTACACTGCATCCCTGCTGAGAAAGGAACTATATTCATAGCATGCCTGACATTGTCGGAATACGCTTTAAGAGCTGCGGAAAGATCTACGAATTTGATGCGAACGACCTGAGCCTCCGGAGAGGGGACAGGATCGTCATTGATTCGGAGTTCGGTCTGAGCATCGGCACGGTTGTCGAGCCTCCGCATACCCATGACAGTTCCCCGAAGGACCTTAAAAAGGTACTCCGTGTGGCATCAAATGAGGACTTCAAACAAAAGGCCGACAATGAGAAGTTCGAACAGGAAGCGAAGAGCTTCTGTTATGAGCGGGTCATGGCCCGGGGTCTGCCGATGAAACTGGTCCGGGCTGAAGCAACCCTTGACCGAAAACGGATCGTGTTTTACTTCACGGCAGACGGCAGGATAGATTTCCGGGAGCTTGTAAAAGACCTCGCAGCCAGATTCAAAACGCGCATTGAGATGCGCCAGATCGGTGTGAGAGATAAGGCAAAGCTCGTCGGAGGCTTTGGCCTCTGCGGTCAGGAGCTCTGCTGCAAGGCCTTTCTTGCCAATTTTGAGCCTATATCAATAAAGATGGCAAAGCAGCAGGACCTTACGCTCAACACCGGTAAACTTTCAGGGGCCTGCGGCAGACTTATGTGCTGTCTGGGATACGAATATCATGAAGGCCAGCCGCCATTGACCCCGGAAGAGCGAAGGCGAAGAAAAAAAGAACCCGTGCCGGAGGAGACAGAAGTGATCGAAGAGGCCCTGACGCCCGACGGCGAATCCGAGGCTTCTGAAGGGGTTTCGGCAGAAGAAGCGGAAACTCCTTCCACGGGTCAAAAGACCGAACAACAGACAACAGCTCCCCATAAGAGGCGGCGCAGAAGGCGCAACAAGAAGCGGCCGCAAAAACCGGAAGCAGGGGCCTGAAGCGCATGACCAGAAAACTCTACGTTACAACACCGATCTATTATGTGAACGATATCCCCCATATCGGGCATGCATACACGACCATTGCAGCAGATATCGTTGCGCGCTATAACAGGCTGAAAGGCTGTGAGGTCTTTTTCCTCACCGGTACGGACGAGCATGGACAGAAGGTTGAGAAGGCTGCTGCGGATAAGGGCCGGACGCCCAAGGAGCATGCTGACCTCCTTGTCGACAACTTCAAGTCTCTCTGGAAGAAGCTGAATATCACCAACGATGCCTTTATCAGGACAACAGACACGAACCATGTCAAAACCGTTCAGGGTCTTCTCCAGATGTTATGGGATCGGGGAGAGATCGAGAAACGTTCTTATTCTGGCTGGTACTGCACCCCGGATGAGCGGTTCTGGACAGAAAAGGACCTGGTAAGCGGAAACTGTCCTGACTGCGGCAGACCTGTTGAGCAGATCCAGGAAGAGAACTACTTCTTTCTCATGTCAAAGTATCATGAAAGGCTCGTTAGAGATATCGAGGAGCATCATGACTACATCCTTCCGGAGACAAGACGGAATGAGGTGCTCGGTTTCCTGAAGAACAATGCTCTCGGGGACCTCTGCATATCAAGACCGAAACAGCGTCTCTCCTGGGGAATACCGCTTCCCTTCGATGACCGGTTCGTCACCTATGTCTGGTTCGATGCCCTGGTGAACTATTTTTCTGCGACGCGCTATCTCGCACCGGGTGCTGACAAGGCAAGAGAAGGGGATTTCTGGTGGCCTGCAGAACATCATCTTGTTGGCAAAGACATTCTTACTACCCATGCCGTGTACTGGTCGACCATGCTTATGGCGCTCGGTCTTCCGCTGCCGGGCAATATCTTTGCCCATGGCTGGTGGACGATCGAAGGGAAAAAGATGTCCAAGTCAGTCGGCAATGTCGTTGACCCGCATGCCATGGCTGACCGCTATGGCGTAGATGCCTTCCGGTACTTTCTTTTCAGGGAAGTGCCCTTCGGCCTTGACGGTGACTTTTCCGAACAGGCTCTGGTGAACCGCATCAATACGGATCTTGCAAACGATCTCGGCAATCTCCTGAGCAGGTTCATCACGATGGCAGAGAAATATCATGGCGGCGAAATTTATCCGGGGCAGGAGATGAGTAACGAGGCATTGGCATTATCAAAACAGGTCATCCATGCCCAGGCAGAAGCGCATGACGTCAGGAACTGGTCGCATCTCAGGTTTAATATAATTCTCGACTTCATATGGGACATCGTCAGGGCAGCGAACAATCATATCGCACAGACAGAGCCGTGGAAGCTCGCAAAGTCCGATCCTGAACGGCTCAAGACCATATTATTTCAGATCTGGAATATTTTACGTCTCAGTGCAGTCAATCTCTATCCTTTCATGCCTGAGACTGCTGAAAAGATCTGGACGCAGCTCGGGCTGAGATCACTCACTGATGAGACCGCAAAAAGCCTTTCAGCGGCTGCTTCAAAAGGCGGCGAAGATAAGTTCAATACCTTTGATTGGGATTGGAAGCCGGCTTATGACATTAAGGTCAAAAAAGGGGAGCAGCTCTTCCCGAGGATAGAAAAGGAAAAAAAGATGACAGAAGAAATAAAGCCTGTTGAAGAGAAAAAAGAAGAGACAAACCTTATCACCATACAGGATGTGGCAAAGGTAGAACTCAGGATCGGCAAGGTAATAAGTGCCGAGCGGGTAAAGAAATCAGACAAGCTCCTATGTCTTCAGGTGGACACCGGGGGCATGCGCCAGATTGTCGCAGGCATCGGGAAGGCCTATGCACCTGAGGATCTTATCAGCAAAAAGATCGTAGTGGTCACGAATCTTCAGCCCGCAAAGCTGATGGGAGTTGAATCACAAGGCATGCTCCTTGCCGCAACAGGCGCTGACGGCGTGCCGGTCATACTCATGCCCGAAAAGGATGTCGAGCAGGGTTCAAAGATCAGGTAGGTCCTTGGACTAACTGTTCGGCTTCCGCTGAACTGCGGTCTTTACGATCATTTCGGGGAGCTCTATTTTCCGGCCGTTTCTTTCAAGAGTTATCGTGACCTTGACTGCCTGGGGTATCGTCTCTTTCTCGCCTGGTTCCCATTCACTGATCCAGCTGCCCTGCTTTTCGTCTTCCTTGATCTCGAAGAACTCAAACGCTATTTTTTTGACCTCCGGGTCGAGCAGATAGACCTTGCCTTTGCTGTCATCGAATACATCTTCGAGAAAAAAGACCTTCTCCCTGATCTTCAGACCATCGCTGTCCGTAAAGATCGAGACCCATTTGAGTCCTGCAAGATCTTCAGGCCCTGTGCCGTGGGTATCTACGCTTGATGTCACGAACCCGACCCGGTCAGATTTACCCTCAAAGAATATCTTCTTTTCTTCAGGTTTGTTCAGGTAAAGGGGATAGGCACCCCTGATAAGCCACGCGATCCTGTCCTCCAGAATGCGGATCTTCTGCGTCATCTCGCCCCGCTCAGCGCCTTTTGCCTGAGACCTGTACCCGAGTCTCAGGGCAGCGCCAAGGATAACAAGGATCAGGATCGAGAGCGTTATCGCGATAAGCAGTTCAAGGAGCGTAAAGCCCTGGTTATTCTTCAGGCGCATAGACAGAACGGAGTCCTTTGATCGTCAGATTTCCGGACGGCGGCCAGGCAACGGTCACGGTGATCTCATAGAGCTTTGTCTTCTTGTCCTCAGATTCTGATTTGACCGCAACTTGCCGGACAACCTTATAATAGCTCTCAAATTCCTTTGATTCTGCCGATTCAGAAGGATCAGACAGACTGTATGCCTCATCGAGCATGGAGCGAGCATAGAAGACCGCCTTGGTAACGTCCTCAGCCTGTTTAGTTGAGCGGAGAGCGCGGGAATAGAGCTGAAATACAGCAACGATCGCAACAGACATGATCGCCAGGGCGACCATGACCTCCATCAGGCTAAAGCCGTTTGATCGTAGACGTGCCGAGGACCTGGTTGACCTCAATCGCATATTTCTGCCCTTTTTCATTCTGTATTTCTATAAGGCCCCCGGAGCTGTTCCCCTTAGGAAAGAAGAAGATATCTGCGCCGGTTATGATAAATTTTTTGGGAACAACATGATTCTCCGAAGGTTTTGCGCCTGAGTGGTCCAGCCAGTACGTGTTCGCCTCTTCGTCGATCTTGAACGCGACCTCTCTTCTGTCAAGAATAGCAGACTCCCTGGCATGCCTTGTTGTCAGGTAGATCCTGCGTGCCTCTTCCGTAAAAAGTGTCTTGTCGCGAAGACTCCCGGCAGAAACAGTAACAACCGTAACGGTTATGCCGATAATAAAGAGGACAACAAGAAGCTCAAGGAGCGTGAAGCCCTTTTTATTCCCAGCTGTTGACGTCTTTATTCTCACCTTCTCCGCCTGCAGCACCATCAGCTCCGTATGAGAAGAGATCATAGTCTCCGTGAGATCCCGGTGACTGGTACTGATAGGGCTTTTGCCACGGATCGTTCGGCACCCCTTTTTTGAGATAAGAACCGTCCCAGCCCTGTGCCCCGGGATTCGTGATCAGTGCATTCAGGCCCTCTGACGTAGTCGGGTACCTGCCGACATCAAGCCGGAAACTGTCAAGGGCCTGGCCGAGCATCTCTATCTGGGTCCGGGCCGCTGACTGCTTGCCTTTCCCGACCTTGCCGAAAATCTGGGGGCCAACAAGAGCCGCAAGCATACCAAGGATGACCATAACAACAAGCAGTTCAATGAGCGTAAAGCCTTTTCTGTTGTTAGCGGAATAACGTTCTCTTCTCATATTCATAGAGCCTCCTGAAATATTCTGACCTTTCTGTTCTCTTTCTATAACGGCATTTCGTTTATGCTGAAAATACCCATGAGCATCGAGATGACGATCAATCCGACCACTACGCCCATAAGCAGGATAAGCAGGGGCTCAAAGAGACTGACGAACCGCTTGATAAGATTTCTGGTGTCTGCTTCAAACCGGTCTGCTATCAGAAGAAAGGTCTCCTCCAATCTTCCAGCCTCCTCTCCCACTGCAACCATCTGGTTGAAAATAGCAGGGAAGACACCGCTCTCTCGCAGGGGAGCGGAAATACCCTTGCCTTTGCTCACGCCCTCTTCGAGCACAAGGAGCTTCTTTGCAATGACATCATTGTCTATCACATCGCGAGAGACCCGTATGGCCTCAAGGATCGGCACACCGCTCTGCAGAAGTGTGCCGAAGGTCCTCGAAAATCTGGCAATGATGAATTTCATGCTCAGCTTTTTCAGCACCGGCACCTTCAGTTTGAGGTTGTCGATATAACCCTTGCCCTCTGCAGTCCTTGCATAGCTGCGGACCAGAAATATAAAAGCACCAAGCCCGCCCAAAAAAACCCACCAGTACGATGCAAAGAGGCTGCTCACCTTCATCAGGACCAGGGTCGGCAGGGGAAGGGTCTGGCCCATATCGGAGAATATCTTTGCAAAATTGGGAATTACATAGAGCATCAGCACTGCCACTGCCAGTCCGCCCACAACTGTAAGAAGGATAGGGTAGATAAGGGCCGAGACGATCTCTTTCTTGAAATTAATGCTTGTTTCGAGGAAGACCACCAGCCTCTTGATGACCACCTCAAGGATACCGCCTGACTCGCCTGCCTTGATCATATTAATATAAAGCCGCGGAAATATTCTGTGCTTGGCCATGGCATTCGAGAGCGTATTGCCTCTCTGGATGTCAATATACACTTCCTTGATGATCGCCCGCAGCGCCTTCTTCTCTGAATGTTCCGAAAGCACATAAAGCGCCCGGTCTATGGGAAGTCCTGATTCAAGCAGGTTACCGAGTTCCTGGGTAAAGATCAGGATATCCTCATTGGTTATCCTCTGGAACAGGGAGATCTCCCGGGCCTCGCTCACCTTGATACTGAGGGGGACAAGCCCCATACCCCTGAGCGTTGACTTAAGGGTATCCTCGTCTGAGGAAGAAATCGTTTCCTTCACTTTTTTCCCCGAAGAATCAATGGCTTCGTAGCTGAAGACAGGCATAATAGTATCTTATCACGCAGGGTAAAAGAGCGTCAAACCGGCTCTTTGCACTGTCATGCACCACGGTCGGAACAAAAAAAGAATCTCCCAGGCATGAATTCGGTTGTTTTTTCCAGCCATTTTGCGGAAAATGTAAGCACGGGTGCAGAATGCTTAATAGGGAATTCCGTGAAAACCGGAAGTGGTCCCGCCGCTGTGATCCTGACTCTGTGAAGACAGAGTAAACGCCTTTGCCGGCAGCATGCCACTGTTCGCTCATTTGAATGGGAAGGCAGGGAAAGGTCAGGAGAGCCAGAATACCTGCCTGTGAACGACAGTTCGATGTTCAAGGTTCTATGTTGCAGTAATAACATTGAACTTGGAACAGAGAACGTTGAACGTAAGTTTCTTCCCGCGGAGGAAGGAGAGGATGAAGCAAACCAGGGTGCAATCCTCAGCGGCCTTTTCAGGCCCTGAGGATTTTTTATTTTAAGGAGACAATATTGAAACCGTTTCATCCTTCATCAGTAGCTATAAAAGTGACTGTATTACTGGTCACTGCTTACTGCTTACTGCTTACGCCAGCGTTCGCTGATTCTCCGAAGCGCATCATCTCCCTTGCGCCGAACATCACCGAGATCCTGTTTGCCCTCGGCGTTGACGAACGGATAGCTGCTGTGTCGAGCTTCTGTGATTTCCCTGAGGAGGCAAAGAAGAAGCCAAAGGTCGGAGGCATGTCCAACCCTTCGCTTGAGGCAGTTGTTTCGCTCAAGCCTGACCTCGTTCTCTTCAGTATTGACGGAAATCCGAAGTCCTTTGAGGAACGGCTGAGCAGCATGAAGATCAGGACCTTTACCCTGCGGTCAAAAAGAATTGCCGAACTTCCCCAGGGCGTGCGCCAGATCGGCACTGCAGTGGGCGCTGCGGCACAGGCAGAAACACTTGCGCAGGAAATGGAGAAGAAGCTCTCAGGGCTCATGGAGCGGGAGCGCAGATACAGGGACCTTCACCGGACAGCAAGGAAACAGAAGGTAATGTTCATCATATGGCCTGACCCCCTCATTGTTGCAGGACCCGGCAGCATTGCCGACGATGCGCTCCAGGTCCTCGGCACAGAGAACATTGCGGCAAAGACAGGAACGACCTATCCGAAATATTCCATTGAGGAGATCCTGCGCCAGGCGCCTGACGTCATTTTTATCGGCAAGGGCACGGGCATGGATAAGGTGGCTGATGGCCTCCTGAAGAGGCTGAAAAGCGTGCCGGCAGTGCGCAGCAACAGGGTCCATTATGTCAGCGACCATCTTTACCGTCTCGGACCGAGGACCATTCAGGGCATAGAAGAACTGGCAGGACATCTGGAACAATAATGAAAAATATTAAACTGAGGCTACTGATCATCATCTGCATACCGATCATTGCGTTCGGCATATCTCTTGTTGCCGGGCCAAAGATGATCAACCCGTTTACTGCAGATGAAATATCACGGGAAATACTCTTTTCGATCCGCGCCCCGCGCAGCATCGTTGCCATTCTGATGGGCATGGCACTCGGCGCATCAGGAGCAGTGCTGCAGGGCATTCTCAAAAATCCTCTTGCAGATCCCTATATCCTCGGAATTTCGAGCGGAGCGTCCCTCGCAGCTGCCCTGGGCATCATGGCAGGCGCCGCCTTTGCCGGCACCTTTACCATCCCGCTCCTCGCCTTCATCGGAGCACTCGCAACCGGCATCATGGTCGGCGTCATGGGATGGCAGCGGGGAGGACTGTGGCCCGAAAGGATCCTCCTTGCCGGCGTAGGACTGAGCTTCCTTTTTTCTGCAATGCTCATGCTGATCATGAGCATATCGTCTGATGAGGGGCTCAGAAAGGCGATGCTCTGGATCTTCGGTGACCTTTCGATGTCAGAATGGCCAAAGGTCCCCTACGGTCTTGCTTTTGTGGCTGCAGGCATCTTCGTGTCCCTGTTCAGGTCAAAGGCCCTCAATGTGCTGATCCTCGGAGACGAATTTGCCCACAGCCTTGGCTTCTCTCCCCGCAGAGAACGCCTGATCCTTTTTGTCTCTGTCGGCCTTCTGACCGCAGCGTCAGTTTCTCTCGGCGGCATGATCGGCTTTATCGGTCTCCTTGTCCCTCATATTATGCGTTTCTTCATCGGGTCTGATAACAGGCTGCTGATCCCCTGCTCGGCGCTCGGCGGCGGGGCCCTGCTCTGCATTGCCGATGTCATCAGCAGGTCTGTTCTCCCACCCATGGAGCTTCCGGCAGGCATTGTCACCGCGATTATCGGCTCCCCCTATTTTCTCTACCTGCTCAGGAGGAAGAATGTCCTCAGCATCTGAGCCCACAATTCTTGCGCTGGACAATCTCTCCTTTTCTTATGAAAAGCGTGAAACGTTTATTAAGAACATATCCTTTTCTGTCGGTCAGGGTGAATTCATAGGGCTGCTTGGCGCGAACGGATCAGGAAAGTCCACGATACTGAAGCTCGGAAGCGGCATTCTCAGCCCGGCGCAGGGAGAGGTTCGGCTCTGGTCAAAGCCTTTGCAGGAATATCACAACAGAGACCGGGCCAAGCTGATAAGCTATCTTCCGCAGACGCTCGACATTGCCGTTCCGTTCACCGTGCAGGAACTGGTCGGGATGGGGCTTTATCCCTATGACATACCACCGGTAATGAGCGTGGAGAGCGCTCTGGAACTTGTCGGGCTTCAGGACAAGTCCTCTGCATACCTCTCGGACCTGAGCGGAGGAGAGAAAAGACGGACATTCATTGCCATGACCCTGGTTCAGGGTGCCGGCCTGCTTATGCTGGATGAGCCGCTCGCGAATCTTGACATTAAATACCAGATGGAACTGGTGAGACTCCTGAAGAAGCTGAGGGATACAAAGAACATCTCGATTATCATGGCGCTCCACGACATCAATATTGCCCTCCAGTTTTCGAAGGTCATGCTGATAAAGAACGGGGCGCTTCTCGGCATAGGAAAACCTGAAGATATCCTGACGGATACTCGTTTAAACGATGCCTTTGATATTCAGGTAAGCATCATGCGTCATGCGAACGGGAGTTCTTTTATCAGCTATGGAGATGAGAACTGACCATGGTCACAACGCTCTACCTGATACGGCATGGAGAAACAGCGGGCAGCGATACAAAACGCTATCATGGCAGCATTGACGTGCTGCTCTCGGAAAAAGGGAAACAGCAGGCGGCCGAAAAGACCGATCTTCTCAGACATTATGTTGAAAGGGCCACCACCTCGAAACATCTCAGCTACTTAAAGGACATTCATGACAGCGCAGATGATCTGAATGCATCGACCCCTTCAGGGCTTCAGGCTCTGTACTGCTCCAGCCTTTCCCGGGCTGTCCAGAGCGCTGAGATCATTGCCCGGCCGTTCGGACTTCAGCCAATCAAGGTGGCTGATCTCCGTGAAAGAAGCTTTGGCATTTGGGAAGGCATGAGCTTCAGCGAGATCAGGGAACAATACCCGGAAGAATTTGCAGCATGGGCGCAGAATCCTCTCGCTTACTCTCCTGTCGGGGGAGAAACAACCCTTGAAGTAAAAGATAGGGTCATAAAAGTGGTCAGTGAAATCGTCGAACGGCATGCCGGTCAGGAGATCGCTGTTGTTGCCCACGGCGGGGTAAACAGGATAATCCTCTGCCATATCCTTGGCATGCCGCTCGAAAACGTCTTCAGGATCGAACAGGATTATGCAGCCCTGAACATCATTGAGTTCTGGGAAATGTATCCTGTGCTGAAATTGTTGAATGGTTAGGTAGAACAATGCTGCTTTCAGCAGCAAAAGGATGCATGAAAGGGGAATCCCGTGAGAAACGGGAACTGCCCCGCAACTGTAAAGGGAACGAAAGCCAAACAAAAGTGATCAGTGCCAGTGAATTAGTGTCAGATTCTGACACTGAAAACTGACACGGACACCGGACAGCCACTGTCTGCCTGAGGCGGATGGGAAGGCAAGCGAATAGGAAGCCCTGAGTCAGGATACCCTTCATGCACCAGAAACCAAATAGACCCTTCGTGGGAAGAGGAGGTATCACATGAGACCTGAGACAGGATAGTCTCCGCTGTCTGCAGTGACATCATTGTTGTACCAGTAATCAATAATTTCAGAATAATTAAAGGAGATGTTATACATGAAGAAAATTCTGTTAGTAATCATTATGATTGCGGCTTCTCTGCCTGTCTGGGCAGAGGAGAAAGCAATATCCCTTGATGAGATCGTCGTAACTGCCACAAGGGCTGACGAGGAGATCGACAAGATATCGTCAAACATTACGGTCATTACCCAGGAGGAGATCAAGAAGTCAACAGCTATAACTGTGCAGGACCTTCTGAAGGCTGAGGAAGGCCTTATCGTCAGAGATCTCTATGGCACGGGGACAAAATCAACTGTTGATATGAGAGGATTCGCAAAAGGTGTCAATACAGTAGTCCTTATTGATGGGAGAAGAATTAACCAAATTGACTCCGGCGCTGTTGACTGGAACTTGATCCCGCTTGAAAATGTAGAAAGGATTGAAATTGTGAGGGGCAGTGAAAGCGTCCTTTATGGAGATAATGCCCTCGCAGGAGCTATTAACATCATAACCAAAAAGGGTTTCACTAAGAAGCCTGAACTTGTGCTCGATGCAAGAGCAGAGAGCTATAGTGGCCATAGTGAGTATGGCACATTCACGGGTGGCAACGATTGGATAGGGTACTTTTTTTTCATAAAGCACCGGCAGACTGAAGGTTATCGTGAAAACAGCAATTTTAATGCAACAGATATAAACACTCGGCTGAACTTTAAGATCAACAGCACCTTTTCTATTGATGCTGCTGCCGGTTATCATGAAGACGAACAGGGGCTGCCCGGGGCTCTCTTTGAGAGGGAGGTAAAGGACGATCGCAGGCAATCTCGCGAACCCAAGAACAATGCTCATTACGACCATCGCTATGTAGATATTAAGGGAAACATCCTGCTTGGAGCATGGGGTGATTTAGAATTGGGATACAGTTACGATAATACCAAGTTTGGGGCCCAATATTTAAATTACTTTACAAATATGGATAGAGATTCTTCCACGATTGGATTGCGTGCAAAATTAACGGTTGATACGAAGATAAGTTCATTCAGGAATCTTACCATTGCCGGCGTGGACTATTTTGACTCAACTGTAGATAATGCATCAAAGGATACTTTCGGAACATGGAGTTCAGCTGCCGAGATTACAAAGGAAGAAACAGGACTTTACCTGCAGAATGAGTTCTTTATAAACGAGCGCCTTTCGATCAGTGCCGGCTACCGTTATTCATCAACACAATATGGGGACACGGTGAGCAATCTCTCCTTATGGGGAAATAGCACGGGATCTGACAACGTCAGGTTTACGGAAGATTCTTTCAGATTGGGCATCAACTACAATTACCAGAAGGGCTCCAAGGTCTTTTTGAGCTATGCAAAAGGATACCGTCTCCCTGCAACTGATGAACTGGTTGATTATCTCGGCAATGTTAAACTCCTGAAGCCGGAAAAATCAGATACCTACGAGATTGGAATTGTTCATTCATTTGGTGACAGGCTTCAGATACGATTGACGGCATACACCATGGACGTGAGAGATGAACTCTATGTTAACCCCCAGTTGAGTTTTGGTTTTGGCGATAACCAAAATCTGGATAAAACAAAGCATTATGGTGCTGAAGCAGGATTTTCCGCAAAGATTACAGACACCATTTCCGCCTTCGGCAGTTTTACCTATTCCGTGGCAAAATTTGATGCAGGGCCCTATGATGAAAATTACATACCTATGGTGCCGAGATACACCGCCAGCATTGGAGCTGACTTCCGCCCCATGAAAGAACTTCTTCTGTCAATGAAAGGAACCTGGGTTGATCAGCGTTACCTGGAAAATGATGTCAAGAACGATCTTGATCAGCTTGAGTCAAGTTTTGTACTTGACACAAAAATCTCTTATACCTATAAGAATATTACGGCATATCTTGGCATTAATAATTTGCTCAATGAAGAATTCTCGGACTATGGAGCACATAGTTCATCTAGTAATTATGAAAAGTATTATCCTGCGCCGGAACGCAATTTCTACGGGGGGTTGAGAATAGCACTTTAATATGTTCCGTATATCGCACAATATCATCTTTTCTGTGCTGATGCATTCCATCCTGTTCGCTGCTGCCCTGTTGATCGGGAGCAGCAGCGAGGTCAGGAAGGCGCACCTGTTCACTGTTTCTCTCTTTGATGAAAAAGAGAACCGTGTCATGGGGCAAGAGGCCCCTGTTGGTGACATGAAGCAGATTCAGCGGCTGATGGAGACAGCAAAGTCTGCAGAGAAGCGGAACAGAACATTATCTTCAGTTCAGGATAGCATCTCTATACAGACCGGGACACCTTCTGCTGCGGTCAAGGCTGCGACTGACACTATTATTGATCCCGGACCGGGAGTAGCCGGAATTGAAGCGAAAAATAGTACTTCGCAGGTCGGGGGAAGCAGTCCCTCTTCTGCCGGCAGTAAGACATCCGGGATCAACAACGAAAAAACAGATATAGCTTCAGCAGTGCGCGGACAGGCTGGCCGGGCAGCTGAAACCGGTTCAGATGCCGCCCTCATGAAAAAAATCCGTGACGCCCTGCAGGCGAATCTCGTTTATCCTTACATCGCCAGAAAGAGAAGAATAGAGGGGACGGTCCTGATGGAGTTCCACATTAATGGCAGAGGAATGCCGGAAGGCATTAGGGTTGCGAAGGGATCGAACTATGCTGTTCTTGATGAGGCAGCACGCGAGACTGTTCTCAAGACCTCTCCGTTTCCTGCGAGAGATAATATTATCGAGGTGCCTATCAGATTCTCCCTCACGGGGGAGTAGAACGTTGAAGACAATAAAAAAAGGCCCCCGAAAACCAGGGGCCTTTTTTATTGCATGGTAAATCAGTTCTTAGGGCTTCTGGATGTAAATCTCCCAGCTTTCGCCGGTCTTTACGACTTCACAGGGCATTCCCTTGCCCTCTGCAAATCTCGGGAGAGAATCCTCTGCTGATGCGGGAGCATCGCAAAGGATCTTGAGGATGCCGCCGCTCGGAAGCTTCTCAAGCGCCTTCTTGCTCAGTACGAGAGGGTAAGGGCATACTCTGCCCAGAACGTCCAGTACCTCTGTCGGTGTCTGTGATTTTAAATCTGCCATGTTTATTCCTCCTTAATTTAGCAGAAGAGGAGATGATCAGCCGTCTCCATCTCTTTCTGTATTTCACTATAGGGCACAAGATTCGCTTTCATATCGCCGCCGAGATCCTCGGCATCCACAATCAGGTTCTCCTCGGTAAGACCGAACCTGTCAAGATCTTCCTTGCAGATAAGCACCTTCAGGTCAAGAAGAAGTGTATTCTTCGCATGTCCTTCGAGCGTGGTTATGCCGTAATGCTTGCCGCCCTGCTGGTTCTTCAGCACGTTATACACACCGTCGCCAACATAGGAGACAGAAGCCTCGACGAGATCTCCGTCGTTGAGATAGATCTCGACCGTCTGGCTTGATATCGCATGAGTAAGGGCAAGCCTTGATGCCTCTGTTTTATAAGGAAGTGAACGGACAATAAATGCAAGTTTCTTGGTCGCCATATTAGTCTCCTCCTATATGCAGGACCCGGTCCGCTTCAAAGGTGCTTGCAAGATACCAGTCCATGCTTTTCCGCTGAAAACCGTCAGGACAGTCTTCCTTATGATAACCTCTTGCCTCTGCACAGGCTTCGCAGGCCGTAGCCTGGAAATTGCCGGTAGCAAGGAGTTCCTGCAGCGTCTTGGCAAGATAAGAATAATCCTTGAACGCCTTCTGCCCTTTTTTTGCGAGCATGGTAGCGTTCCCGGACATCCAGAAATCCACTTTATGTCCCTTTTTCACCGCAGCCTCAGAGAGCTTGACCGCAAAATCAAGGGATAATGAACCTACCAGTGATGAAAATGTGCCTATTGTCAGTTTACCCATAGTACCCTCCTATAACCAGATCACTTTTTCGTAATCATTAAAGATAAGATCAACTACATCGCCGTAACTGACAGCCTTTACACGGCTATCGAGTTTGTCAGCAGTAAAGCCTCTGGTCTCGAAGTCCTCGGACAGGGCATAGAAGTCAGCCTTTTTGTCGAGGATCGGGCAGGCCTTGCCGCCTTCCTTTACTGCTGCGTGATACACACCATTGCCGACAAGGATAATGCCAAGCTTTTCTGCACTGAGCCTGTCCACGATATCAGACCCGGTCCGGTAATCGCTCAAAAGGACAGCTAATTTCATCAGGAATACCTCCTTAATAGGTTTGTGAAAAGTTCTGTTTTATACCAGTTACCAGCAAAGGGCGTCAAGATAAAAAATACGCCTTATGCTGCTAACGCTCGCTCCCGTGATATCACCAGACACTGGAGATATCCGAAAGCGAAAAAGAGACTGACTACATCTCGGTAAGCGTTACCGAACCTGACGCACAGACGCTCGTGCAGGTCTGGCAGCCTTCGCAATCGTCTGCGCGTGCAGCAACAGACTTTCCGTCCACCATGTCAAATACATTAACAGGGCAGTTGTTCGCACATTCCTCACAACCAGTACACGTGTCGGCATTCACAGCTACAAGATACATAGTATTTACCTCCTTTTTGTAATAGAGAATAGTTTGTTATTGGTATACAACCGTGATGATAAAATCACCGCGCTATCAGTGCTCAACTGCACCACCCTCTTCCCTGACACCTACGGCAACCTTATAGAGCAACGTAAGGACCAACAGTCCGACCGCATAAACCCCAAAGGTGATCGCAAGCTCAGGAGCGGTCGGCGCATACTCGGTCACCCGTTCGAACGGGTTCGGCACAAAGCCGCCGATAACAAGGCCCATGCCCTTGTCTATCCATGCGGCGATAATAACCCCCACAAGCGCAATCTTCAGCGTACCCTCATTCTGGCGTGTGCCAGGGTATACCAGAAGTGCGATGCTGGCAAAAGCAAGAACCGCAGCAGTCCACATCCAGGGCACAAGCTTCGTATGGCCGTCAAGCCCGGCAAAGAGATAAACAAGCGGGTGTGCATGACCCGGGATACCGCTATAGAATGCGGTAAAAACCTCAAGCAGGAAGAAAAAGACATTCGCGCACATTGCATACGTGACGATCTTTGCCAGCGACTGGATAGCCTCCTGGCCCGGATCGAACTTGCTGAACTTCCTCACCAGCAGGGCAAGCAGGACCAGAATTGCGGGTCCGCCTGCAAAAGCCGAGGCAAGGAACCTGGCAGCCATGATAGCGGTAAGCCAGAGGTGCCTGCCGGGAAGGCCGGCATAGAGAAACGCCGTGACCGTATGGATACTGACAGCCCAGGGGATCGAAAGGTAGATCAGCGGCTTGACCCACTGGGGCGGCGCCACCTGTTTCTGATCAGCTGCAAGGGTCGTCCATCCGATGATGATATTCAGGAACAGGTACCCGTTCAGCACGAGTGCATCCCAGAACATGACCGAGTTCAGTGTCGGATGCAGCACGACATTCAGGACCCTCATCGGCTGGCCCATGTCGACGAGGATGAAGAGCATGCACATCGTGACAGCAGAGACGGCAAGAAACTCACCGAGGATAACGATCTTGCCGAACTTCTTGAAATTGTGCAGATAATACGGGATAACGAGCATGACCGCAGATGCTGCCACACCGACCAGGAACGTGAACTGGGCGATATAAAATCCCCAGGAAACGTCACGACTCAGACCGGTAATGCCCAGACCTTCATTCAGCTGTTTCATATATGCGATGAAGCCAACACCAATGACCGCAAGCAGGAAGAATATCCATGCCCAGTATCTATTGCTGCCGCTAAGGGCCCTTTCAAACATGCTCGCCACCTCCAATAACATAATAGATGCTCGGCTGCGTCCCGAGTTCAGGTTTGCGACGGATCGTGTATTTCTCTGCGATCAGTTTCCTGACCTCAGAACCGGGATCCTCAAGGTCGCCGAAAACGATCGCGCCGTTCGATGCCTCGGCACATGCCGGCTGCTTGCCGACTGCGAGGCGCTCATAGCAGGCCGTGCATTTTTCGACAACACCGATCATACGGGTCGGGAATTCCTTGTTCTCAACCTTTATCGCAGGACGGGGATTGACATAGTTAAAGCTCCTTGCGCCGAACGGACATGCTGCCATGCAGAACCTGCAGCCAATGCAGCGATGCATATCCTGCATAACGATACCGTCGCTCTTGCGCTTGAAGGTCGCCTGAGTCGGACAGACGCGAACACAGGCAGGGTTAGCGCAATGGTTGCAGAAGAGCAGAAAATTCTTCTCCTGCAGTTCCTTGTTCATGAACTTATCTTCAGTCAGTGTAGGGAACGTATGCTCATAGTCATCCTTCCAGATCCATTTGACCTCATGTTTTGGATTGTTCAATGTCGGAACATTATGGATGTTATGGCAGGCGTCAATACACTTCTGATAATCTTCTTCGGTCTGGAGCTTGCTGACATCGACCACAAATCCCCACCGTTTCGCCTTAAGGGCATTCGGATCAGGAGAAGATTGTGCTGCCTCAAGGCCGGACTTACCAAGCGTGGTAATGGCTGTAGCGCTGCCGACACCAAGGATTGTGGAAACACTTGCCAATTTAAGAAATTGTCTCCTGTTCATACTCATGACTTTTCCTCCTTCGGTGCGATATGGCAGCCCCAGCAATAGGGATTTACGGCCATATAGGTATGGCACTTGTCGCAGAACTCCTTCTTGTTCGAGTGGCATTTCATGCAGGTATTCTGGAGGCTGATCGTAAACTGCCTGCCATTCGACCTGCTGGTATATATCCGGTTGCCGTTGCGGACAACCTCGTCCCGCCAGTCGTTCAGGAGCTGCATATGTTCGGCCCTCATGAACTCCTTGCTCTCTACGCACTGCTTCTTTGCCATAGCGTTGATCTCCGGCGTGTTAAGGCTCGGTTCGATCTTTGCATTTGCCTTCCCAAGGTTCAGCAGGAACGGTAATGCAGCCAGGATAAAGAAGACTGCAAGCCCTGCTATGATCTTTCCGGGATTATACATTATTCATTACCTCCCTTCCCGGGGAGCGGTTCGCCGCGCAGGTTCGTCTCCCTTTCCTTCTCTCCTGTCATGATCAGGGCGTTTGCCACAAGCTCATGCACTCCGGCAACCCGTGTTCCGGGGACCCAGTAGTCCATGGAAGCGGAAAGCGTTGCCCGGTCAATAGCGCATACATTGGCGAGCGTGTTCACACCGTGCTGCTGCACAACGTGTTTTACGGCATTCGCCCTCGGCAGTCCGCCGCGCATCCTGAGTTCCATATTTTCGCTGGCATTCAGGCCGGTTCCGCTGCCGCAGCAGAAGGTCCGTTCCTTGATCGTATTTTCAGGCATCTCATGGAACTTATTGCATACGTTATTAATGATATAGCGCGGCTCTTCAAGAAGACCCATGCCTCTGGCCGTATTGCAGGAGTCATGGTACGTTACGACAAGATCATCGTTCCTGGTCGGATCAAGCTTCAGTTTCCCGTTCTTGATCAGATCAGCTGTAAACTCGGTGATGTGGATCATCTTAGTCGATGCGGCATTATCGAAGACCGTCCCGGTGATCGGGGATTTCGGCACTTCCATGAAATCAGCCGGACCGTTCCAGGTATCCATATATTGGTTCAGAACCCTCCACATATGGCCGCATTCGCCGCCGATGATATATTTTACGCCAAGCCTTTTCGCTTCTGCGTAGATCTTCGAATTCAGTCTCTTGGCCATTTCGTTCGAGGTGAACAAGCCGAAATTGCCGCCTTCCGATGCATAGGTCGACCAGGTATAATCGAGCCCCAGTTCATGGAAGAGCATCATGTAACCCATGCAGGTAAAGGTGCCCGGATCTGCAAAAAGGTCACCTGACGGGGTCACAAAGAGGATCTCGGCACCCTTCCGGTTGAAAGACGGGTTGATCCTGATGCCGGTTATGGTTTCGATATCGTCGACCATGCCTTCAACGCTGTTCATGATGGCATGCGGCTCAAGGCCGAGGTGGTTGCCCTTCATGTAGCAGTTTGCTACCGGCCCTGAGATCCAGTCCGTGTTCAGGCCGAGGAGATTCGTGAACTCCCGTGCCATCATCGTTATCTCGGCGGTATCTATGCCATACGGGCAGAAGACAGAACACCGCCTGCACTCTGTGCACTGATAGAAGTAATACCACCACTCCTTCAGAACAGCAGTGTCGAGCTCACGGGCACCTGCCAACTTTCCGAGATACTTGCCTGAGTTCGTGAAATACTTTCTGTACACAGAGCGCATGAGCTCTGCTCTGAGCACAGGCATGTTCTTGGGGTCGCCGCCGCCGATGAAAAAGTGGCATTTGTCTGCGCATGCCCCGCACCGGACGCATATATCCATGAATACCTTGAACGAGCGGTATTTGGAAAGCCTGTCTGCCATTGCCTCAAGGACCGTACCTTCCCAGTCCTGCGGCAGCTTCCAGTCATTCTCAACAGGAGACCAGTCGCGTGCATTGGGGAATTCGACCGTAGCGAGGTTCTTCCCCTTGGCTCCCCAGCAGAAGTTGCCCTGCTTGAATTCAACCGGTTTATCCATCCAGTTTTCTGACTGGGGCGGATTGTAATCTATCTTCATAAGTTCTTGTGGTGTTGGAAGTTTTGCCATGATTACTCCTTTTCGACCGGCAGCCCGGCCTTCTTCATCTTCTCCCTGAAGTCGTCCTCATATTCCTCATACGTATGGACATGGACCGGATAGTTCCAGGGGTTGATATGCCGGACAATTCTGCTGTCATTCGCCATATTTCTTGTCGGGCTCAGGAATACTCCTCCCATATGCATCAGCTTGCTGAAGGGGAAATAGATGAGCAGCGTGCAGATCAGGAAGAGATGCACATAGAATATGGCCCCTATGCCCTGCGGTATGATCGGGCTCAGGCTCACCAGCCCTATGGCAAACTGCTTCACTGCGACAATATGCACTTTGAAGATATAACGCATAAGAATGCCTGACAGTGCAATGCCGAGGATAAGGAAGAGCGGGAAATAATCGGCTGCAAGGGAGATATACCTGATCTGGGGCAGATAGATCCTCCTGAAGAGGAGGAACGTGACGGCACCAAGGATCACGGCATCAGTCATATAGAAGAGGGGTGCTCCTACCTGGAAAAAACTGTCCAGTCCTTCCATCATGCTGAGGACCGTTGGCACCTCCTGAAAAAAGAAGCGGAAGTGTCTCGCAAAGATAAATAAAAATGTCCAGTGAAATGCCAGGCCTGCGAGCCAAAGCAATTTCTCGGAACCGTAAACGATCTTGCCATCCTTCATCTCGGTCTTCAGATTTCTGAAGAGCGAGCGGAAGACAAGCACTTCAAGAAGCATTCTGCCGATGACCTGCAGGGTCGTAACAGGGTTCTCGAGTTTGTCATGCTTGATCCACGGAAGCGTCTTTTGCTGCCCGCATGTCGTAGGGATGCAGAATGGCACCGGAGACTTCGCCCACTGCAGTACGCGGTACATGAACCCAAAAATGAAGACCGCGACCGCTGCATAGGGTACAATGACCCCGAAGAAGAACTGTACCGGCTGTGCCATCGTCACCCCGACCAATGCAAGCAGTGCGAGTCCCACAACTGCAATGAAGGGCAATACGACTTTCATGTGTTTACCTCTTTCTTTGGTATTGAAATGAAGTTGGTTTCTTTTCCCGCCCCCTCGACCTCGGTGACCAGATTCGCCTGCTGGAGGAGCCGGTAGGTCATGTTCCTCATCTCGTTCGCCTTGATATCGTACAGCTTTTCCCGGCACTGCATGAAGATATCAAATGCGATAAGGACAAGGGAATCGATCTGTGATTCGAGGATGGTGAGTTCTTCGGCAAGTTCAGCAGCAGGCGGCAGATCCCTTATCCCGTCCCGGATAATGCTCTTGAGAAAAAAGATGAACGCCACTGCCTGAGCAGCAGTGAATTCCTGGATCGCCCTTACCCTGATCATGGCATCAAGAAAACCTGATACCTTCTCGATCTCGCCGCCCTGGACAAGTTCCTGAAAAATACCTTCTATCCCCTCATGAATGGTCTGACCGACCGGATTGGCAAACCGGTCCTTCTGGTTCTTAAGGAACTTGGCAGTCTCGGCCGGATAGGTGTCGAGAATGCGGTCGAACCATGAGGCAAGAATGACGTCTTTTCTCTCTAAAAGGATATCCTTCAGGCTCATCTGGTGCAAAAATCTCCCCTAATATTTCTGGTAGTCTATAGATAGAGAAGTCGTGTTTTTATGGAAAGATGCTGTCACTGCCGCAGCAGCAGAAAAAACAATACCCCAAAGAATGCTCAATGGGGTACTATTTTTGTCAGCCGCCTCTGCAGCCAAAGGGTTATACGCAGCCTGTCGGCTTCGGAAGCCCTGCATACTTACATGCCTGCTTTGCAGGACCGCCCGGATAGAGCTCATACAGGTACTTGGTGTTGCCTTTTTCAGGCCCCATAGCCTTTCCGATCTCCTTGACCAGGATCTTGATCATCGGCGCGATCTGGTACTGTTTGTAGTAGTCACGCAGGAAGGTGATAACTTCCCAGTGTGCAGGAGTGAGCGTAACTCCGTCCTGGCTTGCAAGAACATCAGCAAGCTCCTTTGTCCAATCGTCAAGGTTCAGAAGATATCCATCATCATCTACCTCGATTGACTTTCCCTGAAATTCCATTGTTGCCATGCTTTCTTCCCCCTTTCACTTAGGTTCAAAATACATTCAAAGGGATCGCTCCCTACAGCTGAATGCTTGTATAACGAAACACTTTGTTACGAGCTATAAACAGTAATACAGAACCTGCCGCCCGGTCAAATAAAAAAATCTTATCAGTAGATGACTCTTGTTTATTTTTTAACAGGCCCGGTTGCCTGAATTCGAAACTCAATATATAAGCATAGAGAAAAGAATATTTGCAACAATGCGGGGCTGAATCTCACTTTTTCAGCTTAACAAAAAGATAGACCGGGGAACGCTTTCCCCTGCCGAGCGATTCTGAGCTGAAGCGGTTCTTCCTTGCATCATAGTTAAACTCCCTCACCTCATAGTCCTCTTCAGGTGTCATGGCCCATGCCCTGTCCAAGTCCCCATTGCAAAGCAGGGTCAGACCGTCCACGTACGCATCCCCGACATTATGCCCTGAAGCATCGTAAACGTACGTGGCGCCGCATTCACATTTTCCTCCGCTGACGGCATTGCCGAACTTTGTTGTGATCTCCTCGAGTTCCCCAAGCGGCCGCTCACAAAATGGGCACCGCAGAACATCATTATGGCCTCGTCTTCCTTCACTCATTATTAATTCTCCTTAGCCTGAAGGCCGGCAACAACTTTTTTTGCGATCTCGGACACCGTTGTATTCATGAACTCTCCCTCATTATATATAGTGACCGGGCTCATATCGCTCATAAGACCCTCCATAAGCGGCCGGAATTCCTGCAGGTTCATAGCCCCTGCGATCATCAGCGCATATGCCCTCACCCCTGCATCCTCGTCATCAAGACAGAGCTTCTGGTCTCTCAGGTCCTGCGTTATGGTCAGCAGGTCAGGCCGTCTGTCAGCAATCCTCCAGATCGCGCGCATGACGCCACGCCTGAGCATCTTCTCTTCATGAAATGAAGTTATGACCTGTCCGATATCGGCAAAGGCATCAGGGGTGCTTCTGACAATCTCGCCCAGCAGTTCGGGCGCGCTACCCGGACCATTTCCTGATTCATCCCGCATCATCCAGAGGAATCTCTGGCACAGATTCCGGATAGAATCAACATTCGTCCCAGCGATCTCTCCGGCAACAAGGCCTATGGCCTCTATGGCCCGCCAGCTCTCCAGATTTTCCTTGTCATATACAAGGGATATGAGCGTCCTGATGATGCCACGGTCCTTCTTTGCCGCTTCTATGATCGGCTGAAGCTGATATTGGCCAAGGAATTCCCTGATCTCTGATTTCTGCATCTATTTCCTGCCCCTCCGGTAATCGATTGCCTGCATGATCATCCCGTCTGCCCATTCTGGGCAACCGAGCGCATGCAGGTGTGTATAGGTTGCGAGTACATTCTTATAACAGATCCCGTCCTGCCCATCCATAATGCCCTCACCGCGTTCCATTCTGAATGCAAACTGCAGTCTCTTTTTCCCCCTTGCAGTGCCGATCACCCGGGAATAATGGAATTCATGGCCCCTGATCAGGGTCCCTTTCTTATAAAAAGGATTTGCCCCTTCCACCTTGACTATGGTGTACCCATGCGCCTGGGGTCTCTTCTCCAGACTGAACCTGAGAGGGAATATCCCTGCCATGGGATATGTTTTTTTGTCCAGCAGCAACGCTTCGCCAAGATACATCAGGCCGCCGCATTCAGCATAGACCGGCAGCCCCTCTTCAACTGCCTTTTTTACAGAAGCCCTGAAGGCCGCGTTCCTGGCAAGTGCTATGGCATTTGTTTCAGGAAATCCGCCTCCTATATAAAGAGCATCGATATCAGGGAGTTTCTTCGCCCTGAGCGCGCTCACCTCAATAAGCTTTGCCCCGCGTCTCTCAAGCTCCTCAAAATTCTCAGGGTAATAGAACTGGAAGGCAGAGTCGCGGATGATGCCGATTTTAACATCGTGATGCGTGATGCGTGATGCGTGATGAGCGCTGTTAGAAGCCCGGCAATTAACTGCCTTAATTTTGTCATTCCGGCTCGTCCGGAATCTTTCTTCGTTTTCGCGGTGTTGCGCCGTCCGATCCCCGACAAGCGAGGATGACGGCTTGGGGTATTTGATTGCCGGCTTAACACCTAATCCCCAATCCCTAAGCCCTGCTTTATTCGCTATTTTCTGTATCGCATCAAGGTCGAGGTATTTCTCTGCGATATCTGCGCAGGCATTGATCGCCTGTTTTACCCCCTGATGTTCCTGAAACGGCGTGAGCCCCATATGCCGCTCTGAGAGCTGCTCACCCCGCAGTTTCGGTATTGCACCCACAACCGGCACCTTGCAGTATTTCGCGATCGCTTCCCGGATCACCTTCTCGTGCCGTTTGCCTGCGATCCGGTTCAGGACCACCCCGCTGATCTTCACCTTTGGGTCGAACTTCAGCATGCCAAGCAACATGGCCGCTGCTGTCCGTGTGACCTTGGTGCAGTCAAGCACCAGGACCACCGGCGCCTGCAGGGTCTTTGCAAGTTCAGCAGTGCTATATGTTCCTGCTGCGTCCATGCCGTCATAAAGCCCACGGTTGCCCTCGATTACCGCACAATCCGCAGCGCCATAGTGACCAATAAAGGATGAGATGATCTTTTCTTTGGTTATCAGGAATGGGTCAAGGTTAAAACATGCATTTCCCGCGGCTGACGAGAGCCAGCCTGCATCGATATAATCAGGCCCTTTTTTGTACGGAACGATCGAGCGGCCCTGCTTCTTCCACGCAGCAATAATGCCGAGGCTGACCGTTGTCTTGCCAGCGCCGCCCTTCATGCCTGCAATGATTATTCTTGGATAGTTCGGTTTCATTAAGAAGTTAACAAACTCTGTAACAGATGTTGATTATTTTACCTGTTTAATACGCAAACAGACAACCTTGAAGGACCGCATTATTGTGACTTAGTCACATACTTACTGACGATATTGGCTTACTATAAAGTAAGAAACAATAATAGAAGAGGAGGTGTTATATATATGAAAAAGAATGTTGGCAGTATCGAAAGGCTCATCAGGACCGTGGCTGGCCTTGGCATACTTTCCCTTGCATTTGTAGGGCCGCAGACCGCATGGGGATATCTCGGCATCATTCCCCTGATAACGGGGTTGACCGGTTTCTGCCCTCCCTATGCACTGCTGGGCATAAAAACCTGTAAGAACTGTCAGTAAGAGGCTGTTTCGGACAACAGCCTCGAAGGAGGTTGTATATGCAGAAGACTCATTGCCCGATATGCAGAAAAGAGGTCTTTTACCTTGTACATCACCTGCATAACATGACCGATGCGTTTGCGGTCGAGCAGGTGAAATATGATTTTTCAGGCTGGACAGAAGATGATGGGCTCTGTCTGCCCTGTCTTGAGAGATACAGAAAGTATAATTTGATGAGTTATCCTGATATCCAGATAACCGTCAATTAATATAAGGGAAAAGATTCAATGGTCCCAACCCTCCCATGCCCCTCCATGGGAACAGAAAAGGCCCGCTCTGTATGTGCGGGCCTTTTCTGTTCGCTCTCATGCAGCAATCGATTATTGTCCTTTCTTTTCAAATAGATAGAAAGACACGATTTTCAGATTTTCCTTGACGATGCCTCTGCTTGCTCCTATACTTATCAAAATCAGCATGCGATATAAAAAACAGTGTTATAAGAGGAATTGAGATGAAGATATCGAAAGCAGATATAATCTCGAATTCAAGAAAAAAAGATTTGAGACCAAAATACATTGGAGATTGTGTTTGCCCATGCCACATTGACCCAATACATATTATTCATCCATTGCCGTGCTGTGAACCATGTCCATACTGTAAAAAGAATATTGCTCGTGGTCTTCAAAGCAAACATGAACAATATTGTGAGAAGAAAGAAGAAAATATAAAGCTCTTATAACCAGTCAATCCAGCCTATCGCTGCATAAATAGAGAAAATAATATGAGACAATTTATAAGACTTATCGTGGTGGTCACTCTCACAGTTGCTATGAGCGGATGTTTCGGACTTGCGCATGTTCAAGTCACAGTACCGCCACTCGAAATTAAATGCACCGTTTTGAATGCTACAAAAGATACAAACGAATCATTCCGGTCGGTTCTGATTGTAGTGCCAGATTTTTATGGAGAATCCGAGGCATTTGCTTCACTGGTAAACGGAAATATTACACAAGATGCTCTTTATCAGTGGCAAAAAGCAGATTCAGATAAAGATAACAAGATTTCAGCGTCATTTCACGAGGAGCGCCGTTACATTGGGTCTATGTTTCCATTTTCACCAAGTCGAGACACTATGGAAAGTCGGACATTATTCATCTGGCCGGAGGGATCATCAAGCTTATATAGGATCAAACTGCACGGCAATCAAGCAATTACGGAAAAGACAGATATTAAGATTCTCAAGGAGTCACAACCAGCAGCCATCAAAGATTCGACTAAAAACAAAGCGGGTATTTCACGAGAAACTGAAATAGAACATGAAATTGCTTACTACCGCAATGCTAAGTGGAGTAAAGCCGAAAGGCTGAAGATTCTGGAAAATCTAAGAAGTAAGAATTTAGATAAACTGATTATTGAGCTAAAAAATAATTAAAACAGCGAACACACAAATCAAGGCGACAGGGAATAGCCGCTGTGTTTTTTCAAAGGCTGGTTGCCCGCGCTGGATAGAGGTCATCGCTCTCCGCTGGCCTCTGCCCTCACAATAGTTACTTCTTGTTCAATCCCCAGATCTTATCTGCATACTCCATCACTGCACGGTCACTCGAAAATTTTCCCATGTTGGCAGTATTGAGTATTGACCTGCGGGACCAGTCGTCTGCGTCCATGTACGCGGTACTCGCTGCTTCCTGTGCCTGTACATATGACCGGTAATCGGCAAGAATAAGGTACCGGTCGCCGCCAGAGAGCAGGGCATTATAGATCGGCATATAAAGATCCTTCTTTTCTCCGGAGAAGAAGCCCCAGCCGATCATGTCCAGAGCCTTTCTGAGCTCTGCATCATTATGGTAAAAGTTCCATGGATTGTATCCGCTGCTGTGCATCTTGCTGACCTCATCGGTCTTCAGACCGAAGATGAACATGTTCTCCGCTCCCACCTCTTCCATGATCTCGATATTGGCCCCGTCCAGCGTGCCGATAGTAAGTGCGCCGTTGAGCGCCATTTTCATATTGCTGGTCCCGGAAGCCTCCATGCCTGCGGTTGATATCTGCTCTGACAGATCAGCTGCAGATATAACCTTCTCTGCCTGAGATATACAGTAGTTCGGCAGAAAGACCACCTTCAGTTTTTTGTTGACCTCTGCGTCGCTGTTCACGGTCACGGCAATGTCATTGATCAGCTTGATGATCAGCTTGGCAAAGAAATAACCCGGCGCAGCCTTGCCGGAAAAAATTACGGTCCTCGGCACCATGCTCATATAAGGATCGCTCTTCAGCCGGTTGTAAAGCGTGATCACATGCAGGATGTTCAGGAGCTGGCGCTTGTACTCATGAATGCGCTTGATCTGCACATCAAAGAGTGCGCCTTCATCCACAACTATGCCGGTCTTGCGGAGTATGTACTGGCCAAGCAGGGCCTTGTTTGCCCTCTTCACCTCCCGCCAGGCAGAGCGGAATGCAGGATCATCAGCAAGAGGAATGAGCTTTTTCAACTCGAACAGGTCAGTGACCCAGCCCGGACCGATCCGGGATGTAATGAGCTCCGAAAGGCCGGGGTTTGCCTGGAGCAGCCACCTGCGCTGCGTAATGCCGTTGGTCACGTTCCTGATGCGTCCGGGGAAGAAGTCATCAAAATCCCTGAACAGGGACGTCTTCAGAATTTGCGTATGCAGCTCGGCAACGCCGTTCACCGAATGGCTGCCCACGATCGCCAGATGCGCCATGCGCACTCTCTTTTCAGGTCCTTCCTCGATCAGTGACATCCGCGCGAGCCGATCAATATCACACGGATATTTCTGCTCAACCTCATGCAGGAACCGTCGGTTGATCTCATAGATGATCTCCAGATGGCGGGGCAGAAGCCTGCCTATCATCTCGACCGGCCACTTTTCGAGCGCCTCAGGGAGCACGGTATGGTTCGTGTACGCAAAGGTCCGCACAGATATGTCCCATGCCTCCTCCCAGCAGAGGTGTTCATCGTCCAGGAGCAGACGCATAAGCTCCGCAATGCTGATGGCAGGATGGGTATCATTCAGGTGGACCGCTATCATCTCGGGGAGCTTGCTGAAGGGGGTCTTGCGCTTTCTGAACCTCCTGAAGATGTCCTGGAAGGTGGCGGCAACAAAA
This sequence comes from uncultured Nitrospiraceae bacterium, assembly GCA_964463135.1. Classification (GTDB taxonomy): domain Bacteria; phylum Nitrospirota; class Thermodesulfovibrionia; order Thermodesulfovibrionales; family UBA6898; genus UBA6898. Next base: position 190,419 of record CAYXBA010000004.1, read on the forward strand.
AAATACTGCTGTTTGAGGCGGAGCATCCTGCCCTGCTCCATCTCATCGCTCGGATAGAGCACCTTGGTTATGTTCTCCCTCAGCATCTTGACTTCCATGGCCTTCATGTAATCGCCGTGATTATAGAACTCCATATTGAACTCATAGCTCGATACGGCTGCCCAGAGGCGCATATTGTTCACAATGTCTGTCCCGTACCCGGGGATGAGGATGTCGCATGCCATGGCATCCACAGTGTCTGCGTCAGCCCAGCGGCTGCGCATATTCCCATCATCGTCAGTATAGCGTTCAGACCGGCCATAGAATTTCACTGTGTACAGGAAGCCCCTGCGGTCGATCTCCCAGGGATTGCCATTCCTGAACCAGTTATCACACAGTTCAACCTGCCAGCCGTTGACGATCTTCTGAAAAAAGATGCCGTAATCGTATCTGATGCCGTACCCGTAACTTGGTATGTTCAGTCTTGCCAACGAATCCAGATAACATGATGCAAGTCTTCCCAGGCCGCCGTTGCCGAGGCCCGGATCATTCTCCTCGGTCTCGAGATCTGCGAGGGTAAAGTCAGTGCCTTCGAGCGCCTCCATACATTCTTTTTCCAGGGAAAGGTTGATTATGTAGTTTTTCAGAAACCTTCCCGGCAGGAACTCCATCGAAAGGTAGTAAACCCTTTTGGCACCGCTTTTATAGTATGACCGCTGCGAAATCAGCCATCGCTCAATAAGCCGGTCGCGCACGCAGTACGCCAGCCCGCTATAAAATGTATCTTTTCGCGGGGGAAGGTAGTCATTGCCCAGGCTGGAAACAATATGCCGCTGAATACTGTTTCTTAGGGCAGTGCTACCGGTAACGGCTGGCGTTTTTTTCTTTCCTGAACGCGGTCTATCCTTCTTCATGCCTCACCCCTCATATCGTTTGGCAATGCAGCCATGCCCTCTTTAATCGAGTTCAGCTGAATTATATCACCTTTTGACCCCAAGGATAAGACGCGGTATTCCCTGCTACTTCATCATAGTGAGGACAATATCTGCAGCAATCGCAAGGATTGAGAGGATAAAGATAAGCGCGTAGTTCAGGTCCTCGAGAGAGGTCTTTACGGAGGCCAGGAGATAGAGCACCACCTCACGGTCCTCCTCCTCAAGACAGGCATTTGCCTTCAGTTTTTCGATGAGCTGATACTTCCCGATAGCCTTCTTCCTCTTCTTCGTGATCATGTACCGGTACAGGAAGAAAAAGAAATATCCTATAGTGCCGACGTACCATACCGGTCTGACCCATGACGGCTCAAGGTGCTGGAAGATAATGATGCCCCTGAACGCTATCGCAGATACCAGCCCGAGAATGAAAAAGGCATAGATCACAAAAGGAGGGACCATATGCGGCTTCTGCTTTTCCATAAGATCATTATAGCATCTCGAAGAGAGCGGTCTTTTGTTCCCTGCGTGCCGGCAAATCATTTATAATAAAAGAACAAAATATTGACCCGATGTGAGGTAATTAATGTATAAGAGATATATTCTTTCCGTGTTGCTGTTCATGATCTCCCTTGTTGTTACCCATGCGGTCCCCCTCGCAGCTGCTGCTGAGGCGCCGCGGATCAGCAAAGAGGAACTCAGGGCCATGATGGGCGATCCTGATCTGATCATCATCGATGTGCGCATGGAAAAGGAATGGAAAAAGTCCGACAAGAAGATCAAAGGCGCAGTATGGGAAGATTCCGAAGAGATCGAGAAATGGGCAGGAAAGTATCCCAAGGACAAGACGATCGTCTTCTATTGAAGCTGACCGAATGAACACACCAGTGCCTGGACGGCATGGATGCTCCTCAAAAAGAAGTTCACCAGGGTCTATGTTCTGACCGGCGGCTGGGACGCGTGGCTCGGAGCAGGATATCCTGTTGAGCCCAAATAAGACAGGATCTTTCGTGGAATCTCTTGACCTTCTGAACCTCAAACAGTGGTTCTCCCGGTACTGCAGGTCATTTGATTCCGAGAATGAAGAAGAACGGAAAGCCTTCGCACTCAAAGAGCTGCATACCCTGAATGTCGCAGCAAATATGCTTTCGATCGCCCGGGCAGTGCTTCAGAACAAGAACAAGGTGCTTCTTGCCGAGACGATCGGCCTGTTGCACGATATCGGCAGGTTCCCTCAGTACGCGCAGTACAGGACCTTCAGGGACAGTGACTCAATAAATCACGGCAGGCTTGGTGCTGATGTGATAGAGGAACAGAAGGTTCTGGCCGCGCTGCCTCCTGACGAGCAGGAGCTTATTCTTGACGCGGTCAGATTCCATAATGCCTATGCCATCCCCGACGGACTCGATCCTGATAAGAAATTCTTTCTCAGGATGGTCCGTGATGCTGACAAGCTTGACATCTGGCGTATTTTCGCCGAATATTACGAAAAAGATCCGTCAGAGAGGGAGTCAGTAGCTGGCCTCGGCCTGCCTGACAGACCGGAATATTCCGACAATGTCCTGGCCTGCCTTTCGGAAAAAAGGTCTTCCCGGCTCTCTGACCTGAAGACGCTGCATGACTTTGGCATCATGCAGCTCACCTGGGGGTATGACCTCAATTTCCCGGTCTCCTTCAGGCTTGCCTTAGAGCGCGGACATATAGACAGGATCATAGCAACACTCCCCCGTACAGAGAATATCGCACTGGCAGTATCAACCTTGCGGCAGTATATGAAGGACAGGGCGTCGCAGTGAAGAACGTATTGAAAAGGCTGTTCTGGATTCCCGTCTGCACGAGAATGACAAAAAGAAACAGGGCAACAAAAATTTATTTTTGAGATGGATTCCACTAAAATCATACAAAGGATATCATTATGAAAACAGTCCGTTGCTTATTCATAATCTCTCTTTTCTTTCTTGTGGCAATGGGTCCGCATTCGTCTATCGGAGGGCAGAAAAACGCTGTTGCTGCTGATGCCGACAAACAGGCCGGTGCAAAGGCCCCTGATTTTAATCTCAGGGATATGAATGGAAAGACCGTTTCCCTCTCTTCGCTGAAAGGCAAGGTCATACTCCTCAATTTCTGGGCAACCTGGTGTCCGCCCTGCAAGGGAGAGATGCCGTCCATGAATAAACTTTATAACGAATTAAAGTCAAAGGGATTTGAAGTTGTCGCTGTGTCAACGGACAATGGCCCATCCCCCGTGAAGGAGTTCCTGGCAAAGACCCACCTCGATTTCACCGTGCTTCTTGATGAGACAAAGATTGTTTCAAGAGAATACAAGGTCTTTTCCATGCCGACAACATTTCTTATCGACAGAAACGGTTTTATCGCGGAAAAATTATTTGGCGAATATGACTGGACAGATCCGGTAGTCAGAAAAGAGATAGAAAAACTGCTCTAATCCAGATCGCATTCAAACGCAGGCCGTCCATATATCTGAATGTTTATTTTTCGTGTCATTCCCTATAATTCCAGGTTGCATTCAGAATGATAACAAGGCGGCAAGACGGAAGCGACGCAGGCATACTGTTTAGTATGTTGAGGAGCTGACCCAAAAGTAGGTGCCTCAAGCAAACAAAGCCAACGCAGTTAGCGTCTGAATGCGACCTGGATGGTCAGACTGCGTGCCACAGATGGCATGATACAAGCCTTCCGTCCCTTTCCTTCAGTCCCGGAACGATCTTATCGCAGGGACCAAAGCGTTTGGGACAGCGAGGATGGAACGGACATCCTGAAGGGATGTTGACCGGGCTCGGCACGTCACCAATGTCCGCGATGCGATGTATTGCCGGATCTTCTCCCTGCACAGCTGACCCGTCACGTTCTTCGATCTTCGGCGCTGAAGAAAGAAGCACCTCTGTATATGGATGATACGGCTTGCTGAAAAGTTCTTCTGTTGAGGCATGCTCCACGATCTTCCCGAGATACATGACGCCGACCTCATCACTGAAATACCGGACGACCCTCAGATCGTGGCTGATAAAAAGGAATGCTATCTTCGAGGTGCGCTTGAGTTCATGGAGCAGGTTCAATATCTGGGCCTGTATCGAAACATCGAGAGCGGAAAGCGGTTCGTCCGCAATGATCAGCTCAGGTGAAACAGCAAGTGCGCGCGCGATGCATATCCTCTGCCGCTGGCCTCCGCTGAACTCATGGGGATAGCGGTCCATGGTCTCAGGCCCCATCCCGACCTTGTTGAGGATCCCGGCCACCTTCTCCTTCATATCAGAGCGTGCAGCAAGTTTATGGATCACCAGGGGTTCTGAGACCGTATCATACACCGTTCTTCTGGGATTCAACGATGCAAAAGGGTCCTGGAAGATGATCTGCGCAGATCTCCGGAATGCCTTGAGCTCTTTGGCATTAAGGCTGAAAATATCCTTACCCTTAAAGAGAACGCTGCCGGATGTGGGCGCGATCAGCCTGAGCACAAGACGGGCAACGGTCGATTTGCCGCAGCCGCTCTCCCCGACAAGCGCCATGACACTGTCTTCGTTGATCGAAAAACTGACGCCGTCAACTGCCCGGAGCACCTGCCTGGCCTTGCCAAAGCTGCCTGACGTTGCAAAATGCTTTGTCAGCCCCTGGACGTTCAGTAGCTCCATGATATCTCTTTTGCCCTGATACACCGTGTAAAGTGTCCCGGTGCGATCTCAGACAACTGCGGTTCGTCCTGTCTGCAATAGTCACGCACATGGCTGCAGCGGTCAGAGAATTTGCAGCCTGGAGGAAGTGCTTCCGGCCTCGGCACAAAGCCGGGGATCGGTTTCAGGTCTCTGCCCTTCTGTTGGGGCAGGGAATCAAGAAGCCCCATGGTATAGGGATGGCGCGGATTGCTGAAGATATCTCTTGTCATGGCAAGTTCCATGATCCTTCCTGCATACATGATGCCGACCCGCGCAGCATTTTCCGAGATGATGGCAAGGTCATGGGTAATGAAAAGGATCGACATCTTCTTTTCTTCCCTGAGCCCCTGAATAAGTTCAAGGATCTGGGCCTGTATTGTCACATCAAGCGCTGTTGTCGGTTCGTCCGCTATGAGCAGTGCCGGATTGCAGGCTATGGCCATTGCGATCATGACGCGCTGCCGCATGCCGCCTGACATCTGGTGCGGATATTCCTTTGCCCGCAGCTCTGGTGACGGTATCCTGACCGACTTGAGGAGCTCAACTGCCCTGTCCATGGAATCTTTCTTGTTCATGGCCTTGTGGGTCATCAGCACCTCTGCGATCTGGTACCCAATGGTAAGCACAGGGTTCAGAGAGGTCATCGGCTCCTGGAAGATCATCGATATCTCATTGCCGCGTATCCGCCGTATCGCTTCCCGGTCAAGCGTAAGGAGATCCCTGCCCTTGAACGATATCTCTCCTTTTGCGTGAGCTATGGCCGGGAGTATGCCGAGGATCGAAAGGGCGGTGATGCTCTTGCCGCAGCCGCTCTCGCCGGCCAGGCCAAATATCTCGGATTCCTTGATATCGAAATTGAGGTTTGATACGACCGTTATTGGCTCTGCAGCAGACCGGAAGGAAATAGTGAGATCATTAACGCCGAGCAGGGGCACGTCGGGACTTATTGCAGCGGCATTGTGCATGTTCCGGTTCTCTTCCATAGATCCCCGTTATTATAATTGATGAGGCTGAAATCTTTGTAATTAAATGATCAGGGCCCGGCTCCTGCGCACCATAATGTGATACAGGGCTCGCGGAAGATTTAAACGGGCTTGACGCGGCTTACTCCATGCAAGCGAACTATCGAGTGCCTGTCAAGTGTTTTACTTTGATAGAAACAACGTCCCTGCAGTCCGTTTCAAGAGTGGATTCCCGAGAGCTTCACTTAAATATACCCCAACGCCTTACAGCATAATCTAATAAAACCATAGAAACAAATATTAGCGGGAACATAAATATCGCATAGCCTAGTGCATGTGTCGGCAATGGAACTACTCGGAGGAAAAAGAGGGAAAACGCAAGGCTGCTTGACACAATAAAATATGCAACTTGAAAGGCAAGGAGTTTATACTTCTTTACGTCTTTAAATTCTTTATCAGAAAGAGCAAGAAAAATCAGACCAGATCCATATAACAAGCACATAATAAAAAACTCTCGCCAGCCGGAACTAACTAAAGGTCTAAACATTACATCGACAAGTATCCCCCCAAAAAGAAGACTACTTGCGGTTAATATTAAGAGGAACATATCAATTACTTTGTTTCGACTAAGCATTTAGAGTAATCCTTCTCACTAGCCAAATAGATAGTGCCTTTCTGGCATCAAGAACAGAGCCATTATGATCAGGTCTACACATTTCATAAGCTGGCTGCCTTTTTGGCTCGTTCAATCCTTTGCCTCAAACAGCAATTAGCCAACCTTTTCCGCGGCCTCTGCGCTCCCTGGATAATGACAGGCGCATTCATGGCCGTGCGTTTCACTGTGGCGCTTTATCACAGGAAGTTCCTTTTCACATAGGGACTGCTCTCCATCTCTTTTTTCATTCCCGCACCTGCTGATATAATGGCATCCATCCTTGCCCCCGGGAATACCGCTGTCAGAAATGGGGTTCGACTCCAAGAGCGCCCGTGTATAGGGATGTGCAGGCTTGGTTATGAGGTCGATGGTTCTGCCGACCTCCACGATCCTGGACTTATACATGACCGCAACCCTGTCACAAAGACCTTTGATCATATCAAAGTCATGAGAGATGACAAGAAGGGTCAGGGATTCTTCTTCCCTTAATTTCTTCAAAAGATCGATGATCCCAAACTGGGCGGTCACATCTATCTCTGCAATGGGCTCATCCGCAACGATAAATTTCGGTTTGACCGCAAGTATCCTCGCTATCCCGATCCTCCGTTTTTGGCCGCCGCTCAGCTCAAAAGGATATTTACCCAATACCTCATGAGGGTCCAGGCCGACCTTCTGCAGGAGAGTTTCTATATTCTTTCCGACTTCTTCTGCTGGCAGGTCCCTGTTTCTGATGGTCACTGCCTCTTCCATTATTGCCCGGACCTTCATCATGCTGTTCAGGGCAATATCCGGACTCTGAAATATCATCTGGAAATTCTCCCTGAATCTCTTTTCCGGGATCGCCTGTATGTCTTCCGCGGCTCTTTCTGCATCTGTTACCCCATGCAGTCCGGCAGATGTTGACGAGCTGAACGGGTACACAAGCAGTTCCCCGCTGTCCGGGCTGCAGAGCCTAACGATCATCCTGCCGAGCGTGGATTTCCCCGACCCGCTTTCTCCGACAAGACCGAGTATCTCACCTTCATTGATATGCAGTGAAACATCATCCACTGCCTTTATCTCCGCAGTACCGGCATCCTTCTTGCCAAGATTGAATAGTCCGTGCTGGCCCCTGAAGTATTTGCAGGCATCTCTTACGTCGAGGAGCTTTTTGGTGCTCCCGGCATTGCAGGATATTTCCTGGTCCTGCTTATTGCGTGCCCTCTCAAAAAATGCACGCGCACTCTCCTGCTGCCAGCCATCGAAAAGTTCCTCCATGGAACTTACAAAACGCGTCTCGACCGCGCTGCCGATATTCCCGGCGATCTTGTCGAAATAAACAACCCTGACTCTCCTCTGTCCGGAGTTGATGATCTTTTCTACGTTCCTCAGGTCATGCGTGACCAGCAGAAGAGATGACAGGTTGTCATGAGCGTCATCAAGGAACCCGGTGATCAGCTCTATGATCGAGGACTGGATCGATGCATCAAGGTTTGTCGTGGGTTCGTCAGCGATAAGAACCTTCGGCCCCGTGCAGAGGGCAAGGGCGATCATCAGTCTCTGGGCTTCACCGCCGCTCAGCTGCTCAGGATATTTATCGAGAAACTCTTCTTTGTTGCCGAGACAGACCCTTCTGATCCATTCCATGCTCATCTGCCTGACATGTTTTTTTTCGCACTTCGCATGACTCAATAAGGTGTCGGACAGGTGCTGCCCAACTGTGAACAAAGGGTTAAGCGCGCTATTATGCTCCTGGAAGATCATCGAGATCTCTTTTCCCCTGATGCACCTGTATGCGGCCTCACCTGTTTTCTTCAGGCCGCGGCTGAGCGCTTCTGCCTTGCCAGCAGTAGCCCTGAAGCGCAAGTCATCGGCCTCGTAGGAAATGCTCCCCCGGGTCATTGCGACATCCCCCCTGACAAAACCGAGGATCGAAGAGACGGTAACAGACTTGCCTGATCCCGAATTCCCGACCAGGACCGCAACCTCGTTTTCATCCAGTGCAAAATTAATGTTCTGAACGAGTTCCTGTCCCCTGCACTGGATGGTCAGGTCTTCTATCTTCAGCATGGCAGGCTATAGTTCACGGTTTTATCTGCACTCTCCATTCATACGGCGTATCCATTACATAGCCTCTTACTTCCTCATTTACAAAAGGCAACTCCTCTTTTCGCCTGAAACTGTTCCTGACCGGCATAGCCTTGATCGACACAACGTCTTTCATGCCGCTGATCATGACGACACCTGCCATGGATGTTTCATTTGATGACTCTGAATGGAACCAGTTCTGCTTGTAGTTAAAGAAATATTCCCAGTCTTTCCTGGCCAGAATATGAACCGCGCTGTCAGGACCTGCGGATCGTATTTTTTCCTTTATCCCTGTCAGCAGCCTCGTGGCAATGCCGGCACCTCCGCCGACGTTGCTGATCACCTCCTGGTCCATGCCGGTCCTCTGCCTGTCATAAAGACGGATATAATAAATAGAGGGATCTTTCTCATCCCTGACCACATTTATATACCCTCTTTCATGCATCTTCGGCGTCTCTTTTGCGTACATCTCTTCAAAGATAAGCCTGTTGAGTTTTTTTATCAGCATCTGGTCTGTGCTGCTCAGGCCTGCAAAGCCCTTTTTCCGTGCAGTATTGGTCTTTTCAGCTAATGCGTTTATCGCCTGATTGGTGAATGCCGACTTCTTCTTTTCAGCCATCTTCTCAAACAGATCAGGTATGCCGAGCAGGTTATTGAACCATTCAACCGTGCTCTTGGGTGAACTGTTCTCCGGTCTGGATGACGATACCCTGCTATTCTTGAATGCTTCATAGAGATCTTCTATTATCGAAGCATCCCTGAATTCTTCAAGGTAAAAGTCAGGAGAGTCGGTCCTGACAATGAAGATATCCACGCCCTCTCCGATATGATGACGGTAATAATGAAATTCCGCGATCTTATTTAACAGAGCATCTATTTCGTTCAAATCCTGTTTTGAGCCAAGACTGAGCTTTCTTGACGCTTTCCCCTGCTCGAATGCTGCTTTTTCATCTTCGGTAAAATTTGAGAAATTACTGGTTTTGCTGATCACGCCTGCATAGTGAATATGCGCGTATTCATTGTCCTTGAATCCAGCCGGCATGCCCTGCGGCACTATCCCCGGAGTTTCCTCTTTTGGGACCTCGCGTCTCTCTGCCGCTTTCTGTGCTGCCGCAACTTTTTCTGCTTCCTTCCGCTCTGCCTCCAATCGGTCAGCTTCTTTCCGGGCTGCCGCTAACCTCTCCGTCTCTTTACGCTGCATTTCCTGTTGCTCGGTCTGTTTCCGAGCTGCCTCTGCCCTCGCTGCCTCCTTACGCTGCGCTTCCAGACGCTCGGCCTGTTTCCGCTCTGCTTCCAGCCGTTCCGCTTCTTTACGGGCCGACGCAGCCCTCTCCGCCTCTTTACGCTGTATCTCCTGTCGCTCGGTCTGTTTCCGTGCTGCCTCTGCTTTCTCCGCTCCCTTCCGCTCGGACTCCAGCCGCTCTGCTTCTTTTATGGCTGCCTCCACCTTCACAGCCTCTTCTTTACGCCGTGCCTCCAGACGCTCCACTTCCTTCCGCTGCGCCTCCAGACGCTCTGTCTCCTTGCGGGCCGACGCCTGGCTTTCAATATACTTCTTTTCATCCGCCGGGGCCTGGTTCAGATCTACCCATGCCATCTGAAATCTGCCATCCGCATTTTTGAAATCCTGATGGCTTAATACCAGGGTATTTGATGAGGGCGAGACAGAAAGGTCTGCCACTGCGATCCTCTCCTGAGTACTTCCTGCAGCGGCCTGTGCTTCTACAGGCTTGAGCAGAGACCGGTTTTCCGCATAAAGCTGATTATTCTTAACGGTTATTACTGCCTCATGCACTGGCCAGGGTTCATCAGTTTCAGCCGCAACATATATTATTTTGTTTCCTGCCCACGAAGGACACAGGGCCGGAGACGCTGATCCTCTCACCAGATGATCAGAGGCCTTTTTGGCAGTTCCCCCTCCGGCAGGGACTATCCATAAGGTATAGATCCTTCCCAGTTCCTGGTCCTGAGTAGTCCCCCTGTTCGAATAAAAGGCGACATAGCTATTGTCAGGGGAAACAGAGGGGCAAAGTTCCTTGTATTCTGTTTTTTCGGATGTGAGCCTGGCCCGGTTCCGGCACTTGCCTGCTCCGTCCATGTCGCACCTGAACAACTTCGGCCCGTTCAGGGTATCTTCCGGCCATATCAGATATCTTCCGTCATGTGACAGAACCGGGCTCCCTTTTCTGTTCTCAGAAGAATAGATCAGCCCGCTCTTTTTTACGGCATATGCTTGATCCAGAGATACGAGCTTGATATCACTGCCTGTCATGTAGATGATGCCTGACTCCCGTTCACCCCAGGGCACCCAGACTATCGATGCCACAGACTTGTCATAGATCAGAGGATCATCTTCAGCAGAGGTCTTTTGATCGATGCTGCCGATGTATATACCGTTTTTGGCTATATCGTTCTTTTCTGAACGCACAAAGGCATAATGTCTGCTGTCAGGCGCCCATGAAAAACCGACAATATTCACGCTTTTCTGCATATTCCTGTCATGAAGAAGCGCCTCGGCCGGACTGCCTGATGAACTGAATATCTCTATCTCTTTCCTGCTTTTGATATCACATATTCTTATTGAGGACTGCCTGCTGTTCTCGGCACTAAAGGCATATCGCGAACCGTCCGGTGACCACTGGGCCGCTGTCTGGTGGACGTCAGCAGAGGGACAGGGCCTCTGCAGTTCAAACGCATGGGCCCCGGAAAAAGCGCTGCCTGTGCATACCAGGCTCAGGATAACCAAAAAATATTTTTTTATCGTCATATTCTGCTCCTCATTTATCCTCCATACCCCTGTTTCTCAGAGATATTTTTCATAATATTCCATGCCGGAACCGCCTCCGGATAATAGACCTGAAGGTCATACAACAGTCTCAGGGCATCGCCATACCTTCTCGGATACAAGTAAATGCCGACAAGATCCAGGGCAACCGACGGGTCCAGAAGACCGCTCCGGCTCGTCCTGTTTGCATCCAGGATATCCCTGACCGTCTCTATGGCAGAAAGGGCCTGGCTGTAATTTTTTCTGGACTTGCTGAGATACGCAAAGTTCCTGAAGATTGGCAGATGCCTTTTGTCGATCTTCTGGCCAGCAATAGTTTCATATGACTCTTTGACATATCTGCTCCCCTCTCTGCTTTTTGCATCTGCCTTAAGCATATAGGCGCCGAGTTCGCTCTTGAGGACCGGGTCCTGCAGAACCTTCTTCCCCAGACTGTTTAACAGGGCCTGGGCATCCGCCTTCTTCCCCGTCCTGATATTACAGAACCACATCTTTGCAAGCAGGGAAGGATTAGCTGTCTCCGGACTGACCATGCTTTTTCTGAAATATTCTATCGCCTTGCCATAATATTCCGGCAGGTTATCAAACCCGGCGATCTCAAACCAGCATTCACCGATCAGTGCATTGACGATATCGATCTCTTCCTTCTTTTTCAATGCATGCAATGCCATCAGATAATGGGATATCGCGGCCTCATAATAGGTGCGGGCCATTGCCCCATACAGTTTGGGACTGTAATACTGCATGCTGTCTGCAACAGAGTTATGGATCTGCCGGCTCTCGAAGGTCTTTTGAAATGACCTGATCGTCTGCAATGACTTTTCATAGTCCTTATCCCTGTTTGAACGCCTGAGCTCTTCTACGTACTTCTCCGCCTTGTTCCCCATGCCCCTGGAGCCTTTCAGATACGCATGCAGGTCGGACTTGCCGAGATAATATAATCCTTTTGCCGTCTCGCCGAGCTTCTGAAATATCTTCGCCTTTAAAAGCGGGTAATAGGCTTCCTTCTTCTCATGTTCGAGCTGCAGGAGTGCTTCATATAGTTTGTTCCCCTGGTACAGCTCCATTGCGGTCTCTGCATTGGCAGCCCGGGGGAAGAGAGCAGCGGCCAGGAGCACCAATAAAAGAAGATATGCCTTCATGAGCGCACCAGCCTTTCTTTGAGGCCATCTGCAAGGAGATAGAACCCGAGCAGGGTAAAGATGATGGCAAGTCCCGGCAGCGTGAATGTGGACCAGAGCGTCACGTTCATGATCAACCCTCTTAAGACCTCTGTCACGGGGGCAGTATTCATGGCAGAAAGCTCACTGATAAAATGCTCTTTGCCCTGCGCTGCCATGGTGCCGAGTGAAATGTCGCCTGCCCCATATCCCAGAAAACTGATGCCGGTCTCGAACAGCACAACCTCGGCCGTTATATATGCGGTTTCGACCAGCAGCAGGTATCTCATCTGATGCCAGAGGATATGCTTTCCCAATATCCTTAATGGCCCCAGGCCGAGGGCCCGCGCAGACTCGACAAAGCCTTCATTACGGACCGCAAGTATCTTTGCCTTCACCTTTTCGCTGATCCTCGGGATCATGAACAGACCGAAGGCGGTCATGATATGATAGATGCTCATCTCTCCAAGGAATTTCCATAACAGGATCATGACAACGATCTGCGGCATGGATGCCAGGACCTTGTTCAGCCCGCCGATAAGGCCGCCGATCCTGAAAAGCCGGACGCCGGACAGCTCTATGAGAAATGCATTATCCAGCATGGCCTCGAGCGTGCCTGCAATGATCCCCCCGGAAAGCGCAATGGTCAATGCTATGGCAGAGGCCTCAAGGAATGTCTTCATGCTGAAGGCAACTCTGCTGAAAAGGTCTCTGCCGATCATATCCAGACCAAGGATATGGCCCATGCTGAAATTGCCCTCAATGACAAAGGTCTCCTCGGGGTCCTTCAGGAGTGTAACGCCATGGGTCCCCATCAGGTCCAGACCTCGCTGGGAGTATGAGAGAAGGGCAAAGAGAACGACCAGCGCAACCATGACAGATCCGGCCGTTAATCTGAATGATGACCTCCCCATGTTATCTGAAGCTCCCCCGTCTATCAAGCAGCATCCTCACCAGGTCGTTGATGAAATACATGATACAGACTATCCCTATCAGGATCCCGGTGATCAGCAGGATCACGTCCCTGCCCGAGCCGCTTTCCGGCGCACCGAGTATATAAAGGCCTATGCCCTGGATCCGGAACACATATTCCACGATTATCACTCCGGTCCCTACCGTAAGAATAAACCGTGAAGAGACCATATTCATGGTCGAAAGAAGAAGCGCCTTCGCAGTATGCTTCCAGATGCTCACGCCTCTCGCCTTAGCCGCGTTCAGATACGCCTTGCCCATGATAGTCTCGATCTCCGCAACAACTCCCCGCGAGATATCGCCCAATGCATTATTGCCGATGCCGAGTACAAACACACCAAAAACAATGAACCACATATTGTATGCATCGTTCGTGGGCAGGAAATTCGGGTCAGTCCTGAAGGCCATCGCCTCCATCATATAGCAGAGCAGAAAAACCGGTATTGTGGTGGCGATATAGGTAGCCACTTCGAGCGTCCTGAATAACTTCCGGTACCCCTTGAGCAGCAGCATGCCCATGCCAAGGGCAAACATTGTCGAGATGCTTACTGCGCCCAGCGAGAGAAGCAGGGTATTTTTGAGCCGCTCGGCCAGAAAATCAGCCGGTTTTCTCCCTGCTTCGTACGCTTCCCCGGCATCCAGATGAGCGAGTTTCTGCAGCCACCCCGCATATTCCCGCATCAGTTCCGGCCTGTCCTGGCGGGACAGGCTGACCAGGAAGAAGATCAGAAAGGTTGCGAGGATGAATATCGAAACATACTTCAGAATGCTGCGAACTGCCGTAACCATCATGGTGAATATCCGCCCTCCGGCCTATCTCGAGATCTCCCAGCGGTGGGTCAGTCCGAAGATGTTGTCAGGAATGAGCAGCCCCTTTGTGCTTATGCTCTTATGGTATGCGGCATATTTCTTCTCTTCGATCAGATAGATATACGGCACATCTTCCGAAATGATATCCTGGATATTCGCATAAATGGAGCGAAGCTCTTTCAGATCCCTGCTAACAACAGCCCGTGCAAACAGTTTGTCTATTTTCGGATTGCTGTACCCGGTTATATTCTGTTCTGCATTTGACGCATAGAAGGGGTTGATATAGGAAGTCCTGCTGAACTCGGTCGAGACAAGGGCAAGTTCGAACTGCCGGTCTGTAAAGACCTCCTTCCTGAATTTATCGTCATGCGTCTTTTGCAGTTTCACCCGTATCCCGGCCTGTTCCCACTGCCGCATCAGGTCGTTCAGGAAACCGACAAACATAATGTCGTTCATACTGCTCAAAGGCACTTTCAGGCTCAGCTCGCCGCGGAATTTCGATGCCTTGATAAGCTCTTTGGCCTTCTTCACATCCCTCTCGCTGACATCAACGTCAATATAGAACGGATGGCCAGGTGTGATCGGCCCGCTGATCATCCGCGAGGTAGGGAACCATTTTTCGATAAGGCTCTTCCTGTCAAGCGCCAGCAGAAGGGCCTCCCGGACCCTGTGGTCACTGAGGCCGGTCTTCTTCATGTTGATGGCCACGGCCATGATATTGTTCACCCAATAGGGATACAGCCTGATCGACGGATTTTCTGATATCTTCGGCACATACATATATTTGAGTTCAGGAATGAAATGGATGTTCCCACTGATAAGCGCATTGGTGTCCATATAGCCTTCTGTTGTTTTTTTCAGGGCTATCGTACTGACCGGCTTACTGAGGTCCGGTTCCGGGATGTGACGGCTCAAAAATATCCTGTCTATCGCCTTGTTCTCGCCGATCTTGTAATAACCGCTCCCTGACAGCTTGCCGGCATTTCCCGACTCAATATATGCTCTGGGGAGTATCGGCATCATGAACAGTTCAAGCGGGTTAATGCCTTTTCTGACCCTGAACTTCAGGGTCTCGCCGTCAATATCCATGCCCTCGTAAAATTTCAGAAGAAAAGAATACGAGCTGCTTCTCCCCTTTGCCCAGTCATAGGTGGCCTTTACATCCTCAGGCTTCAGCCTCTGGCCGTTCTGCCACATGACATCCTTGCGCAGGTTAAACGAGTATATCGAGACTTCGCCGCGATCTTCGCGCCTGACGCAGTTGCACGACTCTATCGACAGATAGTCGGCGGCTGACGGGCCATCCCCTCCGGATGCCACGAGGACCGGTTCGATCGAAGCCCCCAGGGTATACTGGACAAGGCCTGAATAGACCAAGCCGGACATTCTCAGAGAAGCCGGATCATTCGCAGTGAGCGGATTAAATGATTCGGGAAGACTGTGCTCAACATAGACCATGTCCTCGCTATGGCCAGCGGGGGCAAGCATGCATATGATCAGCATGCTCAATGCAATTATAACAGCGCTCTTTTTCATTATCATGAATTGTCTCACCTCTCTGCTGTTAATATTCATTGAGCTTGTCAGCCGCACTTTTCCGGTCACTCTCAGAGCAGTCCTTGAGCTCGAGAAGTCCTCTCAGATATTTTTTTGCCTCTACATAGTTGCCGAGCTGCTCATATGCCTTTGCCGTAAAGAGGAAGAGCCTGCAGCGATCCCGGCCGCCGAGCTGCGTACTGCCTGCATGGGCGCTTATCAGGTAACTAAGCGCATCAGCGCTTTTCCCCTCTGTGACGTTAATTATCCCGAGCTCCAGATTTGAAGCGGCATAATTCGGCATCTTGTCCACATTCCGCTGAAACTCTCGCTTGGCCTCCGGCTTCCAGTCCATTCTCAGGAACGCGAGGCCCCGCACATGGACTGCCTCGGCATATATCTTTGCGGTTGTCCTTTCTTCAGGGACTTGTCCGCAGGTCTCTGCGGCCTTGAGATAGTTGCCTCCCCTGAAATAACCCCTGCACTCATCGAGCTTTTCGGTCGCCCGGGCAATCGCCGGCGTTACTTTTACCGCCTCGGGCATAGGAGCGCTGTCCTTTCGCGTCTCCGGTACCGGCCGGGGAGCAGGCTTGATGGATGCGGTTTCGACAGGTCTGCTTTTTTCAGTTGGCTCCGATTTTTTCTCTGCTCCGGCCTGTGCCGGCAGGGTATCCGGCTTTGCGGGCCCTGCTTTAGCGGCCTTATCCTTGGCGTCCTTCTGAATCTCCTTTTTAAGCTCAGGGGCAGGTGCCGGGACCGGTTTTATCAACACTGCCCCAGCATTGACCTCTTCTGACTTGACTGCCTTTTCCTGTTTAAGGGTATCTGCTTTTGCAGGAAACGTTACGGTCGCCCTGTCTTTACCGGTCTTCTGCTCTTCCTTCCTGGTCTCAGCGACAGGTTCAGGGACCGGCTTTTTCAAAGCAGCGGCCGCAGTATCGGCATCTTTTTCCTGTTGAAGGGAACGGCAGGTACCGCGCACCTCTTTGGCCAGCTCATTGGTACCAAAGGAGATGGAGATGGTCCTGGACACTTTTGTGCTGCAGAGTATCTTTGCTTTCATGCTCTTTTCAGCAAGAGCAAGCTCTAAGGTTGCAACACCCTCCGCATTCGTCTCTGACATCTTGCCCGCAGCAGCTATCCTGACATTGGGCAGAGGTTTCCCTTTTTCATCCAGCACGGTCACTGTCGCACGCTTCACTACTTTCCTGAGCTTGATCGTTGCATTGCCGGGCGGTTTGACCATAACGGTAGCAGGGAAATAGCCGGTCCTGAACGCGGTTATCGCGATCTCTTTCCCGGCAGCGACAGGGGCAAGAACAACTTCGCCCGAAGCATTGGTCAGCTTCGGCTTTGCATTGTCGGGATATTTGAGATCAATAAAGACCGAAGCATTCTGCAGAGGCTTGCCTTCATCTGATACCACGCGCACCTGACCAGCTGCCTCTGCACTGCCTGAGAAAAAGAGAGCTGCAACAACACATATTGTCAGCAGAATAATTTCGAGTACGTTCTTGCCTGGCACGTTGTTTCCCCTTGTCTGGAATTCAGCACTATATTTTCTGTTACTGTTTCTTGATCTCATCTACTTCATAGGGCAGAGGACTGAAGGGCAGATCGCCGCCCCGAATAAACATCATCTCGACAGGCTCGGAGAACGCATTTTCCTTTGTAATGCCGAGACACTCCTCGCACGAAACTGAGTATGCAACCCTCACGATCTCGGAGAGATCCAGGCCTTTGATCAGGTCCTTCAGATTATAGACCTTGATAAACATCTCCGTCGGCTTAATGGAACCGCTGATCAGATCGCTCAGGATCTCCTCTCTATGCCCGGTCTGCCGGCTGCAGCAGGCTGTTATCTTTAATCTGACACCGGTGACAGCCATCCTGCCTTTGTTCTTAAGCTGTACCATGACAGTCCCGTCTTTATCGTCAGCAAGACCCATCGAAAGGTCCGGCTTGATCCCTGCCCAGACAGGATAAAGCGTCTGTACAAGCTTCGCCTGTTCCATTTCGGCGCATTCGCTGCATTCAATGCTGGCCTCCGCCTTTATGAGGCGGTCCATGTCCTGCCGCGCATCATATCTGATCTTCTGGGTCTCATCAGGGCCTATCTTTTTCATCTCCCCGATGATCTCTTCCCTGATAACGCCCTCGCCGTTTTCCCTGAGGCCGTACAGGATGATCTTTACCTTCAGCCGTGACAGCGGCTTTTCCCCGTTGTTCCTGACCTCTGCAGATAACATGCCCTCTCCGTCTTCAGTCAGGGCAAAGTGCAGGCCCGTCCTTTTTTTGGCCACGCCCTCAGCCGCCATATGCACGGTCGGTATTCTGTATGACCGCTGCCGGGGCAGAAGATCAGCCCCGCCCTTGTACACGGCATATTCCTGCTTTTTTACTTCGTATCTGAGGAAATAGGTCTCCGGAAGTTCATCATCTTTGACAGCGAGCGATGCCTCGCCTGAATCTCCGGTCTGCACGGTTTTCGTATCGCTCTTCATCTGCACGGTTATCTCGCTCTGAGGAAGAGGCTTGTTCGACGCATCATCAATTACGGAAAAATGAAAGACCGCTCCTTTGCATGAACTCAGGGAAAGGATGAGCAGTGAGATCAGGACCGGCCTGATAGTTCTCAGGGAACTTAGTCTCATGCTATGCCTTGCATACGGTCCATGCGGTGAATGCTCTTATTTGGCATTCATGCCGGCGATCGCCTGAAGGATGATCTCGTCCGGTTTATTCCCGATGGCAACCGATTTCAGCTCGCAGTTATCAGGCAATCTGACCTTGTCCCTGATCTCTTCTGCCAGCACCAGGGACTGGGCCTGGGCATCCTGCTGTTCAAGCCCCTCAAGATAGATGCTGCCGGAAGGGTCGTATTTCCCATTGCTGATCAGAAAGACCCTGTTCCTGCCTTCCTTGACGACCTGTTCCCGTATTCCTGCAAAAAGCAGTTTGAAATCTGTCCCGATAGCAGCTGGCTTCATCTCCGGAAGAAAGGCCGCTATCGTGGCTTTCCCCTTAAGGGCTGCCGATGGCGAGCTGAGTGTTATGAGCGTCACGGGGAAATCACCATCAGGAATCTCTTTCATGATCCGCTCGATCTGGCCTCTTGCCTGATCCAGATATTGTGCGGATTTCGCAGAATTATCGATTGCAATAATATAGTTGACCTGCTTATCGGGAACAACCTGGCGGGCGGAACCTTTGCTGCTCTTCATGATCTGATTGCTAAACAGAAAGCCTCCTGCGACAAGGATCAGCGCTGCCAAAAGCCAGGGGAGAGATATCTTGCCGGATTCCTCTCTGCACGTTCTGCATGCATGAGAACGATATACCCGGCCAGTAGGACGTTTATGGTGACCGGGGTTGCTGGCCCGCGAAGTTGTGAAGTTGCTCATTCATCTCTCCTTAGCACTCAATGGAAATGACGATCCCTGTCCTGCAGCTGGATATGCAGGCCGGAAAAGCCGTATGGACAGGTCTGCAGATTGAGAAGGCAAAGAGTCTTTGGAAGGATTCGGCACCACCGGGAATGGCAGGTTATTTTTCCTCTTTTTTCAAGAGCTTGAGATAGTTCTCTGCTTCCTTCAGATCCGGGTTGTTTTCAAGGGCCTTCTGCCACTCTTCAAAGGCAAGACCGGTGAGCCCTTCCATGTAATAGCTCAGCCCCAGCTGTACCCATGCAGGGCCATAGTTGTGATTGATCACCTTTGCCTTTACAAAATGTACGATCGCCTCTTCTGTCTTTCCCTTATTCCTGAGGGCAATGCCGAGCTTCGTATGAACATCGGCAAGTTTTGGATGGAGCTTGACCGCCTTCTGGTATTCCTCTATGGCCTCGTCGTTCATATTGAATTCGAGATACATATTGCCGACCTTGAAATGCTCATTTGCAAGCTTTCCGGCAATGTAAGGATCGATCATGTTCGGGTCAGGGTGTGCAATCTGCGCTGCGACCGTGAAGACCTCCTGGGCCCTCTTGAATTCGCCAAGGTCGTTATAGGTTACCGCAAGATTGAGGGACGCTTCTGTGTACCGCGGATTGAGCTCAAGGGCCTTCTCAAAGTGGCCTGCTGCAGCCTTCAGGTCCCCATTGAGATTGCAGATGACGCCGAGCTTATTATGCACATCTGCATAACGGGGACTTGTCCTGATAACTTCACGGAGGATCGGCTCGGCTTCGCTGTATTTGGCCTCTTCGAAGAGCTTTTTGCCGAGTTCGTAGAGTTCCTGTAAATGCTCGTCCATAATGGTAAAGATTATAGGTAGTACTGCGAAAGTTTGTCAATCCTTCGCAGCTCCGGCAGGTCATTCTCTCTGCCTGAAGCGATACTGCTGCCTTAACGGATTTTTGGTGTTATCAGGAACTTTTTTATTGGACTGCTCATCGGCCCATGATATAGTGTTTGCATGCTGCCGATGACCCGGGAATCTGTGTCGTCATTGACCGCTGATTGCAAAACAAAATACGGACCGAAGACAGATACTGAGGAGGGGGAAATCGTGTTCAGCAGAAAACGGGCGCGAAGAGTTCTTCGCGATCTTGGGGACTTCAGGCTCTTCAACAGAATTCTTCTCTTTTTATTGATGAGTACGGCAATGCTTACCAGCCCCGGCTGCAAAAAAAGTCAGACTGATATCGAGACCATGAATGATCAGCTATGGGCAGCAGTCTATACCGGAAATGTACTGCAGGTAAAATCGTGGCTTTATGACGGCGCAGATCCCAACACCCGCGACAGGACCCAAAAACCTGCCCTGATCCTTGCCGTTGAGAGCAACCGTACCGAGATCGCAGGTTTATTAATAGACAAGGGAGCAGATGTAAATCTGACCGACAGGTCACACTATAGCGCGCTTCAGTACGCTGCAGGCCATGGCAATCTCCCGATCATGAGAGCATTGCTCAAGCATGGCGCTCATGCAGATGCAAAAGACTGGCAGGGAAATACAGCCCTGATAACAGCCGCCTCAAGCGGGAAAAATGAGGCCATAAGCATTCTGCTCGACAGCGGCGCACTGCCCGATACCATGAACAATTTGGGCAATACC
The DNA here is from genome assembly GCA_964463135.1 of uncultured Nitrospiraceae bacterium. Classification (GTDB taxonomy): domain Bacteria; phylum Nitrospirota; class Thermodesulfovibrionia; order Thermodesulfovibrionales; family UBA6898; genus UBA6898. Next base: position 211,006 of record CAYXBA010000004.1, read on the forward strand.
GCGCTTATGGTCGCTTCTGATCAGGGGAATGAAGATGCTGCCAGGATGCTGATCGAAAAGGGAGCGGACACACGGTTAAAGAACAACAACGGAGATACGGCGTACGCCATTGCATCCAAAGCAGGTAAGAGCAGGGTAATGCAGCTGCTGCTTGAGAGGGGATCGAAAATGTCTGATAGTGATCTCGTATCAGCAGCATGTAATGGCAGGACCGAAACGGTCAGCCTGCTGCTCGAAAAGGGCATACTCGGTCAGACTGCAGCCCCCTATCAGGCCCAGGCACTGCACTGCGCCGCACAGGCCGGCCATATGCCGGTCGTTCAGGAACTGTTGAGATATGGCGTTCCTGTCAACACACTGAATGGCTCCGGAGAAACAGCGCTCATACGTGCAGTTGCCAGCAATCGCGCGGAGATGGTCCAGCTCCTGATAACGAAAGGGGCTGACGTGAATATTGTGCCAATGAACGGCAAGACAGCCCTGCTGACAGCCCAGGTCGAGGGTCGTGATCAGATAGTCCAGATGCTCAAAAAGGCAGGTGCAGCAAGGTGATCTGTCCGGCGCATGATCATCCGAGATCCGCCGCCCCAATCCTGCTTTTGATGATCTTAACCCTCTTATGCAGCCCGTCGACCGGATCTGCACGGCAGGAGGTCGATCCCGGTCCGGCGATCAGCGGGGCCGAGATCATAGAGTACGGGCTCTACCATGCAGACAGGTTCGGCAGAATTGAAGGCAGAGACACTTCTCTGGGCAGCCTGACCGTCCTCAATAAAGAGACCGTGCGGCTGGTCGAAAAGACCACAAGGATACCTGCGGAAATAGGGAATACATTCGGCATCGCCTATATTCTGCACGGAACTCCGCACAACGCGGACGTTGAACTTACGATCAGGGTCATTACACCCGGCCTCACCAGACCTCCGGAACCCGGTCCGCAGCTCTATACAGCGCAAGGCATCAGGTTTCCTGGCAGACAGGGGGCCGGAGCCCGCACCACAGAACAATGGCCGTCCCATGCCAATCTAAACAAGCCTGCGTACGACTTTTTCGGCTTTGAACATGACTGGGAACTCGTGCCAGGCCAATGGACGTTTCAGGTCTGGTACAGGGACGCCATGCTCACAGAGCAGTCATTTGAGGTCTATCCTGCAGAAAAGAAGGGGCCGGCCGTTACCGTATCACCACCTGTAAAGAACGTTATCGAATATCTGACCTCTTCTGACTGCTCCAAACGTTTGAGGGCTGTTTATATGGTAAAGGTCCTCGGCAGAGAAGCTGCTCCTGCGCTTCCTTACCTTATCAGGAATCTCGAACGCTATTCGCTCGACAACCAGATAGCGTTCGATTGCGGGTCTGCCAAAGAGACGCCTGCTGCTATTGCAGCTATCGCTGAACCGGCTGTTGCGTTGCTGATTGACCACCTTGCAGACGATTCCTGGGCAGTCCGCGAAGGGATCAGGAAGTCGTTGCTGCTCATCGGAAAGGCCGCAGTGGGGCCGCTCACAACAACTGCGCGGAACGGCCGCAATCTGGATACGCGGAGATATGCGGTCACGCTACTCGGGGAGTTTAAGGAAAACCTTCTTATTGTCCCGCTGCTTCTCGAACTTCTTAAAACTGATTATTTCCCTGAGATCCGCTATGCCGCGGCAGAGTCCCTGCAGAAGCTCAAAGATCCTTCATCAACTGCGGTCCTTGAGGAAATCCTCATGACGGGAAAAGGGCCTGGAATACGAAGCAAGGCAGCGGAAGTGCTTGGCAGCTTTAATGACAAGAGGTCTGTCGCCGGATTAATTGAAGCCTATCAGAACAGGGGTGAAGACTGGCAGGTAAGAGAGTCGGCCCTGACAGCTCTGGTACATATGCATGATCCGCAAAAGGTTGCAGAGCTTATTAAAGAGATCCGGCAGGAACCGGACCCGCAGAAAAGACTGGCCGTACTGCAGGCCATTTCAGCATCAGATGACCTGCATTATGCTGTCATACTCGGGCAATGCCTTGCTGATCCGGACGCACGCACGCGGGAGGCAGCAGCAGCGGGCCTGATAAGGAACAAGAACTCCGGCGATATCCTGCGGACAGCGCTTTCCAGTGCTGACGCGAAGGTAAGAACACCTGCGCTCTTTGAGCTTGCCAGGCGGGGCGAGTTGTCCGGCCTGAACCTTCTGCCTGAGTTGCTGAAAGACAGTGATCCGAACAACAGGCTGCAGGCAGCCCTGATCCTGGCGAAGAACAGGGATGATCGGGCCTTTGAGCCGCTGATGGAGATCGCGCGGCTCAAGGACCCTGCTCCGGAGGACGTAAGAACAATCAGAGGTCTGACGGGAAAGTCAGGATCAGCCGCGGCAGGGTACGAAACATCAGGAAGAAAGACCGATCTTGTCTCTTCAGCGATACGGGGTCTCGGCATGCTCGGCGACAAAAGGGCGCTCAGCCTTATACAGGAGGCTGCCGATCACCAGAACTCGTATATAGCGCAGGCTGCACTCGAAGCGCTCGGCATAATGCCCTATTCTGAATCGATCAGGATGCTCATCGATTACATAGCCGAAGACCATACCCAGAGGCTGAATTACACCTATGCAGCACGTGATTCGCTGATCAGGATCGGCGAGCAGTCGGTCATTGCCCTGATCGGCTCTCTCAAGACTGCCGGCGGACGGCGGCTCTTCAATATCCGCAATGAATTCAAATATATCGTTAAGGCTGTCGGCAGGTCATCCTTGCCTCATCTAGCCGAGGCAATAAAGAGCCCGTATATCGAGGCAAAGAGGAATGCGGCAGAGGCACTTTCGATGTTCAGGGAACCTGATGCAGCAGCGATCCTGGCATCAGCCCTTTTCGACCGTGATCTGCAGCACGACGTTGAACGCTATCTTAAATATATCGGACCGGCCTCGGTCAAACCTCTTCTGTCGCTTGCAGACGAAAAGAATGAGGAGGTGAGATATTCTGCCCTCACTATCTTAGGGCCCCTCGGCGAAAAGAGCGCTCTCAAGCCCCTGCTGAAGGCTTTGAAGAACGACAAGCTGAGAAGTTCTGCGATCGAAGCCCTTGGAGGCATTCGGGAAGCCAAAGCTGCGAAGGCCCTGCTCCCTTTCCTGAAAAATGAGAACTCCAGCATCAGAACGCAGGCAGCCAATTCCCTGGGTCTGATCGGCAATGCCATGGCGATCGAACCCCTTATCGACCTGCTCGGCACGGAGAAAGACGGCAATGTGCAGGCCGGCATTATCGAAGCCCTGGGCAAGCTGCATGCCGGAACAGCATCACAGGCCATAATCATCTTCCTGCATCATGAAAATGGCCAGATGCGAATCACGGCAGCCCGCTCCCTTCTCAATATCGCTGCCCCTGACTCGGCAGCAGCGTTGGTTGAGGCGCTCGATGACCGGGAATCGATAGTGCGTGATTATGCGTATAAAGCGCTGAAGAAGATCACACGGGCTGACTGCGGCTTTTATCCCGACGCATGGAGGCTCTGGCTCGAAAGAAATACGATACCGAAACCGATAGAGACCGAACAGTATGAAACAGGGATTCTGGAATATATTGCGCAGTTCTGGGCAGGACTGTTCAGACGACTCTGGGCCTGGATCATACATCTTTTCCACTGGTGACAGGCAACAGGACCGGAGACTGACGGCACTTTTTCTTACGTTTAGATCAGACCGTTCTCAGGCTTCATCGGGCTCTTCCTGTCTGATCTTCAGAAAGAGCAGCGTTACCATGCCTGCCATGAAAAGGACACCGCCGACAAGGGCCCAGGGTGCTCCCGGTTCTCTGCTCACCTCGATCATCGCAACAGGAAAGGGGGCCACCTTCACGGTCTTGATATAGATACCGATTCCGTCTTTGAATGACGGGCTATTCGGAAGGATACTGTCCCGGGAAACCGTATTGCCGTTTTTGGAATATTCTATGTCTGCTGACCAGTCCTTTACATATCCCTCTGCATCGACATCAGCACGCACGCTGTTGAACCTCACCTCAAGGTTGTTCGGCAGCTGGAAAACTGAATCCTGATACGCATAGGTGATTGCCTTAAAGCTGCCGTATGAGCTGAGGAGATGTGCAAGCAGGATGAAAAGAAATCCGATATGCATCACCTGCGGAGATATGATCAGAAGCCACTGCCGCGACTCCCGTTTCCTCATAATTGATTCGACACTGCATACCAGGGTATTGGCAGTCAGCAGGGAGAGCAGAGCGAGGCAGGCCCAGAGCCACCAGGTAATGCTCATCGGCATTTCCTGCATCCAGGGAAAGAGCGCGACCGTATGAAGGGCGAGAAATTCCTGATGGTCCGGCATGACCAGCGACCCGAAGAGGAGAAGACAGATCAGCCCTATCAGGAGCCAGATGGCTGTCCTGAGCGAGATGAAAACCTCTAATATCTTTTTTATTAAATGCATCTTTGTGTCTTCCTGTTACTCATCACGCATCACCCATTACTCATTACAGACTCAAAAACTATGTGAGCTCTTCATAAAGAGGCTCACCCCGAGATACGTGAATATGACGATAATGAAACCGGCTATTGCCAGGACCGAAGTCGGTTTACCGCTCCACCACGGGCTTAAACGCGCATGCAGGTACAGACTGTAATAGAGCCAGAGGATCACGGTCCAGAGCTCCTTGGGAGTCCAGAGCCAGTATGTCCCCCAGGCGAGATATGCCCATATGCCGCCGAAGATCATGGCAGCAGAAAAGAAACAGTACCCGACCAGGACCGCCTTATATTGGACAACAGCAAACTCCCGTTCCCTGTTCATCAGGAACAGCGCACCGAGAATGGCCGCAATACCAAAAAGCGCGTACGAGAAGAATGAAAATGCCACATGCGTCTCGAACCAGAATGTCCTGAGCACCGGCGGCAGCGGACTGTTGTGCGGCTTATACAGAAGCGACAGGAACATAAAAAAAACAGCCATGCCGAGAGAGGCATAAAGCACCTTCCTGCGCTCCTTCATCCTCCCGGCAATCGGCAGGGCAAAGAGCACGATAGAGGCAGACAGGAAAAAGATAGTGTCGTGCGGCCCCACAAGCGGCATGCGGTCAAGCGAGATCCCCCGGAAAAAGAGATAGGAGATCTGAAGGATGAGGCCTGCATACACAAAAGGCATGCGAAAATAGCCGAATACATAGAAGAGTGCGGAGACAACAGCAACGATGAGCAGGGGGTTATCCATAAGACCCTCTGTCAGGGAAAGATCTTGCCGGGATTCAAAAGATTCTTCGGGTCAAAGGACTGCTTGATCTTCTTCATGAGCTCAAGTTCAGCAGGATGGATCTCCATGGCAATGTACTTCTGCTTGGTCAGGCCCACCCCATGCTCGCCCGAGATCGTGCCTCCCAGCTCAAGGGTTATCCTGAATATCTCTTCGACGAGCTTCTGCGCTTTTTCATACTCTTCCTTGTCTGCCTTGTCCACCATAAGATTCACGTGGATATTGCCGTCGCCTGCATGGCCGAAGTTCACGATCTTTATACCGGTCGTTTCAGAAAGCATCTTCAGTCTCGTCAGCATTTCCGACAGCCTGGATCTCGGCACCACAATATCCTCATTGATCTTTGTGGGACTGATATGGAAGAGTGCGGGAGAAATTGCCCGGCGTGCTTCCCAGAGCTTCAGCCGCGCAAGCTCGTTCTCTGCCATGATGATATCGCCCTTGAACTTTCTGCAGAGAGCAGTGATCGTTTCTGCATAGCGTGTGATGACCTCAGGTGCGCCGTCGAGCTCTATCAGGAGCATGGCCTCTGTCCCCTGGGGAAGGCCTATGGTTTTGTAGTTCTCAACTGCCCGTATGGTCTCGGCATCCAGAAATTCCAGGGTCCTCGGCACAATACCCTCGGAGATGATCTGCTGTACAACATGACCTGCCGGTTCGAGTTCGCTGAAGAGCGCAAGAAGAGTTATGACATCTTCGGGCAGGGGAAGCACCTTAAGCCTGATCTTCGTGATAAAGGCGAGCGTTCCCTCGGAGCCGACCAGGAGCCTGGTGAGATCGTATCCGACGACCCCTTTGGCGGTCTTGACCCCCGTAGTGATGATCCTGCCGTCCGGGAGCACTGCCTCAAGGCCGATGACATAATCCCGGGTAACGCCGTATTTCAGAGCGCGGGCACCGCCTGCATTTTCAGCAACATTGCCGCCGATCGTGCAGAAATTCAGGCTGGACGGGTCAGGGGGGAAGAAAAGATGATGCCGCTCAAGCTCCCGCTGCAGTCTGCCGTTGATCACGCCGGGTTCGACAAGGACCGTGAGATTCTCCCTGTCTATCTCAAGGATCCTGTTCATGCGCTCGGTGCTCAGCACGATGGCTCCCCGGCTGGGGATCGAGCCGCCGGTCATGCCTGAGCCGGCCCCGCGGGGGATCACCGCAATGTTGTGTTCATCGGCATAATGCATGACCTTGACCACATCAAGCACGTCCTCTGCCCAGACGACCGCACCCGGCGCTGCCTCAAGGCCCGAGGCATCAAAGCCGTAACAGAGCAGGTCTTCAGGCGCTAAAGATACTTTACCGGGGAGTAGTTCTGAAAGGTCATTCATGACAGAGGATGCTGATAAGCTTTTCGAGGCTCACCTTGTCGCCATCACTCAGCTCATCGAAATGCATGGCAACCTCGTAAACAGGCAGGCTCTTATCTTCTGCCTGCTGCAGCCCTTTGAAGGAGGCCCGGACAATGAGGCCCTTTAAGGTGAGTGAGATAGTATCTTTTTCTATCTTGATCTTGTGCGGGCTGTTCATGTCCACCCGCCTCATGCATTTGAACCTGATCCCGGTCATGCTGATGTCCAGAATCTCGAGGCTCTCCACCAGGATCATCCTGCCGCAGAGCTGGCCGTTCACCTCAACGCGGAGAGCAGTTCTATTGTCCATCTCAGACCTCGGCAAACTGCATCGAGATCACCTTTGAAACCCCTGCTTCCTCCATGGTGATCCCATACAGATGCTGGGCAACGCTCATGGTGGTCCTGTTGTGCGTCACAACGATGAACTGCGTTCCGGACGAAAGACCCTGGAGCATCTTTGCGTACCGCTCGGTGTTCGACTCATCGAGCGGAGCATCTGCCTCGTCAAGGATACAGAGAGGCGTGGGCTTGATAAGAAAGCTGGCGAACTGGAGCGACAATGCGGTGAGCGCCTGTTCACCGCCTGAAAGAAGATGAATGTTCTGCACCCTCTTCCCCGGGGGCTGGGCTATGATGTCAATGCCGGTCTCGAGGATATTGCTCTCATCCGTCAGGACCAGCTCGGCCCGGCCTCCGCCAAACAGCGTTGTGAAGACCTCGGCAAATTTTGTCTTGAGCGCCTCAAAGGCCTCTCTCAGTTTCTTCCGCGTGGTGCTGTTTATCTTTGTTATCGCCTCTTCCAGTTCGGTAATGGACTTGTTCAGATCATCCTGCTGCTTTGTCATGAACTCATAGCGCGTACGAAGCTCCTCATACTCGTCAAGGGTCCCCAGGTTGACCGCTCCGATCTCAAGGATCTTGCTTCTCAGCTCAACAGCCTTCGCCTCTTCTTCAGGGGTAACGTCCATGAGCTCCACCTGGCTGATATCTGCTTCATAATTCGTCATGATATTTTCGGTTATGTTCTCTATGCGCATTTTATGCTCTGCGCGGGCAACATCCAGTTCGCCTATTCTTGCCGTGGCTGCCGCTGCATTCTGTCTCAGGGACTTCAGCTCCTGGTCAACGGCGAACAGCTCTTCATTTTCAAGGGAGATCTCCTCTTTCCGCCTGGCGATATCCCGGCCAAGACTGTCTGCCTCGGTGACCCGTATCCTCAATCTTTCCTCGTGTTCACGGATCTGGGCCTTTCTCTGAGAAATCCTCTCCTGATTTGACCCGATTTCGTTCTGGACCTCGTCCTTCTTCCTGCCGAGCTCTTCCCGCGTAATGACCGAAGCTTCCATCTCGTTCCGGACAGCCTCAAGCTTTTCACGGTTCGTTGCTGTCTGCATCCTCAGTTCCGTGACCTCTGCCCTGAAGAGTTCTATCTCTTCTTTCTTCTGGGATATACCTTCCTGAAGCCCCTGCATCTCCTGTTCCATGTCGGCCTTCTGTGTCTCCTGCGCAGCAGCCTCTGCTTCTGCCTTGTTCATAAAACCCTTTATGGATTCCTTTTCGCGGACGATCTGCTCCAGCTCTATCCCAAGGTAGGAAAGCTTTTTGCCAATCCTTTCTTTATCTGCTATATAGGTCTCAACCGTCATGCGTGCAAGCGAGATCTCCTTCTCAAAACTGTGCAGCGCATTCTCTACCGACCGTATCTCTTCTTCTTTCTGCTGTATGGACTCCTGAACAAGGCGCATTTCACTGTTCATCGCCTCGATCGCTGCCTTCTTTTCTTCCAGCTGCTGCTCCAGTTCGCGTATCTCGCGTTTTCTGCGGAATATGCCTCGCTCTCCGCCGACGATCACTGCGCCCGAAGGTTCTATGACCTCGCCCGAAAGAGTCACCAGAAGGAACTGGTCGGTGCTCTGCCTCAGCTCAAGCGCTGCCTTCACATCCTGCATGATCATGATATTGCCAAGCAGGTTCTCTGCTACCTTGTTGTAACCCTCCCTGATGCTGACAAAGTCCAGCGCCTTGCCGATAATACCGGCAGGGGTCTGGGACGGCAGGGTAAAGGGAGGAGGCGTTACGGTTATAAAGGATGCCTTATCCAGGGATTTTCCCTTCAGGTCATCGATCGCATGTTCAATGTCTTCAGATGCCTCGACAACAAATGAATCCGCTTTTTCAGACAGGGCGCTCTCTATCGCCTTCTCATATTCTGCGCGGACCTCAAAGACGTCAGAGACCGTGGCGAGGAGGCGCACATTGCCGCTCGATGCAAGCAGTTCTCTGGTCGGCTTGTCCAGAACGATCTCCTTGAGCGAATCAAGCCTTGACGTAAAGGAGGCGAACTCCTCCCGGGCCTCGGCAAGCGTCCTGGTGATATTCTCCAGTTTTGCCTTCTGCGAGGAGAGCTCCTGACCGACAACCTCTTTCTTCTCTTTCAGCAGAAGGGCCTCGTTGTTCCTGCCGAGGATCTCTGATTCTGCCGCAGCTATCGCTGATTCGACCTCTGCAAGGACCTTGCGGGACTCCTCTGAATCCGTGATCGCAAGTCTCTCCTTCTGCTCAAGGGAATCAGAAGAGATCTGGTGTCTGGCCTTCTCGTTCCTGGTCCTGCTGATCTGCTCTGCTATGGCAAAGATCTGACGCCGCTTCTCCTCTATCGCTTCCTCTTTTTCTGTCAGCTCCTGCTCGATCGCCCTGAAGGTCTCGGTCTTTTCGCTCAGCACTGCAGTGGCGGCCTCAATCTCCTCTGATATTCGTGAACCGTTAGCCTCAAGCTCGCTGTACCGGGCGGTCAGGCCGGCTATCCTCTGCACGATCTCTTCTGCCTGCTGCAGAAACTTTGCGTGGAATTCCTCATAATTGATAATGTCCTGCCCGCTCACCGAGATAAGGCGGTTGATCTCGGCAATGTCCTTCTCTGCTGTCTGGAAGTCCTGCTGGACAAGGTCAAGGGCCTTCTCTTTTTCGACCAGGTTGATGCGCCTTGTCTGCGTCCTGTTCTCTATCTCTGTGATCCCGGCTCCGAGAACTGCTTCCTTCTCCTTCAGCTCGCCGTATTCTTCGTTTATTGCGGTAAGGGAGTCGGTTATCTCCTGGTATTCCCTGCGTGCAATCTTCAGCTCGATCTCATTCAGTTCGGCCCTGAGCCTCTTATACCGCTCGGCCTTTTTTGCAAGCCGGTCGAGGATATTGATCTGCTTCTTCACCTCTGAGATGATGTCGCTGATCCGGGCAAGATTAAGGCGGGACGACTCCATCTTCGAAAGCGCCTCTGCCTTCCTTACCTTATATTTCATGACCCCGGCAACTTCCTCGATGATGAACCTTCTTTCAAGGGGCTTGGAGTTCAGGATCGCGTTGATCCTTCCCTGCTCTAAAATGGAATAGCTTCTGAAATCGAGGCCGGTGTCGAGGAAGACATCCTTGAGGTCTTTTAACCTGCAGGGCTGCTTGTTGATGAGGTATTCGCTCTCGCCTGAGCGGTAGAGTCTGCGGGAGATCGAGACCAGGTCTGACGGGCTGCTGTTGCCGTTGTCCTGGGAAGGCACACTGGACAGCCCGGAAACAAGCAGCGTCACTTCAGACATGCCCTTCTGCTTCTTCGAAGACGATCCGTTGAAGATCACCTCTTCCATCTTCTCGCCCCTTAGGCTCTTTGCGCTCTGCTCGCCCAGCACCCAGCGGAAGGCATCGACAATGTTGCTCTTGCCGCAGCCGTTCGGCCCGACAATACAGGTTATGCCCGGGTGGAGGCTGAACACGGTTTTGTCCGCAAAGGACTTAAAGCCTATGAGTTCGATTTTTTCTACGCGCATGTTTGTGTTTTTTGTAAAAGAGATGAATGCAAACCACTGTCTTTAGGCTTGTTAGTATACCTTATCTCAAAATTCAGAGACAAGCAATTTGACCCGGCAAGATCAGGGTTGCTTAATTGGAGAAAAATCCTTTAATATCAAGCACGGGAGTGCATAGGGTTCTGGTGTCCCTCCTGGACTTCAAATCCAGTGTTGCCTGCCAAAAGCGGGCAGGGTGGGTTCGATTCCCACACGCTCCCGCCAGAACTTCCCGGGAAGGTCTATTTCTTCCCGCCCTCGATCAGGACCGTTTCATCGAGCCGCGTTGTCCTGATATTCACGAAGCCGGCCTTTTTCAGCCAGCCAGACATCTCTTTCGGCGTATAAGTATTGCCGCCGCTCGTGTTGACCAGCATATTGATCGCAAACAGTGCGCCTGGCAGAGGTGACGTCCTTGTCTCGTCAAGCGGAAACTCCTGGATCACTGCCCTGCCGCCCGAATTAAGCGCGTGCCAGCAGTTCCTCAGCATTGCAATGCATGCCTTTTCATCATAGGCATGCAGTATCTGTGATATAAGGACGAGGTCATATCCGTTTCCCATATCAATCTGCATAAAATCGCCCGGAAGCAGTCTGATCCGCCTGCCGAGCCCTGCCTTGTCTATGAGTCTCCTGGCGATCTTCAGGGTCTCGGGGAAATCCATGAGCGTTACCTGTTTTCCCTTCTTCGCAAGGGCCATGCTGTATGTTCCGGGGCCTCCGCCAAGATCAAGCACCCGCGTCACCCCGGTCAGATCAAGGGATGCCATGAATTCCTTTGTCCTGAGGCTGGCAAGATCATGCATGCCGAGGATAAAAGATTCATGATCATGGGCTTTCCTGTGCGGTTTGCCGGTCCTGAGCACACTATCGAGCCCTGACCAGTTGTCCCAGAGAGCGCTGTAGTGCCGAAGGATGTCCCCCTGGTACTCAGGCTTTCCGGATACAAGATAGCGCGCTGCAACAGGCGTATTGCTGTACGTAAGGTCCTTTTTCCTGAGAAGACCGATAGCTGCGAGGCTGTCCAGAAGCATCTCTGTTGCCCGCTGATCTGCAGAGATCTTTCTGGCAAGCGCCCGGGCAGTCTTCCCGGGCAGGCCAAGATGGTCGAAAAAATGGTAGTTGTTCGCGGTAAGGATAATGCGTGAGGCGGCAAATGACGATATCTGCCTCAGCCAGGCGAGGTCTTTCCTGCTGTCAGGATTCTTCATCTAGAGAAGTTCGGTATTGATCTTCACCTTCATCTTCTTTTTCATGCCCTCGATATACGACCGGAGGACCTTTTCCGCTGCGTCCTTTGTCATGGCGTCCATGATCATCTTCTTTGTCTGATCGTCAGCAGAGACGTTGGCAAATTCGGCGCCAGGGGTGATCGCAGCGGTCTGTATGAGCCTGCTCATCTTCTGTATGATCAGCTCTTCCCTCTTGCTCGACTCATACATGGAAGGAGTAAGCCTCGAAAGACGGAGCGCATTCTGGTAGATCTCGCTGTCAAAAGCACCATCTTTCGTAAAAGCAGGCTCGTTCAGGATCGCCTCTTTCAGTTCGCTGTCGCTCACCTTGACCCCGTTCTCTTCAGCTGCTATGAGCAGGATGGTCTGGCCGACAAGCGTTTCGATCGCCTTGTCCTTGAGGTTCAGCTTTTTCTGCATCTCCTCATCATACTTTTCCTTGTACACGTCGCGGTAGAATCTGTCGTAGTTCTCATAGACCCTTGCATAGTCCTGGGCCGAGATCTTGCGCTTGCCGACCTCTGCAACGATCTGGGCATTGCTGGACTGATCTACTGTGCCCACTCCCCAGAAGATAAAGGAAAGGATCACGATAAAGAACAGGAAATACAAATATTTGGCATGGTGCCGCATGGCCTTAAGCATCGGGTAAATACCTCCGGGAAATAGTCATATACAATAAGGTGTCAAAAAAGAAGGGATACGCTCAGCTTCGCTCTTCAAAGCGGATATCAAGGTCCCTCTCAGGAACAATGGTCGAGACAGCATGCTTGTACACAAGCTGCTGGTTCGCGTCCTTCAGGAGGATCACGAAATTGTCAAAGGCCTTGACGACCCCTTTCAGACGTACGCCATTGGTAAGATATACGAGTACAGGCATCTTATCCTTTCTCAACTGGTTAAGATAATTGTCCTGTAAGCTCTGACTTTTTGAAGTGGGCATGCCTAGTCCCCCCTAATTTATTTAGATAACATAATATATTTTTATTACGATAAATTATTCAGAGCTTTTATTCAAGCACTTTCACGGCATTCTGCCAGCGCCGCAGGAAAGATATCGCAGAGTGCCTGCTTAACCGCCTGAAAGACCTGAACTCCGTTCTTCATGCCGGTTGCATCTATCCAGTTTATAGCCTGCTCCTGCCTGAACCAGGTGAACTGGCGCTTTGCATATCTCCGGGAGTTCCGCTTGATCAGGCGCTCTGCCTCCTGCAGGTCTATCTCCTGGTTGAGATACCGCGCGATCTCTTTGTACCCGATGGCCTGGAGCGGCGTACGGTCAGGACCCATCTGCATAAGAGCCCTCACCTCGTCAACAAGTCCTGACCTGAACATGGCATCCACGCGCGCATCGATCATCTGATAGAGCTCCTCTCTATGCCGGGTAATGCCTATTTTAATGAAATCGTACGGCAGGGGCATAGTGTGGTCTTTCTGCAGGGATGAAATAGAACTGCCGCTCTTCATGCATACCTCTATCGCCCTGATGATCCTGCGGATATTGTTCCTCTCGATCCTGTTGGCAGCCTCGGGATCGATCTCGCAGAGATGGGCATAGAGAGATCCCTTATGCTCTTCCTCCCTGGCAAGCAGACCGTCCCGCAGCTCAAGGTCTGAAGAAGGGCCGCTGAATATGCCGCGCGTCATTGCCTTGATGTAAAGCCCTGTGCCGCCGACTATTATAGGAGTCTTGTTCTGCTGAAAAAGGGCCTCAATGATCGGCGTAACGTCGTTTATATACCTGCCTGCACTGTATGCCTCGGACGGCTCGACAACATCGATCATATGGTGCCTTATGCCGGATCTTTCCGCTTCAGAGGGCTTTGCCGTGCCGATGTCCATATGCCGGTAGATCTGCATGGAGTCTGCACTGATGATCTCTGTGTTCAGTTCCTTGGCCAGGAGGACAGAAGCAGCTGTCTTGCCCACGCCTGTAGGCCCGAGGAGAACGATGATCTTCTTCATGTGCGCTTGAAGAGTTTGCTGAGGTCACTGAGCGAATAGAAGATCCTTGTCGGTCTGCCGTGAGGGCACTGGTCAGGATGCTCGGTCTTTTCGAGGTCCTCAAGAAGCCTTGTAAGCTCGTCAGAAGAAAGGATCTTCTTCCCGCGGATCGAACCGTGGCATGCGATCCGTGCAGCAAGGTCATAACGCAGCGGCCTTGCCGATGAATGCTCATCGAGAAGTCCAGCGGCAATATCGGATAGGAGACCGGCGATGTCGTCCTCTGCGATCTCTGCAGGCACTGCTCTTACAATGACGGTGTTGTTGCCGAAGTCATCGATCTCTATGCCGAAGGTCCTGACGATCTCTTTATGTTCGAGCAGAACGCGGTATTCCTTACCCGAGACCTGGACCTGCCGGGGGAAGAGGAGCTGCCGGGATTCTGTCTCCATGCCTTTAAGCAGTTTTTCGAAGAGGATCCTTTCATGGGCAGCATGGTGGTCCAACAGGGTAAGGCCCCCCTTGCCCGAGACAGCAACAAAGGTATCGCCGAGATAGATATGGGGAAGAGAAGGACGGTATGAGAACTCAAGATTTTCAGCTACGCCGGATGTGCCAAAGGAGACAGGCTGAGAATAGGGCAGGCCCTCTCCTCCCTGCAGCCACGGAGCAGCTTCAGCAGCCTGCGGCTGAACGAACTCACCGGTATATTCTTTATGGGCCACCCTGACAACATCCCGCAGATGGGAGACAATGAACCGGTAGATTGTTTCCTTATCCTCGAACCTCACCTCTCTCTTGGTCGGGTGCACATTAAAGTCTACCTTCTGCGGGTCAATCTGGAGGAAGAGAAAGAAGATCAGATGGAGGTCAGGCGGCAAAATGCCTTCATATGCCTTGTACACCGCATGAGCTACAGACTGGTCCTTTATCGGCCGTCTGTTCAGAAATATGAACTGGTGCGACCTGGTCTTTCTGAAATTGGAACTGTTCGATACAAAGGCATGCATCGCGAGGCCGTCCATGCTGAACGGAGCCTCTATGAGGCCGCCGAGGAACTCCTCCCCGTACACCTGCATGATCCTTTCCCTGAACCCTGATGCCTTTGCAAGGCTGATCGTTTCGGTGCTGTCTGTAAAGAGCGAGAAGGCTGTCTCCGGATGCGATAGCGCCTCTTTCGTAACAATGTCGATGATATGGGAAAGCTCAGTGCTGTCGGCCTTGAGGAACTTCCTCCTGGCAGGGGTATTGAAAAAGAGATCCTTTATTTCGAGTGATGTGCCTGACACCGGCGCATCCTTTATCTCTTTCACCTCGCCGGCCTGAAGCTCAATCGAGAGCCCTGCTGCTGAACCCTTAAGGCCGGTAACCAGCCTGAGCCGGGAGACAGAGGCGATCGAAGGCAGGGCCTCACCGCGGAACCCCAGTGTGCTGATATTGAAGAGATCGTCATATTCGGTTATCTTGCTTGTTGCATGACGTTTGAAGCAGAGAAGCGCATCGTCACGGTCCATGCCGATGCCGTTGTCCGAGACCCGCATCAGCCGCTTGCCGCCACGGCTCACCTCGACCCTGATCTCGGTGCTTCCGGCATCAAGGGAGTTCTCGATGAGCTCTTTTACCACTGATGCTGGCCGCTCGATCACCTCGCCGGCCGAGATCTTGTTGCAGAGATCTGTAGGAAGAACCGTTATCTTTGGCATGGGACATTGTACGTATTGACAGGAGCATTTCGCAAGGCATGACCTGCTCGTACCGGCAGTTTCCTGCAGGGGCGCGCCTTTTCAAAAGCAGGCGGCTTTTTGTATGCTAAACCATTACGCTATGAATAAATCACTGCCCATAAGGGAGGCTGTTCTCATGGACATAAAAGCATATGTGCTCGCAAAGGCAAAAGAGGCAAAGGAGGGCGCGCGTTCTCTCGGAAGGGCATCCTCCGGGCAGAAGAATGCGGCCCTCCTGTCCATGGCCGAGGCGCTCAAAAAACGGTCGAAAGAACTGATAAAAGAAAATGCGAAGGACCTCAAATTCGCGCGGGAAAAGGGCCTCTCAAAGGCAATGATCGACCGGCTCACCCTGAACCAGAAGCGCATTGATGAGATGGCCCAGGGACTGGCCGAGGTTGCTGCGCTCCCTGATCCTGCAGGAGAAATTGTCAAGATGTGGCAGCGGCCGAACGGCATGACCGTGGGCAAGATGCGCGTGCCGATCGGCTCGATCGGCATCATTTATGAGTCAAGGCCGAACGTGACCGCAGATGCTACAAGCCTCTGCCTCAAGGCCGGCAATGCGGTCATTCTGCGCGGCGGCTCCGAGGCTATCAATTCGAACAAGGCGATCGTGAAGATCCTGCGGGACGCAGCAAAACAGCAGGGCTTGCATGAGGGGGCGATCACGTTCATCGACCTCCCTGACCGGACAGCGGTCATGGAGATGCTGAAGCTTGAAGGCATTATTGACCTGATCATCCCCCGGGGCGGCGAAGGCCTTATCAGGACCGTGACCGAGAACTCACGCATACCCGTGCTCAAGCATTACAAGGGTATCTGCCACGTATTTGTTGACCGGGATGCTGACCTGCAGATGGCAGGGGATATCTGTTTTAACGCAAAGGTCCAGAGACCGGGCACCTGTAATTCGATGGAGACCATGCTCGTTGACAAAAAGATCGCAAAGGCGTTTCTGCCTGCAATGCTCAAGAGGTTCAAGGACGCAGGCGTTGCGATCAAGGGATGCCCTGAGACCAGGAAGATCGTCCCTTCTGTTGATGCGGTCCGGGAGCATGATTTTTATAACGAATATCTTGATCTGGTCCTCAATGTAAGGGTAGTGAAGGACATCGATGCTGCGATGGACCATATTGCGACCTACAGTTCAGCCCATTCAGACACCATTGTGACAAAGGACTATGCAAAAGGCATGCGGTTCCTGCGGGAGGTAGACTCCTCTGCCGTGCTGATCAATGCCTCGACACGCCTGAATGACGGGTACCAGTTCGGCCTCGGCGCAGAGATCGGCATATCGACCGACAAGATCCATGCGCGCGGTCCTATGGGGCTTGAAGAACTGACCTGCACCAAGTTCATCGTCCTCGGCAACGGCCAGCTCAGAGAGTGAGCAGGCCATCTTGAAGCTCGGGATATTTGGCGGCACCTTCAATCCTGTTCACTTCGGTCATCTGCGCGCTGCCGAAGAGGCGCTGGAGCTTGCCGGACTTGATCGTATCCTGTTCATCCCCTCGGGCAACCCGCCCCTCAAGACAGAGGACATTGCCCCGGCCCGCCTTCGGTATGAAATGGTAAAACTGGCAATAAGGAATAACCCGCGGTTTGATCTCCTTGACCTTGAATGCAGGACCAGGCAGAAGTCCTATACGGTGAATACCCTTGAAAAGCTGCGCCGCCTGTACCCGGATGACAGCCTGCATTTCATGCTGGGCATCGATGCCTTTCTCGATATCCCGAACTGGTACATGCCGGAGCGCCTCCTCAGCCTGGCAAACTTTCTGGTCCATTCGCGGCCGGGATGCAGGTTCTCTGACCTGTCCGCCTCCCCGTATCTGTCTGCCGGCAAGGATGTCCTCAGGAAGCTTACTGCCGGGACCATCTCTTCCCATGTCGCAAAGCTCAGGAACGGGAACGCGGTCATGCTCCTCAATATCTCCCCGGTCAATGTCTCGGCAACCGACATCAGAACCCGCATGGCACAAGGGAAAAGCGTGAAATACCTGTTGCCAGTAGAGGTGGAATCCTATATAATTTCTTATAAACTGTATGCATTCAGGAAACCACAGGATAGGGCTGTAAGGCGCGAATGTCGCTCGCAGGAAGAGATCTAGCCCTCAAGGCAGCAGAAGCAGCTCTCCAGAAAAAGGCCCAGGCACCGGTAATTCTTGAACTCATTGGTCTTACGGTCATTGCCGATTATTTTGTGATCTGTTCCGGGGAAAGCACCACCCAGGTAAAGGCGATCACTGACTTCATAGAGCATGAGCTCCTGCTGCAGGGCAGCAGGCCTATCGGCAGGGAAGGCATCAATTACGGCCATTGGGCCCTGCTTGATTATGGGGATGTGGTCATACATGTATTCGAAGGGGAGACGCGTGAATACTACAGCCTCGAAAAACTCTGGATGGATGCAAAGACCATAGAAGTCCATGAAGATCAATCTGATATGGGTGGGAAAGACAAAAGAGCCGTTCATTCATGAGGGGCTGCAGAAATACCTGAAGCTCCTGAAGCCCTATGCAGATGTGGTTATAACTGAGATCAGGGAAGAAAAGGTAAAGGACATCAGCAGAATGCTGGCCAAGGAAAGCGGACGCATACAGGACCTCAAGACCCCCTACATGCTGCTCGATGAAAAGGGAGAGACCCTCGACTCTGTTGAGTTCGCCAGGTTTATCGAAAAACAGGGGTCTTCAGCAACATTTCTTCTCGGCGGCGCGTACGGCGTGTCTGAGGACGTAAAGGCCAGGGCAGCAAAGAAGATCAGGCTATCATCCATGACCCTTACCCATGAGATGTCCCGGCTCATCTTTCTTGAACAGCTTTACCGCGCCTTTACCATTCTGCAGAAAAGAGGTTATCATCACTGATGGGCAAGCTATCGATCTTGTTATTCGTTCTCTTCATTTTTGCGCTTTCACTCTTTTCATTCGCCAACCATGGCGCCGTTACCGTCTCGATACCTTTCGGCCCGGTCTATGAGGTCCAGAAGCTGGCCCTTATCCTCTTTTCAATGGCAATCGGTGTTTTTATCACGTTCATTTTTTTTACGATCAGGGATACAAAAAAGTTCATTGACAACTGGCAGTACCAGAAAAAACAGAAGCAGGAGAGCAAGGTCCAGCATCTCTATTCCAAGGCGCTGAATTCCCTTCTTGCAAAGAATGCGGAGGCTGCAACAGAAGCGCTCGAAGATATCCTGAAGGAAGAGCCCGACCATATTGACGCCCTTCTCCGCCTCGGCGACATCGCAGCAGCAGATGACTTTCAGAAGGCCAATTCCCGCTATCAGCGTGCGCGTGAACTGGAGCCAAAAAGGATCGAGACCCTTTTTGCACTCGATAGCCTGCTCGAAAAATCGGGGAGATGGTCTGAGGCTCTGCGGTATCTTGACGAGATCCTCGACATTGACGATGCAAATCTGACAGCATTGTACCGGAAGCGCGAGATCCTCGAAAAGCAGGGCAGGTGGGATGATGTTGTCTCCCTCCAGAAGTCTATCCTCAAGCACGAGCATTCGGAAAAAGACAAAAAACGCGAGCATGAGAATCTTATCGGCTATGAATATGAATATGGTCGCCACAGCCTTGAGAACGGACAGCTCGAAAAGGCAAAAAAGGCATTCAGGAACGTCCTGAGGACCGAAAAAGACTTTGTGCCTGCGATCCTCGGCCTTGCCGAGGTACTGCTGCAGGAGGGCGAAAGCGAAGAGGCGATCAATCTGCTCGAAAATGCCTATGCATCCACAGAGTCCAAGATCCTGCTTGCCCGTCTTGAGGACCTGCTGATCAGCATCAGCGAACCCTCCCGTTTGATCCGCATATACAGAAGCGGCATCTCCCGCAACCCCAATGACCCTGTCACCAAGTTCTTCTTAGGCAAGCTCTTCCACAGGCTTGAGATGATCGACGACTCATTTGATACGCTTTCGGGCATCGATACAGGCGGCGCTGCATACCCTGAGCTCCATCTGCTCATGGGCAATCTTTATATGAAAAAGAGACAGCTCGAAAAGGCTGTACAGGAATTCAAAAAAGCAGCAGACATCAAGACCGCGTTCAGGCTGCCCTACTGCTGCAGCCATTGCGGGTACCGTGCTGACGACTGGTCAGGCCGCTGTCCTGACTGCAGGGACTGGTCAACCTATCAGTTCAACCTTGACGGCACCTGCAAGCGGGCATAACAAATCAGTGCAAGTCATGAATGCCAGTGATTCATGCAAAGTTAAGTCACGTTACAGACGGCAGTGTTGTCATTCCGGCTTGACCGGAATCTTTCTGTCGGCATGAAAAACATCCCGCTCAATAAACTTGTACCCTTCCTGAACAAAGAACTGAGACTTTCTGAATTCCCCAAGGACGAAAGCGCCAACGGCCTCCAGGTCGAGGGCTCGGCAACGGTCGGCAATATCGGTCTTGCTGTCGATGCCTGCGATCATGTCTTTCGGGTTGCTGCTGAAAAGAAGATCGACTTTCTTATTGTCCATCACGGCCTTATATGGGGAGGCATCCGGTCCATCGATGGCATCATGAAAAAGAGGGTCAAGGCACTCCTTGATGCAGACATCTCGCTGTATGCCTGCCACCTTCCCCTTGACTGGCATCCTGCTTACGGCAACAATGCCGAGCTTCTCAGGATCCTTGCGATCAGGAGAATGGGGGAGTTCGGCGAATACCACGGGAAAAGGATCGGATATTGGGGCAGTCTGACAAAAGAACTTTCCCTGAAAGATTTTATGAGCAGGGTGGACAGGACACTGGACACAAGATCGACTGCGCTCAGTTTCGGAAAAAAAGTGAAGAAGGTCGGCATTGTCTCCGGCGGAGGCTGGTCTGCGATCTACGATGCGGAAAAGACAGGGATAGACACCCTCCTTGTGGGCGAGCCTTCACACAGTGCGTACACTCTTGCAGAGGAGATGAAGCTGAATGTCGTCTTTGCAGGCCACTATGCCACAGAGACCGTCGGGGTGAAGGCTGTCGGCAATATGATCAGGAAGAAGTTCGGTCTCAGGACCGAATTCATTGACCATCCAACAGGGCTCTAGATGAAACTCCTGATGTTCTACACCAAAGAATGGTGGTACAAGACCGCATCAAAGACCCTTGAGACTGCGCCGGATATCGAGATCGAAGAGTCCATGCCTGATGCGGTTGTCTTCTTCTTTCACTGCGAGGCAGAGGATGAGGAAAAATATGGCAGTGTCTGTGAAAAATTCGTAAAGAACGTCAAGTGGCTTGCAGGAAAGTTCAGCACAAAGAATGTCGTGCTCCACTCCTTCAATCACCTCTCGTCAAGCAAATCCTCTCCCGAGTTTGCCAAGCGCCTGCTTGATGATGTGATCATCAGGCTCGAACGCACCGGGTACACGGTCATGCAGACCCCCTTCGGTTATTTCCATGAGTTCAAGATGCATGTTGCAGGCGATTCCCTCGCAAAAGTCTTCAAAGAATTTTAATGCCGCATTATAGTATTCGTCCTGCAGCCATCAATCCTGGCCTCACCGGGCAATGGGATGGGTCAGCATGGAATCAGGCCGAAACACTTGAGCTTATTCATTTCCGTCCCGAGGGGACCGATCACAGACCCGAAACAACCGCACGGCTTCTGTACAACCCGGATGGCATCTTCGGCATCTTTAACGTCAAGGACCGTTATGTAAGAAGCATTCAAACTGAATTCCTGTCGCCTGTGTACAAAGACAGTTGCATAGAATTCTTTGTTAAACCGAAGCAGGAGAGAGGATATTTCAATTTTGAATTTAACTGCGGCGGCGCCCTGCTCTGCAGCTATATTATTGATCCGACACGAACGCCTGAAGGCTTTCGCGATTTTGTGAAGCTCTCAGAAGGAGACGCAAGGCAGGTCCGGATCTATCATTCCATGCCTGAGATCGTAGAGCCGGAAATCACTGAGCCGGTAACGTGGATTCTTGAGTTCTTTATCCCCTTCAGCCTGCTCGAAAAATATGTCGGTTCATTGGGCAATGTCAAAGGTCAGTCCTGGCACGCCAATTTCTACAAATGCGGGGATGAGACCTCGCATCCCCACTGGGCCTCATGGACGCCCTTGTCGGAGAAGAACTTCCACGCGCCGGACTGCTTTGGAAGAATTGATTTTGGGCAGCTGTCAGCCCGGCTGCAGACTTTATGACAAGGTCAGCGCCGGCCCTGGTCATGAGGCGCCCTGATGAGGACCTCAGCACTTGCAGCATTGCCTGCTCTATCCGTCGCAGTTACGATTACCGTATAGACAACTCCGTCCTTGTCCCCCGGCCCTGCTGTCCTGAGCTGTAGCACGATGACCCCGGCTGACCGGTCAATTTTCACAATATCATAATCCGGGATGATCTTGCGTTTTTTAATCAGCGGCAGTTGATTGCTCGTAACCTGCACCTGCAGCGTCACCGGCAACCCGCTGTTGTCGTGGGCATTTGCGCTGATGGTCACCAGCTTCATCTTCCCCTTCGGCGGCCAGATAATGGTCGTGGATGCTGAAGGAGCCAGGGTCGGCGCAATGGTGTCTACAACAGTGACCAATATATCTGCTGAAACGATATGGATGCCGTCGCTGACCTCCAGTGTCAGGGAATGGGGTCCGAGCGGCAGCCCGCCCGTGATCACATGTTCCGGCAATTGAACAGGGTTTCCGCCGAGCATAGTAGGAATAACTCCCTCTGCCAGGACGGTTGCTCCCTTTAGCCATCGGCAGGAAATTACATCTCCGTCAAAATCTGCGGCACTGCCATGCAGAAGAATATTCTCCCCGACCTGGAAAATGCCGCCGCCGGAAGGTGCAGATACCGGAGCAGAATTCTCAACGGAAAGCTCCATGGTGTCAGTTGCTGCTGTGGTCCCGTCAGACACTTCCAGCGTGAGCAGATGAGTTCCCAGGGACAAGCGTGGAATTGAGGCAAGGGAGAGCGCGGCGCTGCCGGACCCTGCAACAGGCGTTGACGGCAGCAGCTCTGTTGTGCCTTCCAGCCAGCGGTAGGTCAAGGCATCCCCGTCCTGATCAACTGCATTGCCCTGCAGAATAATATTGTTCTGATCCTGGCCTGCCAGATGTATATTCGGTCCTGCATCTGCGGTCGGCGGTGTATTGACAGAAACGGGATAGGGATCAACGGTTGTCTCACCTAACAGTCTTGCTGCCCAGAAATGCGCGCCGCTTCCCTGGCCGAGATCGGAGAAGGTAAATTCTATCAGATGATTAATCGGAATGCCGGTATAGGTCTGCGTAACGGTTCTCTGCCATTGGCCGGATGATGTGCTGAGCCAGTTAAAACCGCCTCCCGCTATTACGCTGCCCTCATCTCTGATCGCCCAGCTGGATGCTACATCGTCGTTCGTATACGCTGCGTCGGTTACCGTAGCATTGATGTCAAACGGGATGCCGATAAAAACTTTGCAGGGCGCCTCCAGCCGGTAGGTCGTCTGCCCATAAATATCTGTCCACTGAGCTGACCAGATATCCGTGTCAAGACAGCTGTCATCGACCGTGCAGGGACATACTGCTGAGGCAGGACTACTGAAAATGAATGGCATAAGCAGGGCAGCCAATATAATCAGATTTCTTTTCATGTCAAATCCTCCTCTATGCCCCTTGTTGCCGCGATCGTGCTGGTGGACGCGATATCGTCTTACACATAACTTCATTTTCGCTCCAGCACTGAATATTGTCAATATGACAAAAACTTACTAATCAGGGAAGTTCTTTATGGAGTTCTGTCCCGAACTTGGCGTTCAACTCCCGCACTGCAAGAATGAACTGTTTTTTGCCCTCGCGGGTGTCGAGGTCAACACCCTGCTTTATCATATCTTCCTTCAGGGTGTCGAGGGCCTTGAGATAGAGGTCATCAGGGGCCAGATAATCCTTGATCAGCTGTTCTTTTTCCTGCTCGTTCTTGACATATATTTCTATCCCTGACATAATTGGCCCCCATTTCATTTTTGATCTATTTTCAGTTAAATACCCGTGCTTTTGCAACCAACCTCCATCAGCCGGGCCTGAACGCGAGATTATGCTTGACAGTTTTCGTGTTCTCGGTTATGTTTTTAGTTGAAGAATAACTTTAGTAAAGGAGAGGTATTGTGCTGAATAAAAAACTTATACTGTTGTTCGTAATTGTTCTATTGAGCATAGCGTCTTTTGTTCTTGCACAAGAGCGGGAGATAAAAGATTACAAGGTGCAGCAGGGTGATACGCTTTGGGATATTTCAAAGAAGGAACTGAACGATCCTTTTCTATGGCCAAAGGTATGGAAAGAAAATCCAGGCATTGCAAATCCGGACAAGCTCGTGCCTGGCCAGACCGTAAAGATACCTCTTTATCTGATACAAAAAGAGGTGAAGAACGAAGAACCCATTGCAGAGCCGGTCACAGAGACAGCACCGCGAAAACCTGAACCTGTTGTCGTACCTGCACCGCCCAAGATAATAAAGCCCCTTGTGGATGCCAGTCTTTATATGGCAAGCGGCTATATTGCGGCCAGCGTCGACACTGTCGGTCGCGTGGCAGGCTCGCCGTCGAGGAAGAATCTCTCAGGCTTACATGATCTGATTTATCTGACTACAAAAACGCCTGCAAAAATCGGGGATAAGTTCTATGTCATAAAGAGACGGGAAGTATTCCATCCGGCAAATGGCAGACGCGTGGGCGAAATGGTTCACATGCTCGGCATTGCAGAGGTCGTAACGCTCAAGCGGGGCGAAACAGTGGCCAGGGTTCTTAAATCATTTGACGAAATAGTTACCGGCAATTGGCTCATTGCTTACTCTGATATGACTCCTCCGGTTGTACATGAGCCTTATCGGAAGCCTAAAGTTGAGGGGTATGTTATCGACACGCGTGACCGGAGACTGAACAATGGAATGTATGACATCGTTTATCTTGACAAAGGGAAGAATGCCGGCCTTGAAGTCGGAGATGTTATGAGGGCCATTACCGTAGAGAAGCAGCTGGAGGGCTTTACGACAACGGATCATACCTATCCGCACGGGATAATCCAACTCATAAAGGTATATGACACCACCTCTGTAGGCGTAGTTCGGGGTGGCGTAGGTGCTATTGATTCAATATTACGGGGCTATCGTGTGGTTCAGTATGATTACGAATAGAACAGCTTAGGCTGATGTAAGTACTTTTAAGGCCCTGAGACGGCTTGGATGTTTAAGCTTTCTCAGGGCTTTTGCTTCTATCTGCCTCACCCGTTCACGGGTAATCGAAAGATGCCTGCCAACCTCTTCCAGCGTATGGTCCCGGTCAACGCCTATGCCAAACCGCATCCTGATAACTTTTTCCTCTTTTGGCGTCAGCGTCTTAAGGATCATGAGTATCTGATCGGAGGTCTCGTTTCTTTCTGCATCAGAATAAGGTGATGGACTGTTCTTGTCGCCGATGAAGTCTTCAAGCTCCGTGTCTTCATCACCAACCGGCGTCTGAAGGGCAATCGGATCCTGAATTGCGCGGAATACTTCTTCAACCTTTCGGGTAGGAACTCCGAGCTTCTTTGCGATCTCTTCATTGCTCGGTTCCCTGCCAAGGGCCTGAGTCAATTCCCTCGAAGCCTTGGTAACTCTGTTATAGAATTCCATCATATGGACAGGAACACGGATTGTCTTTGTCTGGTCAATAAGGGCACGCGTAATTGCCTGGCGTATCCACCACGTTGCATAGGTCGAGAACTTGAATCCCTTCTCGTATTTGAACTTATCAACCGCCTTCATCAGGCCGATATTGCCTTCCTGGATAAGGTCAAGGAGCGGGAGCCCCCTTCCCACATAATTTTTCGCAATATTGACCACAAGCCGAAGGTTACGCGTAATAAGCTCATTTTTCGCTTCCATGACGAGCGCCCTTGCCCTGGTCACCCTGTCCCATTTCTCTTTCAGCTCATCTATCCTGATCCCTATTTCAGTTTCAACTTTCTTGTATTTGGCCTGTATTTCTTTTGCCAGTTCATTAAGTTTCAGGGGATTGATATCTTTTTTCTTCTTGTCATTTATAAGCTTCTTGAGGTCTTTGAGATTCCCATGCCGGCCTATCTTTCTGTCAGCAGATTCAATCTCTCGCATGCGCTCATCGAGGATTTTCAGGCTCTTGATCAATGCTTCGTCAGGCTTCTCTTCCTCTTCGCCTTCTTCAACCTCTTTTTCCTCTATCTCTTCTTCCTCGCCAAGCTGCTCCCGTTCCAGCACCAGTTGTTCTTCGACGCTGGCGTACAAGGGCATTGCCACCACAATATCACGGATGATATTTCTACCCTCTTCGAGCCGCTTTGCTAGCTCGGTCTCCTCATCCTTGGTAAGAATAGATATGTCTCCCATGGAGTGGAAGTAAGCCTGCACAAGGTCTTCGGTCTTTTCATATTCAACCGGCTCCTCCTCGAGCTCCTCCTCAATAGGTGTCTCGTCCTCTACAGAATCGGTGACCTTAACGCCCATGTCCTGCAGGAGGTCCATGAGATCTTCTATTTCATCAGGGGAAAAGTACTCGGACGGAAGGGCCTCATTGATCTGGTCATAGGTCAGCACACCCCGGCGCTTGCCTACGTCAATGATCTCTTCAAATATGTCACGTTCCTTCATCGATCACCTTTTGCTGAGGATAAGAAAAGGGGCTCTGTCGGCCCCCTTGCGTTTATGTGTTTTAATCTTACTACGTTTTTTTCTTTTGGCAAGAAGTTTTTTGACAACAGGAGGGAAGAGAAATAAGGGTCAAGCCACACGGTCAATTAG
>CAYXBA010000005.1:0-169749 GCA_964463135.1 uncultured Nitrospiraceae bacterium
CAGGTCAGTTGGCTGCATGAATACTTTGGTGTCCACTATTGACAGCCGAGGTCAAGCTAAACCAATTTTAATTGCCCCGCAATCAACATTCCAATGAAAATAAGATATTACAGGTTTCTTCTCAGATATCCTTTTGGGTTCCAGGTTATGAGAAATGATTCCTTTTCCCGATTAATGTTAAAGTCATGGTTCTCTCTGACAAATACTTCAATCGCTTCATATGGTCCCGGAACAGGCCCCTCGTTCAGGCCATGATTGCAAATGGAGTCCTCAACTATGAAATAGCCGCCTGGGGGTATAAGCGGAGAGAAAGTCCTCAGAACATTCAACGTGTTTTCAAAAGAATGAGAGCTGTCTTCAATTACTAATATTTTCTCTCCCTGCTTAAGCATTTTTTGCACATGATGAAAAGAGTCGCAGGCCGGCCCCTCGATGAGAGTAACGCGGGGGTGTTTCTTCACGAGGTCGGACACATCAGCATGTGAAATATCAAGCCCGATAATCCTGCCCTTACCCATAAGATCGCATAGATGGGCAAATGCCAGGGTGCTGCCGCCGCTGGCATTTCCAATCTCAATAATGACATCAGGTTTTTGATCGAATATGAGTTCCTGGTAGACCCAGTAATCAAGTGGATTCTTCATTGTAGGGATGCCAAAATATGTTGTTTGTGTCATGATTCTCCTCTGCATGAGCGACAGAACTTCATGCAAGGGTCTTTCAAGTGCTTCTTCCATATGCGCTACCATACCGCCTCCTGCGTTGCAAAAGAATATGCGTAATCTAACACATTTTATTGCATTAATCGAGGCTTCACCGAAGCTCTTGATAACCATTCGGCGGGATATGAATAAGAAAATGGCCCCATATGATTAATTCGTCTGTTTACGCAGGAGAAGACAGTTGATATATTATGCTAACTATACAGAAAGATAGGGTAGATTTGACTTTCATATTACGGGCCTTTATACTTTTTCAGGCTATACATAGACGTTGCCTGCAGCAACACGAAATATTATTATTCTCCGGACAGCTATAAGATACTAAATAATAGATCAAAGGGAGAGGCCGCATGCATCCAAGTTCTTATCAACATATGCTCAAGCTTGTAGAAACCTATATTGCTGCGTTTCCTGATCTGACTATTATTGATATAGGAAGTTATGATGTAAATGGAACTTATCGGCCACTATTTGACCGGCCGGGTTGGAAGTATATCGGCGTTGATCTTAGCCAGGGAAAGAACGTTGATGTTGTATTAGACTCTCCATATCAATTCCCCTTTCATTCCGGCTATGCAGACTGCATTATATCTGGTCAGGCTTTCGAGCATATAGAGTTTTTTTGGCTGACCTGGAATGAAATGGTCAGGGTTTTGAAACCAGGAGGTTTCATATTTCTGATAGCTCCGTCATGTGGGTGGGAACATCGGTATCCCGTTGATTGCTGGCGATTCTATCCGGATGGTTTTCGTGCTCTTGCGAAATACAGCGATATAGAACTCCTTGATGTGCATACGGACCTTAATTTGCCTGGTAGCGCCTTTGGTGATACCGTCGGCGTGTTCAGGAAGCAGGACAATAGACGGGCAGGGCAGGAAACGCCTGGATCGGGCTCTGTGTCACCCGGAGCATCCGGTAACTATCTTTGGGAAAAGATCCTAAATTCGGCAGGGCGGGAGTTTTCGGCTTATCATCAGGAGGTCAATCATTCCCTGATCGAGCTTATTCAGGTTCCTCCCCGCCTGCTCCTTGATATTGGATGTGCCTCGGGCAGCATGGGGGAGCATATCAAATCAAAATACCCGGACGTGTATGTAGTGGGTGTTGAGTCTAATCCAGCGGCAGCGCAGATTGCCTCCAGCCGGCTTGATAAGGTCGTGACGGCCAATATCGAAAAGCTTGACCTCGCGTCTGCAGGCATTGTTCCTGGCAGCGTTGATACGGTTATTCTGGGCGACGTATTGGAGCACCTCTACGATCCCTGGCATACGCTGCAAAAAATCAGACCGTGTCTTACGCCCGATGCCCAGATCATCGCCAGCATACCCAATATGAGAAATCTGACTGTTTTTCAGTCCCTGTCTTCCGGCTCGTGGGAATATCAGCCGGATGGATTGTTTGATATAACCCACCTGCGCTTCTTTATGCTGAAGGATATTGTGAATCTCTTCCGGCAGACGGGCTATCAGATTGTACAGGTCAGCGTCAATCTCGATGAAAGGTGGGCTGAGTTCTATGAGCAGAACAAGAACAACATGCCATTGAATATAAATATTGGCAGAATTACGATTAATAATGTTACGGCAGACGAATTAAAGGAGCTCTGTGCTCTCCGTTTCAGCGTTGCTGCTAAACCTGCGGGGTTGTCCATACCCAGTCCCTAACGATACGCTGTCTTCTGATTGTCTCGATAGATTTGATGTTTTGTCCTGTTGAGACAATTGCTTAAGTGACGTGGTTACCGTGATTGTCTTATTTGCTCGAGGTCAATGGTCCTTGCCTTGGCAATGCCTTGTATCAGTGCCTGCCGGGTGGCTTTAAGATATGCGAGGCCGAAGCGCTGATCAGGTTCGAGGTGACAACCCTCTCCCCATTCATTCCATGCATTGATGAAGATAATTCTTTCCTGGCCGGAACAGTTCTGCATTGTATGCATTACAAGTCCTTCAAGCCATTGTTCGTATTGTTCAGGTGAAGCGCCAAGAAACATAATAGAATTTCCCTTGATGCGAGCGGTGTTGTCCCAGGAGGGGAATATGCCCCGGAAGAGTTTATATGAAGGCATATCCTTGGCTGTCATATTCCTCACGCAGGCAGCGTAATCAAATATTGTGTTCTGCACATTAATACCATTAACCGTAGCGATACGCGGCCCCCTGCAACGCCAGTCAGGGGCAAATTCCACTGCTGCATCGAATCCTATATCCTGAGGCCTGTCCGGATTTGGCTCGGTACCAAACCAGGTCTCTACACGTGCGAGATATATATCACCAATACCAGCTTTGTGCATGGCTTCGCGCCATATTTGAGAGGTCCTCCTGGGGTCCGGCAGCAGCCCTGTTCTGTACACAAGCAATAATGGTTTCCCATTAATGCGAATATAGCGATCATCGGTGAAGGCCGGGATCAAATTCTTGATAAATGCGGCATCGTCTTCGTCGCAATAGTTTTGCTGCATGAGCACATCGTGTTCAAGCCCGTCCCAACGCCTTGTCCAGTTCTCATTCGCCCAGCAAAGGCAGAAAGGGAATTCGGGTTTGCCTGAGTTCAGGACCTCATTAAAGGGACGTTCCAGTAATCGCTTACCATTAAACCAATAATGATAATAGCAGAAGCCATGAATGCCATATTCCATTGCAAGATCTGCTTGCGCCTGCCTGATCTCAGGGTACCTGAGATCATAGTAGCCAAGGCTTGCTGGGATATGAGGCTGGTAATGTCCGTCGAACAATGGCTGTGCTGCACGCACGTTTGTCCATTCAGTAAAATCCTTGCCCCACCACGTATCATTTTCAGGGATAGGGTGAAATTGAGGCAAGTAAAACGCAATACATCTCACGGTGTCAGATAAGGTTTTTAAATCGTCACAATTCATTTCCTGGACGACCTCAGTCTTAACCGTAATAGTGTTATGTCCAGTATCGGACTGAGATATCGGATATTTATTTAAGCTTTCATCCACGATCGCTTTAGCGATCTGGTCACTGTGATAATACTTGTCTGTCCCGTGAACGCCGAAGGGTAAAACCGAATAATGTGATTCAACGGAGAATTCTATTGCAGTCTGGACATCCGGCAGTCGGGCGCCCATAGCGACCAGTGCATTCGTAAAATAATAGTCTTCGATCTGGTCAGTCGCGGCATGAGCATGTATTGCTTCGATCATTTTGGACTTGCTTCGCAGGGAAAGCCCACCGTTAAGAGCGATAAATTCAGTGCCGCAGGGTGCCCCGATATAGTCATAAGCAAGAAAACGGGGATCCAGAGGCTGACAGCAGATACAGTCATACTGAAAGATCAGGATCTTTTCTTCCCTGAACTGTTCCCAGAATCGGGTGTTCAGAAGCATGCTGCTGTACACTTCTTTTGTTACCGGGAAGTCTGGTCTGATAAGGTAGACATTCCAGTCTTTGCCAAGGAAATATTTAAAGTTCTTGATGACCAGGGGAAGAAAAAAAAGATCCCTGTTGTCAATGATGACCGCTGCCTTGTCGGTCTCCTGGTAGGAGAAATCGAGCTGGACATCCCTGAACTGCAACAAGTATTCTCCATAAATACGACGCATATATCTTCTCCCTGCTATTGCTTACGGCACTGTTAGCGCTGTTTATATTACCACGCTTTTTCACTAATTTCAGGTGCTCCTTTTATAAGGAACAGGGGAGGCTGTATCTTTTCCCCATGGCAGATGGGACATCTTCCGGGTTTTTTTAGCCTCTCTCTTTTGGCAAATACAAAGCCGCATTTCAGGCATTCCGCAGGGATTACGTCCAGATGATGCCCTGTTTTATGTGTTGATCTGACGATATGTTCAAGGTGTTCATACGCTTCCTTCTCCGGGATATGGACCTCTGCAGAAATATCCTTTGCCGTGAGCGGCTGATCAGACAGGAGGGACAGAATCTCCCTTCTGATCGTCTCGTGACGTTCAGCAGGTACAAATGGTTCCTTTGGTTTCTGTCTTCTCACCACGTATTGTTATGTATACGTGACTGATCATATCGGTCAGGTCTGGCCGGTTTCTGTTCGGCAGGATGGCCGATCGGGATCAATGCGAAGGGAAGCATATGTCCGGGAATGCTCAGCAGTTTGCGCAGCCCTGTGACACGTTCCTCCCGCGGGTATATACCGACCCATACACCGCCCAGCCCGAGTGCGTGGATCGCGAGGAGAAGGTTCTCCGCAGCAGCGGCGCAGTCCTGCACCCAGTAGCCCTGATGTTTTTCGAGTGTCGGATCTCCGCAGACAAGTATGGCAACCTTTGCTTCCCTGCACATCAGCGAATGGGGATGTATATCAGGGACTTGATCCAGCAGCTTCCTGTCGTTGATCACCACAAAATGCCAGGGCTTCTGGTTGCCGGCAGAAGGTGCGCTCATGGCGGCCTCAAGAATTTCCTGCAGCGCCTGTTCAGAGACCGGCTCTGCGGTAAATTTGCGGATGCTTCGGCGGGAAAAAAGAGCCTCCATAGCTTTCATAATAAGCCTCCTGAACGTGATTGACGATCTGTTTCAGTATAGCAAAAGAGCCCTCTGTTTCGCAGTGAGGTGCATGGAAATGAGGAGCGAATAATTGGTATGCTTATACTCATGGAAAAAAATATGCTGATAAACAGAAAGCGTCTTGTTGCCACCTTTCTTGACCTGATCAATATCAACTCGCCGTCTTTTGATGAAGCGCCTCTTGGCGACCACCTGGCCGAGGTATTTCGTGGTCTGGGATGCACGGTTACCCGGCAGCGCTATGACCGGTCATTCAATATCATCGCACGCAGGAAGGGAAGTCTGAAAAATGCGCGTCCTCTTCTTCTCAGCGGCCATATGGATACGATCGAGCCGACTGCCGGTATCCGATATGAGATAAGAAGAGGGGTCATAAGATCAACGGGAAATACCGTGCTCGGCGCAGACGATAAGAGCGCTATTGCGCAGATCATTGAGGCGATGACCGTCTTGCAGGAGAATAACATTGCCCACGGGGAGATCGAGGTGGTCATTACCTCTGCAGAAGAGCGGGGGCTCTGCGGCGCCAAGAATCTTGATTTTAAGCGGATCAAGAGCAGGCATGCCCTTGTGCTCGATTCGGGGGGGCATGTCGGCAGGATCGTTGTGGCAGCTCCGACGCAGATTACCTATGAGATGCGCATCACGGGGAGGCCTGCTCATGCAGGTATCGAACCTGAGAAGGGCATCAGCGCCATACGGGTCGCTTCAGAGATCATTGCCGCAGTCCCTGACGGCAGAATAGACGCGGTAACGACCGCAAATATCGGGGTGATCAGGGGCGGCACTGCGACGAATGTAGTGGCGCGGGAAGTTGTCATCAACGGTGAGTTGAGAAGCCATGTTCCTGCCACGCTGAAGGCGACCAGAAATGCTATCTTTGACAAGGCCAAGTCTGTTGCCAGGACACACGGAGCAAAGGTCCATATCAAGGCCCAGGAAGAATACCAGGCCTTCAGGATCAGCGGGAAGGAGCCTTTTCTGGCCTTTATGAGAGACGTATTTCTGAAGGCCGGGCTCAGGCCTCATCATACGGTCACCGGTGGCGGCTCTGATGCCAATGTCTTTAATCAGAAGGGCATTGTTACCCTGAACCTTTCTACCGGCATGCAGAAGGTCCATTCCCACGACGAATTTATCCATATTGATGACCTTGTTAACGGCAGTCTTGTTGTTGCCCTTGCCCTCAGGGATTTTGCAGCTTTTAGGTAGATAGTCTGAAGGTGTTAAGGCTAATAGTCCAAGAGACTACAGTCTCATTACCTGATACTCACACCACGAGGAGATAATTATGACTAGGAAGCATGATAAGAGTATGGTCTGGAACCTGAAACATTTTTTTTCGAGTGATGATGACCCGCGCATAGAGGAGCAGAAGAAGCTGATCGAGAAAAAGAGCTATGCATTCATTAATAAGTGGAAACCGCGCAGGGATTACCTGAAAGACCCTGCGGTCCTCAGAAAAGCTCTTGATGATTACGAGATCTGGACACGGAACTATGGCTCAGACGGCAATCCCGGTTATTATTTCTGGCTCAGAAATCAGATCGATAGAAATAATCCTGATCTAAAGGCGAAATACAACAGGGTCGAGGAATTCAGCAAGAAGATCGGCAATGATATTCAATTCTTCCATCTCAGGATTGCGAAGATCCCGCGGTCTCTGCAGAAGAGATTTCTGGCGTATCCGGGTCTTCGGAAATATCATCATTACCTTGACCGTATTTTTGCAGAGTCCCGGTACATGCTTTCCGAGCCTGAGGAGAAGATCATGAACCTCAAGGCAACGACATCCTATGGCAACTGGGTGAGGATGACGTCGGACTTTCTCTCCCGTGAGGAGCGCAGGGTCCTGCTTGAAGACGGCAGTTCTGCCCTGAAACCCCTTCCTGATATTTCGAGCCTCACCAAGAGCAGGAACAGGAAGGTGCGTGATACTGCGGCAAAGGCATTCAATGACATCATGGACAAGAATGTCGATATAGCCGAGATCGAGATCAACTCTATTCTTGCCAATAAGAAGGTGGACGACGAACTGAGGGGAGTGGCCCGGCCTGATCTGCTGCGTCATATCAGCGATGATATGGAGAGTGAAACGGTCGATACGCTGATCCGGGCGGTCTCTGAGCGGTTTGATATCTCCCGGCGTTTTTATGCACTGAAGGCTGAACTCATGGGCGTTAAGGTCCTGAAATACCATGAGCGAAATGTCGAATACGGCTCGATAGATACCAAATATCCCTACAGCAGATCCGTGACGCTTACCCGGAAGGTCTTTGCTGATCTGGACAGGGAGTTCGCTGATATTTTTGCCGGTTTTGTCAAAAACGGACAGTTTGATGTATATCCGAGAAAGGGCAAAGGCGGCGGCGCTTTCTGTGTGCATCACCTCATATCCCAGCCGACCTACATCCTTCTGAACCATACAGGCAAGCTTTCCGATGTGCTGACCCTTGCGCATGAACTCGGCCATGGTATTAACAATGAATTGATACGAAAGAAGCATCATGCCCTTAACTTCGGCACGCCCACATCCACTGCAGAGGTGGCCAGCACCTTTATGGAAGATTTCGTTCTCAAGGAGATACTGCGGCGGGCGGATGACGAACTCAGACTGAGCATCATGATGATGAAGCTTAATGATGAGGTCTCTACCATCTCCAGGCAGGTTGCCTGTTACCTGTTCGAGCAGGAGCTGCACCGCGCATTCAGAGAGAAGGGCTACCTGTCCAGGGAAGATATCGGCAAACGCTTTCAGAAGCATATGGCGGCTTATATGGGTGACGCTGTTGAACAGTCAGAAGGCTCAGACAAATGGTGGGTCTACTGGAGTCATATCCGTCAGTTCTTCTATGTCTATTCTTACGCAGGCGGGCTTCTCATCTCCAAGTCCCTGCAGAATTCTGTGCAGCAAGATCGGAAATTCATCGGAAAAGTGAAGGAATTCCTCTCTTCAGGCCTGTCAGACAGCCCGAAGAACATATTCATGAAACTCGGTATCGATATCACTGACCGCAGGTTCTGGGACAATGGTCTTGATGAGATGGAGACACTGCTTCAGGAGACCAGGGAATTGGCAGTGAAGCTGAAGAAGATCAGAAAAAAGAAGCAGTGAGCTGAGGCCGCATTCCTGAAACGATTTCTGGTGTTATTTCAGAATGATATGAAAGCCGAGAACTGTCCGGAACGCCTGGGCAGTCTCTCTCGCCGGATCCTGACGGCTTGGCGTACTGCAGTCAACATAGGTGCTGACGCCATCTCCGACAGGGATGCTGGCTGCCCCGGAAGAGCTGCCGGCCGATCCCATTTCAGGAGTTTTCTTCACCATGATGCCGGTTGCCTTAAGATCAATAGCTGATGCGAGATCATTCTTCGGATCATAGGCTATGGCCGGGGATGAGACAAACAGAGAAAGCGCTGAAAAGATCAGGAAGAAGATGCCTAGAAAGATGGTTAGCCTTTTCACAACGTTTTTATCGTATCACAAAAGAAGTGAAAACACCGTTAAATTTTATTCATTTTTTGGGAATGTGGTAACCCCTTTGAAAATAAAGGATTAATTGACAGGAGATAAAAAATGTGTGAATTTTGCACGAAGCACGGCGAAGGCAAGATCTGGTATAAGAATGCTGCAAATTATGCCCAGGATCTCCTGTCAGATATTAACCGCCGCCGCTATATCGAATCCTTCCTGACCTCGGCCTTTAAGGAGGGTTTTCAGACACTGGGAAGACTGGAAACAATTTACCTGAAAAAAGGCCGCCTGCCTGAAGCGGTAAAAACAGCCCTGATCAAAAAGTCAAAGCAGGAGCATTTCGGACAGGTGCTGCCTATCGAGGAGATCAGTGAACTGGTGCGGCAGGCCAGGACCGTTGTGCGCATGCCTTGTGCCTGCCGCTGGGATATTGAGAAGAAGGAGGTCCGCTGCTGTTATGCGGTCAGCTACGGGCCAGAACCCTGGTATAACGCCATAGACATGAGCTACTTCGGCATGCCGTCAGACCAGGGCCTTGAATCCGTGAACGCAGAAACTGCCCTGCAGCAGATGGCAGAGATGGAAGAGCAGGGCGCGATACATACCATCTGGACCATGATGACGCCATTTATCGGCGCTATCTGCAACTGTTCAGCTGAAGGCTGTCTTGCCATGACAACGCTTTCTAAAATTCATGTCGAGACCATGGCACGCTCAGAATATGTGGCGAGGGTCGATGAAGCAGCATGTAATGGCTGCGGCCTCTGCTCTGAAGCCTGTCACTTTGAGGCTGTCAACAGTATTGAGGTCAGCGGAAGATGGGTTAGCCGCATTGATACGGTCAAATGTTTCGGCTGCGGGCTATGCCGCAGGAAATGCGGCGCAGATGCAATTTCTCTGGTATTGAGATAGTCAAAGGGCTTTCTGGTTTAGCAGTTAATCAGGTGGATAGGCTGTAGGTGTTTAGGTGTCTACTGCAGTCGTTAACAGACTACAGTCTAAACGACCTGCATGTTACCTTTATTATTGCCAGAAACGTTTCTTCCTCAGGATCTGAAAGAGGTTGTTATAGTCATCGGTCCAGACCCGCATCTTCGGATCTGACTTCAGCACGGCGGCAGCCTTGGTAATTTCTGTTGATCCCAGCGGCTTTGAAGTCATCAGGACCCAGTCTGATGAGTAGATCTCTTCCTCTTCATCTTCTGCATTGTTTATCAATATGGCCTGCTTGTTCAGAGTGCGTGCCAGTTTCTCAACTACCGGTTCGAGATCAAGATGGGCGTTGGAAATGTGGAGTGCAAGGATGCCGTCCGCATTGAGGCGGCTGAAATATAGTTCAAGCGCCTGCGTGGTGAGCAGGTGGGCCGGGATCGAGTCTCCCGAAAAGGCGTCGATAACAAGCAGATCATAGCGACGGTCCTTTTCCTGCTCAAGGGAAAGACGTGCATCACCCAGAATGATCTCCGCCTTGCCGCGACAGTCGGAGAGATACGTGAACTCTTCACGGGCAAGCTGTACGACAAGGGGATTGATCTCATAGAAACGGAACAGGTCGCCTGGCTTAGCGTATGCTGCCAGAGTACCGGCACCGAGGCCGACAACGCCGACCTGCAAAGACGGTTTCCTGAGATACTGTATTGCCATGCCGACGCCGGAGGCAGGGGCATAATAGGCGATTGGGTCGTGCCGCCATTCAGGGTCAACGAACTGAACACCGTGGGTGATGGCACCATGCACAAGTCTTCGGGTCTCGATCTCTTCTCCTTTGTCGTATTCATTGACACGGAGCATGCCGTAGAAATTCCTGACGAGGGCCCGTGCGGTTTGCTGATACGTGTATATATAGTAACCGGATGCAAGCATCACACCGATCATCACAAGGCTGCTGATCAGGTTGAACCACCTGCGCTGCAGGTGAACGATAAAGAGAAGAACTGCACAGATGACAAGCGAAGCAGGCAGTTCATAATAACCGGAAAAGAGCGTAGGAGCGGCAAGCGCCACGATAAGACCGCCGAGCGCACCGCCTGCTGACAGCATGATATAGAAGGAGGTAAGAAAACGCGGATGCGGCTTCCTCTTTACCAGTTCGCCATGGCAGAACATGCAGCCGGCAAAGAGGCCTACCGAGAATGAGATGATAACCAGCATCAGGTTCGTCCGGGCATTCCAGTTCACCAGGCCGTATGACATGACGCCGAGTGCAAGGGTCATGATCCAGAGATACCAGTTCCTGCTGTACAGGTTCTCGTAGTCAAAGCAGAGGATAAAGCTGAGGAGGTAAAGGCTCAGCGGCAGTATCCAGAGGAACGGGATGGAGGTGACGTTCTGCGTAAGATGATTGGTCACGGCAAGCAGCATGGTCGAGGCGCAGGCTGCAAGGACCAGCCAGAGCAGTTTCTCCATGAACGATGGAGGGCGGCATTCCGGATGATCAGCAGCCTGTTCGCTGACCGAGCAGATATCATCAGCAGTTACGTTCCTGCTTATCCATGCGGTGGCAATAGCGATGATGACGAATACGGCATACGCCGAGGACCAACCGATCGACTGCTGCCTGATCGTGATATTCGGCTCAACGAGAAACGGATAGGCAAGCAGGCCGAGCAGTGATGCCAGATTCGAAAGGGCGAAAAGACGATAGGGCAGGGCAGTCCTGTATTTGCGGCTGTACCATGCCTGAAGCAGAGGGCTTGTTGTGGAGAGCAGAAAGTAAGGAAGACCCACCGAGACGGTCAGCAGACCGAGTATGCGGAGGATAGGCGCTTCACTGCCTGTCGGCTTCCATCCGGCTGCCGGAACAATGGGCAATACCAGAAGGCTGGCGCTGAGCAGGACTGCATGGGTCAGGATCTGGGCCCGTGGTCTCAAATAACGAACAATCAGGTGGGCATAGATGTACCCGGCCAAAAGCCAGGTCTGAAAAAAGAGCATGCAGGTGATCCAAACA
This sequence comes from uncultured Nitrospiraceae bacterium, assembly GCA_964463135.1. Lineage (GTDB taxonomy): Bacteria > Nitrospirota > Thermodesulfovibrionia > Thermodesulfovibrionales > UBA6898 > UBA6898. The sequence continues at coordinate 11,650 of CAYXBA010000005.1, forward strand.
GCTGCGGAACCGCCGAACCAGGGGAGGATCATCTTGGCGATCATCGGTTGTATCTGAAAGAGCAGAAAGGCACCGATGAATATGGTTCCGGCGTAAATAAGCATGGCACCTATATTAGATGCCGCATGTGGCGAAAATCAATACAAACCCTGATAATATACACGAAACGTTTTTCCGGGAGATGTGCTATGAGTCATGAATCAATAACTACAACTGCAAAACCGAAGATCGTGCGTGAGATACGGATCAACCCGATCGTGCCGAGCGAATCAGTGCTGGTTGCAACAGCGCGCAGCCTGCGGCCAAAGAAGGAGGAAGTTCCTGCTTCTTATGATGCACGGCAGCATGTCGGGACCTGCCCTTTTTGCAGAGGGAATGAGGGGATGACACCAGTCCCTATTGCCGAGGTCCCTGCTGCCGGCGAATGGAAACTACGCATTGTCGAAAACCTGTACCCTGTTCTCGGAGATGACCGCGAAAATCCTGATCTCGCCTTCGGTCTGCAGCAGACCATTGACGGATACGGCCGGCATGAGGTTGTTATTGATCATTCTTTTCACGGCATCAGGATCCACGAGATGTCCGAAGAGCATCTGGCCCTGCTTTTTTCTACATACAGGGAGCGGATGGAGCAGCTCTACCATTCTGACGACAGATTGAAGTATGTGCTTCTTTTCAAGAACTTCGGTCCTGCTGCCGGGGCGAGCATCAGCCATACCCATAGTCAGATCATTGCCATGCCGGTGGTGCCTGACAATGTGCAGGCAGAGGTCCGCAGCAGTACCGCTTTTTATGAGGCCAGACGCCAGTGTATCTTCTGCAGCCTGATCGATGAGGCGCTCACCCTGGAGGCAACGATCTACGACCGCGAGTCAGGAGAGTTACAGCGCAGGATCGATACAGGTCAGTTTGTGATCGAGCGGACCGAACGGTTCATTGCGATAAAGCCATTTGCCAGCCGCTATGAGTGGGAGGTGCATATACTTCCTCTCCTGCATAACTCGGATTTCCTCGATGCGGGTCCGGAAGATATGGCTGATCTGGCGAGGATATTCAGGAGAACCATGGCACGCCTTAACGCGGTGGTCGGCGGTGTGCAGTATAATTTCTTCTTTCATTCTCTGCCGCACGGAGCAGAATACGAGGGAAGCTCAGCAGCATTTCACTGGCATATCGAGATCTGTCCGCGTACAAGCATCCCCACAGGATTTGAGCTCGGCTCAGGTCTTTTTGTGAACACGATCTGCCCAGAGGATGCAGCTGACAGGTTACGGAATGTTCTTCTGCCTGAATAGTTTTTAATCATGTTCACGTATAATACCAAGATGATAAAAGAGATGATCTATGTCTGACAAGAACATTACCGGGCGTTCTCCCATTGCCGTGCTTGAGAAAGGGGGGGTGTAAGGACCCGTATGCTGGCATTTTCATTGCAATCAGGCAGCAACGGCAACTGTATCTACGTAGAGACTGGCGGCGTAAAGCTGCTCTTTGATGCAGGTATAAATGGAGTTCAGGCAGAAAAGAAGCTCGCAGCACAGGGGCGGGATATCCGTGATATCGATGCGGTGATCATATCGCATGACCACGGAGACCACGTCAGGTTCGCCGGCATCTACCAGAGAAAATATGGACTTCCGCTGTACGTTACTCAGAAGACCCTCGCTATGTCGGTCAAGAGGCACCCCCTCGGCAAGTTGCATGATGTGCGTCATTTTGAGTCCCACGGCCTGATCAGTTTCGAGAATGTGACGGTCCAGGCAATCCCTACTCCCCATGACAGTGAGGACGGTGCTGCTTTTGTTATAACATCAGGCAGAAAGCGTTTAGGGATCATGACTGACCTCGGACATGCCTTTGACGGGCTTGAGGAGCTGATCTCCACCCTTGATGCGATCTTTATCGAAAGCAATTATGATCCCGGTATGCTCGAAAAAGGACCCTATACAGCCTATCTCAAGAAGAGGATCATGGGGCCTGAAGGCCATCTTTCGAATCTGGAATCTGCTGAACTGCTCAGGGCAGCATCACAGGGAAATTTGAAGTGGGCTTGCCTGGCACATCTCTCAGAACAGAACAACAAAGCATCTCTGGCTATCGCAACGCACCGAAAAGTAGTCCATCCCGGCCTTCCGCTTTATATTGCGAGCAGATATACGACCTCAGATATTTTGAGCGTTTAACCCCTCAGCCTGAAGCAGCGGTCTGGCTGCCCGGTCAGGAAGTCAATTCCTTCATGATCTTATAACGCTTTAATATGACATCCCGGTGCTGATGCTCTTCGTCGGCGATCCTTTCAAAAATGATCTTGAGTTCCGGATCACCGCTATTATCCGCAATGTCCTTATACATCAGATACGCCTCATATTCCTGCTCGATCGCAAGTTTCATCTTCTCAAAAAGTTCTTTCTGGTCCATCTCATCCTCCTTGGGGCTGCCGGGTGGGCAGAATACTCCTTCACTGTTCCATTCTTACCCAAAAGGGGCATCTTGTCAAATGAGGCCTGGATCAGTCCGCTTCTCACTGTTTTTGAGCAACAGCAGGCAAGTCTGCCTTCTTCTGCATCATAACCTGATTTTTCTGCTCCAGTCTTTTGTTTGCAAGATACTGTTCTTTTTCGAGCTCATGGAGCTGTCTTTTGTGACGGTCTGTCAGGTCATACCAGCGGCTGATGCGCTTCTCGAACTGCTCCTCAGCAGGAAATTTCCGGGAATCGAGATAGGAGAGAATCGCGCAGTAATACCGGACAACGTTTCGCTCGATGGCCCCCTTTATGCCGCCCACGAACACTGGTTTGCCATGCTCATCGGATCCGGCAGTACTGAAGCCGACTTTGCCGCGGCCGATGGTCGCAAAGTAGGTCTTCATGGCCATGCGGCCCAGTGAACCATAGCCAAACGTGTAGCGCAGATGGAGCAGGGTTACGTCCCTGTTCAGGGGAACGATCTCGGCATCGATCCTGTGGTCCTTTGTGCCGAGGGGACCCTCTGCGGCATTAAGCTGCAGGGCAAGATAGTCATGATGCTGAGACTTGACGACGAAAAGGTAGTGAAGTTTATGGGCGTCTTCCGGCGGCTGATAGTACTTGCGGCCGCTGTACAGGGTCAGGTGCCACTTCTGATCGGAAAATGCATAGGTGCATGCCTTGTCATTGATATGAAGAAAAGCGATGTCGCACCAGTGGGAGGGCAGCTCAAGTGCCTGGCGCGTGGCCTCAAAAGGATGGTCAACAATGCCGTAAACGTCAACACTTGCCTTGTACCCTTCCTCATGGGATTCCACATAGAGAGGCATGTTAAATGCGTTCTTCTGAAGCTTTGGCTCTATTTCGCGATATTTTGTTTTCAAGGCAGCTTGGGACGTTAGAGGTAGGTCTGCTGCATGAGCAGGGCGGCAAAGAAAGAAACAGAGCACAAGAATAATGGCTGACAAGACAGCGTGAATCGTTATGGGCAAGTTCTTCTTACCCATCGATCATCACTACGCAGGTCATCATGGCGACTGCCCAGATAACGTCAGAAAGAGCAAGCTGAAATTCACAGGTTGAATCAAAGAAGAGGTCGACACGTGGCGGAAACTCCTCATCCTCAAGCCAGAGGATCATGGTGACCGGAACGCGGGGCAGGGGGTAGAAGCGCAGATAGGCATCTCCATAGCCGGTGACCACCTCTGCGCCATATTCCAGGCCCTTGCTGATAAAGCCCATCCTGTCTCTGGCGAACTTATCAGCGATCAGGTCAACCGGCAGAACATGGGTCCCTGTGGTGAATCGGTGTCCGCCTTTTACATCTACAGGCCGGATCAGCTTTCCTGTCGGCGGGATATCCTTGGCATTGGACATGTACCATAGTACTGCCATTCTGAAAAAATCCTGTAATTTCCCGAGAAAGATTGCTCCACTGCCTGACGGGCAGGCGATAAGCATCTCGCAGGGATTTACGTGAAAGTCTATGCCGTAGGAACTCAGGATATAGGCCTCAGCCTTTTCGTTATAAGACGTTCCTGTGCGCTTTGAGACATCATCGCGGGAAAGACCACAGACGAGTTCCCATGCCTTTTCCTCGCCGTGCTGTATCTTTATGGGTACAAGGTCCATAAGATATTATAATAAATTTATTTAAAAAGAGTATAAGTTAAAACAGCCGGGGTTCGAAGCCCCGGCTGTCAACTGGAAGCGGTGATATCAGACCGGGACTTCGCTATGCAGCCTTGCAGAGGAGTTCAAGATGGCCCTGAAGGTCCCTCGGAGCAAGAATACTGTCAGGCACCTTATGGCCGGACAAGGAGGTTGCAACGATCCTCTTCATGAGGCTGTTTACGCAAAACTGGATAACATCATCAGGTGAAAGATCAGCGGCATTGTCTACGATCAGGGCTTGAGTGTACCATGTTTCGCTGGTCGGAGCCATCCCGGCGCACTCTGCGGTTTTAACGTTCTCTCTCGGGGTTGCGCCTTTGGATATGGCCAGCGTGCAGAGATCATATTTTACCTGCTGCAGACCGCTGATCATGGGATTAGAGCCCAGCCCCAGACGTCCCCGAAGCATCGGCATAAAGCGGGTAACATTGACCCCTGAGCAATAATGCAGCTCGTCCTTGTCACCCTTTTTTTCGGACTGAACAACAAAGTAAAAATAATCGGTAAAAAATTCAGACTGTTTCATTGCCTTGGCCTCCCTTATTTTGGTCTATATAGGACAATATTACTCCTGTATATGGATCATGTCAAGATTTATTTTGGCTTAGTTTGGCAGGATGCGACATATGTTATTATGAATAAATTAATACCTGCACTTTTTCTGAGATTGAGGAGGCTGTATGAAGATCGTGTTGCTCGGTGCGCCTGGGTCAGGCAAGGGAACACAGGCCAAAAAGCTGATGGAAAAATACTCGATACCCGAGATCTCTGCCGGAGAGATGTTGAGGAATGCTGTAGCAGGCGGGAGCCCGCTCGGCAAGGATGCGAAGGTCTATATGGACAAGGGAGAACTGGTGCCTGACAGTATCGTACTCGGACTGATACATGCGCGCCTGAAAAAGGCAGATTGCAGAAAAGGATATATTATTGACGGATTTCCGCGCAATAAGTCCCAGGCTACAGCTCTGGACAAGATGCTCTCTGTGATAGGGGCCCCCGTCGCCGTTGCGGTAAATATTGACGTTGCCAGGGAGGAGCTGGTTAAGAGAATGTCCGGCAGGAGGATCTGTAAAGCCTGCGGACAGGTTTATAACCTCTATTTTTTGCCTCCGAAGAAAGAGGGAATATGTGACAGCTGTAACGGAACTTTCTATCAGCGGAATGACGACAGGGAAGATACTATCAAGAGACGGCTTGATGTCTATGAGTCGCAGAAGTTCTCGCTGATCGAGTATTACAATAAGAAGGGGATCCTGAGATCAATAACGGGCGCTGTCACCGTCCCCGATATCTTCCGGAAGGTCTGTGAGGCTGTGGAAAGCACGTAAGATACGCCCTGCAGGAAAAGGCCTGAAATCAGGCCGTGTTTGGATCAGCGATCAATGCGCAGCACGCTGGTCTTGCTATTTTCCGCGCTTAGCCGTTCTTTTTCAGTTCTGCGATCATCTCGCCTGCCTGCCGGTCAGCATCTGTGGGAACGAGAACGCAGGCACCGGCGCCTCTATGGCCACCGCCTCCGTATTTGCTGCAGAGATGGCCGATGTTCGTTTTGCAGTCCCTCTTGAAGATATTATGTCCAAGGGTGGTTGCTACGAACTTCTTTTCAGGCCCCCACTGAAGACGGAGGGAGACATTTACATCCGGAAAGAGCGTGTACACAAGGAAGCGGTTGCCTACCGGTAACGTTTCAAGGTCCCGGAAATCAGTAACAACGACATTGCCGTCCTTTCTTGAATGTTTCTTCAGGAGGGAAAGGAATTCGTCATTGGCCTCTTTCATGCGCCGGGTGCGCGCAACAACCTCCGGCTGTTTCAGGACTTCTTCAGGCGGCATGGCCTTCAGCCAAGTGACGAGGTTGTTAAAATAGTCCTTGAAACTGCCCATGCCTGTGCGGCTGTCGACCGTGAAACCGAGCAGGATCACACCCTGGGGATCTGTCACATCCGCAGGTTCAAGATTGGCTGAATCGAGCCTGTCTGTCTCGTTCACGAGGTGTTCGTATCTCCTAAGGGCATCTGCTTTATAGTGTTCGTAGATCACCCGCGAGACACTCGGAGCGATCGCATGCTTTCCTTTGTACCCTGCCGGCGGTTTCTCGTTGCTTTCAGTCAGTTCGTGGTGGTCGAACCACATGCCGCAGGCCGGATGATAGGGCAGGTTGGCCATGATGTCATTGCCGGTAATGCTGAATTTCTTGTCCGTGATATCCTGGGGATGGATGAGTTCGATCGAGTCTATCTTCTCCATAGTTGACAGCAGAACTGCGGATGTCACTCCGTCAAGGTCTCCTCTGGTAACAAGTCTCATGATACCCTCCTGTATATTTCAGTTCGCTCTTTCCATGCTGCAAAACAGCCTGCATTATCATCATATCATAAGCAAAAAGAGTCGAGGAGATTTAAAGGAGGCTGTCCGGCAGCAAAATTCCTTTTGCCGGAAGGGATTATCAAGAAAACTCAGCTCCCGGAGTCGAGCATAAAGGTGACCGGGCCGTCGTTAATGAGCGAGACCTGCATATCAGCGGCGAACGCTCCGTGAGATACCCGGAGACGAGCGTATTTTAACTTCTCGATCGTGCGAAGATACATTGCCTCTGCCCTTGCAGGTTCTTCTGCATTGTCAAAGGACGGCCGGTTTCCTTTTCTACAGTCTGCTGCGAGGGTGAACTGGGAGACGACAAGCAGTTCACCCGAAATGTCGGTGAGCGAAAGGTTCATCTTGTTGTTATCGTCGTAAAAGATCCTGAGGTTTGTGATTTTCCTTACGATAAAGTCGAGGTCCTTTTCTTCGTCGCCTTTCTCAACCGCGAGGAATACGAGGATGCCTTTTTCGATCCTGCTGATGATCTTGCCCTCGACCTCGACACTGGCGCTTGTAACTCTCTGGATGAGTGCCTTCACTGCTTTAACTCTTCACGCTTCACGCCTTACGCTTCACGGCCTTTCTAATACCACATCATTGCTTCAAAATCAGGAGTAGGAACAAACAGGCTGATATGCCCTCTCCAGGGACAGCGCTCTATTTCCTCGTTTCCTTTTCGGATCGAGATGAAGAGATTGAGCTCGTCCCTCTGTTTTGCCTTCAGGTCTTCAAACGGAATGCTGATCTCGAAGATCTCCCGGACAGCAACATCAGGGACCTCTTTGACCAGGACCCATTCCTCGTTCTTCTTTTCGCAGAGTCTGGCACGGATGTCATCACCTTTGACCGGGCAGCTGATCTTCACCTCTGCGGGTTTTGATGTGATGAGCGCGATCTCGATGCCATCTTCAAGCGTGTCAAATGCAGCAGCCGGGTCGATCCGTATGAAGAGGTGGTCTTCATTGAACCCGTAATAGATAGATGTTACCAGGCTCTCTGATTTATGCATGCTTCCGCCTGACTTCTTTACGTCGATCTGCGCACCCTGGTACCACTCGTAATAACTGGTGACCATGCCGTCGATCTGCGGCTTGATGAACCCCCGGATGGCCAGAGCGGGTGCGACTCCCCGGTCCTCCCTCAGCACCGGGACAAAGAGATGCGGCGGGATATCCTTCCCCATCTCCTTATACACCTGCATCAGGTTCAGTCTGAACAGCTCGTCGAAATCTTCTGCCGTTTCGGTAGAATGCTCGTCGCCATACCACCAGTTCCAGTCGCTGCCTTCTGCAATATGGATGGACTTCCAGGCCTTTTCAAGAGGCAGGTCAGGGTTTGCCTGCTGAAAGTGTCCAAGCGCTTCGCGCGTCTCGGTCAGATAATCCCATGAAAGATTGTCCTCTTCATGGCCGATCCAGATGCCGTAGTTGGCATTGATCCAGGAGCCGGGATGCAGCCGTTCAAGCGGTTCGCCGCGGTGCCGGGTATTGATATATTCCGATACGGTAACGGTCTTCAGGCGGTCCTCGTTCGAAAGCCGCTCATACAGGTACAGGAAAAAATCCCTGCCATCATTCTTGTAATGCTCCCATGCATTCTCGCCGTCAAGGATGATCGGCACTACATGAGGGGAGCCGGAAGGCAGTGCGTTCCGGATATTCAGGAGTCTCTGGATAAGATCATCGGCAGCTCTTTTGGGGTCCCACTGGGAATAAACAAAGCCGATCAGGTCAGATACCGTATGGTCCCTGAAGACCATCGAAACATTCTCATACGTATACGGACGGTAGAGCATATGCGGATCGATCAGGTTACCACCCCCGTCGCGGAGCCCTCTGCCCAGGGATGCAGAAAGCACGCCTTCGTCGGTCGCGACCCACTGGATGCCGAGCCGTGAAACGGTCCTGAGCACTTCTTCGCTGACCGAGCCCTCAGAAGGCCACATGCCGACAGGCCGGTAATTGAAAACCGACTCAAAGTATTTGATACCCATTACGATCTGCTTTTCCGCATCTTCAGGGTGCACGAAACGCTGCCGGGGAAGCCGCACGTTCGGCATTGCGGTGCGGGAGATGTCCGTGTCGCAGAGCAGCGGCAGGATCGGGTGGTAAAAGGGCGTGAACGAGAGTTCGACCTGGCCGGAAGCTGCCATATCCTTATAGGCCGGTATGATCCTGTGCAGGATATTCAGCTGCTTTTCTATGAGCAGTGACTTTTCTTCTTCTGTGTATCCGGCTCCCTTCTGGACGAGCGATCTGAGAAAGGGGTCGTTGTCCCGGAACAGGGGGTCTATCCAGCAGAGGTTGAAGAAGACCTGCAGGTCAAGAAAATCCTGGTCAGTGAAATACTTTACTGCCCGGGGAAGATCGCTCTTGATCAGATGGGTCCCGCGCTTGACCAGTAGTTCATAATAGCGGGGGAAAGGTCTGATCATATTGTCCCAGTGCGCAAGAAAGAAGTTTTCGAGGATGTACGAGCGGTCCTGCTCCGTGAGGTCAGCCGCCGGTTTCCTTGTCATCTCAAGGTGAACGTCCCTGCCGCCATGGTCGGCATAGTCCACGAGCTGTTCCAGAAGCGACGGCACGAGATTGAAGTTCTGTTTTACGGCCGGAAAGTCCTTCAGGATTTCCAGCATATCAAGGTAATCCTTGGTGCCGTGAAGCCTGACCCAGGGCAGCCGGTACAGACCCGTTGCCGGGTCCTTGTAATACGGCTGGTGCATATGCCAGATAAAGACGATATGCAGCGGATCAGCGGTCATACTGGAAGATATATTCGTCGGGCCTTGAGAGCCCGTATTCCTCACGGGCGAGTTTTTCCCTGTAGAACGGGTCGTCCTTAAGGGATTTGAGCTGCGATCTCAGTTGTTCATTCTGGGTGCTGATCTGCGCGATCTGTTGTTCGAGGTTCTTGCGTGTCCTGTTGAGTTCCATGTATTTGAAGAGTCCCATGTCCCCGAAGATCAGGCTGATCGAGAGGTACAGAAGGGTCAGTACAATGACTGTAAAAAAGATCATCTGTTTCTTCTTTACCTCTGCATTTACCTGTTTTTCGAGTGTTGTCATTTAGTGAAGATTATAGAACGCCTTTCTTCCTTTGTAGAGTGCTGATTCCGAGAGTTCTTCCTCGATCTGGAGCAGCCGGTTGTATTTGGCGACGCGTTCGCTCCGCGCCAGTGAGCCGGTCTTGATAAAGCCGGTGTTGCAGGCAACAGCAAGGTCTGCGATGGTCGTATCTTCTGTCTCTCCGGAACGATGGGAAATGACCGCCGTATAGTTTGCGGTCTTTGCCATCTCGATCGCATCAAGGGTCTCGGTAACGGTGCCGATCTGGTTCAGCTTGATCAGGATCGAGTTTGATATGCCCTTGTCTATACCCTTTGCAAGGATTTCGGTATTGGTCACGAAAAGGTCGTCGCCGACCAGCTGGACCTTTTTGCCGAGTGCGTCGGTCAGGGCCTTCCAGCCGGCCCAGTCATTTTCTGCGAGGCCGTCCTCTATCGAAAGCACCGGATACCGGGTAATGATCTTTTCGTAGTATTTTATCATCTCGTTGTATGTGACCTTTTTGCCCTCGAACTGATATTTGCCTTTGTCAAAGAATTCCGATGCTGCGACATCAAGTGCCAGATAGATGTCCTTGCCGGGCTTGTACCCTGACTGTTCTATGGCGGTGAGTATGTAGGTGATCGCTTCTTCATTGCTCTTCAGGTTCGGCGCAAAGCCTCCCTCGTCGCCGACCGCCGTGTTGAGTCCTTTTGCCTTCAGGATCTTCTTCAGGGTATGGAAGATCTCGGTCCCTGCCCTGAGCGCAGAAGCGAAATCAGGGAGGCCTGCGGGCATGATCATGAATTCCTGGAAGTCGAGGTTGTTGTCGGCATGAGCGCCGCCGTTTACGATGTTCATCATCGGCACCGGAAGCACCTTTGCATTGCAGCCGCCGATATACCGGTAGAGCGGCATGCCGGATTCAACGGCCGAGGCCCGGCAGATGGCGAGAGAGACGCCGAGAATGGCATTGGCGCCGAGCTTCCGTTTGTTGTCCGTGCCGTCCAGCTCTATCATGAAGTTGTCGATAAAGTCCTGATCGGTCGATTCGAACCCGCGGACCCGGGGAGCAATCTCTTCAAAAATGTTCTTGATCGCCTTCGTTACCCCTTTGCCATGGAACCGCTTGCCGCCGTCCCTCAGCTCCAGTGCTTCACGCTGTCCGGTCGATGCACCCGAAGGCACCGAAGCCCTGCCCATTGCGCCGCTTTCCAGATGGGCATCAACCTCAATGGTCGGATTTCCCCGTGAATCGATCACTTCCCGTGCTATCAGATCAATAATCTCACCCATGTTGTACGATCCTCCTTACAGATATTGACTCATCAGGGTCTCTACACGAACCATGTCAAGCTGCTTGTCCGCCAGTTCGGAACGGTTGCCTATGTGCCGCAGCGTTGTTTCAAGAAAGATCTTGAACTGCTTGATCTTATCCAGGATCTTCGGAAATGCGTTGCTTGCGATCATCTCCCTTTTGATGGTGTTGAGATCATGGAAAAAGAGGGCGAAATCCTCATAGTCATCGTGCCGCAAAAGCCTGAATGTAAAGCTTTCGAAATATAACATATAGTTCCGCAGGGATTCAAAACTTTTGAGCCGTGCGGCGGGGTCCTCTGCCGCTGCACAGAAGCGTTCTACAAAGGCATGCAGCACATGAATGTCTTCCCGCAGCCTGAACGACTGTTCGAGTTTGTTCATAAAACTGGCAAAGATCTCGACGCCGCTGATCGAGGGGTCAAAATACTGGGTGAGCTGAACAATAGACTGCTCGGTCAGGTTCTTTATGATGCCGTGGCTGTTCTCTATCTTGCCCCTGAACCGGACCGACGCTTTTTTACGCAGGATGTCTTTCAGCTCCTGCTGGTACACGCGCTTGGTTTCCATCGAGAACTGGTAAGAAAGGGCCTGGAGCAGCATCTGCAGGTCCTGACTTTTCATCTTATTGATCGACTTTTCGATATATACGCGGAAGGCATTGATCTCCGAACGGAGAAGGATCAGCAGCACGAGCGAGGAGCTGAGCGATACGGCACGCTGCGTGGTAAGTTCGATAAAGCTCATGATCCGTATGAACCGGAAGAGGTACAGATAGATCACCGAGATATGCTTCTTTTCATCCTTGTCCGTGAGTGACCGGGCGATCTTCGAAATGGTCTGGTTCGTGATCATATCGAATTCGGGGTTCATATTCTTTTTGAACGGGTTGAAAAAGGCATTTTCCCTGATATCCTTGCTGACCAGATTGCCGACGTTCAGGAAACCCATATAGGAGATCTGGCCGGACCGGGCGAGGTCCGAGATGATACCTTTCATATTGATGAACGAGTCGTAGAGCAGATAGATTCCCTTTTCCGGCGTGTCCTGCAGATAGAGGTCTTTTCTGAAGTCATCGATCTTGCGCTCAGGCATGAACTTGGATTCCGTGAACTTCCGGAACCAGTATGCATTCTTCCGGTTCTCCGGGATCACGACCTCGAGGATGCCGAGCACGCGGAGGATCACGTCCCTGGCAGCGAGAAGCTCTTCATAGAAGTTTCTGCTTCCTATGTCCTCATTGGAATACGGAAGGTTCTCTATGTTGAAGAAGCGGTCAAGACCGCGGAGCAGCACATCGAGCTCTGAAAAGAGGACCTGGTTGTCCTCTTTTGACTGCGCTACCCAGCCCTGTCTGATCTCCTTCTCTGCCACTATGAATGCCTTTCCGCGGCGCCCGGCAGATGCACGGCCATCTGGTGCACATCTTCAGCCGCTTCCATGACGGCTTCTGCCAGAGTAGGGTGGGCATGTATCGTCTCTGCAAGTTCCCGGGCAGTGAGCCCGGCTTTCATGGCTGCAGCCGCTTCTGCGATAAGGTCAGAGGCATGGGGTCCGATGATGTGGGAGCCTATGATCCGGTCAGTCGCAGCATCGGTAATGATCTTGACCATGCCGGCTATCTCGCCCATGGCATGAGACCTGCCCAGTGCCCTGAAGGGAAAGCGGCCGGTCCCTATGCTGATCTTCTTTTCCACTGCCTGGTCTTCGCGCATCCCTACTGATGCTATCTCAGGAGAGGTGAATATGGCTGCGGGCACAATATCGTAATTCATCTCCACCTCCTGCCCCATGATATTCGCTGCTGCGACAAGTCCCTCAGCAGAGGCCTTATGGGCCAGGAGCATGCCGCCGGTCACATCGCCGATGGCATAGATGCCGGGTATGTTCGTCTCCATCTTTTTGTTTACGATGATCTCGCCCCTCGGTCCCGTGCTTATGCCGCTTTCCTTCAGCCCTATGCCTTCGGTATTCAGTGCCCTGCCGATCGAGACCAGGACCTTTTCGGCAATCACCTCTTTGCCGTCAGAGAGCAGGGCATGAACGCCGTCTTCCCTGATATCGGTCTTTTCAACCCTGACATTGGTGATAAGCTTTATCTTCTGCTTCTTTAATTCTCTTTCGAAGAGTTCGGATATCTCCCGGTCTTCTGTTGCAAGTGCCCGGGGCAGCATCTCGACAACGGTCACCTCAGTGCCCAGTTCGCGAAAGATGCAGGCGAACTCGCAGCCGATAACGCCGGCTCCGACGATCAGCATGCTTTTTGGTATCTCCCTCAGATCGAGGGCATCTGTGGAAGAAAGAATATGCGTGCCATCAAAGGGCAGGGAAGGGATCGCCGCAGGACGCGAGCCGGTTGCAATGATGATGCTGTCCGACGAAATGGTCTCCTGCGTTCCGTCCTTCAGGGTTACGGAGACCGTCCGCGCAGATGAGAGGACACCTCTGCCCTGAACAACGGTTATTCCCTGGTTCTTGAAGAGGCCTCTGATGCCCTTGACGAGTGTCGAGACGACCTTGTTCTTCCGGTCAATGATGCGGCTCAGGTTCGGGACCACCTGCCCCTGAAGTTCAAGGCCGAAGGCCTCAAGATCCTTTGCCTTTGCCAGAAGATTTGTTGAGGCAAGGATGGTCTTTGTGGGGATGCATCCCCAGTTCAGACAGGTGCCGCCGACCTCACGGTCTTCAATGACCGTGACGCGGGCGCCGAGCCGGGCAGCCCTCAGTGCAGCAACATATCCGCCCGGTCCTGCGCCGAGGACCGAAACGTTCATGCGGACTCCTCGTCCACCAGTTTGCCGTATTCAGAGGCGTCCAGAAGATCATCGATCTCCGCAGGGTTGTCCAGTTCGATCACTGCTATCCAGCCCCGTTCATAAGGGTCTTCATTGATGATCTCCGGGGTTTCGGACAGTTCCTCATTGACCTCGATCACCCTGCCGCTGACCGGTGATATAACGGATGACGTGGATTTTGTCGATTCGATCTCCGTGATCTCCGTGTTGGCCTCTGCCGACGAATCGATCTCCGGGAGCTCAATATAGACAATGTCACCCAGCGCGTCCTGGGCATAATCGGTTATGCCGATCGTGCCTTTTTTGCCGGAAACCCTTACCCATGTGTGTTCCTTGTGATACCTGATATCCTGCGGATGCATTGTTGCCTCCTTATCGGGAAAATACAGCAGAGATTTTCTCTATCATAGCATGTTCCCTTCAGCCAAAAAAGGGTTTGTCGGGATGCCTAGAGCTGCACTTTGTTCTTCAGTTCGATCAGCCTGGCAAGTGCCTCTCCAGGCTTCATGGTGTCCGTCTCCAGCGCAAGGAGCGCGTCAATGATCGAGCCGCCGGAAGAGGAAAAGAGATCGAGCTGATCGAGCTTTTTTTTGCCGCCTTTTTCCTGTGCGAATTTGGGTGCTCCTGCCTCGTTCAGTTCTTCCTTTTCAAGATTATGCAGCACCTCTTTCGCGCGTGCGATAATCGTGTCCGGTATGCCTGCCAGCCGCGCGACCTGTATACCGTAGCTCTTATCTGCAGGGCCCTCCTCGATCTTTCTCAGGAAGATGATCTCGTCCCCCCATTCCCTGACCGAGATGTTGAAGTTCTTGACCCCCTCGTGGATAATGGCCAGTTCGGTCAGTTCATTGTAATGCGTGGCAAAGAGCGTCCGTGCCTGGATGCGGTTCAGAATATGCTCTGCAATGGCCCAGGCAATGCTGATGCCGTCGAATGTGCTGGTGCCCCTGCCCACTTCATCCAGGATGATGAGGCTCCGGCCGGTTGCGTTGTGGATGATGTTTGCAGCCTCGATCATCTCGACCATGAAGGTGCTCTGTCCCTTCACGAGAAAGTCCGATGCACCGATCCGCGTGAATATCCGGTCTGTTATGCCGATGCGCGCAGACACCGCAGGCACAAAGCTTCCCATCTGGGCCATGAGGGTGATCAGTGCGACCTGCCTCATGTACGTTGACTTGCCTGCCATGTTCGGTCCGGTCAGGATGATGAGCAGATTATCCTGCGTATCGATAAGCGTGTTGTTCGGAATGAAGCGGTCTCCGGCAAGGACGCGTTCAAGGACCGGATGCCTGCCTTCGACGATCTCGATGACCGGATCTTCGGCGATCTCCGGTCTTACGAAATTGTGCCGCTTGGCCACAACCGCAAGACAGGAGAGAAGGTCCATGGCTGCCACAGCTGACGCTGTTTTGAGGATCTGGTCAGAGGCGTCCCTGACGCTTGAGAGAATCTGGTTGAACACCTGGTATTCAAGACTCTTCAGTTTATCTTCAGACCCGAGTACCTTGCTTTCATATTCCTTCAGCTCAGGCGTGATGAATCGTTCCCCGCCCACGAGCGTCTGTTTTCTGATGTAATCATCCGGGACCATATCGAGGTTTGTCTTGGTTATTTCGATGTAATAGCCGAAGACCCGGTTATAACCGACCTTGAGGGATGATATGCCTGTACGCTTCTTTTCCCGTGCTTCCATCTCGGCTATAAAGTCCTTGCCGGTTGTCGAGATGGACCTGAGTTCATCAACTTCGGGATGATAGCCTTCCCTGATAAGGCCGCCGTCCCTGATGCTGAGCGGCGGATTGTCGACGATCCCTTTTTCGATGCGTTCCCGGTGCAGCGGCAGTTCAGCCATCTCCTCGGCAAGGGACTTGATGTAGGGATCTCTTGCTGTATTGAGTGCCTTCTTCAGTTTGGGCAGTTCAGCCAGCGATGTCCGTATTGCGACCAGGTCCCGGGCATTAGCCTTTCCGGTGGTAACCCGTGCGGCAAGTCTCTCCAGGTCCTGCACTTTTCTGAGGCAGGTCCGTATGGTCTCGAGCAGTTCGAAGTCCTCGATCAGATATTCAATGGCGCCGAGCCTTGCCTGTATCGGTGATATGTCTGTCAGCGGCCGCAGCAGGGAACTTCTGAGAAACCTGCCTCCCATGGGGGTAAGCGTTTCGTCCAGCGCCCAGAGCAGTGTTCCTTCCCGCGAGCTATCCTTAAGGTTGTGTGTCAGCTCAAGATTCCGTTGTGTCGCAGCATCGATGAACATGTGGGTGGTCTGCCGGAAGGTGGTGATCTTTCTGAAATCAGGATTTTCCTTGAGGGTGGTCTTGAGATACTCAAGGAGCGCCCCTGCTGCTGATATGCCGGCAGTGAACCCGCCGCAGCCGAAACCGTCAAGCGATGAAACCCGAAAATGCTCGGTGAGTGCACGGTACGCGTCAGCATAGTCGAATGACCAGTCGTCCCGGAAGGTCTGGTAATAGCCCGAAAGGGTCTCCCGGTAGTGGATGTTGTCGCTGAGGCTTGCCGGCAGCAGGACTTCCTTTGGCTCAAAGCTGCTCACTTCGTCTTCGATATTCTCTGCGGTCTCAAAGACAATGAACTGGCCGGTTGATATATCGGCAGCGGCCACCCCATGCTTTCTGCCAGCCGGATAGAGCGATATGATGTATGTGTTCTCCTTCGGGTTCTCGGGTGTGTGCGTGCCTGGCGTAATTACCCTGACCACCTCGCGTGAAACGATCCCCTTGGTCTCTTTCGGGTCTTCCATCTGTTCGCAGACCGCCACCTTAAGACCGGCCTTGATAAGCTTCGAGATATAGGTCTCTGCCGCAAAGTACGGGACCCCGCACATGGGCAGGGGGTTGTCCTTTGATTTGTCCCGGGAGGTAAGGGCGATCTGAAGAATGGCGGATGCCTTTTCGGCGTCTGCACCGAACATCTCGTAAAAGTCACCGAGTCTGAAGAGCAGGATGGCATCGGGGCAGCTCTCTTTGACCGCGGTATATTGCTTCATAAGTGGCGTAAGTTCGGACATATCGGATATTAAATACCATCACGGAGACAAAGTGCAACCTGCCGAAAAATGGCAGAAAATCGATTTTGTTCGAATAGCTTGTCTTGGTCAGCGGGTGTCACTTTTCTTGACATATTGAACTGCAACTCTCTATAATTAAGTTCTTTTTATGGTCCTTTAATAATGAAAATAGTTATTCCAGAGATACCGGAAGAAGGCCTTGTTGTAGAGCTTGAGGAAAAGATCAGTATTGAGGGTTTTTCTGTTTCTTCTCCGGTGAAAGCGCAGTTGTCGGTGAACAAGATCGAAAATGAGGTCATGGTCACTGGAAACCTTGCAGTAGAGCTTGAGATGGCATGCAGCAGATGCCTGAAAGATGTGCGGCAGGCGCAGGACCTGCCGGTAAGTGTCGTATATCATCCTGCTGACGAGATAGGCTCGGAGAAGCACGGACTCCATGATGATGAGATGGACATGGGGTTTTATACCGGAGAAGAGCTGGACGTGGACGAACTGATCAGGGAGCAGATACTGCTCAGTGTTCAGATGAAGCCTCTCTGCAAAGAAGACTGTAAAGGCCTCTGCCCAAAATGCGGCATTGACCTGAACACCGCGACCTGTACCTGTGTGCAGAAAGAGATAGACCCCAGGCTTGAGGTCTTGAAGAAATTATTAGACAAAGAAAAGGAGTAGTACCTTGGCAAATCCGACAAGCAGACATTCGAGAGCAAGAAGAGACAAGAGACGGGCAAACTGGAAGGGCGAGACGCCGAACCTCGGCCAGTGTCCGGAGTGCAAGGAGCTTAAGCTCCCGCACAGGGCATGTCCCAGCTGCGGCGCCTATAACGGCACCAAAGTCCTCGAGATAGTAGAAAAATAACCGGCATAATGAATGTTGTTCTTGATGCCATGGGCGGTGACCATGCGCCGACTGTCAATATTGACGGAGCCGTGGAAACGGTTCAGGAATCAGAAGATATTCACATAACCCTTGTCGGCGACGAAACGACCATAAAGAAAGAGCTCAAGGGCCGGAAATACAAGAACAGCCGCATTTCTATCGTTCATGCGTCACAGGTCGTCGAGATGCATGAGTCCCCCTCCGTAGCGATCAGGAAAAAACGCGATTCCTCCATTCGGGTGGGTATCGGTCTGGTCAAGGCCGGCAAGGCTGATGCTTTTGTGAGTGCCGGCCATTCCGGCGCTGTTATGGGCACCTCCCTTCTCCTGCTCGGCATGTCCAAGGGTGTTGACCGGCCTGCCATCGCAACGCTTATGCCGAACCTCAGGGACAAGTTCCTGCTCCTCGATGTGGGGGCCAATGTTGACTGCACGCCTCGAAACCTTCACCAGTTCGCACTTATGGGAAACATTTACTGCCAGCTGATCCTCGGACGGGAAAAGCCGAAGGTCGGGCTTCTCGGCATCGGGGAGGAAGACATCAAAGGGAATGAACTTACCAAGGAGGCCTTTAAGCTGATCAAGCAGTCCTCCGTGAACTTTATCGGCAATATTGAAGGCAAAGACATCTTCAGCGGCAAGGCAGATGTTGTCGTCTGCGACGGCTTTACGGGCAATATAGCGCTCAAGATCAGTGAAGGCCTTGCAGAGGCGATCATAAAGATGCTGAAGAGGGAGATTTCGGGGGTTACCGCAGGGAGGCTCGGTTATCTCATGCTCAGACCTGCATTCAAGAACTTCAAGAAAAAGACCGACTACGATGAATTTGGCGGAGCGCCGCTCCTTGGCATTAACGGAACGAGCATAATTAGCCACGGCAGATCAACGTCAAAAGCGATCAGAAATGCACTCAAGGTTGCCAATGATTTTTCCCGCAAACGCGTGTATGAAGCGATCTCGGATGCCATTCAGAAAGACCTGCATGCGCGTGAGGCATAGATGATGCGGACACGGATCGTCGGCACCGGCTCGTACGTTCCCGAGAGCGTTGTTACCAATCATGATCTGGAGCAGATCGTCGAGACCTCTGATGAATGGATCATGGAGAGAACAGGGATCAGGGAGCGGAGGATCGCTGATGCGTCTCAGGCAGCTTCTGACCTTGCCTTTGAGGCTGCGCAGAGAGCTCTGAAACAGGCGCATCTCAAACCAAAGGACATAGACCTTATTATCGTTGCTACGTGCACTCCTGATATGCCCTTTCCCTCAACGGCATGCGTTCTCCAGGACAAACTCGGCATAAAGCATGCCGCTGCCTTTGATATCAATGCCGCCTGTTCCGGCTTTGTTTACGGTCTGCATGTTGCCAATTCCCTGATAAAGACAGCGGCTCATCAAAGGATACTCCTGGTGGGAGCAGAGGTCCTGTCGCGGGTGACTGACTGGCAGGACAGGACGACCTGCGTGCTCTTTGGTGACGGCGCCGGTGCGGTAATACTTGAGGGGACCAAAGAAAAACGCGGTATCATGTCAACGCATATTCAGTCTGACGGAAGCCTCGGCGACCTGATCATGCTGCCTGGCGGCGGGTCGCGGTTTTCCTGCTCACGGGAAAGTATTCTGCATAGGCGTCACTTTATCAAGATGAAGGGGAACGAGACCTTCAAGGTTGCTGTAAGGACACTGGCTGAGCTTGCTGCGGGAACGCTCGAAAAAAACAGCCTTGATCCGTCAAAGCTCTCCCTGCTCATACCGCACCAGGCCAATCTCAGGATTATTCAGGCGACGGCAAACAGGCTGAAGCTGCCAGAAGAGAAGGTTTTTATCAATATCGAGAAATACGGCAATACCTCAGCAGCCTCCATCCCCATTGCCCTGGATGAAGCGAGCAGGACGGGGCGGATTAAAGATGGGGAATATATTCTTCTCGAAGCGTTCGGCGGCGGTCTCACCTGGGCATCTGCACTGCTTAAGTGGTAGATAAAAGCAGGCCAAGGTTTAGGCTAAGATAAAAAATCAGATATAGGTCAAGGCTTAGGCTAAGATCGACTACAGAATATAAGCTTCATTCGAGAGTCGAAATAAATGCCGGTGTTTTTCGCTCTTCCTTTTTATCTCAACCTCAACCTCGGCCTTTGTATTAACCTCAGCCTTAACCTGAATCTTATCCTTTCTCCTTCTTTCTGTCTCTCTCTTTCTTTCTCGAACTGACATGCCAGATGCGGAAGATCCGCTCCAGCTTGTCCTTGTAAACCATGGAGAGGAATATGATGACAACGGCAACGCCGATCAGGATCGAAAAATGGTAATACTGCTGATGTCTGAGATAGGTGCCGCCGAGTGTGAGAAGCACCGTGCCCCCAAATCTGCCGACCGTGCTGATCATAAGGAATTCTTTGGTAGTGAGATGGCCGAGTCCGATGATATAGCAGAGGATGTCCTTTGGAAAACCCGGGATGAGGAACAGGACAAATACAAGAAATGCACCCTTATGATGCAGCAGATAGTCATATTTCTCCATTGTTTTTTTTGAGACGAATTTATCTACAAAGGGCCTGCCGAATGTCTTGGCCAGAGCGAAGTTTATCCATGACCCAATGGTGAGACCGATAGTTGATAGAATAAGCCCGAGGAGCGGCCCATAGAGGAATCCTCCCAGAACGCCGGTCACCTCACCCGGAACGGGAGCTGCGATTACCTGGAGCGCCTGGAGCAGGATGAAGCCGAGAAACGAGAGCGGGCCGAGAGACGCGAGGAACGCGCGGACCCTCTCCCGGTCCATGAAGAACTGGAATGCGCCTGCCTTATACAGGATAAAGGTCAGGAGAAGGAAGAAGAGAAGTACGGATACCTTGATCCAGATATGTTCGGCGCTTTTCTTTTCCGTCTGTGTTCCTATGATTCACCCTTTGGTTTATCCTGTTCCATAAAATGTTTAAGGAGGTCGATGGGCACAGGGAATATAATCGTGGAGTTTTTTTCCGTGGCTATCTCGGTAAGTGTCTGGAGGAATCTGAGCTGAAGTGAGATCGGCTGAGACGATATGACCGCTGCCGCATCGGCAAGTTTCTGAGATGCCTGAAATTCTCCCTCGGCATGGATGATCTTTGCCCTTCGTTCCCGCTCTGCCTCTGCCTGTCGTGCAATGGCGCGCTGCATCTCAACCGGCAGGTCTACGTTTTTTACCTCAACGGTCGAGACCTTTATGCCCCAGGGCTCTGTCTGAAAATCGATCACCTTCTGGAGTTCTGCGTTCAGTTCATCGCGTTTTGAAAGCAGGTCATCCAGCTGGCTCTGTCCCAGTACACTCCTTAGGGTGGTCTGCGACATCTGCGAGGTCGCGTAGTAGAAGTCCTCAACATCGGTGATAGCCTTGATCGGATCAATGACCCTGAAGTAGACAACGGCATTTACCTTCACCGTTATATTGTCCCGGGTGATGATATCCTGCGGCGGCACATCCATGGTGATGGTGCGGAGGCTCACTCTCACGAGTTTGTCTATGATGGGCCAGATGATCACAAGCCCTGGCCCCCTGACCGGTATGATCCTGCCGAGCCTGAAGACAACGCCGCGCTCATATTCCTTTAATATCTTGATCGCACTGCTGAGGATGTACACGGCAAAGAACAATATCAGTGCCATCCCTGTGAGAAACGGTGTGAGTATCGGCATGATTAGCCCTCCTTTTTTCTTACCCTGAGTTTCAATCCGGTCACATCCGTAACCACAATGCCTGCTCCCTTTTCGATGGTCTCATCGGAAAAGGCAGACCAGAGCTCGCCATGCAATGATACCATGCCATCCTCTTTTGTGACAGCTTCAACTGCTTTTCCTTCGATGCCGATCAGTCCCTCTCTTCCGGTAAGCGGAGCTGATCTATAAGCCTTGTATGCGAGTCTGAGCGTGATCGTGAAGAATAGGGCCGTGATCATTACCGCAGGGACAATGACCGTGAGCGAAATACGGTAAAAAGGTTCTGCAGATTCAAAAAGCAGGAGGGAACCGAAGACCATGGCAATGATGCCCCCGATCGTGAGCATGCCGTGCGAAATGATCTTCACCTCGAGGATAAAAAGTATGATCGCAAAGATGATCAGTGCAAGGCCAGCATAATTCACCGGCAGCGTCTGGAACGCATAAAAGGCGAGGATGAGGAATATGCCGCCTGCAACGCCGGGGAAGATGGCCCCTGGATTGGTAAATTCAAAAAAGAGGCCGTAGAATCCGAGCAGGAGGAGCATATAGGCAACACTCGGATCAGAGATGAAGTCCAGGATCTTGTAACGCATGTCCATTTCGTTCGTGACAACGGCTGCCCCTGCAGTATTGAGTGTTTTTTCACCTTCTGCTGTCCGTACGGTCCTGCCGTTGATGTCACGGAGCAATGAATTAATATCGCTGCTTACCAGATCGATCACCTGCTCGCGCAGCGCCTCGACTTCTGTTGCCGAGATGCTTTTTCTTACCGCAGACTCCGCCCACTGCGCATTTCTGCCCGATCTTTCCGCAAGCGATCTGATAAATGCCGCTGTATCATTGGTCACCTTTTCAGCACTCTCCGGATCCATTTTCCGGCCGATAGAGACGGGGTGGGCTGCACCAATAGTTGTTCCCGGAGCCATGGCCGCAATATGTGCAGCAAGGGTTATAAACGTACCTGCAGAGGCTGCACGCCCTCCAGCCGGCGAGACATACACAATGACCGGAACCATGCTTGCGGATATCTCTCTGATGATTGACCTCATTGATGTGTCAAGCCCGCCCGGGGTGTCGAGCTGGATGATAAGGGCCTCAGCATGGACTGTCCTGGCCTTTGCTATGCTTCTTGTTATAAATTCCGATGATGCTGGATTTATAACGCCGCTGATCTTGATCGCCATTAGCTGCTTTGCCGATGCAGAGGAGAACAGGTATGCCGGAAGCAGTAGAAAGAGAAAAATAATAGCACCTGTGCTGAGCACTCTTTTCATAGCCTTATTATACTATGAGGGCCATGAAACTCAGGGATTTCGCAGTGAAGCATCGCTGCTGCAAGAACAAGTTCATTGACAAGAATGAGGTATTTTTGATATAAACAATGTCTGTTTGCTGCAGTAAAAATGTACGGTATTCAGGATGTTCCCAGGTAGCTCAGCCGGCAGAGCGGGTGGCTGTTAACCACCATGTCGGGGGTTCGAATCCCTCCCTGGGAGCCAGAACATGGCAGGGTTTGCAGAAATGCAAACCCTTTTTTTTGACTGATGCCGCTCCCGACTTTCCTGCTTCTCACCCCGGTGTTGAACAAAAGAGCCAGACCTTCCTGAGCTGTTGGAAAAAAGCCTTGCATAAAAGCCGTTTATCTCAATAATGACGCCATCTCCGGTTGACTTGTTGTGTACGTATTTAATATCATGTATCACTTATAAAAGTGTGTGGAGGTTCTAAATGGTTTTAGTGCGAAGGATCATTGCTGCTCTTGCCCTGTTGCCTGTTTTGTTGGTCGGGTGCGAGTCCCTCAAGACTTCAAAGCCGCTTCTGCCGCTTAAGGAATATGAGCGGATGATCGTGGGAAGACTCGATGCTAACTACGTTGGGACCCAGAACTGCCTCTCAGCCTGCCATTTTCACGATAAGATAAAGCGTGATTTTGATGCGAGCACCATGGGCGTTCAGCTGTCATCGAAGTCTGGCCTGCCGCTGGTCAACTGCGAGTCCTGCCACGGCCCCGGCAGTTTGGCCATTGAAGGCCTGACACCCGAGAAGGTTGAGGCTGATGCGAAGGCAGGCAAGCAGACGGCCTGTGACTATAAGACCCTGATAGACCTGAAGAACCTGCCGAGCCAGGCAAAGTCACTTATCTGCCTCAAGTGCCACACGGGAAACGCAACATTTAATCTTCATAACTGGAATGCAGGGACTCACGCTGTCAGTGATGTTGCCTGTTCTGACTGCCATAACGTCCATGCCGGATATGACCTGAAGGTCGAGCCGAAGAATATGGCGGTCATGTGTGAAAAGTGCCATCAGGAAGTGAAGGCGGAATTTGCGCTGCCTAGCCACCATCCTGTTCCTGAAAAACGGGTTGTCTGCAGCGATTGTCATGATGCGCATGGCTCGGTGAATGACAAGCTCCTCAAGAAATCCACGATAAAAGAGGCCTGCACACAGTGTCATGCAGATAAAGAAGGTCCTTTTGTCTATGAGCATGCCGAAAACATGGAGGATTGCCGTACCTGCCATAGCCCCCACGGCTCGGTGAACAATAACCTTCTCGTCGTGAAGGTCCCCTTCCTCTGTCTCCAGTGCCATGAAGGGCATGGAGTAACTTCTGCGGGGGTTGCCGTTACCGAGAGGAAGGTTGCATATTATACCCGGTGTACAGACTGTCACTCTCAGATCCACGGCACAGACCGTCCTTCCCCCGGTGGCAAGGGCAGGTTTATACAGTGAGGGAGGGAAAAATGAAATTCAAAAAAATAGTATTGGCCGTACTCGCTGCAATTTTTTCCCTGAATTCACAGGCTTTGTCCCAGGACGCTGCTCAGCCGGCAGTATCCGCAGAAGAGAGCCATGTGAACGGATCCGCTGATGAAAAATATCTTTATCCTGTTATGCCGCCCGAAGTGACCCTTACCGGCGGATACCGCTTTGTTTCAGCCAGTGGTGCTGCCACGGCAGATGAATACGAATATCTGCATAATTCTGCTGTTCTTGGCGGCGATCTGCGCTACTTCAGTTTTCCTCACCGTTTTCATTTTAATTTTGATTTCGAGAACAAGAAGGATTATTACGGAGACCTGAACTATGCGTATGAGGACATGGTCGTTTTTCGGGGAATAAACAGGACGCTTTATCATAATCTGGATAATCTGAAACTTTTTGATTTTACTCCCGGCGGTTCGTATCAGGTGGATCGAAGGGACAGGGGTGACGATTACGGTGTAACCGTTGGCATGAGCAATATCTTTCTGAGGCTTAAAACGCATGATTTCCCGTTTCATGTGTATGCAGAAGGCGGACTCAT
This sequence comes from uncultured Nitrospiraceae bacterium, assembly GCA_964463135.1. Lineage (GTDB taxonomy): Bacteria > Nitrospirota > Thermodesulfovibrionia > Thermodesulfovibrionales > UBA6898 > UBA6898. The sequence continues at coordinate 36,219 of CAYXBA010000005.1, forward strand.
AACGCGAAAAGGCACGCAGCAGCAGAGATTTTATCTCGGCAGTACAAGTCCTTCAACCGGGAAAAGGACCTCTGATGACCGCAGTATAGATTGGACGACCAAGACCTTAACGGTTGGCGTAAACAGTCACCTCGGACCGATCGAGGTCGATTATTCACATGGTGAAAAGTGGTTCAGTGTGAGCGGCGATGCGATGATGTTTGATCAATACCTGGCGGTAACCGACGGTTCTTCAGCGGGACCACCTCCGGTGCCTCCCTCCAGGTGGGCGAGGCCTGCAGGTGAATATGGACATAATTCAGTGCCTGAGTTTCGGGGTTCATCCGACACGCTGAAGCTCCATACATCTTACACCGGCGGGTTTGTCGCTTCAGCAACGTTCTCCAAGCTTGACCGCGAGAACAGGGACAGCGGTGCCAGGGCAGATTACTTTATCGGATCGGGCGAGATCACCTGGGTGGCTGTACCGGAGTTGACCTTCTTTCTGAAATACCGTCATCGGGATTCTGATATAGATAATCCTGGTCATGTCACGATTAAGAATGTTACGTACAGCAAGAATGATCCTTATCAATCCATCAAGGATTCAATATCGTCTGAGACCGATACGGTCACCGGGATCGTCAGATACAGGCCGATATCCGGAGTCGTTTTCAAGGGTGAATTTGTCCATGATGTGGTCGACAGGGATGATTCAGCTGAATGGGGCATACCGGACAAGACGACGAAGAACGTTGGAACTCTTTCAGCAGACCTGAGGCTCATGAAAGGGCTGAACGTCAAGCTCAGATATACGCATAAGGAGATCGATAATCCCTCTGTGAACATTGAGCCTGATTCTGCTAATGAATATCGGGCCTCGGTTTCCTGGGTCCCGACATCCAGAATGAACCTTCTGCTGAGCTACAGCGCTGCGAAAGAGAAAAGAGGTGACCTGGAAATTATCGGCTCCACGGCGCAGAGCCGGGAGGTCCTGCGGGACAGGTTCTTCGGCAGCCTTACATATCTGATCCTCAGCGATCTTTCTCTGACCACAAGCTACTCCTATATGCATAACAAAACAACACAGGATATTGCGATTGGCAGTATAGCAACCGGTGTTAATGATTCCATGGTTCCGAACAAGATCTTTGCTCATACCTATGGTCTTGACCTGAACTATACGCCGAAGAGCAACCTGACCCTCGGTACGGGTTTTAACTATACGCTGAGCAACGGTAAGTTCTATCCTTCAGACACTAACCTGCTTCATCCTTCAACTGCGGACTTCTCCGCACTGAGAACAAAGGAAACCGTCTGCTATGCGTCAGGAGAATACCGTTTCAAACGCGGATTTTCTCTCGGCATGGACTATAAGTATTCGCAATTGGACGATGATATTAATAATAAATATGATGACGTCAAGGACGGCAAGGCACATGTTGTTTTCCTGACGCTTTCGAAGAAATGGTAAGGTATACGCATCACATGAAGAAGATACTTGTTTTTATATTAGTTTTTTTCTGTTCCGGGTTATTTTTTGCTGCAGGTCCGGCAACGGCCGCAGACAAGACCATAGGCGTGGTCATGACCGGAAATATTCCTTACTATCGTGATATGCACAAGGCCTTTACCGATGCCCTCGCTGCTGAGGGTGCCGGCAAGGTTGAGATCGTGCTGCAGACCCCCATGCCGGAATCTGTCTCCTGGTCGAATGCGGTACGAAAGCTGGTTGCGGTTGGCGCGGACGTCATCGTCACCTACGGCGCACCATCAACGCTCGTTGCGCAGCAGGAGGCATCAGATATCCCGATCGTTTTTGCTGGTGTGTACGACCCGCAGGCGCTGGGCATTATGGGCAAGAATGCGACAGGCGTCAGCTCAAAGGTGCCGGTAGCAAGCCTGGTAAAGAATCTGAGAAGTATATCGAATTTCGCTACGCTCGGTATTGTGTACAGTGATTCCGAGAAAGATACGGTGCTTCAGGCAAATGATGTAAAGCAGCTGGAAGCTTCATTCGGATACAAGTCAACGCGGTTCAATGTTAAAAGAGCCGATGATGTTGCCAGGATCGCGAATGTCGATGCCCTGTTCCTTACAACGGGCTGTGCAGCCATGCACTGTGTCAGCAATATCATCGGCACGGCGAGAAAGGCAAAGATTCCGACCGGAACAACCATCGGCGGCGGCGAAGGGAGCGGCATCATACTGACGCTGTCGGCCAATCCGCAGGAGCAGGGCAGAGAGGCTGCCAAGATTGCGGCACGTGTTTTAAAGGGGGCAAAACCGGCCTCTATACCTCTGGAGCCGCCCAAGAAGATCGATCTGATTGTTAACCTTAAGGAGGCTACGGACATGGGGCTTAAGATTCCATTTGACCTATTGACTTCGGCAACAAGGGTTATAAAATGATCGGCAAGCTCACTTCCATGAAACTCCAGAACAAGGCCGTTGCCCTGATCGCAGGCATTTTGTTCGTTATCCTCGGCATCAATACCGCTGTGCTGACCGCTGTTGCCTCAAAAAAATACCGGTCTGCCATGCTTGCGAAGAGCGCTGCGATCGCCGAACTCATGCAGAAGGACCTTAACAAGGCGGTTTCCCTCGGCATACCTATAGAGGCGCTTGAGGGCGTGAACGAAAAACTGGTTGAACTGGTTTCACGGGATCGGGCAATGGGGTATGCCATGGTCATGGACCTCAAGGGTAAGGCGCTGTTCCATAGCCAGCCATCTGAGGCGGGCAAGGAGTTCAGGGATGATGCAGCAACCAGGATCATTTCATCGACACAGAATCTTGTTCAGACACTTGACTCGTTCTATGACCTTTCCTTTCCCCTGCTTACTGCGGACAATAAAGCAGCCGGTTTCCTCAGGGTAGGAATACAAACAGGGGTGATAAACGCCCAGATCTATGAGCTTCTTTACTGGGCCTTCGGCATATCTCTGCTTTGCTTTGTTGCGTCGATCATCTTGGTCTATATCTCCATTGCCCGCTTTATTACAGGACCGATCATCGAGATGGAGAAGGCCGCCAACGCGATGGCATCCGGAGACCTCAGCAGTGAATTGAAGGTTGCCGGCCAGGACGAGGTTGCAGCCCTTCAAAATGCCATCAACAGCATGGCGTTCAATCTCAAGGACATGCTGTCAAAGGTTTCCCATATCACCGGCAGCGTGACTCGGGTCACCTCAAACATAGCTCTTTCATCCCAGGGCGTGCTTTCCGTGGCCGACGTGCAGCAGAAGGCTGTGGAGGAGACCGCATCTGCAATAGGGAAGATGGACAGCGCCATGTCCGAAATAGCGCTGAGCGGAGAGAGCCTGTCAGAATCAGCGACAGATACCTCTGCCTCTATACACGAAATAGCATCATCCATTGAGAAGGTTGCGGAGACCACGAACGTGTTCAGCGAGACCGCCCATGAAACTGCCTCTTCCATCGAGGAGATGGTCTCGACCATCAAGACCATCGCAGAGAGTCTTGAGACGCTCGCCCAGTCGTCCGAGGCGATCGCTTCGTCGATCGACGAGGTGAACGCCACGACAAAGAATATCGATGCCCGTGCCCATGAGTCGGTTAATCTTGCAGAGACGGTCATGAATAATGCATCTGAAAAAGGCATGCAGGCAGCTCAGGCAGCGATGCATGGCATGGCGAACATCAAGACCGGCGTTGTCTCTCTGTCTGATATTATTAACACGCTCGGCAAGAGGACCGTGGATATCGGCAAGATCCTGAATGTGATCGACGATGTTGCTGACCAGACAAATCTGCTTGCCATCAATGCAGCCATCCTTGCCTCGAAAGCCGGCGAACATGGCAAGGGGTTTGCTGTTGTGGCCGATGAGATCAAGAACCTTGCAGAGCGGACCTCTTTTTCAACGAATGAGATCGCAGAACTGATCCGCGCGGTCCAGGAGGCCACAAAGACGAGCATCCGCATGGCATCTGAGGGTATCCATACGGTTGACAAGGGGCTGACACTGGTGACTGACGTGAGTGACGCGCTCACGGACATTGTTGAGAGTTCCAAGGCGTCAACAGAAATGGCCCGGGCGATCCAGCGTGCAACAGAGGAAGAGGCCCTTGCGATCAAGCAGATAACCGATTCTGTAGAAAGAATGACAGAGCAGACAGAGAACATATCCCGGGCGATCCAGGAACAGACCAAAGGCAGCCGGTTCATCATTGATGCGACCGACCGTGTGAAGGAACTGTCTCAGCAGGTGAAGAACGCAACCGGTGAACAAAAGAGCCGGAGCAAACAGATCGCCAGCGTTATCGAGAATGTCACGACACAGGCATTTCATATTGCACAGGCGATCGGCAAGCAGAAAGAGAACAGTGCCGAGATGGTCAGGTCAGTTGATAAGATCAAGAGTACAGCGGGTCAGCTCACCGGTTCTGCCAATGATATGAATACGGTAGTAAGCGCGCTCAAGGAAGACGCGCATAATCTCCTGCTTGAACTGAAAAAGTTCAGGGTCTAAGTCAGGGCTTCTTCAGTTCTTTCTGCAGACATTCTGCAGGTGAGGCGTCTGGAATATTCCATCTGGGATCGAAGGGCTGATCTCTGTTATGACCGGGCTAAAGTGATTATCTTGCAAATTTGTCATTTTTCTGCAAGTGCCTGTTTGAGAATTTGTTGGAAATCAGACCGGCTGATCTCTCTGGCGCCGAGGCTGACAAGATGCTCTGTACGGACCTGGCAGTCGATGAGCCTGAAATGACGCTGCCGAAGGTCCTCCACAAAGGTTACAAAGGCTACCTTTGAAGCATTGCTCATTTTTGCGAACATGGACTCCCCAAAGAATACTCTCCCCAATATGAGCCCATAGAGCCCGCCTGCAAGCTCGCCGTCATGCCATGCTTCGACAGAATGGGCGTATCCTGCGCGGTAAAGCCGGGTGTACGCCTGTATCATGTCCTCGGTTATCCAGGTCCCGGACTGCCCCCTGCGGCTGCTTTCAGCGCAGCATTGGATGACCTGCTCAAATGCCCTGTTCACGGTGACGGTAAATATGCCCCTCTTTATCAACTGCCGAAGGCTGCGGGAGACGTTCAGTTCAGAAGGGAAGAGGACTAGGCGGGGATCAGGCGACCACCAGAGCAGGGGTGAACCTTCTGAATACCAGGGGAAGATGCCAAGGGAGTATGCCTTGAGGATTCGCTCTTCACTGAGGTCTCCGCCGACCGCAAGCAGTCCGTCATCTTCAGCAAGCTCGGGAGGCGGGAACGCTATTTCGTCAGACAGCAAGAATACGGACATGAGCGATTGCTACAAAACCAGGGTTGTGCCTTGATATCACGAAGCCAAGGCGGCTCAAAGCAGCCTGGCTCATGCTTTATAATCAAAGGTTAAGGAATCATTTTTGAGGCCGATCGCAACAGTCCCGCCTTTCCTGAGCTTCCCGAAGAGCACTTCATTGGAGAGGATATCCTTGATCTTTTCCTGCATAAGCCTGCCAAGCGGTCTTGCGCCGTGAGCCGGGTCGTGCCCTTTTGCTGCAAGCCAGGTCTGTGCAGCATCCGAGAGTTGCACGATCACTTTCTTCTTTTTGAGGGAATTGTGCAGTTCAGTCATAAACTTCTCGACCACCTTTTTCATGATCTCCTGTGTCAGTGGCCTGAACGTCAGCGTTGTATCCAGACGATTTCTGAACTCCGGGCTGAACAGGTTTGTGACGGCATCCCTGCCTTTCATCTGCGTGTCCTGTGACCGGTCGCCAAAGCCGATTACCTGCCTGTCCATATCCTTTGCTCCTGCATTGGATGTCATGATAAGAATGACATTCCGGAAGTCTGCCTTCTTGCCGCTGTTGTCCGTCAGTGTTGCATAGTCCATGATCTGGAGCAGGATATTGAATATATCAGGATGCGCCTTTTCGATCTCGTCAAGGAGAAGCACTGCGTAAGGGTGCTTTCTGACCGCATCGGTCAGCAGACCGCCCTGGTCAAAACCTACATAGCCGGGCGGTGCACCGATCAAACGGGATACTGCATGCTTTTCCATGTATTCAGACATATCGAAGCGGATGAACTTGACGCCCATGACCGCAGCCATCTGCTTTGAGACCTCTGTCTTGCCAACACCCGTTGGACCGAGAAAGAGGAATGAGCCGACAGGCCTGTCAGGGTTACCCATGCCTGCGCGGATCCTCTTGATGGATGCGACCAGAGAAGCTATTGCATCATCCTGACCGAAGACGACCTTTTTCAGGTCCTGATCCAGGGTCATGAGCTTCCTGATGTCTGACTGCGAGATCGTCTGGGGCGGGATCTTTGCTATCTTAGCCACGATCTTCTCGACATCTGACGTACTGATCGTGCGGATGCCTGTCTTGCCGGAAAGTCTTGCGACGGCCCCCGCTTCATCGACCACATCGATCGCTTTATCAGGAAGGTATTTATCGTTGATGTATTTGGCAGAGAGCTCGGCAGCAGCCCTCAGCGAGCTTTGTGTATAGCGGACATGATGAAAATCCTCGTAATAAGACTTGAGTCCTTCAAGAATGCTGACCGTCTCCTCCGGCGAGGGCTCCTGGATCTCCAGCTTCTGGAAGCGGCGCGAAAGTGCCCGGTCCTTTTCGAAATAGTTCTTATATTCTTCATACGTGCTGGCGCCGATGCAGCGCATCTTTCCGGAGTTGAGCACCGGCTTCAGGATGTTGGATGCATCCATGGACCCGCTGCTCGTTGCTCCTGCGCCGACAATGGTATGTATCTCGTCAATAAAAAGGATCGCATCCGGTATGCGTTCGAGCGCTTTGATTGTGGCTTTGAGGCGTGCTTCGAAATCACCGCGGTATTTCGTGCCGGCGATAAGAGCACCCATGTCGAGAGAATAGATGCTGCTTTTTTTCATGGCCTCAGGTATAAGACCTGTCTGGATGTTCAAGGCCAGCCCTTCAACAGCTGCTGTCTTGCCAACTCCGGGTTCACCAACAAGGATGATATTGTTCTTGCGTCTTCGGCAGAGTACCTGGACCATCCTCTCCAGTTCAGCCTTCCTGCCGATAAGCGGATCGATCTCATTTCTGGCCGCCTTTTCGACAAGATTGACCGTATAGATGCTGAGCGGGTCATCAGACGGCCTTTCGCCGCGTTTCTCATGCACGTGGTCTCCCTGGTCATGCGGCAGAGGCCCTTCTTCACGTATTTTTGCCAGACCATGTGAAATATATTCAAGGACATCAAGACGCTGAATGCCTTTCTGATGCAGGATATGGACAGCCTGGCAATCCTCTTCGAAAAAGATCGCTGACAGAATATCGCCGGCATCCGCCTCATCTTTGCCGGAAGACTGCACATGCGCAAGCGCCCTCTGGAGCACGCGCTGGAATCCTACGGTCGGCTTTGGATAGGCATTGCCTTTTGGTGCCGGCTTCCGGAACTCCTCTGCGAAATAATCGGCCAGTGCCTGCTTGATAGCGGCTACATTGCCGCCGCAGTTCTTTATGACATCTGAGCCGAGGTCGTCATGCAGGATGGCGTAAAGGATGTGTTCCACGGTCAGATATTCATGCCGCTGGGACCGGGCGTCCTTGATCGTTGCCTCCATGATAAGTTCGAATTCCTTGTTGATCATTCCTTCTCCATAGAGCATTTTAGCGGAAACTCATGTTCCCGCGCCATTGTATGAACCGTATCGATCTTTGTTTCTGCTATCTCCCTCGTAAAGGTCCCGGCATGTCCCTTCCCGTTCTTATGGACATGCAGCATGATTCTGGTAGCCTCGACCGCCTGTTTATCAAAGACATTTTCCAGGACGTGAACGACAAAATCCATGGTCGTATAGTCGTCGTTCAGGAGAAATACTGCATACAGCGGAGGTTTCTTAAGCTGCAGGTCGGCATCGTCCTGTCTCTCCTGTTCTTTTTGGGGGTTGTTTATGGTCATTACAGCGGTATTTTATCACAGGACGAGCAGGTGAGTCTTTGCAAAAAAAACATTGACATCAAGGCCTTTGCGCGATAAAATATGCCAAATTATAATTCAGGAGGGTACCAGTGAAAAGAATATTGATAGTTGTTGCCGTAGTAACCCTCATGCTGCCTGTACTCGCAGTTGCGCAGATCAGGGAAGGCAGTTTTGAGATCGGTCCCTATGCGGGCTGGCATGTTTTTGATGAAGACAATCGAATTCATGAAGAGAATTGCAATGAAAGGAAAGGGGACTGTGACGGTGAAAGGAAGGGCTTTAACAGAAGGTTTGTGTACGGCCTTCGCCTTGGATATAACCTGACCCAGAAGTGGGGCCTTGAAGCTGCATATGATCACATAGGATCCCGCGCTGACATGTATCATGCTGATGTGCTCTATCATTTCACGCCGGATCGCAGCTTTGTTCCCTTTGCTGTGGCTGGCCTTGGCTATGCTGATATCAAGCCCATGGGCAGAGAAGACTACAATTCAATGATGGGTAATATCGGTCTCGGTTTTAAATACTTCATGCATAGGAACATAGCTCTCAGGGTTGACGTAAGAGATGTAATAACAAATATGCAGAACGTTGTGGCGACTGCCGGTCTTACCTTCGCCTTTGGCGGAAAGACCCCTGCCCCGGCGCCTGAGCCTGCTCCGGCACCTGCGCCTCCTCCTCCTCCCCCTCCGCCGCCACCTCCTGCACCGAAGCCTGAGGTTAAGCCTGCTCCTGCTCCTGCACCGGTCAAGATCGTTCTTGAGGATGTGCATTTTGACTTTGACAAGGCTACGTTGACCGATGAGGCAAAGGCTATTCTTGCTAGGGATATTCAGACACTCAAGAGCAATCCCTCTATCAAGGTCCAGGTGGAAGGCCATACCTGTGCTCACGGTAAAGATGACTATAACATGGCGCTTGGCGAGAGAAGGGCTAATGCGGTAAAGGAATTTCTTGTGAAGGAAGGCATAGCTGCTGACAGGCTCACCACGATCAGCTATGGCGAGACCAGACTTGCACAGCCTGAGACGCCGACCGCAAAGAACAAGAATTCTGCAGAGGCAAAAGAGAACAGACGTGTGCATTTCGAAGTAATTTCGAAGTAATTTGTTATAATAAGCATAACCCCTGGCTGCCAGCCTGGCGGCCAGGGGTTTTTTATTTATATGAAGAAAATAGCCGTGCTCATCGTTTTGATCGCCATCGCTTCCTGCGCTCCGCAGCGTGAAGTTGTGCAGCCAGTCCCACAAATAATTCCCCCGCCTCCGCCTGTTGCAGTAAGAGAGCCTGTGAGAAGCTACCGGCAGGGTCTTGCCTGTGAAGAGAATACTTCCTCGGTGTTTAACCGCAGCGGTCTTGAGGTCCTTCCCTTTGCGAGGCTCGTGTTCTTTGATATGGACGACGACGGCAGCCAGGAACTTATAGCCGGCGGCAAGGACGGCTTACTTCGGATGTATAGGAGGCAGGCCGGAGGGTCTAATAGCCCCTGGGCTGAGGTGAAAGGATATTTTCAGGGGATACAGGTAGGTGCCTTTTCCTCGCCTGCGGTTGCAGACATGGACCTTGATGGAAAGCCCGAGATTATCGTGGGCACGGGTGGTTTCTCCTCAGAATCGGGCAGGGTCATTGTATTCAGGAATGAGGGAACACGGGTTAAGCCAGTATGGCAGAGAATCGATATGCCGGTCATTGACGTGGGTGATGACGCTACACCAACGGTCGCGGATGTGAATGGTGACCGCAAGCCCGATCTTATCGTCGGTAACTCGACTGGTGCACTTGTCCTCTACCGGAACACTACCAGCCAGGGAAATATATCCTTTGCCCGGGACTCGGATTATTTTAGAGGTATCAATATCGGTATGTACGGCATGCCAGCTGCAACCGTGAGCAATAACAGGGTCATTATCGTTGCCGGCAACAGCATGGGAAAGCTCTATCTGCTCGAAAAACAGAATGGAGGCTCCTGGCAGAAGTCTGGTCTGAGAATGGATTTCAGCAATTTTGCCGCGCCTGCTTTTATACAGACCAGCGGCAGCACCGCACCAAATCTTGTTGTCTCGGACGGGAGCGGTCAGATACATTATTATAACAACGCGAAGGGCGACTTTAGAGCATGGGATGAGGTCCCTTTGTTTCTTGCCGGCAGACTGATGCCCGGACCGGTATGCACCCCTGCCTTCTGCGAACTGGGTGAAAAGTCTTTTATGGTGACCGGTAATGTTAATGGTGAACTGAGACTTTTCGCGTATCAGCCGCTTGCCGGGGATCTGCCCTGGGCAGAGAAGGTGAACTTCTTCAAAGGGATTAAACTCGCCGGGTACGCCCGGGGAACGCTGGTCTTATGGCGCGGCAGCTATCTCCTCATAACAGGACAGCAGGATGGATATGTCCGTGCCTTCCTTAATACAGGGACGGATGATCGGCCAGTATGGAAAGAGCAGAAGGATTTTTTCAGGGGAGTGCCGAAGACGTATCATGCCTCGCCAACGGTCTTTGATCTCGACGGCGATGGTGTCTGGGAATTGATCGTTGGTGATGTTGATGGACGTGTGTCTGCATATCGCATGGAGGACCAGCAGGCAGGCAAACCGAATTGGACAAGGATCGACGGAGTTTTTTCTTCGGTCAAAACAGACCGTTATGCATCGCCGTCACTGGTGCGCGACGGTGAGCGGATCTATCTTTTTGTCGGTCAGCAGGACGGCGGCATGCGTTTTTATTCGGCAAGGAACACGGGCTCAGGAATGCCGGTCTTTTCACGCGAAGAATTTTTGAATGATCTGCAGTTTAACAATCACAGCTCCCCGTCAGTGTTCATGAATAACGGCGTTATTGATCTCTCGGTCGGCGATTACAACGGAAACCTCAGGCATTTTGCCTGTAAGTCAGGCCGCGTAGAGATCCAATAGACCAAACAGTATCTTCGGGATATTGCTTGCTTACAGCCGCATAAAAAGTTCTTTCCTCTTTCTATTGTTTCATATTTTGTTCACAACGTCAGTGGTATAATTATGCGAGTTAACAGCGCTGACTTTATACGCATAAATAAGGAAGCAAACGATGACTGAATCTGCTGAATCAAAAAAAATTGATCTGCCGGTGACCGGCATGTCCTGCGCTTCGTGTGCAAGCCACATAGAACATGCACTTGCTGAACTGGACGGTGTGTCGTTAGCGTCCGTGAATTTTGCTGCAGAGAAGGCCACGGTCGGATATGATCCTCTCAAACTGACCGTTGCAGACCTTGCCAGGACTATAGTCGATCAGGGCTATGGCGTCTCGGTTTCCCGCATTACCCTGCCTGTTCAGGGCATGACCTGTGCTGCCTGCGTTTCTGCAGTTGAGAATGCATTGAAGCAGCTTCCCGGAGTAACTGCCGCAGCAGTGAACTTTGCGACAGAAAAGGTAACAATAGAATATTTTCCGTCACTGGTAAGCATCAGGGACTTCAAGAAGGTGATCAAGGACGCTGGATACGAGGTTGTCGAAGCCGAGCAGGGTGAGGATATTGTTGAAAAAGAACTGAAGGAGAGGGAGAAGGCTTACAGGGAGCTCAGGACAAAGGTTGTCGCCGGCGCAGTCCTGGCGGTCCCTCTGATGCTGCTGATGCAGTGGAACCATATTTTCGGCCATGCCTTCTCCATGCCGATGCAGGTCAATCACTTGATCCAGCTCGTTCTGGCAACCCCTGTTCAGTTCTGGATAGGCCGGCAGTTCTATGCAGGTGCGATTGCAGCGGCGCGCCACAGGACAACGAACATGAATACGCTGATCGCTATCGGCACTTCATCTGCGTATCTCTACAGTATTGTGGCAACCTTTTTCCCGGACCTGTTTGCGATCAAGGGCTATACGGCTGAGGTCTATTTCGACACCTCTGCAACGATCATCGTGCTGATCCTCCTCGGCAGGCTTTTTGAGGCGCGTGCCAAAGGCCAGACCTCTGAGGCGATCAAGAAACTGATCGGCCTGCAGGCAAAGACCGCGCGGATCATCAAGGACGGCAGGGAGATGGACGTTCCGATCGAGGATGTCGAGATCGGCGATCTGATCCTTGTGCGGCCCGGTGAGAAGATACCGGTTGACGGCATCATCAAGGAGGGGTATTCATCGGTAGATGAGTCCATGGTCACAGGGGAGTCAATCCCCGTTGAGAAGAATATCGGCACTTCAGTGATAGGCGGCACGATCAACAAGACAGGCTCCTTCAAATTTGAGGCAGTAAACGTTGGCAAAGAGACCATGCTTTCCCATATTATCGAGATGGTGCAGTCAGCACAGGGCTCAAAGCCTCCTATTGCACGGCTGGCTGATATCATTGCCTCCTATTTTGTTCCTGCGGTTATCGGCATTGCGACGCTCACCTTTGCTGTCTGGTATTTCTTCGGTCCGACCCCTGCATTTACCTACGCAGTCCTGAATTTTATCGCAGTGCTGATCATTGCCTGTCCCTGTTCGCTTGGACTGGCTACGCCGACATCCATCATGGTCGGAACAGGCAAGGGCGCAGAGAACGGTATTCTGATCAGGAGCGGCGAGGCTCTTGAAAAGGCCCACAAGATAACCTCGATTGTGTTTGACAAGACCGGTACGCTCACCAAGGGCCGGCCTGAGGTGACGGATCTGATCGTGAAAGGCCTGAACGAAAAAGACCTGCTTTTTTATGCAGCCTCTGCTGAAAAGGGCTCTGAACATCCGTTAGGCGAGTCGATCATCAAGAAGGCCCAGGAGGCCGGCCTGACGATCACTGATCCTGAGCAGTTTCAGGCGGTCCCTGGTCATGGCATCAAGGCAACTATTCAAAGGAGGAAGATACTCCTCGGCAATCAGAAGTTCATGCAGGATGAGGGTATTGATATTGAAGCATTGACCGCTGAATCAGAAAGCCTCTCTCTGCAGGGAAAGACCCCCATGTTCGTCAGTCTGGACAATACGGCTGCCGGCATCATTGCGGTGGCTGATACGCTCAAGGAAGAATCGGTGCAGGCAGTGAGACAGCTTCATGATCTCGGCATTGAGGTCGTCATGATAACTGGCGACAATAAACGCACGGGCGAAGCCATTGCCCGGCAGGCCGGCATTGACCGGGTGCTGGCAGAGGTGCTGCCGCAGGACAAAGCGGCTGAGGTGAAAAAACTCCAGGCAGAGGGCAAGGTAGTTGCGATGGTCGGCGACGGCATTAACGATGCTCCTGCGCTTGCCCAGGCTGATGTGGGCATTGCGATCGGCACTGGTACTGACGTTGCGATGGAGGCCTCTGACATTACGCTTATCGCGGGCAACATCAAGGGCGTGGTAACTGCTATAGCGCTCTCAAAGGCAACCATGAGGAACATCAAGCAGAACCTCTTCTGGGCCTTTGCTTACAATGTTATTCTCATCCCTGTTGCAGCAGGTGTGCTCTTCCCGTTCTTCGGCATACTCCTGAACCCGATGCTCGCTGCAGGGGCCATGGGTTTTTCATCAGTGACGGTTGTTACGAATGCCCTAAGATTGAGAAGGTTCAAGCCTGCGTGAGTGATTATTATTAAACTCGCAGTTTCTGATACAGTTCCTATTTTCTGTCATTCCGGCTTGTCCGGAATCTTTCCTGTCCAGGGAAGGGACCTTAAGAAATAGAATCACGCGGTTTGAAGTCCCCTCTTGGGAGGGGTGCAGGGGTGGGTTGCTCGATCATCGCTGAACTCTGTCCGGAAAGGATACTGCTCAAGTATAACTCCTTGTATTTCATAAACGGGCCTTCTTCAAGTCTGATAAATTGTCTTGACGAGTTGCTTATTTGATCCTATAATCTCTCAAATACTCTTTTAGAAAAAATCACTGTTAGGACAAAAAATGATACTGCTATCGTCGACTAAACTTGAGCAGAAAATTGCACAAAAAGCCTTGACGTCATGGGAGAAAACTAAGTACATAATTCTTACGACAGCCATGTATAGTTTTACAACCCCTATATACATTCTCACGCCATCATTTGGGCCAAAACCACCTACTGGTGACGCTTTCGTTTCGTTTCTTTCTGCAATTGCAGCTGTCACGATCACATACTTTGGAGTAAAAAAATGCTATCTGACAAATAAAACCTTTGGCGATGTTCATTTTCTCGAGCGCTTTGCACTCCTTAATGTACCGATAACAATAAAATTTATGATGATTTTACTGCCAATTGTTTTGTTGAGTGCTGTTTTTGGTGCTGTTTTTGTAACTTCTCTGAGTGGAGAAAAAGAAATTAGAGAAAAAATACTCTCATACTCAATGCGTATTATGTCACCAATTGGAGTCTTTGCTTATTACATTTTCTTGAATCGCTCATTTCAACGCCTTGGGCTAATAATGACTGAAAAGGGAAAGTCCTATCAAGGAAATCACGGTGACAGGTAAAACCAGCTGTATTTTCCTCTATGGTTTTGCTACTGTAGTTTTTTGTTGTGTGACCCGTCCGGAAAACAACTGCTCTTACTTCACAATTCTTTTCTTCATCAGCCTGAAGGGGTAGGGGGCGAGGGCAAGTGCAACGACTGCCAGCCAGAGCACATCCCACCCGACAACAACAATATGTCCTCCTGCGAATGACCTGCAGATGTTAACCAGATGATAGAGCGGGATAAAGAATGCGATCTTGGTGACAAGCGGGGGAAGGCCATCGAGCGGGAAGAAGATGCCTGAGAAAAGGAACATGGGCGTCATGAAGAGCGTATAAAAGTAATTGAACGAGTCAATGCCGGGTACAATAGCCACAAAGATCATCGATATTTCGGCAAAGATCAATCCGCTGATGAACAGCACCGGAAGCACGCCAATGATCGCCGCAGAATCGACCAGTCCCAAGGCTGATATCACGATCATGATGATCGTACCGTAGAGCACGCTCTTGAATGCGCCCCACATGAGTTCTCCTGCTACCAGATCGTAGATATTTATCGGAGTTGCAAGGATTGCGTCAAAGGTCTTCTGAAAGGTCATGCGCACAAAGGTGCCGTATGTGCATTCATAAACGGCTGCGAACATGGCTGATGAGGCGATCATGCCCGGTGCAATGAAATTGATATACGGCACGCCATTGATCTCCTTCACATAGGCCCCAAGCCCCAAACCCATTGCCCAAAGATAAAGGACCGGCTCAGCAAAGTTCAGCGCGAGGCTCGATTTATAGAGCTTGGTGAAGACCGTGAAATTCCTCTGCCAGACCCTGAACGCCCGTTTGAGATTCATGCTATTATCTCCCGAAGCTTCTTGCCGGTCAGGTTCAGATACACATCTTCAAGGTCACCGCCATATTTTTTCATAAGGTCTGCTGGTGTTCCGGTCTCGATGGTCTTGCCGTTATCCATGATCGCGACCCTGTCGCAGACCTGCTGCGCTTCTTCCATGTAGTGGGTCGTGAGTATGGTTGTCTTGCCCTCTGCCTTGAGATGGGCCAGGTTGTCCCATACAGCATGCCTGCTGTGCGGATCGAGGCCCACCGTAGGCTCGTCCATGATAAGCAGGTCAGGATTGTTCATCAGGGCCCGTGCAAGCAGAAGTCTCCGTTTCATGCCCCCTGAAAGGTCCTTGATATTCACCGACGCTTTTTCCCTGAGTTCAACGAAATCAAGTAGTTCCCAGGCGCGCGGCGCTGAAACTTTCTTCGGCATATCAAAATAGCGTGCATAGACAATAAGGTTCTGAAATACGGAAAGGTCAGGATCGAGGTTATCGTCCTGGGGCATGACGCCGATGCGGGCCTTGATAGCGCTCGGTTTTTCCATGACATCAAGCCCAAAGACCGTAACTTTGCCGGAGGTGGGGGGCATGAAACAGTAGATGATGCTCATCGCAGTTGTCTTGCCCGCACCATTAGGGCCGAGAAAGCCAAAGCATTCGCCCTGCATAATCTCGAAACTGATGCTGTCAACAGCGCAGAGGTTGCCGTAGTGTTTGACCAGGTTGTCAGCTTTAACAAGAACCATCAGTCCGGTTTCTCCGCCTTATCCTGAATGCCGAATAGTCCAAGCCAGACATATTTAGAGAACTCATTCAGCACTGCTGAACGGTCGCGCCTTCTCTTCCACCAGTCGTTTACACTGAACCAGCTGTCATTGACCGGTGCGCTGATGATCCTGATCTCGCTGCCCAGAACGCGTTTGAAGATAAGCGCTGCCCGTCTGCTGTGATACGAGGAGGTGACAAGGATAATGGACTTAAATCCGTTCTTCTTCAGGATCTCTTTTGTGTATAGGGCGTCCTCTTCTGTTGATCTGGACTCATTCTCTGTCAGTATTTTCGTGCCAGGGATGCCGAGAGATTCGGCCTGTTCCTTCATGAGAGCTGCCCAGGTGTATTTCCATACCAGCGGCCCGCCTGCCATGATGATCCTGTCCTTACGGGCCCAGTCATCCCTGAACAGTTTTACCCCGTGCATGACCCGCTCTTCCTGCTCGCCAGCAAGCACAACGATCACATCCGCCGGCTTCATTTCATCTTTCTTGATCAGCATCTCTGCAGCCTTGGTCAGAACAATGCTGTGGGTGAAGAAGAGAATGCCAGCTAAAACTGCAAGGAGAAACAAACCTTTCAATAACCGAATCATCACACCTCCTGAATAAAACTGCCAGGCAATATTTTACCACTTTGCAAGGCACGCCGGTCAGGTTGTTTAGCCTGTAGTCTGATAGGACAGATATCACTGTGGAAATGAACAGGCTGTTATTTTGAACGCTTGTAATACCTAATGCGCTACAGACTATCTGTCCGGGAAGTTCTGTCCCATATACTGCTCAAGCGCCTCGGACCAGTGGCGAAGAGGGGGAATGCCCTCCAGGCGCAGCATGGTATTATTCAGGCCGGACTGGGTCGGCCGCATCGCAGGCCGCTTGAACTGCTCAGATGTGACAGGCATGATCGGCTTGCTGATCTGCATGAGCTCAGCTATCTTCACCGCAAACTCATGCCAGGTGCAGACACCGGTATTGGTCACATGGTAGGTGCCGTACCCCTTGCCGATGATCTGTCTGAGCGCTCCAGCGAGATCTTCCGTAAAGGTCGGGCAGCCGAACTGGTCATTGACCACCTGAAGAGAGTCTTTTTCACCAAGCAGCCGCATGATAGTATCCACAAAGTTCCTGCCATGCGGGCCGTATAGCCAGGAAGTGCGAATAATATAAAACCTGTTGGTAAGAGACGAAATGAACTGCTCTGCCATGAGCTTTGACAGCCCGTAATGGTTTATGGGGCTTGTCCTGTCCCACTCGTCGTATGCAGAGTCTTTGGACCCGTCGAAGACATAGTCTGAGCTGATATGCAGGATCGGGCAGCGGATCTCCTCGCAGGCAATAGCCATATTGCGCGCTCCAATGCCGTTCACCAGATATGCCTTTTCAGGATCTGCTTCGCAGGCATCGACATCGGTAAATGCGGCAGTGTGAATAAGAAGGTCAGGCCGCGCATCCCGGACAGATTTTCGAGCCTGGTCAAGGTTTGTGATATCGAGGGCTGCACGGTTAAAGGGGATGAGTTCTTCTCCGGAAAAGACCTTCTGAATTGCACGGCCAAGCATGCCGTCAACGCCCGTAACTGCGATCTTCATATGTCGAGTCTTGCCCCGTACTGTGATGCATAGTAGGTGAGATAATCGCCCGAGATGATACGGTTCCACCACGGCCTGTTTGCAAGGTACCAGTCTACTGTTTCTGAGAGGCCCTTAGCGAAGTCTGTTTCATGTCTCCATCCGAGAACTGTCTCCATCTTTGCCGGGTCAATGGCATATCTACGGTCGTGGCCGGGTCGATCTTTCACAAAGGTGATAAGATCCAAAAGGGCATTTCTATCAGCGCCTGTCTTTTCAGCGACCAGCCCGATAAGGTCCCTGACGATATCAATGTTCTTCTGCTCGTTCCTGCCGCCGATATTATAGATTTCACCTGCCTTTGCCTTGTGGAAAACGAGATCGATCGCCCTGCAGTGATCATGCACATGGATCCAGTCCCTGACATTCTGGCCGTCGCCATATATCGGGATGGCCTTGCCCTGCAGCGCGCTGGATATGACCAGAGGGATAAGTTTCTCGGGGAACTGATAGGGGCCGTAATTATTCGAGCAGCGTGTTATAACCAGGTCCATGCCGAACGTCTCATGATATGCCCTCACCAGCAGGTCTGATGACGCCTTGCTTGCAGCATAAGGACTGTTCGGCTTAATAGGGGAATCTTCGGTAAATAAACCCTTGTCGATCGAACCATACACCTCGTCTGTAGAGACGTGCAGGACGCGGCAGTTGCGTTTCCGGGCAACCTCAAGCAGGCTCTGGGTGCCTATCACGTTCGTCTGGAGAAAAGGAGCGGCATCGAGTATTGACCGGTCTACATGGCTCTCTGCAGCAAAATTTATGATGGCATCGAATTCCAGGCTATTGATAAGCGCAGTGTTGCAGATATCGGTCTTGACAAAGGCATAGCTCGGCAGGTCTTCGATATCCTTAAGGTTCTCGAGGTTGCCGGCATAGGTAAGTTTGTCCAGGTTTATGATCGTATGTTCGGGGTGCGCCGCGAGCATGTGGCGGATAAAGTTCGAGCCGATGAAGCCGGCGCCGCCAGTGACCAGTATGCGCATCAATCGATCCTGAAGGGCGCAGATGGATCGCCCTCATATCTGACCTCGTCAACAGGCTGCATCTTGCCCCGTCCCCTGAACAGGTGGTCGGGAAGGTTGACAACAAGGCCCTCAGCATCGCCGATGTTCTTGTACCCGTGAACAACGTTTGGCGGCACAATAGCAATATGCGGCTTGCCCTGCGTCTCAAAGGTCATCTGCTGCCCATAGGTGGGTGAGTCCTTGCGGTTGTCCCAAAGATACAGCCTGAATCTGCCGAAAAAACAGAAATAATCGGACTGGTACAAATGCTCATGCGGTCCGCGGCTGATGCCGGGTTTGGACATCGAAACATAGGTCATGGCAGGCTTAAATGCGATCTCGTCCTCCCTGAATATTTCGACAAGCCATCCGCGCTCATCATGAAACTGGTCAAGCTCTTTAATGACAACGCCTTCCATATATCCTCCAGAAAAAGCGTAACTAGTATAGCATCAATCACCACGGACATAAAATGGCAGAGCAAATAAAAAGCCCGGTTCCTGCAGGCAGGCGCCGGGCTTCATGTTCGTATGAGATCTGTTATTTGTAATTGCGCGCGAATTCCTTGATGATCTCCTGGCCGATGACATTACGCTGTATCTGGTTTGTGCCTTCATAGATCTGGAGGATCTTTGCGTCCCGCATCATCTTCTCGACCGGGTATTCCTTCATATATCCTGAGCCGCCCATGACCTGTACGGCGTCAGTGGTGACCCTCATGCCGACATCTGTTGCAAAGCATTTTGCCATTGCCGATTCCTTGGATACGTCCTTTGCTCCGCTGTCCACAAGCCTTGCAACGGAATATACGAGCGACCTTGCAGCCTCGATGTCCATTGCCATATTCGCCAGCATATGCTGTACTGCCTGGAAGCTGATAACCGGGTGGCCGAACTGGACTCTCTTGCGCGCGAACTTCACTGCTTCTTCATATGCGCCCTGGGCAACGCCGAGCCCCTGCGACCCAACGCCTGTGCGTGAGCTGTCCAGGGTCTTCATGGCAACGATAAAGCCTATACCTTCTTTGCCGATGATGTTTTCCTTAGGGATCCTGCAGTTGTCAAAAACGAGTTCGGTCGTAATGGACGCCCTGATACCCATCTTGTCTTCCTTCTTCCCGAAGGTGAATCCGGGTGTGTCCTTCTCGACAACAAAGGCTGATGCTCCGCGCGGACCCTTTGCCCTGTCCGTTATCGCTATGATCGTGTACACATCGGCTACGCTGCCGTTCGTGATCCACTGCTTTGTCCCGTTTAGGACATATTCACTGCCTTCGAGCTTTGCCGTTGTCTGGATGCCGCTTGCATCGCTTCCTGCATTAGCCTCGGTCAGACCGAACGCCACAAGCTTCTTGCCCGCAGCAATATCCGGGAGGTATTTCTTTTTCTGCGCATCGGTCCCGAAGAGCAGAAGCGGGTATGTGCCGAGCGCATTGGCAGCATATGAGGTGGAGACGCCGACGCAGGCGCGTGACAGTTCTTCAACCGCCAGACAGAGCTCAAGGCACCCTTTGCCGAGCCCGCCATATTCCTCGGGGATGAAGAGGCCGAACAGGTCAGACTGGGCCATTACTTTCATGATGTCCCAGGGGAATTCACCGGTTTCATCCAGATGAGCCCGAACAGGAACGATCTTTTCCTCGGCGATCTGCCGGGCAAGGTCCCGTATCATTACCTGCTCTTCAGTCAATAAATAGTCCATGATCATTCCTCCAACGTAAATTCGCTGCAGACAGCACATCAAAACATCAGCGGTCATTTTAACAGATACAGAACTGTTTTTGGAAGAAAGAAATGCTATATAAGTCCCTGTATTTTCTTGAAATATTCCTTTCTGCAGGTGTCTTCAACCGCCTGCAGGAGTTCAAAAGCCGGTCTGAAGGCATCGTTGCCGGCTGAAAAGATACCGTGTCCGAAGACAATGACTGCCGGGCTGTCTGCCATTGCTTCGGGAACAGTTCGTACAAGTCCTGTCGGACCCGTACCGATTTCGCCGGAAACGATCGGAATGCCGGAGACAGTCCTCTGCTCTCTGCAGGAACGATAGCAGGTTGAAATGTCGCACCCCTCCTTTCTGCAGGACATGGACATGATGACCGTGAACTTCGGATGTCCGTGGACGATAGCGCGTCTGCCCGTCTTTTTGTATATGCTGATATGCGCGGACAGCTCTGATGACGCAGTTATGCCCGAGGAGGACGACCCGTCAAGAGGGACTGCGTCAATGCAGGTTTCGAGCTCATCCAGGGAACTGCCTGTCTGGCTGATATAGATGATGTCATTGAAGATGTAGGAGATATTGCCGAAGTAAGAGTCAACGAGATTTCGGCCGACCAGTTCCTTTCCTGTGCGAATAAGCTGTCGGTACACCTCCTGTTCGTCCCGGGGCGGCGATGCCGGAATGTCCGTGCAGGACCGGAATGCCGGATGTATCATGCCGGCGATCTTCTGGTACGCGTGCAGCAGTCTGCCGTCCCCGCGGCACTTCCCGGCTTTGCGGTCCTCAAGGTGAAACATGATATCTGAAAAGAACTTGACGTATGTCGAGAAGCAGACAGAACTGAACGAGACAAAGGCCTGTTCAGGGCTGACCGTGCCGCAGGAGACAATGCCTCTGTTGCCGACAATGGCTGCCTTTCTTCTGGAAAGGGCTGTGGTTATCGCTTCCGCAGAAAGTCCTGGGATGAAAGGGATATCATGGAGGAAGGTCCTTGTCTCACAGTCAGTCGGCAACAGGCAGGTTTTTCCCTCATCTGCATAATAGGCCAGGATGCTCTTGTATGGTTCAGCCGGTTCTGCATAGAGCAGACTGCTGATGTTCATGTGATCGAAGACTCTTGCCAGTTCAGGGTCTATATCGATCAATTGCCTGTTTGAAGTAAGCTCAGCATCAAGGCCGAGGAAGCTAATGCTGTCCCGTTCAGCCAGCCCCTGCCGGACTATCTTGTCTGCATATTTCGCAATAAGTCTTTTCATCGCGTTCCTAGAGATACGCTTCCAATCCCAATCTCTTCATCAGGGCATCTGTCGGAACACCCCTCTCGTCATATCCCCTTATCCTGTAGTAATTGCTTCGCGCAGTCAGAAATTCCTGTCTGTTCAGAGGCTTGACCCTGATTTGGACCGAGGAGGTCCCCTCCTCGGAAAAGAACCGGTCAGGCAGGTCATCACTTTCACTCGTGATGTTATTGAGGGAATTCAGGTAGCGTTCCAGCACATAGATGCGCTCGCCTGTGCTGAGCAGGGACTGGGTATCATGGGCCTTGCCTGTCACGGCAGATACCGCTTTGGCATATTCCTCAAGGGATGCGGCAAAGAAGACGAATTTGCAGGCAGTCAGCGAATCGATGACCGCGTTCATATCCTCCGCTATCTTGATGATCCGTGCCTTGCCCTCAAACGAGAACCTGTCTGTGGCGACCGGCTTTCTTAATATCTCATGACTGATGGGGTACGCGCGCAGGTGGCAGCCGCCACGATTCGATGTTGCATAGGCAAGTGCCATCCCATATGCACCGCGGGGATCGTACGCGGGCAGTTCAAGACCTTTGACAGACATGCTTGCCTGCGGCTTTCCTGCAGACTGTGCATACTGACGCGATCCGCATGACAGCATTCTGCCCCGTTCTGTCGTCAGTCCGCCGATTTCCCTGATGATCTCCAGGAGTTCGCCTGGCTCCAGTTTTCTGCCTTCTATCTCGGCAAAACAGGAAAGGGTAGCTGCCGTGGTTATCGTGTCAAGTCCGTAATCATTGCAGAGCCTGTTCGCTTCCACGATCACGGTTGCATCCTTATTGTCATTCAGCGCGCCGAAGTGAGAAACCGTCTCGTATTCAGGCATCACTTCTCCCTTATCGCCCATTTTTTTGCAGAGGATGGGGCAGCCCATGCATCCGGTCTTTTTTGCGTGATAGCGACTCTTCAGGTTATAGCCTGAATATGATGAGGCCGACTCGTAGAAGGTCTGCCTGAAGTTGTTGGTAGGCTCCATCCTGCGGCTGTGGATAAGGTCGACAAGTGCTGCTGTGCCGAACTCTGAGATGCCGAGTTCACCAAAGACCGCCTGGGACGCCCTGAGCAGCCGCATGATCTCTTCGCGGCTCGTTTTGAGCGCGGCAATGTCGTAGATATCGAATGCACCGCTCCCTTTTATCCTGATCGCTTTCAGCTTTTTTGAGCCCATGACTGCGCCAAGGCCGCCCCGCCCCGCGAGATAATGACCATCAAAAACAATGGAAGAGAAAGCGATCTGATTTTCCCCTGCAATGCCGATCAATGCATCAGAGCCATGAGTTCCGAGCAGAGTCCTCGTCTCCTCCACATTTTTCCCTGCGAGATGTCCGGCGTCCGCAATAACTACGTTCTGATCATCGATCGAGACCATTGTCCATTGGTCAGCCCTGCCGGTTATTTCGATGAAATCAAAGCCTGCACGCTTCAGTTCTGTGCCGAATCTGCCGCCGACCGAGCAGTCAAATATGGTGTTGGTGAGGGGGGAACGCGATATGACCGAAGACCTTCCGGATGTGGGGGCGTCAGTTGCCACGAGCGGCCCTGTAGCGAAAATGAGCGGCATGTCAGGGTCATCATAGTTCAGCGTGATCCTTTTGCCTAACAATGCTACACCCAGGCCGCGGCCGCCGATATACTGCTCCATGAGGTCTGCAGGGGTATTAACAATTTCGGCCTTCCTGGCGGAAAGGTCTATTCTGAGGCTCCTGGATGCGTATCCGTACATGGCCAGTTCAGGCGCTTACATCAATGTCCGGTATGATCAGGCTTGGAGAGCCGAGGCCGCCGTAGAACTTTATGTCATCTCCCACAGCAGAGACCTTCCGGAAGAAATCGAGAATATTTCCTGATATGAGAGCTTCCTTGACCGGGTACGCTATCTCTCCCTTCTCGATCCAGAGCCCTGTCACGCCGATCGAGAAGTCTCCTGAAATGGAGTTGATCATATGGATGCCCATGGCATCGACAATATAAAGCCCTCTGTCCACTGCACTGAAAAGGTCCTGAGCAGGAACGCAGTCAGCAGGAGAGGCAGGTTCAAGATAGAGGTTGGTGATGCCGACCGAGGGAAGGGCCGCATGACCGCCCCGCCGTGCATTGCCGGTAGAGATCGTGTTCCCCCTTCTTGCCGTATACGTATTGAAGAGATAAGAGAGGAGCATGCCTTCCTTTATCAGGGCCTTGGACTTCGTGGCAACGCCTTCGTCGTCAACAGGCCTGCTGCCGAGCCTGCCGTCCAGAAGGCCGCTGTCCATGATCGAGATCTTCGGACTAATGACCAGCGTATTGAGTCTGTTTGCAAGAAGTGACTTGCCTTTTTGGACCGCATCTGAAGAGAGTGATGAAGCAAATACACCGAGAAAATCATTGGCAACAGCATGGTCAAGAAGGACCGTGGTCTTCATGCCCTGCATCTTTCTTGATCCGAGCAGGTGCAGGGCAGACGTTGCTGCTGTCCTGCCCACCTCTTCACAGGAGATGTCCTTCAGGAAACGGGAACCCCTATAGTCCCATCCTGTCTGGCTCTCATTGCCTGCCTCTGCGATGGCGGTTATCCGGGCCGAGCATGCGGTTGACCGGTATTGGGCCTTCACCCCGAGGGAATTTGCGATGATCGTCTCTGTCTGGGTAAAAGAGGTGGCGGGTTTTCTTACTCTTTTGATCCTGCTGTCTGCATTGTATGCAGCACGCTCGACCTGCTTTGCCATGCTGATGGCATCATCTTCTTTCAGATCACGGATGGCATTATCAAAAATATCGATCGTATCCGGAGATGAGGGGGAGGGGAGGGAGTGAAAGACATCTGCATCAACAGACCGGCATGCGTCCATGGCGCGTGCGATCACCTGGTCAGCTTCGCTGATCTCAGTCGAAAATGAGAAGCCGAGGCAGTTGTTCCTGATGACCCGTAATGAATAGCCTGAGCTGAACGAGGATGAAAGCGATTCAACCGCCTGGTCTTTTACTTCTACGGCGATGTTTTTGTAAGACCTGTAGAATACCTCTGCCTGGTCAGCGCCGCTTTGAAGGGCCCTGCCAAGAATATCCTCGGCAAAGCCGGGATCAGGACTCATAATAGGTGGCTGACGCTGTGTCCGACTCCCATACCGAAACCGCAGAGACCCTGACACGTTCATCAGTGATCTTTTTCTTCATGCTGTCAAAGATCCATTTCGCCATATTTTCTGACGAGGGGTTCTTCTCGGTGAAGGGAAAGATGTCGTTCAGATACGCATGGTCAAGGGGCGCTACCACCTCATTGGCCATTCTCTTGAGGTCGTGAAAATCTATCGCAAGGTCGATCTCGTTCAGGGTCTCTGCCATGACACTGACCTGTACCTTCCAGTTATGGCCGTGCATGTTCTCGCACTTGCCTTTATATTCTCTCAGTTGATGGGCTGCAGAAAAAGAAACTTCCACTGACAGTTCAAACATGATAGTCCTCCGAATGGCTCAGGCAGTATTTTTGAATATGGATACGTAGGGAAGGTTGCGGTACTGGTTGTCGTAGTCAAGGCCATAGCCCACGACGAATTCGTTCGGTATCTCGAAGCCGACATAGTCCAGAGGCACATCCACCTCTCTGCGCTCTCTCTTGTCGAGGAACGTGCAGATCCTGAGGCTCCGTGGTTCCTTGTTCAGGATACGCTCCCTGATATAATTCATCGAAACGCCGGTGTCGATGATATCTTCGATCAACAGGACGTCCTTGTCAGCGATCTCTTCCCTGATGTCGTAATGCAGCTTTATCTCTCCGGAGGTCTCTGACTTCAGATAGCTTGACGCCACGATAAAATCGATGGTGAGCGGGACCTGGATGAGCCTGACCAGGTCGCTGAAAAAGATGAACGCGCCTTTGAGGATGCCGACGGCCAGAAGGTTGGCACCTTTATAGTCCGCTGATATCCTTGCTGCGAGCTCCCTGTTCTTGATCTGTATCTGCTCTACGGTGAGAAACGGCTTGCCAACGACCATGAAAACCTCCAGAGATAAAAAAACGTTCCGCTATTTTAACGCTCCGGACTATTATTCTACAACTGAAATACGATATCTCTGCGGGACGATAACTGCAGTGATAGATATGTGCAGCTCAATGACAGTTACCCTCAAGTTTGTATCCGACGATGATTCCCTGAGGATTTACTTCCCAATGAATGAAGCAATTCTTGCTGTCCGGCTCTACATACACCCAATTTCCATTGTCAAGTTGATAGGTTTTTTCTTCCCATCCGATTCTTGCGGCATAAGAGTGAGAATCAGAAACAATTGTTTGCTTTTCTTTTATATCCCGGCCTAATGAATACTTCGAGTATTCCTCAATAGATGCAATATTGGATAAACAGCCATTGAGTAATATGACTGAAAAGAACATAAGAGCTATGGCTTTTATAGTTGTGCTCATTTTATAAAGTTTTTATCGCCGTGCGGAGTGTTTTCAACGGCAGAAACAAGGTCTTGTTCTGGCCGGGAAGAGAAATAAAGCCGTAGTGCTTATAGAACTCGCGGGCGCGGTTGTCCTTGGCATCCACAAACAACCCTATGCTCCCGGCATGATCAGCAATGAGAATTGTCCGATGGACAGCCTCTGCGACCAGAAGCGCCCCGTATCCCTTGCCCTGATGCCGGAGCGATACTGCAAGCCGGGCGAGGCGCACTGCAGGCAGGCTATGTTTGGGATAGATGGCAAGGTAAGAAGAAGGGAGATGTTCTGCAATGATCTCGCAAAGCGTAAGCGTGAAGAATCCCAGAATGACTGTCGGCTTGTCACTATCGATGAGCGCAAAGGTTCGCGAGAGTCCTTTTTCTCCATGCTGCCGGGCCGTGGCCTTTAGAAATGCATTCAGTTCCGCAACCCCACAATCAAAGGCAGTGCGATCGTGTGCGCGGGAAAGAGGCTCTATTTTGAGCACAGGAGATTTTTTCTCTGCTGAAGGGCCTTTTTCAACTGCCTGGATGGCAGGGGCGGGTTTTCCAGGAGGGCAAAGACAGTTTTTGCCGACCTGGTTGAAAGATGAATGGTGCGTTCCCTTTCTATGACATCGTTGGCTTTTTCGAAGGCAGACTGAACGATGAACTGATTAAGCGTTGCACCGACGGTTTTGGCTGCCTCGGCTATGCGTTCATAGACATCATGGGGCATCCGGGCCGGAATTCTTTCTTCTGTTTTTGTAATAGGCATGTCATATCTCCTTTTGGAAATATTATCAAAATGGCGCCAAAATGGCAACATTATGGAATCAGAGCGTCAGTCTGCCTTGCCATCACATCGCTTCTTTAGTATGATGGAAACGTGCTCGACTAATTTTTTATACAGGAGCGGAAGTTTGATCCTTCCCTGCTGCTGAACGAAATGAAAAATTAAGAATAGGGGAGAGGAGAGATATGGAAGACCTCAAAAACTCTGAAACATGGCGTGTATTCAGGATCCAGTCGGAGCTGGTGGAAGGGTTCGAGACCCTGAACGATCTGGGGCCTGCAGTCACTATTTTCGGCAGCGCACGGCTGCAGCCTGGCAATAAATATTACGACGATGCAGTGACTGTAGCAAAAAAGCTTGCTGACGATGGTTTTGCTATCATCACGGGCGGAGGCCCGGGCATCATGGAAGGAGCGAATAAAGGGGCAAAGAAGGGGAAAGCCCATTCTGTTGGCCTGAACATCGAGATACCGAGTGAGCAGATACCGAACAAATATCAGGACATCAGTCTCTCCTTCCGTTACTTTTTCATCAGAAAACTGATGTTCATCAAATATGCCATTGCCTATATCATCTTCCCGGGCGGGTTTGGGACCATGGACGAACTGTTCGAGGCGCTTACGCTTGTGCAGACAAAGCGCATAAAGTCATTCCCGATAATCCTCTATGGTTCTGAATACTGGGAGGGCCTGATCGACTGGATGAAGAAAACGCTCGTCGGGAACGGTACGATCGCACGGGAGGACTTTGCACTTTTTTCTATAGTCGATAAGCCGGAGGAAGTGAGATTTCTTATTAACGAGCATTTCAGGGTCTTTGCAGACATGAGGCCTAAGATGAGGACAAAGAAGCGGCCAGGAAAGCGGCTCATCGGATGATCGTGTGAAAAGGAACAGGATATTCATCACCTGCAGCCGCGGTGTAGACCTTTATCTGGAACAGGAAGTAGCGGAACTTGGGTTCCCGATCTTCTTTAAGACGCAGGCAGGCATAGAAACCGAGGGCACCATGCAGGATGCCATGGACCTCAATCTTCGCCTCAGGACAGGGCTGAGGGTGCTCTTCCTTGTTGCAGAGTTTGTTGCCGCGGACCCGGAAGCCCTGTATCGCAAGGTCAATGACATTGCCTGGGAGGATATCATCCGCCTGAACGGTTATTTCAGCATCACCGCAACGGTTGATACGCCGACAATAGACAATACGCGCTTTGCGAGCCAGAAATGCAAGGACGCCATCGTCGACCGTTTCATGAAGAAGTTCAATAAACGTCCTGACTCAGGGCCTGAACGGAGCAGGGCGGTGTTTCATCTGCACTGGCAGGGCGAGGACTGCAGGATATATATCGATACTTCCGGTGAACCGCTATCAAAAAGGGGGTACCGCAAGATCCCTTACATGGCCCCGATGCAGGAGACCCTTGCTGCAGCCATTATCAGGACCTCGGGCTGGCATGACAGCGGCTGTTTTATTAATCCGATGTGCGGGAGCGGTACGCTTGCCATCGAAGCTGCTCTCGCTGGGATGAACAGACCGGCAGGTATCCTGAGAAATAACTTCGGGTTTATGCATCTGAAGGACTTTGATGCAGAGGCCTGGGAAGAATTGAGAAGTAAGGCCAAGGCTGAGGTCAAAAAGGGTCTGAAGAGCAGGATCATTGCCACAGACATCAGTGATGAAGCTATCGAAGCGGCTCAGAAAAATGCGCTGACAGCTGGTGTTGAGCATCTGATCGAATTCAAGGTAAGTGACTTTGCTGAGACAGAGATCCCTGAAGGCAGCGGCGTTGTTGTGATGAACCCTGAATATGGCGAACGGCTGGGTAAGGCAGCTGAGCTCGAAAAGGTTTATGGCAGGATAGGTGACTTTCTGAAGCAGAAATGCCGGGGTTACTCAGGATATGTCTTTACCGGCAATCCGGAACTGGCAAAGAAGATCGGGCTCAGGACCAGCAGGAAGATGCCTTTTTTCAATGGACCCATTGAATGCCGCCTGCTCGAATATGAACTCTATGGGGGGAGCCGGAAGGCCAAAGACGCATAAAAGATCATTTCCAGACAATAAAAAAAGACATGCTGTTTTGCATATCTTTTCTATTTTATATTAAGCAGTTAGATGTTATTACTCAAAGTGTTTCATTATGTCTGCCTTGTCGGTCTTTGTAAGATTGGACGTAATGTTCTTGTCCAGTTTTGCCTTGACTTCTGCCTCCAGATTATCAAGGATCTGACCGTTGATCATCTTGCTGGCCGCGAGGTACCACTTGGGCGAACCCTCCTTCTTGATAATGGCGTTTATATCATTCGAAATAAGCTTTGCAGCCTTCTTTTCCATCTCCAGTTCTATATTGTGCGGCTCGCCATATCCCTTGGCAGCCCCGTTCTTGCCTCCTCCCATTGCAAAGCGACCTGATGTGTCGCTCAGCTTGTCGCTTAACTTTCCGTGGGCCTCGACCGAATCATAACTTTCGATGAGCTGTATTTTAGGGCTTTCATGCTCCTGCTTGGTGACCTTATAAGCCTTGAAATGTCCCAGATCAACGGCAATGATGACTTTTTCCATTATGGTTCCTCCTTTTTGATTCCATTATAGCAGTATCCTGAACAGACGCAATGATAAAAAAAGATCTTGAAATATTAAGGTGTTGTGACGTTTAATCTGCAAAGGCGTTGCTGCTATGCAGGCACGAAAAAAAGCGGGGATGGGAAGCGCTACAGTCTTCTCCTGAAAAAGGCAAAGAAATATTCCCTGAGTTTTTCATGAAAGGGCCGCTTATGCCACTGCTCAAGGGTTATCTTTTTGGCGCGGGTCAGATCATCATAAAAGATCGCGGCCATCTGTTCTCCGAAGCTGCTGTCCATAATGCCGACATTCCCCTCATCATTGCGCCGCAATGACCGGAAATCGAGGTTTGCAGAGCCGATGATGGACCATATCTCGTCAAAAACAGAGGTCTTTGCATGGAGGATCACGCCATTATATGTGTATATCTCTATGCCTGCCTTCAGGAGTCTGGCAAAGAAGGCCCTTGCGGCAAAGTGGGCTGCTGATATATCGGAGACCCCGGGCAGAAGCAGCTTCACGTCAACCCCCCGTGAGACAGCTGCTTCGAGGATATGGACCATGCGTCTGCTGGGTGTGAAGTAAGCAGTGGTAAGGTATATGCTCTTCTGTGCGCTGTTGATGCTGTAGTAAAGGATCTTGCGCATCCTTCTCCTTCCCTTTGCCGAGCTGGCAAAGATCGGCAGCACGGACACGCCCTGTTCAGGCATCACGCAATCCTTCGGCGGATCGATCGGGCTTCCCTTCCATATTTCCCAGCTTTTTATGAATTCATCAAGAAGTCTTTTGACGATCGGCCCTTTTAGAAATATTCCGGTGTCGCGCCACCCCTTTCCCTTTCTCAGACGGTGGTAACCGCGATATTCATTAGCAATGTTCAGGCCGCCGGTAAAGGCTTTTGCGCAGTCAATGATGATCAGCTTCCGGTGGTCTCGGTGGATATAGTGCAGAGGGGTGCTCCAGGCAAAGGGCCTGGATGCACGTATTTGAACACCTGATTGTCTTAATTCCTGCCAGAATTCCTCTGGCGTGCAGAGCGAGCCGAAGTGATCATAAATAAGGCAGACGGTCACCCCTTCCGATGCCTTGAGCTTGAGGATATCTGCCAGTTCCCTGCCGGTTTCGTCATTGCGAAAGATGTAGAACTGCAGACATATAAGCTTCTCTGCTTCCCTGACTGCGTCGAATATGCCCTGGAAGGACTCCCTGTCTTTCCAGACAAGGGTCACCTGATTGCTGTCGGTAAAAGATGAGCCGAAGATCTTCTGAATGCTCTTTTTCGAGAACGGAGTGGAAGAAATGCTGCTTTTCATAATTGATGATTGCTGAAAGCTCCTGAACCTGTCAATTGTAAAAATGAAAATAATTTAATGATAGGTTTGTGGATAATTACGGGTCGATTGGTTAGACTAAAAAGAGTAAATAATT
The DNA here is from genome assembly GCA_964463135.1 of uncultured Nitrospiraceae bacterium. GTDB lineage: Bacteria > Nitrospirota > Thermodesulfovibrionia > Thermodesulfovibrionales > UBA6898 > UBA6898. The sequence goes on from CAYXBA010000005.1 coordinate 66,927, forward strand.
GATAGACAGGGACGGGGTTATCCATTCATGCATATTGCGGTAAAGAACGTAAAGGAATCAGACTGCGCCTGTGATGTCTTGATACTTCCTTTTCCTGAGGAGAAGGCGAATCCGTATGCCAGACTTAAGCCTTCTTTAGGCAGGCTGATCGATAAGATCAGAAAGAAGGAGTTTAAGGGTAATCTTAATGAGGTCCTTCTTGTGCCTGCACCTGAGGATATTAAAGCTGAGCGAATCCTCTTCCTCGGTCTGGGCAAAAAAGATGAACTGACTGCTGAAAAGGTCAGGCAGGCAGGAGGTAAAGCCCTTTCCTATCTCCGTGACATGGAGATGAAGAAAACAGCCATCTCAACGGTTGTCTTTGGTCAGCTGAAGCAGTCCCCGGTATATTTCGTCGAGGGAGCGTTTCTCGGTCTTTATACGTATAAAAAATACAAGAAAGAGAATCATGCCAAAGCAATATCTTCCCTCCTTCTGCTCGCAAAGCCTTCGAAGGACCTTGCGCGCAGTATCAGAAAAATAGAAGTGATTGCTTCTGCTGTTGCCTATGCAAAGGACCTGGTGAACGCGCCGGCGAATGATATGACGCCGGGAGATCTTGCTGATGCAGCCCGGTCATTGAAGGGGAAAAATATTTCTGTAAGGGTCCTCGAAAAAAAGGACCTTCAGAAGATCGGCATGGGATCATTTTTGGCCGTATCCTATGGTTCAAAAGAACCGCCGAAATTCATTGTTGCAGAATACCGAGGCAGCAGAAGGCCTCCTGTGGTGCTGGTGGGCAAGTCGATCACTTTTGACAGCGGCGGCCTCTCTCTCAAGCCTTCTGACGGCATGGAAAAGATGAAATACGATATGGCCGGAGGTGCCGCAGTTCTCGGTGTGCTAAAGGCTGCGGCTGAGCTTAAGATGTCCGTACATCTCATATGCCTGCTCCCGGCCACGGAGAACCTGCCTGGCGGCGCTGCTACTAAACCGGGTGATGTTGTCCGGTCGATCAGCGGGAAGACAATCGAGATCGCAAACACTGACGCAGAGGGCAGGCTGGCGGTTGCCGATGCCATCGAATATGCCAAGCGCTTCAAGCCCAGTGCGATCATCGATATAGCTACCCTTACCGGTGCCTGTGCCATGGCCTTTGGCGGCGAGGTGGCTGCTATGATGGGCAATGACAGAAAACTTCTTGATGCGCTCAGGAAGGCCGGAGAAGAGACCTATGAGCGTGTGTGGGAGCTTCCGCTCTTTGATGAATATAAGGAATATCTGAAGAGTGACATCGCTGACATCAGGAACATCGGCAACCGGATAGGTTCGCTGATGGCTTCTGCCTATTTTCTTTATGAATTTGCGGGCAAGTCCCCCTGGGTGCATATTGATATCGCAGGGACTGCGTGGGTGGAAAAAGACAGGCCCTACGTTCCGAAGGGCGCTTCAGGGATCGGTGTGCGGCTTTTGTTAAATCTGATCGAGAGGGTGCAATGAAAATAGCGAAGCTTGTCTGGGTGGTATCTTTTCTTCTTGTGCCGACCTTTGCGTCAGCCTGGGGGCCTTTGACCCATATATATCTCGGCAATGAGCTTTTCTCTCTTGGTGCGCTCATTCCTGCTGGTGTTCTTGAGTTGATGAGGAGATACCGAAAGGACTTTCTCTACGGCAACATCATGGCAGATATCATCATCGGCAAAAAATATCTTCCGGACAGCAAGAGTTCTCACAGCTGGGACGTGGGGTTCGATCTTCTTAAGGCTGCAAGGACATCGCAGCAGAAGGCATTTGTGTACGGGTATCTCTGCCACCTCGCATCCGATACAGTTGCTCACAATTCCTATACCGCAGACAAGAAGAACATCGGTCATACGCTCCTTGAGATGAAGGCTGACAGTATCATCGACAAGAAATACTGGTTCGAGGCGATGCTGATCGACAAGAAGACCCAGGTGCGCAATGACCTTTTCCTCGAGAATTCGCTTGAGCGTTTCCTTTTTTCGTTCAAAACGAATAAGAGGATCTTTAAGGGGATGGTCTTCTTTTCCGGCATGAATCAGCAGAAGATCGGCGACTTTATCGACCGCAGGCTGGTCACCTCCATGCCTGACCGTGATGCCATTGAACTGCTGCACCAGGAGTCCCTCGACAAGATGCTTGACCTGCTTCAGAATTTTGAGGAGTCTGAAGTTATCTCGGCGAAGCCGGGCGGTGAGGTGAGGAACGGCAGGTTTGCACAGGCTTTTGTCCAGTTCCAGGCAGAAAAGGGCAATCGTCGTCTCTTTTACCGCCAATAGGCCCTATGACCGCGTGCGTCTTCTGTTCCGTCTGCAGTGAAATTCGTAATGCAGACGGTTTACCTTATTCCTTTTCATATCGGTCATGCCAAAAAAGATAGCTGTGCTCGTTACAGACAGGCAGGCAGAGGCCCTGCGCATGGCAATAGGTCTGTCCCTGAAAGATGATGAGGTTCATGTCTATCTGATGGACAGGCATACTGATTTTGCGGTTCCGGATATTGCCGCGAATATTGCGATGCTCCGGGAACTCGGCATACCCATCTTTTTCAATTTTCCTTTTGACGGATTTGCATCCATGTCCACGGAAGCTGTTGCCCGTTCTCTTGTTCATTGCGATGCTGTGATACCCTATTAAAAGACCGTCCGCCTGTATTGCATTCTGCCCAGCTCTTCACAATTCTTCACGATCATGGTAATTTGTTTATTTTCCATGATAAATCAATGACATAGGTCTTCTAAAGTTAGAATTTCAAGTTGATAACAGTGTGTACGAGATGCTAAGGTAAGACAGCATGAGGTATTTAAAATCTCATAATGCTGTGGCGAAAGGTGGTGATCCCGGAAGCGAGTAATGAAGTATTGGTGCAGTGCAGACACGTATTTTCGCTTGAGTTGCACAGCTGTATAAACCAAATATAACGGGGAGAAACTATGAAGAAAGTATTACTGGTTGCGTTAGTTCTTACAATGGTAGTCGGCGGATATCTTGCCTTTACAACAGTTGATACCAAGGTATCCGTAGCTACAGCAGCTAAGAAAACCTATGCTGCTACCGTGTATGTTGCAGGAATGGGCGGACACTTTGCCAAGGCAGATGTGACGATCGATCCGAACAATGCAGACGACCCTATCAAAGTAGCAAATCTTGACAGAGTTGTGATCGGCGACAAGAATTCACATCCTACCCATGATGCAAGGATCGACTCTGAGGATTCCAACACCATGTTCTGGTCAACCTACGTGCTGGATGCAAACAAGAAACAGCATGTCGGCAAGACTGACCTGAAGACCGGAAAGGTGATCAAGGATGTTGCTATGGATCCTGAGAAGAGATCCCCTGGTGAAAAGCCGCCCCTGTATTGTGCTTCCGGCCAGTCCAAGGCCAATTATCTGCCGGTCTTTATGGGCAACGAAGGTTATGTAGATGTATTTGACAAGAAGACCATGGAGCACAAGAAGAGGATCTTTATCAGTGACCTGGATCCGAAGTACAAGTCAGGTGCCTATGTCTTTCTTCATGGCTCAAACTCTACTGACATGAAGAAGTTCCTCATCACCGTTACCATGAAGGGCGATGACGGCAAGGCAAACGGCGCTGTTGATTTCGTGCTTGTTGATACGGCGGCAATGGAAAAGGGCCAGTGGAAGGTCCTTGCAAAGGCGACCCATAAGGGCGAGCCGGGCAAAACCATCACCTTCAGACAGTACTTCAGCAAGGACGACAAGCTTATCTTTCAGTCCGCAGCTGACAGGTTCTGGCTTCTTGACGGCAATACTCTGGCCATGGTCGATGAGAAGATGTCCACTGCAGGACAGAACCATGATGCCATCCCGACGCTTGACGGAAAGTATGCACTTCTGACCCTCAGGACCTCCACAGAAGGTTGTGACGTTGACGGCAAGCCGCTCGCAGGCAAGACCATCACCGATGGCACGATCCAGCTTTATGATGTAGATGCCAAGAAGATCGTTGGCAAGGCTGCTTCAACCTGCCAGGGTTGCCACAAGGGCATGGGCCTCGGCGACAAGAGCGCTGTGCTCTGCGGCATCGACGCGAACTTCAAGAAATAGAATCATTCTCTCTCTTAATTCTATCTATGCGGCTTCGGCCGCATAGATAGAATATCTTTCAATCCGCTATAATACAGAGATAATGCAGACCGAATTTACGATATCCTCGTTTGCCCTGCGCAACCTCAAGAGAAAGCCGCTGCGTACGGCTATCCTGATCGCTGCCATTGCCATCCTTGTCTCTGCCCTGGTCTTTGCTCTTTCCTTTGTGAGCAGGGTGTCGTCGAGCATCAGGCTTGCCTCAGAACGGCTTGGCGCTGATATCCTCGTGGTGCCTGCAGGTTCGCGGGGTGCTGCCGAGGATGTGCTGCTTGAGAATAAGGCAAAGTCTTTTTATATGGACAAGGCTATTATTGAAAAGCTGAGGACTATAAAAGGCATTGATCAACTGACCTATCAGACCTACCTTACCACGATGCAGGGCAAATGCTGTGATGTGCCTGAAACCGTTGTTGTTGCCTTTAATCAGGATACTGATTTTGTGGTGAAGCCCTGGCTGAGCGAGAAATTCAACAGAAAACTGCAGAAAGGCGAGGCCCTTGTCGGCAACGAATCTGCGTTCAATATCAGGGTAGGGCTCGTGGATGTTGACAAGGTGCTTTTCGGCAATGTCTTCAAGATGGTCGGCGTCCTGGACAAGACCGGAACGGGGCTTGATAATGCGTTGTTCATCAATGACGAGAATCTTGAGGATATCATGGTGAAGGGGCAGACCGACCTGAAGCCGGGTCAGATCTCGATAGTTTTCATAAAAGTAAAAAAGGGCCTGGATGCATACAAGGTCGCAGGCGAGATTGAGGATGCGTTCGTTCAGCTTGATACCATGGCGCGGAAAGACATTGGTAAGAGCATTATCACGACACTGCGGGATATTAATCAGATATTCATCGTTACCATGATACTGATTGCCCTATTATCCGGATTTCTGACGTGGGCTATCTTCTCTGCCATTGCCAATGAGCGTGCCCGCGAAGTGGGGATCATGCGGGCGGTCGGTGCCCGGGAATCGCATATCGTGACCGTGTTTCTTACGGAGGTCATCATTGTGGGCAGTATCGGGAGCATTGTCGGCATCTGCGGCGGGACCGCTCTTTCGATAATCCTGGCAAAGAGCTTCTCGATCATGAAGAGCCTTCCGATGCATCTTACGGTCATGAGCCGCATAGTTATCTCCTGTATAGGCTTTGTCATCGGAAATTCAATATGCATTGCCGGAGCGCTGGCTCCCATCTGGAAGATCAAGAAGATGGAACCGCTCATGGCTATAAAAAAGGATTGAGACGTGGCCCAGATAGAAGTGAAAGAACTGACGAAGATCTATCCGGTGGGTGCGCAGGAGATCACTGCGGTCAGCAATGTATCACTGAGCATTGAACGGGGCGAGTTTGTCTCTATTGTCGGCCATTCCGGATCAGGAAAGACCACGCTCATTTCCATTATCGGCGGTATCATGAAGCCGACGTCAGGACAGGTGCTTTTTGATGGCCAGGACATCTGCAGCCTGGACGATGACGCTCTCTCTGCATACCGAAATAGGAATATCGGATTCATGTTCCAGTTCGCCAGTCTGCTCCCCATGCTCACGGCAGCAGAAAACGTTCTTCTGCCAGGCCTTTTCAGCCAGCAGAAGGATATACATGCCGTTAAAAGAGCTGAGGAATACCTTGATCTTGTCGGCATCGGAGACAAGGCAGCTGCCTTTCCGTCACAGCTTTCAGGAGGTCAGCAGCGCCGCGTTGCCATTGCCCGTGCCTTGATGTATGATCCTCCGGTCATCCTTGCTGACGAACCGACAGGCGATCTGGACGAGGAGACAGAGGCAGATATCGTGGAGCTCTTCAGGAAACTGAACAGGGAAAAGATGATGACCTTTATTTTTATTACGCACAATCTCGAGCTTGCAGGAATGGCTTCCCGGAAGCTCAGGATGACACGCGGCATTCTTGCCGGAAGCTGACGCCTAGAAAAGTTTTGCTCCTTTTTCGATCACTGCAGTATCGATCACCAGGTTGTTGTTCGCAATAACGCTCTTCAGGTGGATCGGGTTGCACCCGTCTTTTTCATCCCATTTCTCATCCGCGAGCCCGAACTTCATACTGCATTCGTTGCAGATCAGTTCAGAACCTTCCTGACGGTATCCTTTTTTCTTCTTGTAGCAGGTGAAGCAGGCATCATAGTATGAAGATACTGTCCCTTTCCGATCAGCTCTGACAAAGAAGTTTATATGCTTGCCGGATCTCCGATAGGTGTAAAAGTGCGCTCTGCCATCACTGATATCACTGAGCGGAATGACAATACTGCTCTCCTTTACCGGGGCATCTGTGTACATCGCCGGCTGCTTGCCGCAGCCAGCCAGAAGGAGGAGAAAGAAAGAGAGAGAAAAGATTGCGCGGGCCATCATGTTTTCAGTGCAGAAGCTCTCTCGTGACTTCCTGGAATTTCAATATTTTGGTGCCTTTATGATCTCTCATGAACTCCCGGGCATCTGCCTCGGAAGAAAGCGGGATGAACTCATCCCCCATAGGGCCGTATACATCACTGCCGATGACATAGAACAGTTTTTTAGCATCCAGGAGCCTGGTCGAATAATACTCGGTCACATAGATGCCCGTGATCTCATCCGGTCTTTTTGAGGGAGCATATTTCTGCAGGTTCAGATAATATTTGAACAGGTCTTTTGGCCCGTCAAAGACAGCATAGGTACCGTCTTTGAAGACGACCTCTGCAAGCCAGTGCGTGTATTTTGCTACAAACATGCCGCAGACAGGACACTTGTCGTTCTGTTTGGGCGTGACAGTTTTTACCTCTCCTGCAAAGGAAAGAACTGTAAAGGTGCAAAAGAGCAGCAGAGAAAAGAGCAGCGATCTCATTGTTTTCATGGTCATTCTCCCGGGGCTATAAGCATGTCAGTAATCTCTGTAATGTTCTGTTCTGTCGGGTTCATCTTTAGTTAAACAGATAAGAAGAAAATGAGTCAATCAGATCAGACGAACATGCCGTCTGCCATCTGGAGGACCCGGTGGCAGCGTTGAGAGAGATTCATATTATGTGTAACGATCACAAACGTGATATTCTTTGTTCTGTTCAGCTCAAGAAACAGCTCAAAAAGGCTGTTGCCGGTTGCGGTATCGAGATTACCGGTTGGCTCATCCGCAAGCACAAGACCGGAATCCTGCATTAGCGCCCTGGCAACGGCAACACGCTGCTGTTCACCGCCGGACAGCTCACCGGGACGGTGATGCAGTCTCCGGGAGAGGCCGAGTTCGCCGAGCAGGTCCTGAGCCTTTTTCTGCACATCTGCATAGGGTTTTTTGCTGATCAGGCCGGGCATCATCGTGTTTTCAAGTGCATTGAATTCCGGAAGCAGGTGATGAAACTGGAAGACGAAACCGATACTTCTGTTCCTGAAAAGAGCGAGCGCTGATTCGTCCATCGAAAAGACATCAGCGGACCTGAAGAAGACTTTTCCCGACGTAGGTCTGTCGAGTGCACCGAGAATATACATGAGCGTGCTTTTGCCTGCTCCGGACGCGCCGGTAATGCTGACCATCTCGCCTTCCTGGATCGAAAAATTGATGTTTTTCAGGACCACCAGCTCGCCCGCGGCAGTAAGGAAAGACTTCTGCACGTCAACAGCGGTTATGAGCTCACTCATAGCGCAGGGGTTCCACAGGGTTCAGCTTTGCTGCCTGCCATGCAGGATAAAGGGTAGCTGCGAAACTGATTATGATGGCCGCAAATGCGACCGTGACAAAATCAAAAAGGCTCATCTTTACCGGCAGGTGGCTCAGATAATAGACGTCAGCCGGAAGTTTGATGATCTGAAACTTATTCAGGACAACGCCGAGCAGGTAGCCTCCGGTGATGCCGGTGCATGTGCCGATAAGGCCGATAAAAAGGCCCTGCAGCATGAAGATGGTCATGATGCTCTTATTGGTCGCGCCGATGGCCTTCAGTATGGCGATCTCCCTGCTTTTCTCCAGAACGTTCATGATCAGGTTGCTGATGATGTTGAACGAGGCAACAAGAATGATCAGGACGAGGATCACGAACATGGCAAACTTCTCGAGTTTAAGAGCGGAGAAAAGGTTCTTGTTCATCTGCATCCAGTCGAGCACTATATAACGTAATCCGAGACTCTCCTGGAGCTGCTTCTTCACCTCAGGCGCCCTGTAAATGTCTTTCAACCTGAGTTCGATCCCGGAAATGCTTCCCTGCATGCCAAAGAATTCCTGTGCAGGCTTCATGGCGGTGAGTACCAGGTTTGCGTCATATTCGAACATGCCTATTTCGAATATCGCCACAATACGGAACTGTTTTATCTTGGGCAGCATGCCCATGGGGCCTATCTCACCGACCGGAGAGACTACATTGATCTTGTCTCCGAGCAGTGCGCCAAGGTTCGCGGCGAGCTCCTTGCCGATGATGATGCCCGGAATCTCCTTGTCTTCGGAAAGTCTCCGGAAATCGCCTTCCTTGATGTGAGAAAGGATCTCGGTCGTCTTTGCTTCTATCTCTGGATCAATGCCGCGGATGTAGACGCCGTGAGCCCTGCTGTTGAACGAGACCATGACCTGGCCGATCACAAAGGGGGCAAAGGATAGGACCTCTTTGCTGGATGCGAGTTTCTCGGTCAGCTTTTCACTGTCAGTCATCGTGCCCTTATAATCCCTGATGATGATATGGGCATTTGCGCCGAGGATCTTTTTCTGCAGGTCCTCCTGAAAGCCGGACATGACGGAAAGGACCACGAGGAGGGCCATGACACCTACGGCAACGCCACCGATCGAGATCGCCGTATTTACCGATACGCCTTTATGCTTCTTCTTCGATTTGAGATATCTGAAGGCAATGAATATCTGATAGGGCAGCTTCATCCGGAGGACTTATTGTTCTGGCTTGAGCTGGGGGAAGAGGATCACGTCGCGGATAGACGCTGAGTTCGTAAAGAGCATGACGAGCCTGTCAATGCCTATGCCTTCGCCTGCAGCTGGCGGCATGCCGTACTCGAGCGCCCGTATGAAGTCCTCGTCCATTTCATGTGCCTCATCATCCCCGGCCTGCTTGGCAGCGACCTGTGTCTCAAAACGACCGCGCTGGTCAAAGGGATCATTCAGTTCCGAGAAGGCATTGGCGATCTCCCGGCCGCAGATGAAGAGCTCAAAGCGTTCAACAAGCCCCGGGTTATCAGACTTTCTCTTGGCAAGGGGGGAAAGTTCCACAGGATGGTCGGTGATGAAGGTAGGCTGGACCAGTCCGGGTTCGACCTTTTCCTTGAATATCTCATCGAGGATCTTGCCCAGTGAGGAGCCTTTCGGAATGTCGAGCTTCTGTGCTCTGCCCCACTGCATGGCCTTCTCTGCGTCATTGAAGATCTCGGCCGGAACCCCTGCTCTTTCGAGCGCCTCAAGCATGGGGAGGCGCGGCCAGGGAGGGGTAAGGTCTATCATTTCGCTGCCGTAAGGCATCTGGAGAGTGCCGATGGCCTTCATCGCAACCTCGGCAAAGAGCTCCTCGGTAAGGGACATGAGATAATTGTAATCCTTATACGCAATGTAGAACTCCAGCATCGAGAACTCAGGGTTATGCCGTGTTGAGATCCCTTCATTCCTGAAATTCTTGTTCAGTTCATAGACGCGCTCATATCCGCCGACCAGCAGTCTCTTCAGATAAAGTTCCGGAGCGATCCTGAGATACAGGTCTATATCCAGCGCATTATGATGTGTCCTGAAAGGACGGGCAGTTGCTCCTCCCGGGATCTGGTGCATCATGGGTGTCTCTACTTCTATAAAACCCTTCTTTTCGAGAAAATCCCTTACACCCTTGATGATCCTGCCCCGCTTTGCAAAATTCTCTCGGACCTCGGGATTGACGATAAGGTCGATGTACCGCTGCCGGTAGCGCATCTCAATATCCTTGAGGCCGTGCCATTTTTCGGGAAGGGGTCTGATCGACTTGGTGAGCAGGGTGTATGACTCGACCTCGACGGTCAGTTCATCGGTCCTTGTCCTGAAGAGAGACCCTCTGATGCCTATAATATCGCCGATATCGAGCTTCCTGAGCAGCGTATACTGCTCGCCGAGCTGGTCTTTCTTGAAATAGATCTGGAGCCTGCCCGTGGCATCCTGGATATGAGCAAATGCGGCCTTGCCAAAGTCCCGCATGGCCACGATCCTGCCGGCAAGGGAGCAGGATATCTTTTCCGCCTCCAGGGTCTCCTTTGGCGTAGAACCGTAAGCCGATTTCAGTGCTGCTGTATGATCATTCGCCTCATAGGTGCCGCCATAAGGCGTTATGCCAAGCTCTTTTAACTCGCCAACTTTCTTGATGCGCTGCTCGATCAGTTCATTAGTATCTTCCACGATAACCTCTTTCGAAAATGTTATGGATTATAATGATTTGTGCGAATGAACGTCAAGAAATGGGGAGCGGCTACTGCTTCTGTTTGTATTTCTCCATGAGGTAGCTGATGAGGGATTCCACGCGTGCAACGAGCTTGTCAGGGTCGGGGTCAGAACCTTTGTTCACATAGTTGGCAGGCTCCAGATTCTCCATCTGCTTCCGCAGATTTTCGTCAGCCTTTTCAGCGGAAAAGAACATGATCGGCGTTTTGTTCGTATTGTTTTGCGATTCAAGGGAGCGCATGAGACGGGCGGCAGTGAGGCCGTCCATGACCGGCATGTTGAGGTCAATGATCGCTATATCGACAATCTTCTTCTCGTTCAGGAGCTTCGAATAGGCGGATATCAGTTCCAGGCCGTTCTGGAAGGCCAGGACCTGCGACGAGAACTTCCGGGCGCGGAGCAGGTCTTCGATGATCTTGCGGGTATATTGGGAGTCATCTGTTACGAGTGCATAGCTTTCGACCGGTGCCGGCTGTTTCGGCACGGACTCCTGCTTTTTCGCTTCCCAGAGGTTCTGAACATCGAGAGTGAAGCCGCAGTAAACGCAGGTGACCTCGATCCTTTCATTTCTCCTGAAGGTGTTGAAAGGCACCTCGTCCCCGCAGCATAAACAATATTTTGTTTCGTCCCCCATCGCAATCGCATACATTATAAGCAAGCATGCGTATGATTGCAAGGCAGGGCTTAGTCATTCAAAATCTGCTAAACTATCGACAGGCACAGTGCGTCAGCGCTCTCCAGGCATGAAACTATCTGCATAAGAAGAACACGAAGAGGAAGCGGGGTGACATTTTGGAACTTACGTTTTTGGGCGGCGTTCGGACGGTAACAGGCTCCTGCTACCTTCTGCAGGGAAGCAATGTCACGATCCTGGTCGAGTGCGGTATGTACCAGGGTAAGGACGCCGACGCGGTGAACAGGCAGCCGTTCCCTTTTGACCCAGCCAGGGTAGATTGCCTCTTTCTGACCCATTCCCACCTGGACCATATAGGTCTGGTGCCGAGGCTCGTAAAGGAAGGGTTCAGAGGAAGCATTCTTACTACATCGGCAACTGCTGATATAGCCGAACTGATACTGCGCGACTCTGCCCATATCCAGGAGTCTGATACCGAATGGCACAATCGGCGGGCCGTGAGGTCAGGGCTGGAGCTTAAGGAGCCCCTTTATCTGGTCAATGACGTCGAAAGGGTCCTTCCCCTCATACAGCGCAAGGAGTACAACAAGATAGAGCAGCTCTGTGAAGGCGTGCGGTACCGTTTTGTGAATGCCGGCCATATTCTTGGCTCCTCGACCCTCGAGCTTTGGTATGCAGAAGACGGCAAAGAGAAAAAGATATCGTTTTCGGGCGATATCGGCAAGAAGGACAACCCCATCGTGAACGATCCGGTATTTGTTGATGAAACAGACTACCTCACGATCGAATCTACCTATGGCAGCCGCAACCATAAGAGCATGGAAGCTTCTATCGATGAACTTGTGAATGTGATCAGGACCACGTTCAGGAAGGGCGGCAATGTGATCATCCCCTCCTTTGCGCTCGGCAGGACGCAGGATCTGCTCTTCATTCTGAACAAGCTGGTCAAGCAGGACAGGCTTTTCAGGATCAATGTGTACATCGACAGTCCTCTGGGTGAACGGATTACCAAGGTCTATGCAGCTCATCCCGAATACTTTGATGCGGAGGCGAAAGAATTTTTTACTCTCGAAAGCAGGGACGCACTGAGACTCCATTTTACAAAAAACCAGGAAGAATCCATGGCTCTGAACAGGATCAAAAAAGAGGCGATCATCATATCAAGTTCAGGCATGTGTGAAGGGGGGAGGGTGCGGCATCATCTGAAGCATAACATCTGGCGGAGAGAGTGCAGCATCGTCTTTGTTGGTTATCAGGCAGAAGGGACCCTCGGCCGTCAGATCGTAGACGGCACACGGGTCGTCGAGATACTTGGTGAAAATATCGTGGTACGGGCAGGCATTCATACGCTGGGAGGGTTCTCGGCACATGCAGACCAGCGCGAACTCCTGGACTGGATAGGACAGTTCAGGAACAGTCCCGAGATCTTTATTGTCCACGGCGAAGAACAGTCCTCACTGGTATTCCAGGATGCCATTCAGGCCAGGTTTTCGTATCCGACGCATGTACCGCGAACGGGCGAATCGTTCGAAATATAAGAAGCTGCGTCTGCTATAGTTCGATCAGTTCTGCTGAGAGTGAAGCAAGATCAGCTATCGCCAAAGTCGATTTTCCATAGAGCCAGCCGCTTAATTCCCCCGGATTTACGATGAGGGTCTTACCCTGTTTCCGAATGTCAGGCACGTGGGTGTGACCGTACACGATCAGATCGAACTGAGCGCTGATTGCAAGGGCATCAACCACATGCTGTTCATGCATGATCACTACCTTCTTCCCGGCCAGTTCAAGGATATACGGCTGCGTGAATATACGGCCCTTTGAAAGTTTCTGGAGCAGCACGCGCTCGCCGTCGTTGTTCCCGTATATGCCGGTGAAATCACACTGCAGATGCTTTAATGCCCTGAAGGTGAACGGGGAACAGAAATCGCCCGCATGGATTACATGCTCCACCTTGCGTTCGTTCAAGAGCGCTACTGCCCTGTGGATAACCGGAAGATTATCGTGGGTGTCTGAAATGATTCCGATGAGCATGGTTCAATCTCCTGATCAGAAAAAGAATGCGCCGACAAGTCCGGCGCCGATGATAATCAAAGACGGATCGATCCTAGTGAACGTAATGACCGCAAAGCTGCCGACAGCAATAGCCAGGGTGCCCGGGTCAACAAGAGAGGTATTGCCGAGGGAAACAGCAACAGCGGCAAGCAGGCCGACGACAGCGCTTTTTATGCCAATAAAGCTTGAAGCGATGAGTTTGGAATCCTTGTAAGCATAATAGTATTTTACGGCGAACGTGACGATCAGCAGGCTCGGGAGGTACGAAGCTATGACCGCCAGAAGGGAGCCGGTGAGGCCGTGGAGCTTGAAGCCGATAAAGGCATTCATGACCGTCAGCGGACCGGGAGAGAGCTGGCCGACGGCGATGGCATCAAGAAATTCCTGGTTGGTGAGCCAGTGATGTTTATCCACGAATTCCCGCTGCAGCAGCGGAAGCATGGCGTACCCTCCGCCGATGGTCAGGGCGTTGATATAGAAAAGTATCCAGCAGAAGGTGAGCAGGCTCATGACGGCTTGTTCCTGAAGAGGACATATCCGGCTGCACCGGCTGTCAGGATTATCATGATAGGACTGAGCCTGAACAGGGCGAGCAGGATGAATGCAGCAGCGGCAACGAGCAGGGTCTTATAGTCTCTGAGCACCTTTTTGGACATGGTGAAAATTATTGAAAGTAGAAGGCCGACAACAGCAGCTCCGATACCTTTCATGGCCGACCTGAGCAGGGGTTCTTCTTTTATCTTCATGTAGAAGACCGCAAGGAGGATCGCAACGATCGTGCCGGTAACTATCTGGCCTGCGGTAGACGCCAGTGCACCCCGCATCTTCCTGAGCCTGTACCCGATGCAGATGCCGGTATTGACGATCGGGGCCCCTGGGGTCATCTGGCCGATCGCAATGCTTTCGACATAATCGTCGTGCGTCAGCCATTTGCGTTTCTGAACCAGCTCTCTCTCAAAAAAAGAGAGCATTGAGTAAACGCCGCCAAAGGCAAAGGTGCCGATCTTGAGAAAGACAAGAAATATTCGTGCGACGCTTGGCGGCTGGACCCCGGATTCAGGAGCTTTCATGGAAAAAGTTTAGCATATTCTGCAGGCCTTGTGGTCGGCGCCATATAGTGAGGTCTTTTATAAAATTGCGCATATATGATATTTTAGAAAAACAGCGATATTGAACTTTTCGCACAGATACTGAAAGGAAACACTATGGCAATGACATTGGCAGAAAAGATATTCAGATCTCATTTGCGGGATGAACCATTTCCCGGGACCAAGGTGCTTGATATTGATGTTGTGATGTGTCATGAGATCACAACGCCGATAGCTATTAACGATCTTGTGGCACGGGGCATGGACCGGGTATTCAATCCGGACAAAATAAAGGTTGTGATAGACCATGTTACTCCGGCAAAGGATACCAAGACCGCACAGCAGGGCAAGATCCTGAGAGACTGGGCCCGGAGACAGAAGATCAGGGATTTTTTCGATATCGGCAAGAACGGCGTATGCCATGCGATATTTCCTGAAAAAGGCTTTATCCGGCCAGGGTACACGGTCATTATGGGAGACTCGCATACCTGTACGCATGGGGCATTTGGCGCCTTTGCCGCGGGTGTCGGAACGACTGACCTTGAGGTCGGCATCCTGAAGGGTGTCTGCGCATTCCGTGAGCCGAAGACGATCCGGGTAAATGTGAACGGCACCCTGCCTGAGGCTGTCTATGCAAAGGATGTCATTCTGCGGATCATTAAGGAGCTTACGGTAAAAGGCGCAACAGACTGCGTTATAGAGTTTCAGGGGAGCGTGGTAAAGAAGATGTCCATGGAGAGCAGGATGACGCTCTGCAACATGGCGATCGAGGCCGGCGGGACCTCTGGCATCTGCATGCCTGACAAGGTTACCGTTGATTATCTCTGGCCCTTTATCTCGTCTGAATACGCAGACAAAAAGGCTGCGCTTGCCGATTTCAGGAAATGGTGGTCAGACAAAGGCTGCAGATACGAAAAGATAATCGATCTTGATGTGAGCGGACTGGAACCGCAGGTTACGGTCGGCTTTAAGCCGGATGAAGTGAAAAACGTCTCCGAGGTCGCCGGCACGCCGGTCGATCAGGTTTATATCGGGTCATGCACGAACGGCAGACTTGAGGACCTTCGCATTGCAGCGCAGTATCTGAAGGGAAAGACCATTGCGACGACCGTGAGAGGCATTGTCTCCCCGGCTACGCCCAAGATATTCAGCGATGCGGACAGGCTCGGTTATATCAGGATATTCATGGACGCAGGATTCTGCGTTACCAATCCGACCTGTGGCGCATGCCTGGGCATGAGCAGCGGTGTGCTTGCACCGGGCGAGGTCTGTGCGTCGACAACAAACCGTAATTTTAACGGCAGGATGGGCAAGGGCGGCATGGTGCATCTCATGAGCCCGGCAGTTGCAGCGGTGACTGCCCTTGAAGGCAGGATCGCTGATCCAAGGAAATTTTCGAAGGAGAAGGTGAAATGAAGAGCTTCGGAGGCAAGGTCCTCTTTCTGGACAGGTCTGACATCAATACGGACGAGATCATACCGGCAAAATACCTTACCGAAATCTCGAAGGAGGCCTTAAAGCCTCACATGCTGGAGGACCTTAAGCTTGAGGGGTTCGATCCGCAGTCCCGGCAGACCCTTGAAGCAGGGGTCATTGTGACGCGGGCGAATTTCGGCTGCGGTTCATCGCGTGAGCATGCTCCGTGGGTATTTGAGGTCAACAATATCAATGTCGTTATCGCCTCCAGCTTTGCCAGGATATTCAGACAGAACATGTTCAACTGCGGCATGCTCGCCATTGAGCTTTCTGAAGAGACGATAGAGCGGCTCTTCCGGCACAATGACGGCAGCGCTGAGATCACTCTTGATTTTCAGCATGGCACGTTCACGATCAGTTCAGGCAAAGGCACGGAGACGATATCTTTTCAGATCGCAGCGTTCGACCGGGCGCTTATCGAGGCAGACGGCTGGGTCGGTTTTGCTGATGCAAAGTACTGATATGTCAGCAGAGGAAAGACTCAAAGAACTCGGCATAGAACTTCCAGAACTGCCGAAGCCGCTTGGCTCGTATGTCCCTTTTGTAAGAACAGGCAATCTTCTGTATCTGAGCGGCATGCTGCCGCTCGTGAACGGAAAAATATTATATTCCGGCAGAGTAGGTGAAAATGTCACCCTGGACGAGGCTGTACATGCCGCGCGCAGGTCTGCGATCAATGCCATTGCTGTTTTGAAGTCGGCTATCGGCAGTCTTGATTCGCTGAAAAGGTGCGTTAAGGTGACGGGGTTTGTCGCTTCAGCCCATGACTTTACTGATCAGCCGAAGGTCATCAACGGTGCGTCCGACCTTCTGCGTGGGGTGTTCGGCGAAGCCGGGCTGCATGCGCGCGCAGCGGTCGGTGTTCATATCCTGCCGATGAATTCACCGGTAGAGATAGAGTTTATCTTCGAAATTGAATGATGGCTCATCTTGCCAAACATAAAATTATAACTTGATGTTGACTGTGTTTTACGTTCGTGGCAGAATAATCAACGTGAAGAAAGCTGCAATCATCTTACTCCTGGTTCTTATATCTGCGCTCTGCTCGCCGCTCACTATTATTGCATCGCCTTCTGACAGCGGCTCATTTCTTGTTACCCTTGATGTCTGCCATTCGTCCGGTTCTCTCATGTCTGTGAACGCGGACAGCCCTGTGGTCCAGGAGTGTTCCCTTACTATAGTGCCCCTTGTATTTTCAGAATATATAGACGAAGTCAATGTTGCGTTTAATCCATCCGTAATCATCTCCAAGCAAGAACGTCCGCCACAAGCCTAAGCCTCTTTCCGAAGCCTCCGAGTAATTGATTTTTTAGAGATACAGGCTCCCCCTGTATGGGAAAAGTCCTTTTTTCAGACTTTTCTCCCCGTTATACTCGGCTCCGCTTTGGAAATTATTGAAAAATAATCCCTGAGCGGAGCCATCTTTTTTCTGGAATAACACGTATATCGAATTGCTGTATAGAGAAACAATCTGCTTCATGGAAGCAGACAATCAGACACAATGAGGGAGGTTCATATCATGGATTCGGGGAAATTGTTACATGAGAAGATGTCGCGAAGAGGACTTATCAAGGGCGCAGCAGGTGTCGCAGGCCTCGCAGCCCTGACTGCCGGCGGATTAGGGATGTTTGCAAAGGCCGAGGCAAAAGGCGGGTCGACTGAGAAATGGCCATGGCCGTACGAGAAGCTCGATCCGGAAAAGACGGCTGAACTTGCCTATAACGAATGGTATCGGGTCTTCTGCGGTGCAGCTGTCATCAGCAGTGTTTTCAGCCAATTGAGAGAAAAGGTCGGTGAACCGTACAAGTCTTTTCCTATTGACGCGTATGTCTTCCTTGAGGGCGGAATGGTCGGATGGGGAACCGTATGCGGTTCAAATGCAGGGGCAAATATCGTGAGCAATATGATCATCGGGCCGAGGATAGCAGGGCCTGAATGTGAGAACGGTGCTGCCATAGGCGCGGATGCGTTGCAGTGGTATTCCGAGACACCGCTGCCCACGTTCACGCCAAAGGAACCAAGACAGAAGAACGCAATCATTCAGACCACCAGCAATTCCCCCCTCTGCCACGTATCAGTTGGCAAGTGGATGAAAAAGTCAGGGTATGCTCTCAGCAGTCCTGAGAGGAAGGACCGTTGCGCACGCGTATCTGCAAGTGTTGCCTACAATCTGGTAAAGGATCTAAATGCCTGGAAGGACGGCACCTATAAGCAGAAATCGACCTGGAAGCCTGCAAGCAACATGGGGATTACAGGCCAGCAGAACTGTAATGAGTGCCACGGATCGAATATCCCGACTCCTCCTTCGGCAAAGAAGATATAAGTCTGCATCTGGAGAATGGGACAGGCGGGAAGAATTCCCGTCTGTCCCGCAACACGTTAATTGCTGAGCTTAGTGCTTGTTATAAGAATGACGATACGAAAGGAATTATCATGAGAATAAGCTTTTTCGGTGGTGTGCTCACGGGTGTCCTTTGCCTTATCATGGCGACTCCTCTATGGGCACTCGATGATAAGAGCGATGTAAAGCAGGATGTTTCAATAACCCTTGACGAGGCTGTGGTAAGCGCAAAGCGTGCTTCCGCTGAAAAGGAAGGAGATGGTTTTGTCCCTTCAGCGAGTTATCAGCATACAGTAACACCTGGTGATCGTGCGCGAACGAGCAGCACGGCTGACCTGCTCTACGACATGCCGGGTGTCAGTCTGCAGCAAAACGGCGGTGTGTCCAGCATTCCGTACCTGCATGGTCTGGGAGATGATCGCATACGCATCAAGCTTGACGGCATGGATCTGATCTCGGCCTGTGCCAATCACATGAATACGCCGCTTTCCTATATTGACCCTACTAACGTGAGCAGAGTGAATGTGGTTGCAGGTATAACGCCGGTCAGTATAGGCGGCGACAGTATTGCCGGCACGATCATAGTCAACTCTGCTTCACCGGAGTTCGCCAAGCACGGGAAAGCCCCACTGCTCAAAGCACAAGCAGGCACCTATTATCGCAGTAATGGCAATGCCTTCGGCGCCAGTCTTTCGACAACCGCAGCCGGTGAATATTTTAGCTTGCGCTATTCCGGATCTATGGCCCAATCAGGCAACTACCACTCTGCTCACGACTTTAAGGCAGCAGGGCCGGCAGCAATCGACAGGGACTGGCTAGATGGAGATGAGGTCGGTTCCTCGAGATACCAATCATGGAACCATGCAATCGATATGGCGCTGCGTAGCGGAACGCATATGCTTCAGCTCAATATTGGCCTCCAGTACATCCCGTATCAGGGATTTCCGAACCAGCGCATGGATATGACAGAAAATGACAGCCAGCAATTTAATTTGCGCTACAGCGGTGAATACCAGTGGGGCACGTTAGAAGCCCGTGTTTATAACGAACATACGAGGCACAAGATGGATTTTGCCAATGATAAGCAGTACTACTATGGGAGCTCCGCAACCATCCTGGCGCCCGGCATGCCGATGAACACGGAAGGAAATAATACGGGTGCACTGGTCAGAGTAGACATTGACCTGTCGGAACGCGACATTCTCAGGGCAGGTGTCGAGGCCCAGCGTTACCGCCTCGACGATTGGTGGCCGCCGTCGCCATCAGTTCTGCCGCCTGGTTACACTGTCGGAGGAATGGCACCTGATACGTTCTGGAACATTAATAACGGCAAACGCGACCGCTTCGCTGTCTTTGCAGAGTGGGAAGCACATTGGGACCGGCAGTGGATGAGCCTGCTGGGGGTTCGCAGCGAAACAGTGATGATGAATACCGGCGAGGTACAGGGCTACAACAACACCATGATGTATAACGGAGCACCCTTGTTCCCTGCCACAACCTTCAATAAGCATGATCGCAAGCGCACTGACAGCAACTTTGATGTGACGGCCTTAACTCGCTATACACCTGCGGTCACGCTGGATCTTGAGGTCGGTTATGCCCTGAAAACCCGCTCCCCCAACCTTTATGAACGCTACGCCTGGTCCACAAACACGATGGCGATGGAGATGATCAACTTCGCAGGCGACGGCAACTACTATATCGGTAATCTCAACCTGAAGCCGGAAAAGGCCAATACTGTCAGCGCAACTGCCGACTGGCATGATCCTGCACGGAAGCAATGGGGGCTGAAAGTCACGCCGTATTATACCTACGTTGAGGATTATATAGATGCCCGCCGCTGCCCCACATCGGTCTGTGGTGCAAAGGCCTCAATTATAACCAACCTGACCGCGAAGACAGGTTTTGTTTATCTCCAGTTTGTGAATCAATCTGCCAGTCTCTATGGCATTGATGTCTCGGGCACGTATCTGCTGGCGAAAACCGGTGATTATGGCAGTTTCACCGCTTCCGGTGCTCTGAATTACGTGAGGGGCAAGAATGAAACGACAGGCGACAACCTTTACAACATCATGCCGCTGAATGCCAAAGTTGGTATAATACATCATTATGGAAAATTGACCAACACGGTTGAGGGTCAGTTTGTGGACTCGAAAACGAAGGTGTCCCAGGTTCGCAACGAAGTCAGGACTTCTGGTTACGGCTTGATGAATCTGCGCAGCAGCTATGAATGGAAACATATCCGGCTGGATGCGGGCATTGAAAATGTAATGGACAAACAGTATGACCTGCCGTTGGGTGGGGCATACGTTGGTCAGGGGCCGACTATGTCGGGCGGCGCGATTCCCTGGGGAGTTCCCATACCTGGCTACGGCCGATCGTTCTATGCGGCATTAACTGTGCAGTTCTGAGACCAACTACCCGACAGTTCGATCTGCAGCGAAGAAATAGGGCGGCGGCCTCATATCAGCTTGAGTTTGGCGATATGGCCGCCGCAATACGTTGGAGAATTCGTCACAGAGAAATACGGGAGGAATATCAGGGAATAAACCGGACTTTGATTGCGAAGTCATGGGTCTGTTTATTACCATAACCGCAGCGATGGGTACAGGTATATATATGAGCTTCAGACAGGGAAGCCTTCAGGCAGAAGCAAAGAGATGAGCAACCATAATAGGGCATTTGCTTATTCCGTTGGTATGCACCTCGCACTGTTTATGCTGGTCCTTGTGGTTATGAGGGTGGAAATTCCGGAGAGAAAGCCATTGATCATTGATTTCAGTCTTGGAGACCGGTCTGAGGTTGCTCAGTTTCCACAGCCTGTCTACAGCGCCGGTAATCCATCAGTCGCTGCGAAAGCACACCGGCCCATCTCTGCAAAGATTGCCGAGCAACAAATCTCATCGGTAAAAGATGTAATCATTCAGCCGGAGCATCGGGTACAGGTGATGACCGGGACTGAAAATCAGGTTACGGCGTCAACTCCGGAACCACTCCGGGGCTCTGCCTTGGATTCTGTTTCAGCAGTGCAAAGATATGGTGATGGCCACAGGTCTGACAATTCCAGATCATCCTCCGGGGCAGGGAGCAGTGCAGAAGGGCCGGAGATGAGATATGTGAAAGCGCATTTTGCATCTATCCGCAACACTATAGTAAACAACCTTACGTACCCTCGGGCCGCCCGCAGGAAGGGATGGGAAGGCACTGTTAAGGTCTCCTTCGTAGTTAATGAAGACGGCGGTGTGAACAATATCAGGGTGCTTATGACTTCAGGCTTTGAAGTGCTCGACCGTGATGCCGTTGAGACCATCAGACGTTGCTCTCCCTATCCCAAGCCACCGTGTAGGGCTGAGATGGTTATGCCTGTTACGTACAGACTTGATGACTGAGATTCTTCTTTCTATTGAAGTCAGACTGCATTAGACTAATAAGGAGAAGGGAGCATACGAAGATATGTATGCTGCGCAAAAATGACACGTCACAAGAGGAAGATGAAGCGGTTATAGATGAAGATGGAGGAGCATAACCATTAGGCTCTTGACGGAACAAGATACGGGAAGGACATCCGGAACATATGGCCGAAAGGTGTATGTCTGGATGCCTCTCCTGTTGCTGATCATATTTCTTTCTGCCTGTTCCCGACAGCCGGAGTATCCTGATGCGACCCGGAAAGGGCAGGATATTTCGATTGAGATCAGCGCGCTGCAGCCTGGAATACCCCGATACTTTTCCCATTCTGCCGGGGGAATGAACATCCATTTCTTTGTAGTGAAGGTGGATGACAGGGTGATATCTTTTCTTGATGCCTGCACCAAGTGCTATCCCCAGAAAAAAGGTTTCGGTTTTGACAACGGGTCTGTTGTATGCCGGGCCTGCAATGAGCGGTACCCCCTATCCGAGATCGAGAAGGGATTCGGCAGCTGCTATCCGATTAAGCTGGAGGGCAGAATTAAGGACAACAGATACCTGATATCGACGGCTGAGCTGGAAAAACTGGGAGCTAAATACTTCCGGTAGTAATCAGGGTTGGACTTTCTAAGAAGTCGTCAGGGTTGATAAGCAGACTTGTCGCCTATATCGCAGTGCAGGGGCATAAAGACCTTCCTGAGCATAAACAGGATGAGCATTCCGGCGATAAGAGCAAGGCCGAATGCTGCGCTTTTTTGATCCAGAAGTCCCACACCGTACATGAACAAATATGCGGGCATGATCATTCCGAGCAGATAGCCTTCCAGAAGCTTGAAGCAGAACGCCTCTTTCGCCGTGATAAAGCCCAAACAAAGTGATAGTGGTATGAGGAGGAGTGCGCCCGCAGGGAGTAATGACGCCGGTCTTAGATTCAAAAACAGAAACATGAGAGCCAGGCAAACTAGAGCCAGATAATATATTTTTTTAAGGACGCGGTGAAACTTTCCGATATAAAGATGGATAAAAAAGACGCTGAGCCCCACGCTGAAATAGAGTGATAGTATGATGATATTGGCGCCTAACCCCGAGGAGATGAGCGGCAGACTGCCCAGGTCAGGGGACAGCACGGTCATGACCGCCAGGAAGGCTGCGACCGCTATCAGGATCGTTGAAAGGGCTATCCCCGTTCGATAAAGGAGTGTGGTTATTTTGTCTTCTTTGGTCAACGGCTGAAATTGCTGATATGTACCCATGAAAAAAGTATAACCATTCAGACGTGCTGCTTACAAGCAGGGCGGCTTGCATGCTTGTGAGCAGGCCGGTTATAATGCAAAAAATCAATCAGTATTGGGGGCAGGGATGCCGAAGATTACCGTGCAGGATTTTCTCAAGAAGAAGACCGAGGGCAGGAAGCTCACCGTGCTGACAGCATATGACTATCCGTTTGCCCAGATGGTTGACGAAGCAGGCATTGATGCGGTGCTCGTCGGCGACTCGCTGGGTGTTGTTGTCCAGGGGCTCGAAAATACCCTGCCGGTAACGATGGATGAGATGATCTATCACACTAAGATGGTCTCGCGGGCGGTCAGGAATGCCCTTGTCATCGGTGATATGCCTTTTATGTCGTATCAGGCAAGTATTGAGGACGCGCTGAGAAATGCAGGACGGTTCCTGAAGGAAGGCGGCGCTACCGCCGTCAAGATGGAGGGCGGCTCTGAGATAGCTGACCGGATCGCTGCCATGACAAGATCGGATATCCCGGTCATGGCCCATATTGGTCTTACCCCCCAGTCGATCCACCGGATGGGCGGATACAAGGTGCAGGGGAAGACCAGGAGCGCTGCCAAAAAGCTGATCGAAGAGGCGAAGGCTGTCGAAGATGCAGGTGCATTTTCTGTCGTACTTGAGGGTATTCCGCTAACGCTTGCCCGGGAGATCACCGGAGTTCTTTCCATTCCTACCATCGGCATCGGCGCCGGACCCCATTGCGACGGTCAGGTCCTGGTCCTGCATGACCTGCTTGGCCTGTTTGACCGTTTTGTGCCCAAATTCATCAAGCGCTATGCGAATTTAAAGCAGGAGACGGTTTCTGCACTGCTGGCATACAAAAAAGACGTTGAGGACGGGACATTTCCGTCCGAGGAGCAGAGCTTCAAATAGTCGTTGTAATGACCTGAGCTTATTGGTATAATCCGGAGAAATCCCTGAGGGAGACTTAGCTGTAGCAATTATGTTTCCGAAAAGTCTCGACAGAAAAATACTCATTGTCCTTTCGCTCACCGTCGCGGTCATCACTGCCGGCATCATTTATATCACCAACCTTCGTCTTTCGCAGGGCCTCCTTGATGAATTTCTCGTTGACAGCAAAGAGACGATGTCCATAGTCGCTTCGAGCATGAAACAGACCATGGCAAGCGGCAATGGCCGGCTCATAGAGAATGAGCTGCTTGATATCAAGGCCCAGAATTCTAACATTGAATTCTTTATCAGTGACACGGACCAGAACATAATCTTCTCATCGGAAGTGAAAAGTCTTCAAAAGCCCCTCTCAATCGAACTGGTCAATCAGGATATTCTCCGGGACGTGGCGCGGGGATTTCAGACCGGCGCAATTCCGGACAGAATGTATGAGGAGAAACATAACGGAAAGAGATTCTTCCTGCATGTCCATTTGATGGAGAACCATCCTCAGTGTTACCGCTGCCATGGTTCTGAAAAGAAGATCCTTGGTGCGGTAATCCTGAGAAAGAGCATAGACCGGAATTATGCGGCGATTTCCGAATTGAGGGACTGGAACATCGTGATCAGTATCCTCGGTGTTCTTGCGATCATAGCCGTTTCCCATATCCTTGTCACGCGCCTGATCAGCAGGCCGATACGTGATCTTGCGCGTGAGATCGCTGCACTCCCTGACAACATCGCTGAAGACACGCTCGTCGGCTCGGCAGAGATATCCCGCAATGATGAGATCGGCGATCTCCAGAAATCGTTCCATAATATGGCGATCGATCTTTACGAGAAGACCCATGCACTGCACAAATCAAATGCAGACCTTGCCAATGCGAACAAGGAGCTTGAGTCCTTTGCCTATTCTGTTTCGCATGACCTTCGGGCGCCCCTCAGGAATATTGACGGTTTCTCGAAAATTCTCATGGATGACTATGCAGCGTCACTACCTGAAAAAGCGATGCACTATCTGAAACGGGTGCGCAATGGGACGAACAGGATGTCGATGCTCATTGACGACATCCTTGCTTTTTCGAAGATAGGCAGGGCAGAGCTCAACTATCGCAAGATGCCTGCTGCAGCGATCATACACAGTGTTCTTGAGCAATTCAGCGGCGAGATCGAAAAGCGGAATGTCTCCATAACGGTACAGGACCTGCCGGAGATCAACTGCGATATGGTCCTTATGCAGAGCCTCTTTTCGAACCTGTTATCAAATGCAATGAAGTACACGAGAAACGTTGAACATCCTGATATCATAGTCGGTTACGATCCCCGGCGGAAGCTCATATACGTGAAAGACAACGGTTTGGGCTTTGACATGCAGTATCGCGACAAAATATTCCAGATCTTCCAGCGCCTTCATCTCCCGGAAGAATATGAAGGCACGGGCATCGGCCTTTCCATCGTAAAAAGAATAGCTGAACGCCATCATGGCAGGGTCTGGGCAGAATCTGAGCCCGGCAGGGGCGCAACGTTTTTTATAGATCTACCCACATTTTAGGAGGCGACTGATAATGAACCGGTTTATCAATATTCTGCTTGTTGAGGACAATCCCGATGATGTTGAGCTTACGCTTCTTGCACTCGAGAAGAATAATATCGCAAACCCGGTCAAGGTGGTGCGTGACGGGCAGGAGGCGGTCGATTATCTTTTCTACAAGGGAAAATACGAGGGTGCTGATCACGACCTACCCAACCTGGTGCTGCTCGACCTGAAACTCCCGAAGGTGGACGGCATTGAAGTCCTCAATAAAATAAAGGCGGACCGGAAGCTGAAGCTTATACCGGTCGTTGTTCTCACCTCGTCCAAGGAGGACAACGATGTGCTCAAGAGCTATGATCTTGGCGTAAACAGCTATATCAGAAAGCCGGTGGATTTTGACCAGTTTGTCGATACGGTGAAGCAGATCGGTTTTTACTGGCTGCTGATCAATGAGCAGGCGCCGAAATAATGTCTGAACTTCCTCCCGGCCGGAATATGCTGAAGGTCTTCATGCTTGAGGACAACCTCGACGATGTGGAACTTGAATTGTATGAGATGCGCAGGGCGCACCTGCACGTGGAATATGATGTGGCGCGGAACAGGGCTGAGTTCAGAGAGCGGCTGGCGCGTTTCTCCCCGGACATTATCCTTGCTGATTATGCACTGCCTGATATTACCGGCATCGAGGCCATCCATGTGGCAAAGGATCTGGGTGTTGATGTCCCGGTCATCCTTATTACCGGTGAAGGCAACGAGACGATAGCCGTCGACAGTCTCCGGCAGGGAGCGGTCGATTATATACTCAAAAAGAACATTGCCGGGCTTCCTGCCAGGGTGGAGCGTGCCCTCGAGATCTGGGCTGACCGGAAGGCAAAGGCGCGTGCCGAAGCTGAGCAGATGCGACTGCATCAGCTCCTTTTCGAGAACCAGAAAATGGAGGCTATCGGCAGGCTTGCGGGCGGTATTGCACATGACTTTAACAACATCCTGACCGGCATCATGGGTTTTTCCGAGATATGCCTGTTCGACCTTCCCCATGCTCCGGAGACCCGCAATAAGCTGGAATCGATCATCTCTCTTTCACAGAAGGGGGCTGACCTTGTGAAGCAGCTACTGATCTTCAGTAAAAAAATGGTCATGGAGTTCGAGACCGTGAATATGAACTCTTTCCTCGCTGAGACGGTCCACTTCTTCAAGAGAATCGTCGAAGAATCTATTGAGATCCGCCTTGATCTCTGCGATGACCTGCCAATGATCCGCTGTGATACGAACCAGTTCACCCAGGTGATGATGAATCTGGTCCTGAACGCGCGGGATGCCATGCAGGGCAAGGGGACCATCACGATAAAGACGAGCAAATGCCTCATGCGCGAGACCGCAGGCGGAGGAGAACACCAGTTTGATCAGCGCTGGTGCGTCTGCATCGCTGTCACGGATGGGGGCGCCGGCATTGAAAGTCACCACCTGCCGCGCATATTCGATCCCTTTTTCACGACCAAAGCGGTCGGCAAGGGTACCGGTCTCGGTCTGTCGATCGTCTATTCGGTGGTGCAGGGCCATGGCGGTGTTGTAAAGGTAGCGAGCAGGAAAGGAGAGGGCACCACGTTTACGATCGCGCTGCCTGTTCCCGAGGACGCCTCTGCTCACAATGAGTCACCTTTCTACGATACACTGCCCGCGCAAAACAGCGGCCGGATAAGCGGTAAGGAGACCATACTTATTGTTGAAGATGAGGATGTGCTCCGGGATCTCCTCTCAAATTTCATGCGATCCCTTGGATATGTGGTGGTTACGGCGAGGGACGGTGAGGAAGGGCTCCATGCTTTTGAGAGCGAACCCGGACAATATCACCTAATAATCTCGGACATGATGATGCCGAACAAGAACGGTATTGAACTGTTCAGGGAGGTCAGGGCGATTCGGCCAGAGGTCAGGTTCATGCTGGTGACAGGGTACAGTCTTGCAGATGTGGATGAAAGCGATCTGTCGCAGATATCCGGGATTGTGAGAAAGCCCTATACGCCGATGCAGCTTGCAAAGGTGGTTAGGGATGTCCTTGATGCTCAGTCTTCCTCCGGTTGAGCTGTTTCAGGCGGTGCCGGAGCAGAAATCTGTTCTGCTTTGATCTTGAGTATCCGCCTGCCTTTCATGTTCACGATCGTGAACTTAGTTGTCTCTGACTGATAGCTGTCCCCGACGGTGGGGATCCTCTGGAGATGGGAGATGAGGAAGCCGCTTATCGTGTCGTATTCTGTCGATTCCGGTATATCAAAGCCGTGGTCTTCGTTCAGATCGCGTATGGCGAGGGAAGCATCGATCAGTTTAGCCCCGTCTCTGAGCGCCAGCACAGGGGTTTCCGTATCATACTCGTCCTGAATTTCCCCTACGATCTCCTCGATAAGGTCCTCGATCGTTACCAGCCCTGTTACTGCTCCATATTCGTCCACAACGATCGCCATATGCTGACGCTTCTTCTGCATCTCTTTCATGAGTGCGCTGATCTTCATCGGCTCCGGGACAAAGATGGCAGGATGAAGGATCTTTGCAACCGAGATCTCTTTTCCCTGGGCCAGTTCGTTGAAGACGTCCTTGTTGAAAAGAATACCCTTTATGTCGGAAATGTCCTTGCCATATACCGGGTACCTTGAAAAATTCTCTGCAGATATTGTCTTGATGATGTTTTCCGGGGGCTCATTGATATTGAATGCGACCATGTTCGCAGCAGGCAGCATTACACCCTTGACCGATATATCCGTAAAATTAAAAACGCTCTGAATGAGTTCATGCTCTGCAGTCTCGAAGATGCCCCTGTCCCTGCCCTCTTCGATGAGGAGCTTAATCTCCTCCTCACTTATGAACGAACGCTCCGAAAAGGCCTTGCCGCCGAAAGGTTTAACGAAGATGTTGGTACTCGTGGTCAGCACCGTAACGAACAAAGAAGCGATCTTTGAAATGAAGGCAATGGGTCCGGCCACGAAAAGCCCTACTTTTTCCGGGTTTCTGAGTGCAATCGATTTGGGGACCAGTTCGCCTAAAATGAGCGAAAGGTAGGAAATAATAACGACCACGATCCCAATCGATATAACGCCTGCGGTCTTTGCTATGAAGGGTATCGGCACACTTGCAATAAAAGGCTCTATCGTGGTGACCGACGCTGCGCCGCCGATTGCAGAGGCAAGCGCGCCGGCAACCGTAACGCCGATCTGCACGGTAGCCAGAAACCGGTCCGGTTCAGCCTGAAGTTTAAGGAGCTTCGCTGCACGCTGACTGCCTTTTTCGGCAAGTTTTCTGATATAGGACTTGCGTGATGTGACCACCGCAATTTCGGATGCAGCGAAAAAACCGTTCAGAACCAGAAAAATGAAGATGAATAATATATCGATTGACATGCGTTACGTATTGATATTATACACAATTTATATTAAAAGCCGGCAAACTGCAAAGGTATTGTTGCATCCATATACGTTCATTATACTGCATGTCCCTGAAATTGACTAAAATAAATGAAGACATCTATCATAAACATTATCTTGTTGAAGGAGAACGCGTTGGAAACGACAGTAAAGGTTATTCTGCTCAGCCATACCCCCAATCCCGAGGCGACCATTGCGATGGCGGCCAAGCTCTGCTACAGTCCTTCTGACATCAAGGCGCTGAAAGAAAAGACCGCTGCCAAAGACCAGAAGGGCTTTGTCGAGAAGCTCATGAAGATGGGGCATATGAGCCCTATTGAACATGCCTCGTTCACCTTTGCGGTCGAGGGCATATCACGCGCCTGCTCGCACCAGCTGGTGCGCCATCGCCTGGCAAGCTATTCACAGCAGTCGCAGCGGTACGTGAGCGAAGAGGCAGGCTTTGATTATGTGGTCCCTCCCACGATCAGGGGAGATGCTGAACTGGAGAAATATTTCATCGAGTTCATGGCAAAGGCCCAGAAGGCGTACAATCAGATCGTGAAAAAACTGAATAAAAAAGGCATCAAGGGTGAGGCAGCCAATCAGGATGCTCGTTTTGTCCTGCCGAATGCTGCCGAGACAAAGATCATGATCACCATGAATGCCCGTGAGCTCCTGCATTTTTTCCGGCAGCGCTGCTGCAACCGTGCCCAGTGGGAGATCAGGGCAATGGCGACCGAGATGCTCAGGCTGGTGAGCGGCATTGCGCCGACCGTGTTTGCGGGCAGCGGGCCGGGCTGTGTGAGCGGACCGTGTCCGGAGGGTGAGTATACCTGCGGCAAGGCGGTCGAGGTGAGGGCGAGGTTTAAAAAGCTATGAGGCAGGGATGTCCATGAGCAACATTCGCTTGCTGCGGGCATTTTCGACAGTTCTATGCTCATTCCGCTGCAGCCGCTAAACTCGTCCCTGCGGGGCTCAAACACTACCGGCTGTCTGACGCTGCATTTCGCTGAGAACTGTTTTCGAAAACGTCCTGATGCCGCTCATGTTCCTAATGGGCATGCAGTGAGAACACCTGGTATCCTGTCATTCCAGCTTGTCTGGCATCTTTTGGGAAGAGACTTGAGGATAGACCGATTCGCTGATCGACTGGCGTAATACTGAACAATTGAAGGAGAGAGTTTGATATGGCATATGTAATAGCATTGGCAGGAAAGGGCGGAACAGGCAAGACGAGTATTGCAGGGCTCACGGTCCGGTACATCGTTGAGAAGAAACAGAAGCCGGTACTTGCGGTGGATGCGGACAGCAATGCATGTCTGAACGAGGCCCTGGGAGTTCCGGTGCATGCGACGATCGGTTCACTCCGCGAGGAATCCCTTGAAAAGATCAGGAGCGGCGGCGAGCGGCCGGGCGGCATGTCCATGGAGCAGCTTTTCGACTATCAGGTGCAGCAGTCCGTGATCGAGGCAAAGGGTTTTGACCTGATGGTCATGGGCAGGCCTGAGGGGCCTGGATGCTACTGCGCCGCGAACAACATCATCAGAAAATACACGGACAAGCTTTCAGAGACATACCCTTATGTGGTGATCGACAACGAGGCAGGCATGGAGCATCTGAGCAGGCGCACGACCCATAAGGTCGATATGCTCATGATCGTGAGCGACCCTACGGTGCGCGGCATCAAGACTGCGCGCAGGATCGCCGACCTTGTGAAGGAACTGAACCTCGATATCGACAAGTATTCGCTTATCATCAACCGTGTTGCAGGTGAAGAGGGCGCTGAACTGAAGACCTTTGCTGAGGGTCTCGGTCTGACGGTTGCAGGTCTTGTGCCGCAGGACAGAGGGGTGTTCGAGAATGACCTTGCAGGCAAGGCGATCTGTGATCTGCCGGAGAACTCACCTGCTGTGCAGGCAGCCTTTGCGATATTTGATACCTTCCAGATACCGTAGAGACCTGCGTGGCCAGTTCAGTGAATTTGCGTTTGGGTCATCGGCAGACGGTAATCTGTCTGGTCGTAGCGGCTCTTATATTCTGCGTGGGGTGGGCTTCCCATGTTATATATAAACGCTTTAATGACCACCATAAGCACCGTTGGGTCGCTCTGAATGGTTCTCGCTATACCAATCCTCTCCTGGACGTCGAACTGCCTGAAGGCGTAGATATTTCGAATGAACCGATTCCTTTTAAGCACAAGATTGAGGACTTCGTAAAAGATCAGATCAGCAGAAAAAAGGCGACAGAGATCGCGGTCTATTACCGCGACCTGCACGAGGGACCATGGTTCGGCATTAATGAAGACCAGCATTTTAATCCGGCCAGCATGATGAAGGTGCCGGTGATGATCGCAATACTTAAAAGGGCGGAGAGGGACCCCTACCTTCTCAGGCGAACCCTTTCATATGACGGCAAGACAGACATGAGCGCAATGCAGAACATTGAGCCCATGCATACGATTACACCGCACCGGCCCTACAGTATAGAAGAGCTCCTGCGCTATATGATGAGTTATTCTGATAACAATGCCACTGCAGTGCTCTATAATGACTTGGACCCGAGAGAATTGAGCGCAGTGCTGGATGGCATGGATATTGACAACAGGCCGCATGACGATGAGAATTCCGTGTCAGTCCACGGATATTCGGGGTTTTTCCGGATTCTTTTTAATGCTTCTTTTTTGAATCGTGAAATGTCTGAGAAGGCGCTGGAACTACTGACCAAGGAGGACTTTCCCCAAGGCCTTGCCGCAGGGGTGCCCAAGGGTATCGAGATTGCGGCCAAATATGGGGAGCATGTGCGGGGGACGAATGGAGAGATCAAACAACTGCACGAATTCGGGATTGTGTACCATCCGAGATACCCATACATTATTGGAATTATGACAAGGGGAAATGATTTTGGCATACAGACAGGGATCATAAGGGACATTTCCCGAATGATCTATACCGAGGTCGAGACCGGCGCTGTCAAATACAGGCGGTAATAGTCTGCAACTCGTTCAGAGCTGCAGAGGGTTGCTGTGTGGCTTACGTCCGGTATTCTGCGTTAATTTTGATATAGTCTTCAGTGAGGTCGCAGGTGAGGACCTTGACTGAAGCCTTGCCTGCATGGAGATCGACCGTGATCTTCAGCTCTTTCTTCTTGATCTCTTCGGTCGCTTCTTTGTCCTTGTTGTTCATGACCCCGTTCTTCACGACCTTGACCTTATTAAAATAAACATCTGCCTTTTCAGGGTTAAAGCCGATGCCGGAGTACCCGACTGCTGCCATGATCCGGCCCCAGTTAGCATCATTGCCATAGATGGCGGTTTTCACCAGGCTTGAGTTTGCAATTGCCATGGCAGCCTGCTGCGCCGCCTTTTCGGTCTTCGCATTCTGCACCACGACTTCCACAAGCTTGGTCGCACCTTCGCCGTCCTTTACGATCAGCTTCGAAAGCTCATAGGTCAGCTCATCCAGCGCCTTCTGGAATGCCGGAAAATCTTCGGATCTCTTCGTGACCGGCTTATTGCCGAGTACCCCGTTTGCCATGACGAGCGCTGTGTCGTTGGTTGAAGTGTCGCCGTCTATGGTTATCCGGTTAAAAGACTTGCCTACCGCGCTCGACAGCGCAGCCTGCAGGGTCTTCTTCTCGACTGCGATATCCGTAAGGATAAAGCAGAGCATGGTTGCCATGTTCGGTGCGATCATGCCTGCGCCTTTGCAGATGCCTGCAATGACCCCTTGTTTTCCCTGTATTGTAATCTGCCGTGAAATGAGCTTGGGGAAGGTATCGGTTGTCATGATCGCCTTTGCCGTATCGTCGAAAGACGCATTGCCCAGGCCTCCTGCCAGCGGACCGATCGCCGGCAAGATCCTCTGCATAGGCATAGGCGTGCCGATCACGCCGGTCGAGCAGATATAGGTCAGACCAGCATTGATGCCCAGATGTTTTGACGCTGCTGCGACCATATCCCGGGCGTCCTTCATGCCCTGTTTTCCGGTGCAGGCATTGGCATTGCCGCTGTTGACGATAATTGCCTGGCCCATGCCGGATTTGATCTTCTGCATGCAGAGCTGCACAGGTGCGGCCTTTACCGTATTCGTCGTAAAGGTACCTGCCATTGGTGATGCAACTTCAGAGAAGATAAGCGCAAAGTCCTTGCGCCCCGGCTTCTTGATCGCAGCCTCTGTTACGGAGAAGAAAAACCCTTGCGGCATCTTTTTGTCAGGTGATTTTTTCATGTAAATAGAATATATGGGTTGCGACTTCAATTTCAACTGCAGGCAAACTTGTTGAAAATATATCGTGATAAGGGGCTGAATACCTAATAAACATCCTGAATCGACATGATGATTAAATGGCAGACCTCCTTCTTGTATCTATTCTCTATTTCTGCCGTCGAGGCAGACCTCTTATCTGATGCTGTTTTATTAAGGTGTCGGCAGGCTGTTTATTCGGCATTCAGCCCCTTTTCTGTGTTATTTCGGACTTAAGGGAACTATTGTCATGTGTTACAGTAAAGAATGGCAAAAGTAATGGTCGGCATGAGCGGAGGCGTTGATTCAAGCGTTACCGCTTACCTTCTCAAGCAACAGGGATATGATGTGGAAGGCGTCAGTCTGGTCCTGTACGAGGCGAGGCAGCGCTCAGGTCCTGCTGTCTGCTGTTCGCTCGAGGCGCGGGACAGTGCTGCGGATACCGCTGCAGCACTGGGCATCAAGCACAAGGCAATAGACGTGCGCGCTGCCTTTATTGATGCCGTTGTCGATCCTTTCGTGGCTGCCTATAAGAATGGCATGACACCGAACCCCTGTATCCTCTGCAACCGCTTCATAAAGTTTCCGTATCTTCTTAAGGCAGCAGATTTGGCAGGGGCAGAGTTCATCGCAACAGGACATTATGCGAGGATTGAGAGAAGGCTGGCGACAGAAGATGAAGGGCAAGGGGCAAAGGGCAAAGGGCTGAAGGGTCAGTCCCTTTTAAAAAAAGGGATCGACATAAAAAAGGACCAGTCGTACGTGCTCTACGTATTGGAACAGGCGTTGCTTGAACGACTTCTGCTGCCTCTGGGCGAGCTGACAAAAGATGAGGTCAGAAAGATAGCGCGGTCCCTGAACCTTCCGGCAGCGGACAGGCCTGAAAGTCAGGAGATCTGTTTTGTCGAAGACAATGACTATAATGCCTTTATCGAGCAGCTTGCCCCTGAGTCGATGAGGCCGGGTCCTATTATCAAAGCTGACGGTAAGGTCGTCGGCACGCACAAAGGGGTGTATGCGTACACGATCGGCCAGAGGAAGGGGCTTAATGTCCCTTCGCTCCAGCCCCATTTTGTGACGCGCATTGACCATCAAAACAACAGCATTCAGGTCGGCCTGCGGGATGAGGCCATGTCCCAACGAATCCATGTAAGGGATATGCACTGGCTGCAGAGGCCTGCATCATCATCCTTTGCAGCAACCGTGAAGGTGAGGTCAATGATGGAGGCGAAGAGTGCCGCTATTGAGGCAGGAGAGGATACTGCAGAGGTACTATTCGACGAACCGCTCTGGGCACCTGCACCCGGACAGAGCGCGGTCTTCTATGACAATGATATGGTGCTTGGCGGCGGGATAATCTTCAGCGAATAGGGAAAAGATCTTTCTATGCTTCTGACAGGATGCCGCTGCTCATTTTAAGCTGCCGTGCTGCCTGGGCCGCGATCTCTTTGTTGTGCGTCACGATGATGAACGTGGTCTTCCTCTCCCGGTTCATATCCTGAAAAAGCCTGATGATATCCTGTTCCGTCTCTTCATCGAGGTCCCCGGTAGGTTCGTCTGCAAGCACCAGGGAAGGGTTATTGATAAAGGCGCGAGCGATCGCTATCCTTCTCTGCTGTCCGCCGGAAAGGTGTGATGGATATGCCCTGATCTTTTCCTTCAGACCGACGCGTTCGAGAAGCTCTGCTGCGTATGCGGTGATGTCGCCCGTGAAATTGCCGAATGCGGTCGGCAGGAGGATATTCTCCAGAGCGGTCAGTGTCGGGATAAGGCTCGCAAATTGATAGATAAAGCTCATGTTGCGGTTACGGTAGTGCGACCTGCTGTCATCATCAAGCGACCAGATGTCAGTCCCCTCAACACGCACGCTGCCCGAGTCGGGTTTGGTAAGCCCGCCGACGAGACTCAGCAGCGTGGTCTTGCCGCTGCCGGAGTGGCCGATGATCGATATGATCTCGCCTTTTTGGGCCATGAAGGAGGCATGGTCAACAGCCTTCATGGCCTGCCCATCGATCATGTAGCCCTTGACGATGTCAGAAACTTCTATCACATATCCTCCGTCTCATCACCCTGTTACGTGCCCTTTTCGATCTCTTTGTGCAGGGCATCGGCCATTCCCTCGTCGAATTCCTTGAGCGCCTCATACTCCTTCATCGCTGCAGCCCTGTTCTTCTTCCTGAGATAGGTGATGCCGAGGTTGTAGCGTGCTGCTGCATAATTCGACCTTATTTTTATCGCCTTCCTGAGGGCAGCGATCTCATCCTCGTCCTTTCCGAGCTTACCGTAGGCAATGCCCATGTTGTTAAAGAGCACTGCGTGGTTCGGCAGATATTTTGCCGCTGTCCTGAAGGCTTCGACCGCTTCTGCAGGTTTGTTCAGACGGTCGAAGTCAGTAGCCATCTTGAACCAGACATATCCCATGTCAGGCTTGAGCTTTACGACCTTCTTATACGTCTCGATCGCCTCAGGGTACTGCGCACTCCGGTCATACAGGTCTGCCAGGTGATAGAGCGCCTCAATGTCATTCGGTTTTTTTTGTGCCTGTTTGTACACCTCGTCGAAAATGGTGTCAGCGGAATACTGGCTGGCTGCCTTGCTCACCTTCGGTTTTTCTTTGTGGTCTTCCCTGCTGCAGGCCGGAAGCATGCAGAGCATGACAGCCATTACCAGTGCGGCTGCTCTCATCGGACCACGCGCCATTATTGTCTGCATCTTATTCTCCCTTTCTGATCGCATCATACGGCTCCATTCTGCTTGCGAAGACCGCGGGCAGCAGAGATGCAAGCAGTCCTGTTATCACGGCAAAGACAAGGGCGCCTGCAACGAGTTCTGCCAGGACTGGCAGCGACGGCAGCAGATACGGCAGCTTGAGGCTCTGGATGATGGATATCCGCGCCAGCGACAACAGACCGCTTCCGGCAATAATGCCAGCAACGCCGCCGGTCAGGGAAAGAATGACCGCCTCTGCGATGATCAGCCGGAATACCTGTGCCTTTGTGGCTCCCATTGCGCGGAGCAGCCCCAGTTCCCGCTGGCGTTCGTTTACGATCATCGAAAAGGCAAAGCCGGTCATCAGTAGCGCAAGGATCCAGAGGATGACGCTGATGATCAGGATGCCTTTCAGCAGCCCTGCGAGCTGTTTCCTGACAGTGCTGGTCACCTCATCGGATGCGATCGCCTTGACCCCCTCTATCGCGCTCTCTATCCTGATCGCGACACGGTCAGGGGTGAACCTGTCCTCCACCTGAACGAGCACTGCAGATATCTTTCCTTTATCCAAGGCGAGCGGCTGCGGGGAATGTTCTTTGGAATTTTCGGCCATGCCGTAAGCTGCCTCCATGGTCATGAAGATCGACTGATCGAAAAATTTCATGCCCGTAGGTTCCATGGTCCCTGCAACAGTAAAGAGTGTGCCGAAAAACGGGATAATATCTTCCTTCATGATCGGAAGGGAACTGCCCGCAATGACCTCATCGGTGCCGAGAGGCTTTGTGAGTTTTTTCTGGAGCCACGGGGTGACCGTGAAATCGGTGGCAGGGTCGAAGGCCACAAGAAAGGTTTCCACATTGTAGCAGCAGGTGAATGACGTCGGTTTGATGAAGAGCTGGCTGGACGCCTTTTTTACCCCTTCGATCTCTTTTACCTTTTCGAAGACTGCGCGGTCCATATAAAAACTGGTCGGTTCGCCGGAAAGGAGGGCAGCCTTGGCCTGGGATTCATGCTTTTCCGGCACCACAAGTACATCCGCGCCGAGCCGGTATGTGCCGATCTTGAGCGCGTTCTGCATGCCGCTGATAAAGATCGTGGCACTGAAGAGCGTGCCGGTGACCACGGCGACCAGCAGCAGCAGCACGAAGGTCCGGGTCAGTTTTCTCTTGAGGTTCCTGAGTGCGAGTCCGGATATTTTTATCTTTGTCATCTTTGTTTATTATAGGAAGCGATCTGCCCAAATGTCTAATTGCTCCGCGATTCCGGTGATGTCGTCCTTGCGAGAGGGGAAAAAAGGCCGGGAGAAGTTTCCCGGCCTTTCTCGACTGACCGATTCTACTTCTTTGCTACTTTCTTTGTAGGGTTCCAGTCGATCTCTATACCGCAAAGCAGAGGGGAGCCCTTGTCCACTTTGACCTCTATGCCGGCAGCCTTGTGGCATGTTGCGCATGCCGAAACCTTACCGACAAGGGTGTTGCTCTTCAGGTCCATGATGTTTAAAGTGCTGTCATCTGCATAGGTGCGGGATGAGAGAAATGCATATTTGCCGTCTTTGGTGAACGCAAAATCATGAGACCTGACAGAATCGGGAAGCACGAAACGCTTTACGATCTCATCTGTTGCCGTATCGATCACGATCACCTGGCTCTTGTGCGTGCCGGGCTTCAGGCCGGGATCGAACTCGTTCGGTGCGCTTACCCAAAGCTGCTTGCCGTCAGGGGTCATTCTTGCCTGATGGATGAAGGTCATCTCAGGGCTCGATATCTGCTTGATCTCTTTCTTGGTCTTCCAGTCATACACATAGACTATGCCGGTAGGCATATCAGTGATGTAGGCCTTCTTTGCGCCCTTGGTCCACTGGATGCCGCAGACTGCCTTGCCCACAGGCATCTTGTCAACGGTCTTCAGTGTTCCTGAATCCCAGATATAGACATTGCCGTTAGCCATGTCTTCGAAATAGATCTTGCCGTCAGGACCGACGATCGCTCCGCAGAACTTTTCTCCGACCTTGAACGGACCGGACTTCTTGCCTGTTGCAACATCGACCTTATAAACGTCGCCGTTCAGCGTGCCGGCAACAAGTATCTTTCTTCCTTTTTCACTTACCAGCGCCTGACCATGGCTTCCGCCCTGTTTCTTTACTTCCTCAAAGCTCATGCCTGCGATCTTGCCTTCCATCTCTGAACCTGCCTCGGTCAGAACGATGCGGTCTTTCGTGATGTCCGAGGGGGACTTCATGGTCTTAAGGTCTATGATGGCGAGATGACCGCCGTGTCCTGCGATATAGGCAGTGGCATTAAATGTCGGTATTTTGGCTGCCGGTACTTCCTTGACTTCAATTACCTGTGGTGCTGCAGAGGGTGCTGCGATACTTTCGGTCTGTACTGTGCCGATCGCCATATATCCGGCGCATACGGCTATCAGCACGAATAAAACTGTCAATCCCTTCTTCATTGAACTTGTACCTCCCCGTTTTTATTGTCTTTTAAAAAAACTGTGATGCTCCGCTATACAGCCTCTCTCTTGATATGCCATCGTTTTCTGTCCGGCTATCACCTCCTGCTCTGACTGAATCTTTCTTAGAA
This sequence comes from uncultured Nitrospiraceae bacterium, assembly GCA_964463135.1. Taxonomy (GTDB): domain Bacteria; phylum Nitrospirota; class Thermodesulfovibrionia; order Thermodesulfovibrionales; family UBA6898; genus UBA6898. The sequence goes on from CAYXBA010000005.1 coordinate 105,045, forward strand.
TAACGCCGAATTTTTTTGCATGTCAAACTCTATTTATAATTTGACAGAATGGCAATTCGAATGGTTCAGTTAGAATATAGTCTGTGTCAAACTGAAACAATATTATGAGATAAGAGAGAGTGCGTTCTTTACGATCGTGATTGTTGCGGGCGTTCTGCCGAGGTGGTCGCCGTCGATCTGAATATGGGCATTGCCGGTGATCGATATCTGTTCTGCCTTGAGATACAGCACATCCTTCTGCTTCAGATGTGAGCCTCTTATGACGCTTGCCGCGTACCGCAGGAGGTCAGCACGGGTTCTGCCCTTAACTATGCAGACATAAAAGAAAGGGTCACTCAGCTCAGCATCAGGGGTTATTTTGAAGTTGCCTCCGTACCGGCTTGCCTTACCGATGATGGCAGCGTATCCGATATGCTGTTTTCCGTCAACGCTGAATATCAGTTCAGACGGATGATAATGGATGAGGTTGCTGATACCGCTCAAAATATAGGCGCCTTCGCCCGACACTTTTTTGAGCGTGCTGTTCACATCATAAACAGCCTTTGCGTCAAAGCCCACGCCCGCCATGAGACAGAAATGCCGGACGACCGGGACGCCATCGGGAAAAACTTCTATTCTGCCCAGGCAGGTTGTTCTGGCCCGTCCTGCAATAGCAAGCTCCATGGCCTCCTCAACAGAGCCGGGGATGGCGAGTTCTTTGGCAAGCACATTGGTTGTTCCGAGGGGCAGGATAGCAAGCGGTGTGGCTGACATGACCATGCCGTTTATTACTTCATTAATGGTGCCGTCGCCCCCTGCAGCGATGATGAGACGGGGTCCTTCCCCCGCTGCCTGACGGGCAAGTTCTTCTGCCTGTCCTTTTCTTTCGGTAAAAAAGATCTTTGTCTCAAATCCTTTTTCCTGCAGATATGCGGCTGCGCGTCTGACCTTTTCAAGGGACGAGGTGCGCGCTGTCGGATTATTTATGAGGACGATCAATGAGCTCATCTATGGTCTTCTCGCCTGAGCATGAGATGGGGCCGGTTATTATAACAGGCGTCTTTTCGAGATACTGTATGGCGCGGTAGATATCTGCATTTTCTCTGAGAAAGAATATCCTGCCGCCTCTTCGGTCTTTCTTGCTTTTAATGTGCGGAATTCTTACATATCCCCTATAAGCGGATGCTGCATAGCCTGTGGTGTAATCGGGGTCGTCTGATATGCAGACCTCTGCGACGACATCGCGGCAGGATGCGACCTTTGAGGCCAGAATGACTGCCTCTCTGACCGTTTCTGTATTCAGGCCGTATCTGTCGAGTGATGCTGTGAGCATTTTTTTCGCGGTCTTCAAAATACCGAAGCGTGACGCCCTAACGCCCCGCTGCAGATCCGGTTCGACACGTCTGCCGGATGACATAAGCACAAGGCTGGCTCCGCGCATGGCATCTCTGCTGTACAGGATTGATAAGGCAGAGGTGATCGCCATCGTTGATACGCCGGCCTCAGTGAGGAGTCTGGTGATAATGGTCTTTGCGCAGGAAGGCGAGGTGTTTGTCACGGTCATGATTGGCAATGCCGGGATGACCCGGGGCTTCTTCCTCAGTTGTTCGATGCTGATCTGTATGTTGTCCGGCTTGCCGCGAGGATGTGCTATTGCACGGTCAATATATGCCTCGACGACCGTCCGTATCTCTCTCCGCGAGCAGATGGTTTCCGCGCCGGAGATATGAATATCGGGGGTTGGTGGTTGGGGGGCAGGGTCTACATCCCCGGCTAACGGCGTAAGGCTAATGGCTAAGGGAGCAGACCCTTTGCCTCGGGCCCTTTGCCCTTTGCCTTTCAGGCGTGACGCCCGCATCCGTATGCTCCAGAGAGGGGAGACCGGGGCCCGCAGTGTCATCTGACCTTCAACCCGAGTTGTCTGACAAGCTTTAGATCATCATCATAACCTCTGCCGGGCGTTGTGAGATAGTTCCCCACCAGAAGTCCGCTCGCACCTGCAAGGAAGATAAAGGAGTTCAGTTCCCCCAAGGTCTGGAGGCGGCCGCCGCAGACGCGTATCTGTTTGTCAGGGAGAATAAAGCGGTACAAACTTATGATCTTCAGTGCCTGCAATGGTTCAAGGGGTCGCTGCCTGCTGAAGGCTGTCCCCTTGATGGGCGCAAGAAAATTTATCGGTATAGAATCAGGATCAAGTTCGCGCAGGGCAAAGGCCATGTCCATTCTGTCCTGCCATGTCTCGCCAAGGCCGAAGATGCCGCCGGAGCAAACTGAAAGGCCTGCTTCCCGGGCAGCGCGGATAGTCTCCTTTTTTTCGTTATACGAATGGGTCGAGCATACGGCCGAAAAAAAGCGCTCTGATGTCTCAAGATTGTTGTGATACCGGTGGAGGCCTGCCTTTTTCAGCACCTTCAGTTCATCTTTGTCGAGAAGGCCGAGCGTTGCGCAGGGCAGGAGTCCGAGTTTTCGCACGCCGGATATCATCTCTGCGATCTTCAGAAGTTCCCTGCCAGACACACTCCTGCCGCTGGTAACAATGCAGAACCTTTGTGCACCACCGTTCTTTGCATCTCTTGCCCTGGCCAGTATCTGTTCTTTGTCCAGAAGAGGGTATGCTGTTATGCTGGCACGGCTTGTCTTTGACTGTGCGCAGTAAGAGCAGTCCTCAGGGCATTTGCCTGATTTTGCATTTACGATAGAGCAGAGGTCAATGCTATTGCCCTGAAACCGTTCCCGGATTCGGTTAGCAGAAGAAAAGAGGTCAAAGAGCTGCTGTCCGGAAATTGACGCAAGGAATACCGCGTCTGCTGCGGACAGCTTCTTGCCGGAAAGGACTTTGCACTCTATCTTCTTCAGCCTGTCAGTGATCATTGCATATCTCGTGGGTGGATGCAGTTGCCGGGAGGCTAACCCTTTCTTGCATTGATTCTCGCTGCAAGTTCATCGCGGGTGAAAATACCCTTTTCAACTAGCAGGTCAATGATGCCGGCAAGCACCTCATGCTCAACGTTACGGGCGCTGAGTTCCTGTTCATCAGGCTCAGGTTCCGGCAATGCGTGATCGTCCTGCATGAGTTCGAAATGTGCTCCTCCCGGATTAAAGGTCATATCAGCGACGTGTGCCTTTCTCGCAAGGGTGCTGGACGAGGTCATGGGGTCATAGAAATGGTCGAGGGCTGTATGGATATCCGATTCGAGCGCAAGGACAGGCTTTACCCGCACACTGAGAAGAAATCCGAGGTCGTCAAGCATCTTGAGGTCTGTAGGATCTGAGGTGAGTGCGATCAGCGTTCTGCCGTCGAATTTCTGAGGCAGTATACCGAATTTTCTGGCGATATCCTCTTTCACCAGACGCATGACCTCGTCAGAGGGTCTTTCGAATTCTTCGAGCGGCAAACAGGTCATGCCCATCTGCTTTTCTATTACACTTATCATGGAAGTCTCTTTTATGAAGCCCTTGCGGACAAGAACGGCGCCGAGCCGTCCTCCCCACTCCTTCTGATGGGCAAGTGCAGCCTTGAGCTGCATCTCGTCTATCAGACCTGCATCCATGAGAAGTTCACCGAGTTTCTTTTTTGCAACTGCCATGCTCTCCCCTGTCTAATACCGTATTTCGAATCCCTCTTCTTTCAGAGGGTTTTCCCACGCAATGTCAACATCCATCACGCGGGACCCGGAAGGCCCCTTTCTGCAGGCGAGGATTGCTTGCTCTATAAGTTCCCTCTGTCCCTCAAAAACCGCTTCAACACGGCCGTCATGCAGATTTTTGACCCATCCGTTCAGTCTGTGCACTACAGCCTGATCCCGTGTGAATGCACGGTAACAGACTCCCTGAACTCTGCCGGATATGACTATATGGACCCGTGAAATCACGCCCACATTATAGCAGAAACAGGCAAAGGTGAAAGAATAGGTATAGACAAAGTAAGAGGAACAGAAATGGAACAGGGAGCCTGCAGCTTACCCCATCTGTTTTCTTTACTGTTTCTCGCTATACCTTTACCTGTCTGTCTACTCCCCCAGATATGCGTGCTGGACCTTTTTATTGACAAGGAGGTCAGCGCTGCTGCCTGAAAGAATGATACTGCCGTTCTCGATCACATAGCCTCTATGAGAAAGCTTGAGTGCAGCTCTGGCGTTCTGCTCAACAAGAAGAATCGTTATCCCTTCGCTGCTGATCTCCTGTATGGTCCTGAAGATCTTGCTCACCATGATCGGTGCAAGACCGAGCGAAGGCTCGTCAAGCAGCAGGATGTCAGGGTTGGACATCAGTGCCCTTCCGATAGCGAGCATCTGCTGTTCTCCTCCGCTCAGGGTGCCTCCAGGCTGCTTCTTCCGTTCATCGAGTATGGGGAAGAGCTTATAGATCCTCTCAAGGGACGTGCTGAAGTCACCGCGGCCGAGAAATGCACCCATCTGGAGATTCTCGTAAACGGTCAGTCTCGGAAAGATCCTCCTGCCTTCTGGCACCTGACAGATGCCCATCTGAACGATCCTGTGCGGCGGCAGTCCGACAATATCAGTCTCTCCCCGCATGATCGAACCTGCTGACGCCTTGAGGATACCTGATATGGTCATGAGACAGGTCGATTTTCCTGCACCGTTGCTCCCGATCAGCGAGACGATCTCGCCCCTGTTCACTTCCATATCTATACCCTTAAGTGCCTTGATCGGTCCGTATCCGGCATGAATATTCGTCAATTTCAGCATGGCGTCAGTGCGCCTCCTTGCCGAGATATGCCTCGATGACCAGGGGGTCGTTCTTTACTTCCCGGGGAGAGCCTTCTGCGATCTTTACCCCATGGTCCAGTACGATGATCCTGTCTGATATGCCCATGACAAATTTCATGTCATGCTCAATCAGGATGATCGTCTTGCCCATCTCGCGCATCTTCCTGATCGTTGCCATCATCTCATCGGTCTCGAGCGGGTTCATGCCCGCTGTCGGCTCGTCAAGAAGGATGAGCTGAGGCTCTGATGCAAGTGCCCGCGCTATCTCCAGCTTTCGCTGTGCCCCGTAAGGGAGGTTTCCCGCTCCCTGCTCGGCAAATGATTCAAGGCCGAGGAATTCAAGATATTCAAAGGCTGTCTGCCGGACAGATGCCTCCTCATTCAGAAACGAGGGCATATGCGTAATGATCGGTACCAGTCCGGACCTGATCTTTGCATGCTGAGCCACCATGACGTTCTCAATTACCGACATGGCCCGGAAAAGTCTGATGTTCTGAAAGGTGCGGGAAATGCCGAGGCGGTTGATTCTGTCTGCAGGGAGGTTAGAAATGGTCTCGCCCGAAAAGGTGATGGTCCCTCTGGTCGGTTTCATGAACCCGGTCAGACAGTTAAAAAGTGTTGTCTTGCCCGCGCCATTAGGACCGATTATGCTGAGGATCATACCCTGCCTGAGAGAAAAGCTGACATCCTCAACAGCCCTGATGCCGCCGAAATGCTTTGAAAGAGCCCTAACTTCGAGAAGCACTATTGCCTCCGAAAAGACCCTGCGGCCGGAAGATCATCAGAAAAACGATGCCGGCACCCAATGCCAGCATACGGTACATCTGAATATCTCTCAGTGCCTCGGGCAGGGCAACAAGGAAGATCGCACCGACAATGACCCCTGCAATGCTGCCCAGACCTCCCAGTATCACCATGCAGAGGATCAGGACCGACTCCATGAACGTAAAGCTTTCAGGCGAGATGAACCGCATCTTGGCAGCAAAGAGACAACCGGCAAGGCCTGCCCAGAACGCGCCGAATGAAACAGCATACAGCTTATAGCGTGTACTCCGGATGCCCATGGCAGATGCTGCGATCTCGTCTTCGCGCAAGGCTATCCATGCCCTGCCAATGTTGGATGCAAGGACCCTTCTGATGACAATGACGGCAAGAACGACAAAGAAAAGCACGAGATAGTAAAAGGAGGAAAGAGCTGCAAGGGATATGGTGAAAAAGTACGGCGCATCGATCCCGCTGATGCCGTTCGGCCCCTTGGTGAAGCTGTCCCAGTTGTTGAGCGTTATCCGCACGATCTCTCCAAAACCGAGCGTCACAAGTGCAAGATAGTCACCCTTCAGTCTGATGGCCGGCGCAGCAAAGACGAAACCGGCTGCAGTGGTGATGATCAGGGAGAGCGGCAGCGCTGACCAGAAGCCCAGCCCGAGCCGTGTATTCAGCAGCGCAAAGCTGTATGCGCCGATTGCGTAGTATGCCACGAAACCGAGGTTCAGGAGGCCTGTAAAGCCGACGACGACATTGAGGGCAAGGGCAAGGATGATATAGATGCCCGCAAGCACCGCAACATCCATGATGTAGTTCCGGGCAAACAGGGGCATAATCAGCGCCGGAAGGATCAGCAGCAGGAGCGCGCGGGGATCCTTCGGTGTGAGCTTTTCGATCTTCTCCCTGAGCATTTCTGTTGTCCTGAAAAAAGGACCGGACAGTCTGGATGCCAGTGTAATTGCCATGAGAGCAAGGAAGAGAATGATAAAGAGAAGTCCAGCAGCCCGGAGGCCCTTGAACGGCAGAAAGAGCAGGGCTGACCAGAGGCTTACGGCAGCCGGCCTGAGCAGTGTCTTTCTGATCGTGCTGTTCATATCTTCTCTTCCGAGGCCTTTCCGAGAAGCCCTGCAGGCTTGACCAGGAGGATGATGATCAAAATGATGAAGGCATAGGCATCTTTGTATTCGCTCGAAATATAGGCTGCGCCGAGGCTCTCGATAAGCCCGAGGAGGATGCCGCCGAACATGGCTCCCGGGATATTGCCGATGCCGCCGAGAACTGCCGCGGTAAACGCCTTGATGCCGGCGGAGTATCCGATGGAATAGTTCACCAGTCCATAGTAGGCGGAAACCATCATACCTGCCACTGCAGCGAGACCAGAACCGATGACGAACGTGATCGAGATGATATTGTCCGTATTAATGCCGACGAGGGCAGCCATGTTCTTGTCCTGGGCGACTGCGCGCATTGCCTTACCGGTCTTTGTCCTGCTGATAAAGGCGTGGAGGAGCAGCATGATCATGCCCGAAAAGCCGATGATGGCCGCCTGAAGATAGCTGATCCGGGTGGCAGCAACCATGAAGCCTGCATTGCCGACTACCGGCGGAAATACCTTGTCTGTAGCGCCCTGGGTGATCATTACATAGTTCTGCAGAAAGATCGAAACGCCGATCGCGCTGATCAGGGGGCTGAGTTTGGGGGCATGCCGGAGCGGCTTGTACGCAAGTTTTTCCATGGTAAAACCGTAGGATGCGCAGAAGAGGACCGTCAGTATGAAGGTGCAGAGGAGCGCCACGGGAAGGCTGTATGCGGTCAGACCGATGGTAGTGAAAAAGCCGAGGATGATGATGCCGAGATAGGCGCCGAGCATATATATCTCGCCATGGGCGAAATTGATCAGTTCGAGAATGCCATAGACCATGGTATAGCCGAGCGCGATCAGTGCATAAACACTGCCGAGTGTCAGGCCATTGATGATCTGTTGGAAGAACACAGGGAATATTACCAGAAAGAACGCGCAGAGGGAAACGACAGGGCAGGGGGAGTGAGCCGAACTAGGTTCAGTTCTTTACTTTTCTGATTGTATCTCTGACGCGTGTTTCATAAAAGTCTTCGATCTTGGCCATTATCTCAGGATTTGTCTCGATCAGCTTTTCGATGTCCAGACGGGAGATCTCGTACACCTCGACCGGTCCGTCAGCTATCACCGCAGCGGTCCGCGGCCGCCCTGTCAGGAAGCCGACCTCGCCGAAGATATCCCCCTCTCCGAGTACGGCAAGTTCGAGTTCCCTGCCTAACATATGTGCGATGACCCGTGTTTTTCCGGACCTGATGATGTACATGGAATCTCCGGCATCACCTTCCTCGATCACGTGCTGCTTATCCCTGTATTTGCGGATGGCAAGGTCATTCATGAAACTCGTGACCATTGTTTCCGGCAGGTCCCGAAAGATTTCCGGTATCATCCTCTCCTTGCGCTCCGAGAGCGGGGTGAGCAGTTCTCCTATCTCTTCGGAGAGGTCCTCAGAGGGTTCAGCAGGCGTCTGCCCATAGGTGAGATTAATGGTGTCATCGTCACCGATAGTCCTTGCCCCGGTCAGCCTCTCAGCCTCAGGCTTGAACATCCTGGTTTCGAGGGCTTCGTAAGCAGAATCGAGCCATTCCTCATTTTCATCAGCACTCTTTGAAGGTTCAGGCACAGGCGTCTCTGACTCCTGCAGGCTGACCATATCAGGAGCTGGTTCATCGCAAAGCGCTTCAGGTTCAGGTGCGGCAGGCGCATGAGGTTCAGGAATGGCTGCTTCCTGTGTCAGGTGCGTCTCTGCAGTCAATGAGGTGCTTTCAAACATGGATGTCATGTCAGTCGCTGCCATTTCGGGACTGACCTTGCTATCTTCTGATGCCTCCGGAGAAACCGCGGTCCTTTCGAGCCAGTCAGAACTCCCGGGAACTTCAACCACTGCGGTCAGAGCCTCCGCAGGAATGGTGGGCTGAATTTTCGGTGTCTCTCCCGCAGGCGTTGCCGCAAAGGCGGGTGGCGGTATATGAGAGGCTGCCTTGACAGACTCGAATTCATCCATCAGCATTTCGGCGCGCTGGATGATCTCAGGATTTTGGGGATCGAGCCGCAGCGCTATTTTGTATGTGGCGAGTGCTTTCTGGGCAAAGCCCTGCATGCGCAGGATCTGAGCTGCATGGGTGTATGCGGCGATCGCCTCGGCCTTATCGTCTGTCCGCTGGCATACGTCGCCGATCTTCATGAAGGTCTGAGGGTTGTTCTTCTCCTGCTTCGCGATCAGCTGAAGGATATTTTTTGCGGATTTCCAGTCCTCTTTCCTGACCGCGTCGAAGTATGTTTCCCATTGTTCTTTTGCCATAGATGCCTTGACCTTGAAGTCCCCCGTTCTGTGTGCTCTCATTTAAATACAAAAAAGGTGTTTTGTCAATCGCCGGAACGGCCTTGCCTGTCCCTTCAGGCGTGGCCAAAGCCCTTTCTTTCGAACGAATGAGAGCGACAAGAGGGCATATTGACTCATTATGGCTGCTTATGGTAACATTGCGGGTCAGTTTTAGAGGTTTCTGAACGGGCAAAACCGCAAAGACGTTAAGAATACCCCTGCCTTTGCAGGGGGTTTTTATTTTCCGGAGGGGACGATGGCTAACAGACAGCAGCATGCGGCAAAACTGGAATTAAAGAAACAGAACACGTTTGCGGCAGGGCTGCTTTCAGAACGTTTCCCCCAGGTCACCGGTATGGTGATCCATATGACCTACTATCAAAACGGCATCAACCCTGTTCTCATGGTGCGCACCCTCAATGTTTTTCCTACGTCTGCTGCCTATTTCAAAATGGACTGCATGATCAAAGGCTGCGAGAACGGTGGATTTGACCTCACGCCGGTGATCAAGGCCATGATCAAGGACCGTAAGAAAGAGAAGAAAGGGTCTATCGCCTGCAAGGGAAAGGTTGACGCTGTCAGTGGTGACCATGCAAGCGTTGATTACGATATATCCGTCAAATACGGCAAGTCTCCCCGGTAAGATATTCCCTTTTCAAACCAGGATTTATCTGCATCAGGCGTGAACGAAAATTTCCGGAAAGATATCAGCCTGCTGGTGTCTGCCGGGAACAAAGGAACTTCTTTTCGATCTCCTGCACTTTCATCAATCTTCTTGCATGGCGCTCCAGGTTTGAAAACCGTGCGTTAAGAAAGGCCGTGACGATCTCTTCCGCAAGATTGGGACCTATGACCCTTGCGCCGAGGCAGAGCACGTTCATGTCATCATCTTCAACTCCCTGGCGGGCTGAGAACGTATCATGGCAGACAGACGCCCGTATCCCGGGAACTTTGTTCGCCGCTATGCAGGCACCTACGCCGCTGCCGCAGACGATGATGCCGCGGACCGTTTTTTTCCTTATGAGCTGATCTGCAACCGTCAGGGCAAAATCAGGATAATCCGAGGGCCTGGCATTATGAGCCCCCAGATCAGTGACCGTATGACGGTTCTTCTTCAGAAATGCAATGATCTCTTTCTTCAGATGAAAACCGCCGTGGTCTGACCCGATCGCTATTTTCATGCTACTATTTCCTGAGCAGTTTCTTTGCCCTTGCTGCGATATTTTCCTTCGTAATACCGAACTTCTCGAACAGGACCTTTGCCGGTGCTGATGCGCCGAAGCGGTCGATGCCGATCACATCACCCTTCAATCCCACGTACCGGTACCAGCTCTGCGTCGCAGCAGCTTCGACCGCAAGTCTCTTCTCGACCTTCAGAGGGAGGACCGCATTTTTATAAGCCGCGGTCTGCTGTTCAAAGACCTCAAAGGAAACCATGTTCACTACACGTGCTTTTACGCCTGTCTTCTGCAGCTCTTCTGCTGCAGCAAGGGTCGGATGTACCTCTGCGCCGGAAGAAAGAAGAATGATTTCGGGTGTGCCTTTGCAGTCAAGAAGCACGTACCCGCCTTTTTCCGCCCCCTCTGCAGCGCCGTATTTCTTTCTGTCCAGCACCGGCAGGTTCTGCCGCGAGAGGATCAGTGCATGCGGCCTCTTCGGGTCCGTGATGGCGAGTTTCCATGCAATGGCTGTCTCATTGGCGTCTGCGGGCCTGATAACGTAGAGATGCGGCATTGCCCTGAGACTGCTGAGATGCCCGATCGGCTGGTGCGTGGGGCCGTCTTCGCCGAGGCCGATCGAGTCATGGGTAAAGACATATACAGCGTGTGTCTCCATGAGAGCTGCAAGCCTGATGGCCGGCCTCATATAATCGGAGAAGACGAGGAATGTGCCGCCGTACGGAATGAGCATTTTGCTTAATGCCATGCCGTTCATGATCGCGCCCATGGCATGTTCCCTGACACCGAAGTGGATATTCCTGCCGCCTTTTGCAGTCCCGAAGTCAGCATATTTTTTGAGATGCGTGTTGTTCGACGGCGCGAGGTCTGCAGAGCCGCCGACGAGATGGGGGAGCTTGTCAGCTATGGCATTGAGCACCTTGCCTGATGCGCTTCGCGTTGCAATGCTGCCGTCTTCGGGCTTGAAGACCGGCAGAAGTTTTTCCCAGCCTTCGGGCAGTTTCCCGGATGACAGTCTGTCCCAGGTCTTTGCCTGCTCAGCATATTTCTTTGCGTATCTGCTGAACAGGGTCTTCCAGGCGGCTTCATCTTTTTTGCCGTTCTGGACCGCTTTTCTCATGGTGCGGAGGACCTCGGCAGGTATGTAGAATTTCTTCAGCGGCATGCCCAGGTTCTGCTTGGTGATCTTAAGCTCTTCCTCACCAAGCGGCGAACCGTGCACATCAGGCGTGTCCTGCTTGTGAGGACTGCCGAAGCCGATATGGGTGCGCACCAGGATGATCGACGGCTTTGTTCTCTCTTTCTTTGCCGCGGCAATGGCCTTTTCGATGCCCTTGAGATCTTCCCCGTCAGCACGCTGCACATGCCAGCCGTAAGCAGCGAATCGCTTCGCAACGTCTTCGGTGAAGGCAATATCTGTCGTGCCCTCGATCGTGATCTTATTGTCAGAATACAGATATACGATCTTGCCTAGCTTTAGGTGGCCTGCTAATGACGCAGCCTCGGAAGAAAGACCTTCCATCAGGTCGCCGTCGCTTACAATGCCGTAGATGTTGTAATCGACAAGCGGAAAGCCCGGCCTGTTGAACATGTCGGCAAGGTATTTCTCCGCCATGGCCATGCCGACGCCTGTCGCAAAGCCCTGGCCGAGCGGGCCGGTCGTTGTTTCTATGCCGCAGTCAAGACAATACTCGGGATGGCCCGGGGTCTTGCTCCCCCACTGCCTGAAGTTCTTTATGTCATCGAGAGATATATTATGGCCGGTCAGATGGAGAAGGCTGTACAGAAGAGCTGAACCATGGCCCGCAGAGAGCACGAACCTGTCGCGGTTCTGCCAGTAGGGATCTTTCGGGTTATGCCTCAGGAATCTGTTCCAGAGTACGTATGCCATGGCAGCATCCCCCATGGGCATGCCGGGATGGCCTGAATTTGCCTGCTGCACAGCGTCAGCAGAGAGCATCCGTATTGTATTTATGCAGAGTTGATCAAGGTTCATCTTTTTCACAGCGCCTCCAGGTGTAGTGGTTAGTTCAGAAGACAGGAATCTCCCCATGGGACAGCCAACATCGGGATGCACTGATGTTACAAAAATCGGGCAGGGCAAATCAACTTCGGCCAGGCAGACGCATAAATATTGTCCCGGCCGCATGATATAATTGTTCATATTTGCGTTAACGAGGAGTCATGCATGAAACGGGTTCGCTGGTATCTTTTCCTTACCATAGCGCTGGTCAGCATTTCAGCGGTCTTTTATTTTATTCAGATCGAGATCTTTCGCAAGACCGAGGACACCTTTTTTTATATGCTGCAGGATATCGCCTTTGTGCCGGTTCAGGTGCTGCTCGTAACCCTCTTCCTGAACCAGCTGCTTACCATGAGGGAGAAGAGGGTGCTTTTGAAGAAGCTGAACATGCTGATCGGCACCTTTTATATAGAGGTCGGGACCGAACTCATGAAACAGCTCTATTGCTTCGGCAGTGATCTCGCCTCCGTGAAGGAAAAGATGCGTGTTGCAGGCACATGGACAGAAAAGGATTTTATGCATGCCCGCACTGCAGTGAAAACTGCACAATACAGCATAGACAGCAGAAGCGGTGATCTGCAGGAACTCAAGGCCTTCCTTTCAGAAAAGAGGACCTTTCTGCTGAGCCTCCTGGCAAATCCCAACCTGCTTGAACATGATGCATTCACCGATCTGCTTTGGGCCGTGTTCCACCTTGTTGAGGAGCTTGCTGTGCGGGAAGATTTTGGTAACCTGCCAAGGACTGACCTTGATCATCTCTCGGGAGATATAAAACGTGCCTACTCCCAGCTGCTGGTGGAATGGCTCTCGTACATGGGCCATCTTAAAGCAGATTATCCATACCTTTATTCCCTGGCGGTCAGGATGAATCCAATGGACCCGGACGCCAACCCGATCGTGCAATAGAAGGGGGTCTTATGTCTGAAGAAAAGGCTGTGAGCGTTGAGTTTTGTCTCGGCAAGGAGAGCCAGGAAACTTCGAACTATGACGAGATGCTGAAACATGCGGGCCACAAGATCCAGGTCGTCGCTTTCCCGCGAGGCGTTCAGGTTCTGAAGGTTTCGATGGAATGCGTCACCTGCAACAAGGTGCTGATCGAGTATGACAACCCGGCATACGAGGAGTAGACGTTTTACCTGCCAAGGGCTTCTATGGTCATGCGCTCTGCTGCTTCGAAGACCGCCTTCTTGCCTTCTTCTGTGCGTGCCTCAATATAGAACCTGACCTTTGGCTCAGTGCCTGAAGGCCTGATCATGAGCCACGAGCCGTCATCAAAGACCAGTTTCGTGCCGTCAATGGTGATAACATCCTTTATTGTCCGCATCTGACCGCCGACAGACACGGTCGTGCCTTTACGGTAATGCTCGCTGATCACCGAGAGCTTCCTGATCAGGGGCTCACCGACCAGCGAACGGTCCACTGAGATGCCCGAACGATCAGGATAGAAATGGCCGAACTCATCCATGATCTCGCCGAGATAGACGCTCAGGTTCTTGCCGGTCACTGCCATCATTTCCAGCGCCAGGAGAAGGCCGAAGAGTGCGTCTTTTTCAAGGGTATGGTTGTACCCTGAGATGCCGTCCGACTCCTCAAATGCAGCGATCGCCCGTTCATGCGATGATGAAAGAAGATACGGCCTGAAGTTCTTGAACCCGACCCTGGTCTCTTTGACCGGTATACCGAGCTTTTCTGCGACCGCGTTGACACAGTTGCTCGTGCCGGCCGATTTTACGACAACGCCGTTGATCTTCTTGTGTACATGGAGGAAATGGACGGCCATGGCCCCGAAATAGTTCATGGCGACCTGTATGGTTCCGTCCGTAAAACGGATACGGTCGCCGTCAGGGTCCATGATCACGCCGAGTTTTAACGCGGAGCTGCTTTTGGCGAGAATTTTCTCTACCCCTGCCATATTCTTTTCAGAGGGCTCAGGTGCCACACCGCCAAAGAGGTAGTCATCAGCGGTCCTGAGATAGGAGATCTTCGGACTTTCGCCGAGAATGCGCTGCACCCTGCCTCGCGTTGAGCCATGAACATTGTCTATGCAGATAGCGCAATCTGACTCGTCAATGAACTTCCTGATCCTGTCCAGGTCTATTGTCTTCCTCTGCCTGAGAAAATCGATATAGAGCGCGGACAGGTCGATCGTTTCGACATGGTCAGGCTCAACAGGCTGCAGTATGGCAGCCTCCTGCATCATGCGATTTGCTGTTTCTTCGATCTTCGCGGTTATTTCTGAGCCGGCCGGCCCTCCGTCCGAGGGATTGAACTTGAATCCTGCGTAATTTGCCGGATTATGCGAAGGCGTAAGATTAATGGCGCATGCCGCCCCGAGCATTTCGATGCCGGCCGAGATCTCCGGCGTGGCGACCTCTCCGGCATACCAGGTCCTGATGCCTGCCTCCTGGAGGAGGCCGATCACCTCCCGGCTGAATTCCGGACCGAGAAAGCGGTTGTCATGACCGACAATAACGCCGCGCTTCCTGATCTCATCAAGGTCCCTTACGCCCATTGCCTGCATTACCACGGGGTCGTCTGAGCTGAACATCCCGATGATCGCAGATGTGACGATGCGGACATTGTTGAAGGTATAATCAGTGCCGATCTCGCCGCGCCATCCTGACGTGCCGAAGACGACCGGTGATGGCGCGGTGTTCTCGCGTGCGAACGCTTCGATCTCTGACAGAAGATGCCGGTTTTGTTCTACGTCGGAAAGTATTGTTTTCCAGCAGGCTGAGGCGTTTGTATGAGAAGGCAACATGATTGCTCCTTAATTTTTTGTCCTATTTTACTGCAAAGCCGATGCATCGGCAACCGCAGTATTTTTTCGCATCCATAGTCGCAAATCCGCGAGTATGATAAAATGGTCTTGCAACGACTTCAGGGAGGATTATTATGATTGAGGGCAGAAAGATAAAGCTGGTGGATCTGATGATCTGCCTGTCTGATGCCATGGACTTTATCGATCCCGCAGTTGTTGACCACCATAAGAGGGTGGCCTATATAGCGCTCAGCATGGCAGCAGAAATGGGTCTTTCTCCAGCGCTGCAGAAGGAGATTGTTCTGGCCGGTGCCCTCCATGATATCGGCGCCTTCAGTCTCGCAGAGCGCAGAAATACCCTTGCTTTTGAGATCCTGGACCCGCACGGGCATGCGGAAAACGGGTATGCCCTGCTCAGACTGTTTTCCCCGCTTTCGGCCGTGGCCTCTATGGTCAGGTTCCACCATGTACCCTGGGATGATGGAGCGGGCAGGGAATTTAACGGCCGGCAAGTGCCTCTTGCCAGTCATATCCTTCATCTTGCTGACCGGATCGCAGTTTTGATCAACAGGAAGAAAGAGATCCTCAGCCAGGTAGCCAGAATAGGCAGGACCATTCAGGCAAATAGCGGAAGGCTGTTCGATCCTGAACTGGTTGAAGTATTCAGGTCGGTCTCAGCGCGGGAATATTTCTGGCTTGACCTTGCCTCTTCATCTATTCAAGCCATCCTGTCGCAGCGGCTGCGGTCTGCCCAGGTCGGACTCGGTTCGAAGGATATGCTCGGTTTTTCACAGCTTTTTTCCCGGATCATAGACTTTAAGAGCCCCTATACTGCCTCCCATTCCAGCGGTGTGGCGGCAAGCGCTGAATTTCTTTCGGGCAAGCTGGGCTTTGCACGAAATGAATGCACTGCCATGCGCATTGCAGGCTATATGCACGATCTGGGCAAACTGGCAGTACCGGTCGAGATACTCGACAAACCTGCACATTTGAACAGGAACGAATATAATGTGGTCAGGCACCATTCTTTTTATACATACAGGATCCTGGAGCCTATTGCGGCCCTGAAGACCATCAATACATGGGCCGCATTTCATCATGAACGGCTGGACGGCTCCGGGTATCCCTTTCATCTCAAGGAAAAGGACCTTCCTCTTGGTTCGCAGGTCATGGCTGTTGCAGATGTCTTTACTGCCCTTACCGAAGATCGGCCTTACCGCCGAGGCATGAAGCGATCTGATACGTTAAAGGTGCTTGAAGATATGCGCATAAAATCTGCATTGAATGGTGATATCGTGGCGGTCCTCGCAAAGCATTACAGGGAACTTGAGGCAATCCGCATCACTGCCCAGGCCGATGCCAGGATGAAATACCAGGCCATGCCTCAGTAAAGAATATAGAATGTCCTGATATCTGCTCTCTCTTCTTCCTGACTCACGTCACACTGCTTTTCCCGTGGCTGAAATTTCTAAGAACCTGACGATCTATGCTAATATATCGGACTTTTTTCAGATCAGGAGGATCCTATGGCAAAGACATACAATATAGCTCTCATACCCGGTGACGGCACAGGTCCAGAAGTTGTTCGGGAAGCGGTCAAGGTAATTGATGCTGCGGCTGCCAGGGTCGGGTTTAAGCTTGCGTACACCGAGTTTGATTTTGGTGCAGCGCGGTATTTGAGGACGGGTGAGACACTCCCGGACAGTGCTATTGAAGAATTCAAAAAATTTGATTCGATGTTTCTCGGCGCGATTGGCCACCCGGATGTGAAGCCCGGCATTCTCGAAACCGGCATACTTCTCAAGACGCGCTTTGCCCTTGACCAATACATCAATCTCAGACCGGTCAAGCTCTATCCGAACGTCGAGACCCCGCTTAAGGACAAAGGGCCGGAGCATATTGATTTTGTTGTCATCCGCGAGAACACGGGCGGCATCTATACCAGCATTGGCGGCGCAACACGTGTAGGCACGCCTGAGGAGATAGCCACACAGCTTATGGTGTATGATCGCAGGACCGTTGACCGCTGCCTGAAGTATGCCTTTGAACTGAAGAAGAAGCGCAATGCGATGAACCCGAAATACGCGGCAAAGCCGATCACGCTGATACACAAACGGAATGTACTCACCCATTGCGGCGACCTCTGGTACCGCGCGTTCGAAGAGATGGGCGAAAAACAGTACCCTGAGCTGAAGCGCGATTACAATCACGTTGATGCCGCGAACATGTGGTTTGTGAAGAACCCTGAATGGTTTGACGTGGCTGTCACGGAAAACCTTTTCGGTGACATTATCACTGATCTCGGCGCCATGATCCAGGGCGGGCTTGGCGTGGCCTCAGGCGGCAACATAAATCCTGAGGGCGTTTCGATGTTCGAACCGATGGGTGGCAGTGCGCCGAAATATACCGGCAAGAATGTGATCAACCCCATGGCAGCGATCGGCGCTGCAATGATGATGCTCGACACGATCGGTGAATCAAAGGCTGCCCAGGGGATCGAGGCTGCGATGATCGCGGTGATGCAGAAGATGAAGAGCCAGGCTGCCGGTCATATGGGCATGTCCACGACCGAGGTGGGTGACAGTATCGCTGATCTTGTAGCAAAGCAGTAAGAAAACGGGCAGCTGCTCAGGGAAGTAGTCTGCAGGTGTTTCAATAGCCCTAACAGACTACAGTCTAAACAACCTGAGTAGCTATTGGTGCCTGCTCACTTCTGCATCTTTCTGATCGTCTCTCCGAGCTTCTGAATTTCCTCACCGTACAGTGCCCAGTTGCCTTCCCGCTGGGCTTTCATGGCGCGGTCAAAATGCTCCCTGGCTATGCCCGGCAGTTTCCGGTCCTCCTGCACTGCAGGCGGCTGGACAACACCTGAGGCCACGGCAGCATCCGAGACCTTCACATCGCCGAAGATCCTCGAAAGAGCAGCATCAAGGGTCTCCTCCATGGCAATGCGGTTCTCGTACGCAACAATGACACGCTTCAGCTCGGGTATCTTGCCGTTCTCTGCGCGCAGATACAGGGGCTGAACATAGATCAGAGAGTTCTCAATCGGGATCACCAGCAGTGTGCCCTGTATCACCTGAGAGCCGCGCTGGTCCCAGAGAGAGACCTGACGCGAGATCTCCGTGTCCTGGTTGATCCTGGCCACGATCTGTTTCGGGCCGTACACAAGCCTGTCTTTCGGAAAACGATAGACCACCAGTTTTCCATAATCGTCGCCGTCGCTGCGTGCGACCATCCAGGCTGACAGGTTGTCCTTCTTTTTTGGGTTGAAGGGGAGCATCAGAATGAACTCTTCTTTCTTCTCTCCCGGCAGTTTCATGATCGTGTAGTACGATTCCATCACCGACTTGTCCTTGCCGCCCAGCGCAGGGATCTCCCACTGGTCTTCCCGGTTATAGAAGCTCTGCGGGTCTTCCATATGATAAGTGGCATAGATCTGCGTCTGGATATCGAAGATGTCGAGAGGGTAGCGGATATGCTTTTTCAGGTCAGCCGGCATTTCGTTGAGCGGCTGCAGTGTGCCGGGAAAGATCGCCCCGATCGTCCTGATCAGCGGGTCTTCTTTGTCAGCCACATAGAAGGCCATGCTGCCGTCATAGGCATTGATCGTTATCTTTACCGAGTTTCGCAAATAGTTCATCCCCTTGCCGTACCGCTGGGAATAGGGGAACCGACTGCTTGCCGTGTATGCGTCCACCATCCAGAAGAGAGTTCCGTTGTCAGCTATGACCATGTACGGATCGGCATCGGTTATCAGATACGGCATTACCTTGTGTACCCTGTCGATGATGTTACGGTGAAAAAGCACCCTGCTTTTCCCGGTGACATCGTTCGAAAGGATCAGCTTCATCGACTGGAAGTACGCGGCAAAGGCCATCTTCTTCAGAAAGGAATCGAGCGGCACCCCGGTCTTTCCGGAATATTCAGTAAAAACATTTTCTTCACCCGAAGGATAATTGAACTCTTTGGACTTTGAATTCACGATCACATACGGGCTGGACAGTCTCCCGAAATAGATCTCCGGTCGGGTCACCTTGATCGCTTCAGAATTTGATATCGGCGGGATGTCCCTGATGAGCAGGACCGGCAGTCCTTCGGGTGTCACCTGGTTCACCGGTCCGAGCGTCAAGCCATACCCATGGGTAAAGGTCAGGGTCTCGTTGATCCAGTTCCGGGTCGGAATGCTTTCGCTCGACAGCTCTCTGGGCGAGAGCATAGTCTGGCGGTATTCGCCGTTGATCATGTACCGGTCGTTGCCCACGGACGAAAAACGGTAATAGGTGCGGATCTCCTGGATCTGGCTGAAGGTATCGAGCAGCGGTCGGTGGTCCCATAGCCGTATGTTCTTTATGGTCGCGCTGTTCTTCCTGATATCACTCTGCTCCAGCTCACTCCTGCCGGAGATATCCCGGTCAGTCACCTTGTCGAGTCCGAAGGCCTTGCGCGTAAAGGCAATGTTGTTCCTGATATACGGCGTCTCTTTGACCAGTTCGTTCGGTGCAACAACAAATTTCTGCAGGAGCGCAGGATAGACCGTGCTGCCGAAGAAGGAGATGGCGATATATGCAGCCACGCCTGCGCCGAGGAGCAGGCTGCGTCTCAGCCATATATTGGCCAGAAAGAAAAGAGCGAGGAGCAGGGCCATCACAATCCTCACCTTCATGAAAGGGATCACTGCATGCACGTCAGTGTATGTGGCGCCTGCCACAGGCCCGTGCGACGAATAGAGGATTGCATGCATGCCGAGGTAAGACTTCCAGGCCAGAACAGCAAAGATCAGCGAGCCGAGCAGCGAGATATGCGTTGAAGCTGAGCCCTCCGCAGTTATGCCACGGTTGCTGAAAAATATTGCGCCCTTGACCGCATAGATCAAAACAAGTGAGGCCAGTGTTGCCCAGAGCGTGAACTGGAGCGCATTCGCAACGAGCTCGTAAGCCGGCAGGCTGAAGAGATAAAACGAGACATCCTTACTGAAGATCGGATCAGCGTATCCGGAGGCAGCCGCGTGGATATACGAGAGCAGGGTGAACCAGTTGGCGTTGAACAGGCTTGCCATGAACAAGCCGGTCAGCACTGGAACTATGATCCTGAGCCAGTCCACATGTCTGAGGATATCGAGCTGCGGCATGCCCTGAACGTTCAGCGGGATGGCAACCGACCTGCCTTTCATCGCCCGCAGCGCCATGCGTATGTTCAGGAATGTGATGAGAAAGCCGCCCAGGGCACCTGCCAGGGCGGAGTATGCCTGTCCCTGGACCTGCGTGCTGAATATCACTGTCCGACCGATGTCAGAGAACCAGAGCCAGTCGATGTAGAGCGATAGGAATTCCGGCAGGAATATCAGCAGAAAAAAAAGTGCAGCAAATGATAATAACAGTTTCCCGAATGGCCTTTTCAGCATGTATCCCCCTGACAGCAGATTATAAGTGTTTACATCTTACCACTGATCAGGGGCATCTCTGCGAATAATCGATCAGTCGGCCGCTTTGATGATCTTCTTCCTCGGAATGCGAATTCTTTTCTGCCGCATATACAATTTTTCTACCTTGCTTCTGGCCCAGGGGGTCTTTCTGAGAAATGAGAGGCTGGACTTGATGCTCGGATCATACGTAAAGCACCTGATCCTGATGAGCCTGCCCATCTCTTCCCAGCCATAATGCTCGACAAGGTGCGTAAGCATCATTTCGAGCGTGATGCCGTGAAGCGGATCGTTTGTCTGCTGGTCAGTCATTGCCTTGAAAGTCCCCTCTTGGTCTCCTCTGCGACTCGCCTGTGGCGAGGAGGGATGCCGTGGTGGGTTGCTCTGCTTTCATTTCATTCGGGTTTCTTGCCGCGGTATTTGAGGATAAGGCCGTTCAAAAAGCGTCTGAGGATCTGGTCCCCGCATTCCCGGTAATTCCTCTGGTCCTCGCTCCGGAAGAGTGCAGACAGTTCTGACTTGGAGATGTCAAAATCCGCAAGTTTCAGGATCTCGATAATATCCGTATCCTTCAGATTCAGCGCGATCCTCAGTTTCTTCAGTATTTCATTGTTGGTCATGATAGTCCATTATGAAGAGGTAAAGGATTGTAATCACTCTTTGTGTCGTGTTGTTCCCCTTCTGCTCTATTATACCTTCTCTTTATGTTCGTTTCCTGCTCTATCAGATCAAAACAGTTCTTAAAACCAACGTCGTTTAAGCTCTCCTTTGAATTGCCGTGTCAATCCATTTCTTATCTATTTTTAGACGGGGCTGCTGCGGGCAGCAACAGTTTAAAGACGTAAACTAGTACCGGATGGATGTAACAACAAAGGTCATTGTTCCGCTGGGTCGGATGACCGTAACTTCTTCTCCCTCTGATCTGCGCAATAAGGCCTTGGCCATGGGTGAATCTATGCTGATGAGATATTTTTCCGCTTCAGACTCATCAGGCCCGACAATGCGGTATTGGTAGCAGTTCCCATCACTATCCTCTAGTTCGACCCATGCGCCAAAATATACCTTTGACTGGTCAGCCGGTTTCCTGTCCACAACGATAAGACTTTCCAGCCGCTTCTTCAGAAAACGGAT
Source organism: uncultured Nitrospiraceae bacterium (assembly GCA_964463135.1). Taxonomy (GTDB): domain Bacteria; phylum Nitrospirota; class Thermodesulfovibrionia; order Thermodesulfovibrionales; family UBA6898; genus UBA6898. The sequence continues at coordinate 126,432 of CAYXBA010000005.1, forward strand.
CCGGGAGTCGATCTGGCGCAGTTGCCTCTTGCCGTATATATATTCTGCATTCTCGGAACGGTCTCCCATGGCAGCGGCCTCGGCAACTGCCTGGGTCACCTGCGGACGCTTCACCTTCCAGAGATAGGAGAACTCCTCCTGAAAGCGCTTGTGACCGTCAGGGGTAATATAGGATGTGGCCGGGCCCTTATTCATTGCTCTTTGCGTAAAAGTCCATATTGAGTGAGATGATCTCCTGCTGGATCTTTCTGTAGTCGATGCCATGAGATTGCTGCAGGCCTGCCGCGATATCCGTGTACCGGTTGAATACGCTGCCTATGGATGAGGCAGTGTATTGATGTCTGAAGTCCTTGCAGAGCTTATGGGCATTGTCTGCCTCAAGATAGGGAGTTCTCCGGAGTATTTCGCTGAGCTGACCTGCCAGTTCCTGCTTCAGCTCATCAGAATCCTGCCCCTCTGTCCTCGCCTTAAAAAGACGACCTACTGACAAATTCGTCAGGTCTATGCAGGCATTGAAGTTCGCGCAGTTTGAGCAGCAGAACCTCAGCTCATCCTTCATCGTCTCGATCAGATAGGTCTCCAGGACTCCCCTGAATGCCTCATCCTGACCCGGGCCGACAATATCCAGCATCTCCGCGGCAAAGTCTTCCCCATCTTTGACAACAGCTGCAGGGGTCTCCTCGACCCGCTTTGCGTTCTCCGCACCTATGATGCCGGCAGCCAGGACAACGTAATGGCGCTGTTCATCAGGGAAGAGGCCCAGTTTTTTCCTGAACTCCCTGCGGCTGAGCTCCTGCAAAAGTGCGTAGGATGCATAGATAGCGGTCTCTCCCATACATAAAATTATATATGAATTTGCCTCATCTTTGATAGGTCGGTTATACTATCGAGCTGTTCCACGAAGGATTTCTGTTTACGAGGTATTGCCTGATGTACACTGATGAAATAAAAAGAAGAAAAACATTTGCGATAATCAGCCATCCTGATGCAGGCAAGACCACGCTTACCGAAAAGCTGCTCCTTTTCGGCGGCGCTATCCAGACTGCCGGCGCGGTAAAGTCGAACAAGATCAAGAAGAGCACGGCGTCAGACTTTATGGAGATCGAAAAGCAGAGGGGCATCTCGGTCGCCACCTCCGTGATGAACTTCGAGTATAACGGCAAGAAGATCAATCTTCTTGATACTCCGGGTCACAAAGATTTTGCAGAGGATGTGTATCGAACGCTGACCGCGGTGGACAGCGTCATCATTGTTGTGGATTGCGTAAAGGGCGTGGAAGAGCAGACCGAAAAGCTGATGGAAGTCTGCCGGATGAGAAAGACGCCGGTGATCGTCTTTATCAATAAACTCGATCGTGAGGGCAAACGGCCCTTTGAGCTTTTGGATGAGATCGAGGATAAACTCCGTATCAAGGTTCGGCCTCTGAGCTGGCCGATCAGTATGGGCTCTTCCTTCAAAGGTGTCTATAATATCTACAATAAGAGCCTCAATCTCTTTCGTCCCGGCGGGGCATCCATTACGGAGGATATTTGGGCGATTGACTCAATTTCCGACAGACTGCTTGACGAGCGGTTGGGTGAATATGCATTTCAGCTGCGGGAAGATATAGCGCTTATCGAAGGGGTCTATGATCCTTTTGACCGGCAGCGGTACCTTGACGCGGATCTGGCTCCGGTCTTTTTCGGGAGTGCGGTCAATAATTTCGGGGTAAAGGAACTGCTTACCACGTTTACCGATATCGCCCCGGCGCCCCGGAGCAGAATTGCTGATACCCGCGCCGTACATCCTGATGAAAAGAGCTTCAGCGGATTCGTATTTAAAATACATGCGAACCTTGACCCCAAGCACAGGGACCGGATCGCTTTTTTGAGAATATGCTCAGGCAAATTCGAACGGAACAAGTTCTTTTACCACGTGAGATTGGGAAAGGACCTGAAGTTCAGGAGCCCGGCAAGTTTTTTAGCTCAGGAAAAGAGTATCATCGAAGAGGCGTATCCCGGCGATGTGATCGGCCTTTATGATACCGGTAACTTCAAGATCGGCGATACCCTGACAGAGGGTGAAAAGATCATGTTCCAGGGGATCCCAAGTTTTTCTCCTGAAGTATTCAGGGAGGTTATCAATACGGATCCGATGCGGTCCAAGCAGCTTGAAAAGGGCCTGCTCCAGCTCACGGATGAAGGTGTCGCGCAGCTCTTTATCCAGCAGCAGGGAAAAAAGAGGATAGTTGGTACTGTCGGGGAACTGCAGTTCGATGTTATCCAATATCGCCTGCTGCATGAGTACGGGGCATCATGCCGTTTCAGTCCTCTTAATTTTAGCAAGGCCTGCTGGATAACCTCTCATGACATCAAAAAACTCGATAAATTCTGCGAATACCGATCAGCAAAGCTTGGTGAGGATAAATACGGCAATCCGGTCTTTTTCTCGGAATCAGATTGGGAGTTGCAGCGAATACGGACCGATTACCCTGATATTGAATTCCATTTCAGTTCTGAGATCAATACCGGAGCCCCGGGTCTCATAGAGGGCATAGGCTGACCGGCACCAGACGTTATATCCTGGTGCGGTCAGCTGCCGCCTTGTTTCTATGAACAGTCTCAGCGGTCAGTCGTAGGTCTCTGAGGACGGTATTTGAATCCTGTTGAGCCTGCCGGTTTCTGAGAACCAGCTCCGCGATAGGATGACGAGGGTTTATGACCATCTGCAGATCCCTTTGCAGCTGCGTGTGCCCCTCCCGCTTTTTTCGTATCAGGGCCTTTCCTTTTCCACTGCCGCTGCGGTTCCCTCGGGGGTCTGGCAAATTCCGCATCACGCGCAGGAGCAGGCGACTTGTAATCAAACCCTTCCAGCAGGCAGCGTTTCACTTTTTTTCCGAGGACGCGCTCGATGCTGCGGACCGTCTCTTCATCTTCGCGTGTGACGAAGGTGAATGAATCGCCGGTCTTTGCAGCGCGGCCTGTCCTGCCTATTCTGTGTGTATAGGCATCTGCAGTGTCAGGCATGTCATAGTTGATGACATGGGATATGGATGACACATCGATGCCGCGGGCAGCAATGTCCGTGGCGACCAGGATCTGGAACTTCCCGCTGCGGAAACCGTCCAGGGCCTCCTGCCGCCTGTTCTGCGAAAGATTGCCCTGCAGCGATGTTGCACGGTATCCTGCCCTTTCGAGCTGCTGTCCAACGCGTTTTGCCCTGTGCTTCGTCCGGGTAAAGATGAGCACTGATTCTGTGTCGGTATGCTTCAGCAGTTCCATCAGAAGAGCTGTCTTGAGGTGCTGATCGACCGGGTAGAGCGCATGGGAAACCGTGTTTGCCGGAGCAGTGTGATCGACCTGGACCGTGACCGGTTTGTCTAAAATATCGTGTGCCAGTTTGCGGATATCGTCAGGCATGGTAGCCGAAAAGAGCAGCGTCTGACGCTTTGCCGGTATATGCTTGATGATCTTTCTGATGTCAGGCAGAAAACCCATATCGAACATACGGTCTGCCTCGTCGAGTACCAGCACTTCCACCCTGGAGAGGTTGATCGTGCGCTGTTCGAGATGATCGAGCAGGCGGCCCGGGCAGGCAACAACGATCTCTGCACCGCGTCTCAATTTCTCGACCTGTGGATTGAAGCCCACGCCGCCGTATATGGTAGCGCTCTTAAGCCGGGTCTGGAGCCCGAGGTTATTGATGGTCTCGTGGATCTGCTCTGCCAGCTCGCGTGTTGGGGCCACGATGAGCGCCCTGACATGTTTGCGTTCTCCCTGCATTAAGCGGTGGAGTATAGGCAGGACAAAGGCAGCGGTCTTTCCGGTGCCGGTCTGGGCAAGGCCCATGACGTCGTGTCCTTCGAGGACGGGGGGGATGGCCTGCACCTGGATAGGCGTAGGTGTCACATAGCCTGCAGCGGTAATGCCAGCCGCGACCTGTGGGTGAAGATTGAATGCTTGAAATTTCATAAGACTCCTTTTTTCTGCGTTCGGGGGAAAAGGCCAGGTGTATGAGGGTTACAATGACGTAGTTTTCAACCGGTTACTGCAGTAATGTAATGCATAAGCGTAACAGCTCAGGACAGAGACTGTCAAGGAAAAGCGTCGGTCGTGTTACAATGATGCACATGACTGAACGAAATACCAGATTGGTCTATTCGACGGGAAAAGAGGTTCCGAGGAAGGAAACGCCGAGAGAAAAAGGGCAGCCGGCTGATCTGCGAAACGCTCAGCAGAAGGTGATCGTCAGGCTTGACCGCAAGGGCAGGGGCGGGAAATCGGTCACAATCATAGAAGGTCTTCAGATGCCTCTGCAGGATAAAGAGTCCCTGCTCAAACAGCTCAAGACCGCTATCGGTACCGGCGGCACGCTAAAGGACGGGGTTCTCGAGATACAGGGTGACCATTGCGGGACGATCATGGCAGCCCTCGGCAAGCTGGGGTACCGGCCGAAACGTTCCGGCGGCTGAGAATATTTTTTGTCTTTTCGTTATTCTGCCTTGACGAACTTGTCAAGACATGTTATTGTTCAACAGAATTTTAGAAGTTTTTGCGTTTGCAAAGATCACAAAGACTTTTGACTTTGTGGTCTTTTTTTGTTTCATCTTCTAAAATTTCAGTTCAGACAAGGAGGTATAAGGAAATGGTACAAGGAACAGTGAAATGGTTCAACGAGAGCAAAGGTTTTGGCTTCATTACCGGCGAAGACGGCAGTGAATATTTTGTTCACCACACATCCATTCAGGGCAACGGGTTCAAGACCCTTGCCGAAGGTGACAAAGTCAGCTTTGATACTGAAAAAGGCCCGAAAGGCCCTAAGGCAATCAACGTAGTCAAGCAGTAATTGATCGGAAGAAGCTCTCTGCATTGCAGGGGGCTTCTTCCTTTTTCTGTTTCCCTCGTTTCCTTTTTTCTCCGGCGCTGCCCGATCCTTCAGCTGATCATGTTCTCTTCGGCTTTATGGGGAAAAAAGCGGGTACGTGATCTTTATATTCCCTGTATTCATCACCAAAGCGTTCAATAAGTTCCCTGTCCTCAAGCGGTATCACAAAGGCATTGATGATGATAATATCGAGCAGAGTGATGACGGCCAGAGCAAGAACACCGGAAATGAGAAAGACGCCCGCAAACATGATCGTATGCGACGCATAGGTGGGGTGCCTGATTACCGAGAAAGGGCCTGACATGAAGACCCTGCTCTCGACCAGTCTCGTCACTTCCGGGAGGCCGATAATGCGCAGGCCTCCGAGGATCCTAAGCGTCCAGACCTGAAGGATGACGCCACAGATGAAGACAGCCCACCCGATCGCCTGCAGGACTGCGTTCAGTTCGATACTGTACGAGAGTATCCAAGACCGCCCCGTATAGATGCCCCAGACGACCGGCAGCCAGGTGATCAGTGGTGTAATGTATGTGAAAATGCCGATTCTCTTAAAGAAGCGGGAGAAACCGTGTACTGGTATCCAGAAGAGGGGCACCAATGCCCAGAACATGATGGCAGCGATCGCAAGAAGGTCTGTCATCACCTCATCCTTTTGGTGGATTGTTGCCTGATGGAATTGCTGTTATGGTCAATTCGTGATCAGATCTCGTAGCAGAGTACGCGAATAAGTCCGATCGTTTCACCTTTGTCATCTGTTGTGGCCGAATCAGAGACCGAGATCACGTCCTTGATCCTGTTAGCCGCGATAAACGTGTTCACCATTTCGTCCAGTTCTGAAAGCTCATGCATGGTCTGGAGCGGCTTCAGCTCCATGCCGAAGGTTTTAACCTTTATCATCTGTGTCTCCTTTATGGCGTCACAGGGCGTGACTGCTGTTATGCTGAAATGACCTCTTTGATCTCCGGGATCCTCTCCTTCAGCCTCTTTTCGATGCCCATCTTCAATGTCATCTGGGACATGGGGCAATGGCCGCATGCGCCGACCAGTTTCAGCTTGACGACGCCGTCGGGAGTCACTTCTACCAGCTGCGCATCGCCGCCGTCCCTCTGAAGCATGGGCCTGATCTCATCCAATGCTGCCTGCACTTTTTCTAACATGGTTCTTCCTCCTGAGAATCATTAAAATTCTTCTGTCCGCTCCTCATAGCATAATGAATGTGCGTCAGTTTTCTCTATGACGCAGATCATGATTTCCCTGATTCCGCTAAAAGATTATTCGACGACTTCTATGGTGCCCTTCATGCCGCGGTCAGCGTGGCTCTTGAGAAAGGGCGGCTTCTTTGTACAACTGAAGGGATACTTGCCGACCTTTGTGGGCGTAAATTTGACGATCTTCGGGTCCCTGCTGATCGATTCCTCGAACTCCATGCCGGCTTCAGGCGATTTCATCACGATCACGTGCGGGACGATGCGGCCTTCTTTTTTTACGGACAGCTCGACAGGCTGGTTGACCTTGACGATAATAGCATTGGGGTCGAAGAAATAGTCGCCGGCAAGGATATCCACCTTCTGTACACCGTCAGGTCCGGGTGTCGCGGTGAATGTCTTAAGCACCGGTTCTTCTGCAAGGCTGATGTTGTAAAGAAACAGGACGGTTATGCATGCATAGATGAATTTCATGGCTGTCTCCTCCCGGTTCACACTATCAGCAGTATATAGATTCATCTTATCAGATACGACCTTCTTGTCAATTGCGGTCAGGTAACGGGTGTCTGATATAATGAAGTCTGAAAAGCAGTTAAGGAGCTGATATGGACCGGAAGAAAAAGATGCAGACCGTGATAAAAAGACTCAGAAAGGAATATCCTGTTCTGAGGTGTGCCCTGAAGTTTGATAATCCTTTTCAGCTTCTCGTCGCGACTATTCTCTCTGCGCAGTCGACCGATATTCAGGTGAATAAGCTGACAAGAGGCCTTTTTCTCAAATACAGAACGATCAGCGATTTTGCAGAGGCTGACCCTGAACAGTTCAGAAAAGATGTCAGTTCTGTCAATTTCTTTAACAACAAGGCAAAGAACATCCAGGCGACTGCCAGGATGGTCCTGGATCAGTTTCATGGCAGTGTGCCGAAGAGCATGGAAGAACTGGTGCTCCTGCCCGGCGTTGCAAGAAAGACCGCAAATATCGTTCTGTACAATGCCTATGACATCATTGCAGGCATTGCGATCGACACGCATGTGAAACGGCTTGCCAACAGGCTCGGCCTCACAAAGCACGAAGATCCGGTGAAGATCGAAAATGACCTCATGGCCATTACACCCAAGGCAGAATGGGGCGACCTCACGCATATGCTGATCGACCACGGAAGGGCGGTCTGCCAGGCGCGGAAGCCGATGCATGAGAACTGTGTGCTTGCGGATATCTGCCCCTCGCGGGACATTTAAGGAGAAGCCATGGATGAACAACAGCAGGTATATGACGGTATCGTGATCGGTGCGGGTCCCGGCGGCCTGCAGGCTGCAATATATCTCGGCAGGTTCAACCGTTCGGTCCTTCTGATCGACCGCGGAGCAGGAAGGACCACCCACGCAAAGAGCATAGAGAATTATCTCACCCAAAAGAACATTTCCGGCCAGGAAATCATCAGGCTTGGAAAAGAGCAGGCTGAGAATTTCGGCACCGAGATCATCACGGGTGAAGTGACTGCTGTCAGGAAGAACAGGGGCCTTTTTGAGGTATCTGCGGGAGAGAAGATATTTGCCGGCCGCTTTGTTATTGTCTCGACAGGCGGCAAGGAGAATATCCCTGATATCGAGAATATCTACCGGTTTTTCGCCAAGACCGTGGTAACCTGCATAGATTGCGACGGATACCACTTTACCGGCAAGAAGTCGCTGATCATCGGTAATTCGATCAAGTCCGCGAATCTTGCGATGGGCATGCGGGATATGTATTCAAAGGATATGACCCTTGTGCTCTGTACGGATAAACTGCCGGAGGACTACAAGGAAGAGCTGAAGGATGAGGATATCCGTCTGGTGGTGGGAAGGCCGAAGCGGTTCCACGGCAAGGCAGATGTCGAGTCGCTCGAGATGGAGGACGGCACGATCATACCGTGCGAGATGGTCATGTCGCACTTTGGTTTTAAGCTGAACGATAAGTTCCTTGACGGCCTCAACCTGAAAAAGGAGTCCGATAACCGGACCTATCAGGTCAATCGGGACTTCGAGTCCTCATTGTCAGGACTCTATCTCGTCGGACCGCTCTGCGGCCACGACCAGGTTGTGATTGCTGCAGGTGAGGGTGCTATTGCTGCACTGGATATCAAGAAACGGCTGCTGGAGATATGACCTGATACTGCTGTTCAGACCTCTACGGTCGAATCGTCTCCGAGCATGAGACGGAGGGCCTTGTGGCGGTGGTTTTTTAAGACGCGTACGCGTCTGCCAATGAGGCTCTCTTCCATCCTCTCCACATCGATCACCTCGCTGCCGCTCAGGATCACGGAATGTTCTATAGAGGAGTTGATGATCCGGGCATTATCACCGATGCTGGTATGCGGGCCGATAAAGGAGTTTTCGATGACCGTATTTTCGCCGATAACAACAGGTCCGCGGACCGTGCTTGCCTTGATGGATGAATTATTGCCGAGGCTGACCCGGCCCAGGATCTTCGATGCCTTGTCTATGGTCCCATCTATCTTTTTGCGCCCCCACTGATCGAGCACGATCGCATTTGCGGTGAGCAGGTCATCTTTTTTCCCGGTGTCGAGCCACCAGTCCTTGAGGGAAAAGCTCTTTACCTTGCGGCCCATCAAGATAAGTTCCTGGATCGCATCGGTGATCTCAAGTTCACCGCGAGCCGAAGGCTTGATCCGTTCGATAGCACGGTGAATCCCTGATGAGAAGATATAGACCCCAACCAGCGCAAGGTTGGAGGGAGGATTTTCAGGCTTTTCTACAAGCCGGATAATGGTCCCGTTCTTCGCAACATCAGCTACGCCGAACTGTTTGGGGTTCTCGACTTCTTTCAGAAGGATGAGTGCATCCGATTGTTTCTTTTCAAAGTCCAGCACGAATTTCCGGATATCAGTGCCGATGAGGTTGTCGCCGAGGTACATGACAAAGGAGGAGTTTTTCAGAAAGCCCCTCGAGATCTTTACGGCGTGCGCAAGGCCTGCCGGTTTATCCTGAAGAATATAGGTTATCCGGGCTCCCCACGACTTGCCCTTGCCGACCGTCTCCCTGATCTCATCGCCGGTCTCAGGAGAGATCACAATACCGATGTCCCTGATACCGGCATTGACAATATTATCGATGCAGTAAAAAAGGATCGGCCTGTTGGCCACAGGGACAAGCTGTTTAGCGCCTGAATAGGTGAGGGGTCTGAGTCGTGTGCCCTTGCCGCCGCTGAGGATAAGCGCTTTCATGCGCTCTATGATAGCGGAAAGGATAAATGGATTTCAAACGCCAAATGCGATTTACGGTTTTTTGGCCGGGGCAGCTCCCGGCTGTGGCGCCACATAGGGTATGACTTCAACCGGTTCTTCATCTGAGTCGTTGTCGTCATCCGTCTCCGATTTAATGTCGCTGGACGGTGCTGCTGCCGGCGCTGCCGGTGTGGACGGCCGTGAAATCACCGGTCTCCTCCGGACAACAGGCGGCATGCGTCGCGGCTGCGGCATGGGAGTGACCGTTGCCGGTCTCTGGGGCTGCATCACCGCCGGTGCGGCCGGCGCAGCTGGGGTGATCGTTGGTCTCCGAAATGCCGGCGTTGGCGTAGTCTGCCGGGTAACCGCACCGGGCGCGCCTGCGGAACTTATACCGAAAATTTCCAGTTTACTGATCTGTCCGTTGGTATCATAGTGGAGCATGTAGTTGGTCTCTTTTACGAGGGAGAGGAGGCGCAGAACTCCACGTTCAACCTCAATATCCGTGAACCTGGTGTTCATCTTTCTGCTGAAGACCTCTCCGGTCCCTTCTACCTTGAATGCAGCCTTATCGGCCACTGCCTTTATGGCGGTTCCGAAGGTCACATTCTCAAGCTCCACGCTCAGCAGGTCGTTCTTTATCTCTACATTGAGAACGCTCTTTGGCGGTTCAGGCGGCTTCTCCTGGTCTTCCTGCGCTGCCGAAGCAGCCTCTGTCCCCGCCGGCTGGACCACTTTTTGTGCGGAGACCTCCGCTGCCCCGAAAAGAAGGAGCATCAGGCAGAGGACAGAAGGCGAAAACCTGTCAGGCATGCTTCTCCTGTCTGTGTGCCTGCCTCTCCGCAATGATCTTCTGTGCAAGATGGGAGGGCACTTCATCATAGTGAGAGAACTCCATGGAATAAAGACCTCTGCCTGAGGTCAGCCCGTGGAGCTGGTTTGCATAGGTCAGCATCTCAGCCATTGGTACCAGGGCATTGATCTTCTGATTGCCGCCTGCCTGCGGCTCTACGCCCTGCACCTTTCCTCTCTTGGAGTTCAGGTCGCCGATGATCGCGCCGAGTGATTCCTCCGGTATGGTTATCTCGGTCTTCATGATCGGCTCAAGAAGCACGGGCTTGGCTTCCTGCACGGCCTTCTTGATCGCCATTGAGCCTGCTATCTTAAACGCCATTTCCGAGGAGTCAACCGTATGATAGGAGCCGTCCGTGAGCGTGACGCGAAGATCTACGGTCGGGAAACCGGCAATAACGCCTTCATGCATTGCTTCAATAATGCCCTTCTCGACCGCGGGGATGTACTGACGCGGGATCGCTCCGCCGACGATCTTGTCCACGAATTCAAACCCGGTGCCGCGCGGCAGCGGTTCAACGGTGATGTGGCAGTCGCCGTACTGGCCCTTGCCGCCAGACTGCTTCTTATATTTGCCCTGGACCTTGGCCGAGCCGTGGATCGATTCACGATACGGGATCTTCGGCGCCTTCATCTCGATCTCGACGCCGAACCGTCTCTTTAGCCGATCCAGCATGACCTGGATATGCACCTGTCCCATGCCGGAGATGAGCATCTCCTTTGACTCATCATCCCTGCTGAACCTGAGCGTGGGGTCTTCTTCAAGGACCTTGTGGAGTGCAACGCTGACCTTTTCTTCGTCTCCTTTGGATTTTGGCGCTATGGCATAGGATATGATCGGATTGGCGAACTTCACCTTTTCGAGGATGATCGGCTTTGCTTCATCACAGAGCGTATCGCCCGTATTTGTTTCCTTCAGCTTTGCCACGACCGCTATTTCACCGGCGCCAAGGGTCTGGACAGGCAGATGCTTCTTGCCCTGAAGGTAGAATACCTGTCCGATCCTTTCTTTGGTATCAGCCGTAGCATTAAAGACAGTTGAGTCTGCCTTAAGCGCGCCTGAATAGACCCTGAAGAGGGAGAGCTTCCCTGCATAGGGGTCTGCAATGGTTTTGAAAATAAAGGCGGTCATCGGATCGGTCTCAGAAGGTTTTCTGAAGATAATTCCGCCGTCCTTCGGGTTCTTCCCGCTGATCGGTGCGATCGTGGCCATCTCAACCGGCGACGGCAGACAGAGAGCGATCGTGTCGAGCAGGTTTGAGGTGCCGATGTTCTTTGTGGCAGCACCGCAGGAGACCGGGATATACTTTCTTGAAAGGGAGCCCTCTTTGATGCCGCTCAGTATCTCGTCCTGGGTCGGTTCCGTACCTTCGAGATATTTTTCGAGCAGGGCGTCGTCAGACTCGGCTATCTTTTCGACCAGTTTCTTCCGGTATTTGTCAGCCTCATCCTTCAGATCTGCCGGGATATCCTGCTCAGCCATCTTGCCGTTGGACAGGATAAAGGCCTTCATCGTTACCAGGTCGATGATGCCGCTGAACGAGTCGCCCGTGCCTATCGGTATCTGAAGCGGGATCGGTTCTGTCTCAAAGGATTTTTGCACCTCGTCAAGGGCGCGTTCGAAATTGGCAGTGTCCTTGTCCATCTTGTTGATGAAAACGATCCTCGGTATCTCATATTCGCAGGCATATTTCCAGACCCTTTCGGTCTCGGCCTTGACGCCTGAGATGGCGCTGACGAGGATCACCGCTCCGTCAACGACCCTGAGACAGCCTTTGGTGTCCTCGATGAAGTTGATGAATCCGGGAGTGTCGATGATATTGATCCGGTATTTATTCCAGTTGCAGAAGGCCAGGGACGACGTGATGCTGATCTTTCTGTCGATCTCCTCCGGCTCAAAGTCGGTAACGGTTGTGCCGTCCTGTACATTGCCGAGCCGGTCGGTCATTCCTGAACTGAAGAGCATTGCTTCGGCGAGTGAAGTCTTTCCTGCGCCGCTATGGGCGATCAGCGCGACGTTCCTGATATTTTCAACTGCAAAGTTAGCCATAAACCCCCCTATGAATTATAGTGACGAGTGATACGCGTCCTTTTCAGCATTGAGATCCGTTTCTCCAAGAATCTTATGAACGTTACGGCAATATTTCTTCAATCACCGGTGTCGAGGAGCTCTTTTTTGTCTGGGTGCCTGCCCAGATCTTTACCAGTATAAATGATGCCAGCAGAAAACCGAAACCGAAAATTGCAGAGAGGCTATCAGTGTCCAGCGACGGAAGGAAGCGGGGCATCAGTTCTTTTCCGACCACAGCACCGATCACAAGCATCAGGGCCGGGAAGCCGTAAATGGCCATAGAGCCTTTCATGTATGCATAGGTATGGACCATGACCTTCACCTTCTGGCCGGCAACTGCCCCTGCCTTATTGAGCGCCTCGATCTCCATCGACTGATCACCTGTCACGCAGGTGCCTGAGGAGCAGCCCTGTCAGGAGCTTTTTTTCGGAACAGAGACCCTGGCGTACAGACCATCGATACTTGTTACGGTGCCTATTTCTTCGAGCATGCTAAATTTTACCACAGGGGGTTTTAAAAAAGCTGTTAGGTCTTTGGAGGGAAATAGAGGTAAAATAGGGCGTGTGACATCTCAGGAACAGGGCAATGGTATGACGAAACTTGTGTTGTTGAGGTATGGCGAGAGCATCTGGAACAGGGAGAACCGCTTTACAGGCTGGACCGATGTTGACCTCTCTGAAAAGGGCATTGAAGAAGCAAAGAAGGCCAGCCAATTGCTCAAGGAGAAAGGTTTTGTATTTGACGTGGTTTTCACGTCCGTGTTGAAGAGGGCTATATGGACATTGTGGCTAGTGAAGAAAAGAAGTAAAATAAATCAATGAGTTGTATATATTAACTAAATGTATTGCATTAAGGAGAGTCATGGGTAATCCAGGTCTTGAACCGGACAATGTTGTGCTCGTTCTCGGCGCAACAGGATTCATCGGCAGAAGGCTTGTCCCTGAGCTGAGGGCAAACGGCATTCGGGTCAGGATGCTGGTGCGCGATCCGGACAAGGTGGCTGATCTGGTCAACGGCGACAGTGGCGTGACTGCGGTTAGGGGCGATCTGCTGACCGGAGAGGGGCTCTCAGAGGCTCTGCCGGGTATCCGTTCTGCCTACTATCTGGTCCATTCCATGGGAGGCAGGAGCATATTTCAAAACAGGGAATACGCTGACAAGGACAGAAAGGCGGCAGAAACGTTCATCAAGGCTGCCGATATGAGCGGCCTTGGCAGGGTGATCTATCTTGGGGCCCTTGGAGAAAAGGGCGAAGATCTTTCAGAACACCTTCAGAGCAGGGCCGATATCGCGCATATCCTTTCATCGGGCAAGGCAGCCGCAACGATCCTGAGGGCTGCCATCATCATTGGCGCGGGCGGCGCATCATTTGAGATGCTGCGTTATCTTGTTGAGAGACTGCCTGTTATGGCCTGCCCGAAATGGATTGATACAAGGATCGAACCCATAGCCTTGCGGGATGTAATCAGATACCTTGTCGGCTGTCTTTTTCACGACGAGACTGCCGGACAGTCGTTTGACATAGGCGGGTCCGAGATCCTGACATACCGGGAGATGATGCAGCAGTACGCCGAAGCGCGCGGACTTGCCAGGAGACTTATTTTTCGCATACCGTTGCTCACGCCGCTTATATCAGCATACTGGGTCGATCTGGTCACGCCCATACCTTCAGGCGTTGCCCATCCCCTGATCGATGGTCTCCGGAATGAGGTCATATGCAGGGACAGAAGGATAGAGAGCATCATTCCGATCGACAAGACTCCCTATAAAGAGGCCGTTCGCATTGCCTTTTCCGAGGAAACGAGCGGTCCGGGCATAACAGGGTTCTGATGCTCATTGAGGAGACAGTTGATATCAGTGCTCCGCTTGCCAGGATATGGGATGTCTTTATGGATCTGACCTGCTGGGCTGACTGGAACACAATTCTTACCAACGTCTCGTCTCCTGAAGACCGCCTTACTGAGGGCCGGGTCTTTAGCTGCAGCATACGGCCTTATGCCTTCCCTATCAATTTTCAGCCCAGGGTGGTCGAGGTCAATCCAAAGAAGAAAATTGTCTGGACCGGCACGAAATACGGCATTACATCTCATCACGAGTATTTTTTTGAAGAAACAGCCGGTGGTGTCATCGTAAGGAGCAGAGAGCGGTTCAGTGGTCTGCCGCTGCTTCTGGGAGGATTCCTTTTTCCGAAGCTGAAGATAAGAGACCTGAACGCCTTGTTCCTCCATGATCTCAAGCGGGCAGCAGAGGCATCAGCATGAGTGAAAAGATCCGGGTCGGTATCAGCGCCTGCCTGCTGGGTGAAAAGGTCCGCTATGACGGCGGCCATAAGCTCGACCCTTTTCTGAAAGATACGCTTGGTCAGTATGTCGAATGGGTGGCTGTATGTCCTGAGGTAGAAACCGGCCTGCCTGTTCCGCGCGAGGCCATGCGGCTTGTCGGCGATGCTGCGTCTCCCCGTCTGATGACGATCAAGTCAGGGATCGACCTCACCGACCGTATGCAGGCATGGTCAGCAAGAAAGCTCCGGCAGCTGGAGAAGGAGGAGCTCTGCGGTTTTGTGTTCAAGAGCAGGTCCCCCAGTTCAGGCATGCGATCAGTAAAGGTCTATGGCCCTGCAGGAGTGCCGAGTCATGCAGGGGTTGGGATCTTTGCGCGCGCTTTCATGGAGATGTTTCCGCTCATTCCGGTCGAGGACGAGGGCAGGCTGCATGATCCGGAACTCCGTGAAAATTTCATCGAGAGATTATTTGTCTTTCAGCGCTGGAAGAGAATGCGGGGACTGGGGAACTCGATAAAAGACCTTATCTCTTTTCATACAGAGCATAAACTGCTTATTCTGGCGCACAGCACCAGGCATTACAGCATGCTCGGCAGACTTGTGGCAGGGGCAGTGAAGCAGGACGAAGAGAGGGTCTTTGAAGAATATTTATCATTGCTCATGGAAGGGCTGAAACTGATCGCCACGAAAAAGAAGAACACGAATGTGCTTCAGCATATTGCCGGTTATTTCAAGAAACAGCTTACCGCAGAGGAGAAGAGAGAACTCCTTGGTCTTATCGTGAACTACCACAAGGGCCTAGTGCCGCTTATCGCGCCGGTCGTGCTGCTCAGGCATTATGTCAGCAAATATGAGCAGCCGTATCTTTCAGGCCAATATTATCTTTTCCCCCATCCCCTGGAGCTTATGCTCAGAAACCATGTTTAGCAGCCTCTCCCTGTCTGATGGAAGCGAAGAGTCAGACAGACAGAACAGACACACCGCTCCCGATGAGAGGCAGAACCTTCTCGACCGTGAAATAGACCAGAAATTTAGGGCCCTTCTGCTTGTCCTCCTCCGGGGTGAGATGTCGCCTGGTCATGGATGCAATAAGGTCCGCGTCTGTCTCTTCCCGCAGTTTTTTCAGATAGAGACGCACCCCCTGGTACCCCTGGCCATGCTCCTTAAAGAGATATGCAGCATGGCTGTTTGACTGCAGGTTGTGATGGCTCAGGTGGTCGCGCATGATAAAAGCAACGGTCCCGTCCTCCGCCACATGGGGTGATGAATAGATCGCTGCATCGACGATGCCCGCTGCATCTGCTGTTGAGAGTACTCCCGTTCCTGATACCTTCTCAAAGTAATCCTTCAGTTTCATATGAATCTCCTATTTTTGCAGTGTTCTCATCAGCTTCGTTGTATCATACTGCTGCTGCCTTAATCTCTCCAGTATTGCCTCATACACGTTCTGGTCCATATCTTTGGACCTGCTCAGTATCCAGAGATATTGCCTTTTCGGGTGGCCGATCACGGCGAACTCATAATCTTTGCCGAGATCAATGATCCAATAAGGACCGTAAAATGGCCAGAAGAACGAGACCTTCAGTTTAGCATTTGTCGCGCTGTCGACCACGCGGGCAGTTCCCTTGGCAGACCTGATCTTGCCCTCGAACGTGCGGTCATAACATTCATTCAGGACAGATATCCTGCCGTCATCCCGCAGGCTGTACGTAGCCCTGCTGCCGACGCAGTCCTTCTGAAAGCTGTTTGGATATCTTGCTATCTCATACCAGGTGCCGGTATATCGATTCAGATCAACGTACGGCATGGTCTGAAGAGGTTGAATTTGCGATCTCTCCATAACAGAGCATCCTCCTGTAATGAGGGTCAATACCATACAGAGCAGTTTAAGCGGCATCACTTTTCGCCCTGTCCTTTCACAAGCAGCATTTATATCGTGTCCGCATACTTTGTTATATACGCAGAGACCCGGAACTTTCCTCTGCAGCCCTGATAGCTCATATACCGTATCTTTCCGAAAATAGGCCGCTCGCCCCAGGCCCGGTCGTGCAGGCCGCCGATCGACCAGGCGATGCCGGCATATCCGTTGGGGTCCCTGCCGTCCAGTTCATAGGTATTGTTCAGAAGGATGGCCGTCTCCAGCGCTTCTTCCGGGGAGGCCGTCCATTCAAGGATCTTCTTCGCCCAGTACATGCGCATATAACCATGCATCTTTCCGGTCACAACCATCTCTCTCTGGGCAGCGTTCCAGAGATCATCGTGAGTTTCCGCGCGTTCGAACTGATTCAGAGAATACCGGTATGGCCGCCTGTCTTTGCGGTGTTCATGCAGGGTCTTTTGGGCCCATGCCGGAAAGCCTTTAACGGAATCATAGTCCGGATTGAAAAAACAGAAATTATCAGAGAGTTCTCTTCTGATGATCAACTCTTCGAGGAGCGCGTCCTTTGCCTGTTTCGGTGCATCAGATCTTATTATCTCAAGAGCGACTCTCTGAGCAGAGATGTGGCCGAAATGGAGATAGGGCGATAACCCTGACTGGCCGTCACGTGACGGATCATTGCGCATCTGCTCGTAGCGTTGCAGGCCGTATCCCAGAAAATGGCGGAGGGCTTTTTGGGCGGCCTTTTCGCCGGGAGCGATCCCGTTCACCTCCGCGATCGATCTGTCTATCGGAAGCCTCTTCGCGAGTTCCTGCCAGTCGATCGGTTTTGTCTTTATCAATGCGGTGTAGGGATGCATGTGGAGCTTTGGAAAGGACCCGAGAAACTCAGGCAGCATTTTTGCAATCTTCGGCCGCAGGGTATAGGCACCGTATTCCTGTTTCTGCGATGCCTGTCGGCAGGGAACGATGTTATGTGCATCGACCTCGTAAAAAGGGATTGCGCACTTTTTTGTGACGGCCTGTTTCCATTGCATCTTTATGCGAAGGGGATCAAAGTCAGTTGTCAGGCATCCTGCCTGATGCGTCTGCAGAAAGGCAGGTATGACCTGCTCAGGTCTTCCTTCAAGGAGATAGAATGAAATATTTTTCTTTGCAAGGCTTGAAGCGGCTTCCTCAAGTCCTTTCAGCATGAACCCATACTGGCGCACTGCCGCATTCAGGAACCCTGTTACGAGACAGAATACAACCATCAGGGGTGTCTCCATCTGCAGGGCCTGTTCCTGTGCAAAGAGCAGTGCCCAGTTGTCCTGCACGCGCTGGTCACGGCTCATCCAGTAGACCACGGGACCTCTTGTCTGTCTGCCTTCTCTCAGCGAATGTATTCTCTTTGTATTGACGTGCATATGAGTTTGCGCGGATCAGCAGGGTACGCTGCAGTCAGCCGGGAAGTTCCGGCAGGGAATGATCCTGTCAGGAGCGCTCAGGTGGCAGAATGTCCCCGTGAGTAATGAGCGAGGTTTTGACATAGGTACATTATAGGGTCACGCAGTTCCCGCGTCAACGAGCCCTTTCCCTGTGATACGGGACTTTCCGTAAAGACACCTGATGCGGGCAGTAAGGACAGCGCAATCAGGGCAGTTTTCATGATAGAATTAGTATCATTGAGCAGAGGAGGAACAGGTGGAGAAATCAGAGACCCAGGATAATCAGTCAGTTGATGAAAAAGATCTCTCCGGCATCAGCGGATTCTTGAGGAAACACGGCTCGACGATCGGCCTGGTGGTCCTCGTAGGTTATGTCATACTTCTCGGCATCGGCGTGATAGCAGAGGTGTTCAAGATCCAGTGGATACTCGACTGGTGGATCTGGTCACCTCCCGGCAAGTTCAAATAATTCAATGACCCGCCCCGGTCACAACTGATATTCAGTTCTGCAGTTCCAGTTCCTTTTTCAGCCATGCCGCGATATCCTCTGAAATAGCATACATGCCGTGGGACGGAGGCTCTGGCGGATTTTCTATGGCCTTATCAATAAGCTCTGTGGGGATCTCGTCGATCTTGCCGATCGTGGTGGTGATATCGGTATTACCGACCTTCATGACCATGAGGGCCGCCGGGTTGCACTGCGTTTCAATATAGAACATATAACCCGCTATCTTCCTGAGTTTCTCCAGGTCCTCAGGCTTCGCGTGAAAACGCGGCTCCATGACCAGGCGCGGGGTCACATCAAACTTGAGCTTTGAGAGGATGTCAGGACGTTTCCTGATCTCCTTTATCCCCTGAAGTTCCCAAATGGTCTTCTCGTCTGTATCTTCCTGTTCCATTGTCATCTCCTTAGTGGTCTTCGCTCAGGCACAACGCCGTGCGAGACCGTATTGTTGTTCCACGCTGCTGACACATACAAAGAGCAGTAGCAGCTCCCGAATTCCCGGATATCCGCATCGCGGTATCTGCAGGGGCAGATGATGTCCTCATCACGCTCCTTGAACCCCGACGCCAGCCTGCAGGGACAGGAGCGATACCCGTACCGCTCCTCGTTCTTCAGGAGACCGGCAAGTATATCGAGAACGAACTCCTTATCGTTGTTTAACTCAATGCCCTGCGAGGCCGCATACTTCGAAAGGATATCGTAAAGGCGATCAGGCGTGACGGTCATATTACAGGAGTGCTGCCTTCAGTGCATCGATATCAAATCCCGCGATCACTTCCTCGACCACGATGGTCGGATAGGAACCCTGCGGGTTATGCCTTGCAAGTTCCTTTGACGCTGCCCACTGTTCCGAGCCATCCAGCGTATCAACCTCGATCAGCGTATAGGCAATATTGTTCTCGTCAAGAAACTTCTTCATCTTCTTGCAGACCGGGCAGGTGCTTAATGTATAGAGCGTGACTTTTTTCATTGTGATATCAGCAAATCGGTTTACGCTCGTTATTATATCACAGAGCCAGGGCGCTTATCCGTCATTTACCATCTGCAGGCGCTCCATGGTAACATTCGGTCATGGCGAACGGAAAGGAATGAATGACATCGTGATAAGACACGGAACCATTTTCATGCATCATGACGGGGCATTGGGCGACACGCTTCTTTCTCTGCCCTGCATCAACATTATCAGGCATTTTGCTTCTTCCTTACATATAGCAGGCAGGAGGGATGTGGTCTCTTTTCTGAAAGAGGCCGGAGTTGCTGATGAGATCTCGGGTGCGGACAGCGGGATATATAGTTCTCTCTACGCAGAGGCACCTGATGAAAAGATCAGGGCTTTTCTTTCCGGTTTTGACTCAGCTATTGTTTTTACTGCGCGGAAAGAATCGCAGCTTATTTTAAATGTACGGAGTGTTATTCCGGATACAGAAGCAATCCTGACCATTCCGCCGGAGGCCTCTGGTCAGCATGCAGCGGAATTCAGGCTCAGCCAGTGCTGTTCGGGAGTAGATGAAACGAAAAAACATGCAACGATCCGCATTCGGGATGAAGAAACGATATGGGCTGCCGGATTTCTGAGAGGGCAGGGTTTTGCTGCGGGCCAGCGACTTATTGCGGTACATCCCGGAAGCGGCGGAAAGAATAAGTGCTGGCCGATCGAGAACTATGCCGCTTTGCTTGAACGTATCACGAAAGATCCCCGCATGTTCAGTATCGTAATTACCGGTCCCGCAGAGGATGCCGCAGCAGTGTCCCGGCAGATTCACTGCACTCACAGGGTGATCATGGTCCGTGATGAATCTCTGATGCGTGTAGCAGCGCTGCTCTCACTTTCCGATTTCTATCTGGGCAATGACTCAGGGATCAGCCATCTTGCCGGGATGTTGGGCTGCCGGGGTGTCGCGCTGTTCGGTCCGACCGATCCTGCTATCTGGAGACCTCAGGGGCAGGGACTTGAGGTGGTTCGCTTTATGGAGGAGGGAACGGAGGCTGCCGCTCAGATCATCGCACGGCTCAACGATACCGTATACGGCAGGGCAGGAGACGAAGATCAGCAGTAAAAGTTCAGAAGAACTTCTGGGGCGGGTGAGGGACTGCCATGCCTTTCAGAATCAGCAGGGGGACCATGCAGGCGGCGCCGATAACGGCGATGATGATGAGCGGAAGAATAATATATCCGAGCGTCGCAACGCCTATCCAGGCAAGTTTCTCCCCGGCAGTATGCGAATCAGGCGTATCCGGGTTCAGCGTCTTCAGTTCCTCATATATAAGATATGAGTAGATCATCGAGAATGGCGTTATCAGAAAGGCAAGGATTATGCCGAGAAAGGGGACCATGCCGACGCCTGCCGAGATGGCCCACATTACGAGAATTCTGATACATACGTCGAACCATCTGTCCTTCACGTATGCCTTGCTCCTGAGCAGGGCATTCATGCCCCCTATCTGCTCGGATGCCAGTATGTACTGCGCAAAGATGAACCAGACGGAGAAGATCACGCCCGGAATGATGAAGAGAAGGTACCCGCCGGCAATGATATAGCCGATGATCGAGAAGAGCCAGAGAAAGGCCCAGAGTTTTTTCCATCCGACAGCAAGGGCATCTCTGATGCCGAGTGAACTGTCCGCCACTGCCATGACGAGTGCCGTGATCGGCCAGAACATTGCGGTAATGCCGGCCGTGAGCCCGATGATCGCAGCAGTGATCAGGATGGGGGTCTTGTATAGCGGGAGCAGCATAGCATACAAGGCACCGATGCCGACAATGGCGCCGGTGCAGGCAGCCAGAAAAACTATCGAGAGGAGCTGAAGAGTCAGCAATACCCAAAGCCTGGCCCTGAACAGTTCCCAGGATCTGGACAGAAGGTCGCCGATATCCGAGAGACCGCCCGAAGATATCTGTCCTGCTGGTTTCGAAGGTGGCTGAAGAGCAGAAATCGGTTGTTCAGGGTCTCCGGAGGCCTCATTTTTTTGTTGTGCCTGTTTCAGCCTTTCGGCCTTCCACTGCTCGTACTCTTCGCGGTTCTTGAATTCAGGCATGCTTCAGCATCTCACAGGGAAGAGGAGAGAACGATGTCATCAGTGTCCGTACTGCAAGGGCAGGGTAAAGCTGAACGTGGTCCCGTCTGCTTCGGATGTCACAAAATCCACTTTGCCCTTCAGGAACTCTTCGCCAAACAGTTTCATCGAATAGGTCCCTATGCCGCGCCCATGATTGCCCTTGGTGCTGAAATGGCGCTGGAAGACCCTCCTTGCCACATCATCGGGTATAGCAGTACTGTTCCAGACATGAAATGTCAGATCCCGGGCTTGGTCAGTCCAGAGCTTTATTGTGCCGCCGTCTGCTGTTGCCTCGCAGGCATTGATGATCATGTTCGTAAGTATTCTCATTACCAGATGTCGGTCCGAATGAATTTTGATGTCCGGGATATGCTCCGGAAGCGAGAGGACCTTGTTTCTGGCTGCGCGATGGCCGTCAAAGATGATCTGCAGCTCATGGATGATGTCGTCAACCGTAAAGCTCTGCGGCTCGGGTGTATAGGTATGCTGTCCTGACTTTGACAGGACCCTCTGGATATCCACCTCTTTTGCAAGATGCTGGGAGAGCTGCTGCATCTGCTTTGCCAGTCCGGGTTTGTCCTCCTCATTACAGAACTCCATCAGTTCGCTTGCACCCTGGAGCCCCATGATGAGGTTGTTTATGTCATGAAAGAAGGCCCGCTCCAGGGAAGCCCAGCGCTCCTGCAGCGTAATGTCCTGAATAAAGAGAAGGATGAACCGCTTCCCGTCGATCGGGATTGAACATGCCCTGACCCGGAGGCAAAGATCAAGGTCAGCCCCGTTCTTGCGAATGGTTACGATGCATCGCTGTTCCTCGGGAGTATTTGATGATAATGCGGTCACGATCGCTATTGCGGCTCCGCAGGTAGGGCAGAACTGCGATGTGCCGCAGCCGCCCGGCATCTCATGGGCATGAACGCAGCCTATGGCCTCACCCGGCCTCAGTCCGAGTACGTCATGCGCGTCCTCAATGCCGATCATTTTGAGGAGTGCGTCATTTACCGTGAGGATCTGGCGATGTTCGTTCAGGACTGCTACAAGGCCGCCGACCGTTGTCAGGAGGCCGGCGAAGATAGGGTTGCTGCTCGCTTCGCGGATGTCGCGGTAGAGCTCTCCCGGTGTTGAACGTTCAGGTGATGCAAAATACGTTTCCATATAACCCCTCCTGATCGCAGGTCCCTGTGCTTGTCTGCATTATAGGATAGAATGTTCGAGGTTGCGAGAGAAAAAATGAAATGGATCGTACGGCAGAGTTCCCTGAGGGTGAAGATGCTCATTCTGCAGGAAGAAAACGGCAGGTGAAATAACATATGATCCGAAAAAGTAATATGGCGGGGCGGACGGGACTCGAACCCGCGACCTCCTGCGTGACAGGCAGGCGTTCTAACCAACTGAACTACCGCCCCCGCGAAAAAGACAATAAACAGTGAAGACTGATGCGCCTTGACTCTTGCGTTACATCCTCTGCAGCGAACACATCACCATCACCAACTGACAGACAAATGGTAGGCGGA
The DNA here is from genome assembly GCA_964463135.1 of uncultured Nitrospiraceae bacterium. GTDB lineage: Bacteria > Nitrospirota > Thermodesulfovibrionia > Thermodesulfovibrionales > UBA6898 > UBA6898. The sequence goes on from CAYXBA010000005.1 coordinate 149,309, forward strand.
ACAGGGATCGAACCTGCGACATCTGCCTTGTAAGGGCAGCGCTCTCCCAGCTGAGCTATCCGCCCACGAGACATATTTTATACACCAAAAGAGCCTTGCTTGTCAATCCTCTGCAGGCCAAAATAACGAGAAGATACAGCAATTTACGATGGATTAGGACTATGGCAGATGCAGATCGCGCCGAGAGAGAGGAGAAGTTATTTTTTTATGGCAGCTGAGCCGTCAGCGGGATTGTACGTAAATTTAGAGAGATCAAGGTCAGGAGCGGAAAGCAGGGGTTTGATCTCTTCAAGGTCCTGGGGAAGTTTGTCGTTTGCTGCCCGATAGGCCTGGATCGCCTGTTTGATCGCATCGAGGTTTGCCACGTCTCTCGCATCCTGGGAGCGGTGGTACGAATCGATCAGCCTGTCTCCCTGCACAGCAACAGGGTTCTTCGGTTTCTCGTCGCATGCAGCGAGAATGAGCAAAGAAAGGAAAAGGAAGATATAGGCTGCTTTCATGCTGTTACTATATCACAAATTCCGTTCATTTCTTCTAAAATAGTGTCGGTGGAATGGGTTATCCTGTCGCTGACATCAGCTTTTTTTCTCGCAACGAGCGACGCGCTTGCCAAGAAGGCCCTGCAGGACCGGAATGAGTATCTTGTTGCCGGGTTCCGCCTGCTTTTCAGCCTGCCGGTCCTTGCATTGGTACTGCTGCTTGTACCCTGGCCGCAGCTCGATGATGCCTTTTATCGGGCATTTTTTACGGCCCTGCCGATCGAGCTCATAACGATCGTTCTGTATATCAAGGCCCTCAAGTATTCGCCTCTCAGTCTGAGCATGCCTTTTCTCGCCCTGACCCCGGTATTTTTGATAGCTGTCTCGTTTGTGGTTCTTGGCGAGAAGGTCTCTTTCATGGGCGGCATCGGTGTTTTTCTTGTCGCCGCAGGAAGTTATATGCTCAATATCCATGAGATGAGAAGGGGACTGCTGGAGCCGTTCAGAGCAATCTGGAAAGAACGGGGATCGCTCTTCATGATCTGCGTGGCTCTGCTGTACAGCATCACCTCCAGTCTCGGCAAGATGGCCATTGAGCATTCATCCCCGCTCTTCTTTGCCGCAACCTATTTCATCGCCCTGAACATTGTGTTTATGCCGATAGCCCTCTTTATGGGTAAGCATGACCTTAAAACTTTTATACAGAAGAAGAGCTATTGGGAACTGGCTGTTCCGGGCATCTGCTATTCCTTTATGATCATTGCACATATGTCGGCCATGAAACTGACCAAGGTGGCATATATGGTATCGATAAAACGGACGAGCCTGCTGATGGTTGTGCTTTACGGCTATTTCCTGTTCAACGAGAAAAATATCAGGAGCCGTTTCTTTGGGGCCAGTCTCATGTTCGCGGGGTTTGTGCTTTTGGTGACAGCGAAGTAGTAAAGACAGGTAAAGGTAAAAAAGAGGCAGGTAGAGGTAGAGAAAAAAGTAAAGGTAAAGATCGCGGTTAAGAATAAGGGAAGATTCTGGGGTTGACGCTTTACCTTTACCTCTACCTTAACCTTGACCTTAGCCTGCTTTCTGATCTATGCTGCTATCCCTTTACCACCAGCACCGGGCAGGCGGCATTACCGATCACTTTTTCGGTGACGCTTCCCATGAGCAGTCTCTTCAGTCCGGTCCGGCCGTGTGAACCCATGATGATCGTGTCCGCTTTCTTTTCATCTGCCATAGTTATGATCGTCTGCCAGGTCTCTGCTTCTCTGACAAAGGCCTGAACCTTTATCCCTGCAGCTTCAGCCATCTCTTTGGCTCTGTCCACATAGGTCCGGGCCTTGACCACGAGGTTGTCCCAGGCTTCAGGCGATTCCCCGTAGAACTCGGCAGGCACATCCACCACAGAAAGTATGATCAGCTCTCCGCCATAGGATGCGGCAAAGTCGATGGCCCTTTGCGCTGCAGCTTCACTGTATTTTGATCCGTCAGTTGCGAGCAGGATCTTTTGCCAGCCGAAGACTGCGTCATGGGGAACAACAAGAACGTCCTTGCTGCTGTACCCGATGACCCTTGCCGTTACGCTTCCGACAAGGGCCCTCTCGAGCTTGTGATGACCTCTCCTTCCCATGACGATGAGGTCGAAATTTTCAGCATCTGACAGGTCGACGATCCGCTCATGAGGCTCGCCTTCCTCACAGACCGTGCGGACCATGATCCTCGCTTCTCCTGCAAGGTATGCAGCTTCTGCAAGGGCGTCTTCGCACGGTTTGCGGAGCGAAGCCATAACATTGCCAATGCTGGTCGAATCGAGATCCCCGAGGTAGGGCGGGATGACCGATACCACGGTCATCCAGCATTTTTCTGCCTCTGCAAATTTGAACGACTGACGAAGAGCATGTACGCTCGACAGTGAGCCGTCTATGGCCACGAGGATCTTCCGGTATCTGCCCATGAGTTAGGCTTCTGACCGTGCGAGTGCTTCCTGATGTTCACGCTGTTCAGCCCTGCGTCCCTGCCACATGGCCCGCAGAACGATGAACGCACCGAGGGCAAGGGCAAAGATCATGATGCCAAAGCTTGTGCTCTTGAGGATCTTTGTCGTCTGCTCCGTTAATGTCGAGATCAACCCAAGCTGTGAAAGATATACCGGGACCATGAGCGCGCGGCTGAAGAGCACGATGACCATGATCAGACCCATGACGACCTTGATCATGAAGGGCTTGACATAGGTTGTGCCCATTGCACCGAGCTGAATGCCGAAGAGCGAGCCGCCAAGGATGATCATGGCGAGCCTGATATCGACCATGCCGTGGAGTGCATACTTGAAAGAACCGCCAAGACCCATGACAAAGGCGATGACCAGTTCGGTCGCTGATGCCATGAGGCTCGGAGCGCCGAGAACATAGATCATGGAAGGCACGCCGACAAAGCCGCCGACCGCGATCGTTGCTGCGAGGATGCCGGTCGCAAAACCGAGCGGTATGGTGAAGAGGATCGAGATCTTTGCATCAAGGCTCTTGAAATATACCATGGTGCCGGGGATGTTGACCGACTGGACCCATTTCGCAAGCTTGGTCATCTTCTCTTCTGCATGCATGTTGCCTGCCTTGTAGGTCTTCCATGCATCCCTGAGCACAAATATGCCGACCACGCCGAGCACCACGACAAAGGAGACGCTGACATAGAGGTTCGATCCTGCATCGCCGAACGCCTTCTTGATGCTTTCCTGGATATGTGCGCCGTACAGCACGCCGGCTTCAGCCGAGATGCCGAGGACAATGCCGAGCTTTACGTCGACCTGACCGTATTTTGCGCGCTTGATAGCGCCGACGAGTGCCTTCGGGAATTTGTGGCACATATTGCTTGCTACTGCCACGAGTCCCGGGACGCCCAGGCTCATCATGCCGGGCGTGAGGACGAAGGCCCCTCCTGAGCCGATAAAGCCGCTGACAAGACCTCCGACAAAACCGACAAGGAACAGATAGATGATGGTTATCGGATCAAGGTTAATGAAATTCGCTGCTGCCTGGGCCAGATCGTGCATTATTATTTGACCTCCATTTTCTTTTTTGAAGCCTCAACACCCAGCATGGTCCAGAAATGACCGGTGAACGTGCCGTGGAAATATGAGAAGACGAATGCGGTGATGATCGGCAGGACGGCGTAAAGACCGCCCTTGGCGAAGTTGTTGTTCAGAAAATCCTGATTCGTGAGCAAGGCAATGTACAACCCGGCAGAGACGATGCCGGTGAGGATCAGGGGTGTTACAGGTTTCTTTCTCTTTTTCTGTTCTGCTGTCATGGTTCCTCCGTTATTTTTTTAGCGTGATTTCTGTACGGTCTGCTTCTTCCGCAGTTCAGGCCTGCTTGCCGGCCTTTTGTTCTGGCGCTCTTCCTCGCGCAGGAATTCCCGTGCGGTCTCGTGTTCATTTGCCTCTGCGAATGTTACTGCTGCCATAAGCCTGTCAAACTTTGTGAATACTGATGCTTTCATGGTGATCTCCTTTCTTATATCTCTGCCGTTGCCGGCTTTGAGATATGTACTATGGGTTTAGATATATTCTTAAGAAGCTTCTTAAGGTCGAGTGAGTTCTTCTTTTCTGAGAGCGAAGGGCTTAACAGCACCATGTCGATATACGGCTTGTCCTTCAGGACCTCCTTTATTGCTGCTGCCACATCTCCGTCAGCCGCATGGCAGAGCATATCAACAGAGACCTCATGGGCCTTTGTTGACAGCTCCCTGATCTTTCCCTCGAGTTTTTCCCTGCAGGTCCTCTGCTCGCACTCCATGATCTCCTTCATGGTCTTCAGGTCGCCGGCCTCTGCGAATGCGGCTGCAGCCATGATGTCCTCAAAGTCCTCTGCGAGATGTGCAGGCCTCATGATCAGGGCTTCGACACTTGCATTAAGCGTCTTTGCAAGCTCCAGGACATACGAGAAGCCCTCATCACAGTGCTCGCCTCCCTTGGTCACGAATAAGATCTTGTCTTTCATCTGCCTCTCTCCTTTTGTTGAATTGCGCAATAGATATTCCAATCTTCGTGCCAGCACATAACGTATTGAAATATAAGGATAGATATCAGGCACTGTATTGGAAATGTGTTTCAGGATGGAACAGACTTGAAACATGCAGAACGTTCGACCGGAAAGAACCACATCAGATGCTGATGGAGGTATAATAAAACCGTCATGAATGAATCGTTGCCGGAAAGCAGATCAGGTAAGGGGCGTGGGGACAGGCGCGTGCATATGGCGAATGAGAGGACCTTTCTCGCCTGGATCAGGACCAGTATTGCGATCATGGCCTTCGGTTTTGTTGTCGAGAAGTTCGGGCTTTTTGTTCGGCAGTTCTCTTATTTCCTCGGCCAGACAGGGCACATGCCGAAAGCGGATATTCAGCCCGCTGTCAGCCAGTCGCCGGGATATTCTGCGATACTCGGCGTTCTGCTGGTCGGGTTCGGCGCGGTCATGGGTGTGCTTGCGTTTATCCGGTACAAGAAGGTGGAGCAGCAGATCGATGAAGATACCTACAGGCCGTCGCGTATTCTGGATCTCCTGCTGGCCATCTCGCTGCTGATCGTCGGCCTGTTTCTGGTGCTGTACCTTATGCACAGCATGTAGGAAGGGGCAGTTACTTCTTCAGTATTCTCCAGAGGCTGGTGCGTGAAATACCGAGGAGTTCCGCTGCCTTGGAACGGTTGTTGTCCACGTAATCAAGGATCCTCTCTGCATAATCCCTGTTCAGTTCATCGATCGTTTTGACCCTGTTGGGTGAGATGGTCTCTACCTCGAAGAGCTTGATGGTCTGCGGAAGATTCTCGGGCTGGATCGTTGAGGCCTTCTCGAGGATGACCGCTCGTTCGATGATATTCTCCAGTTCCCGGACATTTCCGGGGAACCCGTAGGAAAGGAGGATCTCCATCGCCTCTTTGCTGAACCCGGTTATTTTCTTGTTCTCTTTCTTGGCATACTTCTGCAGAAAGTGTTTGATAAGAGGGGTAATGTCCTCTTTTCTCTCCCTGAGGGGCGGGATAAAGATATCCATGACATTGAGCCGGTAATACAAATCCTCCCTGAACTTGCCCTCCTTGATGAAGGTCGAAAGGTTCTGGTTCGTCGCAGCGATCAGCCGTACATCGACCTTTAGCTGGCGCGTTCCGCCGACACGCATGAACTCCTTGTCTTCGATCACCTTCAGCAGCTTTGCCTGGATCGAGGGCGTCATTTCAGCGATCTCATCAAGGAAGAGCGTTCCGGTGTCAGCCACCTCGATCAGTCCTTTCTTTGCAGCAACAGCGCCGCTGAAGGCGCCCTTTTCATGGCCGAACAGTTCGCTGGCGAGCAGTTCCTCGGTGAAGATGGCGCAGTTCAGACCGAGGAAAGGCTTATCTTTCCGGACGCCGGTATGATGGATGATGCGGGCGATAAGTCCCTTGCCGACACCGCTTTCCCCGGTAAGCAGCACATTGCAGTCAGAGTTCGTGATGCTCCTGATCACCTCGACAACGCGCTGCATGGTATGACTCTTTGCTATGAAGGGATATTCCTGGTCAATGCCGAGGGAGGCCTTAAGCGCGATGTTCTCTTTCTCTATCCTTTTTTTTTCCAGGACCTTTTTGATCTTGAGGTTAAGCTCGTCGAGATTAAACGGTTTGGTGACGTATTCCGATGCGCCTTTTTTCATGGCAGCGATGGCTGATTCAATGCTGCCGAAGCCGGTGATGATGATCACCTCTGCCTCGGTGTCCCTGGCCTTGATCTTTTCGAGCAGGGTGAGCCCGTCCATGCCCGGCATCTTGATGTCAGCTATGATCACGTCATACGCATTCTTTTCGAAGAGAGCGTAGGCGGAGACCCCGTCCTTTGTCCCTGTTACTTCATAGCCTTCTTTTTCGAGGGCGTAGGTGAGATGCTTGAGCGATATCGCTTCATCTTCTGCTATCAGAATTCTCTGGCTCATACTCCTCCGGGCAGTGTAATGACAAAGGTCGAACCTTTTTCAGAGGTGCTCTGCAGTTCGATCCTGCCTTTGTGCTTCTCTATTATACTGTAAACAATGGCAAGGCCCAATCCTGTCCCGTGGTCCTTGGTCGTGAAAAACGGATCGAAGATCCTCGGGAGCTTTTCCTTCGGGATGCCCTTGCCGGTATCCGATACCGAGATCCTGACAGAGGTCCCGTCCCTGACAATGGTTATAGCCAGCTGCCCCTTGCCTTCCATGGCGTCAACAGCGTTGTTGAAGAGGTTGATGAAGACCTGCTCCAGCATATGGCTGTCCGCAAGCACCAGGACATCTTCATCTGCTTTGATGGTGAACCGGACGTCTCCCAGGTCATCGGTCGCTGCCATCTGGGTCAGGATAGCCCTGATCAGGAGCGTGATCTGAACAGGGGCGATCTCAGGCGGTTTTTCACGCGCAAAGGCGAGAAGATCGCTCACGATCCTCTTTACGCGCAATGTCTGCGAATAGATATCACCGACGGTCTCCTTTATGATGCCCGGACAGGTCTCTGTATCGATCTCCCTGGTAAGGATCTGGGCAGCAAGGTAGATGTTGTTCAGGGGGTTGTTCAGCTCATGGGCAACACCCGAGGCAAGCGTACCGAGCGATGCAAGCTTCCGGCTCTGGAGGAGCTCTTCGTTCTTCTTCTCGATCTCGTGGTCCCTGGCGATCAGGTCGTTCTCCATCTTATTGAATGCCTGGATCAGGACGCCGACCTCATCATATTTGGCCGGTACCGGGAGGGAAGAAAAATCGCCTTTGCCGGTCTTTTCTATGGCGCTTGTGAGTATCTTCATCTGCCTGACCGTGCTCCGGACGATCACCAGCAGAGCGGTAAAACCGATGAACAGAAAGAGCGGGAAGAGAATCAGGAGCGCGGTCTGCGAAAGCCTTACCGTGCGGTCAACCTTGTCCCTTGTCACGGTATCAAGGCCCTTTGACAGGTTCAGGATCTCCTCACCGATCTTTCTCAATGAGGTGATCTCGGCATCGAGGTCACGGAGGTTGCGAAGTACCGCAGAATCTGAGCCCGGCTTAAAGAGTATCTCTATCTGTTTGGCATTGATTGCCGGGCTTTCCAGGAACGTTGATTCCATTAACGGGAAGAAGATCGCATACTGCGTGTTGCGTGCCTTCAGTTTCCCTACGTTGTCCAGGAATTCCCATGCGAGCGCTTCGATCCTGGTGAAACGCCGGCTGTAGTCATCAATGGCAGCCTGAAGGTTGAGTATCTGCCCGTTGGTGCCAGAGGGGCTGTTCTGTTCCAGTATGGTCTTGATCTCCTTGATGTAACTATGTACGCTTTCGATCTCGCGCACATCCCTGTACAGGAGGAAATTCTTTTCATGGCGTCTGAGCTGCAGTGTCTTGCTGCGGAGAGTGTCGGAAAGTTCGAGGTTCCTGATCTCTTTTCTGATCTCGATAAAGTTGACATAGGCAAAGATCGCCAGAATGGCTATGAGCGTTGAGCTGATCAGAAAGCTCAGAATGATCTTCTTCTGCAAAGACATGGTGTCCCTATATTAGCACCATCACGTCTGAAAATTGAAATGCAGGCGGATGGAAGAACCGATCTTTTGACGGGCAGTTGGCATGGTTATTATTAAACCCATAACTACAAGGTTATCTAAAATCAGAAAAGCATATTGACAGTTTTGCATTGGCGATGGTTATATTGTGAGTGGGCTGGAACAGGCGCATGAACAGATTTTCCAGAATTGCTCTGCTGCTGTACTGTGCGGTGCTATTTATTATCCCGCTCTCTTATCTGCATCTTGAAAATCTTCTTTCGGATACCAATATCTTTGCAAACCAGGAACATCAGGAGATCGACCTGCTTGTGCTCATCCATGAAGTTCTGTTTGCGCATCTCAGCAATATAACGGATCATCTATCACGGTCAACTGACAGAATATTCGATCAACTCATTGATCAAACGTCTGAAATACTTTTTCCCGATGTTGCCGCACTGAAGTCCTGTCTTCTTCTTCCGGGACTTGTGGCCTGCACCTTTTATGTATTACGACGATATTCTTCAGGCAAGGGCAGGGCCTTACCCCAAACGATCTTCTGTTACCGGTTGTTCGAGCACTCTCCGCCGCATTTCTCTTTCCGATAGTCCGGGCCAGGGACTGTGTGCTTTCAATGGCTGTATTCAGCCCTTTTGAACAAACTCAACAAAGGAGATATCATTATGATGCGGCAGAATTGCTGGGAATATATGAAATGCGGCAGAGACGGCAGCAAAGGTCAGGAACCATGCCCTGCGGTGACCGAGACCAGGGCGCACAGGCTTAACCGCGGCAACAACGGCGGACGGGTATGCTGGGCAGTGGATGGTACGCACTGCTACGGGAAGGTCCAGGGGACGTACGCGGAAAAGGTCATGATCTGCAGTGAATGCGATTTTCGCAGGACCGTGGAGGAAGAGGAATGGCCTTCCTTCCGGCTTATCTATCTCAAGAGCTGAACTTCCCGCTGTTTACACCGCATAGTCAGCGGCCAGGAATTTGCCGGCATAGTAACTGACCGCAGTGTCATCATGCAGCACCGCGTCCAGCTGCCTGGTATAGGAAAGCAGTCTGCCCAACTGGTCAAGGATCGTCATGATATCAGCTTTTCCGAGATTGGAAAGTCTGCAGATGACCACATCACCTCCGGCATTGATCGTGAATCCGTATTCCTTCAGGATCTCTGCGATCAGCTGGATCCTGCGAGACCGTTTGGTGATGTCGGTTGCACCGCCCGAGAAACGGAAATAGATATGGTTGTTCCGGTCCGTATCGCTGCAGTAGCAGTCGATCGTGCTGAAGTGATAACCGAACCGGATGCCGAAATGCACATATTCACGGGACACGACTGCGATATTGTACCCGACCAGTTCACTGTTGTCTGTCGTGATATCCGGCATGCGCATCATGCTCGAAAGCAGGTCGTTTGCCTTCAGTGCCACGGCATCGGAGCGCCAGATGCCGGGGTAGAGCATGCCCTGGATGATCCCTCTGAGCGGTTCGCATGCCACCTGGTCCAATGGTATCCCTTCCTTGCCGTCTGAAGAGATGACCCCGCCGCCGATATCGATCAGGATGATGCCGGCAGGGATCGGAAGGCGCAGCCGGTGGGCTGCATGACTGGTCACCATACTGCTCCCGTATTGCGCCTTTTCGACGAGTTCCATGACCGACTTCTCATGGATGAACCTGAGTATGTCATGCAGCGTCCTGCAGCCGGTGACCGTGAAATTGTCCTGCAGGGGATCGATCAGGTTCAGGGGAACGATATGTTTGAGTATATATCTCTTTTTCCGGTATTCGTAGAGCTTCTCCATCTGCGCAGGGTCCTGATAGCCGGTCCCCTGCATCTCCGGTACGATGCCTTCATACACGGTCATGTGCCCCTCGTCGTCGATCGCGACCGTCACCTCCTGACCGTGCCTGAGCGCAGCAGTCGCGTTCTTTGTATTGACCGCGGTCGGGACCCTGAATTCCCTGCAGAGCGATGCCATATGGCTTGCCGGTGAGCCGGTATCGGTCAGTATGGCGGCTGCATAGGGCATGATCCTGATGAAGTTCGACGAATCATACTTTGACACAAGGACTGCGCCTTTCGGGAAACGGGCAAGTTCGTCCATATGGCGCAGGAGAAAGACTCTGCCGCTGCCAGCGCCTCTCTGCACCGCCATACCCGTCTCTTTCATCAGGACCTTCTTTTCACGGACTATGTCCTCAGGCAAGGCAGCGCCTGCATCATGTTCCTTCTGCATATGCAGGGGCCGGGACTGAAGGATAAAGATCTTCCCGTTTCTGTCTATTGCCCATTCGACATCCTGTGGTTTTCCGTAATACCGCTCGATCTGCATCGAAAGCAGGGCAAGTTCCTTTATTTGCGGGGCCGTCAGGCAGGGACGCTGCCTCATCTCGTCCGGTGTTCCGGCCTGCAGGATGCCGCCTTCCGGGCGGTTCACGAACATGGATTCTTTTGTGCCGATCCTCTCTTCCTTGATTGCCAGGCCGTCTGTCTTTTCTATGACATACTGGTCAGCATCCACACTGCCGTCCACGACCGAGGTGCCGAGTCCCCAGGAGGCAGAGATGAGAAGCACATTTTGCCGGTCAGAGGGCGGGGCTGTATAGACAACGCCGCTGCAGGCCGGGTCGAGCATGAGCATGCAGCCCACTGTCATCTTCAGACTGCCGGGCTCTATGCCGATCTGTTTCTGATACGTGATTGAGCGCGGCGAGAACAGGCTTGCTATCACCCTTTTGTACGCGGCAATGACCGCTGTTCTCTCCAGAGGGACATTCAGCACGGTCTCAAACTGGCCTGCAAACGAATAATCACCATCTTCTTCCTCGGCGCTGCTCCGGACAGAGAGGAAGCTGTTTTCACCGCATTGTGCCTTCATCCTGTCTATAGCGCTGCCTATGGCCGCGTCGACGCCGGCCGGCAGTTCTGCGTTCTGAATGGCTTCAGAGAGTTCTTCGGCGCAGGCATCCGTATCTGAAGCTTCTTTTCCGATGAGCTCAATTTTTTCGGCAAGCGCATTCAACTGAATAAGTTCTTCGAATGCCTGCACGGTTATGACAAAAGCAGGAGGAATAAGCAGGTTCAGATCGTTCCTTAATTCAGCAAGATGAGCGTTCTTGCCGCCGACCGCAGAGCTCATGTCCCAGGAGATGTCTTCGTAAAAAAGAACAGGTTTGGCATCTGCCGGGCCTGCATCACTGATCATCTGCCGTATACGGCTGTCGATGCGGGAGAAGGCTTCCGGAAGACCGCCATATCTCTGCCTGGTAAGTTCTTCAAAGTTCATGAGCGAGCCTTTTATCGCTTCTGACAGTTCCGCATAGGCGCGCCTGATATAGGTGATATCGAATAGATAGTCGCCGCCGAGGGTATCGCCCATGTCCGTGATCAGCTCGATCGCCTTATTGTTCCCGGCGAGGACCTGTCTGAACAGTTCAAAGAGCCTCTCAAAGGGCAGGGCAGGCTTCTTCCTTCCCCTGATAGAATTCAGGATCGACTGCATATATCCCGACAGTCTCTTCTGCATCAGATTTCGAGTGCCCTCCGGATCGAGGTCTTCAGCTCCTTGATCTTGACCGGCTTCGGGAAGAAATCATGCACATCTCCCCTGAGCGCCTCAATGGCGGTATCGAGGTTGGCAAAGGCGGTTATCATGATCACCTTTATGGCCGGATAGGACTGCTTCACGGTCCTGAGGACCTCCATGCCGTCTATGCCCTTCATCTTGTAATCAGTCACGATCAGGTCGAACTTCTTTTCCTTCAGCCGCGCCAAAGCCGGCTCTGCATTCAGGAATGTCTCGACTGCATATCCGTCCTGTTCGAGAGACAGTTTGGCCATGTCCCCCACGATCTTTTCATCGTCAATGATCATAATAGTATTCTTGTCAATCATCGTTCTTCTCCTCTCCTTTGTATGTGGACAAAACTATGGTAAACGTGGTGCCGACGCCCACCTTGCTCTCCACCCGTATGTCGCCGCCGTGATCGCGGATGATGCCGTAACTGACCGAAAGGCCGAGTCCTGTGCCTCCCTCGCCCTTGGTACTGAAGAACGGATCGAAGACGTGCGGCACAAATTCCGGGGGTATGCCTTTTCCGCTGTCCTTGACCGTCAGCTCGATGACTCCGGGTTCCTTTCCGGTGCGCGTGCCGATGAACAGGCTGCCGCCCGGAGACATTGCCTGGACCGCATTGGTGATGAGGTTCACGAGCACCTGCTGGATCTGGTGGTGATCGATGAACACCTGCGGCAGGTTTGGGGAAAGACCGGTCCTCAGTTCAATGTTCGAAATATCGAGGGTGTTCTGCATCAGCTTGATCGAGTCCTGGACGCAGAGGTTTATGTCCGCCGGTCTCTGGTCTGCCTTCTGCGGCTTCGAAAAATCGAGAAGGTTCTTCACGATCTCCCGGATGCGTTCAGTTTCTGAATCGATCTTGCTCATAAAATCGAGGCGCTGCTCTTTTGCGAGCTTGTCATAGACCTCGGCATAGGTCTGGGCGATCATCGAGATATTGTTCAGCGGATTGGTAAGTTCGTGGGCGACCCCTGCGGTGAGAATGCCGAGCGAGGCCAGTTTCTTTGACTGGATAAGTTCGTCCTCCCGGTATCCCAGCTCCTCGGACATGGTATTGATCGCATCGATCAAGGCCCCCATCTCGTCGTTCGAATGCTCATCCGCGATCCGGTGGAAATTCCCCTTTGAGATCGACTTCGCGAGCGCCTCGATCTTCCTGAGCGACCGCAGGATCTGCTGGGAAATAAAGTGGCTGACGCCGACCGCAAGAAAAAGCACGGCAAAGAAGGAAAAGAGAAGGATCTTCTTGGAGCCGGTGATGATGTCATTGACCCGCTTCTGTTCGACCTGCGTGACCGCTTCGGAAAATTCCTTCAGCTTTTTCCCTTTTGCGCGGAGCCTGGCAGCAGCCTGAGGCCCGGTCGACTGCTCATTCCGTATCTCACTGACGGTCACGGCATATTCTGCAAGATAGTTTTCGAGCTTCGCGATGTCGGCCTCTCCGATGGCCCGCGTGATGTCCGGCCTGAAGGCATTTATCTTGACACTGGTCGCATCGATCATCTCCTGTATGTCGCCGAGCGCTGCTATGTCCTTGTACAGGAAATAGTTCTTTTCGGACAGCCTCATCTCGAGGAAGGATGCGTTCAGGCCGTCGGCGATCTCCATGAAACGAAGCTTTGCGAGCACATTGTTCAGGTTCTGTATGGCAAAAAAACCGATCAGCACGATCAGGGCAACATTGATCGCGTTCGAGAGGATGATCTTCTGTTCGATCTTCACAGCGTCACGCTCGCGGCACCGGACAGCGCGGTATCTCGGCCTGTTCCTTCCTGACCGGCAGGTACCAGATGAACCCGTCAGTGATCATCAGCATTCCTGCGACAAAGAGCAGTGAGTCAACGATGCTCATGAGGCCGAGAGTGAAATACGACAGGAGTCCGAGCCCGAGACTGGCGAACGAGACGCCGGTCCTGATAAAGGCGAGTCCGGTGCGTGCGCGTGCGTACATGGTGCGATAGCAGGCAGCCACGGTGCGCTGCGCAGCAAGGACGTTTCGCTCACGTGCGAGATGCGTGCGTTCCCTGCTCGAAGGCGATGGGTACAGGATGGTGCAGTGGTTTGACAGAAAATCACCGAGCCTTGCCAGCATGGTCTTGCGGGTCGGGACCGTCGCACCAGGTGTTTTGATAAAATGGTAATCTTCGAGAAACTGCAGTGATGCTGCCGTAACTTCGATCAGTGTCTGATGCTGCGGAGGGCTCATCCGGGACCGCCGTATCTTCAGATATCCGATCAGTCCGTAGAACGACAGACAGAAGCCCCCAAGTATGAGCGGCCAATAGAATGCGGCAACTGTACCGGAAGCCTGCAGCCGCAGCAGGGTGTTCGAAAGTGCAATGACACCCAGCCCCCAGCGGAGAAAGGCAAGGTTCGTCCGGGCGGTCGCGAGGTCGGTCCGGTAGCAGGCCATGCGGGTCCGCCAGTGCGCCATGGTATTTCTCCAGAACGCAAGCCCGGTGCGCTCGGTGCCGATAAGCTGCCCCGGCCTTGCATGCAGGAAGTCCTGAATGAACCACTGCAGGTCTTCTCCGAGTGCCACCCAGTATTCATAATGCACAGCAGGCAGGAGGCGCTTCACCTCTTCCTGCACGGCCCTGTCTGAGGGATCGTTCGCTGCAATGACGATCGTATTGCGGTCCCGGATGACCGGGAACCACTGGTTCAGGGAGAGCCGCTCACCGTCAAGACCTTCCAGCAGTCCTGGCGGTATCGGAAGACGCTCATCATATTCAATGTACGGACATTGATAATGGTCAGAAAGCGCCTCCAGCATGGAACGCTTCGGGATATGGTATTCGGTCAGCAATACCCCTTCGAGTTCCCTCCCCCTGGCAACAGCTGAAACCTCCGCCTGCTGCAACTGCTCAGTGGTAAGCAGGCCGTGGTTGACCAGCTGCTGAAACCTGTTCTTCATTGTTATCGTATGCCCCTTATGAGTCGCTATCATGACTGAATACTGCCTTTTTCCAGGTGCGGGCCGGTGTGCCATAATCCGGTATCGCCATTTCCATCTCTCCGAAGCAGTAAGGGTATGTCTTCCGCGTCATCTCCGCAGGCAGGTGCCAGTACAGGCCGTCTGCGATAAGCGCCAGGCCGATCAGGATCAGCACTGCATTGAATATCGCCCACGGAATGCTCGCCAGTCCGAAATAGGAGAGCAGTCCCATGCCTACTGCTGCTATGCTCATGCCGGTCCTGATAAAGGCCAGCCCGGTTCTGGAGCGCGCCATTACCGTTCTGAGACGAGCCATCACATTTCTGCGGTCTGCAAGCATGGTCCGCTCCAGGGCCAGGCCTGTGGTGGCCCATATACCGGGCGCATGCGAAGGTCTGACGTGGGGAGGGTTCGCCTGCTCTGTACGCGGATACTGAAGCGAGGGAGGAAAGGCAAAATCCCAGATCGTCTTCTCCTGCTGGATCTGTTGGACCGATGCATGACCCTGCCTGCCGGCACGCCTGCCCGGCAGGTACCAGTAAATGCCCTCGAGCGCCATCAGAACGCCGACGGCAATGAGCGAGGAGTCGAAGAGAGTCCAGGGGCCGGTATGAAACTGACGCAGCAGCGCAATGCCGAGGCCAGCAAAGGCGGATCCTGTGCGGGTGAAGGCAAGACCTGTGCGCGCCAGGGCCATCTTTGTCCGAAAGCAGGCGAGTACGGTCCTTTCTTCTGCGAAGTCTGTTCTGTCGCTCGCAAGGAACCTCCGCCGCATTACCGGCGAGAGGCTGCTCCAGCCGCTGCGCAGTTCTGAGGCTCCCTGCACGGGCTCTGTGCGGATGAAGACGGGATCATTTCCCGGATCATTGACCTGGAGCGTTGTTGTCCCCCAGGTCGGCTGAGCAGGCGCACAGCGAAGGGATATCTTTCCCTGTCTGCGTGCCTGGATGTACCAGATCAGACCCTCAACGGTCATGACCACGCCGGCTGCCAGCAGAAGGAATTCCGGGATGAGCAGCAGGCCCGGGCCGAAGATCCTGAAGAGCACGACAGAAATAGCAATGAAGGAAATGCCTGTGCGGAGGAAGGCCAGGCCGGTGCGGCCTTTTGCAAGAGATGTCCTTGAACAGGCCATCAGACTTCTGCGGTCTGCAAGAAAGGTCCTGACCTTTGCCAGCGGCGTACGGCCGGCTGTTCTGGAAAAGCCGGGATTAACATCGAAATTGTGTTCGATCATGCGCAGGAGATCTGCCGGCAGTGCAACGATAAAATCGATTGTCTGAACGCCGAGGGTCTTCCTGATCTCGGCAGCAACGCCCTCTGACCCCGGATCTGCGGCTATCACCTCTGCATGGCCCTTGCTGACCGAGAGCGGCAGCCAGAGGGAACGTTTTAGCTCTTTCATGTTCAGCCGCAGGGTGATGAAATACGAAACAATGACGCTTTCGTCGAATTCAATGTATGGGATGTTGTAATATTCGGCAAGACTGAAGAGCAGCTCATGCTTCGGGATGCCGTTCCTGATCAGCAGGTCCTCGGCGAATTCCCCGGAGCCTTCGGCGAGCCTGACTGTTGCGGCCAGTTCTTCTTCCGAGACCAGACCGCGCTGCATAAGGCGTGAGAATTTTAGCAATGTCACGGTTTCATTACTCCGCTGATCATCTGAAAATCCTTTGTTCAACGTATCTCTCATAATTATACCTTAAATAACCGATGCAGCAGATGCGGGGGAAAAAGGGACGGGGGCCGATCCGGCCCCCGTCAACAGGACTGTCAGGCAGAAACTATGAAGACCGGACAGGGGGAACTATGTATCACTTTTCCGACAGTGTTGTCGCCGAAGATCCTTCTCAGCCAGCTCTGCTTCCTGGCTCCCATGACGATCACGTCGCAGCGCTCTTCCTCCGCCACCTCAAGGATCTTGCGGGAGGCATCGCCTTCCTCGATCCTGGTCTTGACCATTACTCCTTCAGTGTCTGCGATCTTTTTGATCTCGGCTGATTCGAGCCGGGAGCCGTTGTCGAGCACATCCTCGATATTCTTTATCCCGACAAGGTTCAGGTCTCCGTCGTTCTGCGGGAGCACCTTGACGACCGTGATCCAGCACTTTTCATCGCAGGCTAGGTTGATCCCCTGCGAGAGCACCTCTTTTGAACCGTTCACTGCTATCAGGACCTTTCTGTACCCTTTCATTGTCTTTTACCTCACCACCAGGATTGGACAGGCCGCGTTCATGATGACCCGTTCTGTTGTGCTTCCCATGATCGCTTTGTTCACGCCGCGGTACCCGTGGCTGCCCATGACGATCAGGTCGTGCTTCTTCTCTTTGACTGTCTCGGTTATCGTGTCTGATGCATGGCCTTCTGAGATCTGCGTAAGCACGGTCGTGCCCTGGCCTGATGCAAACTCCTTTGCCGCACCGATGATCTTTTCCGCTTCCTGCATCAGGCTTTTGCGGATCGAATCGGTCCGGTAGAAGTCTATCATCTCCTCGTACCGGGGGATCACATAAAGGACCGTGACAGCAGACTTATCGACCTTCGAAAGCTCGCAGGCCCTGCCAAGCGCCCTTTTGCTGAAGTCAGACCCGTCAAAAGGCACGAGGATCGACTTATATTCTCCGGTGCATTCTGTGCAGGGTTTCTTTACAACAAGCACATCGGCCGGGGCTTCTGCTATGACGTGTGATGTTACGCTTCCCATCAGCAGCCTGTTCAGGCCCTTTCGTCCGTACGTGCCGAGGACGATCAGATCGGCCTTTTTGCCTTTGGCAACGTCGAGTATCACCTCGGCAGGTTCGCCTTCGCAGAGCAGGGACTGCACCTCGATCTTGAATTCGTCGGTCATCTTCTGCTTTGTCTCCACGCAGGCCTTTTCGCCGATCTTCATCCGTTTTTCGAGCTGTTCCGGCGCAATGCCGAACTCCTCAGTATCGAAGAAGACCGCGTGTGCCATGATCACTTTCCCGCCGTGTATGCGGGCCCTGTTCGAGGCCTCGATGAGCGCTGCCCTGCTGGACAGAGAATCATCAAAGCCGACTACCATCGTGTTATACATGATTAATGTGCACCCCCGCCCTTTCTGAAGATAAGGCCCACGCCGAACCCTGCGCCGAGTGCTGCAAGGATCGAGAGCAGCCCGTACACGGCAGCATTGCTCTTTGCCATGACCGCAAGGGTCTTTACGATGCCTGCCTGTTCTACCAGCACCCTGGACTCTGCCTGCTCGACCACCTTGCCGTCTTTCACTGCGTATACGGTCACGATATAGTCGCCGGGAGGCGCCTGGTATGGCCACTGCGTCAGGATGTAGTAGGACTGTTTGCCGTTCTCTTCCTTCATCTCGATCTTGCCTTCCGAGGTGTTATAGAGACTGGATCTTTCCTTATACTTGATGAACTCATTGAACCATCTGTCCTTTTCAGCCGCATTCTCTACCGGCTCGATAACAGTATGCCTGCCGAGCGCCGGAAGCCCGATAACATATTTATCCATCTCATCTTTGCTGATGATGTCGTCAAGCTTTTTGGTGCTGTGGATGGAATAGAGGTTCGGGACATTTTCGAACTTCATGGTCTGTACGTTCATCCAGAGGATGCCGCCTACTTTGCCCTTTTCCTTCAGCGTTTCATGGCCTTCAGGAGCCGCTACCTTGATGATAAGGTCAGTTCCCGGGTCACTGATGCCGCTGATGCTGACCGTGCTGCCGTGGTAAAAGAAGTCGATCTTGATATGGTCATGGTTTGCCTTTGCGGTCAGCGTTGCCGATGCCGTGCCGATCGTTGCGATCAGACCCATCAATATGACTATTGGTCTTATGATTCTTAAACTGATCACGAATAACGATTTACGATTTACGGTCTTCATTAGTGTCCTCCTGCCTGTGATAAGAGTAATGACGGGGTAAGTGTCAGATCGAAGACGATCTTGACCGTGACCAGCAGAACGATCACCGCGAGTATTATTTTGAGCTGCTCGCCCTTGAGCTTTCTGCCGAAGACAGCGCCGACCTGTGCGCCGACCGTTGAGCCGAGCAGGAGCAGGACAGCGAGGATGAAATCAACGCTGTGGTTCGTGTATGCCTGGAGGAACGTCACCTCAATACAGTTGAAGAGGATCTGGAAGAGGCTTGTCCCGACGACCACATGCATCGGCATCCTGAGGATGTAGATCATGACCGGGACCATCAGGAAACCGCCACCCACACCCATGAGCGCAGCGAGCACGCCGACAAAGCCGCCGAAGATGATCGGCAGGAGCATGGAGTGCGTCACGCCTGATTTTTCGTACCGGGTCTGAAGAGGAAGTGACTGCAGGAACCGTGTAAAGGCGTTGCTCTTCTCCTCTGCCGGCTTTGCAGTCTCGGTCGTGTTCTTGCTCTTGCGGATGGCGCTGAGGCTTTCGATGAACATATAGACACCGACAATGCCGAGCATCAGCACATACGTCATCTTGATCACGAAATCGGCATTGCCCATGGCATTGAGGATCTTGATCGCCTGGACGCCGAGAAGACCGCCGACGAACCCGCCGATCAGGAGATGGATGCCCATCTTGAAATCAACGTTGCCGACCTTCCAGTGAGCGTACGTGCCTGATGTCGAGGCAGCCACGATCTGGTTCGAATCGGTAGCTGCGGCCACGGTTGCAGGTATGCCGAGCATGATAAGAAGCGGTGTCATGAGAAAGCCGCCGCCGACCCCGAACAGACCTGAGAGCAGGCCGACAGCCAGCCCGAGTCCGACCGGGATGAGAATGTTTACGCTGGTGAGTGCTACTGGCAGATACAGATACATTACTAAAACTCCTCCTTTTATACGATTGTAGTTATGCTGTTTGGGGCTGTTTGGCCATGGTCACGATCGGGCGTGAAGCTGACCTGACCAGCCTGCTCAGTTCACGTGAGGAGATGTTTCCGTCCTCGGTGATGTTTGGGCTGAGAAGCACCATGTCCACGCTGCTGTTCTTCTTCAGATAATCCTTGAGCGATGTTGCAGCATCCTGGACCGCTGTATAGATCGCGGTGGTTACGCCCGAGGTCTTGCACTTCTCCTCGATCTCGTGCTGGAGATCGGTCTGGCCTTCGCCTGACTTCATGATCTGCTGTGCCATGGCAGGCTCGTTCTCCTCTGCAAAGGCGACTGCTGACATGATGTCTTCCAGCTTCTTTGAGAGCTTCTTCTTGTTCACCAGAAGCACGGCCATGTTCTTGTCCGTCATCTTTGCCAGATCAAGGGCATAGTTCAGGCCCTCGTCAATCTCTCCGTCCTTGTAAGCCACAAATAATAGGTTCCGTTTCATTGCTGACCTCCTTAATTCTTGTCATTCCGGCTTGTCCGGAATCTTTCCGGGGTCGAAAATCAATACTTATAGTGCACGTTGAATGCCAGACTGTAACTTCTTGAAAATACAGGATAAAACTAGGAAGGCAATATGCTGTGTTAATAATATGAACAGTGAAATGAGGCGGTTTTAAATGCTGTCCATATACTGAACATAGCACTTAACATATTGATAAATTAAGATAAAGTTGAATGGGTGAGGGCGGTTCAGAGGGGAAAAGAGGTGGTGTTTAGAATATGAACAGTATTAACAGTAGTACTCAGTCTAAGCTCAGTTTTCACATGCCGGCATAATTTTGCCCAAAGTTATATCGCATGCGATATAACAATAAACAGAAAATTATTTTCCTTTCATTTCAATTAGATAGACGGTCACAATTTCAAGAATTTCCTTGACGATGCCTATAATTGCTCATATACTTATCAAAAAGCCGCATGCGATATAAAAAACAATGTTGGGGGAATAATGGAAGACAAAACATTCGCATACCTATTACTAAGCTGTAAGTCCGACCAGGCCTTAATTGACCTCGGCTGTCAATAGTGGACACCAAAGTATTCATGCAGCCAACTGACCTG
>CAYXBA010000006.1:0-143175 GCA_964463135.1 uncultured Nitrospiraceae bacterium
TGCTTGAGAGGATGGCCGCCTGATGGCTTTTTACACACCTATTGACAAGACCTCATCAAACGTCTGAGGTTTATATTGTTAACTGTTTTATGGATGTCCTGAGGTGCCTGTTTTCAGGTTGTCACCATGGAGTTTGCTTGCCACCCAGCCCCCTTTTTCTTATCCATGAACACGGTAACCTATGAGACTGCTTGAGCTGTTAAGAAAATCGACTGACTATCTCGAAGCGGCAGGCATTGACGATGCCCTGTCTGATGCGGAGATGCTTGTCTTTCATGTTTTCAACATGGACCGGCTCGATGCATATGTCGAGAATCCTGAAATTAGGAGTGCGGATTCTGCGAAGGTCAGAAGGCTGCTTAAGCGAAGGCTCAAGGGCGAGCCTGTCCAGTATATCATCGGCTCTATCGACTTCCTTGGCCTGACCATAAGGGTCGGGCAGGGTGTGCTGATACCAAGACCTGAGACAGAACTGCTGGTTGAGGAAGTGATAAAGACTGTTCAAGGTTCAAAGTTCAAAGTTCAGGAGTCTCTTCTTAACGTCGAATATAGAACATCGAACATAGAACATCTTTTGATTCTCGATCTTTGCACCGGTACCGGCTGCATTGCCCTGTCGCTTGCCAGGGAGTTTCCTGACGCAAAAGTGTATGGCACTGATCTGTCAATAGATGCGCTTGTCTATGCAGAGAAGAATGCAGAGGCTAACAGGATCGGGAATATTCAGTTCTTTCGGGGATCGCTCTTTGAGCCGGTAAAGGGGAAGAAGTTCGATATTATTACTGCCAATCCTCCGTATATCAGGAGGGACGAGATAGAGACCCTGCAGCGCGAAATTCGGGACTGGGAGCCTGTTGCTGCGCTCGATGGAGGCATGGACGGCATGGATTTCTATCGTGCCATTCTTTCTTCTGCAGGCGGTTTTCTTAATCCCGGAGGATTTATATTTCTCGAGCTTGGGTACGACCAGGCTGAAGCTGTGCAGAAGGTCGCCCGCGCAGAAGGCTTCCGGAACGTAACGGTCATTAATGATTATGCCGGGATCGGAAGGATTCTGAAGGCTAAGCAGGTTGGTTAAGAATTACTCTCAATAATATGCAGGGCAGCCTTTATACCGTCAGCGCCGCTTGATATGATGCCCCCGGAGCAGCCGCTGCCTTCTCCGGCGATATAGAGATTTTCGATGCCGACGCAGCGCTGATCTTTTTCCCGTATGACCTGGATCGGCGCTGAGGTCTTGCTCTCAAGCCCCATGATAGTGCCTGTTTCGAACCCCTGTATCTTTCTGCTGAAATCCCTGAGGCCTTCTCTGATAGCGCTGCTTATCTCAGCAGGCAGCAGTTCCCATAGGTCTGCCGGTTTCAGTCCGAGCGGATAGCTCGATTCAACGATCTCTGCCTGTTCCTTCTGATCAATAAAATTCTTGATGCTGCAGAAGGGGGCAGCAAAACCACGAGAATATTGATGAAAACGTTCTTCAAGGGTCTGGACCCAGCCAAGGGCTTCTTCAGGGGATGACTCCCTGCCTATGAGTCTGTCAGGATGAATGCCGGATACGCAGGCTGCGTTGGCGAACTTCTCATTTCTGTTGTACCTGCTCATGCCGTTTACGATATTGGTATTGTGATAAGCCGTTGCAGGGACAATAGTACCTCCGGGGCACATGCAGAAGGTATAGACCGGGAGTCTGTTGTCTCCGGGAGAGGTGAGGCGGTATTCAGCTGCCTTTACACCGGGAAGTGTTTCCCTGCCCCACTGCGCCTTGTTTATGATCCGTTGGGGATGTTCCACTCTGCTGCCGAGGGCGAAATTCTTTGTGCGGAACTGAATGCCCCTCCTGATCAGCATGCGGTATGTCTCGTAAGCAGAATGTCCCGGAGCAATAATGAAATAGTCAGCCTCCATTGAGCCTGATGAGGTGATCGCTTCAATCACCTTGCCGCTTTCTATCTTTAGGTCTTGAAGCAGTGTTTCAAACAGGATCTGTCCGCCCAGAGCGCTGAAGGCCTCCCGCAGATTTCTGACGATCTTGCTGAGATTATCACTCCCCAGATGGGGATGTGCCATGTAGCCTATTTCTTCCGGGGCTCCCGCGCTGATATAGCTCTCCAATATGAACTGCCGTTCTTTTGATATATGCTTGGATCGTGACGTTAATTTCCCGTCCGAGAATGTGCCTGCGCCGCCTTCGCCAAAGGCATAATTGGCCGAAGGATTAAAGTCCCCAGTCTTCTCGAACTCCCTGATCTTCTCAGCCCTTGTATGGACCTCAGCGCCTCGTTCGATCAGCGTGACAACAAATCCGGCCTTCTGCAGAACATACGCTGAAAAGAACCCGGCAGGACCGCTGCCGACAACAACCGCCTTTTCCTTTCTCTTCTGATACGGGATATCCAGAGACGGGTAAAGCAGCGGAGCGCCTCCGTCGAGTTCATCTGACAAAGCCACCACCTTTATAAGCCAGTGGATATTCGCCTTCTTTCTTGCATCAAGGCTCTTGTTCTCTATCTGATAGGTGAAGTCGTGTATGCCGAGCTGTTTTGCAATGCCCTGTCTCAGATCATCCTCATGGTAGTCAGCAGGCAGCTGCAATGAAATTTCGCGGTATCCCATAATGGTATTTTACCTTTAATGGGAAGAACAGAAACAGAGGTATTCACTTGTCAGGATGAAAATAATAGGGAAATAGAAAAGCGTGGGGAAGAAGGATCACTCCTGAAGTCCGAAAGGAGCTGCTATGGCATAGATCATATATTCATCTGCCGCTTTTTATTACACTATACGCATGGAAAAGATCGACCGGGCGTATGTGCGGTATCTGCGCTATACAATACAGTGGGGGATAATACTCTTCCTGCTCTATGCAGGTTATCGATTCTTTGTCTTCACTGACCACTTTCTTGCCATGGGAGTGCTGCCGGCCGGAGGTGCAGAAGAGGTATTAAAGAACCGGTTCCCTGCAGTTGAAGGTTTTCTTCCGATCGGAGCGCTTATGGGTCTTAAGCTCTGGATCATGGAAGGCGTATTCGACCGCATCCATCCTGCAGGTCTGGTCATTTTTACTGCAGCTATTATCATGGCCCTTGTTCTGAAAAAAGGGTTCTGCGGATGGATATGTCCTGTGGGCGCCATCTCTGACACTGTCTGGAAACTCGGCAAAAAGATCTTCGGCAGAAATTTCTCCGTTCCCCGCTATGCTGACTATTGTCTGAGATCCGTGAAATATCTTCTTATGGCATTCTTTATTTACGTGATCATCCTGAAGATGCCCGCGCCTGCTATCTATCGCTTTCTTGAGAACGACTACTACAAGATAGCGGATGTGAAGATGCTCTTCTTTTTTACGGAGATGACAAGAACAACCATGATCTCCCTGTCACTGCTCTTTGTCCTTTCGCTGTTCTACAAGAATTTCTGGTGCAGATATCTCTGCCCTTACGGTGCGCTTCTCGGACTGCTGAGCCTAATGAGTCCGCTTAAGATCAGGAGGAATGAACAGGCATGCATCCACTGCAGGAAGTGTACGGAAAATTGCCCATCGCTTTTGCCGGTGGAAACGCTGATGCAGGTGAGATCTCCGGAATGCACCGGATGCCTCACCTGCGTGAGTCATTGTCCGGCAAAGGGTGCGCTTGATATTGCTCTGCCCGGCAGGAAGGCGTGGCATCCATTTCTGTTCGTCTGCCTTATCGTTGTCCTTTTTTTCGGGGGCGTTACTCTTGCAAAACTGACAGGCAGATGGGACTCCTCGGTCTCTTATCAGGATTACCAGCGCATCATTCCGCAGGCCAAACTTCTCGATCATCCCTAAATAATCAGGGCAACAAGAGAAACTCCTGCTGCCCTGTTTGAGCTTTCTAACCTTATGCTGACTATTTAATTGAGGTCGTCTGCACGCTTGAACTGCTGGTCTGCGTATTGTACCAATCTGATCTGTTTCTGAGCTTGCATGACCTTAGTTGCGTATGCGGAGGTGCCCCCCACATAACGGATGAGCGCCTTCCGGAGGTCATTCGTTTCCGACAGATAGGTCGTAAGCACATGAGCACCCGCCGCTATGTTGCCGGATATCTTATACAGATCTTCCTTTTCAGTGATGATGCCCTGCTTTTTCAGTTCTTTCAGCCAGACGCCCGGCATGATCCCCATAAGGCCGATCGCACCCTTGTCGCTTTCAACATGCGGATTAAAGTTGGACTCTACCATGCAGATCGCAAGGATCAGGTCCCTGTTGCCGGTTATTGCTGCTGCGTTATAGACCTTTGTCAATACGTGCTCCGGCATGGAAGAGTTTTCAGCCATCCAGTCCAGGATCTTCTGTTTTGTTAAACCATTTGGATCCATGCTACTTTGATCCATGGATGAGAATGAACTCGCATTTGTACGTTCACCCGGAACTATTAATGCCAGAGCCAGAGAAAAGGTGACCATGGCAGCGAGGATCAGGAAAACATATGGTACCAACGATGCCCGGCCGGACTCTGCACCATGTGACTCAATCATCCTGTCTTTCATCATATATACCTCCTTATGACCTGCCATTAAAACAATTCCATCGGCCCATAACGTTCCGAACGTTATGGCCTTGTAATAACCCTGTTTATTATCTTATTGGCTGCATTGAACATATGGGAAAAAGCGTGATGAGCCGGGTTGTTTTACGGAAGATCTGTATGAATTGATGTGCAGTTATTAAACCATAGAGACGGGGGTCTTTGTCAACTTTTCAAGGCGAAAAAAGCTGCAGGATGGCTGATCTGACGATGAGCTGTGCGCATAAAAAGATCCGCCAACAGGCTCCGGATCAGTCGTCGCACCTGCAGGGGTAATAGATCTTTAAAGCGGCCTGGATCTTTGCGAGGGCCTCCTGTTGGGTCTTGCCCTTCATACGGACGCCGGGGAGATCCTTTGCCTCGGCAACCCACATGTTGTCATCGTCCTGGTAGATCAGAAATTCTCTCATGTCAGAAATATACCATATTTTGGTTATGCTAAAGCACTGCTTCTGTATTATTCCAGGTTGCATTCAAAATGATAACAAGGCGGCAAGGAGAAAGCGACGCAGGCATACTGTTTGTTATGTTGAGGAGCTGACGACGTAGCCAACGCGGTTTGCGTTTGAATGCGACTTGGAATTACAATACCGAAAAAGACGTACGGAGGTTCATCTGGACAAGCTTGTAATCAGGGGCGGCAAAAGGCTGAAGGGCAGTGTTACGATCAGCGGGTCGAAGAATGCTGCGCTGCCGATCATGGCTGCAACCCTCCTTGCCCCCGGCGAACATATCCTGAAGAATGTGCCGCATCTCAGAGATGTTTCGACCATGGGGCGGCTCATTGCAAACCTCGGCGCAGGCTTTCACCTCGAAAAGAACAAGGCGATCCTGGACTGCACCACTATAAAGAATTTCGAGGCACCGTATGACCTGGTCAGCACCATGCGCGCGTCCGTACTTGTGTTAGGCCCTCTTGTTGCCCGGCTCGGCAAGGCAAAGGTATCGCTGCCCGGCGGATGCGCGATCGGGGCACGCCCGATAAACCTGCATCTTATGGGACTTGAAAAGATGGGTGCTGTTATCACCCTCGATTCGGGGTATGTGATCGCAAAGGCAAAGAAGCTGAAGGGCGCACATATTTATTTTGACATGCCGACCGTGACCGGCACAGAGAACCTGATGATGGCCGCAACGCTGGCAGTGGGAAAGACCTTCCTGGAGAATGCGGCACGCGAGCCAGAAGTGGTTGATCTTGCCGATGCCCTCATTTCGATGGGGGCGAAGATAAAGGGTGCAGGTGAGAGCATTATCGAGATCGAAGGGGTCAGGAAGCTGAGACCGCTCAGGCATACGGTCATTCCGGACAGAATAGAGACGGGTACGTTCATGGCAATAGCAGGCATAACCGGCGGCGATATCACCATTAAGAACTGCAGGCCTGACCATCTCGATGCCGTGATCAACAAGCTGACTGATACCGGCATTGTCTTTAAGCCGGTGAGCAAGGGCATCAGGGCGATCGGTCCGCAGAGGCTGAAGGCAGTGAGCACAACGACCATGCCCTATCCGGGGTTCCCGACCGACATGCAGGCCCAGCTCATGGCGATGATGTGTATTGCCGAAGGCACCAGCGTGATATCAGAAAAGATATTCGAGAACCGGTTCATGCACGTTGCAGAACTCAAGAGGATGGGCTCTGATATCTCGATCGACGGCGGCATCGCGACGATCAAAGGCGAAAAGAAGATAAAGGGCGCTCCGCTCATGGCAACTGATCTGAGGGCGAGCGCATCGCTCATTGTGGCTGCCCTCGCTGCGGAGGGCGAGACAACGATAAAGAGGATATACCACCTTGACCGGGGTTACGAGAAGATCGAAGAAAAACTGAAAAAGATCGGGGCTGACTGTACGCGGGAAAAAGAATAAGTCACGTAACGAGACAATATGTGACCGCAGGCTTGGGCTGTGGTTTTACGCTTTTATGCATACTGCGGTAATATAGTTATATGAAAAGAGTTGTATTGTCCCTCTGTATTCTCCTGTCGCTTGCTGCGAGTTCCGATGCCCAGCCGGCGATACATTTTGATCACAGCACCTACGATTTCCCTGAGATCGACCAGGAAGATCAGGTCGAACATGTATTTGCATTTGCCAATGCAGGGGACCGGGAACTGGTGATAGAAAAACTTGATGCTTCCTGAGGATGCACATCGGTAGCGGCTAGTTCCAGCCGCCTGCAGCCGGGAGAGAAAGGACAGATCAATGTGTCTGTTGATATCAGGAGCAGGACAGGGAAGATCACCAAGACCATTCAGGTATATACCAACGATCCGAAAAACCCGGTCACGAAATTAACCATCCGGATGCATATTAACGATCATGTTCATCTGAATCAGTACAGATCAGTCGAGATATTCAGCGAAAAATGCAGGAGCTGCCACGTTGACCAGGGCAGGGGTAAATCGGGATGGGATCTTTTCAGGGCGGACTGTTTCATGTGCCATAATGCAGGCAAATACTCGTCACTCACGGAAATGAGCAAGAAGCCGAAAGAGCAGCTGCGCAGGATCATTCGGGAAGGCCTTGAGAATACTCTCATGCCGGGCTGGGCAGCAGCGGCAGGCGGTCCTTTGGACGATGTGGAAATCAGATCGCTGATCGATTTTATTAAGCAATAAAAACCTTTTTCGAGCTGTATCTGCAACGTCGATCGAGAGACGCCTGCCAATAAGACAACTCAGATATTTTCGAAGTTCTTGTACGACTCCATGACATAGTCAGGGACGATCTTAAGGGCCTGGGTTGCTTCGCGAAGCCGTCTGCAGAGAGTTACGATGATCGAACGGTATATCTTGACCGCAAGTTCCCTGTCATGCGCCAGGACCTGTTCGAACTTGTCTGCAGCAAGCCTGATCAGGGCAGTATCCGTGGCTGCGACAATGGTGGCAGAACGCGGCCCCTTGTCGATAAAAGCGATCTCGCCGAGCGGCTCGCCTGCTTCAACAGTCTCAAGGTGGGTGCCGCTTTTTATGACCCTGACGCTGCCGGACTTTACGATATAGATGGCATCGCAGGCAGCACCTTCCTGCATAATCTCCTCCCCCTCCCTGAAGGTTACCGTATCAGTAAGGATGTTGATCTTGATCAGTTCGCCGGTGGAGAGGTCTTTCAGAAAAGAGATGCTGCGAAGGAGATCCATGTTTTCCATTAATGTCACCTCATGATGTGAAAAGTGAATCGGGAACAACACCTGCTGAGGAAAAAGTTGGTGCCGAAGGGGGGATTCGAACCCCCACAGCGTTTCCACCGCCAGAACCTGAATCTGGTGCGTCTGCCAGTTCCGCCACTTCGGCAATAACGGATATATTAAGCTCCGCAGATGATCTTGTCAACCTGCGGAAAACTTATCTCCTGATCCGGAGAATGCCTTCCATCTGGCTTATCTTGTGCATAAGCGATTTGAGCTGGGTGAGATCCTTCACCTCTATGACCAGGGTTATATGACCTTTTTTGTCCTGGGTCGATGATGCCTCCAGATGGACAATATTGATGTTGAGCGACGAGATAAGGGCGCTGAGATTTGCGAGGATGCCGGGTTTGTCAACGGTCTCGACATAAAGCCTTGTGTTTGCGGTGATCTGTGCGGACGGCTGCCATTCAACGTCCACGAGCCGCGCGTGCTCGACCTCAAGCCGTTCAAGGTTCAGACAGTCCTTCCGGTGGATCGTAACGCCTTTGCCGATCGTGACAAAGCCGACCAGGCTGTCGCCAGGCACCGGGAAGCAGCACTTGCCCGTATGATAGAGGATATCGTCAACGCCCTTGATGCTGATGCCTTTATGTTCCTTGGCCGGCTTCCGGACCTTAACTGCCTCTTCTTCGGTCACTTCCTTCCCGGGCCTGAGACGATTGATCACCTGATGCGGGGTGATCTTGCCGAAGCCGACAGCCACAAAGAGCTCTTCGAGATTGCCTACGCCAAGGGCCTTTGCTACGTCCAGTATTTCGTCCGATTTCATCAGTGCGTGGCTCATGCCATGTTTCCTGAAGTCATTCTCAAGAAGCTTGATGCCGAGTTCAACGCTCTGTGCGCGTTCTTCTGCCTTGATCCACTGCTTGATGCGCGTCTTGGCCCTCTGCGAGACGACGAACTTGAGCCAGTCCCTGCTGGGGCCGTGTGTCGGCGAAGTGATGATCTCGACCGTGTCGCCGTTCCTCATCTTGTATTTCAGCGGCACGATCTTGCCGTTGATCCTCGCGCCGACGCATTTGTGGCCTATCTGGGTATGAATGCTGTACGCAAGATCAACCGGCGTTGAACCGAGGGGCATCTCTTTTACCTCGCCTTTGGGTGTAAAAACATATACCACCTCTGGCACGACCTCTCCCTTGAGTGCTTCGAGAAAATCGACCGCATTCGGTTCATCCTTCTGCACCTGTACCAATTCCCTGAGCCAGGTAATATACTTGTTGTTGTTCTCGTCAATGGTCCCTTTTTCCTTATACTTCCAGTGAGAGGCAATGCCCTGTTCAGCCACCTTGTTCATCTCGTCAGTGCGTATCTGAAATTCTACCCGCTCTCCCTTGGGGCCGATGACCGTCGTATGCAGGGACTGATACATGTTCGACTTGGGCACGCCGATGTAGTCTTTGAATTTCCCGGGTATGGGTGTCCAGAGGGAGTGAATGATGCCGAGGATCGCGTAGCAGTTGGCATTGGTGTCCGTAATGATCCTGACGCCGATGACATCATGGACCTCCTCAAAGGTGATCCGCTGCTTCTGCATCTTCTGGTAGATGCCGTAAAAGTGCTTTACCCGCCCCTTGACCCTGCCGGGAAGCCCCTCTTCCTTCAGCTGCTGTTCGATCAGCGTAACGACTTCCTTTATGTATCCTTCCTGCTCTTCCCTGCGCTTTGCGACCTTTTTGACCAGGTCATCGTAAAGCTGGGGCATGAGATATTTAAAGCTCAGGTCCTCAAGCTCGGTCTTCAGCCATCCGATACCGAGCCTGTTCGCTATCGGTGCGTAGATCTCAAGCGTCTCGGCCGCTATGCGCTGCTGCTTGGCCTCAGGCAGGAACTGGAGCGTCCGCATATTATGAAGCCGGTCAGCGAACTTGATCAGCATGATGCGGATGTCCTCTGACATGGCAAGCAGCATCTTCCTGAAGTTCTCGGCCTGTGCCTCCTGCTTTGTCCGGAATTCGACCTTGGCCAGTTTTGTGAGACCTTTTACGATAAAGGCGATCTCTTTTCCGAAGATGATCTTGATGTCATCCATCGTAACTTCCGCATCTTCGACCGTATCATGGAGCAGTCCGGAGGCGATCGAAAGCGTGTCCATCCTCATGTCGGCAAGGATATAGGCAACAGCAAGGGGATGGTTGATATACGGGGAGCCTTCGCTTCTTTTCTGGCTGCAATGGGCCTCGCGCGAGAAATGATATGCCCGCTGCACGGATTTGAAATCCGCGTCCTGACTGTAGGTGCGGACCTTGCCGATGAGCCCGGTTAAGGATAATGTCTCAGACATAGCTTATTATACTGCGCTGGGCTTGTAAAAAGTCACCATGCTGCGTTGCGCTTCAAAACTCGTCACTGCGACGTGCACATAGCACGCCTCATTCCTCATTTCTTGCCCGCCTTGCCTGCTTAATTTTTACAAGCCCGGCTAATTTTAGTCTTATTATGCTGAGGGGCGAAGACCCTTCAGGACAAGCTGGATGCTTCTGTTGCCGTTCCAGTCATTGTAGGAGGGTGTAAAGACAGCATCGAAGATCGCTGCCTGGCTGAGGTCTTCAAGCAGATGGCCCATGTCCCATCCTATGGCATCAAAATACGACGCACTCTTTCTGAGCTTCATCTTCAGATGCCGGTCCTTCAGCACCTTGGGATACATGATCTCCAGTTCCCGGGCGCCGAGCAGAGGTTCCGGGTTGCCGAAACCAAAAGGTTCAAGCAGTTCAAGTTCGCGCATCAATTGTGTGTCCAGCTGATGCAGCATCACAGGAGCATGTATCTCGAGGGTTGGTGCAAGATCTTTCTGCGCAATGTCCCTCTGTATGATCCGGCGCAGCCTTTGTTCAAAGACAGGGATGTCCTCTGCCCTGAGCTTCACGCCTGCTGCCTGCTTGTGGCCACCAAAGGATACAAGGAGGTCCCTGCATTCTGAAAGTCCTCTGCAGATATCGAACGCCGGGATGCTGCGGCTGGAGCCCTTTGCAATGCCGTTCTCAACAGAGAAGATAAAGGCAGGGAGATGAAAAGACTCAGCTATCTTTGATGCCACAATACCCAAAACGCCGGGATGCCATCCTTCTTTGGCAAGCACGATGACCGTGTCTGCCTCAATGCCTTTGAGCTGTGCAAGCGCCTCCTGGTAAACGATCTCCTCGATCTTCTGGCGCTCGCTGTTTGTCCGGCCAAGCCATGCTGCAAGATCATAGGCCTCCTGTTCCGAGTCAGAAAGAAGAAGCTTTACCACATCTGTTGCATCTCCTATCCTGCCTGCCGCGTTGATCCTCGGTACCATGGTGAAGGCAAGAAGCCCAGCCTTGACCTGTTTCTTGTCGAGTCCTGCGGCCTGTTTCAGCGCACGCATGCCGAGCCTGTTCCCGTCCTGAATATGCTGTATGGCCTCCTTGACGATGATCCTGTTCTCGCCGATAAGGGGGACCACATCAGCCACGGTGCCGAGCGCAGCAAGGTCCAGGAGCGGCAGAAGATCATCTTCAGAAAAAGCGATGTCGTTATCCATTGCCATTGCCTGGGCAATCTTAAAGGCAATGCCCGCGCCGCAAAGAATGTTTAATATTGAAGGTTGAAGGTTTAATTTCGGATTGATTACGGCAACGGCATGGGGAACTATAAACTCAGTAACGCGTTCATGATTTTCTGTCGCATCCCCTGAACCTTGAACCTTAACCTTTGAACTTTCTTTTCTTTCCGGCTCATGGTGGTCGGTGATGATCAGATCAATGCCCAGGCTTTTGGCATGCGCCGCAGCTTCAAAGGAACCGATGCCGCAGTCAACCGTTATGATCAGCGTGGCCCCGGCCTTTTGGGCCGTTTCTACGCCGACAATGTTGAAGCCATAGCCATGGGTCATCCTGTGCGGAATGAAATAGTGTGTATCCAGACCTGCGGTCCTGAGCGCGCTGACCATGATCGTTGTGGCGGTAAGTCCGTCTGCATCATAGTCGCCGTGAATGAAGACCTTTTCTCCCTGTCTGCGCGCATTCTTTATCCGGTCAACCGCTTCCCGCATGCCGGGAAGGTCAAAGGGGTCTGAAAGACCGGTGATCCCGGGGTTCAGAAAGTCCTGCACTTCAGCCGGGGTCTTTATGCCACGATTGATAAGGATCTGCGAGAATACCGGGGATATGGATGCTGCACGGGAAAGGTAAGAAATAAATTCGGCGTTGGTCCGGTTCAGGAACCAACGCCTATGCATAGAGACCGTGATGGGTAATGAGTAATGGGTGATCAGTGCAGGAATGAGAAGGCAGAGATCGCATCAGCCGACAGCTCAATGTGATCCCCGCCTCTCTGCGCATCACGGGTTGCTATTTCTTTGCAAAGGCTTTATTGCCGCCCCAGAGCAGTACGATCGGGCTTGCAACAAAGATCGATGAATAGGTGCCGACCAGAACGCCGAGGATCATGGCAAGGCTGAAGTCATGGAGCACTTCCCCGCCGAAGAAAAAGAGCGCGACCGACGTCAGAAGGACGGTGAGCGAGGTGACAATGGTCCTGGAGAGTACCTCATTGATGCTCAGGTTCATTACGCTGTCGACCGGGTCCTTCAGCCTTGTTTTGAGGTTCTCCCTGATCCGGTCAAAAACAACGACCGTATCGGTCAGAGAATATCCGGCGATC
The DNA here is from genome assembly GCA_964463135.1 of uncultured Nitrospiraceae bacterium. Lineage (GTDB taxonomy): Bacteria > Nitrospirota > Thermodesulfovibrionia > Thermodesulfovibrionales > UBA6898 > UBA6898. The sequence goes on from CAYXBA010000006.1 coordinate 12,376, forward strand.
GTCAGGAGCGCGGTCACGAGGATCAGATTGATCTCCTTGCCGAGCAGAAAGAAGATGCCTAACACTGCGGTTACATCATGAAAGGTGGCAACGGTTGCGCCGACCCCAAAGTTGAACTTGAACCGGAATGCAATATATATCAGAATCAAGACGGCTGATACGAGGATCGCCATGCCGGCATCTGCGCGGAGCTTGCCGCCGACCTTCGGTCCGATCTCTGTCGTCGAATCCACGACAAATTTATTGTCCGGAAGCTTTTGGCCGATGATGGTCGTTATCTGCTCTGATACCTTGCCGAGCTGGATCTCGATATTCTTTGCCCTGATCAGGATCTTGTTCTCGCCTGTCAGCTCCTGAAGGTCAAAGTCTTTCAGTCCGCCCTGTTCGAGTGATGTTCTGATGTCATGTACCTTTATCGGTTTTTCGAATTTCAGCTGCACTGCTGTGCCGCCGGCAAAGTCTATACCGAGGTTTGCCTTTCCATGGGCGATCTGGAACACGGCAAACAGGCCGATGATCGAGATGATGCCCGAGAGAATGAAGGCAATATTCCTCTTGCCCATAAAATCTATGTTGGTATTCTTGACAAGTTCTAACATGGCCGCTCCTATATGCTCAGCTTCTTGACGTCGCTGTTGGAATTGATCAGATCGAAAACTGACTTGGTGCCGATAAGGGCTGTATACAGGTTGATCATAACGCCGAGCCCCAGCGTGACCGCAAAGCCCTTGATCGGCCCGGTGCCGAATTGATAGAGAACCGCAGCGGTGATCAGCGTTGTGATATGAGAATCGAAAATGGTCCAGAACGCCTTTTTATATCCTGAGTCAACAGCAGAACGCGGTGTCTTGCCTGCACGCAGTTCATCTCTCATTCGTTCGAACATCAGCACGTTCGAGTCAACGGCCATGCCGATGGCGAGGATGATGCCTGCAATGCCGGGCATGCTGAGCGTTGCGTTCAGTGATGCCATAGCCCCGAAGAGCAGAACGATATTCAGGATAAGGGCAAAGTCGGCGATGACGCCGGAGAGTCTGTAGTAGATGATCATAAAGATGGCAACGGCGATCGTGCCCGCGAGGCCGGCCATTTTGCCTGCTGCGATCGAGTCGCTGCCCAGGGACGGGCCGACGGTCACGTTCTGCAGCATTTTGAGCGGTGCAGGAAGTGCGCCTGCCTTGAGAACGATGCTCAGGTCCTTGGCCTCTTCCATGCCGTAGTTGCCGGTTATCTGGGCGCTGCCTCCCCCGATCTTCTCCTGGATCACGGGCGCTGAATAGACCGTATTGTCCAGGATGATCGCAAGGCGCTTCTTTACATTTGCGCCGGTCACTTCCTCGAACCTTTTTGCACCTTCAGGGTTGAAGGTGATCGATACATGGGGTGTACTGAACTGCGTGTCTAGGGTGACCTTTGCCTCGCTCAGGAGAGCGCCGGTGAGCATAGCTTCCTTTTTTACGAGGATCGGGAATTTCGAAACAGCACCGGTTTCCTTGTTCACCTTCTTTTCGAAAAGGATCTGGCTGTCTGCGGGTATCTTGTCCGCAAATTGGGTCAGTATCTTCTCCTCGTCGCCCAGTGCTACGGAAGACGGCAGCTGCGCAGCGAGCGGCGATTCGTCGTTGACGATCTTGAACTCGAGCAGCGCGGTCTTGCCGATAAGATCTATTGCCCTTGCCGGGTCTTTTACCCCGGGAAGCTGCACCACGATCTCGTTCTGCCCCTGCCTGTGGATCGTCGGCTCAGCAACGCCGAACTGGTCTATCCTGTTCCTGATCGTCTCAAGCGCCTGGTTTGCCGCATTGTCTTTAATGAAGGTCTTCTCTTTTTCGCTCATTTTGAGCGTTGCCGTCTGTCCGGACTCGGACATCTCGAGGTTGTTGTATCCTTCCTTGAGCGCCTTCATGATCTCCGCAGAAGCAGGGGTTACTTCAATGTTCAGGCCGTTCTTTTTCACATCGGCCTGCAGTTTCCTTTTTTCGAACATCGATTTCATTGAGGCGGTATAACCCTCAACAGTATTGGCAACAGCCTTGTCCGATTCGACCTCATACACAAGGTGCAGCCCGCCCTGAAGGTCAAGGCCGAGGACGATGCCCTTGTTCGGCATATTCTTCTGCCACCACTCAGGCATGCTCTTGAAAAAGGGTGTATTGGGCAGGGAAAAGACAACTGCTGCTGCAACAGCAAGCCCGATAAACAGGAATCTCCAGATAATGCTCTTATTCATCAATAACCTCCGCGAAATAGACTCAAATGATTTTTCCGGCCGATACCGGCCAATGAAGCATGGATATGCTGTATGGCTTACTCGTCCTCTTCTGTCCGGACAGAGGCAATAAAGCCCTTGCCGTATTTTACTCTTACGTTTTCAGCGATCTTGATAATGACCGTGCCCGGCTTGACCTCTTCCACGACACCATATTCACCGCCGGTGGTGATGACCTTGTCCCCCTTTTTCAGGTTATCGATCATGGCCTTTGTCTCTTTGGCCCTTTTCTGCTGGGGCCTGATGAGCATGAAATAGAAAATGACAAAGATGAGGATGAGAGGAAGGAATCCCATAAGTCCCCCGCCCTGTCCCTGTCCTGCCTGCGGGTTCGGGCCCATTGCATAAGCCAAGTTTGTAAACATGAGACACCTCCGAAAGAAAATTAGTCTCATAATATACTCTCTCAGGGTTATTTTTATCAAGAATTGCATAATCCCGGCATCGCCCCTTGACATTCTGAAAAACCTATGGTTATAATTCTCGCTCAGGAAAAAACTATGGGAACATATACAACATTTCATCCACACACGAAAAAACAGAAGAGGACGCACGGCTTTCTCGTAAGAATGAGCACGGTCGGCGGCCGCAATGTGATCAAGAGGAGAAGGAAAAAAGGACGGAAAAGACTGGCTGTTTGAGGAGAAGCCTTCTTCAAACACTGACTCGAAGAGGAGAATTCAAACACGTCTTTGAGCAGGGCCGTAAATTTCCTTCCCGTTACCTCATACTCTACGTGCATCCTAATGGCCTCGAACAGAGCAGGCTCGGCTTTGTGGTCAGCAGAAAGGTCGGGAATGCCGTAACGAGGAACAGGATCAGGCGGCGTCTCCGGGAGATCTTCAGAAAGCTGTTGGCAGAAGCTGCCCTCTGCTCTGATATCGTTGTTGTAGCACGGAGCTCGGCTGCAGAGGCCGAGTTTTCTGACCTTGACCGGATCATCAACAGGGTCATAGCGGGACTAAAGCATGAAAATACTATTCATAGCGATCATCAGGCTCTATAAATATATGATATCACCCCTTTTTCCCTCCAGCTGCAGGTTCACGCCGTCCTGTTCTGAATATGCGATTGATGCGCTCAGGAAATATGGCGCATTGAAAGGCTCGGCCCTTGCGGCACGAAGGATCCTGCGATGCAACCCGTTTCATGAGGGCGGGTTTGACCCGGTCAAATAACTATGGATAAAAGAACCGTCATAGCAGTCGTTTTGTCATTTTTGGTGATCGTGGGATGGCAGTTCCTTTTCCCCGGTGAGCCGCAGAAAGCCCCGCTGCCGAAGCCTGCTGAACAGCAGACTGCACCGGAGGCAGCCAAAAAAGAGCTTGCGCCAAAGACAGAGGTCCCGAAACCTGTTGCAGATATCGTTGCTGCAGAGGAGAAAGAGATCACGGTGGAGAATGCTCTTTTCTCTGCGGTCTTTACCTCGCGCGGCGGCACGATCAAGTCCTGGACCATTAAGCAGTACAAGGGCAAGACAGGGAAGGACGTTGTGCTGCTCAGCAAACCGGGTGTTGTTCCTGCTGTCGGGATCGGGACGGGCAGTTCCTTTGACCTGGCCGGCGTGAACTTCTCCGTAACCGGCAGGAACCTGAAGCTGGATGATGCGAACAAGACCGGCACCCTGGTTTTTGAGTATGCAAAGGACGGGAAATCGGTCAGGAGGACCTATACCTTTTCGGATAACACATACCTGATCGACCTTACCGATGAGGTTTCCGGTTTCCCTGAATACTGGATAACCCTCGGAAGCGACTTCGGCATATTTGAGAAGGACCCGTCCATTCATGTCGGGCCGACCGTTCTCTCCGGTTCTGACCTTAAGGACCTCTCTGCAAAGGATTTGAAGGAGCCGAAGGTATTTCAGGCAAATCTCAAATGGATCGCGCAGCAGGACAAATATTTCTTCTCGGCGCTTGTACCGGCCTCGCCGGTTGAAGAGGCAAGGGCATTTCTGGTGCAGGATTCACCGGTCGTGGCATTCAAGGCGGGCAATGGTTCGAACAAGTTCCGTCTGTATGCCGGGCCAAAAGAGCAGGACAGACTGGATGCGCTTAATATCGGGCTTGAACATATCATAGACTTTGGGTTCTTTTCGATCGTTGCGCGCCCGCTCTTCTGGATACTCAAGTTCTTCTACCGGTTCCTCGGCAATTATGGGTGGGCCATTATTCTTATTACGATCGTGACAAGGATCCCCTTTGTCCCGCTCATGACGAAAAGCCAGAAGTCCATGAAGAAGCTTCAGGAGATGCAGCCTTTGATGAATGAGATCAAGGAGAAATACAAGAAGGACCCCCAGAAGCAGCAGGCAGAGATGATGGCGCTCTATAAAAAACACAAGGTAAGTCCTCTGGGAGGCTGCCTGCCGATGCTTCTGCAGATACCGGTCTTCCTTGCCCTCTATCAGGTCCTGCTGAGGGCGATCGAACTGAGAGGCGCGCCGTTCATGCTCTGGATCACAGATCTCTCTGCGCCTGACACGCTCTTAGGTCATATCCCGGCAATGCTGCCTCTTATCGGCGGCCTGGCCTTAGGCCCCCTGCCGATCCTCATGGGTGCAACCATGTTCATCCAGCAGAAGATGACACCGTCAACCATGGACCCTGCGCAGGCAAAGATGATGCTGATGATGCCGCTCATCTTCACCTTTGTCTTTCTGAATATGGCGTCAGGTCTGGTCTTGTACTGGCTCATCGGAAACGTGCTCGGCATTATTCAGCAGTTCTTCGTCAATAAAAGCCTCGCAAATGAAACAGCTCATTAGTTCATAGCTCATAGCCTTCATCTTATGGCCTACTGACTTTCCCCCTTTATCTCATATAATAAAAGCATGTGCGTAATTCCGGGGTTATAAGCCAAAAGCCATGAACTATCCTGACGACACCATAGCCGCCATATCAACTCCTGTAGGTCAGGGAGGGATCGGCATTGTCCGCTTAAGCGGGCCTTCAGCCGTAGCGATCGCCGACAGGATCTTTCGCTCAAAGAAAGGTGAGAAGCCTTCAGGTGCTCCTTCTCACAAAATGCTCTACGGCCATATTGTCGACCCTGCTGACGAACGAGTGGTTGATGAAGTCCTCCTTGTCGTCATGCAGGCACCGAATTCATACACCCGCGAGGATGTTGTCGAGATCAACTGTCATGGCAGCATCGTTTCAGCGAGACAGATACTCGAGATCACGCTCAGGCAGGGGGCCAGGATCGCGGAACCCGGGGAGTTCACGAAGCGGGCATTCCTTCATGGCAGGATCGATCTCAGCCAGGCAGAGGCAGTGTTCGACGTCATCCAGGCAAAGACCGAGGAAAGCATGAGGATAGCCGGTGAACAGCTGAGGGGCGGCCTGTCAGAGAAACTTGCTGATATACGGGAGCAGCTTATCGGGGTCACCGCGCTTGTCGAGGCGCACATCGATTTTCCCGAGGAAGAGATCGGGACAACGTCGAAACAATCGATCGAACAAAAACTCCTGGATGCCGAGCGGGAGATCAGGAGGCTGTCGCATACCTTCAATGAGGCAAGGTTCTTCAGGGATGGCCTCTCTCTTGCCCTCGTGGGAAGGCCGAACGTCGGCAAGTCGTCTCTCATGAATCTTCTGCTGCAGAAGGACCGCGCCATTGTCACGGAGTTTCCGGGCACGACGCGCGACCTGATCGAAGACAGTCTGCATATTAATGGCCTGCCGATCCGCATTATGGACACCGCAGGTATACGCAGCTCTGATGAAGTTATCGAGCAGGAGGGGATCAGGAGGAGTCTGCAGGCCATAAGGCAGGCCGATTTTATTGTGGCCCTGTTCGACGGCAGCGAGCCGCTTGCCCAGGAGGACCACGATCTCCTCGCTCTTATCAGGGACCAGCATGCTGTCCTGGTCATCAATAAGGCGGATCTGCCACAGAGGACAGCACCTGAGTTGGGTGCTGCTGAAGGAAAGCAGTGCATCGCTATTTCTGCTCTGACCGGCGAGGGCATAGAGAGCCTCAAGTCTGCTATCTTCGAATCAAACCTTCATGGCTGGAAAGAAGAGCGGGAGGGCGTGGTGGTCACGAACATGCGTCACAAGGCTGCACTGGACAGCGCAGCTGAAGCGCTCGGCAGAGCCCGCAGCCTGCTGTCAGGAGACAACCCTCTTGAACTCTTCTCTATCGAGATGCGGGAAGGTCTTGACCGGATCGGCGAGATCACCGGGACCATTACTTCGGATGAGATACTGCAGAAGATATTCAGCAGCTTCTGCATAGGCAAGTAGGCGTAAGAGGCAGGCATTGCCGCGCACGATATATAATGAAGGGCAGGGTATAAAAAAGACATGACAATACAGGACACCAAGATCGTTTATGTTATCGGCCATAAGAACCCGGACACGGATTCTGTCTGTTCTGCCATCGGCTATTCCCATTTCAAGAATATCACGGACAAGCGGTTCCTCTTCACCCCGGTCCGGGCAGGAAAGATCAATGAGGAGACGAAGTTCGTGCTCGAGCGGTTCAATGTGCCGGTGCCGAACGAAATGGAGAGCATTGCTGCAACGGTAAACGACCTCCCGATGAAAAAGCCGATCGCGGTCCATGAGCGGGACTCTGTCCTTGCGCTTGCCCTGCTGATGAAGAACAGCGGCGTCCGGGCGCTTCCCGTGGTCGACGACAACGAACGGGTATCCGGCATCGTCGGTCTCAAGGACATTGCAAGCCATTATATGGAGAGCGCCGGATTTTCGGACCTTTCCCAGGCCCCGATAAGTCTCGACATCCTGATCAAGACCCTTAATGGCCGGGTGATCAGCAATGCAAAGAAGGTCAAACTGCTCACCGGCAGGATCCATACGGCGTCAATGCAGAAGGGCACGATCCTGAACAGGGTGCGGCCCGGCGACGTTGTGATCATCGGTGACCAGCAGGATATCCAGCTCGACCTCATTGCTGCAGGTTGTTCAACCCTTGTTGTTACCGACAATATACCGGTCGGCAGCGAGGTGGCAGCAGCAGCGGAGAAGCACGGCACACTGCTGATATCGTCACCGCATCATGCGTACGCGACCGTGCAGTTCATGACCATGTCCGAGCCGGTTGCATCGATCATGTGTTCGCGCACATCCGAAGTCGGTCTCTATACCCCCATATCCGTTCTCCGGAAGAAGGTGCTTGAATCAGAATACCGCTCTGCTGTGGTCGTTGACGGGGACCGCCGTCTGATCGGCTTCATCACCAGAACGGACCTGCTCAACCCTGTGCGTAAAAGGGCTATTCTCGTTGACCACAATGAGGTGTCACAGGCGGTTGATAATATCGATGAGGCAGAGATCCTGGAGATCATCGACCATCACCGAGTCGGCGATATCTCGACCGTGGCTCCTATATATGTGTACAACGACCCGGTCGGCAGCACTTGTACGGTCGTTGCAGGCATGATGTTCCTGTGGCAGGTGAACATCCCGAAGGAGATCGCAGGGGTACTTCTTTCCGGCATCCTCTCAGACACTCTTCTGCTTACGCTCTCAACAACAACCGAACGCGATAAACAGACAGCGGCCCGGCTCGAAGAGATAGCCGGCGTATCGCTCAAGGAATACGGCAAGGAGCTCCTGCATGCCAGCATAAACATTGACGGCAAGACAGCATCGCAACTGATCGCAGCCGATTTCAAGGAATTCCTTGTCAGCGGAAAAAAATTAGGGGTCAGTCAGATGATGGTCCTGGACTGCGAAGAGATAGACTGGATAGAACAAGACCTGCTGAACGAACTGGAACAGATACGAACGGCGAACGGCTATGACCTTACCGTCCTTCTTATAACAAACCCGCTTCTTGCGTCGTATGAACGGGTGCTTCTGAAAGGAGAGGCATGGATCGTTGAGAAGGCCTTTAATATCCAGGTCGAAAACAGCACCTGCATTCTGCCGCGCGTGATGTCGAGAAAAAAGGATTTCATTCCTGCACTCGGTCAGGCCCTGAGCATGGGACGGTAAGAGAAGGCAGAGTACAGCGAGAATCTTCTGCATCTGTATGGCTGAGGGAGATTCAGCCTTTCCGAGGTGCCGGGTGCATGTACCTCGCCGTATCACTGCACTTGTCCTGCAGCCTTGGGATATAGTACATTAAAAAGGCTCAGTGTCAGAGAACGCTCAGACAACAGCCTTTCCCTGTCATCCCGGATGACAGGAATACATCTCAAGGAGACAGGCCATGGCGAAAGCAGCAAAGAAGGTGACACCCAGGAACGCAAAGGAAGCCGCAGCAAAACCGGCAGTGAAAGTATCTGCAGTTCAGGCGTTTAGTGCAAAGCCCGCAAAAGAGATCACGGCTACGTTTTTGGACAGCACCGGCTTGACCGCAAAAGTGGCAGCAGCGCTTGCTGCGGAGAATGTGAATATTCTGGCCGGCACCGGTTATTCTGCCAGCGGCATGAGCCGCAAGGCGACCTTTACCCTGATCGTAGACGACCTGGTAAAGGCAGAGAAGGCCCTCGACAAGATCGGAGCTTTTGACATACAGGAGTCGTCAGTGATCCTGGTGGAGATGGCAAACAAGGTGGGATCGCTCGAGAGGATATCAAAGATCATCGCGAAGGCCGGCATCAATATCTATTATTTTTATTCCACGACCAGCTCCGGGAAAACGGCAACCTGTGTGATCAAGACCGCGGACGACAAAAAGACCATCAAGGTTCTGCACGCGGCCTGAAGCCTGATTGCGGGCCTGATTGCCCGCATTGAGGTCCTGCATGGCCTTGCTTTGAATCCGCGCAGGAGCGTTAAAGCCGGCCAAGACGGTTTGACCGGATAGCGGGAAATCATTTAAAATCAACACCTCACACACCGTGCCGGTGTGGTGGAACTGGCAGACGCGCCGGACTCAAAATCCGGTTCCCGCAAGGGAGTGGGAGTTCGATTCTCCCCACCGGCACCATAGCTCTGCCCTGACTGCTCCCTATATCACCCGTGGATTGATTTGCTGCCGGCAACGGCGTAGAATCTTCTGAGAGAGGAGGGTTCGCATGGAAACGCTCAGCAAGGAACAGTTCACAGACGCCTTCCCCCTGTTTGCAAAAGCAACGGCGAAGTTGTCGGCTGATCTGCTTTCTGCTGCACGCCTGCAGAAATTCCCCAAAGACCTGCAGGTATACCGTGAAGGCGATGGCTGTAATGCAATTGCCTTTCTGCTGTCCGGAGTCATAAGGGTATACAAGACCGGTGAAGGCGGAAGAGAGATAACGCTTTATGAGATAGGAAGGGGCGAGACCTGTATTCTCAATGCATCCTGCATCCTTTCGAACCTCTCTTATCCTGCCCAGGCGGTGGCGATGGAAGCGGGCGAAATGCTCCTTGTCCCCTCAAATGACTTCAGAAGGCTGGTTGCTGACTATGCAGAGATGAGGAACTTTGTTTTCACCATTCTGAGTCAGAGGCTTGCAGAGGTGATGGCCCTTGTCGAAGAGATCGCGTTTGGCCGAATGGACCGGAGGTTGCTGGACTATATACTGGAAAAATCCGAGAATAACAGGCTGCCGGCAACGCACCAGAAGATCGCCGATGACCTCGGCACGTCCCGCGAAGTGGTGAGCAGACTCCTCAAGGATCTTGAGCGCAAGGGCAGGATAGCACTGTCGAGGAACCTCATAGAGCTTAAAAATCTTTAGCTGCAGCGTTCGATCCATCCGCTGTTTTCCCCTCGCCCTGAAAAATGTTAAAGTAACCACGTTATGTCCGCCAAAATCCTTGTCATCGACGATGAACTGCTAATCCTGAACACGGTTGAAAAAGCGCTTACGAGGGTCGGGTACTCTGTTGCCAGGGCACAGAATATGGCAGAGCTTGATGCAGCGCTCAGGGACGCGCCCTTTGATCTCATGATCACTGACCTCCATATGGATGAGGACACGGTTGAGAATATCATCGAGAGGGTGAGGCAGTCCTCTCCTGATATCAGGGTCCTGCTGATGAGCGGAGGATCATACCGGCCCGATGCGGACAATTTTATCGAAAAACCCTTTAAGCTGGAAGAACTGAGAGAAAAAGTCAGGGCCTATCTGAATGAACCTTCCTGAGCTTGATGCAGCGCTCTTCTCATTCATAAACCAGAGCCTGCAGAACCCTTTTTTCGACAGGGTCATGCCCTTTGTTACGTCCCGGACATTTGTTGTCTTCCTCCCGTTTCTGCTGCTTCTGTGGTTCAGGGAGAAGAAGCATCTGCTGCCGGTACTGCTCGCCGGGCTTTTTGCTGTCGCTTTTGCGGATGCATCCAGTCATGTAATGAAGGACCTTGTGATGCGGCAGAGGCCCTGCAATGCGCTGGAGAACGTCCATCTGCTGGTCGGCTGCAGCCAGTCATACTCCATGCCTTCCAATCATGCTTCCAATGCCTTTGCCTTTGCCATGACCATATGGTTCTTGCTGAGAAGCAGACTGAGCTTTTTTTTTATTGCAGCGGCCGCGCTGATAAGTTTTTCAAGGATCTCTGTCGGTGTCCACTATCCGTCTGATATCCTTGTCGGCGCTCTTGTCGGCACAGCTGCGGCCTATGGCACTGTGCATCTTTACCGCTGGGCTGAAAGAATAGCGGCGCGGCGGTCCTATGAACAGGCGCTTTTTGCCGTCCTGATCGTTCTGAGCTTCTTTCGCATTTCCTATATCATGACAGGCCCCTTTGACCTTACGGCTGATGAGGCCCATTACTGGGAATGGTCGAGACGTCTTGACTGGAGTTACTATTCAAAAGGGCCGCTGATAGCCTGGCTCATCCGCGTCGGCACCTTCTTTTTCGGCAATACGGTCATCGGCATCCGGGCCTTTGCCGTTCTCCTTTCAGCACTCAGCAGTATCCTGCTCTTCAGGCTCGGCAGGGAGCTCTATGATGCGAGGACCGGGCTGGCTGCTGCTCTTCTGCTTCAGGCTGTGCCGCTTTTTTCTGTTTTCGGCATGCTCCTGACCATTGATTCGCCATTCATGTTCTTCTGGATACTCTCCCTCTATCTCTTCTATCAGGTCATCAGGCAGGAGCTTTCCTGCCCGGAGAAACCTGCATCGTCCCTCGCATGGATGCTGCTTGGCCTGGCAACAGGGCTTGGCCTGCTCACGAAATATACCATGGCATTTTTTCTGTTTTCGGCGTTCCTCTATCTTCTTTTTGAGCGCGATGTCCGAAGGCTTCTGAAGACGCCTGGCCCGTATCTCGCGTTTTTTATCAGCATGCTTGTCTTCAGTCCGGTGATCTTCTGGAATGCGTCACGGGGATGGGTGACGCTGAAGCATACTGCCGGTCAGGCGCATGTCAGCGAAGGGTTTTCCCTGTCGGTCCGGTCTTTCGGCGAATTCCTCGGTTCCCAGTTCGGGGTGGTGACGCCCCTGCTCTTTGTGATGGTCATCATCGCGGTCCTGAAATTGCGCAGGACAAAAGAAGGGGCCCTGCTTTTCTGGTTCTCTGTGCCGACGATCCTCTTCTTCCTTTTCAAGAGCATGCAGGGCAAGGTCCAGGCGAACTGGGCGATGACCGGATACATCTCCGGGCTGATCGCATTCTCTGCTGTGTACGTAAGCCGATGGGAGGGTCTGAAGAAACCCCTGCGCATGATCGTGGCAGCTGCCCTGTCCCTTGCCATGCTCACAACGCTGTTCGCCCATGCGCCATACCTGCTCAGACTGCCGGATAAATTTGACCCTTCCCTGCGGCTTGTCGGCTGGAAAGAGCTCGGTCAGGAAGCATCGCTCCTGTATGATGATATGTCGTCCAAAGGACCGGTCTTTGTTTTTTCGGACAGCTACCAGATGGCGAGCGAACTCGCTTTTTATATGAAAGGTAATCCTGTCACGTACTGTGTCAACCTCGGCAGGAGGATGAACCAGTATGATCTGTGGCCGGGGTTTGAGAATCTCAAGGGTCAGAACGCTGTCTTTGTCAGGACAAGAGGGAAGAAGAAGGTCCCGGAGTCGGTCGCCAGCGCCTTCCGTTCCTGCGAAAACAGGGTGGTCGAGGTCAGGACCAGAAAGAAGAAAACCCTGAAATTTAGCCTGGCCGCATGTTATGATTTCAAAGGATTCGAATCACGGCCGCCGGAGACCTTTTGATGACCATATCGGTTGTAATACCACTGTACAATGAAGAGGAAAATGTTCAGGAGCTTCACAGCAGACTGAAGGCCGTACTCGACACGCTCGGGACCGATTATGAGGTCCTCTTTATTGATGACGGCAGCACGGATAATACCCTGAAGTTTCTTCAGGAGATCCAGTCAGGGGACAGCAAGATCATAGTCCTGAGCCTCAGGAGGAACTTCGGCCAGACCGCAGCCTTTGCGGCAGGCTTTGATTATTCCCGGGGTGACATTATCATCACCATGGATGGGGATCTGCAGAACGATCCGAATGATATTCCCCGGCTCATTGAACAGATGAAAGATAATGATCTGGTGAGCGGCTGGAGAAAGAAGAGAAAAGACCCATTCCTTTCGCGCAGGCTCCCGTCTATCATGGCGAACTGGCTTATCAGCAAGGTGACCGGCGTCAATCTTCATGACTACGGCTGCTCACTCAAGGCATATAAGCGGGATGTCATCAAGAACCTCAAGCTCTATGGAGAAATGCACCGGTTCATTCCTGCTGTTGCGAGCTGGTACGGCGTGCGCATTGCAGAGGTCGAGACCGAACATCATCCGAGGGTGCGCGGAAAGTCAAAATACGGCATTTCCCGGACCATGAAGGTGGTGCTTGACCTGATCACGGTCAAGTTCCTCCAGAGTTTTTCAACAAAACCTCTGCAGTTCTTCGGCCCGATCGGGCTGGCGAGCGGCATGCTCGGTTTTCTGATCTCTGCCTATCTTACGATCGAGAAGCTCGTTGCAGGCAAGGATATCGGCGGCAGACCGCTTCTCATGCTCGGTTCTCTGCTGATCATTGTCGGCATCCAGTTCATCGGCATGGGCCTCCTGGGTGAGATGATGGTGCGCGTGTATCACGAGACCCAGAAAAAACCGATCTATGTGATCAAGAAGGTCATTGGCCCTGGCAATAAATAAGAAAGTCCTCGTTCTCATCCTCAAGCTTGCAGTCAGCTCCTTCTCCTTTTATCTTATTTCCCGAAAAGCTGACATGGCACAGGTCGGGCATATCCTGAAAAGCATAGGGCTTCCCACGTTCCTGGGCGCTGCAACGCTCTATATGCTGTCGCAGGTGCTTTCTACCATGCGGTGGCAACTGCTCCTGCCTGACAAATATCCGCTGAAGAGACTTTTTTCGCTCTATATGATCGGCGCTTTTTTCAGCAGTTTTCTGCCGGGCGTTGTGGGCGGCGACGCGGTCCGGGCGTACTATCTCAACAAGGATGCGAAGAAGATCAGCGTAACGCTTGCGGCTGTTTTCATGGACCGGTACCTTGGCTTTGTTACCCTCATGCTGATCGGCATATCTGCCTTTCCGTTCAGTCTCAAGGTGTTCGGAGACTCGCCGCACCGATGGCTCATGCCCGGTCTTTTTCTATCCTTTATTATCGGCAGTGTCCTGTTCTTCGGGCTGCAGCTCGGCAGGAGATTTAAGCTCATGACCGGCATCTACGAATATTTCTCTGTTATAAGGCGGCAGCGGGTGGTCATTGTCAAGACCCTGCTTCTGTCGTTTGGGGTCCAGGTACTCAATTTTGCGAACGTGATCATCCTTGCTTCCCGGATGGGCGAAGATATCTCTTTGCTTCTCCTTTCTGTTTTTCTTCCGATCGTTATAACGATCGTGGCCCTGCCCATATCCATATCCGGTCTCGGCGTCAGAGAAGGCACGTTTGTCATCCTCCTCGGCCTTATCGGCATATCGCCGGAGGCTGCGACCTCGCTTTCTTTGGCATGGTTTTTTTCCAATTTTGCAGGAAGCCTTCCGGGGCTCGTCTTCTATTTCTTTCATGACAGGCAGAAGGCAGCATGACGGGCAGGGGGATGCAGGAGGATAACAGGCATCTCGAAGATGCTGACCGGAAGTATATCTGGCATCCCTTTACGCAGATGAAGGCGTGGGAAGAGGAAACGCCGATCATTATCGCCGAGGGCCGTGACTGTTTTGTCAAAGACATACGGGGAAAATGGTATCTCGACGGTGTTTCATCTCTCTGGGTCAATATCTTCGGCCACAGGAAAAGAGAGATCGATGATGCGATAAAGGCCCAGGTCGACCGAATAAGCCACAGCACGCTTCTGGGCCTCAGTAATACACCGGCGATCCGATTGGCCGAAAAACTCGTCACGCTGATGCGGGACTCTTTCGGCAGCGCGGAGGGTTCGGTTCCTGCAAAGGTTTTTTACTCGGACAACGGCTCAACTGCTGTTGAGGTCGCTCTTAAAATGGCATTCCAGTACTGGCAGCACCAGGGCGAAACCCGGAAGACCGCATTCCTGTCCCTTAACAATGCCTATCACGGGGACACGCTCGGCGCGGTGAGTGTCGGCGGCGTGGACATATTTCACAAGGCCTTTGGTCCGCTTCTCTTTCATACGTATAAGGCCTCCTCGCCGTACTGCTATCGCTGTGAGCTTGGCAGGGAATATCCTGACTGCAGCCTCTTCTGCGCAGTAAAGCTTGAGGAGATGCTGAAGACCCATAATCGTGAGATCGCAGGACTGGTCATAGAGCCCCTGGTCCAGGCTGCTGGCGGGATGATCGTGTCTCCTTCCGGATACCTGAAGCGTGTGCGAGAGCTCTGCACGAAATACAACGTTCTCCTGATCGCTGACGAGGTTGCAACCGGATTCGGCAGAACAGGCAGGATGTTCGCCTGTGAGCACGAGAACGTCGTGCCTGACATTATCTGTCTTTCCAAAGGCATCACCGGCGGGTATATGCCTCTTGCTGCCACGGTTGCGACAGAGGAGATATATGGGGCATTTCTTGGCGAGTTCAAAGACCTCAAGACCTTTTTTCATGGTCATTCGTACACAGGCAATCCGCTTGCCTGCGCAGCGGCGATCGCCTGCCTCGATCTCTTCAGCAAAGAGGAGACCCTTGAGAACATGATACCGAAGATAGCGCTCCTCGAAGACCGGCTCAGAGAGATGCATGCACTCCCGCATGTCGGCGATGTCCGGAATAAGGGGCTTATGGCAGGCATAGAGCTTGTTCAGGATAAAAAGACAGGACAGCCCTATGACTGGGAAGAGAAGACAGGATGGAAGGTGGCATACCATGCACGGGACAACGGCGTTATTATCAGGCCGCTCGGCAATATTCTGGTGATCATGCCGCCGCTGAATATCAGCATCGAAAATCTCGACCGCATGCTCCAGGTCCTCAGGGATGCTATAATTGCAGTAACAGCATGAGCAGAAAAACGATCATATCCCTTGTACTCCTTATCATGGCCCCGGTCATTATCTATCTGCTCTGGCCCTCAGACGAGAGCAGGATACGGAAACTCTTCAGGGAGGGTGTCAAGGCAATTGAAGAGGAGAAGATCGATGAGGTCATGTCACGAGTATCGTTCAATTACGCTGATGAATACGGGCTTACCTATCTCTTTATCAAGGAAGGCATGACCAAACTTTTCCAGAACATGGAGAACATCAGGATCGAATATGAGATCACCGGCATTGAGATCAAGGAAAAGGCTGCTGTTGCTGAACTGGAGGTCAGGGTGTTGGCGACCCGGGGCAGCGACACAGGCTATATTGCCGGAGACCTTGCAAAACCTCTTCATATGAAATTTTTCCTCGAAAAGGAGCGCACCACCTGGCTTGTCACAAAGACCGCCGGGCTTCCGGTTGACTTCTGAACGCGCTTCATCACCCCGGCTCATTCCCCCATTATCTTTCTGACCGATTTTGCATTCCATCTGCAATGCAAATTATGGTATAGTATCGCATGCGCAAGATGTGGTTCATAACGTTTGCCCTTTTAGCTGCCCTTTGTCTAGGCGCGCTGGCATATGCTGCAAAGGCAGATACCCTGAATGCTGATGAGGCAAGGGGTATTTTGACCGAGCTTATCCCGAACGTAAAGATACTCTATGTGAAGCAGGCCCCGGTTGCCGGGCTCTGGGAGATCGGCACCGATGCAGGCGGCAAAAAAAATGTGCTCTATCTCGATCATGCCAAGAAACATCTGGTAGCCGGAAATGTTATAAGCCTCAAGGACAAGACCAATCTCACCCAGGAGAGCTACCAGAAGATCAACAAGGTCGATGTCTCAAAGATTCCGCTCAAGGATGCCCTTGTTATGGGTGACAAGACCGCCAAGCACAAGATCATCGTCTTTGACGACCCGGATTGACCATACTGCGGAAAACTTCATCAGGAGATGAAGACGGTCATAAAGGACAGAAAGGATATAGCCTTCTATATCTTCCTCTACCCTCTGCCCATGCACAAGGAGGCGTACGGGAAATCAAAGGCGATCATCTGCGCGCAATCTCTTGAACTCCTTGAGGCTGCCTTTGAGAAGAAGCCTCTACCTGCCCCGAGCTGCGAGACCACTGCGGTCGATGATAATATCAAGCTTGCGGAGAAGCTGGGCATCAACGGCACGCCTGCGGTCATCTTCCCGAACGGCATGCTCATGCCGGGAGCTGTGGCTGCCGAAGAAATAATAAAACAGGTAGACAAGAAGTAATATCCGCCTCATCCTCTTTTCACCGTTTGCGTTTCGCTTCCCCTTTGTCAGTCCACCTTAGCGCCAGCCTTTCCTTTGCGAAATAATGCAGGTTGTGATATAAAAGTTAGAGAAATGCTCAGGTTGATAGTCTTCAGGTGTTTAGTCCTTAGTCCATACCTGCCAGACTAAAGCCTAACCAACCTGAGTAGTTACTAATTGTGTAAGGAGAGGAATAAGTCATATGAAAAGGTTAGTGATGCTGGGTCTGTTTATCGCCGTGCTTTTTGCTGCAGAGGGTATGCTGCCCATGAAGGCCTTTGCCTTTGGCGGGTGCGAGGAAGACTGCATGAAGTGCCATACCCTTACCACCCAGGATGTCCAGAACGTGCTGACAAAGCTTGGCGCTGCCAGTGCAAAGCCCGTTGACATCAAGATAAGTCCGGTTAAAGGACTCTGGGAAGTCATTATTGAGGACAAGGGGACCAGAGGCGTCATGTACATCGGTTTTTCGAAACGGCATGTTATTGCAGGCCCGATCTTTGAGGTCGATACCGGCGCGAATAAGACCCAGGAAACATTCGAGCGGGTGAACCGTGACCTGGTCAGATATGTCGATTTTGCGAAGATCCCTCTGGAAACTGCCCTGGTGATCGGGGAGAAGAATGCAAAATATAAGGTGGCGGTCTTCACTGATCCTGACTGTCCTTATTGCGCAAAGGTCCATGAGGAGCTGAAGCAGGTTGTTGCCGAAAGGAAGGACATCGCTTTTTATCTCAAGCTCATGCCTCTGTCCATGCATCCTGATGCCTTCTGGAAGTCCCAGAGCATTCTCTGCAAGAATTCGCTCCAGTGGCTTGAGGACAATTTTGCGAAGAAAGAGATACCGAAGCCTGACTGTGACAACAAACAGGAGGTAGAGGCCAATATCAAGCTTGCCTCGGAACTCGGCATCACAGGAACACCGACGCTGGTCTTCCCTGACGGCATGGTCGTGGTCGGCGGCAAGGATGCAAAGGGCATCATAGACCTTGTGACGAATCCGCCCAAAAAGGAGAGTAAGCAATAACTCTCCGCATTGCAGTATGGGGTTAATAGTGATAAAATGCCCGACAAGAGGGCCCAAGAATGGGCAGTGCAATAGAAGCTGCCTGCATTGATAAGGAAGGAGATTTGATGGGGACAGCACTCAACTATAAGAAAGAAATCATGGAGTTAACCAAGGGGCTGCCTGAGCCGAAGATCAAAGAGCTAATAGATTTTGCTCAATTTCTCAGGCTTAAGGAAGAGGGGTTCTCTTATAAGCAGATACACGATTCCGCTGAATATGTGAGGAACCTGCGAAGTAAAGAGGGCAGAAGAATCAAGTCAGGCAAGAAATACTTGGAAGAGCTGATAGAATGGCAAAAGTCAGGCTCTTAGTAGATACTGACATTTTGATAGATTTTCTCAAAGGCATTAAAACAGCAAAGGATCTTTTCAGGTCAGGGCAGTTTGATCTGTACTGCTCTGTTCAGAGCAAGAAAGAACTGATAACAAAGGTGGGGCTTAAGAATTCCGAGAAGAAGGAAATAAAGGCGCTTCTTTCCAATATAAAAGTTCTCAAAGTTGACCGCGATATAATCAACAAGTTTTCTCTTTTATTAAAGAAATACGGAGACGCCCCGAAATCAGCAGCGGATTATATTATAGCGGCAACAGCGTGGGCCAAGAATCTTCCGCTTCTTACAAGAAACAAGAGACACTTTGAGCATATTAAGGAAATAGCCCTCTGCCCCTGTTATAGCTATAATGATCTTATGAAGAATCCGCCTAAAGAAGGAGAAGGGAACTGACCATGAAAAAGGAATATCTTATCGGCGGGTTGTTGGGTGTTATCCTCTGCGGTATTGTGGCATATGCGGTCATGACCCTCATAGGAGTGCAGAATAGCGAGCGGGCAGAGCAGCTGGTGCAGGCCCTGCCGCCGCCCACGGTCCTTGATACTGCCCTGCCGGAGAACCGGCAGCCCGGCCCGGAACAATTGTCCGACAAGGGCAGAACCAGGAGTGTTTCGCCTTCCCTGGCTGCTGCAGACGGCCGCAAGGCTGACGAACTCAAGGCCGATGCCCTGACAGAGGTGAGGATCACCCTGAAAAACGGCAGATCGATCACTGCTGACTTCTGCAGGGATGCAAAGAGCAAGCTTCTCTGCGTTGTCAATGGCGGGCGAATGGAGATAGACCGCAGGGAGATAGCCAGCATGCGGGAGGTGAAGGTCCAGCGCATCAGCAGTATGGACAGCGAGCCTTCAGATGCTGTGGCTGAGGATGGGAAACCTGCGGACAAAGCTGCGGCCGGAGAGAAGGGTCAGACGCCTGCTGATGGCAGGATGGTGAGAGGGTTCACGCCTGAACAGGTAAAGCGGCTTGATGAGATAACAGAACGCAAGCAGCTCATGCAGCCTGAACGGGAAAGGCTGATAAAAGAGCGCGAACAGCTTCACGAAGATGTTAAGAATGCCGGTGTTATCCGTTCACAGGAGCAGTTTGACGGTATAAAAAAACGCATATCTGACCTTGAAGCAACCATCATTAATTTCAATGATGAGATAAAAAAGCTGAACGAGGAAGAAAAGGGCATCATAGATTCTTCCGCAGCAAAATAGATGGCGTATGCGTCTGTTCTTTGAAAGCAGCCATTATGGCGTATCTTTAATATAGAAAACCAGAAGTTCCTCCCTTGATTATTTAGAAGCCATCTCAAAAATGATTTTTCTGAAAAGGCTGTCATGCCCGCGAATGCGGGCATCCAGAAAAGGCTGCAACACTGGATTCCCGTTGCTTAAGGCCAACAGTAGGAGCATTAGGCTCACCTACTTCTGGCTGCACGGGAATGACAAAGAGAAACAAGATAAGAATAAAGGTTGTTTTTGAGATGGCTTCTAGTAACAGAGCGGTGAGTTATATCGGCCATGGGCTATGACAGGCTGCTATGTAATTGGTTACACAATCAGGGAAATGAGTTACATGCCAACCTTCTGATTTCGCTTCATGTTATTTGTATCGTATTGATTTTAAAGGATATATAATCTGTCTCATGCCGCAGATTCATGGTATAATTATTGCAAGATATTAAACGTAAACAATCGCCTAATGGAGGTCTCGGTCATGAAAAAAGAGAAAATCAGACAGTCTCTAGCGTATTTGATTTCTATACTCATTCTCTTCTCCTTAATCCTTCCCGGCATTGTTGCCGCGCAATCAAATGAGGGCCTGCTCCTTGCAGGGGTTGTCAGATCGATCGCCAAAGACGGCAGATCAGTGGTCATAGATGTGCAGAACAAGGGCTGCCACGGCATTATGACCTTTTCTATCGGCAGCATAGCAAAATACGGGATCGTTGCCGGAGACCGGGTCGATTTTATGGTCGAAAGTGCGACCTGCCCAAAAGGGACCGTTACGAGAATAACAGACCTTGCTAAAGTTGTGCCGATGAATTGGAGGGTAAAGAGATGAGAAAGCAATTATCTATAGGGATGCTTTTTATTGCTGCCGTAATTCTCATGACAGGTTCACCTGCCTTGGCAGTTGCACCCCCCATGACCAATTATTGCCAGTCCCCTCCGTACATCAGTGCGGTTGTACCGCCGAATCTTATGCTTGCTGTTGACGTCAGCGGCAGTATGGGCTACGCTGCGTACGGCACCAATGTTTCAGACAGACGCTGGTTCTGCACCGGAAACCATAACCAGGAATGCAATCGCGACCATAGTAATGAATGTGTGCGTAATGAAGGCGTATGCGAGGCGCACACTCACCATGGCCATACCAATTATCGCTGCAGCGGAGATCATGACATAGACTGCGCTCTGGATTCCGACTGCACCCGCAGCTGGGGGACCTGTGATTATCAACAGACCACGTCTTCCTATGGACGCTGCAGTAATAATGAGACCCTTTCCTGTGAGCTCAGCTCAGACTGCGGCGCAGGCAATACCTGTATCCCGAATGACACGTATGAAGGCTATTTCACGCCTGACAAGGACTATATCGCCGGATTCTGCTCCACTACTACAACGAAAGCCTGTTATGCCAGTTCAGACTGCGGAGGCAGTGAAACCTGTATTAACTTCCTGGATCCTGGCAGTAATAAGGTCTATTTAGAATACGCTGCCTCAGGCACGGGATGTACCAAGAATTGCATTACGCCGGTATGCAATACCTCCCGCACGTCAGCATGCGCTGCCACGAAGGGCACAAACGGATGCGCCAGCAATAAATATTATTGCGGCTGCAGTAAATATTCATTCTCGGGCGACTGCGGCGCACCGACCTCAGGGAACCTGCTGAACTTTAAGAATATGCGTCGTATTGACCTGCTCCGCTGGGCATTTACCGGCGGATCGCCATCGACATGTACTTCGAGTACCATTTCGGCATGCGATCCAAGGGTCTATAATGATTCTGGCAATCAGACAGCCGGCAAGGTCGGCTATGTCTGCAAAGACAATCTGCAGTTAAAAACAGACGGCACGCTAGGTCACGGATGCGTACTCCTGACTGACAGCGGCAAGAGAGTTGCTGTGCCCTGGGCAGGCAGGCTCGAGGAGGGTCTGGCCTATCAGTTTGACAGCCTCATGGTGAAGCCGCGTATGGGCGTCTATTTTTATGAAGGCACTACAGTGAAGTCAAACTATATCTATCTTGGTGATTTTACCGCCTCAGGAGGCAAATCTTCGCTTAATTATCAGAACCTTATTACTGAGGTGAATGCAACAGACCCCGGCGGGTACACTCCGACTGCGCCTGCGTTGTGGGACATTCTCAATTATTTCAAGCAGGTCAACCCCCAATATGGCGGCATAGATGCAACGTCAGCCTCTCAATGGAAGAGCCCCATGTATGACTGTGACGGGTCCGGCGCCGGCGCAAACTGCAAATTTATCCCCTGCGCCAAGAACTTTGTACTGCTGATGTCAGACGGTCTCTGGAACAGGGGCGGCGGTCCGGCAGCGGTCTCAACCTGCTCTATAGACACAGGCTTCACGAACACCTCTGCTGACCCTGTTGTTCCGGCATATCTGATGCATAAAGGATTCCATAATAATGTCGTGAACAAGGACTCAAAGGTGACTGCTGTGTATACGTTGGGCATGTTTGTGAGTGAGGCAGGTTCCCTGGCGCTGCAGAACACGGCAATGTATGGCAGTTTCATCAATACCAGTCAGACCTGGCCTACAAATACCTCCGGGTACCCTCTTAATACCTGTACTATATCCGACTCAGGCGCAGCCTGCCCAGGCACCGGCACCGGAAAGGGCGGCAACTGTACGCCGATACCTGCCACCTCCACGAACTGGGACAAGAATGTGGACAACGTGCCTGACACCTATTTTTCTGCTGATGACGCACTCAGCATGAAAAATCAGATCATGGCTGCTGTCCTCGACATGCTTTCACGGGTCTCATCAGGAACAGCAGCCTCGGTTCTTGCCTCGGGCGAGGGCAGCGGCGCAAACCTGATCCAGTCGGTCTTTTATCCCAGAAGGCCTCTTTTTGAAGGCGAGGAGATCGCCTGGACCAGCACCCTGCAGAACTTATGGTATTACATAGACCCGCGGACTGCAAACAGCACTATCAGGGAAAATACCGCAGACCAGACTGGCGCCACTGCAATGGAGCTGAACCTGACCCTTGACAGGATCATTAATTTCAAGTTTGATCCGGCTGACCAGAAGACAAAGGCAGACCTCTTTGCAGATGCAGACGGCAATGGGGTCAAGGACAGCGTTACGCCTGCCACTACGGTAGAAACACCGGACCTGAAATACCTGTGGGAAGCAGGGTTGTTGCTCTGGAACAAGGATGCGGCCAGCAGAAATATCTACGCCCCGCTGAATAGCGCCCTTGCGCTCACGAGTAGTTCAAACACATTTACCACTGCCAATGTGGCAACCATCAGGCCGAAGCTGAATACCGATCTCGCGGCCAATCCTGTACTTACCGGGAATAACGCAATTGCCACAAGGCTTATCGAGTATGTCCGCGGGACTGACCAGGCAGACTGTGACGCTCTAACGTGCGGTGAAGCTATCATTTACAGGCCAAGGACCGGATCCATTGATCTGAACAAGGACGGTGATGTCCTGGACGAGGTCAATGGCATATTCGAAGACGCAAAGGTCTGGAAACTGGGTGATATGATCAATGCAACACCCAAGATCGCCTCGTGGGTTCCGCTGAATAATTATGATGATTCATATGCTGACTATACCTATAGGACCTACACGGAAAGCAGCACGTACAGGGATAGGGCTATGGTATTTGCCGGTTCAAATGACGGCATGCTGCATGCCTTTAAGCTCGGCACGCTCGGTTTTGCGAACACCGGCTTCTGCGCTGTGTCTCCCTCAACGGTCTGCACGAGTAATGTTGACTGCCCAAGCGGGGCCTGCAACCGGTATGAACTGGCAAGCCTTTCCGGCACGAATCTTGGCAATGAGGAATGGGCCTTTATTCCGAGTGCAGCCCTGCCCTATCTGCAATATCTTTATGATCCGGAATACTGCCATCTGTACTATGTGGACACAACTCCGGTTCCCTTTGACGCAAGTATCAATAAACCTGCAGCCTGCACGGCTGTAAACTACTGGGACTGTGCAAAAGACGAGACGAGCTGGCGCACGATCCTGATCGGCGGCACGAGACTGGGCGGCAGCTGCAAGACTGCGGCCTCTACATCCGCCTTTGGCGTTAATGGGCCTACTGCAACGGCAGGAGAAGGGTACTCGTCCTATTTTGCCCTCGATATCACGGACGCGTCATCGCCTCAACTGCTCTGGGAGTTTGCGCCGACTGACGGCAGTCTCGGCTTTGCCACCTCAGGACCCGCGATCATGAAGATCAACGCCAGGGTCCCGGACACGTTCGATGCAACAAAGAGCAAGGCGGACAAGACCAAGAACGGCAGATGGTTCGTTGTCTTTGCCTCAGGCCCGACAGGTCCGATAAGCCAAAGTCAGTTCAAGGGTTATTCAGACCAGAATCTGAAGCTCTTTGTGCTCGACCTCGCCACAGGGACGCTG
This sequence comes from uncultured Nitrospiraceae bacterium, assembly GCA_964463135.1. Classification (GTDB taxonomy): domain Bacteria; phylum Nitrospirota; class Thermodesulfovibrionia; order Thermodesulfovibrionales; family UBA6898; genus UBA6898. The sequence goes on from CAYXBA010000006.1 coordinate 36,266, forward strand.
GTCAGGACCATAGATACCGGCATAACCAATGCCTTTGGCGGGTCTCTGACGAATGCAGCAATTGATTACGACTTTGACTACCAGGACGATGCAATGTACCTGGGGTACACACAGTCAGAGGTCGGCACGCCTGCTGCCACTACCAAATGGACTGCGGGCGGTGTGATACGTCTGCGCACGAACGAAGACCTTAACTCATCGACCCTGACATCAACAGCGCTCTATCCGGCCAACTGGTCCTGGAGCACGGTCATGAGCGGCATCGGGCCTGTCACTGCGTCAATCGGACATCTTGCACACTATGCGGTCAATTCAGCAACGCCGGACAAGGCATATCTCTATTTCGGGACAGGCAGGTATTATTTCAATAACTCGATACTCGGTTCTGATGACCCTTCGAGTCAGCGCAGGCTCTATGGCATCGCTGAGCCGTGTCTTACCAGCATTTTGGGCAATGCCGCATGCACCAGTTCGGTCAGCGTTCTCAGCCTGACAGAAGCCTCAACATCTGCCGGAACAACAGACCCGGAGGGCTGGTACATCAACCTCGATGCTGCAGGCACAACGATAAACGCCGAGAGGATCATTACTGACCCTCTGGCTGCACCGAACGGCGCGGTCTTCTTCACCTCGCTTGCGCCGACCAATGACGTCTGTAGTTTCGGCGGCAACAGTTATCTCTGGGCAGTCAAGTATGATACCGGCGGCTCGGTCGCAGCAAGCCTCTCCGGCGTCGGACTGCTGCAGGTTTCGACCGGCGCGATCGAAGAGGTAAACCTTCGCACAGATTTCCAGGAAAGAGAGGGGCGGAGGTCATCGGCAATGAGCGGCGTGCCGCCGTTAGGTCAGGGTCTCGCTCTCGTGATACCGCCGAAGCCGACAAACAAGGTCCTGCATATCAGGAAAAAATGAGGCATTCATGAAAACGTCTTTTTGGCAGCGAAGCATGAATGACAAGGGCATAACGCTTATCGAGCTTCTGATCGTTGGGGCCATCGTCGGCATACTTGCGGTCGCCCTCGGATTCACGTACGTGGGCTGGATGGGCGCGTATAAGATGGAGAAGGCGACCAAGGACCTGTACACTGACCTGATGAATGCACGGAGCCTCGCCTTGACTCAGAACAGGATGTACTTTGCAAACCTGGTCGATGGCAATAATTATTCCGTTACCGCGGATACCAATGATAGCCTGGCCCGCGGAGATACTGTCGGCGGTATTACCGATGCAGTTCTGCCTTCCTATCCAAAGCGGATCCAATACGCCATGAACTGGAACGGAGTCGCACCGGTCAATCAAACGATCAGCTTCGATAAAAGGGGCATAATTAATCCTGGCGGGACCATCTCCCTTACAACTGCTGCTGATATAGACCCTGACTACAATTGTATAGTAATATCTGAGACAAGGATAAGAATGGGAAAAATGGCTGGGGGCAACTGTGATGAGAAGTAGACAGAAAAACAAAAAGGGTGTGACGCTCATCGAGGTGCTGATAGCCTTGGTTGTGATGCTTATTGTTTTTCTGGGCCTGACCCAGGCAGCATTCCTTTCGATTAATCACAATATGCGGAATGCCCTCAGGGACGAGGCCGTATCTCTTACCTCAGACCAACTTTCAATGGTTAAAAGCCGAAGCTTTGATAATACCGTGAGCATTGCAACAACCCCGGTCCGGCGTCAATTCAGGAACATAAAAGATCCTGCCAATCCAGCGCTCGATTTTCCTTTTAATGTCACTGTAAATGTTGTTGATCTTGATGCCGACACAAAGCAGATAAGGATCACGACAGAATGGGCCTGGCAGGATTCTGGTACTATCAGGCATGAGATCATAACCACGAGGAGACGGGGAGCATGAGAAACCAGCGTGGCTTCAGTCTGGTCGAATTGATGATCACCATGATCATTTTTACGTTCGCTATTGTTGCGGTTGCTAATATCTTTACTGGACTTATGAACCAGTTCAAGCAGCAGTCAAAGATTGCTGAGACCAATATCGAGGGACTGGTAGGCCTCAAGATGCTGAAGGCAGACATAGAGCAGGCAGGGTTCGGCCTGCCCTTTGATGTTAACGGCGCTACCTATGCCGAGGCAGCGAATGATATCGCAACCGTGGGGTTCGATCCGACAGTCTTCAATGATGCCGGAGCGCCGGGAAATCCGCCGAGAGGGCTTCTTGTTGGGAATGATCTCACGATGACCAATCGATCGGATGTCCTGGTCGTAAAAGCGACCAATGTTGCGATCAATGACGCTGCCCAAAAATGGGCGTACATGACGAATGACGGCGCTGCCAGCACAATAACAGACTGGCATAATGCAGCAGGAACTAATATCGTGGACGAAAACTTTGTGAATACTGACCGGGTGGTCGTTCTGAGGCCGGTGCAGGGCACTGCAAGGAACATCCTGCAGGTGTCAGGCGCTAATTTTTCAACGACATTCGATAACATTACGACGTCTGACTTTGCACCCCCGATAAACAGTTATGAGACATATCTTATATACGGCATCAAGCTTGTCGGTAATCCTGTTGCTGAACCAATTATGCCGTTTAACCGCGCTGACTATTATGTGCGGACACCAGGCACCATGCCTTCGCAGTGCGCGTGGGACACCGGCATCCTTTATAAAGGCACGATAGACCATACAGGAGGCCCTACAGGAGGAGGTGGCAGCCATACAGAGCTGCCGCTCCTTGACTGCGTTGCAGCCATGAAGGTTGTTCTTGTAACGGATACAAATGCTGACGGCACGTTAGAATACGGAACTGCGTGGGCTGCCGGCACGACTGCTGCTGATATCAGGAGCCAGCTCAAGGAGATCAGGATCTATATCCTGCTGCATGAAGGACAGAGGGACGTTAATTATACGTCACCAGCACAAATGATCATTACTGATCCGGGTATCGGTGCTGGCGCTCCCCTGCTCACATATAACGTGCCTGATCGCAATCGCAACTATCGCTGGAAGATATATACCATGGTGATGACGCCATACAATTTGAGGTAAGAGGATGAAGACAGCATATATAAAGAATGAAAAAGGCATAGCGCTGGTCATGGTGCTTATCCTTTCGCTTATCGGACTTGCGATTGTTTCTGCCCTGCTCTTTATGCTGACCCAGGGCACGATCATGTCAGGCGGCCAGAAATTCTACCGCACTGCTGAGGAGGCCAGTTATGGCGGCATGGAACTGGCCACAGCGTACCTCGGCAACAGGGGACTGCTTAATATCCCGGCAGGCGGGGCATTCAGCTGGACTTCGGGTCCCTTCGCCTCAGGCTGCAATTGCGGCGATCCGTATGATCCTGATGATAACTTGGACCGCATAACAAACGCGCGTTCTGGCCGCTGCGACAAGCTCTGCAACCCCTCATCGCAGTGGACAGCAGCGTCATTGGGTTATGCCGTTGCTGATGCACAGGCACTCGATCCGACGTTGAGGCCGGACTTTCAGTTTAGGCTCGGTATTACGCCCGCGACCTTTGACATATTCGCAAAGATCGTTGATACGGTGCAGGGCAACTCAGACACAAGCGGCCTTGTAACAAGCGGCGAACTCGGAGGCGCAGGAGTGGTGGCCTCAAATACCGGTTTGATAAGCCCTCCTCACAACCCCTATCTGTATCGGCTGGAAGTGCAGTCACAGGCAACGAACAACCCACGGGAAAGGGCCAGACTGTCTGTCCTGTACGCGTTCTGACCTGACCGCTTCAGGTTAGAATAGTCAGGCCGTAGACAAACAGTCTTTTTGCATCAGCTGATGATGTCGGTCGACCGACAAATCTCCTCTATCTAATTTCTTTACCTGCCGCAGCTTTCCGCTGAAGTCCTATCGTATCCAGAAAAAATAGGGTTGAAAACAGGTTGCTGCATCAGTAAAATACGCAACGGAGGGGGCACGCTGCCCCGGTTTTCGTCGGGAGGGGATTACTGTGTGGGGACAGAGTGGTTCGTCTGAGCGTCCGGAATTTCTCCAAATCTGTCCGTTGGAAACTGACTGACGCCTGCTTTTCGTCAGATTCAGTCATCAGCATCTTGTTGTTCCTGCACGTACCCCCACCCGTTGAAAGCTGATATGCCTTGTACATCAAGGGGGAGGGGACATGGAGAACAGTCGCGGTGTTACATTGATCGAGCTTCTGATCGTGGTCATGATCGTCGGTATTCTTGCTGTTTCGCTCGGTTTTTCCTATGCAGGATGGGTAGGCAGCTATAAGGTTGAGAAGCAGACAAAGGAGATCTATGCCGACCTGATGACCGCAAGAATGATGGCCATGGAGAGAAGCCTGTCTTACTTCGCAGATTTCCCGGCCGGAACAGCTTACAGGATCGTTGAAGATACGAATGAGAACAGCGCCATAAATGTGGAAGCCGGTGATACGGTGCTGCCGGCATTCCCGAAGACGGTTGAGCATGTTCATAACGCAAATGGGTTCGGTATTCCGCTGACCATCGAGTTTGACAAGAGAGGACTCAGCTCACCGCTGAGGACAATATGGATCGTTCACGAAGCAGACCCGGATTATGACTGCATTGTTATTTCATCAACACGAATCAACATGGGCAAGATGTCCGGCAGTACCTGCGTTCAGAAGTAAGCTGGAACAGGAGCTGTTGTCAGTATGATCAACGGGTAACGCTGCTTTGGCCTGACAACGGGCGGTCAGATCCCCAGGTCAATACAGTCCGGATTTTCTGCAAGGACTGCCTTGGCTTCAGCAATATCTTTGGTGATCTGGGTGATGAGAGCATCTGCTGAATCGAACTTCTTTTCCTGCCGCAGCTTCCTGATGAAATAGATCGTCACTTCTTCGCCGTACAGGTCCTCATTAAAATCAAAAACATGCACTTCAATGGCAAGGCACTTTGTATCAAACGTAGGCCTCAGGCCGATATTGACGACACCGTCATAACAGGTATCCCGCGCAGACAGTTTTACGGCGTACACGCCGTCAGCAGGTATGATCGCATGTTTTGATGCAATGTTCGCTGTCGGAAAACCGAGGGTCTTGCCCCTGCTGTCGCCCTTAATAACAATGCCGGTTATGGCATAAGGCCTGCCCAGCAGTTCTGCTGCATGCTCAACCTCGCCGGCGGTGAGAAGCTGCCTGATCTTGGTGCTGCTGATCACTTCGTCTTTCAGGGAGATCTGTTTCACCTCGTTCACCCTGAAGCCGAATTCCTCTCCCATTGTCCGAAGCGTCTGTGTTGTGCCCTCCCTTCCCCTGCCAAAGCGGTAGTTGCATCCGACAAAGATCTCTTTTGTGCCGAGGAGGTCACAGAGGATCTTCTTCACAAATTCCCGCGGCGACATTTCAGCGAAATGGAGGGAAAAGGGTATCTTGACCAGCACATCAATGCCTAACTTCCTGAACAGCTCGATCTTCTCTTCATAGATGCTGATGAGGGCAGGACATTTGTCCGGCGCAAGGACCTTGAGCGGATGAGGTCGGAACGTCACGACCATGCTCTGTCCCTGGATCTCCTGGGCCCGTTTCATGACCATGCGGACCAGTTCCTGGTGGCCCAGGTGAATGCCGTCAAAGTTGCCCAGGGTTATGACGCTGTTGGTAAAGGGCCTGGTAATCTTGCCGAGATCAGTTATCAGCAGCATCTGTTCTCATCTCTGTCGAAGGAATTCAATAAACTCATGTATAATTATAATGTTTTTGCCTGTTCTTTGGCTGGATAATAATAAATGCCTGGGATTTCGTCAGGATAATATCTCCTCCCCTTTCCAAGGGGAGGTCGGGTGGGGTAAGGATAGATTGTGATCAGAACCTCCCCATGCCCCCGCCTAAGGCGCCTACTTTTGGTGCTTGGTAAGGAGGGGATAATCGGAAAGATGTGAAAAGACTACTACTCATCAATCACTATGGAAGACCATGTTTGACAGAAAACTGAAAACGTATCAGCAGATCATCGAGCAGATGGGGGACGGGGTCTGCCTTTTAACCCTCGACGGCAGGGTTGCATACTGGAATAGAGGCGCAGAAACGATCACCGGCTGGACTTCTCATGAACTGCTCAACAGGTCCTGCAGCGATGAGCTGATCAGAATTGAAGATGAGGACGGCAATGCCCTTGGCGACCTCCTGCCTTCGTTTACTGCATCACATGCGCCGGCACAGAGGAATCTCTTCCTGACGCTCAGGGATGGCAGCAGGGTTCTTCTGGAAGGCACTATTTCCCGTCTTCTCAGAGATAATAAGCCGGAAGGCGTTATTGTTGCATTCAGGGATATAGCACAGTTTGCCGCTCTCAGGCCGTTTCAGATGAAGACGAGGAAGCTCGAGCGTCTGATCCCGATCTGCGGGTGGTGCAAGAAGATACGGCATGATGATGAAACCTGGGAGCAGCTTGAAGCGTATCTCACGGAGCAGGGCTTCGGCGACTTCACGCACTCCATGTGTCCGGTCTGCGCAGAGAAAATATTCTCAAAGCGCATTTATCTTGAAAGCTACCAGAATATCTGCAAGGCGATCAGCACCAGTCTTTCGGTTGATGAGGTCCTGAACCTTATCGTTACGCATGTCGTCAAAGTGATGAACATGAAGGCAAGTCTGGTGAGACTCCTGAACAGGGAGAAGAACCAGCTCGAGATCGCTGCCCATTGCGGTCTGAGCGAAAGCTATGTAAATAAAGGTCCGGTAGAATATGACCGTTCCATAGACGATGCCCTTGCCGGGAAACCGGTATCGATCTACGACATCACCGAAGATACGTCGTCCAAATACCGGAAAGAGGCTGAAAAAGAGGGCATCCGCACGATCCTCTCTATCCCGCTCAGGTGCATGGATGAAGTGATCGGCGTGCTCAGGATGTACACTGCAGAGCCGCTGAATTATTCGGATGAAGACCTCAAGTTCCTTGCTGCAATTGCGGAGCAGGCTGCCATTGCCATCATGAATGCACGCCATTTTGAAAAAAGTGTGTCGCGTGAACGCGAGTACCTTGATATCTTCAAGGCAGTTACCAAGACGATCAGTTCGACGCTGAATGTTCAAGAGGTCCTGAACACGGTTGTGAGGATGATCCCTGCGGTCCTGAGGCTGAAGGCAGCGACCATCCGGCTCCTGGACGACTCGGGCCAGAAACTGATCCTGGAGGCTGCACACGGGGTGTCAGAGCAGTACCTGCACAGGGGACCTGTTGATACCGAGGAGAACATCCGGGAGGCCCTGAACGAAAACCCTGTTGCGATCTATGATGTGATGACCGACCAGCGGATAACCTATAAGAAAGAGACAGAGGCTGAGGGTATCAAGAGCGTCCTTGCCCTGCCGATCATAGCCAAAGGAAAGGTGATCGGCGTTCTCAGGCTGCTCACCAACGTGCACAGGACCTTTAGCCAGGACGAGATCGATTTTACGATGGCCCTTGCCGAACAGTGCGGCATCGCCATCGAGAATGCACGGATGTACGAAAAGCTCCGTTCAGCGAATATCGGCTGATAGAGAAAATAGCGCTTTCTCAAAATACGAGGGGCTTCAGACCTTTCTGCGGTTGTTCCCTTTTCTCCCCTCCTTACCAAGGAGGGGATTGGGGAGGTTTTGGTAAATTTCTCTATAACCCCACCTGACCTCCCCTTGGTAAGGGGAGGGACCAAGTTGTTCAAGCTTATAGGTGCACCGATGTGCAAGAACAGAAACGACAAAGGCCGTGATGAACACGGCCTTTGTCGTTAGTGATGCCGGATATTCTTTAGAAGAACATCTTTGCGTTGATCAGGATACCGAGCGCAACGAGCAGCGCATAGATCGCAAGAGACTCGATCATGGCGAGACCGATGATCAGGGTCGTCGTGATCTTGCCGGAAGCTCCCGGATTCCTTGCAATGCCTTCGGTAGCACCCTTCAGACCCATGCCCTGGCCAATACCTGTGCCAAGAGCAGCGATACCGATCGCGATGCCTGCAGCAAGCGCGGCCATCCCCTTGCCTGAACCGGAATCTGCAGCAGGAGCAGCAGCCGGAGCAGCCCCTTCAGTAGCGAAGACCGCTACCGGAGCGAGCAGGCAGATAACAGCGAATGTGAGCAGTGCGAGAGAAAGAATTTTTTTCATGTTGTTCTTTCCTCCTTTCTTAAAGACTTTGATTTAATGTGCCTCTTCAACGGCACCAGCGAGATACAAGGTCGTAAGCAGCGTGAAAACAAATGCCTGGATAACGCTGACCAGAGAGCCGAGCGCCAGGATAAGTGTCGGTACCAGCCAGGGTGAAAGTCCTGCAAGCACGAGCAGGATGATATGCTTTGCCACCATGTTGCCGAAGAGCCTGACCGAGAGCGTGACCGGCCTGACCAGATGGCCGATGAGCTCAATGATGAATATGAGCATCATGAGCGGCAGGGCAGGGAGCGACCTGATCGGTCCAAGGAAATGCTTGAAGTATCCGATGCCGTGGACCCTGAGGCCGTACACATGGGTTGCAAGAAAGATCGGTAATGCCAGGGCGACATTATTATTGATATTGCTGGTCGGAGAATAGAAGCCCGGGATCAGACCCATGAAGTTACAGACAGCAACATAAAGGGCAACCGTGCCTATGAACGGGAAGAAATGCTTTGCCCAGTGATGGCCTATGTTCTCCTCACAAAGGCCCAGAACACCTTCTGCAATCGTCTCCATGAAGTTCTGCAGGCCGGTCGGAACAAGTTTCAGGGACCTGTTAACCATAAAAGCAGTTATGATCAGAATGAAAGACGCAAGGAATGCATAAGAAACGTAGTGAGGAACCGTATGAACATTTATGAAGATATCGGACAACAGTTTTTCTTCGTGCATTGAAATCTCCTTGGGAGAAAAGTAGGGTAATATTACCTAACAAAAATGCGAGAAGTCAAGGATTTGCAACGGTTTTATAGCTTCATAAGAAATGACAATGAATACAAAAATCTTGCATTTTTCATTTCAAAAGTGTATTAATAACTGTGGTTAACAGTACATCTTTTCTAGTCTACGGATAACAGGAATAGTAATGGCAAAAGATAAAGTGAAAAAGGATCTTAGCGATGAGGAGAAGCAGAGCCTTCCTCTGTATCCTATCGGTATTGTTGCGGAACTGATCGGAACGACCGACCAGACCCTCAGGCTTTATGAAAAGCATGGCCTGATCAAGCCGGCGCGCAGGAACAAGAACCGGTTTTATTCAGAGAATAATATCAAGTGGCTCCGGTGCCTCAGGGACCTGATCCATAACCAGAAGATCAGCATCGAAGGCATCAAGAAGCTCCTCGATTATGCACCCTGCTGGGAGATCACCAGCTGTCCTGACGAGCGGAAGGGCAAATGCTCTGCGTACATCGACAAGACCAAGCCCTGCTGGGAGCTGAACCGGATGATCTGCAATACGGAATCTGGAAGGATCTGCGAAGACTGCGTTGTCTTTATCTCCAAGCAGTCAGCAAAAAAGAAATAAAGGCGTTCCGTTTTTTTGCTGCTGTGCCATCATTATTGAACCCTGCATAACGATTTCTCGCCCCAGCGAGTCGCCAACTAAACGCCTACAGACTGTCTGCCTGATCAGCTGTTTTTAATCAAAGTTGAACTGGGTAGGGTCCTTGATCTCCCAGACGGACCTGGACGGTGCATATTGATTCGGCTGCGTACCTTCCTTAAAATATTCCTTCAGGCCCGAATCGTCTTTGGACAGAAGTCCGGTCTTGGGGTCGATAAAGAGGCTGACAATGCCTTCAGGCGGCTGAAACCCCTCGGATTCCCCTCTGGCAGCACTGCTCATGAACATGGTCCAGATCGGTGCAGCAGCCTTTCCTCCGGTCTCCTGAGACCCGAGCGTTTTTGCATTATCAAACCCTACCCAGACCGACGTCACGAGATTTGATGTGTACCCGACGAACCATGCGTCTTTGTAATCGTTTGTCGTGCCGGTCTTTGCCGCAACAGGCCTGCCGAGGGCCCTGGCACGCCAGCCGGTCCCGTATCTGACAACGTCCTCCATCATGGAGGTTATGAGGAATGCTGTCTGGGGGCTGATGACCTGTTCAGGCTCCGGCTCGTTCGTCTCAAGGATCCTGCCTTTGGTGTCAGTTACATATTTCAGGGAAATAGGTTTTGACTTCATGCCATTGCTCGCAAAGACATTGTAGGTCATTGCCATTTCCAGAGGCGTCATGCTGAATGAACCGAGCGCGATACTCAGGTTCCGCGGCAGTTCAGCAGAGACGCCCACGGTCCGTGCAAAGCCCAGGAGCGCATCCATGCCTATGGCATCGGCAAGACGGATCGTCACGACATTCCGCGAATAGGTGAGCGCTTCTCTCAGGCGCGTTGGGCCGTAATTCTTATGATCATAGTTCTCCGGCGTCCAGTCACCTTTCGGGCCTCCTGCATAGTTGACCGGCTCATCTACGATGATGCTGGCCGGCGTAAAACCGTGGTCCATTGCAGCAGCATAGATGATCGGCTTAAAGGATGAGCCGGGCTGGCGCTTTGCCATGATCGCACGGTTGAAATCGCTCCGCGCAAAATCATACCCCCCGACCATGGCGCGGATAAAACCGGTATATGGTTCGACCGCAACAAGGGCGCCTTCAACCTCAGGCTCCTGTTCCAGCGCAAGCGTGACGCTGTTCTTCTGGATGCTCCTGATGCTGACCCGGACAATGTCGCCGGGGTGGAGGATCTGGTTGAGGCTGAAGTCCTTCAAGACCTTGACGCTGCCTGACTTGCTGAGGGTTCTCGACGCCCACTGTGCATCCCTGATCGAGAGCTTGCCGAGCAGGCCCCGGGTCTTGATCACTGCTTCCTGGGCAGTGACCTTCAGGACGAGCCCGGTGTAGATATCGCCGGGATTGTTCATGACCGTTGTGCTCATATCGCGCGTTTTCAGTTCCTTCTCCAGGTCAACGTCTTTCTTTGTTTCGATGGCGCCGCGCCATCCCCTGCGCTTGTCAACCTCTCGCAGGCCGTTCTGCATGGCATTGACCGCAGAAAGCTGCATTGCCCTGTTCAGTGTGGTATATGCCTTGAGGCCGGTCTTGTACACGGCCTCTTCCCCGTATTTCTCTTCCAGGTATTTCCTGATATATTCGACAAAATAACTGTTTGCCTCCATGCCTTTCTTCAGGCTTGCGAGGTACAGGGGATGACTGTACGCGCTTTCCCGTTCCTGCTTTGTGATATAGCCTTCTTCTTCCATTCTGCTCAGAACGATGTTCTGCCGTTCTTTTGCACGGGTGAGATCATTAAAAGGAGAATAGGTGGTTGGGGCCTTGACCAGGCCTGCAAGCATGGCCGCCTCTGCGAGGGTGAGCTGCCGCGCAGACTTGCCGAAATAGGTGCGCGCTGCCATTTCAATGCCGTAAGCCCCGTGTCCGAAATAGACCTTATTGAGATAGAGCTCAAGGATCTCCTGCTTGCTGAGGCTCTTTTCGATCTTGAAGGCAAGGGCAGCCTCGAGCAGTTTGCGCTTTATGGTCTTTTCGGATGACAGAAATACGACCTTGGCAAGCTGCTGGGTCAGCGTGCTGCCCCCCTCTTTCAGACTCACATGAATGATGTCCTTTACGATCGCCCGAGCAATGGCAATGTAGTCCACGCCCTTGTGCTTGAAAAAGCGTGAATCTTCCACCGCGACGATCGCATTGATCATCTGCTTGGGCATGTTGTTGATAGAGAGAAAAATCCCTTTTTCCGCCTTGAGCTCGCCTATCAGCACGTCGTCATCAGCATAGATCTTTGTGCCGCCGCTGGCCTGATAATGCTTGAGTTCGTCGATCGAAGGTATGCCCCTGGCAACTGCCGCATAGCCGCCTGCTATGCCGCCGATCAGGATGGAAGAGAGGACGAGGATAATAATAATTCTCGGTTTCACAGTAGGATTGATTATACCCGCCTTAGGAAAGGACTGTAAAGGACTGCAAAAAGCGCGATCAGGCCAGAAGGGTCAGGATGAGATTAATGCCGCCGCCGACGAGAAGGGCAAAAACGGTGATGAGCGAGAACATCAGCAGCGATGTTCTTGTGCCCCGTTCCTTGATGATCATAAAAAAGCTCGCAAGGCAGGGGACGAAGAGCGAGAGGGTTATGATGCTCACGATCACCTGATGTTCGGTCATCAGCCCCTGTTTGGAGAGCGTGAAGAGGCCGGCTGCGCCGTAGTCCCTTCTCAGAAAGCCGAGGATGAATGCAGCGGTCGCTTCCTGGGGCAGACCGAGGAACTTCACGACAACAGGAGAAGCTGCCTCCTCCAGCCATTTGAGCAGGTGTGTCTTGTCGAGCACAAAGAGGATAAAGGTGCCGAGAATGAAGAGCGGAACAGCTTCTTTCAGATACCATTCTATCCTGCCGATCGTCTTCATGAGAATGTTCCCCATGCGGGGCATGCGCATCGGCGGAATTTCGAGAAAGAAATCTGCCCTGCTTCCGGGCAGAACCCGGGAGGTTATGGTCCCTGCGAGCAGGAGCACCAGAAGCAGCGTGCCTATCCACCAGAGTGCGACCTTTAGGGAGTAGGGGCCGAGCATACCGAGGATCACTCCCAGCTGGGCAGAGCAGGGTATGGCGAGCGCAATAAGAAAGGTAGCGATAAGCCGTTCCCGTTTTGTCTCGAGGATGCGCGTGGTCATGGTGGCCATGGTGCCGCAGCCGAGGCCGAGGACCATCGGCAGGACTGCCTTGCCGTTCAGGCCGATCCGGGAAAAGGCACCGTTCGTAAGAACCGCAATGCGCGGCAGGTACCCGCTGTCCTCAAGAAAGCCGAAGGCAATAAAAAACGTTGCGGTGATCGGCAGGATGATGGCTACTGCATAGGTAAGCGCCATGGTGAAGAGGCCATACTGGCCCACAAAAAAGTCCTGTATAAAGGGTGATGGCACCAGTGTTTTGACGGTCTTTGCGATTGCCGGATTCAGGTATGTCTGAAAGACCACATTTTGAAAAAAATCCACCAGGGTGCCGGCGCCGAACCGGCCGACGAACTCATAAAAGCAGAAGAGCACGAAAAGGACAAAGAACATGCCGACAAACGGGTGCATGGTCCATCTGCCCAGCCAACGGGCAATATGTCCGGACTCAGGCTCATAACGTGTCTGGACCTCGCTTACGACCCTCTCTGCAGCTTCGATCCGGGCACGGGAAATGATCGTGGAGAGCGGTTCTTTTGCCTGTGTCTCTGCCTTGTACCTGAGGTCCTCGATCTTGTCTATGGTGCCCGGGTCAAGATTGGCAATGCACCAGGTCCTCAGGCTCTCATCACCGGCCAGGATCATAAGGCTGAGTGCACGCGGCGCGATATGTGCTTTCGGCAGAAGGGCTGAAATGGCATCAACAGATTCCTCTATGATCTTCCCGTAGTCTGCGGACATGCTGGCGGTCCTGGGCATGAGTATCGAGTCTCTGAGCCTGTTTATGCCCTTCCGCTGCGGCGCGACCGTACCAATGACCTTAATGCCGAGTATCTCCTCCAGCCTCCGGTAGTCGATATCAATGCCGCGTGCCTTAGCCTCATCCTCCATGTTCAGGACAAGGATGCAGGGCAGGGCCATCTCTGCGAGCTGGATGAGGAGCATGAGCGCGCGCTTGAGGTTCTTGGAGTCAGCGACAAGGACCACATTATTGGATTGTTCAGCAAGGAGGATGTCTCTCGTCACCCGTTCGTCTTCGCTCATTGGGATGAAGCTGTTGACTCCGGGAGAGTCGATCAGGAGGAATTTTTCGTTATTGAGCGTGAGATTGCCTGATGCGACCTCGACCGTGGTGCCGGGATAGTTCGAGACCGTGACGTACTTCCCGGTCAGGAGTCCGAATATGACGCTTTTGCCGACATTCGGGTTCCCTGCCAGAACTATCCTTCTATATGACTGTTTCTCGTCGCCTATTTTTTTCTTTTTCTGCATGTTTTACACTGGCCACGTATCTCAAGCGTGTGGCTTGTTCCTTCAAAACTGTATTTTGTGCATATATCGTTCTGGATAGACTCCAGATTCTCGGAATAGAACTCGATCACCTCGCCGCAGTCAGTGCAGACCATATGGTCATGGTGCTTGTGGCCGAAGGTCAGCTCATACACGTTTCCCTTCTCAGTCCGCGAAATGCGTTCTACCAGGCCGCTTTCGACGAGCAGGTTCAGGGTCCTGTACACGGATGCGCGCGACGCCTTGATGCCTGCCCCTCTGATCTTAAAATAGAGGTGCTCAGGCTCAAAATGGCCGTGTGTCGAGAAGATCTCGCCAACTACTGCCATGCGCTCCTTGGTCAGTTTCAGGCCGCGTCCGACCAGAAAGTCCTGAAAGGTCCTGCATTCCATACGAGAAGTATAGCTGAAATTGAGATTAAGTTGCAATTGAGAGGGAGAATACTTCTATACTTACAGGCCAGATGGTAGCTCTTCAATTCGGGTTGAATCCCCTCCTTACCAAGGAGGGGCTGGGGGAGGTTTTGGGAATTATATCAATACCCCTCCATGCCTCCCCTTGGAAAGGGGAGGATTATTCTGCCCATAATTGAAGAGCTTCGAAGTTGCAGGACATTTCTATTTTGGGTTGACAGTTGCGGCCCATGTTTTGCAAATAATGGACGTTTGTGCTAAGGTTAAAACCGTTTTTTATATAGTTGTCATGACCCTGCAGTTGCAGTTGCCGTTAATTCCCTGATATCACGGAGGCATACCATGGTTAAGAAGATCGTGCTTGCATATTCCGGTGGCCTGGACACTTCGGTTGCCATAGCATGGCTGAAAGAGACCTATAACGCGGAGGTCATAGCGTTCTGCGCTGACCTGGGCCAGAAGGAAGAGCTCAAGACCGTAAGACAGAAGGCGCTTAAGACCGGCGCATCCAAGGTCTATGTGGAGGATCTGCGGGAAGAGTTCGTCAAGGACTATATCTTCCCCATGCTTCGCGGCAATGCCGTGTACGAGGGTTTCTACCTTCTCGGCACCTCGATCGCGCGGCCGCTCATTGCAAAGAAACAGATCGAGATAGCGATCAGGGAAAAGGCAGATGCAGTCGCCCATGGCTCTACAGGCAAAGGCAATGACCAGATACGGTTCGAGCTTACGTACTACGCGCTCAAGCCGGACATCAAGGTGCTTGCCCCCTGGAGGGAATGGACATTCAATTCGCGGGAATCGCTTATCGACTATGCCGAAAAACATAAGATACCGGTCACTGCTACAAAGGCAAAACCCTACAGTACGGACAGGAACATTCTCCATATAAGTTATGAAGGCGGGGTTCTTGAGGACCCGTGGCTTGAATCGACCCGGGATATGTATACCCTTGCTGTGCCGGTTGAAGATGCCCCTGCAAAGCCGGAGTATGTAGAGATAGGTTTTGAGCAGGGTAATCCGGTCAGCGTGAACGGCAAGAAACTGTCGCCGGCAAAACTCCTCGAAAAGCTGAACGAGATAGGCGGCAGACATGGCGTAGGCCGTGTCGATATTGTCGAGAACCGATACGTCGGCATCAAATCACGCGGCGTGTATGAGACCCCGGGAGGGACCATCCTGCATGTTGCGCGCCGGGCAGTGCAGTCCATAACGCTTGACCGTGAGGTCACGCATCTCCTTGATTCACTTATGCCGAAGTATGCTGAGATGGTGTACTACGGATACTGGTTTGCGCCTGAGCGGCTGGCGCTCCAAGGCATGATCGACGAGGTCCAGAAGGCTGTTACCGGCACTGCGAGGATCAAGCTCTACAAGGGCAGCTGCATCATTGCAGGCAGGAAGGCGCCGAAGTCTTTATATAATGTTAAGCTTGCGACCTTTGAGGCTGAGGATGTGTACAACCAGAAGGATGCAGAGGGGTTCATTAAACTGAATGCGTTGAGGCTTAAGGCGAACAGGTCTGTCAGGTCCAGGTAGTGTCTGCCCTCAGATACTGGATCGGCCTTTCGCTGGTCCCGGACATCGGGCCGATCACCGCAAGGCAGCTGATCGCGCATGCCGGCGACGCTGAACAGGTCTTCAGGATGGACACGCATGAACTTCATTCCATCCACGGCATGGCCCAGACCCGGGCAGAGAATATCAAACGCTTTTCGCAATGGGACGAGGTCGAAAAGCAGATAGAGGACCTGGAGAAGAGAGGGCTCTCTGCGGTTTGCTATGGAGACCCGGATTATCCGGCAGCACTGAAAGAGATCCCGGACGCACCGGTCGTTCTCTATACCAAGGGAACATACCAGCCTGAGGACCGGTATGGGATTGCCGTGGTGGGCTCCAGAAAGTATTCCCCGTACGGCGAAGTTGTAACGCAGAAGATTTCGTGCGGACTTGCTGCTGCAGGGTTCACAATCATCAGCGGCATGGCACGGGGCATCGATACATTTGCCCACCGGAGCGCCCTGGCATCAGGCGGCAGGACCCTTGCCGTGCTGGGCTCAGGCCTGGATATCTTTTATCCTGCCGAGAACAAGGGGCTGATGGAAAAGATCGCTGCGTCCGGCTGTGTGATCAGCGAATTTCCTCTCGGCACTGAACCGAACCGGGAGAATTTCCCGCGCAGGAACAGGCTCATCAGCGGACTTTCGATGGGCGTACTCGTGATCGAGGCTGCAGAGGGCAGCGGCTCGCTCATTACAGCATCCATAGCCCTTGAGCAGAACCGGGAGGTCTTTGCCGTGCCGGGCAACATCACGTCAGTCACCTCGGCAGGCACGAACCGGCTGATACGGCAGGGCGCCCGGATGGTGACCAGTGCGGATGATATTATCGAGGAACTGGCCCCTGTACTGAAAGGATTCATCAGGAGCGGGACAACGCTGCAGGTTGAACTCTCTGCCGAGGAAAAGAGCCTCTGCGCCTGCATGACGCGTGAGCCGCAGCATATTGATGTGATATCCAGGGAGATCAGGTTGCCAGTTCAGAAGATTCTTGATATACTCCTTTCCCTGGAGTTAAAGGGGGTTGTAAGACAGTCAGATGGAAAGAGGTTCTATCTTGCATGAGACAGAGACACTGACCCGGAAACTGCTGAGGATACTGCGCATGATATCCACGGACAGGGACGATATCGAGATCGATTCGGAGAAACTGCTCGAGTCTGTGGACTATGAGGAAGAGGACCTTGCCGAGATCTGGGAAGAGCTCGATGAGCTTGAGGCCACGGAGCAGGTGGACGAGGTCGAGCTTGACATTTTGAAAGCACTTCTTGTTTATATACTGATACGGGACAGTTCATACGAGAAAGAGGATATCTTCTCCTTTATCTTCGGCAACGGAAGAAGGATCCTGTGGAACTGAGCCGTCTGGCTGGATGCACCGGGAGGGAAAAATGAAATCGCTCGTTATAGTTGAGTCGCCTGCAAAGGCCAAAACGATCAGCAAGATCCTTGGCAAGGATTTTACGGTCAAGGCTTCGGTCGGCCATATCAGGGACCTGCCTGCCAAGGAGATGGGCATTGATATAGAGAAAGGCTTTACGCCCAAGTATATCGTCATCCCCGGCAAGGAGACCGTGATCAGGGACCTGAAGAAGGCTGCAAAAGATGCTGATACCGTGTATCTGGCGCCTGACCCTGACCGCGAAGGTGAAGCGATCGCCTGGCATATCGCTGAAGAGATCAAGGGAAAGGCAAAAAAGGTCTTTCGAGTCACCTTTAATGAGATAACCAAGACCGCGGTCAAGGAGGCGATGAACCACCCGACCGAGATCAATACCCAGAAGGTTGATGCGCAGCAGGCGCGGAGGATACTTGACCGGCTTGTGGGGTATGAGCTCAGTCCGCTGCTCTGGAGAAAAGTGCGGAGAGGCCTGAGTGCGGGCAGGGTTCAGTCTGTTGCGGTCAGGCTTGTTGTTGACCGGGAGCGTGAGATCGAGGCCTTTAAACAGGAAGAATACTGGTCCATCAACGCAGAGTTCGAAGGCTCAAACAAGCCCACCTTTTGGGCAAAGCTCGCAAAATACCGCGGAGAGAAAGTAGAGATCACCAACGCTGAACAGGCTGAAGCTGCGGCAAGCGACATCAGGGACAGCAGGTTTGTTCTCTCGAAGATCGACAAGAAGAAGAAAAAGAGGAATCCGGCGCCGCCTTTTATCACCAGCACGCTCCAGCAGGAGGCCTCACGGAAACTTCGTTTCACGGCAAAAAAGACAATGATGATGGCCCAGCAGCTTTATGAGGGCATAGAACTGGGAGAAGAGGGAGAAGTAGGACTTATTACGTATATGAGGACCGATTCCCTCAGGGTATCTGCTGAGGCTCAGCAGGCAGCCAGAGAATATATTGCAACAGCCTATGGCAAGGATTTTGTGCCTGAAAAGCCGCCTGTTTACAAGAGCAAGGCATCTGCACAGGATGCGCATGAGGCGGTCAGGCCGACCTATCTGACCAATGTGCCTGACACGATAAAACAGTACCTTAATAAGGACCAGCTTGCCCTGTACAAGCTCATATGGAACCGGTTCATCGCGAGCCAGATGGCCCCTGCAGAGCTGGAGCAGACGACCTTCGAGATCTCCTGCGCTGCTGAATCCTGCAAGGGAGAGCCGGTGTTCCGGGCATCGGGCAGTGTCGTAAAGTTCCAGGGCTTCATGGCGCTCTACACAGAGGGCACGGATGAGGTGATGGATGAAGGCGAAGCGCTCCTTCCCCTGCTTGAGCAGGGTGAAGCGCTTGCGCTCCTTGCCCTGCAGCCGAAGCAGCATTTTACCCAGCCGCCTCCGCGTTATACCGAGGCAACGCTGGTCAAGGCGCTTGAGGAAAAAGGGATCGGCAGGCCGAGCACGTACGCGGCGATTCTTTCGACCATACAGGACAGGAAGTATGTGCAGAAGGGAGAGGGCAAGTTCTCTCCGACTGAGCTCGGCATGGTCGTGAACGATTTTCTGGTCGACCGTTTCAGTGAACTGATGGATATCAGTTTTACTGCCAATATGGAAGAGAACCTCGACCATATTGAGGACGGCAAGAAGAAATGGGCAAAGATCGTGAAGGACTTTTACAAGCCCTTTCACGAAAAGCTGAACGAAGCTGCGGCAGTGAAAGGCAAGGTGAAGCCCGAGGACATCGCGACCGAGCAGACCTGCGAGAACTGCGGTAAGCCTATGGTCATACGCTGGGGACGGCATGGCAGGTTCTATGCCTGCACAGGGTTCCCTGAATGCAAGACGACCAAGCCGCTTGAAGGCGAAGGCCAGCCTGGAGGAGAGCCTGAAACAACTGACGAGAAATGCCCGAAATGCGAATCACCCATGGTCATCCGGTCAGGCAGGTTCGGGAAGTTCATCGCTTGTTCGAAATATCCGGAATGCAAGACAACGAAGCCGGTATCCACCGGCATGAAATGCCCGCTTGATGGCGGAGATATTGTTGAGCGGAGATCAAAGAGAGGCAAGTTCTGGGGATGCGGCAATTATCCCAAGTGTACCTTTGTCTCCTGGTATAAGCCTGTTCCTGTGCCATGTCCCAAGTGCGGTGCAGCCTTTCTGGCCGAGAAGTGGGACAAGGCCGGCAATGTGACGCAGATCTGCCTGAACAAGGAATGCGGTCATAAGGCTGCGATCAATAAAGAAGAAACCTCAGCTCCGGGCTGAGGCGAGGCTGCTGTCGTTCAGAGGCTGAAATATTTCGGGCAGGGGATCTGATGAAACGCCCTATCCTTATCGGCATCGGGGCCTCTCACAGCGGCTCAGGCAAGACCTTTCTTGCTGCCCGCATTCTTAGATACTATACAGACCCTTCTGTTGGACCTCTCACGAATCACCAATCACCAATCACGCTTTGCAGATGGGGTGCCATCAAATATACCAGGACGCAGTCAGCTCAGGAACTTGTTACTGATCCCGCGGTCCTTATGGAGCGGGGCAAGGATACATGGCATATGCTTACCGCAGGGGCAGTGGAGGCAGTGTGGGTCAGATCAGACCGCTCAGGCCTCAAGGACCTGCTGCCTAAGGCACTGAAAAGACTGTCCGGTCTTGATCTGGTCATCGTCGAAGGCAACAGTGCAATTGAGTTTTTAAAGCCCGATATTGTAATATTTATATTTGGAAAGGTAAGAAGACGCTGGAAGCCTGGCATTGAAGAGCTCGCAGCCGGAGCTGACATTATCCTGAATGACTCCGAAGACAAGCTCCCCGCAGACTCTCAGAGAGACAAGGTTTTTACCCGAAGCCTTTCAGGCGCGGCATATAACGATTTTTTTGGAACATTGACCGGACTGATACATGAACGAAGAGCTGAAGCAGGAATTGATGAACAAGGCAGCTGACGGGAAACTTCCCTGCGCAGCTGCCAGAAAGATCGCTGAGGACCTGAACCTCCCGTACAAGGAAGTCGGGGATGCTGCTGACGAACTCGGCATCAGAATCAAGAACTGCCAGTTAGGGTGCTTCTGATGGAAACGCTTCTTTTTGAGTTTGCGCTCACCTGTTATTTTGCGGCCACGATTGTCTGCGGGCTTGAACTGTTCAAGGGCACCAAGACCACCTCGCGCATCATGTTCGGCCTGGTGGTCGCCGGTTTTGTCCTTCACACAGCCAATATTCTTGCACGGTATTTCATCTCAGGCCATATGCCGACCGCAAGCCTCCATGAGGCCTCTTCTTTTTTCTCCTGGTGTATTGTTCTGCTCTTCTTTTTCCTTGAATACCGGTACCGTATCGGGCTGCTCGGCTCGTTCATCATGCCGGTGGTATTTGTCCTTATGCTCACCTCCTCTGTCCTGCCGAGAAAGATAGAGAACCTCAGCCCGCTTCTGCAGAGCTCCTGGCTCTTCATCCATACAGCCTTTGCCTTTATCGGTGATGCTGCCTTTGCCATGGCCTTTGGTGTCGGCATCATGTACCTGGTGCAGGAGCATTACGTCAAGTCCAAGCATCTGGGCGGCCTCTTCAGAAGACTGCCGAGCCTTCAGATCCTTGATGAAATGAATTACCGCCTGATCACGATCGGGTTCCCGTTCCTGACGCTGGCGATCATAACCGGAGCGCTCTGGGCCGAGACTGCCCTTGGCCAGTTCTGGCGGTGGGACCCTAAAGAGGTCTGGTCACTCATCACCTGGTTCATCTATGCCGGCGTGCTCCACCTGAGGCTCACCAAAGGCTGGCGCGGGAAAAAGGCGGCTATCCTTTCGATCATCGGTTTCTCAGTTGTTCTCTTCACCTTTTTCGGCGTTAATCTGCTGCTTAAGGGATACCACGCATTCTGATGAAAATTGCAGTTGTCGGACTGAACCATAAGACAGCGGATGTTGAGCTCAGGGAAAAACTCGCCTTTAACGGACCGAAGCTTGAGGAAGGCCTGCTCAGCATAAAGGCCATCCCCGGCATAAAAGAGGCTGCCATCCTCTCGACCTGCAACCGGGTCGAGATCTATCTGACGGTCGAGGACCTGCAGCAGGCGTTTTCAGCACTCAAGGATTTCCTGGTGCAGTTCTTTGATCTCAAGCGCGATTCCCTGGACACTGCCCTGTACCTGCATGAAGATATGATGGCAGTGAAACATATCTTCAGGGTCGCCTCAAGCCTTGATTCTATGGTGCTAGGTGAGCCCCAGATCCTCGGTCAGCTGAAGGATGCCTTTGACTTCGCGCTCGAGAAGAAGGCGACCGGTGCGCTCCTGAACCGGCTTCTCAAGAAGTCCATATCCGTTGCAAAACGGGTCAGGACAGAGACGAGGATCGCATCGAGCGCGGTCTCGATCAGCTTTGCGGCAGTTGAGCTCGCAAAGAAGATATTCACCGACCTTTCCGGCAAATCGTTCATGCTCCTCGGCGCAGGCGAGATGGCGGAACTGGCTGCAAAGCATATGATGAACAACGGCGTTGAGGAAATCGCGGTTGCCAACAGGACCTTTGAACGCGGCTGTGAGCTTGCGCATGAATTCAACGGCAAGGCGATCAGGTTCGAGGAATTCCCGGACAAGCTGGTCGATACGGACATCCTGATATGCTCCACCGGAGCGCCTGTATACGTGCTGCTGAAGGAGCATATGCAGAAGGCGATGAAGGCCAGAAAACAGAAGCCGGTTTTTCTTATCGACATATCGGTGCCGCGGAATATCGACCCTGCCATCAATGATATGGATAATGTGTACCTCTATAATGTCGACGACCTGAATGACGTTGTGGATACGAACAAGCAGGAGCGCCAGAAAGAGGCTGAGAAGGCGGAGGAGATCGTCGAGGAAGAGATCGAGACCTTCAAAAAATGGCTGTCTACGCTCGATTCCGTGCCTGCGGTCGTTGCCCTTCGTGAAAAAGCAGAGGCGATCAGGAAGGAAGAGCTTGAGCGGTTCCTGAACCGGTTCCCCGGACTGGGAGACAAGGAACGGAAGGCGATAGAAGGACTGTCGAGCGCGATCATGAACAAGCTTATCCATGGGCCTACGGTGGCGCTGAAGGACGATACAGAAGACAAGGACATAATGATAGCAGTGATCAAGAGACTCTATGGATTGAACGGAGATGACGATGAAAAAAGATAAAGTAGTGATCGGCACACGCGGCTCAAAGCTTGCGCTCTGGCAGGCAGAATGGGTGAAGGCTGAGCTGCAGCGTCTGAATCCCGGCCTGGAGATCGAACTGAACAAGATCAAGACGACCGGCGACAAGATCCTTGATGTGCCGCTCGCAAAGGTCGGCGGCAAGGGGCTCTTTGTGAAAGAGATCGAGGAGGCCCTGCTGAAGGGCGAGGCTGACCTTGCCGTGCATAGCATGAAGGACGTGCCGACCGAATTTCCCGAAGGACTCTATCTTGCAGTCATCTGCGAGCGCGAGGACCCGAGGGATGCCTTTATCGCGCAGAACAATCAGCAGGCAGTAAAAAGCCTTAAAGCTCTGCCCCAGGGTGCAACCATCGGCACAAGCAGTCTGAGACGGTCCTGTCAGCTTCTGAGCAAGCGGCCTGACCTGAAGATCGCACAGCTCAGGGGAAATCTTGAGACGCGGTTCCGCAAACTTGATGAGGGCCAGTTTGATGCCATGATCCTTGCTGCTGCTGGCGTGAAAAGACTTGGCTGGCAGCAGAGGATAAGCGAGGTAATAGAGCCCGGCATAAGCCTTCCGGCAATAGGGCAGGGCGCTGTCGGCATTGAGTGCAGGATCAATGACGAATTTATCAATCAGCTCATTGCACCTCTGAACCATAAAGAGACATCGATCTGCGTCAGGGCTGAACGCGCGCTGCTGAAAAGGCTCCAGGGAGGCTGTCAGGTGCCTATCGCTGCATACGCCACGATCCAGGACAACAAACTGGTCATGGACGGGCTGGTCGGCAGTGTTACCGGGGATCAGATCATCAGGGAGCACCTTGAAGGGAAGATCGAAGATGCCGAGAAGATCGGCGTATCCCTTGGCGAGAAGCTGCTCTCAAAAGGCGCTGACAAGATACTTGCAGAGGTTTACGGCAGAGAGATCGACCCGATCGACGCACCGTAGTTTTGCCGCAGTCAGCATTGCATTGCAGTTGTTGTTTCTGACGCCATAATGAGATGTTGACATTTCTACCCGATACTCCGCAGTACACCTGAAGATGAAATGAAAAAGAGGACACAAATTAGTTATACTCTAACCGTGGGAACCCTTTATGGTTATAGCCGACGGAAAATACTGCAACCCTTGCTGCTTTATTGTCTCGCGTTGTCGTTTATTCTTCCTGTTTACCATACCCATGGGTACCCGGAAGCTCTGCCATTCATAACATACAGTAAATCAGATGCATCTCAAAAGCCTGTTGAAGATGGTCTTTCTCACAGCGGTAATAAGGGCGTTTCCCATCTGCATTTCAAAAAAGAATTTACCAGGACACGTTCGCAATGTCAGGCAAAGAAGAATGGCCTGTTGGTTCTTTCATTTGTGCCGAACACCCCTGTATCGCATTTTGACAATTGTGCAATAACCCCTATAAATCTTGGGTCGATTATATGTCGAAGTGCTGATGTCACATCTTTTTCCGGCCTGTCTCCTCCATCGATCTAAGTTCCCATCGCAACCACTCTCAGTCTCGTTTAGTGCATTCTTTTCTTGTTGCGGGGATTATTCCCGATGACAAAAAATGTATATATCAATATACACGATATTTCTGAAGGAGATACTATAATGAATTGCCCAATATGTAACATTGCATTACAAATGACCGAAAGACAGGGTATTGAGATCGACTATTGCTCCCAGTGTCGCGGAATTTGGTTGGATCGGGGAGAACTTGACAAGATCATTGAGAAGTCAAGCATAGGTCAGGAGCAGGGGCTAAACAGGCAGACAATCCGTCCCAATAACCATGATGACCACGACTATCAACAGCATCATGATGATAATTTCAAAAAACATAAGCGTAAATCTTTTCTTCAGGAAATCTTCGATTAGCGTGGGACTCTCCAATGCAAATACGCATGCGATGACAGCATTCAGGTAGCAGAGGGGAAGGCGTATCTCGGCCAACCCCCCTGTGATCTTAGTAATCAAGATAAAAAAGGAGGCAATGACGAACATGAAGCATAACGTGGCGACATTTCTGATGGTGTCACTGATGATGATCCCAGCGTTCATATTTGCTGGAGATCACAAGGAAGGAAAGGAGATCCGAAAAGTTGTTAATGGATCCTATATAAAAGCCTGTGGGACTTGTCATTTTGCCTATCAGCCTGAACTGCTGCCGGCTCGGTCATGGGGAAAGATCCTCGATGATCCGGGAGGCCATCCTGGGGGAACGCTCACGATTGATAAGAGCGCCAAGATGGAAATAAAGCATTATCTCATGGAAAACAGCGCCGAAAAAAGTTCATGGAAAAGATCAAGGAAAATACTTGCTTCAATTGGCAACAGCACCCCCACAAAGATATCAGAAATACCCTATATCAAGGAGAAACACAGAAAGATTAAGCAGGAAATATTCATGCAAAAGTCAATAAGTTCGAGAGGCAACTGTTCGGCCTGCCACAAGAGTGCTGAACAAGGTATTTATAATGACGATGACGTAAGTATTCCAAAGCCCTGATTCTTCTGTGTGATAGAAGAGGCCGCGTAGCGGTCACAGGAAGCAGGCTGCCTGAAGAAGGTCAACTGTCAACACAATTACTGTGCAGGGCAGTTGAGATGATGTCGGTAAGCGACTCGAACAACATCTTGACGGGGGAAAGGGAAAACTGACGGCAGCATCGGCTGGACCGATGCTGCCGAGTAATTAGATTTCTGTTTCCTGCTCCAGGATAGCCATCTTCTCTCTCTGTTCCTTGCAGTCAATGCAGAGCGTAGCGGTCGGAATAACATGCAGCCGCTTCTCGCTGATCTCTTCTCCGCAATCTTCGCAGATACCGTATGTGCCTTCGTTCAGCTTTCTCAGGCACTCTTCGACATCGTTCAGGAGCTGTCTTTGGGCGCTCAGCCTCTTGAGATTGATGTCCTCCGAGATCTCGACCGCTGCCCAGTCAGCCTCATCAATAGCCGTATCAACAAGCTGACGGTTCTCACCGCTCACATATTTTTGGATCTCCTGCTTTGCCTCTTTGAGCAGAGCATCGCGCTTCGTGATCAGCATGTTCTTCAATCCACGAAAACGCTCGGTAACCGGGGCAAGAGCATTGCCCTTCTTTGGCGCAACCGCTTTTTTTGCTGCAACCACTTCTTTTGCCGGTATTTTGGCAGCTGACTTTTTCTGTAACACTATCTTTTTCCTTGAAGGCGTTGCAACCGCTTTCTTTGTCTTGACCTTGACCGCAACCGTGGGCCGTGGCTTTGCTTTTGCTGCAGCCTTTATTTTTGTTATTGTCTTTTTTACTGCAGTCTTAACCTTGGCCTTGACCGCTTTTTTCGCTATGATCGGCTTTGCTGTCTTTTTTGCAGCAGCCTTTGCCGGTGTCTTGACTGCCTTCACCTTAGCCTTGGCCTGCCCCTGAGCCTTCTTCGCGGCCGGGGCCATCTTTTTTCCTACAGCCTTTACCGGTGCCTTCACGGTCTTGGCCTTAACCTGAACCTTGGCTTTTTTTGCGGCTGGAGCCTTCTTTTTTGCGGCGGCCATTAGGCAGTCTCTTCTTTCTTGATCTCTTCTTTGTATACCTCAATAATGCTTCTCACCTTGATCCCTGCTGCCTGAAGAGCCTTCTGCACATCCGGAAGCTTTGCATCCTCTACCTTTACCATGAAATTGCTGTTCATGTTACACCTCCATTATCTCTTTTTCTTTATGTTCAAGCAGTTCGTCGACCTTTTTGACAAAGGAATCCGTGATCTTCTGCACTTCATCGTGTTCCTTCTTTATCTCATCCTCACTGACATGTTTTTCCTTCTCGAGCTTCTTCAGGTCCTCATTGACATCTCTGCGAATATTCCGGACTGCAACCTTGGCGTCTTCCGCCTCTTTTCTGACAACCTTGACAAGCTGTTTCCTCCGTTCCTCATTAAGGGCAGGGATATTGATCCTGATCAGCTTGCCGTCGTTCATGGGGGTAAGGCCGAGGTCTGACTTCATGATCGCTTTTTCTATCTCGGGGATGAGCTTCTGTTCCCACGGCTGAATAGCGATCTGCCTGCTGTCAGGGAGGCTGAGGCTGGCCACCTGCTGCAGCGGTGTTGGTGTGCCGTAATAGTCAACGCTGAGGCCGTCAAGGAGGGACAGGGATGCCCTTCCGGTCCTTACGGATGCGAACTTCTTCTTGAGCGCCTCGATAGAGGTCTGCATCCGTTCATTTGTTTTTTTTCTTAGTTCCTGGATCATTGTTCCCCCTTACGATCGTGCCTATCCGTTTCCCCTCGATAATCTTCCTGATATTGCCTTTGCCTCTCAGGCTGAAGACCACGATAGGCAGGTTATTGTCCATACAGAGAGAGATGGCGGTGGAATCCATGACACCGAGCCCCTTTTTGAGCACATCGATGTAGGTGAGTTCAGTGAATTTTGTTGCTTTCGGGTTCTTTACGGGGTCTGCTGAGTAGACACCATCCACCTTGGTGCCCTTCATGATAATGTCCGCATTGATCTCCATGGCCCGCAACGCTGCTGCCGTGTCGGTTGTGAAATACGGGTTGCCGGTGCCTGCTGCAAAGATGACCACGCGTCCCTTTTCAAGATGCCGGATCGCCTTGCGCCTGATGTACGGTTCGCAGAGCTCCTGCATCTCGATTGCTGACTGGACGCGTGTCGGTATCTTGTATTTTTCGAGCGCGTTCTGGAGGGCAAGGGCATTGATGACTGTCGCGAGCATACCCATGTAATCCGCAGATGCCCGCTCCATGCCCTCCAGACTTGCCTGAACGCCTCTGAATATATTGCCGCCGCCGATAACAACAGAGATCTGCACGCCCATAGAGACAATGTCCTTGATCTCTTTGGCCATGAAATCAACGGTATGGGCATCAATGCCGTACCCCTTGTCGCCCATAAGGGCTTCACCGCTGATCTTGAGGAGTATCCTGCTGAACTGACGCGGCATAGTGGTCTCTCCTTAGCAGCTCTTCGGTTCCGCCGGCTGTGTCTCGCCGAGCTGGAAACGGGCGAAACTCTTTATGGTCGTGCCGGCGCCAATAACGTCCTTTACTTTCTTTTTCCCTTCCGGGTCTTTTACGAATATCTGCTCCAGAAGACAGACATCGCCGTAATATTTCTCCAGTTTGCCGCCAACGATCTTCTCGGTGATATCGGCAGGCTTGCCTTCTACCTGAGCCCGGTATATTGCCTTTTCACGCTCAATGACATCCTGGGGGACCTGGTCCCTGGAGATGTATGCCGGATTGGCAGCCGCAATATGCATTGCCACGTCCTTTATCAGGGGCCGGAGTTCATCAGCCTTTGCTGCAGAGTCTGCAGCCACCATAACGCCGATCTTATCCATATGGATGTACGCACCGACCAGGCCGTTATCTGCCTGATAACGGACGAATCTCCTGATAACGATATTTTCACCGAGCTTTGCGACCTTTTCGGTCACCAGGTCCTTGATCTTCTTCGTCTTCCCGGGATCATTCACAAAGACCTGCTCGAGCAGGCAGTTTTCAGGTTTTTCTGACGGAGACTCTTCCAGGGACACGGCTGTCGGCTTTGCAGCCGCAACCTGCTCCATGACGTTCTTCATCAGTTCCTGGAAATCATCGGTCCTTGCCACAAAGTCGGTCTCGCAGTTGATCTCTGCCATGACGCCGACCTTGTCTCCCTGGATCAGTGAACTGATCAGGCCCTGTGAAGCAGAACGGGACGCCTTCTTTGCTGCTGAGGCGAGACCTTTCTGCCTGAGGATATCTATTGCTTTCTCGAAATCGCCGCCTGCATCGGTGAGTGCCTTCTTGCACTCCATCATGCCTGCGCCGGTCTTTTCTCTGAGGTCTTTAACTGCTGTCGCTGAAATCTCTGTCATTCTGCTACCTCTGTCGCTGCGGCTGCTGCCTCTGCAGCGCCTTCCTCTATCTTGGCCTTCTCTTCTTCCTGGGCTGTCTCCTTGTTCAGGATTGCCCTGCCTTCGAGCACTGCATCAGCGATCTTGGATGCCATGAGCTTGATGGCGCGGATAGCGTCGTCATTGCCGGGGATTACATGATCAACTTCATCAGGATCGCAGTTCGTGTCAACGACCGCAACGATCGGAATGGAGAGCTTTTTGCCTTCCTGGATTGCGATCTTCTCTTTCTTCGGATCGATGATGAAGATAACGCCCGGGGTCCCTTTCATGTCCTTGATGCCGGAAAGGTTCTTGTCGAGCTTTACACGCTCTTTCTCAAGCGCTGCAGCCTCTTTCTTGGTGAGCAGGGCGAGTGTGCCGTCCTCTTTCATGGTCTCGAGCTTCTTCAGCCTCTCGATGCTCTTTTTGATCGTGGTGAAATTGGTGAGCATGCCGCCGAGCCATCTCTGGTTGACGCAATAGGATGAGCAGCGCTTTGCCTCTTCCATAACTGCATCCTGCGCCTGTTTCTTGGTTCCGACGAAAAGCACGGTCGCACCGGTCGCTGCCGTCTCTCTTACAAAGCGATATGCATCCTCAAGACCCTTCAGCGTCTTCTGCAGGTCGATGATGTAGATGCCATTTCTCTCCCCAAAGATGTATCTCTTCATCTTGGGATTCCAGCGCTTTACCTGATGACCAAAATGTACTCCGGCCTCAAGCAACTCCTTCATTGAAACTACCATTGGTACTCCTCCTTAGGTTTTTCCTCCGCCTGTTCTGCCTACCCTTTCGGGACCAGGGGCAGAAACCGTAGCCGGCGTGTGTTTTTCCCTGCCTGTAAGACAGGCATTCGGGTTAGAAACTCTACCACAGGAAGCCCTTTTTTATCAAGGCGTCTGATATGATAAATACAAGAGTAAAGGCAGGTTCAGGAAGAGGTGGAGAATAAGAAAAAGGGCTGACATAGGGATAGTTTTTTCGGTGAATCAGGAAGGCGGACTCCTGCTCAGAGATCTGGCAGACAGGACCAAAGTCGAGGGCGTTTGGCATATTGGACATCTGGCCGGAAAGCAGATGATACTGGCTGTCTCGGGTATCGGCAAGGTAAATGCTGCCCATGCAGTTGCGAGACTTATCCATGAATATTCTCCGGCAGTGATCATGAATATCGGTATTGGTGGCGCATATCCATCATCAGGACTGCGGATAGGGGACGTTGCGATCGCAGAAAAAGAGATCTATGGAGACGAGGGGGTCCTGCTGAAAGATGGCTTTCACGGCATGGAGCTCATTGGCATACCGCTCGTTAAAAAGGGCAGGAAGAACTATTTCAATGCATTTCCCCTTGATCGAAAACTCGCAATTAAGGCTGGTAAGGCTGCCCGACGCATCACGCATCACGCATCACGCATCACGGTCAAAAAAGGGACCTTTTTGACTCTTTCCACCTGCACCGGCACAAAGAAGAGGGCGCTTGAACTTGAGCGTTGCTTCAGCGCTCTCTGCGAAAATATGGAAGGGGCTGCCATTGCCCATATCTGCACGCTTTATGGCGTGCCGATGATCGGGATGCGCGGCATCAGCAACATGGTTGGGGACAGAGACAGATCAAAATGGAATATAACGCTTGCTGCAGAGAACTGCCAGGAGGCAGTCTTGGAATGCATCAGAACGATCTGATATGAAGAACACGCTTTCCCTCGGCTATTCGCCCTGCCCGAATGACACGTTCATCTTCTACGCCCTTGTGCATGGAAAGATCGATACTCATGGCATTGCGTACAAAGAGGTCCTTGCAGATGTCGAAACCCTGAACCGGATGGCACAGCAGGCAAAACTCGACATTACAAAGGTGTCGTTCCATGCCTTTGGCCATCTGCGTGATACGTACTGCCTGCTCAGGTCCGGCAGTGCGCTTGGCAAGGGCTGCGGCCCGCTTGTTGTGGCGCGTGACGAACAGGCGATACAGGACCTCAGGGGGAAAACGATCGCGATCCCCGGAGAACTGACCACTGCTTTTCTGCTGCTCCAGGTCTTTGACCCTGAACTGAAGCAGAGGGTCAGGGTGATGCCGTTTCACCGGATCATCGATGCGGTGAAGAACAACGAGGCAGATGCGGGCCTCATCATCCATGAGAGCCGCTTCACCTATCAGCAGGAAGGACTGAAGCAGATCATGGACCTCGGTGTGTGGTGGGAGCAGGAGACAGGGTTTCCTATTCCGCTTGGCTGCATTATCGCACGGAGAGACCTTGGCAGGGAGGTGGTGCAGAGGACCGATGCCTTGATCCGCAAGAGTCTGGAATATGCCTTCAGCCGCAGGCAGGAGACTAAGTCCTATATCAAGAGCCATGCCCAGGAACTTGACGACAGCGTGATTGAACAGCATATCAGCCTCTATGTAAATGATTATTCTCTGGATATTGGAGATGACGGCGTGCGTGCAATTGCAGAGCTTTTCAGAAGGGCGTCTGAGCAGGGCATTCTTGACAAATCTATTAAGCCGCTTTTCTTTGAATGATTGAAAACTCATAATAAAACGAAATGAAGATAAAAATGAGGCGGGTTTGTAAAAAGCTCTGGAGGCAAGGCGCGCAAGAAATGAGGAATGAGGCGTGCTTAAGCACCTACTGTTGGTACTTGCAGGTACGTCGCAGTGACGAGTTTCGAAGCGCAACACAGCATACGGACTTTTTGCGAAGCCGTTTATAATGAAAAAGTATTTTCTCCACAGGGAACCCCACCAATTTTCGGTCGACTATGCAAAGGACCTTAACCCTGAGCAGTCGGCAGCAGTAATGCACGGAGACGGCCCTGCGCTGGTGCTTGCAGGTGCAGGCACCGGCAAGACGCGGGTTGTCACGTACCGGGTTGCACGTCTGATCGAGACCGGGACGCCTGCAGAGAATATCCTCCTCCTTACCTTCACGAACAAGGCTGCTCGGGAGATGCTGAGGCGGGTTGAACTCCTGATCGGCATGAACATCTCAGGGCTTTTTGGCGGCACGTTCCACCATATCGCAAACCTGCTTCTGAGGCAGCACTGTATGCTTATCGGGTACAGGCAGGGCTTCTCGATCCTTGACCGGGAGGACTCAAAGGAGCTCTTTGACGCCTGCATTGCGGATGTGTATAAGAAGGAGACCATCCTCCCCAAGGGAAGCGTGCTGGCTGAGATATGCAGTCTTTCAAGGAATACTGCTGTGCCGGTCGAGGCTGTTGTGCTCCAGCGCTTTTCGCATTTCTCCCATCTGTTGGAAGAGATCATGAAGATCGCGGAGCTCTATGACAAGAAGAAGGTCCAGTTGAATCTCCTTGATTTTGACGACCTGCTCCACGGATGGAAGAGGCTATTTGTCGAACATCCGAAGATCTGCGAATACTATTCGATAAAATTCAGGCATGTACTGGTTGACGAGTACCAGGACACGAACCGGCTCCAGTCCGAGATCATAGACCTCACGACCGGCGCCACAGGGAACCTTATGGTGGTCGGCGATGATGCCCAGTCGATCTATTCGTTCCGGGGCGCTGATTTTGAGAATATCCTGAAGTTCCCTGAACGGCATGCTGCAACGACTGTTTACAAGCTCACCACGAACTACCGCTCCACGCCCCAGGTGCTGCACCTTGCCAACAGCAGCATTGCCTATAACCGCAGGCAGTTCCGCAAAGATCTCCACGCCGTCTCTGCACCGGGCGAACTGCCTTACATGGTTGCGCTCAAGGACGTGTTCGAGCAGGCGGAATTTGTGGCCTCGGTCGTGATCGATCTGAACGCTGACGGGAGGTCCTTCAATGATATCGCGGTGCTCTATCGCTCCCATTTCCAGTCCATGGAGCTCCAGATGGAGTTCCAGCGCAAGGGCATACCCTTTGACGTGCGGTCAGGGCTTACGTTCTTTGAACAGGCCCATATCAAGGATACGCTTTCGTTCCTGAAGATCATTGCCAACCCCCATGACGAGATCAGCTGGAAGCGGGTGCTGAAGCTCATTCCCGGCATCGGCAATATCACTGCCGCAAAGATATGGAATTTCATTCAGCAGGAAGAGAAGCCTGTTGAGGCGGTCTTCGATGCGTACAAGCTCGCACCGAAGAAGGCGGCCAATGCCTTCAATAACTTTCTTGAGATGCTGAGCGTGCTGAAGCATGAGCGCTATCTGGAGATGCCGTCTGCAGCGATCGATTATGTGATGCAGCACGGGTATGAGGACTACCTCCATGCAACTTATCCCAATGCCGACATGCGGGTCGACGATGTGATGCAGATGATGAAATTTGCGCAGCGGTACGATCTGTTAGAGACCTTTCTGAGCGAGATGACGCTCCAGGGCCTTGCCGACGCTGCCGAGGGATCAGAGGCGGCTGAAGGCAAGGTGATCCTTTCGTCCGTGCATCAGGCCAAGGGGCTGGAGTGGAACACGGTCTTCCTGATCGGCCTGAACGACGGGAAGTTCCCGTCCGCAAAATCGCTCAGGAACGAGGACGAGGAAGAAGAGCGCAGGCTCTTCTACGTGGGCGTGACCCGGGCCAAGGAATCTCTGTACCTCTGCTATCCCGTGACTGCCGATGACTGGCAGACCATGGGAATCGCCCAGCAGTCGCGGTTCTTGAAAGAGCTTCCCGCTGATTGTTTTGAGGAGATGGCGGTCGAAGATGTATAATAGATTCAGTTGGAATACTCTGGCTGACGTTCGCTTGCCACGAACATCTTCGACAGTTCTAAGTTTGTTACACTGCAGTCTCGAAACTCGCTTTGCTCAGACAGTCGAGCCTGCTTAACGCTTCACGTCACCAAGAACTGTGACCGAATATGTTCTGATGCCGCTCACATCAACCAGCGTATCCCTTACACAAGAGCATCAGGAGAGAATTGTATGACGTTTAACGAGGCGATCAGGACAGGGTTCCATATTATCAACAGGCGGATGCAGCTTGTCGGCGTGCAGGCAGTGCTGATGATCATTAACTGCGTCAGCTTCTTTGTTGTCGTTGGTATTCCGCTCGGCATTGCCTTTGTGATTTTCGGCCTTGATCTGACCGGTCTTACCCAGGCAAAAGACATCTTCAATATGTTCTCGAGTCCTTCTGAATTCATTGCAAAATATCTCTGGCTGGTGCTGATGGTGGTGACCAGCATCCTGCTCTATTTTCTGTTCGTCACGACGCTCGGTCTCTATGTGTTCAGCGGATCAGCAGGTATTGTCGGCAGGAGTGTCCTTGAACCGTCAGCACCGTTCAGCATGAAGAGATTTTTCTCCGAGGCCAGACAGTTCTTCTTTCCGCTTCTCTGGTACACCTGCCTCATAGGCCTTATTTTTCTCGCTATTGCCTTTCTGCTCGGGCTTTTCGGCGGGGGCATTGCAGCTGTCGTATCTGCGGCAAGGAGTCAGGATTCAACGCTTGCGCTCTTTCTCGGCATCTTTTTCTCGCTGGTGCTTGCGCTGGCAGCGCTCAGCCTTCTCCTTGCCATCCTCGCCGTGACGGTCTACGGCATTGCCGTACTCTTTTTCAAGCGCGAAGGTTCATGGCAGGCTGTTAAGGACGCCTGCTCTTTTCTCTGGAACCATCAGCCTGCCTTCTGGCTCTATACGCTGTTGTTCCTTGGGTACATTGTTGTAAGTTTTTTTGCGATGCTGATCAGTTATCCCTTTCACCTGATCCCGATCATCGGCACGATCGTCTCCTTCCCGCTTCAGCTTATTTCTTATATGGTGCAGGGCTATCTTGGCCTTGTTGTGCTTGGCGTTGTCTTTACCTATTACTATGAGCTCGAGATAAAGAAACCGGAGATCGTTACGGTTGAACCGCTGACTGACAGGACCGCTGATACGACAGCTACAGACGAAGGTTCCACGACTCCTGAAGATACTTCTGCTGCTCAAGCTCCTCAGCAAGCTGATGCTCAGCCTGGTCAGGATGAGAAGTTAGAAAACTGATCCCGAAGATCTCTTCAAAGGCCTGGCAAAGCGCGTTCCTGAAATCCTGATCATTGAAGTCCGGCACTATCCCTTTCAGGCCAGGCAGAGATATTTCTCCCGCTGAGGCCTTCCTGCCAAAGATACGAACGAGTTTTTCTTTATCAGACGTGTACGGTATCGACCCCTGCTGGAGAAGCCCGTCCTGCCACCGTTTCTGGGCAGAGCCGACGATCTTTTGGTTGCACAGGAGGATCTCGCCATAAGAGGATGACTCGAAACAGAGGGGATTTTTGGTCAGGACCCTGCCTCGTTCTCTCTCTGTTTTTGCTTTGACGTCAATGCCAGACTTGCGGAAGGCAAGATTGAAGGCACTGCCTATTTCCCGATAGCTTTGCATAAGACCTTCAGAAAAAAGCCCCTTGTCTGTGCGGACAGAGAAGCTGTACGTCAGCTCATCATCATGAAGGATCGCCCTTCCGCCGGTCGGCCTTCTGACGATCGGGATATTGTTCTGTCTGCAGTAATCGAGATCAAGATCTGATGTTCTCTGAAAACAGCCGATGCTGACGGAGGGTCTGTCCCAGCCATAGAACCGGAGAACCGGAGGGGATTTGCCATCTCTGACCGAGGCTGCAAGGGCCTCATCAAGTGCCATGTTGTAGGCCGCGCTGCCCGGCCCTGAATCGAGCAGCCGCCATTCATGAGACATATGGTTAAATTGCCCGGAAAGTAGCGGCTACTTCTTCTCCAGGATGATCCTGTGGCTGAGAAGAGAGACCTCTTTTATCTCTCCTTCAAAGATCTTCTGCTCGCCGAAAAGGTTCTTCATGAAGATCTTCCCGTTTTCCGGTTTCATGAGGTCGACATTTTCAAGGTAGAGTTCTTCCTTGCCGTCTTTATAGATATAGGCATTTGCTTCACACATGGCCGCTCTCCTTTATCTGTGAGATTACATGTTCAATGAGATGGGGCAGAGGTTCCCGGTCGCCGCCGGCTATCTCGACCCCTTCCTGGTTCAGGGGAAGCAGGAGTTTGCGGGCAGGGGATGAGACGATGGCAGTTGCCATCCTGTCCGTCACCTCGCCCAGCATGGCGTTCGGGAACGCAATGCTCAGGGGGCCGATGATCATGTCCACCTTGCCGGAGTTCCAGATGATGGCGTTCTCGCCGGTAGCACCCTTGTTCGCCCGTGATTTGATCATGGCTGTTGTTGCGGCAGCATTGGTGCCGAGCGCGATCACCTCGACCCGGTCCGAAAATTCCTCTTTCAGACGCTTCACCACAAGGCTTCCGATACCGCCTCCCTGACCGTCTATTACCGCTATTTTTAACATGTTTTAAGTATAGAAAGATGGGTTGCGAAGAGTCAAAGATATATCTATGCTCTGGAGAGGGTTCCACATTTTATTTTTTTGCCGGTGCGTTCGACCATACCAGTAATGCGGTCAGGACAATTACCGTCAGCACCAGCCAGGCCCATTTGTATGGGACCCCATAGTGTGACGTGATCAGATACTGGATCACGATAACATTTGCGATTGCGATCAGCTTTTTCCCCATCTTTCGATCCTCCTCCGGAGTTTCTTTGCTTTATTGGTATCATATATCACAGACCCGGGCAAATGCAGATTTTGCCGGATCGCCGGAATGCGGGCGACCAGGGTGAGGGCGCATCTTCTCACGTGCGTGCCGACTGCATCCGGACAGGCTCAGCAGTGCTGAAAGATCCTGGGCCATTTCCGGGGCTCCTTTGTAGTGATATTTTCCCCTTTTGGGATATAATAAACGGGTTTTTAAAGAAGCCTGCATTTACTTTTTCCTTAATGCTCAAGAGGGGGGATTGGCTATCAAAAAATTACCGGACAAAAAGGGCTATTTTGGCGCGTATGGCGGAAGGTTCGTGCCGGAGACCCTTATGCCTGCGCTGCAGGAACTCGAAGCTGCGTATGCTGCCTCTAAAAAGGACCGTGCGTTTCACGATGAGCTTCGGCTGCTCCAGCAGACCTATATCGGAAGGCCAACCCCGCTTTACTACGCAAAAAGACTGACCGCTGATCTTGGCGGTGCAAAGATATATCTCAAACGTGAGGACCTTGCCCATACCGGCGCCCATAAGATCAATAACGCAATCGGCCAGGCCCTGCTCGCAAAAAAGATGGGCAAACAGAGGCTGATCGCAGAGACCGGCGCAGGACAGCATGGCGTTGCCACGGCGACAGGCGCGGCGCTGGTCGGGCTTGCCTGTGAGATCTATATGGGTTCCGAGGACGTTGCGCGCCAATCCCTGAATGTCTTCAGGATGAAACTCCTTGGTGCCACGGTGCATGAGGTGACGCTCGGTTCAAAGACCCTGAAGGACGCGATCAACGAAGGATTGAGAGACTGGACCACGAATGTCAGGACAACGCATTATGTGATGGGCACGGTCTTCGGCCCCCATCCCTTTCCGGTGATGGTGAGGGATTTCCAGTCTGTAATCGGCAGGGAAGCGAAGAAACAGATACAGGATGCTGAGGGCAGACTTCCTGATTATCTCATTGCCTGTGTTGGCGGCGGCAGCAATGCCATGGGCCTGTTCCATGCGTTCATTGATGATACGGTGAAGATGATCGGCGTGGAAGCGGGCGGCAGGGGCATTGCCCTGGGTGAGCATGCAGCGCGTTTTGCCGGAGGTTCGATCGGCGTGCTTCAGGGCACGAAGAGTTATCTGCTCCAGGATGATGACGGCAATGTGCTCGGCACGCACTCTGTTTCAGCAGGTCTTGACTATGCCGCTGTCGGGCCGGAGCATGCGTTCCTGAAAGACTCGGGCAGGGTCCAGTATGCGTACGCAACGGACGATGAGGCGCTTGCCGCCTTTGACAGGCTTTCCAGGACCGAAGGTATTATTCCCGCGCTTGAGTCCTCTCATGCCCTTGCAGAGGCGATGATGCTTGCACCGAAGCTCTCGAAGGACGAGATCATTGTCGTGAACCTTTCCGGCAGGGGCGACAAGGATGTGCAGCATGTGGCGCGCATCAAGGGTGTGCAGATATGAGATCCCGCATCAGCAGTAAATTCCGTTCTCTGAAGGAACAGAACAGGAAGGCCTTTATTGCGTACATCATGGCAGGGGACCCGAACATCAGCAGGACCAGGGAGATGGTCCGGATCCTTGAGGACTGCGGTGTTGATATCATCGAACTCGGTGTGCCCTTCTCTGATCCGCTGGCAGACGGGCCGACCATACAGGCCGCTGCGCAGAGGGCGCTTGAGGACGGCACGACGATGCATACGGTGATAGCCCTTGTCGCTGATCTGCGGAAGACGACCCGGATCCCGATCATCCTGATGACCTACTACAACCCTATCTTCAAATATGGCGAGAAAAAGTTTGTCGAGGATGCATGCGCTGCAGGGGTTGACGGCATCATCGTCCCCGACCTTCCTCCTGATGAAGCAGCGGGCATGCTGAAGCTCACAAAGAAGAGACCCTTTGACGTGATCTTTCTCCTTGCCCCTACCTCTACAGAGGACCGCATACAAAAAGTCGGCAAGAGATCAACGGGTTTCATCTACTATGTATCGATCACCGGGATCACCGGCTCGAAGCTTGCTCTTGATCCCGCGATCGAGGCCCACATGAACCGCATCAGGTCTGTCAGCGATACGCCTATTGCGGTCGGCTTCGGCATTGCAACGCCTGAGGAGGCCTCTGTGGTTGCCCGGTTTGCGGACGGCGTGATCGTCGGCAGTGCGATCGTCAAGAAGATCAATGAGCCCGACGAAGATATAAAGACATATCTGCGTTCCCTGCGGGAAGCGATCAGATGATCAATCTGCTCGAGAGAAAACTCCGGCAGGCAAAGGCACTCATGGAACTTTCCGTTCTCGTGAATTCCACCCTCGATACGCGCGAGATCAGAAAGCGGGCGATCGAAGCGGCCACCTGCCTTGTGAATGCAGAGACCGGCAGTCTGCTTCTCGTTGACCGGGAAACCGGCGAACTGTTCTTTGAAGTGGCGCTCGGCGAGAAGGGAACTGCACTGAAGGAGATCCGTCTGGCAAAGGGTCAGGGCATTGCAGGATGGGTCGCCGAAACAGGCGAGAGCGTGATCGTTCATGATGTTGCGTCAGACCCCAGGTTTTTTGGCGGTGCTGATGTGAAGAGTACATTCCGGACAAAGAATATGATCTGTGTGCCGGTCAAGACCAAGGAAAATATCCTGGGTGTCCTCCAGGCGATCAACAAGAACGAAGGATCATTTGACGACGAGGACCGGGAAGGCCTGTCGGCCCTTGCAAACCAGGTTGCCATTGCGATCGAGAATGCGAACCTGTATGAGGAGCTCAGGGACACCTTCTACGAAACATCACAGGCTCTTGCAGAAACGATCGAAAAGCGCGACCCGTATACCGGCGGACATACGCAGCGGGTAATGCATTACAGCGTAGGGATCGGCAGGGCAATGGGCCTTCCACATAAGGAGATGGAGCGGCTGAAGCTTGCCGCCATCCTGCACGATATCGGCAAGATCGGGATCCCGGATACCATCCTGCTCAAGAATGACCGGCTCGATGCCGAGGAGACCAGCAAGATGAACCAGCATACAGCGTACGGCTCCGAGATCCTCGGCAACGTGAAGAAGCTGCGCGATATCATCCCCGGGGTGAGGGGGCATCATGAGAAATATGACGGCACCGGTTATCCTGATCACCTGAAAGGTACTGACATTGACCCGATTGCCCGGATCATTGCGGTCGCTGATACCTATGACGCCATGACCACGGACAGGCCGTACCGCAAAGCGCTCAGCATGCAGATCGCGATCGACGAGCTGAAGAAATGTTCAGGAAGGCAGTTCGACGGAGACGTGGTGGAACATTTTGTCCGGGTGCTACCGGAAATCGGAGAAGGCCTGTGAACGTAAAGGTATTGGGAAGCTCGGGAGCAGAGCTGCCCGGATATAATTCTCCTGCCTTTCTTGTTGACGGCAAGGTGCTGCTTGATGCCGGGACCATAGGGACCTCTCTCGGCGAGTCGAAACAGTGGGCGCTCAGACATATCCTGATCACGCATGCCCATCTCGACCATATCAAGGCAATCCCGTTCCTCGCAGACAATATTGTCATCACCCGGAGGAAGCACAGCGTGACCGTGTACGGCACGAAAGAGACGCTCAAGGTCCTGCGCGAAAATCTGTTAAATGACAAGCTCTGGCCGGACTTTACCAAGATATCAGCGTCGCTTGATCCTGTGCTCAAGCTGAAGACCATCGTGCCCGGAAGGTCTTTTGCGGTGAATGGCTATTCAGCGACCGCATATCCTGTCAGCCATACGGTCCCGGCAGTCGGCTATGTGATCAGAGACCGGCTGGGCAGGACGCTCCTGTATACCGGGGATACCGGCCCTACGCAGAAGATATGGACTGCAGCAGTGCATAGCCATGTTATGATCATCGAAGTGTCGTTTCCGAACCGTATGGAGGACCTGGCACGCAAGACCGGCCACCTCACACCGAACCTTCTCGGCAGCGAGATCGACAAGATGAAGCACCGGCCGCGAAAGATCCTGATCACGCATATTAAGCCCCAGTACATGGCAGAGATAAGTCGGGAGCTTCGTGATACGAAGAAAAAAAAGCAGATAGCGATAGAGATGATCAAAGATGGCAAGTCATATAGGGTATAATATCTACCGCATCACAGAATGCCGGGCAGCATAAAGAAGGAATGCAGAACGAATGGCATGGTTTAAGAAAAGCAAGGAAGCACTAAAGCCGGAGAAGAAGATCAAGATCCCTGAGGGGCTGTGGGTGAAATGCGACAGCTGCAGGGAGATCATCTATAAGAAGGAAATAGACAAGAACCTCAGGATCTGCCCAAAGTGCAATTATCATTTCAGGATCAGTGCAAAGGATCGCATCCAGCTCCTGGTCGACGAGGGCAGCTTCACGGAGATCGATACCGGTCTGTCCTCCCGGGACCCGCTGAGCTTCAGGGACAAGATCTCGTATAAGGATCGTCTTGCGGAGAACAGAAAGAAGAGCGAACTCGAAGAGGCCGCCATATCAGGAGAGGCGACCATCGAGGGCATCCCGGTGGTCCTCGTGATGATGGACTTCTCGTTCATGGGAGGCAGCATGGGCTCGGTTGTGGGGGAGAAGGTCGTGCGTGCGGCAGAGGCCGCCCTTGAAGCGAAGAAGTCGCTGATCACGGTGGCATCCTCGGGCGGCGCGCGCATGCAGGAAGGCATCTTCTCTCTCATGCAGATGGCCAGGGTGTCTGCGGCCATTGCCCGGCTGAATGACAATGGCTGTCTTTATATATCGGTCCTGGCTGACCCGACCTTTGGCGGCGTCACGGCGAGTTTTGCAATGCTGGGAGATGTTATCATAGCGGAGCCGAGGAGCCTGATAGGATTCGCGGGTCCGCGGGTGATCGAACAGACGATCAAGCAGCAGCTGCCGGATGATTTTCAGAGGGCAGAGTTCCTGCTGGACCACGGCATGATAGACATGGTGGTTGACCGGAAGGACCTGAAAAAGACGATCGGCCAGATCATAGGAATTCTCGCATGAGCTACGAAGAGACCATAGCATATCTTTACCGTCTGCAGAAATACGGCATGAAGTTCGGTCTGGATAATACCAGAAAGCTTCTGTCTGCGCTCGGAAATCCGCAGGATTCGTTCCGCTCGGTCCATGTGGCAGGAACGAACGGCAAAGGCTCGACGTCGGCGATGATCGAGGCGATGGTAAGGACCGCGGGGGTTACGACCGGACTTTTTACCTCGCCGCACCTGGTCAGCTTTACCGAGAGGATCCGGGTGAACGGCAGAGAGATATCAGAGGCTGAAGTGGTGAGACTTGCCGATGAGGTGCGGACGGCTGCTATAAATATCCCGGATTTTCTGCCGACATTTTTTGAGGTGACGACTGCGATGGCGTTCCTGCATTTCAGGCGCATGCAGGTTGCATGGGCAGTCGTTGAAGTGGGCATGGGCGGCAGC
Source organism: uncultured Nitrospiraceae bacterium (assembly GCA_964463135.1). Lineage (GTDB taxonomy): Bacteria > Nitrospirota > Thermodesulfovibrionia > Thermodesulfovibrionales > UBA6898 > UBA6898. Next base: position 77,466 of record CAYXBA010000006.1, read on the forward strand.
CTTGATGCAACCAACATTCTCAAGCCCGAGGTGTCGGTGATCACTGCCATCGATATTGATCATAGCGATTTTTTGGGCTCTACGCTCAGGGCGATCGCAGGAGAAAAAGCCGGTATCATCAAACAGGGTGTGCCGGTGATCACGGCTTCGCAGCATCCTGATGCTGCCGAAGTGCTCGAAAGCAGGGCAGCGGAGTGTGGTTCAGCGCTGTTCGCATACGGAAAGGATTTCTCTGCGGATATAACTGCCAGCGAGCTGGTCCGCATCAGGATCGATTACCGCGGCGATAAAGAATACCACGGTCTTGTGCTGCAGCTTGCCGGAAGACATCAGGCGCTGAATGCCGCATTAGCCGTACGGACAATAGAAGAGATCATGAAAAAATATCCGGAGATGAGCTGCGATATTGGTCAGGGGCTGCAGGCGGCCCGCTGGCCGGGAAGACTTGAGTTTGTGAAAGACCAGCCGCCGCTGCTCATAGATGGCGCTCATAATCCCCAGGCCGCTGCAGTGCTTGCCGATTTTCTCAGGAAAGCACTCGGTTTGTACCGCAGGATCATTCTGGTCATGGGCATCATGAACGACAAGGACCGGGAAGGCATCATGAAACCGCTGCTTCCTCTTGCCGCAGAGATCATCTTCACCGCTCCCGCATACGGCAGGGCTGCCTCCCCGGAAACGCTCGCTGCCGAAGCCCGCGGACTCGGGTACCTTGCCGGGACTGCATTGACAGTCCCCGATGCGCTGAATATGGCAGAGCGGTTGTATACGCAGGGTGACCTGATCGTTGTGACCGGTTCGTTCTACACGATCGGCGAAGTGAAAGAAGCGCTTGGCCAAAAAGGCGTGCTTGCGAGGCTGAGAGAATGAAAAAGATCGTAAAGCGCAAGATGTCGATCATCAAGCAGGAACGCAGGAGAAGAGCCTCTGCCCGTTGCTCTCAGGCCTGCATTGCGCTGGTCCTTGCTCTCTGCGCCTCACCCTTTGCTGCCCCGTGCTATGCCGCTGATGCGGAAACGACCATCGTTTCGCAGACCCTTGAATATTTTTCGAAGCTGAGAAAGTATGTCGCAAAAGGGTCCGTGAAGGTGGAGCAGGAGGACGCGACGGTTGAGGCGGACGAAATGGTCTATTTCGAGGAGACCGGTGATACCCATGCCGAAGGAAATGTGCGGTACGATGACCTGCAGACCTTCTTTACGGCAAAGACCGCTGACATCAATATGGAGAAGAAGACCGGTAAACTGTATGACGCCGATATCTTCTTCAAGGACGACAACTATTATCTGAAGGGCGCAGAGGTCGAAAGAAGAGCGGAGAATGAATTCGCCAGCAAGGAAGAGACGAATTTTACGACCTGCGACGGACCTCTTGCTGCGTGGTGCTTCAGGGGCAAGGACATGGACCTTATTGTCGGCCAGCGGGTCACGGCGCGCGATGCATCGTTTCGTCTTCGTGATGTCCCGGTTCTGTATTCACCCTATTTTTGGGCACCGGTGTACACCGAACGGCAGACCGGTTTTCTCGTTCCCACGCTCAGCAACAGCAGTTCCCGCGGGTTTGGCGTCAGCATTCCATTCTTCTGGGCCATCGCGGAGAACAGGGACGCAACATTTGTGCTTGATGCCTATGCACAGCAGGGGATCGGCACCGGCCTCGAATACCGGTTCATCGAGCCCCACGGGCTGCAGAGTGCCTGGTGGCTTTACCATATCCGTGATCACGTGCTGCACAGGGATTTTACGGAGTTCAAAGCCTTGCATGATGACCGTTCTTCCGGCGGCATAGGGCTTTTCCTGAATGCCAATGTGGTGAACGAGAAGGATTTTTACCGGGAGGTCAATGCGCACAAGGACCTTTACAAGGAGATCGGTCCGAACAATGAGCAGCATTTGCAGCGGTTTCTCGAGACCACCGCTGAGATCAATATCCCCTTTGAGAACAGCCGCGCATATCTCCTGGCGCAGTACTGGATCGATCTCAAGTATGCCACCGGCGACGTTCCGCAGAAACTGCCGGAGATCGGTTATGTCCTGAACTATACACGGTTTGGCAGTTTTATGGTTTCCGCGGAGGCTGCAGCAGCGAACATCTGGAAAAAGGATGGCGTTTCAGCGCGCAGGCTTACGGTAAATCCCACTGTGCTTCATGTGATCGGGAGCGATGTGGTGCTTTCCCAGATCGTCGGCCTGAGGGGAACTGCCTATGACTTGTACCATGATACCGGCTCAAATACCAACAATGAGAGCCTGGCATTTGAATATGACGGCAATCTCCATACAAGGCTCTTCAGAAAATACGATTCTTTTACCCATGTGATCGAACCGACGGTCCGCTATCACTATATATCGAACGATGCACAGGACTTCCCGCATACCTTTGATGCATGGGAACTGCACGGCAAGACGGCAAGACTGGAGCTCAGCCTGCTTAACAGATTTCTGGTGCAGGGCAAGGAAATCGTGACAGCACGGATCACCCAGCCGGTGGATATGAATAACGGCGACAGGCCGTTCAGGCCGCTGGAAGTCGAGCTGGGCACGCAGAAACCTGTTCCTGCCAAGATCAGCGCAGCCTATGATGTCAACACCGGACAGATACAGACGGTCAGTTCTGATATCAAGATACCTTTTTCTGTTGGCAGCGTCAGGTTCGGGCAGCGGTACAATAGGGCTGAGGATATCCTTGTATTCAGGGCCGGCGTAGAGGTCCAGCCGGTGAAGCCGATACAGGTCGGACTGGACGTTCGGTACGACGCAAAAGGCGAAGGTCTGAAGCAGGCTGGTGCGTACGTGCAGTACACTGCCCAGTGCTGGGGCGTCCGGATCGAGGCGACCAAAAAGCACGGCGATTTTTCAGTGCAGGTGATGTTCGACCTTTTCGGGGTTACCGCAAAACCGCCGAAAGATCTGTATCGTGGTCCCGGAAAGAGTTAAGTCCTTTCTGCAGCCCCTCATTCCTTCGGCACAAAGAAACAGAAAAAACTGAGGCTATGTTTTCTTCCGGAACCCTTCGATGAACTTGACTATGACACCTGCTGCATCCGCTGCTGAGACCTTTTCCGCATCAATGACCAGTTCAGGATTCAGAGGTTCTTCATACGGAACCGTTATGCCGGGGACCGGCCAGCCTGCTGAGCCTTTCTGATAGATCCCTGTTGGAGCGCCGTGCTTCTCTGTCCTCTCAGCTTCCCTCTGCCTGCATAGCTCCAGCGGACATCTGAGATAGACCTCAGCGAATGACGGGATCAGCTGCCGGGCAAGCTCACGCCACTGCCTCCGGTTTCCGGTTGCATCGATGATCACCTCATGTCCGAGTTCTGAGAGGGTCTTGGTAAGATAGACCAGACTTCTGTACACAATATCGCGTTCTGAGTCGGTGTAGGTTGGCTGTGGGGTCACGATCTTCCGGAGGTCATCCATGCGGAGGATAATGAGGCCGTCATGTCTCTGCTTTACTGCATCGGCAATGGTGCTCTTGCCACTCCCCGGAAGGCCGGTGATCCATATGACCAGGCTGCTCATACTGACGGGCTGTCCGTATCTTTTTTGCCTTTCGACAGGTTCTTTATGTCCGCAACGATCTCATCAATGCTTTGATACCGGTCTTCGCGCACTTTCCTGATGCACTTTATGACAATCTCGTCGAGCCAGTCAGGGACATCATGGGCAACATCAATGACCCTCACCGCTCCCAACCCTTCGAGGTCACCGGTCAGCATTTCGTAGAGGATAACGCCCAACGAGAAGATATCTGCCCGCACGTCGAGTTCCATGCCCCTGGTCTTCTCCGGTGCACCATACGCGGCTGAGGGAGGCCTCTTCAGGAAGGAGAGATTGTTATGGGTGTCAAGGAGGATATTCTCCGGGCTCAGGAAGCCGTAAGGCCTGCCGGAGGTATAGGCTGCCTGAAGCGATTTCAGGATCTGGAACCAGAGTTTGAAGCTGTATTTTGGCTCTATTTTGCCTGACTTGATAAAGCTCCTGATAGAGGTCTTGCCGGCCATGTCTGCCTGATCTTCTTCCGGCTGCTGGGGCGAAAGGGCCTCGATCCTTTCTCTTACATCCCGGTATGTAGGGTCTGCCTGATCTATCTGCCGGTACACGTCGAGTGCCTTATCAGGCTGGTCTGTTCTTTCGAGCTTAAAAGCATAGGCATAATAGTCCTCGATCGTTGATGGGTCAACCGGCTTGTCCCTGAGCATGAGGCCGAACATCTCGGCAGCCTCTTTAACCATGCCTTCTGCTTCAAGAAGCCTCGCAGCGTTCCGGTAATCACCGGCCTCGCGGTATGCCCTGATCGCCGGCAGTATTCTGCCTGCCTGTTCCATGATGGCAGCTTCGTCTGCCTTTTTCCCTGCCTTGCTGTAGAGCTTTGCCGCTTCCTCGAACTCACCTTCCCGTATCGAAATCTCTGCAGCATCGTCGACGTTGCCGTCCTTTTCATACATCTCTTTTGCCTTTGCAGAGATGCCGAGAAGATCATAGAGCGACGCAGCCCTTCTGTGATCCCCTCCCTTTTCGTACAACGCTGCGGCTTTTTTCAGGTCCTTCAGTTTCTGCTCATACACATGTGCTGCAGAGACGAACTTGCCGGCCTTCTCAAAGCGGTCTGCCTCGTTCTGGTAATCCTCTTTCAGGGTCGTCTTCATCTTCTTGCCGATTGTATGATGGTAGATGAATTTGGCCAGGAAAAAGAGCGCGATCAGCGCCGGTATCGCGAGTATTGCAAAAAGGGCATTCAATCCATTAGAGGCCTGTTCCATAAGTATCTATTATATCAGAAAAAACCGCTCTTTCATTGACCTGCAAACTGACCATCGGGTAAAATTCTTAATGCATTCACACGCGGATTACGTATCCCTCCACCTGCATACAGAATACAGTCTCCTTGATGGTGCAATCCGTATTGAGGACCTGATAAAACAGGCAAAGGAATTCAGGATGCCGGCAATAGCCATGACCGATCATGGCAACCTGTTCGGCGCTGTCGAATTCTATCGCCAGTGTACGCACGCCGGCATCAAGCCGATCATCGGCTGCGAGATCTATGTTGCGCCGCGAAGCCGCTTTGACAAGACGCAGTCAGGTGAGGACGAATATTCGTCATTCCATCTCATCCTCCTTGCCCGCGACGATGCGGGGTACAGGAACCTGCTGACGCTGGTGAGCAAGGCCTCGCTTGAAGGTTTTTATTATAAGCCCCGTATTGATATGGATCTCCTGGAGCAGTACAGCGGAGGGCTGATAGGCTTATCTGCATGCCTGAAGGGAGAGATTCCGTACTACCTCCAGAGAGGACTGGTCGACAAGGCGCGTGAGCGGGCGCTGGCGTATAAACATATCCTCGGCCCGGAGAACTTCTATTTCGAGATACAGGCGAACGGCCTTCCTGAACAGGATGAGGTGAATAAACAGCTTATAGAGCTCGGCAGGGAACTGCATATCGGGCTTGTTGCGACGAACGATTGCCATTACCTCAGGAAAGATGATGCAAAGGCACATGAGGTGCTTCTCTGCATCCAGACTGGCAAGACGCTCAAGGATACGGCACGCATGAAGTTCAGCACCAATGAATTTTATCTCAAATCTCCCAAAGAGATGATGGATACGTTCAAGGATACGCCTGAGGCGATCAGGAACTCGATCGTGATCGCAGAACGCTGCAACCTCGAACTCAAGCACAAGAACCTGCTGCCGCAGTTCAAGCCGGAAAACGGAGAGGACGCAGAGTCCTGTCTCTCCCGGCTTGCGCATGAGGGCCTGGATCGGAAGATCGGAAAGGATGCGCCGCAGAACTACCAGGACAGGCTGAACAGCGAGCTGAGCATGATCAGGAAGATGGGCTTCACCTCCTATTTCCTGATCGTCTGGGACTTTATCCATCACGCAAAGTCCAAGGGTATCCCGGTCGGACCGGGGAGGGGTTCTGCTGCGGGCAGTCTCGTCTCTTTTTGTCTGGATATCACCGAGATAGACCCGATCAAATACAAGCTTCTTTTTGAGCGCTTCCTGAATCCTGAACGGGTGAGCATGCCGGATATTGACGTTGATTTCTGCCAGGACCGGAGGCAGGAGGTCATCAATTATGTCGCCGAGAAATACGGCGCCGAGTATGTAGCACAGATCATCACCTTCGGGACGATGAAGGCAAAGGCAGCGATCCGCGATGTGGGACGCGCCATGGACATCCCCTATGCAGAGGTGGACAGGATCGCGAAGCTTATCCCGCATGATCCGAAGATCACGATCGAAGGCGCATTGGCTGCAGAGCCTCAGCTGAAGCAGGCCTATGACACGGACGAGGGCGTAAAGGAGCTGCTGAATATTGCGATGCGGCTGGAAGGTCTGAACCGGCATGCGTCGACCCATGCTGCAGGTGTGGTCATATCTCCTGAACCGATCACCAACTATGCACCGCTCTACCGGAACCCTTCGGACGAGAGCGTTGTCACCCAGTTCGAGATGAAGGCCCTTGAAAAGGTCGGGCTGCTCAAGTTCGACTTCCTGGGCCTGAAGACGCTCACCGTGATAGAAAAGACCCTGAAATACATTAAACAGGGCAAGGATGCCCTTGACCTTGCAGCCATACCGATCGACGATCAGCCGACCTATGAACTGCTCAGCTCGGGTCAGACCGCAGGCGTGTTCCAGCTCGAAAGCGAAGGCATGCGCGATATCCTGATCAGGATGCAGCCGAACCGGTTCGAGGACCTGATAGCCCTTGTTGCGCTGTACCGGCCGGGTCCGATGCAGTGGATCGATGATTTCATCAAACGGAAGAAGGGAGACACCAAGGTCACGTACATGATGCCCCAGCTTCAGGAGATCCTCGACGAGACCTACGGCATCATCCTGTATCAGGAGCAGGTCATGCTGATCGCGAACCGGATCGCCAACTTCTCGATGGGACAGGCAGACCTGCTCAGAAAGGCGATGGGGAAAAAGAATATCGAGGAGATGGAGAAACAGAAAGAGGTCTTCATCAGGGGTGCGGTCGAAAACAAGATAACCGAGAAGAAGGCTGCGCGGCTCTTTGATGTCATGGCCCCGTTTGCGCTGTATGGCTTTAATAAATCACACTCTGCTGCCTATGCGTATATCGCGTACCAGACCGCATATCTCAAGACCCATTATCCGGTCGAGTTCATGGCGGCCACGCTGACGCTTGATATGAGCGATACGGACAAGATCGTAAAGTCGATCAATGAATGCCGAAAGATGAAAATAGAGATGCTTCCGCCTGACATCAACCTGTCGGGCAGGGAGTTCAGGGTGATCGGCAATTCCATCCGCTTCGGCCTCGAGGCGGTGAAGGGCGTGGGCGGCGCTGCCATAGAACTGCTCCTTGAGGTGCGGGAGGCTGGCGGCCCTTTTACCTCCATTGCGGATCTCATCAAGAGGGCTGATACCAGAAAAGTGAACAAGAAGGTGCTCGAAGGCCTGGTAAAGGCCGGTGCCTTTGATTCCCTCGGCATAACGCGCTCTGCTGCAATGGAAACGGTCACTGACCTGCTGAACGGCAGCGGAAAAAGCAACAGGAATGTTGATCAGGTGAGCATGTTCGGCGATGAGCTTCCGGAGCCGGTGCAGGCCGGTGCCGAGTGGGACGAGGCAGAACTTCTCAATAATGAAAAAGAAGCGCTTGGCTTTTATATTACCGGTCATCCGCTTACAAAGTACGATACGCTGCTTTCCCGGCTCAAGGCAAAGAAAACGTCAGATCTCGAGCATGCCCCTGACAAGGCAGAGGTCCTTATCGGCGGTATTTTACGGACGGTCAGAAAGAAGAATGTGAAATCATCCGGAGAGCTCATGGCCTATATGACACTGGAAGATGACGAAGGCAGCGTGGAAGTCATTGTATTTCCGAACCTTTATAAGAGTGTGTATGAACACTTGAAGAAGGACGCGGTTGTCCTGGTGAAGGGGAGCATTGACAAGGACGAAAAGGGCGTGAGACTGCGCGGGCTGGAGGTTTCAAACCTTGAGGATGCCGGCAGGAAGAGCATCAGGAAGATGGAGATATCCCTCCAGGAAACGCAGGGCAGCAGCGAGGGTCTGCAGAACATCCGGTCATTGGTCATGGAGTATCCCGGGGACTGCCAGCTCTATCTCAGGATACGGAGCGCCAAGTCTCAGACCCTGATCGCAACGAGCATCTCTATCAAGCCTGATACGGCGCTCGTGAAAAGACTTGAAACTATGATAGGCAAGGGAGCGATAACCGTCTCATGATCAAATACTACCTTGAATTTGAAAAACCGATCGAAGAACTTGAGGTCAAGATGGAGGAGCTGAAGAGGCTCTCTGACGGCAAGGACATCAATCTCTCGGGCGAGATAAAGAAGCTTGAAAAGAAGATCAAGGAGCTGAGGACGGAGATCTATGCCAACCTTACGCCCTGGCAGAAGACGCTGCTTGCCCGCCATCCGGACAGGCCGTATACGCTTGATTATATCAGCCTCATGACCGATGAGTTCATAGAGCTGCACGGCGACCGGCGGTTTGCCGATGACAAGGCCATTGTCGGCGGACTGGCAAAGCTGAAGGGCGGACTGCCGGTGGTGATCATCGGCCATCAAAAGGGCCGGGGCACCAAGGAGAGGATCCACAGGAATTTCGGGCAGCCGCACCCCGAGGGGTACCGCAAGGCCATGCGGCTCATGGAACTGGCAGAAAAGTTCAAACGGCCGATTATTACGCTTATCGACACGCCGGGGGCATATCCCGGGATCGGCGCCGAGGAGCGGGGCCAGGGCGAAGCGATCGCATCCAGCCTCATGCATATGTCGCGGCTGAGAGTGCCGATCATTGCGGTGGTCATCGGCGAGGGCGGCAGCGGCGGTGCGCTTGCCCTGAGCGTTTCCGACAGGCTCTATATGCTTGAACATTCGGTCTATTCGGTCATCTCGCCGGAAGGCTGTGCTGCGATCCTCTGGAAGAAGAGCGAACTCGGGCCCGAGGATTTCGCGCGCGCGTCAGAGGCGTTGAAAATGACCTCAGAGGACCTGCTTGGCTTTAAGATCATCGATGAGATCATACCTGAACCTTTAGGCGGCGCTCACCGCGACCCGGAGATGATGGCAAAGAACATCATGGGGAAGATCCTCGAGGCCCTTGAAGAGCTGAAGACCAAAACGCCTGGCAAGCTCGTTGAGGACCGGTACAAAAGGCTGAAGAAGATCGGCAGCTTTACTGAAGAGGCGCCCAAAGAGTCAGCCTAACCGGTCTCCGCTAAACTGCTGCAGCTGCGAAATGGTTCCGCAGTTTCTTTATGGCTGATGTCTCTATCTGCCTGATCCGTTCTCTGGTCAGTCCGAACTCATTGGCAAGCATCTCGAGCGTCTGTTCTTCCCTGTCGATGCTGAACCGTCCGCGGAGGACCTTCTCCTCCTTGGGGTCGAGCAGAGATATTGCGCTCAGCACCTTTTTCCTCAGATCGGTATTAATAAGGGCTGCAAGCGGTGACTGCATCGACTTGTCCTCGATGAAGTCGATCATCTCGGAATCGTCCTCGCCGACCGGAGTATGAAGAGAGAGCGGGTCACGCGACATCTCAAGCAGTCCCCTCACCTTCGGCGCAGGCAGCTTCACCCGTGCCGCTATGGTCTCAGGAGAGGGATCTTCAGCCAGTTCATTGGTCAGTTCCCTGGATGCCTGGACGATCCTGGTCAGCTCATCAGCCGTATGCACCGGGAGACGTATCAGCCGGGAATGCCTTGAGAGCGCACGGGTGATAGCCTGCTTGATCCAGCACATGGCATAGGTGCTGAATTTGAAACCCTTCCGGTGATCGAACAGATCTACTGCCCTCATCAGTCCGATATTCCCCTCCTGGATCAGGTCGAGCATGCTCATCCTCCCCATGGCGGCGTAGCGTCTCGCTGCGCTAACAACGAGCCTCAGGTTTCCCTCGATCAGAATGTTTCTCGCCTCGTTGATCTCTCCGCGGGCATGGCTGAATGTCCTGAGCACTTCCTCCACAGCCTCCACCGTGCTGCCGGTCCTCTCATGGAACGTATTTCTTCCGACAGCCGCCTTCCTGGCATTCATTCCGGCAAGGCCGTCCTTAAACGCATGCATCTCGTCCTCTGTTTCGCGGAATAGCCTTTCGACGAAATCAAAGCGCAGTCTGAGTGCCATGACCCTGGCCGGCAGTTTGCCGCGATACAGCGCCGGGGTCTTCATCTGATGCAGCCGCTCTATCTGCCGCACCGCCTCCATGAACTTCTTCTTTTCGTCATCCCTGATCTGTTCCGGATCTGACGATAACCGGATGATCTCGTTCAGGGGCATCTTGCCAAGCTGTATCTGTTTCCCGGCCTGGACCAGTTTTTCGACAACAGACGGCAGGGAGAAGAGTGCGGTTATCGCCAGTTCCCTGTTGTCCTCGATCTGTCGCGCCACCTCCAGTTCCCGGCTTTTTTTCAGGAGAGGTGTCGAACCGATCTCGTTCAGATACATCTTGAGCGGATCGCATGACTCATGACCGTCAGCAGGGTCGGCCTCCGGGTCGTGGTCTTCGGCAGTGTTTTCTGCTTCTCCGCTGTCGTCAGCGTCCTCCATTAACATTTCTCCAGGTTCTTCGGAGAGTTCTTCCCTATCATCAAGGACATCATTGTCCGCATACGCTTCCTCGGTATGTAAAGCCTTTCTCATGCTAAACCTCCTAATTCTTGTGTTCTGCGGGTGCCGGAATACTTCACGACATCGTGTTACTAGCGTAACCGGACAGCAGGACCAAAGATATCAGCGGAGGTAATTGTATTCGTCAAATTATGGGCAGAGCCGCGTAAGGTTTCCCTTACAGCGCAGGCAGCAGATGCAAGAGAAGGCTGGAGGCGCGTACGGTATTAATCGATGAGCTTGTTTTTTATTGCGTATTGGATAAGGTCAGCGTTGTTCTGTATCTGCATCTTCTGCAGGATGCGAGTCCGGAAGGTGCTGATCGTCTTGGGACTGAGAGACATGTCATAGGCGATCTCCTTCAGGGACCTGCCTGCAGCGATCATGCGCATCACCTGGAACTCCCGGTTGGACAGGGTCTCATGAAGCGGTTTGCTGTTCTCCCCGGTCAGGTGAGAAGCGAGGAAGTCGGCCAGGGACGGACTTATGTATCTCCCGCCGCGCACGATCTTCCTGATGGCAGCGATCAGCTCATCAGGCGCTGATTTCTTGGTCATATAGCCTGATGCGCCCGATTTCAGGGCACGCACCGCATACTCCTCCTCCGGGTAGATGCTCAGGATCAGCACCGGCAGGGACGGCTTCAGTTTCTTTATCTCGTCAAGGGCCTCAAGTCCGCTCATCTCAGGCATTGAGATGTCGAGCAGTGCAATGTCGAAGCTGCCGTCCCTGACTTTCTCGACAGCCTCTTTGCCGGTTCCGGCCTCTTCCACTTTTCTGACGATATTGCCTTCCTCAAGTATCTGCCTGAGCCCCTTGCGAACAATGGGATGATCATCTGCGATCAGGATCTTATACATGGTCACCTCTTCCTTGTGCGTTTTCCGGACGGGACCCTGACGGTCACAACAGTCCCCTTGCCGGCTGTCCCCTGTATGGTCACGTCACCGTTAATTTCGCGGACCCGTTCCCGCATGCCGATCAGACCGAGCGACGTGTTCTTGCCGATTTCCTTGCGAGAGATACCCTTGCCATTGTCCCTGACCTCGAGAATGATGTCTTTTCTGTCTGCGGCGAGACCGATCGAGATCTTCGTGGCTCCGGAATGCCGGGAAACATTGGTGAGCGCTTCCTGAAAGATGCGGAAGAGCACGACCGCGGACTCATCATGCAGACCAGGGATATGATCGGCGAGTTTCAACGAACAGGGGATGCCGGTGCGCTTGGTAAAGGCAGTGCATTCCTGTTTGATGGCTGCCGGCAGGCCGAGATGGTCCAGGACCCTCGGCCGCAGTTCCTCGCATATCTTCTGGATGTCTGTTACGGCATCATCGAGCATGCCGATGACCGAGGAGGCGGCCTTTCTTACAGGCGGCTGGTCTTTAAAGCGTTTCTTCAGCAGGGACAGTTCCATGCCGGCTGCAGTAAGGATCTGGCCGAGTTCGTCATGGATCTCCCGGGCGATCTTTGTGCGTTCCTCTTCCCGCGCTGACTGGAGATGGGCAGAGAAGGCACGCAGCTGCTCTCTCGATGCCTGCAGTTCCTCCTCTATGCCGAACCGGTGCACAGCCTCGCCGACCAGCGGCGTGATGGACTCGATAAAGTCGATGATCTGCGGAGGAAAGGCATCTTTTCGGTTATCAGCAAGGTGCAGTGCCCCCAGGACCTCGCTGCGGTACCGGATCGGTATTACGGCCAGAGAGGAAAAGCCCTCGCGCACGCAGGCCTGCCGGTAGAAGTCACGCAGGTTCTTTGAGCAAAGGTTGGACGTATCGTTACAGACAAAAGAGCCTGCCCTGGTCATGAAGCCTGTCTCGACCCTGCGGGGCTTCCCGTCGATCACCCTCGTGCAGGCGCAGGAGTCTTTTCCGAGAGAAAGACAGCCCTCCCGCTGCAGGAATTCTTTGCTGAAGCCGGTATGCGCAACGAACGGGATATCCCCTTCTTCTCCCATCAGTCGTATGCCGGCAGCTCCGCATCCGCACCAGCTCTTCAGAAGCCCTGCCAGGGCATTGAGATAGTCGGGGAGTGCAGTTGTAATAGCAAAGAGCTTCAGCACGTTGTTGGCCGCCTCGGTCTTGCGTTCATGTGACTTGCGTTCCGTGATGTCAAAGACGGTCGAGCGGGACATCACGAACCTGTTGTCCCGGTCGCGTACTGCCGTGGCGTTCAGGAGGATCGGCAGGAATGTCCCGTCCTTGCGGACCAGCTCGAATTCGACCTCCCTGATAGATCCTGTCTTCAGGAATTTCGGGAAGATCAGTTTAAATCGTTTCCTGCTCTCCGTAGTGTGAAACGCCTCTATCTTTCTGCCGATAACCTCGTCCCTCTGATAGCCGAGCCACGAAAGTTCAGTGTCATTGATACTGACGATCCTGCCTTTGTTGTCGATAGAGTGGTAGCCGCAGGGGGCATTGTTGTACAGGTCTTTGATCTCATCAGAAGAGGCCAGAAGAGATATCTCGGCCTCGATCCGCTTTTTCTCTGCGGCCATGGCCTCGATCGCAAAGGATATATCGTCCGCAAGCGAAGAGAGCAGCCTGAGCTCTTCGTCGGTAAAGAAGTGCGGACTGTCGGCATACGCGGTGAGGGCACCGACAACTGCCGAGCCTGCGTGCAGGGGAAAGGCGGCAGAAGAGCGGAAGCCCTCTCTGAGGGCAGATTCGCGCCAGAGCAACATGGAGGGGTCATTTTCTATGTCCGGGCATACCATGACCTTTTTCCCGGTTATAGCCCTCCCGGTGGGGCCCCTGCCTTCAGGAACGTCCCGGGCTATGATCGTGATGCGGTCCAGATATCTGCCGCGATCCCCTGCACTGGCGACCGGCCTGACCCTGGCAGTACCAGGATCGATGAGCCCGATCCAGGCCATCCGGAAGAGCCCGCTATCTACAACGATGCGGCAGGTCTGTTCAAATAGCCTTTCGGGATCGTGGATGCGAACTATCGCCTCGTTTACCCTAAAGAGAATCGAATAGAGCGCGTTTATGCGCGAGAGCCTGTTTTCTGCCTTTCTCCGCTCAGCGATTTCTGCCTCAAGATCGTCATTAAGCATTGAGAGTTCAGACGTACGCACCCGGACGCGGTCCTCAAGCTCGTCATACGCCGTCTGCAATTTCAGCTCTGCCTGCTTGAGCCGGTCAATGTCGAGATTGATGCCGGCCCAGGCGATGATCTTGTCGTGCTCGTCCCTGACCGGTACCCCCCGCGCCAGCACGTGGTGCCATTGGCCATCGACACTGCGGAACCGGTGCTCAATATCCCATTTGCCGCCTGTGCGGACGCATTCCTGCCATGCTGTAATGGTGCGCTCTGCATCGTCCGGATGCAGGACATCTCCCCAGCCGAAGTTCGAACACTGCTCCTGCGTTATGCCCACCATTTTGAGGAAACTTTCGCTGGCATACGTGTTCCGGCCGTCCGGAGCGCAGACCCAGACGCCGTAATCGATCGACTCTCCAATACTGCGGTAAATTGCCTCGCTGCGCCGTAATGCCTCTTCTGCTTTTTTTCGGGCTGATATGTCAGTGATCGTATTGGCAAAACGATTGGGACCTGCCGGAAAGCACAATATATGCAGATGCCGATCTGCTGCTTTTGCATAGGTCTCAAACTCCGCTGCTTTTTGGTTTGTAACGACTTCCGCGAACCGTGGCAGATATTCCGGTATGGCAGCCGGGAAGACTTCGCTCACGCGGCGGCCCTGGATCTGTTCGCGGGCAATGCCTGTATGCAGTGAATACGCATCATTTATTTCCAGCACCTGCCAGTCCGACGGCTTGCCGTGGTCATCGTACAACAGCTCATAGAGCGCGAACCCCTCTGTCATGTTCTGGAACAGCAGGCGATATTTTTCTTCGCTTCCGGCGAGCGCTTCCTCTGTAAGTTTGAGTTCGGTTATTTCATAGGCATAGATGCGGGCGCTGTTGAACTGGGCAGAAAGGTAGATCCACTCGGCAAAGGTCCTGCTCTTCAGCGTCACCTGCCGGCAGATGATCGTTTCATCCAAACGGTCCCAGGATCCCAGAATACGATCCATGTCCTGCGGTAATAACGCGGCGACATTCTCTTTGTCCATTCCGAGCTCACTCAGAATTCTTTCTGTCGCCGGATTGCAGAAGGAAATAACGCCGAAAAGGTCCACTTCGATCACGGGATTTGGATTCAGTTGCGGGAAAGAGGCAAGGTAGGCTGTTCGGTCTTTTGTCTCCCGGGGTTCGGCCTCTTCTTTTGCTGGTTCTTTCATCGCTTCTGTTATGCAACCTTTCCCGTCGGTCTTGGTCCGGAGCGCTCTATTGTATCACGAAATGCTGTTCCGGGGCGCAGAAGCAGGACAAAGATGTTGTAGGAATATGCTGACAACGAACTCCCGAGATTCCGACATTAAGCGTCCCTCGGCCCTCTTGCATAGGCAGATCATAGGAGGCAGAATATAGTTATGCATACAAGGACGGACAACTATATGCATGTAATCGGAGATAACGGTGATCTCGTACAAGGAGGGGCTATGGGTTACACAATCGGTGCACTCAGGGACAAGATCATAGAGATGTATCCGGAGCTCGAAAAGAACGGTGTCGCATTGGGACTGCTCTATAACGCGGAGAAGGACACCTATTTCGTCAATTTCAGCAAAGGACGGAAGGTTTTTGCCACCCATCTGGAGAAAAAAGAGACGGATGCATGCATGGACGGCGTCAAGTTCTCATTCCTGGGCTCGCAGATAGGGCATTGGATGAACAATTTAACTGTTAATCAGACAGAGGCAGCAGATATGCCTGCCAATAATAAATAACGGGGAGGTGCCATTTTGAGCGCTGACCAGCGAGAAATAGACGAGGAACTTATCAGTATCGTCCGGGGGTGGCAGAAGCTTGAAGGAAAAGCCATCTCCCATGCCTATGACCTGATGCGCAGAACCAGAAATCCTTTGACGAAGATGATAACGGACCTGGTCATTCATGATTCGGAGAAGCACAAGCTTGTCCAGCAGATGATCATCGACACGCTGACCGAAGCGGCCCTGCATATCAGCCCCGATGAGCTCAATGAGCTTTCAGGCATGATAAACCGGCATATGGCGGCCGAGGAAGAGGCTATCAGGCTCGCAGAGGCTGCGATGGAAAAGTGCAGACAGGTCTCGACCCATTTTCTGCTGTCGTATCTCATTGCGGATGAGAAGAAACACCATAGCCTGGTCGGACGGATGGATGAGTTGAAGCGGGCTTCCATACCGACATCGATTGGAGTGAGGCCATGATCATAGGAGACATATGGCTCAGAATAATTTAATAAATACTATATTGCAGAGCACGGCATCGCCAGGCAAACCTGAAAACCTGCAAGATAAAGAGGTCGCCATGTCCTGTATCAGAGCGAGAGATATCATGTATCCAAGGGTAAGCATTCCTGCGAAGATGAAAGGGGATGAGGTGGTCCGGAAACTGACCTGTCCCTATCCTGCACTGCCGGTGATCAACGATGACTTTGAAGTGGTCGGCATCGTATCAGAGTATGATCTTCTGAGTGCGGTCAGAGAAGGAAGAACGACACACGAGTTCAGTGCCGAATCGATCATGAGCTGCGGTCATGCCGACCATGGCGTCTGCAGCAAGCCGGTCACGGTACCTGCAGATGCGCCGATAGAGGAGATCTCGTCGCTGCTCTTTTCCGACAGCTTTACCGTCCTTCCGGTAGTGCAGGACAAGATGCTGGTCGGATTGATCACCAGGAAGAGCGTAATCAATGCGATGGCTGAGCAGGGATACTGGCATGAGACTGACTTTCAGAAGAGAACGCCGTAGTCAGAGCTAAAAGGTTGTGCGGGCGGCTGCTCACCTCTTTTCGGGGGAAAATGACTTCTGGTATAATCAGAACCTAAATCTATTCCCAGGAGTCTGACATGAAAAAGATCGCTGTTGTTGTTTTTCTTTCCGTATTTGCCGTGTATGGGTGCCAGCAGAAGGATGATTCCAAACCGCAGTTCCAGCCGCCGGTAGGACAGGCAGGGCAGGGGGGACCGATAGGCAGCGGACCGGTTCAGGGGTTTGACAAGGTAAAGATGCTTCAGGACCTGGCCGCCAAGGACCCGAAGAATATTAATGCATGGATCGAGCTCGGTAATATCCTGATGGATACGAACCGGTATGCAGAAGCTGTTGAGCCATATCAGAAGGCCCTTGCCCTTGATCCGAAAAATGTTGATGTCAGGGTTGACCTGGGGACCTGCCTGAGGGGTGCGGGCAAGCCAGATCTGGCGGTCAAAGAATATAAGAAGGCCCTTGAGGACAATCCCAATCATATCAATGCCAACAAGAATATGGGCGTGGTCCTGCAGTATGATCTCAAGGACGGCAAACAGGCACTGAAGTATTTTGAAAAGGCGCTTGCGCTTGCCCCGAATGCTCCTGATGCCCCGGCGATCAAGGCAGAGATCGACAAACTGAAGGCTACGAAATAATTACTGTCTCCATAGATGTTCAACAATAGAGAGTGATTGTCATGATGGCAAGACCTCCCCTTTCTCCCCTCCTTGCCAAGGAGGGGATGGGGGAGGTTAAGAAAATTGATCAAAACCCCGCCCATCCTCCCCTTGGTAAGGAGAGGGACTGATATTCAATGAAGATCCTGAAATGCGTTTTCCTCCTTACGCTACAGCCATGAAAGAAAAGATCTCCTCCATCCCCGAAAAGCCCGGTGTGTACCTCTTTAAGGATGATCAGGGGAAGGTCCTTTATGCAGGCAAGGCAAAGGTCCTGAAGAACCGCGTCAGGAGCTATTTCCAGAAAGCGGCAGACCTTGACGAGCGCAAGTCTGCCATGATGAAGAGCGTTGTGGACTTTGAGTTTACGGTGACCGGCAACGAACTTGAGGCGCTTATCCTCGAGGCGAATCTGATCAAGCAGTATAAGCCCCGGTACAATATCCTGCTCCGGGACGACAAGAGCTACCCCTATCTGAAACTCACGCTGCATGAGAAATGGCCGCGGCTTGAGGTGGTCAGACGGATTCAGAAGGATGGTGCTCGCTATTTCGGCCCCTATGTTCCCGCAGGCGCCATGTGGGAGACCCTCTCCTTTATCAGAAATCATTACCGCATCCCGAACTGCAGATATTCACTCGAAAAACGGATGCGGCCCTGCATCCAGTTCCAGATCAAAAAATGTATTGCCCCCTGCTCGGGTGAGGTCGACCACGCAGAGTACATGCAGATGATCAGGGAGATCGAACTGCTCCTAGAAGGGAAGAACAAAAAACTGCTCGAAGCACTCGAAAAAAAGATGGCGCTTTTTTCCGAAGAGATGCGGTTTGAAGAGGCGGCGCTGGTCCGCGACAGGATCAGGGCCATACAGTCAGTGTCAGAGTCCCAGAAGGTGGTCTCCCCTGACCTGGGGGATGCTGATGTGATCGGCCTTTTCAGGCAGGATGATATCGCAGTCTTCAAGCTCTTATTTATCAGGAACGGTGTGATGATCGGCACAAGGGACTTTGAGCAGAAACATACTGCCGGAGAGAAAGACGGGTACCTTTTCAAGAATTTCATCGAGCAGTTCTACGGCAGGGAGGTCCTGCCTGCCTCCGAGCTCTACTGCTCTAAAATGCCTGAGGACAGGGCAGTGCTTGCCGAGTGGCTTTCAGAGAAGAAGGGGAGCAGGGTCAGGATCATGGTCCCGGTGAGGGGGATAAAACGAAAGCTGGTGAGCATGGCAGAGGAGAACAGCCAGGAGATCATGAGGACCAGGAAGACAGAGTCAGACCCTGAACTGATGTCAGCGGTAGCCTCACTTCTGGGGCTGCATAAGGTCCCGGAAAGCATCGGCGCCTTTGACATATCAAACATAACCGGCACCTCTGCAGGCGGGGCCTTTGTGGTCTGGACAGCCGATGGTTTTGATAAGTCCCTGTACAGAAATATCAGCATGGATTCAATCAAGGGGCCTGATGACTATGCGATGATGCGTGAGATGGTCAGGAGAACGGTCAAGAGTTTAGGCGAAGGGCAAGGGGATGAGACCGAGCCTGAGGGTGAGGTTAAGGTTAAGAAAAAAGACAACAGGATAGCTCAGGGAGACAGCCAGATAAAAAAGTCCATGCTGCCGGACCTGATCATCATTGACGGCGGACGGGAACACTTGAATGCGGCCCTGGAGGTTTTCACCCCCCTCTATCCCCCCTTGGTAAGGGGGGAA
The DNA here is from genome assembly GCA_964463135.1 of uncultured Nitrospiraceae bacterium. Lineage (GTDB taxonomy): Bacteria > Nitrospirota > Thermodesulfovibrionia > Thermodesulfovibrionales > UBA6898 > UBA6898. The sequence continues at coordinate 96,283 of CAYXBA010000006.1, forward strand.
GATAAGGGGGGCGAAATTTGTCGGCCTGTTGTGATTGGGCTGGCAAAGGACCCTGACAGGATATTCATGAGAGACCGGGATGAGCCTATTTTCATAGACGACAGCAGCCCTGCATCCCTGCTTCTGAGGAAGATCCGGGACGAGGTCCACCGGTTTGCTATCCGGTATCACCGGAAACAGCGTGCAAAGAGGATGTTCGATTCAACGCTTGACAGTATCTACGGCCTTGGCAAAAAAAGGCGGTTTGCATTGCTGGACCGTTTCGGGAGTATAGATGCAATAAAAAAAGCCTCAGTTGAGGATATTGCCGGGCTGAAAGGTTTCACGAAGAAGCTGGCAGAGGATGTCCTGAAGGCACTTGCTTAAAATAGGGACACATCCGAATGTTTGTGATGGCCTTAATGCTTCCTTATTCTTCTGTTATCAACCAATCCTCGCCAAGCGGCCGTAATCTACCTTTGCATTGTGCCGCCGATCGAGCGGGATTTTATCAACCACACGCACCTCGTCGAGCTGCGCCCACGATAGCGCATCCTGCACGATACCCGTGTCGATGTGAGACCCTTTCCTTGGCTGCACAAACAGGATGCGTTTATTTTGCCTCCCGAGAAGGGCCGCACACGCGACAGCAGAAAGCTGTCTCGCGGCGCATTCCACGGCGAAGGGATACTGTTTACCGCGTTGATCATTGATGACCGCCGAGGTCCGTCCCAACAGCCACAGCCGCCCCGTGTCGTCGAGATAGCCGCTATCTCCGGTGCGATGCCAGATCTCGCCATTCACACGGAACTTGGTCTCCTCGTCGCCAACACCATTGAGATATCCCTTCAGCACATGTCCGCCTTGGACCACTATTTCCCCCGTTTTGCCCGCAGGTAGAGATATTGCAGAAAGTCCGTTTTCGTCTAGCGTTCCCAGAGGCGTACCCCATTGGGGCAAAATAACCCGAACGCTAATCTCAGCCACCGGTATTCCAACCAGGAGACCGGCCCCGACAGACATGGACGTTATGTCATCGGCAGTTAGTTCTTTCCTGGCAATGTGGGCAATTGGTTCCGCCTCAGTGGAGCCATACACTGCGACAACCTCGGCATTGGGAAAAGTTGCAGTAAAACGATTCAGGTGGTTGGGAAAAACTGGTGCGCCACCGGTGAAAACGTATCGGAATCCAGAAACAGTGTTTCCCAATGTCTCGCAGGCATCGCAGATGCATTCCAGAAAGGCTGGCGATGCCGCAACACTTACAGGGCGATACCGTTCGACTTGGCGCAGAACCGGTTGCGCCTCGATGTTGCCGGGACAGCGCAGGTCCGCATCAGGTATCAGAGAGGTGACGCCCGAAGCGAGATTGGCCAGTACGAAGACCGGCAGTGTGGTCAGATCAATAGTGTCTGGGGTGAGGTGAATTGCCCTCTCGAGAACACGGTGCTGCTCCAGCAGAAAGCCGTGGCTACGCACAGTAGCCTTGGGTCGACCGGTACTGCCGCTAGTAAAGGTTATCAATGCCGGGGTGTCAGGTGTGCACGGAAGAATTGACAGTTCTGGTTGAAGCCTGTTGGATCGGCTCCAGGGGATGGTGGCCGGCAGGAACGAGTCAAAGGAAAAATGCCGCGGGATACGCCGCAGGGCCGGGGAAATCAGCCGCAGCAGGTGCGCCTTGGGGGCGGCGATCAGCGCCGCTGGGGGACTAATTTTGCAACAGCGCTCGATATGCTTCCGGCCGGCCGAGGGATCGAGGAACATGGCTGTTATCCCGAGCCTGAAGAGCGTCATCAGGGCGATGTAAAGTTCCGTTGACATGGGGAGGAAAACAAGCACCGTGTCTCCCGCCGCTAGCCCGTTGGTCTTAAGTAAAGCTGCGCCACGAGCCGAGGCAACTTCAAGCCCGGCAAAGGTTGTGATCCGGTCTTTACCGCGTCGTACGTCGATGATCGCCGCTGCATCGGGGCGCTTCTGGGACTGCTGTTGAAGTATTTCTACAATGTTCAAGCTAGGCTCCGTGAATAGAGAGCATATTCACGCATTACATTCCCGTGGTGGCTACTCAGTGCCCGGGACTGATTGTCCTCATACATCAGTGCATGGATACCCCGCCGGTAGCCAAGTTTGCGGGCATTGGCCGTTACCTCGGATAAGAGAAGAGGCCCGACCCCTTTCCCGTTCCACTCCGGCAGGGATGCTAGGGACTTGATGATCGCAGTATCAGGATTGTTTCCCGGCCGTGCATTGAGCACGTCGCCAATAGCAAAAACGAACCCGATCGGTGATTGTCGGTATTCAGCAAACAACACCAACTCCGGTTGGATCAGAACGTGCAGCTTGGTATACATAGCGATAAATTCATTACGGGATATAGGAGAATACAGGAAGTTTTTGCTGAAAGCTGTGATGGAAAGCGTGTAAATTTTTTCCAGTTCACCGTTGTAGTCAGACGAGTCGAGTGGGCGGATGGTGACCCCTCGTTTTTTCAACCTACTTCGCAACGATTCCGGGACACTCCACCCCAGATCGGGATCAAGGTTAGAGAAGTATCGGGCCAACGGAATAAATCCTGCCTGCTCGAAATAGGCGGGATATTCGTCGGGATTGCCCGGCTCCAGAAAAAACGGCTGTTCAGATTCGCGGCGGGTGACAAAACGGTAACGACGCCAGGTGGTACCGTCCATCGGCCCGATGGCCAGAGTGCAGCCTCGTCCAGCAAGTTCCTGAAAGCAATGCGACAGGATGAACGAGGCAGCGTCCGCATCCCTGGCTGCGAAATGACCAATGATACCGGGATGCTCTCCAGGCAGTTCGGGAACAGATTTCCACCAAAGAGAGCAATATCCTGCCAAAGTACCGTCTGCGGCCTGCGCTATCCAGTGGCTATCAGGAGCATGAGCTGCAAATTCAGTCGCTCCCAGTGGAGCAAGTTTTCCTTTTTCTGCAAGGGTTGTCAACTGCTGCACCGATTCAATTTGCATCATTATCAGCACGAGTATCTCCTTCAGATTAGCTGTGCCAGGAAGACCACTCCTGCGGCAAATGCCGAGGCGGCCATCCGGATACGCTGGCGAAGGACCCATTCATGTCCATCATCATTCAAACGCGTTAACGCAAGCTGAAAAATGCCGAATGCGCCGATTGTCGCCAGCATCACTTCGCCGAGCACAAGCCAGAGTGGTCCGGCAGGATAAAGAAACAGAGGCAATAGTGCAATGATTGCCGTGGCAACCGCGGTACAGAGGGTCCCCCGAAGCAGCGCGGCAACATGAAGGCCCAGGACATGCATGCTCTTCCCGTTTCTGATTGAGAGAAAATAGACGAAGATTAGGGTTATCTGGCTGACTATCGCCGCCACATAGGGGAGATAGAGACGCTGGTATTCTCCGCTGGCGTTGGCGAAAAATATTAGTGCTACCGGCACGATGACTACGTAAAAGAGGCCTTTCACCTGATAGCCTGTAATGTCTTCCGGCACCTCTTGACGGAAGCGCAGGACCAGCGCGTAAAGAAGCAGTTGCGCCATCAGCAGCGGCAGAAACCATGAAAAATCACAAAGGCTCCATGCTGCATAGTTGACCAGCATCAAGCCTATCAGGCCGCTGGGCTTGAGAACTTTTTGCACAAAGGTAAGTGCGAAACTCACGAAGATAATAAAAAAGAGTATCCCTGTTTGCTCGACGGTGTCTCCCAGCGGATAGCGGGTCATCTTCACCAGGATAAAGAATGTGCCCAACGGTACGAAGATGTTGTCGCTTCCTTTGAGAGATATCGCCTCAAAGCCGGCCACAAGGATGGCGATGACCAGCGCAAGGAGCACCGATTCCATCCGGCCGAAGTCGGTCAGAAGCAAAAGGGGAAGGTGGACGCAGAGAAAGGTGATGAAAAAGAATGCCAGGGAGCCTTCGAGGCTTTTTCGTCCCTCTTCTACCTCGTAGGTAATAACTCCATACTGTGTACCGACCAGTGCCGCAAGCGAGTCGGAAATGGTCAGGGTAAGGATGGAGATAAGATAAAAGACTTGTCGGTCATGGCCCAAAAAGAAGAGGAGTGTGATAGCGATGGGAAAGTAGACTGCTCCGGAAGATTGACGGTCAATGCCATGCACGGACTTCAGCAACCCCATGCGTTTGGTCAACAATATGATGGCGGCAAAGAGGAGGGCCAGGAGCAAGACCGTATATGGTGACCGAAGCACGAAAGGGAAAGAGAGCGCAGCCATGCCGCCCCCGAAATGAACGACTTTACGGGAAAGTTCGGGGCGTGTCGGCAGTTTCCGGCGCACAATCTCGCCACATATAAAAATTATCGGGAAAATGATAGCGTAGACCGCTGCCGGGAAGAGATCTCCGAGAATTAAATCCATAGGATTCCTTCCCCTGTCATGTCAATTGCTGGTTTCTGTGATGAAGTGAAAGTCATGTCAGATTATCTCCTCAACCACGAAGTCGCTGTAGAAAAACGCCTTGTCCTTGAGGAAGAGACGGGTCGAGAGGTCGGTCAGCGGACGCAAGCGGTCGGCCATCGCTACAGGTCGGCGGCGCGGAGCAAGCATATTCCAATAGGCCATCCGTCCCCCTGACCGACCTGAGCGGATCAGCCGCTCCAGCAATCGGTGATAGTTCTCCCCGGACATATACTCAAAAATGTCGCTCAGGTTGAAGCAGTCGATGGAGGCCACTGCCTCCTGTTCCAGGAACGTTTCCAACGGCAGGCAGTGCCATTCCAGTCGCTCCAGATTGGCGCGAATGGCCTCGAAGTTTTCTGGACGCAGAGCAAAAGGGAGAGCGTTGGTGTGCCGGCCGGTCAGAATCCATTGCAGATAAGGGTTGTCGGCCGGGTTGAGAGCAGTCAGGGCGTGGCGGGTGCGCGCCAGTATCCGATCGGCGACGCTCCCTTTCACATAGCGGAAGAAGCTGGGGTCGCGTCCTAGCCTGCCCATGACAAAGCGGGAGAAGAAGACGCGAAAGAGCAGGCGCCAGCGCCAGGTGTCCCACTCCTCCCGGTAGAATCGCTCCCGCGTTGTCAGATCGCCGCCGTCAAGCAGCTGTTCAATGGTCGATCGGGAATGGACCAGCGGCATGATTCGACGGCGGAACAGATCGAAGTAGCGCTCGAATTTTCCGGCCCCTCCGATGCCGGCTTCCATCTCGACTGAATGGACGTTCCAGAAGGCGCGTGCTGCGGAGCTGAGCAACGGGCTGCAGCGTCGGTAAAGTTCACTGCGTCGAGTACTCGGCCGGGAGCCGATCAGTTCCAGCAACTCAGGGTGCGACAGTTCCCGGTATGCTGCCACCCGAAGTTCCAGGCAGGCCAACTGGACGGGATTCAGATCCAGCGCTATAACTCGCCCGGCCCCAAGTGCCAGCATGGCCAGAGAATTATCTCCGGCCGATGCTATGGAGAGGCAGGTGTCGCCGGGCCGGATGCCCAGACCTTCCATAAGAATATCGGCATCCTCCCAGCACTGGGCGTAGCGGATGACGGAAAAATCGGCATGGCTGGCGGCCTCACTGGGCATCTGGCTGTTCCTCCTGATTGAGTCTGCGTACCAGTCCGCTGGCGCCGTCCATCTCCACCAGGTTTCCATTTTTGAGCCAGGCGGTAATGCCGGGAATGGAAACCACGGCCGGGATGCCCATCTCGCGGGCCACGATGGCCGAGTGGGAGAGCAGGCTCCCCCTTTCGACCAGCAGACCAGAACAGGCTGGAAAAAGCATGATCCATCCGGGATCGGTGCGCTCTGCTACCAGGATCTCACCCTGGCGGATGACCGCACCGCGCGGATCGGTGATTACCCGCACAGTGCCGCGCACCACACCTGGACAGCAGCCAATCCCTTTCACGGTATCGCCCTTGGGCGCCGCCTGGGCAGCGACAGTGGAGCGACAGGTCTGGGCGTGGCTGACCATGCCCCGGGTTTCGAAGCGATCGGCCGGTGGCTCCATTGCGCGCCATCCGTCGAATTCGGCACGACGCAGGGCTACTAGGCCGCGCAGATTAGTACTTGAGGCGGTACCCTCCACGAAACCGAATATCTCGTCCTTATCCAGCCAGAATATGTCCCGCGGTCTGTCCAGGATTCCTTCGGCATGGAATCGCTTACCCATCTCAACGAAGATGCGACGCACCCGTCCGAAGAGGCGTGTACGCTCGAAGCGCAAGTTCTCCCGGTCCCGCACCCTGGCCCGGGCCTGATCCATTACCCAGCCGAAGAGCATGCGCTTCAGCGGCTTGCCGGCCAGAAGACCTCGCACCCTCTCTTCCGCCACTCGCCGAATGGCCCCTTCATCAAACGGCTGACCCGCCCCTTCGCTCCGGATCCGACGGGCGAATTCGCCGATGGAACGCTGCAACGGCAGGGGATCGTCATGAAGCGTAGCGCTTTCCAGTTTCAGCTCATCCAGGCAGCGGTCGCCAAACTTCTCCAGATAGGCACTGTAGAGATGTCTCAGCTTTGTATGAGCCTCAATGGCCCGGCCGATGTCGGTATCTCCGTTAGCCAGCATTTCGGTCAGGACTCCATCCCCGGCCACCACCAAGGCCATCTCCCGCACCTGCCGAGCCGGTTCAGCACTGATCATGCCCCCTTCGCCTGACAGGAGATCGTTCTGCAGGGTTTCCTGGCCGTCATCACACCAGGAGGTCGTCAGCTTGCGCAGCAGACCATAGAACACCATGGCAAAAAAATCGTTTATCAGCGGCGCATCCCAACGGGTGAGCAGCTTCATCTCCAGCATGCGGTAATGGGCAACTAGTTCGTCGGGTCGCTGTTCTTCCAGAGGCGGGTCCGGGATGGCCAGGGCAGTGTTGAGCCGTTCGTAGAATTGAGGGATGCTCTTCTTCAGACCACGCAGATTCCGTACCAATCCGGAAACGCTTCTGATCAGGTTCAAGCGGTCCTGCCACGACGCCACCCGGTAGTTCGCCACCGCCTCAGTGATGATCGCCTCCGGTATGCCATCCTTGACCCCCATCATCTGTTCCATGAAGCGCCGGTTGGTGGAGAAGCCCGGCAACAAGGCCAACAAGCGGTACCAGTTGAGCAGGTTGTAGTAGACCCTGCCCCGCACCAGCCCCAGCATGCGAGGAAAGATACATTCGTTGGCTGCAATAGCTTCGGCCGGCACCGCCATGATATGACAGAATTGGCGATAGACCTCCTCGTAGATATGCCTAGCAAAAGAAAAGGTGAGCGGAGTGGTCACCCCGCCGTAACTCTCGGCGATGTTGCTGTTGTCCCAGATGTTAAGACCACCGTCCGGATCAGGCAGCAATGTCAGGGAGGTGATTGGACGGGATTGCAGCAGGTACAGGGCACCATCCTCTATTCCCCACTCAATATCCTGAGGTCGCCCAAAATGATGATCGGCCTTGCGGGCTAACTCCGCGACTGCCAGAACCTGATCTGAACGCAGGCAGGCGCAGTTTGATTGTTCAGGTGTGACCACAACGCTACGGATCCCTTTGCCGGGATCTGCGCGATGTGCGATGCGTTTATTGGCGATCTGCTCGTCGATCACGGTTCCAGCCCGATTAACCCGCCAAGTATCGGCATCGCACTCTCCCGAAACGAGCGATGTGCCGAGACCGTAGACTCCGCTGACCACGGTGACGCCGCGCCTGCCGTTGACGGGGTCGGCGCTGAAGGCGACTCCGGCAGTATCGGCCGCCACCATGCGCTGCACCAAAACCGCAGGACAAACGGGCATCGGTGACAGACCTTTCTCACGACGATAAGCAAGAACTCGATCGCTAAATCCCGATCGCCAGACGTCAACCACTCTTGCGGGTACATCCGTCTGCGAAACAAAAAGAAACGAATCAAGTTGCCCGGCAAAGGAGTGCGCGCTACCATCCTCGTCCAGCGCCGAAGAACGAACCGCTACCAGTTCGCCTCGAGGGCACAGGGCGCCCAGTGCATGGACAAGCTCCCGCCGCACGTCGTCGCTCAACGCGATTCGCTCCAGAGCCGACTGCACATGCATAGGGTCGCCTGAAGCAATATCCGTCATCTGGGAAGCCGTCAGGCTGGAATGGAATGCCTCAGAAGCAACGACAAACCATGCTGGGACAGGGAGGCGCGCCGAATGCAAGGCCGCTAAAGCACCGGCTTTACCTCCCAGTAAGCTAAGCGGACCACTGTTGCCAAGCAGAATGTAGCTCATTACCTGCCTCCCTGAACATGTCGAAGCAATAACGGTACCGCTCCCAGGCTCAGGTACATCAGCAGAGTCCAAGCGCCGGAAAAGAGCTCTATGCGCTTGTCGCTGCCGGGGAGTAGCGTGGAGTTGAAGGTCATCGCAAGCAGGAATGCGAAGGAGAGAAGGAAGAGCAGAAGCAGCGCTACCGGGGCGGCAAAGTCGATCAGCAACGCGCCGCGCCAAGCGCAGATGGCGGTAAGCAACATGGCCCCAAGCCAGACCAGCAGAGCCTTACGGCGCCCCCAGAGGAAGGAGTAGGTTTCGACCCCCTCTTCCTCGTCCTGAGGCACGCGGATCTTGCGACCGATCTCAATGACGATGCCGTTCAGGTAGCTGACAGCCAAAAACCAGCCCAGTCCGCGAGGGGGTGCGGCGCCGGCTATGAGCCAGTCGCAGGCGGTGGCGTAGATGTCGAACACCGGCATGATGATCATGTGGGAAAGCATATAGAAGACAGGATGAGCTTTGAGCCATTCATGAACAAAGAACTCCTTGCTCATCAGGGCCAGCCAGGTCCAGGCCACAACCAACAGTAGTGCCTGCAGCGGTCGCAGCCAGAGGGAACCGGCCAGTTGGATGGCTGCAGCCCCAACGCCGATCCAGCCCAGCTCATGCAGGGTGACCAAGCCGCGCGGCACAGGACGGTAGGGGCGCCAGCGGGCATCATCTTCAGCATCCTTGAACTCGTCAGCTATGCGCAGTTGCAGGAAAAACAGGAAAGCGGTGACAAAGGCCACAATGGCTGCCGCCGGCCGCAGAGCGGTCTCTCCCCGCAACAAGGCAGAATAGCTCATGGCCGATAGGCTGAAGGCTAGGATCAGCGGGCCGTGGGCAAAAACGGGGAAGCGCTCCTTCTGGTAGGTCCACCACTGGTTATTCAAGGCGCTCTCCGGTCGCCGCCTGCTCTTTGCCTCGAGCCAGTTTCCGGTGCGCCCTTGTAAACTCGCCAGCGGCTAGCGCTCCGATGATGGAGAGCTCTCCCGCCAGGGCCAAACCGCAACAGACCTCTGCCAGTGCACGAGCATTACCCTCGCCGGACAGCCCCATTAGTTCCAGACAGGCCCGCTGAGTTGGCAGCCCGGTGCCGCCCCCGACTGTGCCCACCATCAGATTCGGCAGGGTGACTGTCGCATAGAGCGCTCCGTCCGCTCGCACCTCGAGGCGGGTCACACCCACGGCGGACTCGGCGACGCATGCAGCATCCTGACCGCAGGCGATGTAAAGGGCTGCCAGACCGTTTGCGTAATGTCCCTGCACCCCGATGGTGCCGGAAAGTACTCCCCCAATGGCCGACATGCGCCAGTAATCCGTCATCCGTTGCGGTGTCGTATGAAGGACCTGTTCCACCATCTCGGAGGGAATGGTCGCCTCGGCGGCAACCTTTTTGCCGCGAACATTCAAAAACGACTGGGCGCTGGCCTTTTTATCACCTGACATATTGGCCTCGACAAAATAATACTCCGGCCGAACCGGAGAGCGTTCGCTGATCAGAGCACAGGCCGCCTCAGTAGCAATGGTAGCCATGTTCTGTCCAGAAGCATCGCCGGTAAGGAACTCCAGGATCAGGTAGACGTGATTGCCCTCAATGGTGATGCGCAAATCGGAAAGGGTGCCGTGCCGGGTGGTCGCCTCGGCCACGGCACGGATCGACTCCATGTTCTCTATTGTCCAGGCCACGAATATCCCGGCATCTCTGGCATTGGCAAACGCGAAACCGGGGGATCGACAGACCCCTTCCGCCAAGAGCATGGCACTGCACCCGCCTGCCTGGGAGAGCAGGCAAGCCCCCCGGTGGTAAGAAGCCACAAGGGCCGCCTCGCTGGTGGCCAGAGGCAGGTAATAATCTCCCTTGGCAAACAGGCCGTTGACCCGCAGTGGTCCAGCCAGCCCCAGCGGCAGTCGCGTCACGCCGATGAAGTTCTCGATATTGCGGCTATAGCAGGCCATCTGTTCAATATCGATACTATCTAATAGAGATTCGCGAACGCCAGAAGGCGCTGCAATGCGCCGCCAGCGACGCGCTACAATTTCGGGTGTGATGTGGGCTCCCCCCGGCACATGCTGAACCGGATTAGCAGTATTCGGTTCGAGGCGCTGGCGCAACTGTTCGCTGTTTTTTTCAAGTAATAGACGATCTAGAAAATTGCGTGCACGAAAAAAGTCGCTGGGCATAATATCCCCCTTTAATTTAATAGCGCTCCCAACAGAAACCATGAAAAATCGAATAGGATTTACAGCAAGAGGATATATGAAGATATTCCCCAAAATGTCCTTCAGCATAATTTGTAAATACACAGGATTGTGGTAAATAGTTGCCAAGTGCTGAAGATTTCACTTATCGATCTCCTTGTTGCTTCTGTAGTGTTTTTTAAATTGGTATATTGGCCACAGTCTCAAAAGTCCCGAGAATGCTGTCATAGAAGAGGCTTGATGGGCATCAGCTGATAAAGCAGGACCTTGGTTCGTTTTGCAAACGAAGCGTAATGATCTGGATCGTCCTTGGCGGCGTCCCAACTGTTGTCCGGTGCCATATCAGTTTCGATAGCGGTCTCCACCGCTCGCGCCAGCGCCTCGTCATGGATAATCACGCCGACTTCGGTGTTCAGGTTCTCGGAACGCGGGTCGAAGTTGAATGTTCCGATATAGACGGTCTTCGTATCAATCACGAGTGTCTTGGCGTGAAGCGAAAAGACGGGGGCTTTGCAGCTTGTCTCCGGAGTGCGCTGCATCAGCTTGCGTTGTACATCCGGAGCGGGCTTGTACTCGTAAATCTGCAACCCCATTTTGAGCAGCCGGTGGCGCTGATTTCGATACCCGCTGAAGGCCTGAAGATTGTCGGTAGAGGCGAGGGAGTTGGTATTGATACGCACTGTAACACCGCGGCTGGTAATCCCGTGAAATAGGCCCAACGCTTTGTCCGACAGAACAAGATAGGGCGACTGGATCACGACGCGCACTTGTGCGCTCTTGAGCAACTGCCCGAGCGCTGAGGTCGTCAGTCCCCCGCTGTCAAGCCGGACCTTATTGTCGTTCTTACCGGGCCGGTCGCTGATGAACTCCACGTTGCTCCAGGTCATCTGTTTCGCCAAGCGAGCAAAAGCAGCCGGTGTCGCTGCGATGGCCGCTTGTACCTCAGGGGCAAAATTCTCCGGTGATTTCGCGTACTCGTGCAGCTCGCGATAGAACTGCTTGATCTCCTCATCGACCACGCGCACGTTTTTCTGCATCAGACCCGTGCCGTCATATAGCTCCTCGACTTTTACACTCAGCTTGCTACTCCAGAAGCGTTCGAAGCTCGCCTGCATCGACTTGACCACTTTGCCGAGCAGCAACGCATCCCGGTCGCGAAAGTTGTAATCGTGGCTGTAGTCGAAGTACTCGGCCGCCATGTTCCGCCCGCCCGTGATGGCGACCGTGCCATCAATCACCATCACTTTGTCGTGCATGCGCTGATTGATGCCGCGGAAATCGGTCATCATATTAAACAGGCGACTCTGTATGGGAACGCCAACTGAGATTTGCGGGTTATAAATGCTGATATCGATGTTCGGATGCCGGGCGAGCGCGAGCAGTGACTTGTCAGGAGCGTCGATCAGCAGGTCGTCCACAATAACCCGCACACGCACTCCTCGCTCTGCCGCGCTCAGCAGAGCCTCCGCTGCCAGGATGCCAATGTTGTCCGTGCTCCAGATAAAATACTGGACCTCGATCGACTTCTTTGCATGTTCTGCCAGCCATGCCCGCGCCAACAGTGCTTCTGCTCCTGTGTCCAGCACATAAACCCCGCTCTTCCAAGCATGCGCCGCAATCTGGGCGTTGATGAACGCCATCGGAGCATCGTTTGCAGCAAACGCAATCGATGCGAAGCCGGCACACAAGGCGAGCAATGCGATGACGACCCATCGTCCTTTTTTTATTACCATGCTATTACGTATTGTCCCTCAGTATCTTGCCTGTGCTTTTCCCTTTAGGTCGTAATGGGGGTGCCCCTAGCATATGCTGAACCGGCCTTGAAGCATTCGATCCGAGACGCTGATTCAAGTATTCGCTGCTTTTCCGAACAATAAACAATCCAAAATATTTCGTGCATGAGAAAAATCACTGGATATAAGCTTTTCCAATACTATTTACAGTGGTTTTCGGCTTGATGCATCCAGCCTTTACAATGCCGTAGTTTTTATAGAGTTACAAGTCTGGATCTGCCTGTAGTTGCTTTTTCAAGCTACCGCCTTTTACTGCCCAAACCAACTGCGGGGCAGTATTATTTCTTGTGACATAATTATACGCTGTGGCCATTAACAATAAACGGGATGGTTTCTCTGATTCTGTCCCCTGCGTAAGTGTAATTAAACATTCGGAAAATGTAAATACAAAAAAGATCATTGGCAAAAAGATCATTGGATGTTGTAGGCCGACAGGGTGTAAGGGCGCGGAGATCCTGCGAGCGATCCATAGTTGATATGCTACAATACTATCGCTCTGTGGCAGAGTAATAAGGCGGTTTACGGTTGTTCAATTTTGAAGGCTCCGTAAAGAGCTAGGTTAATAGGGGGGCCAATTATGAATATCTTTATCTCGGGTTCGATGGCGTATGACAGGATCATGGACTTTCCCGGCTCGTTCGCCGACTATATCCTGCCGGACAAGATCCATGTGCTGAATGTCTGCTTCAATGTCACCAGCCTGACGGAGAAGTTCGGCGGCACTGCCGGCAATATCGCCTATTCCCTCAGCCTGCTTAATGAGAAGCCGCTGATCATCGCAACGATCGGCAAGGACTATGAGACCTATTTCGACTGGCTGAAGACGCATGCCATATCGAATGAAGGCATCTCGATCATCCGGGAGGAGTTCACTGCCGGCGCGTATATCACCACAGACAAGTCGGACAACCAGATCACGGGCTTTAATCCTGGCGCCATGAAGCAGGCAACGAACTATGACATCAGCTCAGCAGATCCGAAAAGTTCGGTCATGCTTCTTGCCCCGGGCAATCTGCAGGACATGATCGGATATGCCTCGCGCTGCCGGGAAAGGGGCATTCCTTACATCTGCGATCCCGGCCAGTCGCTGACCCTATGGACCGGTGAGCAGCTCAGGGACTGGATACGTGGGTCCATGATGCTGATCAGCAATGACTACGAACTTGAGGTGATCATGAAGATGACCGGCCTGAAGAAGGAAGAGATCCTGGCCATGACCAAGATGATCATCACAACGCTTGGCGATAAAGGTTCCCTTATCAGCACGGAAGGCCAGGACATAGCAATTCCTGTTGCAAAGGTCTCTGATATCATGGACCCCACGGGTGCCGGAGATGCGTACCGGGCAGGACTGCTTAAAGGCCTTGCCATGAACAGGAACATCGAAGAGGCTGCGAAGATCGGTGCTGTGGCCGCTGCGTATGCTGTAGAGAATTACGGCACGCAGGAGCACAGGTACACGTACGAGGAATTTTCAGAAAGATATAAACAAAATTTCGGGCCTCTATAAACGACGCTTCCCTTTGCGCTGCAGAGGGTTCAGAGCTACAGACAGGAAATGTTGAAACGGTCTGCCCTCTTTTTTATCAGGCCGGGGTCGCAGCCCGCTGAAGAAACATCTCCTTTGATATTATCGATCCTGTCAGCAGTGCCGGGATGGGTCTTCATGATGCCGCCCTCTGAGGCCTTCCCGTTCTTCCCCTGCTGTTCCAGAAAATCCCTGAGCGCAGCAGCGTTGTAACCTGCCTTTGCCAGGAACGAGAGGGCGGTCTTGTCAGCACTGTATTCCTGCGATTTGCCGTACCCGTTGACCACAAGGGTTTTTACAATATCATCGATGGTGCCCTCGAATATGCTGGTGAGCTTGGACAGTTCCTGGGGGCCGTAGTTCTCCGCAGCCTTGGCGCCGATAATGGTCACCGCCTCTGTCCAGCGGGATTTCTTGATCGAGGATATGCCGTCGCGGTGGTTGACATGCGCTATCTCATGTGCAAGCACTGCAGCCAGTTCTTCTTCATTGCTTGTTGCCCTGAGCATGCCCCTGGTGATGAAGATGATCCCCCCGGGACAGGCAAAGGCGTTCATCTCGTCCGTGTCGAGGATTGCGAAATGATACCCGCCATGGGTATAGGGTTTTTCTGACTGGAGCGCCAGCACCATGCCGATCGCATTGATATAGTCGGTCTGCTTTTTGTTCTTGAGCAGCGGATAGGTTGCGAGGATGCGCGCTGCGACTGCGCGGCCGACATAATATTCCTCCTCATCAGAAATAGGGCGTGCTGCTTTCCCCGCTGCGGTCGAGGCGGTGGTCAACGTGTCGAGATGTTTTGAGAGGCTGTCCAGAAAGCCGGCCAATGCATATTCATGAAAAAACAGGAGCATGCAGCTGATGATCAGGACCTTCTTCATCATGGCTGGTTCAGGCCTCCTGCCTTGATAAAAACTCTCAGCGCCTCGTCCTGGACCCCGTATTCTTCTATGCTGTTGACGGTATTGAAGTCAAGCTCAGGGTGCTTGCTCTTGTAGGACTTCTCAACCTCAGGATTGAACCCTTTTCCTGCCAGGGCAACTTCATCGCTTGATGCCGCATGTCCCTTGGTGGAAACATCAGAAAGCGTAACTGCCTTATCGGTCACCGCATTTTTGTGAATACACCCCTTTACATTGTTGAACTTGACCTTGAACCAGTCTCCTTCTTTGGTCATGACTTCAAGTTCGTCGCCGTGCTGCACTCTGCTCTTTATGGGAGCAAGAAAGCGGCAATTCTCGCGGATCGCATTTTCCTTTGTCGCGACCCTGAGCGTTTCCGCAGAGGAGGGCGCTGAAAACAGGACAAATACAAGGATCGTTGCTATATTGACAGAGTATCTTCTCATTTTTCTGTCATTTTAATAATATCCCAGCCCTCTGTCAATGTATTGGTCCTGGCAAGGACTTCTGCACGTGCCCGATAAAAAGCAGACGGTCCGTCATCCTTCGCTCTGCTGAATATCTCTCCTGCCCTGCCCCAGTCCTGTTTCCTGAAACAGTCCAGACCCTCATGAAATGCCGAAATGCCGCTCTGCAGTTCTGCTGCATCCGGATCATGCATGGTCCCTTTCAGTTCATATATCCTCACTGCCCTGGTCTTTCCTTTAACTTCAATAAGGCCAAGCTCTCTGAGCATAAAATCATCACCTGCGGCTGACCTTGTTTCTTCACTTACAATGACCCTGGTATGGAAGACCTTATTTATCGATTCGAGACGTGAAGCCAGGTTGACTGTATCACCGACAACAGTGTAGTCAAAAAGCCTGTCGCTGCCGAGGTTGCCGACAATTGCATCGCCGGTATGGATACCTATGCGCATGGATATGGGGGGGAGACCCTTCGAAGCAAATGTACGGTTGAGATCACCCAGGGCGGTCATGCACTCAAGCGCTGCGCGGCAGGCGTCAGATTCATCGCTGCCGGTCTTGAGCGGAGCACCCCAGAAGGCCATAACGCAGTCTCCAATATATTTGTCGATGACCCCCCGGTTCCTGATGATCACCTCGGTAAAGGCATTAAAGATGCTGTGAAGAACAAGTGCAACCTCCTCTGGCCCGAGGCGCTCTGCCAGGGTCGTAAACCCGGCAATGTCTGCGAAAAAGACCGTTACGCGCTGCTGGTGGCCGCCTGGCTGTACGATCTCCGGATGCTCCAGGACATGTTCTACGAGTGTCCTGTCCATATATTGAGAAAAGGTCTTTTTGATGAACCGCCGCTGCTTTCCCTCGACCGCATAACTGTAAGCGATCCCGACAGCAAAACTGAGCGTTACGGAAAGAAGCGGCGGGATCGCTTTGAGATAGTACGAACTCTTGAACAGCATGGCCGGAACCAGCAGCGAGATAAAAAGAGATAAAAAAAGAACGGTCAGGCTTATGGCAAGCGAGTGATATCGTAATACCATCGCAATAACGGCAAAAGAGAGGAAGAACATAAAAAGCCCGGTTGGCAGAATGCCCAAAGGGACTATGAAGTTTCTGTTCATCAGGTTTTCGAGTGTTGTTGCATGGATCTCGACGCCGGTGCCTGCCGGCGTGACAGCCGTAGGTTTGATATCAGCGAGGCCCGGTGCTGTGTACCCGATAAAGACCTTTTTGTTCCTGAAAAAACCCTTTTGCAGAAGAGGCTGTTTGCCTGCATCAACGTCCTGCGAATACCGTATGATCTCTCTTGCAGACAGGACCTTAAAGGGCTCAGGATGTGAGGAATATTTCAGGAGAAGTCTGTTTTCGGCAAGCGGCACCTTCCTGTCACCCGCATAGACTTCTCCGCCCCGTATAGCGACGATTTTTTCCTTCAGAAGATAGGGGAGAATAAAATGGGGGATGCTATATTCGGCTGTTTTGAAGATGAGCGGGGCCCTCCTGTAGATGCCGTCGCCATCAGGCTTTATCATTACGTTTCCGTGTCCTGCAGCTCCGGAACTGAGCAGGTCGATGGGGGCGAGCAGGGAGCAGTACGAACCGTGCGTCTGCACCGTGCCCTGGAGGCATATCAGCGCTGCCAGCTGCTTTTCATCCGCAGTGAGGCTGCCCTTTTCCATCAGAAACACCGGCAGATAAACGTTCCCGGTTTTTTTGATCGCCTCCGAAAGTATCCTGTCATCTTCCATGCCGTATGAGGAATGTTCCGTGAACAGGACATCGATGAAGACCGCATCAGCCTCTGACAGATATTCTACGATCGGCTCATAGACCTGCCGGGGCCACGGCCAAGGAACGTCCTGGGCTGCCAGAGCATCGATACTCTGCTGGTCCACAGCAACAATGACAATGTTCTCGGACTGCGACGCTGCACTGAGCGTGCGGGAGAAAAAATCATAGGCCTTGAGCTCGAACGGGTCGAACAGGCCCGAGAAGAAAAGCAGAGCAGCTGCAGCGAAACAGGGGAGAGTAAGCAGCAGTGATTTTCTGAACATGTCAGTCTGCATGGCAGATCACTGCTCTGCCATGACTCGGCGCCGTCGGCATATCTCTGTCAGGTCGGTCTTATGCTGTTGTCCCATAGTGCTGGACGTAATTATATCATGTCTAATGAGAATGTCCGGCTCCGAACCTGCTGTTGCGGCGCACCAGAAAGATGAGGCCTCCGGAGAGTATAAGGGCAATGCCGAGCATACCGGCTGCAGCAAAGAGATTAGTGAGCAGGGCAGGCTTTATTAAGAGCATAAGGCCGAGGGAAAGCATCATCAGCCCGGATACGAGCTTGAGTTTTCGGCCTTGCCATTCGGTAAGTTTGCGGGAGCCGAGCGTTATTGTGAATACTGCAACAATGATCAGAAGGGGAATAATGTACACGATATTATAAAGCGCAAGGTACAAGTAGTATGCTGCAGGAGAAAGGCTCTGCAGCGTCAGGACTCTGGTAAAGACCATCGGGAACCCGGCTGTGCAGAGCAGCTCATACGAATTGGCAGCAAGCGCAAGCACCGTGGTCCCTGCGAGTGTTGAAACAAGAGACGTCGATTTAAGAAGGTTCCTCATCCTCTCGAAGAGCTTTGGCTTTGCATTCTCTGATATCGAGAGGGAGACCCCTTTCCCGAAAAAGAAGAAGTCCTTTATATTAAGCCCTGCCACCACGAGGGCAATAAGGCCGGCTGCAAGGGTGATCATCGGGAGATTCCCGGCAAGCAGGAAGAGGTTAAGCCATGCTGCCATAAAGAGAAAATAGATAACACCGGAAAAAAAGACAAACGTGCCGCCGATAAGCATCATCCTGGCCCGTGAGCGTGCATGGACCATGAGACTGAGCAGAAAAAAGAGGACAAAGAAAGCACAGGGATTGAAGCTGTCCAGGCCGCCAAGGATCACCGTGATCATTGGCAGCGAAACTCTGGATTGATCAATAACCCCTATCAGAGGAAGTTCAAGGGTCTCTTCAGTCTTCTGCTCCATAGGCTGCATAAGCCTGTCTGCCGGATCCATACATTGCTGCCCGAGACAGCGCAGCACGGTTCTCTCTATAGCTGTTCCTTCCTTCTCAGAAAAGCCGACAAAGACCTCCTGATCAATGAATGTAACCGGCACGCCTGTTGACTTGATGCCTGCACTTCTTGTCATCTGTGAAAAAAAGCCGGCATTCGCAGGATTCTGCCATACCTCGTAAGACTCAATGATAAGGTTCGGATAACGCTTCTTGAGCTCACCAAGAAACTCTTTCTCATGGGCACAGTGAGGGCAGCCATTGCCCCAGAAAAAATAGATCTTCAACGCTTTCTGCTCTTTCCCTGGGCCTTCTGCAGCGCTGGATAAAGAGAAGATGTTCGCAAGAGCAAGGACGGTATATGCGGCAACGACAAGGATCAGCGTTCCGGGCCTGATCATGATCGTTCTTTCGCAGCGGGCGGACTCAGCAAGCGGTCAAGCGCCGTGAGAAAATATGTGTATGCAGTCGGGGCCTGCCTGACAATGGCATAGAATGCCTGTGCAGTCTTTGCAGCCATTTCCTCGAGGACAGGATCTTCCGTGATACGGGCGAGGCGGACCAAATTGGACAGTGCTACAGAATTTCCTGAGGGTATGGCGCCATCATAGAGCTCTTTTTTGCGCACAAGCAGTCTTTCTCCGTCATCGGCGGTGAAGAAAAAACCGCCGTGGTCATTGTCCAGGAAATGGTCCATGAAAATGCCATTCAGCCGCAGTGCTTCTTCAAGGTAGCGGGGGGCCTGACCGGCCAGGTACAGTTCTATGAGGCCTGAAATGAAAAAAACATAGTCGTCCGCATGAGCAGGAACTGCTGCTTCGCCGTCGCGATACCGATGCAGAAGCCTGCCATCCGGAGTGCGGAGCGTATTCAGGATGAAATCAGCAGCCTTTGCTGCGCTATCCGCATATTCAGGTTTTTGAAAGACATGTGCTGCCCTGGCAAAGGCCATTATCATGAGACCGTTCCAGTCTGTCAGTATTTTGTCGTCCTTGGCCGGGTGAATTCTCAGCTCCCGAACAGCAAAAAGCTCTGCAAGGGCTTTTTTTGTGCGAGCCTTGATCTCCTTGCCGGAACGTTCTGTTTTATCTGTCCGCTTTTCTCTGTGGAGAATGTTCGTGCCGGTGAGTTCATGCGCTGACTGTTCAAGAAAGTTACCCTCTTTTTTAACGTTGAAAAGAGAACAGATGAGGTCAGCGTCATCAGGGCTGAGCGCACAGATGATGTCACGCTCTGTCCAGACATAGAACTTGCCTTCTTCTCCTTCGCTGTCAGCGTCTTCTGCAGAATAATAGCCGCCCTCCGGAGCTGTCATGTCCCGACGAACGTAGGCGAGGATATCTTCTGCGGTTTCCCGGTAGTTCACGTCCCCGGTCGCCTGAAACGCTTCGGTATAAGCGATGCAGAGCATTGCCTGATCATACAGCATCTTCTCGAAATGGGGTACAAGCCATTGCTCATCGGTTGAATACCGGTGAAAGCCAAAGCCAACATGGTCATAGATGCCGCCATCACGCATTGCGTCGAGGGTCTTCGTGACCATCTGCAAAGCCTCCTGATTACCGGTGCGCTTCCCATAGCCCAGGAGGAAAAGCAGTATATGCGGTGTGGGGAACTTTGGGGCATGACTGAATCCCCCATGCAGGGCGTCAAACTGCTGGCCCAGCTGTTCAAAACAATTGTGGAGGACTGGTTCCGCAGGCTCTTCGGAGCCGGCATGAGCATTTTCGAGCCCGATCCGGGCTGTCACTTCCCCGGCAAGCTGCATGAGTTTTTGTCTGTCCGTGTTCCAGATGGCCGTAATACGGGGGATCAGATCAACCATGCCGATCCTGCCGAAGCTGGTCTTCTTTGGGAAATAGGTGCCTGCAAAAAACGGCCGCTTATCAGGTGCCATGATGATCGTGAGCGGCCAGCCTCCGTTGCCAGCCATCAGCTGACATGCCGTCATATAGACATTGTCGATGTCCGGACGCTCCTCGCGGTCTACCTTTATGGATATGAAGGCCTCGTTCATCAGCCCGGCGACCTGCTGGTCTTCAAAGGACTCCTTCTCCATAACATGGCACCAGTGGCAGGTGGAATATCCTATAGAAAGGAAGATTGGCTTGTTTTCCCGCTCTGCTCTGTCAAACGCCTCCTGAGTCCAGGGATACCATTCTACGGGATTGTATGCATGCTGCAGCAGGTATGGACTTTTCTCCCTGAGAAGCCTATTGGGGTTCATAAGAGAGATCTATTGACCATATTCGTATGCACCGGGGGGAGTTCCAATACGGCTCAGGTGCCTGCTATTTGATAAGCAGCTTGTTCGCAAAGAGGGTTTTTCTCATATCATCCACCCTGTTTTGGAGTTCGATGAGCTCTTCCTTGAGCTTGTTATTATCAGCATGCTGTATGGTCCTTGCTTTTTCGAGCAGAAGAACACCCAGCTCAGCCAGCTTATCAGGAAGTTCAGCGAGAGTCGAGGCCCCTTTTACGTAGTTGCTGCCCCGTGCTGAAGCCAGTTCGATCAGTTTCTGAAGGGTCTCATCCATAGCCATCTCCGTTTTTTTCTGTTCTGACTAAAGCGTATCAGATTTCCTATGCAGGGTCAATTTGTTTTGTTGAAGGGAATACTGCACGGCATTGGACAGAAGGATATGCGGTGAAGTCCCTAGAAAAGGTACGTCTTTTTCACGAAGTCAATCTCATCGCTCCATGTTTTCAGTCTTCCGGCCAGTCTCTCGTCGCGCAGTTCATGCAGTATCTTTGTGTACAGGGGGCCTTGCGGCAGCCCGAGCTTTTTCAGGTCATTCCCTTTGAGCATAGGCTGTACTTTTCGGAGTTCGATCAGAAAATGAGAGATGTCCTTCTTCTTTCCTGTATCTTTGGTTGAAGACATCGAGAAAAGGATAATTTCCAGTTCTCTGCCGGCGAGCAGGCGGTAGAGACTGACAGGATCTCCTGCAGGAAGACTGGCGAGAATTTCCCGCTGCTGTTCCACTCCCGCGAGAATGATAGCCCTGGCCTTTGGGGGTGTTGAAAGCCGGGCCAGAGTCTCCGTGCGTTCACGGACATCGAGGTGTGAAAGGAGCGTCATGAGATACAGGATCCCTTTCTCGATCTTTTGATCGAGATACAGGAGGTTGTACCAGGCAAGGGTCTCGCCGGCAGATTCAACTTCACTTTCGAGCTGCCTGTCAAAGACGATCTTCTCATGGATCACTTTCAGCAGGCCATGATCGGAAAACCGCTTCAGGGTAAGCGAGGGATTTGTTTCATTGAACGAGAGGAGAAGCTCCTCATACAGGCGCGTCCCGGACAGTTTGGCAAAGAGATTCATTTCAAGGGCGGATTTCATCAGGAATGCGGTGTGCCTGCTCAGCCTGAAACCGAACCGCTCAGAGAAACGTATCGCACGGAATGCGCGGGTAGGATCTTCAACAAAACTGAGATTGTGCAGGACGCGAATGGTTTTTTCCTTCAGGTCCCGCTGTCCGCCGAAGAAATCGATGAGAAGACCGAAGCCGTTTGGGTTCAGCCTGATGGCAAGGGTGTTGATCGTGAAGTCCCTGCGGTAAAGGTCCTTCTTGATCGATGAGGTCTCGACCTTTGGCAGGGCTGCCGGCGACTCATAATATTCTGTCCGTGCCGTGGCGATATCAATATGCAAGGTGCCCCGTTTTACCTTGGCCGTGCCGAATTTCTTATGCGGCTTGACCCGTGCCTTGATCCGCTCTGCAAGCATATTGGCAAATTGTATTCCGTCGCCTTCGATCACAATGTCAATATCAAGATTTGCCTTCCCGAGAAGGAGGTCTCTCACTGAGCCGCCGACCAGGTATGCGCTGAAGCCTGAACCTTCGGCGATCGAACCGGAGAGCTTCAGGATCTCGACTATTTCAGCAGGGAACCTGTCTTTGAGCCAGGAGGACAGGTTGCGGCTCGAAAAATGGATATCAACCAGTTCTCCTTTATCAGGGCGGCGCTTTTTCAGGAATTCCTCGTAAAGCACCCTGAGCAGGTCTGTTCTTGTAATAGCCCCTGTGATCTTGCGCCCCTCAAGGACGGGCATGAACTTCTGGTTGTGCTCTATCATCATTGTCTCAATGTCCCTGATCGGGGTATCAGCGGTCACGGTGAGCTTTTCCGTTGAGCAGAAATCAGCAATGGGGTTCTTTTTGAACCCGTGAAAGATGGCTTTTTCAACAGTTTCGCGCGATATGAGGCCGGCATATTCACCATCTTTAATGACTGGCAGCACATTTACTCCAAACTTGGTCATGGTATCTTCTGCATCCCTGATCGTGCTTGCCCAGGGAATTGAGATCACCGGACTGGTCATGATATCAGCTGCGATCTGCCCCGGTTTTATATGCTCCGGGATGCTCCTGAAAATCTGTTCTTCAACCGTTTCCAGGGAATCGCCCCTGATGGTGGCTGATGCAGCTGCCTGGTGGCCGCCGCCGCCAAATTCCTTTAGGAGGGCAGCGACGTCGAGCTCTCTCACCCTGCTGCGCCCGACAAGGACAATTCTTCCCTGCATGCCCAATATCAGGACAACGGCATCTATGTCCTCCATATCCATGACCTTATGCGCCAGAAGGGCGGCATCCCCGAAATACGAATCCCGGGAAGTCTTCGCGATCATGACCCGTATCCCTCTGATGACCACTTCCCTGCAGGATTTCAGAAGGTCATTAAGGATCTCCAGTTCTTCTCTGCCCAGATCGGTCTTGACGTATTCCGAGACGATATTGAGGATCGCACCCCGTCTTATGAGATACGATACAGCATTCAGATCCCGCTCGGTCGTGGAAGGGAAGAGAAGGCATCCTGTCTCTTCATAGATGCCCAGGGCGAGTATGGTTGCCTCCATGGGGTCAGGGTGAAGCCCCTTTTCCTTAAGCAGCTCGGTAAAGATCGTTGCCGTGGCCCCCACGGTCTCTATCCGTTCAACGCTACCCCGGATGTCCCCCTTTTCAAGGGGGTGATGGTCAAAGATGTGGATCTGGACATCCCGGTTCTTTGCAGCCTCGGCGAACATGCCGATGCGGTCCGGCTGTTTGGTATCAACAATGATAAGTCTCCTGATCTCAGCGGGTTCAATGTCCCTGAGCTTTCTGATCTCTGCGGGATGAAAGACCTCTATGAAGTCCCTGACCTTACGTTCCTGTGATCCCGGAAATGCAAGAAATGCATCAGGATACAGCTTCTTGGCAGCGATCATGGATGCGAGGGAATCAAAGTCAGCATTGTGGTGGGAAGTGATGATATCCATGCTGCTGCCTAGAGCACCTGCGCCTGGTGTCGGCCGCACCGCTGAAGTAATGAGAATAGGTTAATCAAAAACAATGAAGCGGTCCCTGCCGCTCTTTTTTGCCTCGTACAGTGCGTCATCAGCCGCAGAGATGAGGTCATCATGAGTTTTGATCCTGGCGTTCGGGGATGCTGATATGCCGATGCTGACGGTTATGCCAGTATGGTGTTTGAGGCTCCTGAACGTATGGCCCTTGACTGCGCTGCGTATCCTCTCGGCCTCTGCCCTGGCTCCCTTGACGGACGTCTGGGGAAGCATGACGATAAACTCCTCTCCCCCATAGCGCGCCAGTACATCGCTCTTGCGCGTATGTCGTTTCAGCAGCTGTGCAAATTCTTTCAGCACTGCATCACCGGTCTTATGACCGTATGTGTCATTGATCTTCTTGAAGAAATCAATGTCAAGCATAAGACAGCTGATCGGCAAAGCGTACCGCTCCGAGCGGCTGAACTCCTCAATGATCCGGTGATAAAAATAGCGTATGTTATAAATACCGGTCAAATAATCAGTTATAGCGAGTTTTTCAAGCCTTGTCTTCTCATCTTCAACCTGTGCGAAGAGAAAGGCATTGTAGAGCGTATTTGCAGCGGCATCGGATATGGTCCTTAGGAGGCGGATCTCTTTTTCCGTGAACTCATGCAGTGTCCTTGATGTTCTCAGGAACAGGGTCCCGATCACCTTCTTTTCAAAGATGATCGGCATGACGAGAATGGAACGAATGCCGAGGGGCGCAATGATCTCCCTGACGCATGCCATGCGGGGATCTGATGCAGTATCCCTGATAAAGACCGGCTTCTTGCTGAGCAGCGCCTCCTTGATCTCCGGGTATTTCTTGAGGTTCAGCTTTATGGTGGTGATATCGGGTGTTTCGAAGCTGGCTACGACATACGCATATTTTTGGAGCCAGTCTATTCGGATGATCGAACATCGTGTGACTGGCATAATCTCCGCGATCTTTTTGACGATCCTGTACAGAAGTTCCTTCGGGTCGAGGGTAGATGATATGAGCTGTGTAAAATCATTAATGGTCTGAAGCTGCAGGACTTCCTGCCTGAGAGAAATATTCTCTTCTGTAAGCCCGATAATGAGTAGCAGCTTGTGGTCGAGATCCTTATTGAGAAATGGCTTTTGCAGATAAAAATCAGCCTTGCCGGCGATCGATGCTTCAATCTCCTTTCCCCGACTGCTGCCAAGGATAGTGATAACCGGGACCTTTGATATCCGGCGGGCAACAAGGGGAAGCAGCCGATTTTCAGTGATAAGGGCAGAAGGAGAGCTTGTTGAGAGCGCATTAAGCAGCTCATCAATAGTGATGCAGCTTACGCGGCGGTATCTTCTTGAACGCCTGAAGAAGGCTTCAAGAAAGTCCAGCGCAGACTTGTTCCTGATAAAAAGAAGTATGGTCTTTTTTTTCATAATAGGGAATAAGGCAAGTTTTCTGCAGCTTTTATTATCCCAGTTTTGGCACTGTCTGTCAAAAAAGACCGACTAGAGGCGGAGCCGGTTCCGGGCAGGAGATATCTACGTAAAGAGAATGATCGTATGACAGATAAGCCAGGCAAGGACAGCACAGGCAGGCAATGTAATAACCCATGCCAGGACGATATTGCCCCCGACTCCCCAACGGACAGCTGAAAGCCTTTTGGACGCTCCCACGCCCATAATGGTCGATGAAATGATGTGCGTTGTGGACAGGGGAAGGCCAAAATGTGAGGCCACTTCTATGACGGTTGCAGCTGATGCCTCAGCTGCAAATCCATGTATGGGCTTAAGATTGACCAGTTTCACCCCGAGCGTCTTAATGATCTTCCAGCCGCCGAATGCTGTTCCCAGACCCATGGCTGTTGCACAGAGCGTTATTACCCATATGGGCACATGAAAGTCAGGAAGTTTGTAGTAGCTTACCAGGGCCATGGTGATGATTCCCATGGTCTTCTGCGCGTCATTGTTGCCATGGCTGAACGCCATATAAGCTGCCGAAACGATCTGTGACCTGTTGAAGATCTTGGAGACCAGTGCCGGAGAAAAACGCCTGAATATCAGTATGAGAAGATGCATAAGAAAGAAGCCGAGAACAAGCCCCACTATCGGCGATAAAAAGAGGCCTCCCAGGATCTTATACACACCTCCCTGGATAATAACCCCGGTGCCTGATGTTGCTACAGCTGCGCCCACAAGACTGGAGAGGATCGCATGGCTCGATGAGGTGGGCAGACCAAAATACCAGGTGATGAGGTCCCAGATGATCGCTGAGAGCAGCGCCGAAACTACCGTGACCTGGGTCACTCCGGCTGTCTCTACCAGGCCAGAGCCGACCATTTTTGCGACAGCGGTTCCAGCAAAGGCTCCGGCAATATTGAGAATTGCTGCCATGGATACGGCAACTTTAGGAGAAAGGACCCGGGTAGATACAGACGTTGCTATGGCATTTGCGGTATCATGAAAGCCATTAATGAAATCAAAGACCGTGGCGAGAACTATTACGCAGACAAGGAGGGCAAAAGTATCATGCATATTTCAGAACAATGGATTCAATGACGTTGGCAACGTCTTCACACTTATCTGATGCATCTTCAAGATGCTCATAGATCTCTTTCCACTTGATGATCAGGATCGGGTCCTTGATTTCATCGAATAATTTGCCCAGTGCATCGCGGAAATCCCTGTCTATTCTGTTTTCAAGTCTGTTTATCTCAATGCAGTATTCCTGGACATGGCTGTAATTCTTTTCTTTCAGCTTCTGGATGGCCTTATGCATGACCTCTGTTGTTATGAGAAGGTCTTTTGACATGGAGACCGCCTCGTTCGTCGACTCCTTGATCTTGAAGACCAATATCCGGTCAACAGCGCCCCAGATAAGGTCGAGAACATCGTCCAGGCTTGCTGCAAGCTCATGCAGGTCCTCTCTGTCGATAGGCGTGATAAAGGTCTTGTTCAGCTGCTTCATGACCTCATGCGTCAGGATATCTCCTTCCTGCTCGACCTCATAGATCTCCTTGGCCCGTGCCTCCAGATTATCGAAGTTCTCCATAAGAGAGACCAGCAGTCCTGCCGCCCTTGTCAGGTTCTGGGACGCCCGATCAAATATCTCAAAAAAATCCACTTCTTTAGGAAATAATTTCATTTTGCTCCTTTTTTAATAGGATATACAAAGCATTTTCTGATGTCAAATAAAAGTCTATTATAGTAACTACCATGCAGACCTGCTACGCGGTCAAGGCTTTTTTTATCGCCTGCTGAATTGCCTTCTCGGTAATATTCCCCTGGATCCTTACCGTGCCTATCTGCTCGGGCAGAATGAACTTCACGTCGCCGGAAACAGCTTTCTTGTCCAGTTTCATGGCGCTCATGAGCGCAGAGACGTCTATGCCTGCCGGTATTTCGGTTGGAAGACCGAATGTCTTCAGAAGGTGCTGTATGCGAGAAACCTCAGCGCTTTTGATAAGCCCCTCTTCCTGCGCGATAAGAGCCTCAACATGCATGCCGATGGCAACTGCCTCGCCATGAAGAAAGGTCGTGTATCCCGTGACGGTCTCAATAGCGTGGCCGATGGTATGGCCGAAGTTCAATATGGCCCTGAGACCTGACTCGCGTTCATCCCGTGATACGACGTCAGCTTTAATTTCACAGGAGCGTGTGATAATATGGCTCACATCGTCGGGGTTCAGGCTCAGAATGGCTTCCCGCTTTTTCTCAAGAAAATCAAAAAAAGCGCTCTCCCAAATGATACCGTATTTGATGATCTCTGCGATGCCTGCAAGAAAATTTCTGCGTGATAAGGAATGCAGCGTGCTGATATCTACCCAGACAAGCCTTGGCTGCCAAAATGTGCCGATCATATTTTTCCCCAGTGCATGATTGACGCCTGTTTTCCCTCCTACCGAACTGTCAACCTGTGCCAGCAGCGTGGTCGGCACCTGGATGAAATCAATGCCTCTCATGTAGGTCGATGCCGCATATCCCGTGATGTCGCCGATGACCCCGCCCCCCAGTGCAATGAGCACGGACCTCCGGTCAAAGCGCATTTTGAGCAACTGCTCATAAATTATTTCTACGGATGAGAGATTCTTGTATTCCTCTCCGTCAGGGAGAATGATTTCAACCACCTGAAAGCCGGAGTCAGAGAGAGAGTCGGTCAGCGTTTTGCCATAAAGAGCGAAGACCGTGGGGTTGCTGACTATTGCGGCGCTTTTGCTGAAATCAAAGCGTTCGAGGCTTTTCCCGATCTCTCTCAGTATGCCGGTACCCGTGGCAATAGTATAGCTTCTTTCCCCCAGTTCAACCCTTATCTTTTTCATGATAGTTTCCCTATAATTTCATGCGCTATTTCAACCGGGGATTTCCCCTCTGTATTGATCATTATCCCCGCCTTTTCATAAAATGGACGCCTTTTGGCCAAGAGTTCTGCTATTCTCGCCTGCCGGTCCCCGCACTGCAGAAGAGGCCGGTCATTATTGTTGGCAGTGCGCAGCATGATCGTCTCAGGGCTTGCTGTAAGGCAAAAGATAATACCGTGGTCCTGCAGCGCCTTCAGGTTCTCCTCCCTCAGAACAGCCCCGCCTCCGGTAGAAATGATAACTCCCTGTTCTGACGCAAACTGCCGGATGGCCGCAGTCTCGACCTGCCGGAAATAATCTTCTCCGGAACCGGAAAAGATGGCAGAAATGGATTTTCGCTCGGACGCTTCGATCGCGCTGTCGATATCGATAAGCCTCATGCCGCGAAGCCGGGACAGTTCTCTGGCAACTTCACTTTTTCCTGTTCCCATAAAGCCAGTTAAAACAATATTTTTTTTCATGATCTGATTATGCAGGTCCCGAAGATTCTCATATGATTTCTGATATTTTAGATGGCGAATGGAGAAAAAGCAAAGGGAGACCAATGTGGCGTACAGCTGTCAGTATTGCCGAATATAGTCCAGGTAGCTTTTGTAATTACGTAAGATCTCTTCCCTGCTGTCACCGCCGAATTTCTCGAAAAAGGCATTTGCCAGGGTGAGGGCAACCATTGCCTCGCCCACAACTGCAGCAGCAGGGACAGCGCAGACATCTGATCGTTCGTATGCAGCGGCATGTGGACGTTTGGTTATGATATCAACGGAGGCCAGGGGCTTCCGTAATGTTGGGATCGGCTTCATCGCAGCAGTCAGGATAACAGGCATACCGTTCGTCATCCCGCCCTCAATACCGCCTGCATGGTTTGTCTTTCTCATGAACGGCATTGTCTCGGGGCTTGATGATTTGCGGCGGTAGTAAATTTCATCCATTACTTCTGAACCAGGTTGCGCTGCCATGCCAAAGCCCCCGCCGATCTCGATCCCCTTAATGGCCTGAATGCTCATTATGGCCTGCGCAAGCCTTCCATCAAGCTTTCTGTCCCACTGCACATGACTTCCTAGTCCTATCGGCAGACCTGCTGCAAATACGGTAAAAATCCCGCCCAGCGAATAATTGTTTCGAATCGCCTTATCAATGCAGGCGACCATTTTCCTGGATACAGCATTATCAGGGCATCTGACCGGAGATCGTTCTGCGGACCTGAAAAGGGCAAGAAGGTCTTTTGTCGAAGAGGGGATGGATTTACTGTAGCGCGCGGTTCCTATCTGGCAGACAAAACTGCCGATAACAATGCCGAATTCCTGAAGGACCCTCTTAGCGACTGCACCAAGAGCAACGCGCATGGCGGTCTCTCTGGCACTGGACCGCTCCAGAATGTTTCGCACGTCCCTTGTATCGTATTTGATGGCTCCCGTGAGGTCAGCATGACCTGGCCTGGGCAGCCTGACGGGTGGAATTGCATTGTTGTCATCCAGGGAGGCGGACATGCCTTTTTGCCAGTTCTCCCAATCGCTGTTCTTGATCAGGAGAGCTATTGGAGAGCCCAAGGTTCTGCCCCACCGTAATCCGGAGAGGATCTCAACACGATCGGATTCAATCTTCATCCTGCCGCCCCTGCCATATCCGCCCTGTCGCCGTACAAGGTCTTTGTTGATATCAGAATCCGCAAGTACAAAGCCGGACGGAAGCCCATCGATGATTCCGACAAGGCCTTTGCCGTGTGACTCTCCTGATGTAAGAAATGTAATTGAACTCATAGGGGAATATTTATGACACTATATTTCACAAAAAAAGGGATGGCGATCGCCATCCCTTTTTTAACTCTGCACGCATTATTTCATGCTGGTGAAATCAACGACCCTCGGGGTAAGGAATACCATCAGTTCAGTGCTTCGATCAACCTTTGAAGTTCTCTTAAAAAGTCTCCCGAGAACAGGAAGTTTACTCAGCCCCGGGATGCCGTCCTCACCGTCAGTAGTAGCCTGCTTAAAGATACCGCCTATGACCAGAGTCTCACCGCTGTTAATGAGGACGGTCGTATTGACTTCGTGCTGTGTCGTATCCACACCCACGTTGCTGCCTGCGGTGATCAGATTAAGAAACTCATCCTTCTTGATCTTTGTCTTCATCTGGATGGCACCGCTCGGCGTGATCCTGGGTGTTACTTCAAGCTCGAGATTGATCGGAACTTCCTGCAGCTTGGGCTTGCCGTCATTGTCAGTAGAAGGCAGCTGGAGCTTTCTGCCCTGAATGATCTTGGCCGTTTCATTATTCATGGTCATGATCCTGGGACTGGAGATGATCTTGCCGTTCCCGGTCGTCTCCATGGCCGAAAGCTGAAGATTAAGTGCAAAGGTTGCCGCTCTGTTGATATAGCCTAATCCTATTTGGCCGGCTATGCTCTTTGCAGGCAGGTTAACAAGAGGATCGACCGGCGTTGATGTTACCGTAGAGGTGCTGGTTGTTGTTGATGATTGTGTGCCGGTTCCTGTCTGGTTCACAAAGAAATTATTGTCGCCCAGCGTGGGCGGGTTCCTGAAGAAGGCTCCCCATGAAATGCCGAGGTCTTTTGAATAGTCGCTGTTAACTTCGACGATCCTGGCTTCGATGATGACCTGGCGAGCCTGCATCTGTTCCTGGTCCAATTCCCTGATGAGGGCACCTATTTTCTCAAGGTTTTGCTCGACATCATTGGCTATGATACTGCTGCCGCGTTCATCGAGCGAGATGCTTCCCCGTGTACTGAGCAGCTTCGCCTTATCTATGGCAGACATGAGATTTTTTGTATCGGCGTAATTGATCTGAAATATTCTTGTCTTGAGATCGCCCGCATCCGCTGCAGCTTTCTTTGACTTTGCCGCATCATCAAGTTCTTTTGCTACAGCTGCGGTAGGTAAAACCCTGATGATATTGCCATCGATTATCTTGGCCAGGTGGAACGTCCTCAGGATAACGTCAAGAGCCTGATCCCATGGAACATTGATAAGCTTTAAGGTAATTTTTCCCTTAACCTCGGGATTTACCACAACATTATATCCGCTGATGTCTCCAAGGAGTCTGAATATGGGAATGATGTCGGCATCCTGGAAATCAAGGGATATCTTCTTGCCGCTATATTCCCCTTCTGTTAACGGTGCCGGTGCTGCTGAGTTGCTGGCAACGACTGCCGGTTCCATCGCCGCAGTCTCCACAGTGCCAGCAGATTTCCTGGGTGCAGGATTAACGGCCTGTTGCGGTTGCGCATCCCCTTTGCTCATAAGGGAGATTTCGATAGTATTGCCGATAGCCGTGACGTCAAAATTTGTTTTTTCCTTGAGATCAAGCACGATCCGCAGTTTCTCTTTATGCTTGCCGGCCCTTATGCCTTTAAGCGGCGATATCGTCTGCGACGGTATGGCCGCGCGCAATGCCGTATCAGGAATGTCTACGACGATGCGTTCATTGACCGGAAATACGTTTGGGATCATTGTTCCGTTGCCGCTGATAATTACCTTTACGGTATCAGCAGACTTCTTGACCGTTATGCTGTTTATTTCGGTAGCCTTGGATGTGACCGGCGCAGCTTCTTTTTCAGCCGGTGCCTCCACTGCGGCAAGCTTTATCAGGTGGCTGGCATCAGCAACCTCAAGGTTCTTGGCCTCAGTGAGAACGACAGACTCATCTTTCCTGACGGAAAGAACAAGCGTATTGTCCTTATATTCAGGAGTGAGGGAGGAGGGACTCTGCAGCACAATGTCGAGCCGCGTCATAAGTTTTGGCGAATCGATCTGCTGAGGCACAACTTCGCTAATAACGCTGCCGCTGGCCGTAATTTTATCGGCAAACATGCCCGGTCTCATGTCGGGAATTTCCACGGTTGCCCTGTAAGGGTCATTGGATTTATAAAGCGTATAGGTGAAATCCTTGCTGCCCTTGATGATAATGGTGTTGTTCTCTATACGCACCGTTGTAAGGCTCGGAAATTCCCCGGATTGAGATGAGTCCTGCGCTGCCTGTGCAGTTACAATACCGAGCAGCGCTATCAGCATAAAAATGCTTATGAATGATTTCAGGAGTGCATTCTTTTTCATTATTCCTCCTCCTTGCGGAGTTTCAGTATAGTATCCTTGCTTTTTATCTGACCCTTATAGTCTTTAACCTGTTCTGTTATAACTACTGAATCAGGATTGATGGCAGTAACTTTCCCTCCATATAAGCCGAGGGTCATGCCCTTTCGAATGGTAAATGATTTTTTATCAGGCAGGGTTACCATCGCATATGACTGCTGTTTGTCCCAAGCGATAGCAATAAGCTTTATCTCTTCAACATCAAAGGATTCGATCGGGGCAGCTCCTTTTTGCAGTTTTTTGGACGTAGACTTAACCTCTATCAATGAGGTGAAAGGATCCCTGCGCCCCTTTGTTTCATAAGCATATACTTCTTTTTCGACCTTTACCTCGGCCTGCGGAGCAGCCGCCTGCGGTGCAGCTGCAGCCGGCTGTGACTTTGCTGCCTCCGGTTTTTTCGGAGCGGCTGCCTGTTTGCCTCCGCATGCGGGCAGCATGAGAAGTGTTGTGACGATCGCGACAGTCGTGGATATATTTCCCGTCCTTATCATTTTTTACCTGCCGGGGCCTTAGCCGGGGTCTTGCCCACTTCCTCATCAGGGATAGCGGAAAACGTGGATGCCTTGAACGATACCTGCAGTATCGTTTCGCCTTTTTCCTTCTTCGGTCCACCAAGTTTCATGTCGTTTATGTTAACAATTCTGTTGAGCTTGGTCAGGCTGCTGAGAAAATATCCCAGATTATGATATGTCCCTATGACATCAACAGCTACCGGTATTTCATAGACAATACCGCTCGGATGTGTCGTTTTCGGAGCCGGTTTCCATGATTTTATTTCGAGACCGGCCGAAGTGCCCATATCAGAAACCTGTTTTAACAGGTTCGAGATCTCTTTTTCCTCGGGAAGTTGTTCTTTCAATTCATTGATCCTGGCGATAAGCCGTTCATTTTCCATCTTCAACACTTCAAGCTTAGCAGCTTTCGCTTGGCTTACAGCTATTTCGTTGTTCTGGGTGTCGATCTGCTTTTCCAGTTTTTTGATCTGTTCCATCTTGGGTTTGATCACAAGGAACAAGACCAGCAGGGCAATGATGATCGACGGGAGTACCGCAATAATAATTTTCACATAAGAAGGCAAGGTCTTTATATCAAGTTTGATTGCCATAATTATGCTTTCACCTTAAGTGTTAATTTGAATGAGTATACCGCGGTGGTGGCCTGCTTCGACTGAACCGACTCCTGGAGATATACATCGGTAAAGAGCTTGGAATTCTTCAGATTATTGACATAATTGACAACATCCGTGTTGGTGAAGGCAATGCAGGAAAGTGACACGTTCAGCCCCTTGACATCGGTGCCGGTCAGCCAGACCCCCGGAGGAAGAAGCGCGCTTATCTCGTCAAGTATCTTGACTGGACGGGATTTGTTTCTCCCCAGTTCCTCAATGATATCTTTACGCTGCTGAAACGTTTTGTTCAGTTTTTCGAAATCCTCAACAGCTTTTATCTTTGTTTTTAATGCTGTAATGGTCTTTTCGTTTTCCTTGACCTTCGCTTCTTTAGCGGCGACCGTAGACGTGAAATGATAGGCTATATACAGGAATATCATTCCAATCGCCACAGTAAGAAGGATAGTATAAATCAGAAAGGCAGGAACCGGCTTCTGCTTTTTCTTCTTTTTCGCTGAGATTAAATTGACCTTTATCATCTGTCGCCCTGATTTCTGAGGGCAAGCCCGACCGCTACAGCCATCATAGGGGCTATTTCCTCTATATAAGAAACATCAAACTTCTTTGGAATCCTGACGTTCCTGAACGGTTCAGCAATTTTTGTCTCAATTCCCGATCGCTCCGTGATCATGGAAGCGAAGTTAGGGATAAGAGCGCATCCTCCACTGAGGATAACTTCAGCTATGTCCTCGTGTACCGTTGTGCTCCGGTAGTAATCAAAAGAGCGGCTGATCTCGCTGAGGATTTCTTCAGAGGCTGATTCAATTACTGCTTTTGCGTCTTCCTGTGATACGTTCTCGACCGGCTCTCCCCGCTTCAGTTTTTCCGCGAGTTCATAGGTAATATTGAACTCCCTTTGCAGGGCCTCTGAATGCAGATTGCTGCCCAGGGAACTGTCTCTGGTAAAGACCGATATGCCGCCCTTGAGGATGCTCATATTGATTGTGCTGGCGCCGATATTGAGCAGAGCGACGTTTTTGCCGGGTTCAATCTCGTAGTTGATCCCGTACATATTCTCAAGGGCAAATGAATCAATATCAACAACGATTGGTGTAAGACCCGCTTCTTTAACCACCTGGATGTATTCATTGATAATATCTTTTTTTACGGCCACCAGTATGACATCCATCTGCCCAGGCTCATCTTTGGGGCCTATTATCTGGAAATCAAGATTAACGTCCTCAATGTCAAAGGGCACATACTGTTCAGCCTCGAATTTTATTGATTCTGAGAGCTCTTCCTCTGACATCTCGGGCAGCGAAATTCTCTTGATAATGACCGATGAATGTCCCGAGATGGAGATAGTGGCATTCTGAGCCTTGATTCCTGCAGTCTTGATCATCTCCTTCAGGGAGTCTACAAGACGAAGAGAATCGATAATCGAACCGTCAACGATGAGTTCCGGGGGCAGAGAATGGAGGTGGCAGAGCTCAAGCTCATACCCGCCTTTTGACTCCTTGAGCTTCACCGCTTTGATGTAGCTCGATCCGATGTCTAATCCTATTGATCCTTTTCCGCTAAAAAACATAGCTTATGAATACCAGAAAAAAAATCTCTTGTCAAGTATTTTTTTTGTATTTATTTCAGAGAGTTCAAACTGAACCCTGAGAAAATGGTTTAAGAAATGCCCTTGAACCTACAAATTGAGGTTTCTTTCAATGATTATTTTTTCATTTTTTATCTGTCCGATCCCGAACAGAGAGCCTGAAGGATCCTTGAGTCTGATGTAGGCATGGTCGGGTATGTCGCCGGCAATTCCCCGGCTCAGCGCAATGCCATTTCGGGCTTTTTCAGTATCAG
Source organism: uncultured Nitrospiraceae bacterium (assembly GCA_964463135.1). Taxonomy (GTDB): domain Bacteria; phylum Nitrospirota; class Thermodesulfovibrionia; order Thermodesulfovibrionales; family UBA6898; genus UBA6898. Next base: position 131,117 of record CAYXBA010000006.1, read on the forward strand.
ACTTGTCAAGAATAACCTCTGTCAGATCAGAGAGTGCGTGGTCAATGGAAGAGACGTATGGCGCACTGGCGGAAAATCCATCGCTCAGCGTGTCGAATGTCACGGACGCATCAATAGTGAAAGCGCCTATGCCTGTTCTCTCGAGGGCCGTGATATGGGCTCCGGTTCCCAGATGAAGGCCGATATCATCGCAGAGCGTTCGTATGTAAGTGCCTTTCGAACAGGAAACAGCTATGTCAACATAGGGCAGGTCCAGGTGTAAAAGGTCTATTGTGTAGATCTGAACAGGCCGTTCCGCCCTTTCCACTTCAATGCCCTGGCGCGCCAGTTTGTAGAGGGGCCGGCCACTGATCTTAATGGCAGAATACATGGGAGGTTGCTGCATGATCCTGCCGGTAAATAGCTTTGTCGCGCTGACAATTTGGTCTGCCGTCAACGCTGGAACCTCCCGTGTTTCAATGATCCTGCCGTCAGCATCAAGCGTGTCGGTCCTTTCGCCAAGTTTCAGCCTTGCATGATAGGTCTTGTCTTTATCAAGGAGAAAGCGGCTTGCCTTTGTGGCCTCGTTCAGGCATATGAGAAGGACACCCGTTGCCATGGGGTCAAGCGTGCCCGTGTGGCCTGCTTTCTTTACTCCCAGCATCCTTTTCACTTTCGTGACCGCCTGCTGAGAGGATATACCTTTTGGTTTGTTGAGATTTATTATGATATGCATGATTGACGGAATGAAGGGATGGCTTAGTGCGATGTTTTCAGGGGAGTGTTCTGTTGCTTCATGTCTTTGGCAGGACGTTCCTGCCTGCTGCGAAAAGTGTCCTTTTCAGCGTTTCGAGGTCTGTTTTAATCCTGAACCCTGCTGCATTGCGGTGTCCCCCGCCGCCATAAGCTGCAGCAATTTTTGCTACATTGGCCGTGCCCTTTGAGCGCATGCTTACTTTCCATCGACCATTATCGGTCTCCCTGATAAGCGCTGAAATTACGACAGAATCGATCATGCGCGGAACATTTGCAAAGTTCTCCGTGTCTGACTCTCCGGTCCCGGTCTTTTTGAACATCTCGACGGTGACATGGACTAGGGCTATGCTGTTTCTGATCTCAAGCGTGCCCATACAAAGATTAAGCAGGTCAAACCGGTTCTTTTTCCATCGTTCATACAAATGTTCGGCTATGGCGCCCGGCTGAGCCCCGGCCTCAACAAGCTCGGCGCTTGCCCTGAGCACGTCAGCGCTGGTATTGCTGTATCTGAATGTCCCGGTGTCAACAGCTATTGCCGTGTACAGGTTCGTTGCCATGGATTTAGTGATACGTATATGCAGGGCTTTTATCAGATAAAATACCATCAGTCCGGTTGCCGCTGCTGTCCGTTCGATCCATCGGACATCACCAAAGGGCGATTCTGTCTCATGGTGATCAATGACCGCAGACTTCCTGAACGAATAGCCTTCAAGGGCTGCCCGCTCCGGGCTGTTGCAGTCGAGCAGGACGAGCAGCGGCTCTTTCTTGAGAAGATTCCCCATCGTTGATTTGCATTTTTTGTGCCCTGGCATGAATTGGTAGGGTTCGGGAACGGGGTCCCTGTCATAGATATGGACTTTTTTGCCAAGCAATGCCAGCGCTTCGGCAAGGGCGAGGCAGGATCCCAATGCATCGCCATCAGGGCTTATATGCGTTGCCAGGAGGAATACCTTCTCTCTGCTGATCGCAGATATAAGGCTCTTAGGAACTTTCATCTTCTGTCTTGATTTTTTTCAGCAGACTGTCAATTCGGGAGCCGTATTCTATCGACGTGTCGAGCTTGAATTCTACGCTGGGTATGAATTTCATCTTGAGCCGTTTGCCGAGTGCCGACCGTATAAAGGGTTTGGCGTCGTTCAGGATCGCCAGAGTCTGCTCCCGGTCTTCCGGTTTCAGTATGCTCACATAGATACGTGCCATCTTGAGATCATCAGACATGTCTGCGCCGGTCACGGTCACAAAACCGACGCGCGGGTCCTTGAGCCGGTACATGATGATGTCAGCAACCTCCTCGCGGACAAGGTCGCCGACCCGCTGTGAACGTTTATATGGAAGCATATTGCCCTCTGGTCAGGTAGATAGTCTGTAGGTGTTTAGTCTGGCAGCAATAGAAATCTGCAGCCTTTGAATTACCGAACAGACTAAAACTCTAAATAACCTATTGCTTTTTTAAAGCTTGGTTGCGATCTTTTCTATGATATAGTTCTCGATGATATCGCCGAGTTTCAGATCATTGAAATTCTCTATCAGAATTCCGCATTCGTAGCCTGTCTGAACCTCCTTAACGTCATCCTTCTGTCTCTTCAGGCTTGCAATCTTGCCTTCATAGGCAACAACGTTATCCCTGATGACACGGATGCCGTCACTTACTCTTGTCATGTACCCATCGATGACGGAACAACCCGCTATCGTGCCCAGTCTGGATACCGGGAAAAGCTGTCTGACTTCTGCCCTGCCAAGAATTTTTTCCTTGAGTGTCGGCTCGAGCATGCCTTCAAGAGCCTTCTTTACGTCGTCGATTGCCTCATAAATTATGTTGTACAGGCGAATGTCAACGCCTTCTTTTTCTGCTGTTTGAGCAGCCTTGGTCTCGGGCCTTACGTTGAAGCCTATAATAATGGCATTCGATGCAGTTGCGAGCATGACGTCTGACTCATTAATACCGCCTACAGAACAATGGATGACCTTGACCTTGACCTCAGGATGCGTGATGTTCTCAAAGGCCGCCTTGATCGCTTCTACGGAGCCCTGCACATCACCTTTGATGATAATGTTCAGTTCCTTTATCTGGCCTTCCTTGATCTGGGTATAAAGCTCATCAAGCGTAAGCTTCTTCGCCTTTGCTATTTCGAGAGATCGCTGCTTCTGGAGTCTCGTCATGGCGATTTGGCGGGCCCGTTTTTCATCATCGACCACGGTAAATACGTCGCCTGCGGCCGGCACTTCAGAGAACCCTATCACCTCAACCGGTGTTGACGGGCCTGCCTCCTGGATCCTTTTCCCTGTATCATCGACGATTGCCCTGACTTTGCCCACATGTGAACCAGAAAGGAGTGCGTCTCCAATTCTCAGTGTTCCTGCCTGGACGAGCAGGGTCGCAACAGGCCCTCTACCCTTATCAAGCTTTGCCTCTATGATCGTACCTTTGGCTTTTCTGTCATGGTTAGCCTTCAGTTCGAGTACCTCTGCCTGCAGAAGGATCATTTCAAGGAGATGTTCTATGCCAATGCGCTTCTTTGCCGAGACTTCAACAAAAATATTATGGCCGCCCCAGTCCTCCGAGATAATGCCTTGTTCTGAAAGCTCATTTCTTAGGCGAGTTATGTTGGCATCCGGCTTGTCGATCTTGTTTATAGCGACTACAATAGGGACATTTGCGGCTTTGGCGTGATTGATGGCCTCTTTTGTCTGCGGCATGACGCCGTCATCAGCGGCAACAACAAGCACAACAATATCCGTAACCTTGGCGCCTCGTGCCCGGAGAGCAGTAAAGGCTTCGTGGCCAGGGGTATCCAGGAATACGATATCTTTTCCCTTAAGGTAGACCTTGTAGGCACCGATGTGCTGGGTTATGCCGCCGGCCTCGCTCTCTGTGACTTTTGTTTCCCTGATTGCATCGAGCAGTGAGGTCTTGCCGTGGTCAACATGTCCCATGATGGTTATGACAGGAGCACGGTGCCGAAGATCCGCTGCATTTTCCTGCGCCCCTTCGTCAACCTGATTATCGTCTTCTACTGATGCGATTTCCAGCTTTATGCCGAAGCTCTCAGCAATAAGAAGGGCTGCATCGGTGTCCACCGGCTGATTGATGGTGGTCGTCATATCTCCCAGAGCCATGAACTTCTTGATGACATCTCCGCTCTTGATGCCGATAAGCTCTGCGAATTCCTTGACCGACATCCCTTCACGGAGCTTAAGGTTTTTTCTCCGCGGAGCGGTCGAGAGTATCTGCTGTTTATCTTCCTGTTTGTGGGAAAATTTCCCCCCACCGAAGCCTCTCTTTTGCGACCTTGGGTCCCATTTCCTTGGTTCAACCTTCCTGATACTTGTGAATGCCTTCTGAAGCCCGGGCTTGGCCTTGAACTTCTCTATCTTTTCGGCTTCGCTTTCTTTCTTGAACCGGTCAGGGACTGCAACGTCCTCATCTTTTTCAGGAGTCGGCGGAGCAGCAGCAATGTCAATCTCGGGTTCGTCAATAATGATGGGCGGAGGCTCGCTCGGCAGTGTCGGCTCGAGCTTTATGGTTTTTTCCATCTTGTCTTTATGCGGCTTTGCCAGCTTTTGAGCTTTCTTGGGCTCTTCTTTTTTTGCCGGCTCTTTAAGCTCGATCGCAGTTCCAGGCTTCGGTTCTGTTTGAACTTCTGCCTTAATTTCCTCTTTTTTCTGTTCTTCTATTGCTACTGCCTGGACAGGTTCAGGTGCTGATTTTGGTTCTTCTACGGGAGGAGGCGGAGGTTCTACAGGCTCTGCAACGGCCAGGATCCGTGCTAATTTATCGGCAATTGATGAGTCAATGCTTGAGGAATGGGATTTCCCTTCAAATCCCATATCGGCAAGTTCGTCAAGGATGTCCTTGCTGTTTCTGTTCAACTTCTTTGCTAATTCGTATATCCTGACTTTTGCCATGTTTTTTCCTTAGCTGTGCTGACGTGCTGCAGATAGAATACTGCGCCGGATGATAATCTTGTAACAAGAGTTCTAAAATGTTATCATAACCAACTATGATTATGCAATGTAGAAAGGGGGAATGAACGTGGCAAGCTGTTATGCATGTGGCAAGAAAAGGACGGTTGGCAATAATGTCAGCCATGCAAACAACAGGACGAAACGGCTGATTATGCCGAATCTTCAGAGGAAACGGATACAGACTGACTCCGGGGTCAAGCGTGCTTATGTCTGCACGCGCTGTCTGAGGACTGGTACGGTAAAAAAGGTCGTCTAGTGAAAAAGGCTGAAACCGTTCTCGGCCCGATGCTGAAGCAACTCGGGATCGAGAACGGAGTGAGGCTTGAACGGATTCGCAGCGACTGGCCTGAAATCTTCGAAAAGAGTATCTCTTCCCATATGTTCCCGGCAGCGCTGAACGAAGGGGAACTGCTTCTGCATGTTGAATCGCCCGCCTGGATGCAGCAACTTACATATTACAAAAAAGAGATCATCCGAAAGCTTTCTCCCTACGCCGTGACTGATGTGCGGTTCAGGCTGGGGAGGATCACGAAAAAGAAACAGAAACAGGAGGCGGAGAAGCCGATGAGACCGCTTTCACCTGATGAGATCTCATTTGCCGCATCGGTCGTTGCCGACATCAGAAATGAAGAACTGAAGGATTCTATCCGGAAGGCCATCGAAAAATCGCTCGCCGCCGACAGAAAACCGCATCGCGACCGGTGACGCTCTGAATTCTGTTATACGGCAGTTGCATTCAAAATGATAACAAGACGGCAAGCCAACAGTAGGTGCCTTAAGCAGAGGAGGCGACGCAGGCATACTGTTGAGTAAGTTGAGGAGCTGACAACGATTCCAACGCAGTTAGCGTTGGAATGCGACTGCCGTATTAGGCTGATTCCGCCTGTTTCTCGTACAGGAGGATCGGCTTTTCATTTTTTATTACCGTATCCTCAGTGATGAGACATTCCTTGATGCCCTTCTGCGAAGGTATCTCATACATGACATCAAGCATGATCTCCTCTAAAATAGCTCTCAGTCCGCGCGCCCCGGTCTTTCGCTGTATTGCCTTCCTTGCTATCGCCGAAAGGGCGGTGTCCGTGAACTTCAATCTTACATTGTCAAAAGAGAGCAGTTTCTGATACTGCTTGGTAAGCGCATTTCTGGGCTCGGTAAGGATCTTTACGAGTGAAGCCTCATCGAGTTCAGCGAGCATGGTCACGACCGGGAGCCTTCCGACAAATTCAGGGATCAGTCCGTATTTAAGCAGATCACCCGGTTCTGTCATGCTGAGCACATCGGTGGTTTTCCTCTCGCTTTTTGGCGAAAGGGCTGATCCGAACCCTACGGTCTTCTTGCCTACACGCTGCTCAACGATCCCCTCAAGACCGGTGAACGCCCCGCCGCAGATAAAGAGAATATTGGTTGTATCCACCTGGATGAAATCCTGCTGGGGATGTTTTCTGCCGCCCTGAGGCGGGATATTAGCGGTCGTTCCCTCGATGATCTTAAGGAGCGCCTGCTGAACACCTTCGCCGGAAACATCCCTGGTGATCGAAGGGTTATCGGACTTTTTGCTGATCTTGTCAATTTCGTCGATGTATACGATGCCCCGCTGCGCCTTTTCGACATCATAGTCAGATGCCTGAAGCAGTTTGAGGATGATGTTCTCCACGTCCTCGCCCACATAGCCGGCTTCCGTGAGGGTGGTAGCGTCAGCGATGGTGAACGGGACATCAAGGAGCTTGGCGAGTGTCTGGGCAAGCAGGGTCTTGCCGGTGCCGGTCGGGCCGATCAGCAGTATATTGCTTTTCTGGAGCTCTACATCAGATACGCCCGGGTTGTATATTCTCTTGTAATGATTATGTACCGCGACAGAGAGGATCCTTTTTGCCTTTTCCTGACCGATGACATAATCGTTGAGGAACGTGTGTATCTCTTTGGGCTTTGGGAGTTTGGGCAAATCTTCCGTGCCGGTTTCGACCGCAAGCTCATCTTCAATGATCTCATTGCAGAGCTCAATGCACTCGTTGCAGATGTACACGGTCGGGCCGGCGATGAGCTTTTTTACTTCTTCCTGGCCCTTTCCGCAGAAAGAGCACTTCAGGGCCTCGTCGTCTTTTCTCGCCATTACTTTTGATGCTCCTGTTTCTTCTTGTTGGTGGTGTCAATAACCTCGTCCACAAGACCATAGTCCTTGGCTTCCCAGCCCGACATGAAAAAGTCACGGTCTGTATCGGCCCGCACCTTATCGAGCGGCTGGCCGGTATGTGATGCCAATATGTTGTTAAGGGTGTCTTTAACTTTTAATATCTCCCGCGCATGTATCTCAATATCCGTTGCCTGGCCCTGGAACCCTCCCAGAGGCTGATGAAGCATGATCCGTGCATGGGGCAGGGAGAACCGCTTGCCCTTTGTGCCTGCCGTGAGGAGGAGAGCGCCCATGCTGGCTGCCTGGCCGATGCAATAGGTGCAGATGTCAGGCTTCACATACTGCATGGTGTCATAGATGGCAAGCCCTGAAGTTACGATACCGCCCGGCGAATTGACGTAAATATGGATATCTTTTTCCGGGTCCTCGGTCTGTAGGAAGAGGAGCTGGGCAATGACCGTGTTGGCCACATGATCATCTATCGCGGTGCCCAGGAAGATGATACGGTCTTTCAGAAGACGCGAATATATATCATAGGCGCGTTCAGACCTTCCGGTCTGCTCTATTACTATGGGAATGACGCTCATGTTATGCTCCATTGGCGATCTCGGCGCCGGAAAGCAGGAAATCGAGCACCTTTTCTTCCCTGATATTGTGCCTGAGATTTTCCAAAGACCCGTCCCTCGTCATAAAGAGGTTGACGATGGCATCCGGAGTTGCCTGAAACTGTTTGGCTATGAGCGATATCCTGTCCTTGACCTCTGCCTCGGAGACAATGATCTTCTCCTTTTCGGCTATCTCATCGAGTATGATCGTGGCCTTTACGTTCTTGATCGCTTTTGGCCGGAGCTTTTCGGCAAGGACAGCATCTGCCTTATCAGCAGCCGGGTCAGTCTGCGGGAGAGAACTCTCAGACTTGCGCTCGCTGTTCATAAGGTGCTCCAGTTCTGCTGCAGCGAGAGATTCCGGAACCTCAAAGGCATGCGATTCGATCAGTGTTTCGATGATCTTTGCCTTTTGCTGTTTCTTTATATTTTCCTGCTTTGCAGCCAGGATCCCTTCCTTTATCTTCGCTTTCAGCGCAGTGAGGGAATCATTCCCAAAGTCCTTGGCAAACTCATCGTCGATCTCGGGGAGCTTCTTTTCCTTTACCTCCTTGATCGTGATGCGGAGCTTGTCGCCCTTGTCTGAATCCTCTTTCGCTTCTTTTCCCACAATCTCAGGGAGGGTGACTTCTACAATATCGCCTTTCTTCCTGCCTATCAGGTTGTCAAGAATGCCGCGCGGGGTAAGTTTGTTGCCGAGGTTCATGACCTGATCCTTTTCCGCAGCGATCTCTTTTTCGCCGGAAGGATCGAGTTTTACATAGTCAATGATCAGCAGGTCATCTTCCCTGATCTCACGGTCAACAGCATCGAACATAGCCCTGTCGTTCTGCAGACCTTTCAGGGTATCGTCCACTTCCTTGTCGTCGACAGATGCAGCGATCTCATCCACCTTCAGGCCGCTGTAGTTCATGTTCTCGATCTTCGGCCGTACTTCAACGGTGAGTGAAAAGACCAGAGGTTCATTCCGCTTAAGATCAATGTTCGTCTCTATTTTGGGCATGGCAACCGGAGCAAGATCAGCCTCCTTTACTGCCTCTGCATAATAAGTTGGAATGAGTTTTTCAAGGAGTTCGCTCTTTATGTCATCACCGAATCTCTTCTCGATCATGCTCATCGGCGCTTTGCCCGGCCTGAACCCCGGAATGCGTGCACGTTCCCTTACATTTTGCAGGGAACCGCTGTATTCTTTTTCGAGAATGTCGGCTGGAATCTCGATTTTAAGCCGTTTTTTTGTGCTGCTGATATCCTCAATAATAGTGGCCAATGTTACCTCCGGTGGTGTTTATCTACTCTAAAATAAGAACGTATCTTTAGTCAATTTTAGGTATAATCTCATCCATGGACCTCTATATTATCGATGGAAACTCCTATGTTTACCGGGCATATTACGCAATAAAGTCACTTACAAATTCCAAAGGATTTCCGACCAACGCCATCCTCGGCTTTACGAACATGCTCCTGAAGATCATCAGGGACAAAAAACCGGAAGGTCTGGTCATTTCTTTTGACTCACCGGCGATAACCGAGCGGCATATGATGTTCGAACAGTACAAGGCTAACAGGAAGGAAACACCCGCAGACCTTGTGGTGCAGCTGCCGCATATCAGGAAAGTGATCTCAGCCCTGCATATCAAGGTATTCGAGATGCCGGGATACGAGGCTGACGATATCATCGGGACCATCGCAAAACGGGCAGCAGCAGAGGGGTCGAATGTCTATATTGTCACGGCAGACAAGGATATGCTGCAGCTTGTTGATGACCGCATCAGGGTCTATGATCCTATGAAGGACAGGCTGCTCGACCGGGCGTATGTCCTGGAGAAGTTCGGCGTGGGACCGGAAAGGATTACCGAATACATGGCGCTAACCGGGGATGCTTCTGACAATATTCCCGGCGTCAAGGGGATCGGTGAAAAGACTGCAAAGGAACTCCTCGCTTCTTTTGCCAGCATCAAGGACCTGCTTGAGCATGCCGGACGGATACCCCGGGAAAAGTTGCGGGCAATGATAACCGGGGGCCGGGATATGGTCCTGATGAGCCAGAAGCTGGCAACGATAGATACTGCTGTGCCGATAGATTTTGATATCGCTGATTTCGGGCTCGTTGAGCCTGACTGGCTTGCCCTGCTTTCGTTCTTCAAGGAGTTTGAGTTCAGCAGTCTCATGAAACTTATCCCTTCCGGCGCTGCAGTCTCGCCTGCGGCGTCGAACAGACAGTACGAAGCGGTCTTCTCGACTGAAAAGCTCCGGGAAATAACGGCATCGATAAAAGGCGAACTGGGCCTTGATACCGAGGCGACCGGAAGGAACCCGCTGGTCGACAGGCTTGTCGGCCTCTCTCTCTGCAATGATCAGGAGAAGGCATACTATCTGCCGGTCGGCCATACGCAATCGCTCATGTCTGATCATGAGCAGCTCGGCAAAGATGTGGTGCTGCAGATCCTGAACCCGGTCCTTGCGGACCCGAAGATCAGCAAGATCGGTCATAACCTGAAATACGACCTGATGCTGCTTGCCGGAGAAGGGGTAAGCATCAAGGGACCTCTCCTGGATACCATGCTCGCAGCCTATCTCCTGAATCCGAACAAGGCAGGACATAGTCTTGATGAAGTCGCCTTTGAATATCTTTCAAAGAAGAAAAAGTCCTTTATGGAGGTCCTGAAAAAGCGGCCGAGCTTTGCCGACGTGCCGATCGACGAGGCTGCTCCCTATGCTGCCGAGGACGCTGCACTTGCCTTTGAGCTGAAGGACCAGCTCTTTGGAAGGCTGAAAGAAGAGGGGCTTGAGGCTGTTTATTATACTATTGAAATGCCTCTGCTGAACGTACTCGTTGACATGGAAACTGCCGGGATAAAGATACAGGAAGGTCTTCTGGAGGAAATGTCCAAGGAACTTGCCGCTGACATAGCTGCCATCGAGAAGCGGGTCTATTTCCTTGCCGGCGAGGAGTTCAATATCAACTCTCCGAAACAGTTGAGCGCCATCCTCTTTACCGGACTGGGCCTGAGCCCGAGCAGAAAGACAAAAACAGGGTTCTCAACAGGCGTGGATGTGCTTGAAGAGCTTGCAGAGACCCATGAACTCCCCAGGGAAGTCCTTCATTACCGGAGCCTCACAAAGCTGAAGACTACCTATATTGATGTACTGCCCGGCCTGGTGAACCCGAAGACCGGAAGGGTGCATACGTCTTTCAATCAGACCGTGACTGCCACAGGACGGCTGAGCAGCAGCGATCCGAATCTCCAGAATATCCCGGTGAAAGGAGACTGGGGGAAAAGGATACGGGCCGCATTTGTTGCAGAAGAGGGGAATCTGCTTCTTTCTGCCGACTATTCGCAGGTCGAGCTTAGGATACTGGCACATTTGAGTAATGATGCCGGGCTCATAGCCGCATTCAGGGACAATATCGATATTCATACGAGGACAGCGGCCGAGATCTTTGGAGTTCCACTTACAAGCGTATCGCCCGAGATGAGAAGGACTGCGAAGACGGTCAACTTCGGCGTGATCTACGGCATCTCATCGTTCGGGCTCTCGGAGACGCTGAATATAGGCAGGAAAGAGGCCGACCAGTTCATCAAACAGTATTTTGACCGGCATCCGGGAGTAAAGCAGTATATTGAACAGTTGATAGCAGAGAGCACGGAAAAGGGATATGTTACAACGCTTTTCGGCAGGAAAAGGCCTGTCCCCGAGTTGAAGAACCAGAACCGGAACATCCGCCAATTAGGCGAAAGACTGGCCGTGAACTCGCCTATCCAGGGAACGGCAGCGGATATAATCAAGCTGGCCATGATACGCATTCGTGAACGCCTGAGATCAGAATCCCTGCATGCGCGGATGATCCTGCAGGTCCATGACGAACTCCTGTTTGAGCTGCCGAAGTCAGAACTGCATAAGGTGGAGCGTATTGTTCGGGAAGGCATGGAAGAGGTTATGGAGCTTTCCGTGCCACTGAAAGTGGATATAGGCCATGGCCGCAACTGGGCTGAAGCACATTAAACAATATTTTGTTTACTTGTCGGGCAAATTTGATAGAATAGCTCTCAAAGGGTGACCTCATGAAAACCAAAGATCCAAAAAAGAAATCCACGAAGGCTTCAGCAGGACCAAAAAGATCTGCAGTAAAAAAGACCGATGTTGTGAAGGCAGTCAAGAGCGCCGTCAGCAAGGCCGCAAAGACGGACCGGAAACCGGTTGCTGCAGCATCTTCAAAGACCATGAAGACCCCAAAGAAGACTTCGTCAAAAACAGCAGCAGAGAAAAAGACCAAGGCCCCGGCTGCAAAGATAGCCAAACAGGTGGTCTCAGCCACTCCCAGGAAAACTGTCAAGACTCCTGCAAAAAAGAAGGCTGCTGTTACAGTCAGGAAACCGGCTGCAGCGAAGGCCAAAAAACCGGCAGCTAAAGCCCTTAAGGCAAAGGCTGAGACCAAGGTTAAGGTTAAGGCAACCCCAAAGGTAAAGATCAGTAAGGTCTCTGCAATAATGCCTAAGGCTGAGGTAAAGCCTAAGAAAAAGGTCACAGTGAAGAAGACGGTGAGCGCAAAGGCTCAGGTCGAGGCTAAGGTTAAGGCAACCCCAAAGGTAAAGATCAGTAAGGTCTCTGCAATAATGCCT
>CAYXBA010000006.1:143275-157606 GCA_964463135.1 uncultured Nitrospiraceae bacterium
AAGGCTGAGGTAAAGCCTAAGAAAAAGGTCGCGGTGAAGAAGACAGCGACTGACAAGGCCAAGGCTGAGGTCAAGGTTAAGGTCAGCAAAGCATCGGCGATAAAAGCTAAGCCTGAGATAAAACCGAAGGAACAGGTCGTGGCGAAGAAGACAGTGAGCGCCAAGGTCAAGGCTGAGGTCAAGGTTAAGACCAAACCAAAGGCCAAGGTCAGCAAGGTTTCTGTAATTAAACCAAAGCCTGAGGTTAAGCCGAAGAAAAAAGTTGCAGATGTTAAGGTTTCAAAGGTTTCAGCAGTGAAGACCAAGCCTGTGACAAAGGTCGAGAAAAATATTTCCGGGAAGGGCGCAGTGACTGGCAAGCAGAGCCTGACTCCGGTAAGCCCGTCACTGAAAAGCGGAACTGTTGCAAAGCCGGCGCTTAAAAAAGATGAAGCAGATGTCCTGCCGCGTGCGGCTGAACGCGTTTCCTTAAAGCGCTCAAAGGCGCGGCTGAAGATATTCCTCCCCGGCCAGGATCTGTTGCGCGAGGAGGAGATCTTTTTTGGAGGCCTTCCTGAGGAGTATGGAGAAAACTCCATTAGTGCCCTGGTAGTTGATCCCAATACTGTTTTTGTGGACTGGGAAGTTATTCCAAAAGATATAGCCGATAAGGATGGGGACCTGAATCTCAGGTTCTATGATGTGACCGGCATCGAATTTAATGAATGGAATGCGCATGCTGTTATTGATGTGTTGATCAACAAAAGGGTTGGAAACGGTTTTTTCGACATCCGCATGCCCGGCCGCGATGTAGTTGTTGCGGTGGGTCTCCTGAACGCTGGTAATGATTTTATGCCGGTCGTGCGCTCTGAAATGGTCTCCTTCCCTGATCTCTTGACCTTTGACGAACTTGGCATTGTGCAAAAACTCTTTGAATCAGGCATCCCTGTAGGGTACTGAACTCTCTTGTCTGCTCATCCTGTGAACCGTTTCCTGCTTGCTGCCTGTCTTCTTATGATCTCCTTTATTGCAGCGTGTGCTTCCCCGTCCGGCCCCAGGATATCACGGGAAGATGAAGAGAGGGCCCTGGAGTTCCTTGGTGAAGGGGGCAAATACTATGAGGATCACAAATACGGCAAGGCAGCTGAAGCCTATAAGCACTCGATCGAGATCATGCCTTCAAATGCATATGCCCACTTCAATCTTGGAGTTGCGTATGAGGGTATGAAGATGCAGGATGAAGCAATGGCATCGTATAAGGAGGCCATAAGGCTGAAGCCTGATGACCCTCTCTTTCACTATAATTTGGCCATGGTTTATGTAAAGTCAGGGAAATACCAGGAGGCCATACAGTCGTTCGAAGGTGCGGTGAAGATCGATCCGTCCCACGCAGCTGCTCAATACGGCATAGGGTGGTCATATGCCGAGCTGGGCAGATATCCGGAGGCGGCAGAGCATTACAGAAAGTCCATAGCCGCTGATCCATACCAGGCCAGAAGTCATTATGCACTCGGCAAGGTCTATCTGATCATGGACGACAGCAAGGCAGCGATGGCAGAATACGACCAGCTCATCAGTCTTGACCGTGTGAAGGCCGATGAACTGCTGAGAGAGATCAGGAGCAGGAAGTAACCTTAGGGACTGCCGGCAATAATAGTCAGCAATTTCTGAACATGCATCCAGTGCATGCAGACTTTTCCCTCTTCCCCTGACAGAGGCCTGAGACGCCCTGATGACATAGAGCGAAATCATACTTGAGGGGATCCGCGGGGTCGAACTTTTTCAGCGCTTCGGTTATCTCCACCGCTGTCTTCCAGTCCGGTGAATTTCGCAGGGTGAAGCCGAGACAGCGTGAGATCTTCATGATGTGCGTGTCGAGCGGGATCACCAGCTTATTTTTCGGAACACTCTTCCAGATGCCGAGATCTATGTCCCTGTCCCGGACCATCCAGCGCAGAAAAAGGTTCGGTCTCTTGCAGGTGCTCCCCTTTGCAGGCGAGGGAAAGAATTGCAGCAGGCCGGATGGCTTGATGCTCCTGCCGTAGATCTTTGTCGTGTCCAGGGCCAGAAACTTTTCCATCAGTCCTGCAAGGCCATTGCCGATATTCTCGTCTGCATCCTGATAATGCTGCATAAAGACATTTTCAAGGGAGCCTTCTTCGCGAAGGATCCGCTGAAGCATGAAGAGAAGGCAGATGATATCTTCATTCTTGTTGAACCGGTATTGTATCCCCTGAAAGCGTTTTGCCTGTCTTGCGATGCTGAAATTGAGCAGAAAATCATACGGGCTCTTCCCCATGATTGACAGGATCTTTTCGACGACCGGCTTGAAGAGGTCTATCCTGCCGTACGCAAAACTGCATGCCAGGAACCCGGCGATCTCAATGTCCCTGCTGTTTTTATAGCGGTGCGGAAATTCTATCGGATCGTGGAGGAGCCTCTGTCTGAAGTCATATTCCCGATAAAACGTATCGAGAGTTCTTCTTAACTGCTGCAGGCTTGCGGGCTTTCCAGCTTGCTTGCTTACTGGCTTTTCCATGTCCTACATGGTGACTTTTGTCAGAACGCCGTGAAGCTTCTTCGGGGGGAGCTTGTAAAAATTAATGAAGGGTGGGGTATTCCTCTTGATGAAATGAAAGAGCTTCCAGACAGGGTTGTTCGTGATGACGTCCTCAAGCCCGTAGAAGACGGCCCGCTCTTCAATGTCCGCCTCTCTCAGGATCTCTTCGACATCAACCATCTCCATGTATCCCATCTGCACCTCAAAGACCCGCAGGCCGTCTGACAGATCAGGCTTGAAGAAACCGGTAACGCCAAAGGGGTCATCCCGTTTGATGATCGATACGAAGATATTGTCCTCATACACTATGCCGTGATAGAACATGGTCTGGATGATATAGAACGGGATCTCTTTTGCATCCTTGATCAGGAAGAGCGCAGTGCCGCTCACCTTGGAAGTAGACGCGTACACCCGCCTGAATTTATGCAGGAACTCCTCGAGGGGCATGAACTCCATCATCTTGTACAGTCTCTTCTGTCCTTCCTTGTACAGGATGATCATGCCAAAGGGCAGGGATGCGATAATAAGCGACCAGTATCCGCCGTGCGGGATCTTATAGAAGTTGGAGCTCAGGTAAGCCACATCGATGAGCGTGACCAGCAGGGAAAGTGCGGAAAAGAGAGGCTGGTGTTTCCGGGCGAAGATCCAGGTCATCATGATCCCGGTAAGGGTCATGGTGCCGGTGACCGCAAGACCGTATGCTGCAGCAAGCCTGCTGGACTCCTGGAACTCCATCATGATAAAGAGGACCGAGATGAGCATGAACCAGTTCACTGCCCCGAGGTAGATCTGTGATCTGCGCTCAACAGAGGTGTAGTCGACCTTGAACATCGGCATCAGCCTTGTGGTGATGCCCTGGTACACGATCGAGAACATGCCGCTGATCATGGCCTGTGAGGCAATGATCGTTGCAAAGACGCTCAGGAGAAGGAACGGGACATACAGTGGCCTGATGGAATGGAAGGTCATCTCAAAGAGGATGTTCTTTGCCTCTGGATGCTTGAGCAGATACGCCCCCTGTCCCAGATAGTTCAGCACCAGCGCGAAAAAGACAATAGCCCAGGCCTGCCTGATCGGCTTGCCGCCGAGGTGCCCCATATCAGCATACAGGGCCTCGCCGCCGGTCGCACAAAGAATGATCTCTCCGAGAGCAATAAACCCCCTGATCTTGTTCTCGGCAAGGAACTTCATTCCCCAGTAGGGATTCAGGGCATTCAGCACCACCGGAGATTCGAGAATATAGTACACACCGAGAAGCGCAAGAGCTGAGAACCATATGATCATGATCGGGCCGAAGGCCCCGGCAACCTTTTCCGTGCCCTTGCTCTGAATGGCAAAAAGCCCTATCGCGATCACTCCTGCGATAAGAACGATGGTCCCTTTCGAAAGGCTTTCGAGCCCCGGGATGAGCAGGGTCCCTTCAACGGCACTGAGGATACTGATCGCCGGTGTTATGACGCCGTCGCCGATCAGCAAAGCCACACCGATGATCGCGAGCATGGTCACAAATCCGTACATCTTCCGTGATGAGAGACTGGAGATGAGGATCTCTTTCAGCACGATCGTGCCGCCTTCGCCGCGCCGGCTGAGGTTCATGGCGATCCATGCATACTGCACGGTGACGAGCATGATCAGGGTCCAGACGATGAGCGAAAGCACCCCGAGGATGTTCTCCTGCGTCGGCGGCTGGAACAGGAGAAACACGACGGTGAGCGTATAGATCGGACTTGTGCCGATATCGCCGAATACAAGACCGAGGGAACGGATAATGCCTTTAACGGGTGAGGTCTTTTCTGACATGGTCATCTATTATAAGGTAGGGCAGGTATTCAGACAAGCCCGAAGATGATCTCCCGCTCGTCGAGATCTACCCTGTCCAGCCGCACCGAAAGTTCCTGCCCGATCTTGAAAGAACGGCTCGTGCGTCTGCCGTACAGTCTCATGGTCCGTTCATTGTATTGGTAGAAGTCATCGGTCATGGAAGAGATATGGAGAAAGCCCTCCACATAAAATTCGTTCAGACGTATCCTGAGGCCGTAGGACGAGACGCCGACTATCCTGCCTCCAAAAATATCGCCGACCTTGTCCTTCATGAACCAGGCCCGCATCGCCTTGATCACCTGAAATTCGGCAGCGTCGGCAGCCCGTTCCGTGCGTGATGAACTGAAGGCAATATCAGGGAGCATGGTCTCGAGTTCTTTTTTTCGCTGATCGGAGATGACCCTCCTGTTCAGGATTTCGCGCAGGAGCCTGTGCACGACAAGGTCAGGATAGCGCCGGATCGGCGAGGTGAAATGCGTGTATGACACTGAGGCCAGACCAAAGTGTCCGACATTGGTGACCGAATACCTGGCTTGCTTGAGGCTTCTGAGGACAATGTAGTTGATGATCTCTTCGTGAGGCGTGTCCTTAATTTCTTTTAGGATCGACGAGAAATCCCTGACCGTGAACTTCCTGCCTGCGGTCCTTGAGAACTGTTTTACCACGCTCAGGACGTCTTCCAGCTTCAGCGGGTCAGGCTCCTCATGGATCCGGTAGATGCAGGGAACGCCGAGCTGTTCGATATGTCCGCCAACTGCCTCGTTTGCGGCGATCATGAACTCTTCGATGATCATATGGGCAAAGTTGCGTTCTGCCCTTATGATCGCCTCGGGGCTTCCCTGAAGGTCGAGCAGGACCTCCGGTTCAGGCAGATCAAAATCAAGACTTCCCCGTTCGAACCTTTTTGTCCTGAGGATAGAACAGAGCTTTTCCATCAGCCCGAAATCTTTCAGCAGGTGCCTGTATCTCTCACGCTCGGCATCATCCTTGTCGATCAGTACCTTCCTGACAGACGTATAGGTCATCCGTTCGTCGCTGTTGATCAGGCTGGGATAAAAGCGTGCCCCGAGACGCTGGCCGGAGCGATCAAAGTCCATCTCTACGGTAAAGGCATTCCGGTCCACCTTTGGCCTGAGACTGCAGAGGTCCTCTGAAAGTTCTTTCGGCAGCATCGGTATTACGCGGTCAGGCAGGTACACACTGGTGCCGCGTTTGCGCGCTTCAAGGTCAATGGTCGAGTCCCATGGCACGTAGTGGCCTACATCAGCGATATGCACCCAGAGTTTGTACCCCTGGTCAGACTGTTCTATGGAGACAGCATCGTCAAAGTCCCGTGCGCGCTCGCCGTCTATGGTGACCGTTGTGAGGTCTCTCAGATCTTTTCTCTTCTCCGCAATCCTTCCTTGTCCCCTCTTTGCAGCGAGAGAAGGGTCTTCGGTCTCGGTTGAAGCAGCGAGGAGCCTGGCGTCATCACTGACCGCTTTGGGGAACCGCCTCGGCAGACTGAACTCATCGATGATCAGTTCAACCTCTCCTGCAGGGTCTTCCGGTTTTTTGACGATCCTGGTGATCCTTGCAGCAGGCGGTCTTTTATCCGTAGGAAAGGAGGTGATCTCGGCTATCACCATGTCCTTGTTCTTTGCCATGCCTCTGTCCTGCGGTGCAACATAAAGATCAAAGGGAATGGACCTGTCCTTCGGTTTTACAAAGGACCCTGTCTTCGTGATATCCAGGGTACCGAGCACCTTTGCGTGGGCCCGTTCAAGTATCCTCATGATGCGCGCTTCGCGTTTTTTCCAGTTCTCGACCCGCACCATGACACGGTCGCCCTTCATTGCGCCGAGCGTGCCCTTCGGCGGGATGAAGAAGTCGCGCTCCCCCGGCTTCTCCGGGATCACGAAGCCGTACCCGTCACGGTGGGCTGCGAAGTACCCTGTTGCCAGGTTCATCTCTTCGGCCGGTCCGTACAGGCCTTTCCGGTTCAGAACGATCTCGCCCTGCCTGAGCATCTCTCTGAGCAGTCTTTTCAAGGCGCGGGTCTCGGGCCTGGACAGACCCATCAGGCGTGCTATGTCTTTAAAGAGAAGAGGGCGGGATGTCTTGTCCCTGAAAAAGGCGAGTATGGTTTCTTTCGTCAGCATAGTTTAGCGTAACAATGCAGCGGAGTTGAATGCCTCATAAACCCTATGAATCGACGATATCTTTTAGCGGCAAGTGTCCCGTTGATCATGTAACTTCTCCAGATTATCAGCACGTATTTCGTCATTGTGATGGCGGAATTTTTCAAGGTGTCGTCATAGCGTTTATTCAGCATCCAGCCCCGCTTTTGCATGATAATCTTTAAGCATAAGGCTTCTATAACGAAGGGCAGACAGTGTTGCTGAAAAAGCATTACCTGCGATACCTTTGATACGATCCAATATTAAATAGGGATTACTATCAATACCAGACACGTCTGGCATAATACCCCGCAATCTGATACTGGAATCCTATCGCATTGTAAGGCTTTTGAAGCAATGCTGTCTGCTATTCGCTTGCTATATTTATTTCTTGCCCCAGTTGCCGCTCTCGTCCTGGATCCACCAGCCTTTTTTTGCCGCATCGCGGCGGATCGAGGCAAACTGCGTTGTGGCCTGCGGGATCACCTGTTTAAGGTTCTCAGGCGTCTCCGGCTGCCGATTGATCCTGATGATAGCCTTTGCCATGCCGTTGATCACGGTCCTGCGGTTTGCGTTCTCGGCCTCCATGACCTTCTTGTCAGCAGGGGACAGACCTTTGTCCCGTTCAGCAAGCAGTCCGCTGTTCGCTTCGCCAACAGCGTTGCTGTCCCTCAGCCGGTCTGTATCGCTTATGCGCGCACCCATCTCCTTGTATGCATTTACAACATCAGGCATCTTTTTTACCGCTTCAGCGATCTTGTCGGCCATGCCCTGTTCCTGGGCATACGCAGAACTCACGAACTCGAACCGTATCGAGCTTTCCGGCTTTCCGGCAGGTTTCTGGCTGTTTGGCTTGGTATCAGTGTCCATGAGCTCTTTCTCAAGTGCCTTGTACGCTTCCTTGACATCCTTTTCAGGGAAATAGATGTTAACCGTGATGACTGCACAGGCAGCGATAATACAGATGAGTCCGGTCAGCATTAATCTGAGATACTTTTTCATGATCATTTCCTCCGCGTTATTCTTTCTTTGCCCTTTGGGCTGCTTCTGTTATGGTCCACATGAGATGATCTATGGATATCCTGTTATTGAGAGGTGCAACCTTCACAGACAGGTCAGTGATGCCGAGAAGGTTCCTGTTCGATATCTCCAATTCCCTGAAGATGAAAAAGCCTTTCTGGATGTACAGGCCCATTATGCCCCTATTGAACCGCCTTTCACCAAGGTACGCCCTGACCTGGGGACCGCCTATCTTCTCAAGGAACTCCCTGCTGATCTTTGTCGTCTCATCGTCAGCAGCGTATGTCCAGAAATCCGCCTTGCCGGCGATGTTCGCCAGGCCCGCTCCTGAGCCCTTTATTGTTGCTGCGCCGTCGATCCTGCCGGAGATGTACCCCTTGATCGGTGGTATCTCCTCGCAAAGCTTTGTAAGGCTCACTCCATCGACGATCAACCCGGCCCTGTACTTAATGCCGTCGCTCATATCCAGCGCAGCAGCACCGTTTATTGTTCCTCCGAACATCTTAGCACTAATGCGGTTGATCTTCAATGAACTGCCCTTTTGTTCAACCCAGAGAGACAGGTCGTCCAGCAGTCTGAATCCATACCGGATAGAGCCGATCTTTATCTCATTGCCAATAAACTCTTTTGTCTCTGCGAAGGCCTTTTTCCGGGCCTTAAAATCAGCAAGCTCGAATGACTGCAGAGACATGGAATCGGGCTCACTGGCAGCCGAGTTGAAATGGATTGGCAGCATACCGTTTATCGGCCCGACAGAGTATTCGTTGTTCTCACCTTCAAGGGTAATATCTCTCAGGAGGACGGTGCCCTCAGCAGTCGCTGCCTTGCTGCTGTACCCGGCAAGAAGGTTTACTGCAACACTGCCATTCAGGCCCGCGTAGAGGAGGCGGTCCGGGACAATATCCCAGAAGGCGGTCCGGATATCACTGATCCGGGTTTCAGGGACGAGAAGACTGATGCGAAGGGCTCGGGTGTCCTTAAAAATGTTGTCTGCGGTTCCTGAAAATGATAATGAAAGACCCGGCATCGAGGCTTCAGCCTTAAGGTCAATGTCCTTACCGCGGAAGACTAAATCTGAAACGACTGTCGCATCTTTGATGAGTGCCTTCTTCATTTCATTGATGATCGAGATATTTTTGCCTCTTATCGATGCCTTTCCTGTAACGCTCTCAGAAGAGGATATGGTGCCTTCGAATGACAGTGTCTCTGCGCTGCCGGATGCGCCATAGGGAATTCTGAAAAAAGATTTTGCTGTCTGCGATACCGGTCCGATAGTGATATTTTCCGCATTCAGTGTTACGGCGATCGGATAGGGACTGTCTCCTGATCTTCCCTTGGCGAAGATGTGGGCTGAGCCCTCGATCAGTTTGGCTGAGGGGATATCAAGGATAAATTCATTATTGGCGATGGTTCCTCTGCCGCTGATCGGCCCTGAAGAAATATCCTGAAACGAGATCTGCCGGGCAGTGAAGGACAGGTTACCGGAAAGGCTGCTCCCTCCTCCAGACAGCGAACCGGTGCAGTCGAGCCCTTTCAATGCTGCCTTCCTGTCAGGATACGATGCGCTGAAATTCTTTGTTTCCAACAGGATCTTTCCCCTGGACTGGGGCATTGTCACGGTGATCATCTCTCCTGTTGCATTAAAGAGGTCGCTGACAGCTTTTACGTTCTTTATTGTCAGCTTACTATGGTCATAGTCCACGGCAAGGTCTGTCCTGAAATCCTTTGCCTTATATCTGTCATAGGCCAGATCCGCGGCTTGCAGGGAGGCCTTGCCTGATATGGCGCTGCCCTGGAGGGCGCCGTCATAGACTGCCTTGAGATGACCGGCCCTTATATCTTTGCCATTCAGCGCAACATCGATCCCTGAAAGATTGAGCTCTGATCTGAGCATGATCTTTTCGATCTTCCCCTTGCCTTCTGCGGTAAGTGCTACTTCAACGGGCTGTTTGAATAGTGTGTCCCCTGTCCTGAGGATCCTGGCTGATGCCTTCACCGCACCAGAAAGGTCTTTTCCGGAGGCAAACGTTATTGTTCCATTCAGACCCTGAATATCTGCCTTGTCCATGCTCAGGGCGCCGTTGGTTATGGTCACGGCCCCGGCAGCCTCCGGCAGCCCGGAGAGTTGAGTTCCTTTAACCTGTATCAGGTCGGACGTAATGAGCCCGCCTGCCTTCAGGCCTTTCAGAAGGTTGAATGCCGAAAGATCGAGCTTGTCGATCCTGATCTCTGCCGAATATGACGGCGCACGGGAAATGCCTTGTATTATTCCCTTTGCCTGAATGGCTGAAGAGTCTCCTGCAGTGAAAAGGGCCTTGGTTACTTCCAGCGCATCTTTTTTTATGTCCAGCAGGGCCTCGGTCTTCAGGGACAGCGAATTCATTGTCTCCTTCCGGAATAAGAATGTGCCGCTGCTTTTTAATTGGACCTCGCTTCTGAGCCTTATGCCATGGTCAGTATCTCCCTCTGCCTGCAATGAGAGGCCGGCCCTGGTCTTATCAAGATCCATTCCGTATTTCGCAACAAGTTTCCGAAGCTGGGAAAGATGGATATCGTCTGCTTGTGCAGAGATATTGAACTGCTGCGCCCTGTCTTTGAGATATGCCCACCCCTCCATCGTTAGTCTGTTGCTGTCTAAAAACGTCAGCGAGGCTTTCAGAGAAGTTTTTGTCCCCTGAGTTGATGCGAGGTTGTTCATCGACAGATCCATATCTTTCAGACGATAAAGCGGTTCATTGTTGAAAGTGAAGCCTGCGTTCCTGACCGAGAATTCGTCGATCAGATATTGGGATGTCCCTTTTTTCGAAAGAAATTCTCTGAATGCCGTTGATATGTTCAGCCTGCCTTTATCAGAGATCACGGAAAGTTCCGGCGATACCACTTCTATGTCCTTGAACGAAAACCTGCCTTTGAAAAGCTCCCTGAATCTCATATCAAGACGGATCTTTTTGATCTTCAGGAGGTCGCCCTGAACAAAGCCCTCAGGATTTTTGATCGCAATATCAGCGATGGTAATGCCAACAGCAGGGTCAAAGGATATATCACTGATCACGACCTCCTGGCCGATCAGGGCTGTTGCCTTTTTGCCTATCTCTGCAACGAGGGATTTTTTGAGCGTGAGATATTGGGAATAGCCGAGAATGATAAGAAGGATGATGAGGGAGCCCAGAAAGCCGGACGGTATCTTGCAGGTCTTCCGCATCTTCAGTTGCATAGGTTCATTTTACATCCGGACGGGGGAAATGGACAGAGATGGTTATTAATTCTGCTTGTCTGCTGTCAGCACAAGGTCTTTAAGGGTCTGCTTGTCCAGCGAGAGGGTGATCGCCTCTTCGATATGCTGCATAAGGCCGTCGACCTCGGGAATGGATGCCAGGGATTTTACTGATATATTCGTGTCCTCACCCGCGACCCTGACCGCATTGATGATCTCATTCAGGGTGATCGCCTCCAGCTCTTTGGCCGGGAGATATGCCGGCGGCTCGCTATGCGTCGCAATAAGAAGACCTTTTTTCTGAAGGATCGTCAGCACCTCGCGCACGAAGTCCGACGGCATGCCGAGCTTCTGCGTCAGGGAGACGAACTTCCAGTGCTGCTTATTGGTATGGAAGCCCTGGCCTACGAGGAACATGATTCCCAGTGCGATCTTTTCCTTCAGCCTGTCGCTCAGGGTAAGGATCTTGCTGCCTGCATCGAGCAGCTGCGGATGCTGCGTATAGAACGAGACCCGCGCGCCTATCAGCAGGGTGAGGAAGTTCCAGTACAGCCAGATAAGAAAGAGGATCAGCGTTGCAAAGCCTGAATAGATGGCAGAGTACTGGGCTGAAGATGCAATGAATGAGGCAAAGATCCAGCCGATCGTCTGCCAGAGAATGGCGGCTGCTATGCCGCCTGCAAGGGCAGACCTGAACCGTACCCTGGTATTGGGAAGCAGCATGTAGATCAGGGCAAAGGCCGACGCGATAAGCAGATAGGGGGCAAGCCCGCTGATCATATATACGACAGGGCCGAGCAGATGGTGCGCCATAAGTTTTTTCATGATCGTGCTGCTCATTAGCGTTGTTGTGATGCCGATCGCAGAAAAGATCAGCACAGGCCCCACAAGCAGAACACTCATATAGTTGCTGAACCGCTGGGAAAAGCCCCGGGTATTTTTTATGCCCCATATATAGTTGAGCGCCCCCTCGACCTTCTGGACCATGGATATGACCGTATACATCAGCGCCGAAAGGCCGATCGATCCGAGCACGCCGATCTTGATATTTTCGACAAAGCCTATGATCTTCATCGAGAGGTCTATGCCGCTCTCTCCCATGGGTTCAAGAAAATAGTAGAGAAAGATCATGAAGCGGGTATGCACGCCAAAGGCCTTCAGAACGGAAAAACTGACTGCCAGGAGCGGAACAAAGGAGAGGAGCGTTGTGTACACGAGACTCATTGCCCTGAGGATAAGCTGCTCTTCGGAAAAGCCCTTTATGATGACGTAGATCAGCCGGAGTGCCTTGATCTCAAAAGACCTGGTCCTGCTTATAGCACCGGAATCCGCCTTCCAGAGTCTCGCTATAAGAAAACTGTCTATCTTTTCGCCGATGGTTGCCATCAACTACATAGTATCACAAACGGCAAGCCAACACGCTCAAAAGCCTGCCAGCTGGCCAGCTTGAAAGCCTGTAAGCTGATGTTACAGATGCCTGACGATCTTATCCGTGACTTCAGAGAAGGTAAAATTATATTTCTCCGGTTTCCTGCCGAAGCAGGTGCCGAGGCTTTCGTACAGTCCGATCTCGGTGATGTCGACCTCTCTGCGCTTGATCGCCTCAGAGGTCTCCTTATAATAGATCTGGTTCCCGTCAAGGTTTGCCACGGTCACACCTGCTTTGCCTGAGGTCAGAAGCAATACTGCTGCAGCGCCAGTCTTGTACCCAAAAACAACGTCGTAGGCTGAGGACCCGCCGCAGCGGACAAGATGGCCCGGCGTAACTTCGCGGACCTCGGGTACTTCATAGACACCTGGCGCGTACATGCCGGTCTTTTTCATGAATTCGATAACCTCAGGGTCTGACTTGAGCCTTTTCTCGAGCTGCTGCCTTACGAATTTTCCGGCGCCTGCCAGCTTTTTATGACCGAACGCATCCACCCCGGCCGATTCGTCATAGAGCATTTCACCATTCGCAATTTTCAGGCCCTCTGCCACGACCATGATATAGGTCCCGGCCTTGACATCGCTCCTCATGACCCTGCCGAAATAGGTCATCTTCATATGTTCGTACACGACATCGAAATCCACAGGGATCTCGGGGATGAGTATGCAGTCTGCCTCTGCTCCGATGCCGCCCCGGAAGGCGGTGTGGCCGACGTACCTGCCGAAGACCTCGACGACCATCACCCGGTTGTGGCTGAGGCCGGTTGTCTTGAGGTCCCTGGTGAAGGTCGCGATCCTGTTTATGGATGAGTCGCCGCCTACGCTGTAGGGCTGAAGGTCGAGGTCCATGGTCTTCGGTACATGGATGCAGGGTATGCCCTGCGAGGATAGGTCGACCACAACACTGCCGGTGTCATCACCGCCGCTGATAACGAGCGCATCAATGCCGAACTTTTTGAGGCCCTCCTTGATGCGGTCATACTTCTTCTCGTCCTTTATCTTGCTGATCTTTACGCGCGAATGGCCAGCCTCGGAGCCTGCAAGGGACGCTTCAATGCGGCTGACGCGCTCTGCATTCAGGAAGACCACTTCAGGGAGCTCGATGAGGTTATAGAGGCCGGCGTAACCGTTCGGGATGACAACAGATTCGATACCGAGGGAATAGGCCTCTCTGGCGACCCCCTTGATCACCGCATTCAGACCGCCGCAGTCTCCGCCGCTTGTGATGATTCCTATGCGTTTTATCGATGCCATGAAACCCTCCTGGTTGGTTATTGGTTCTATGTACAAAGAAGTTTATATTATATGGAGAGATTTTTTAAAGTGCCCAGCAGCAGGCGCCTGAGGCCCGGACAACGGCACGGAGGTTTGTGACAATGAATTCGAAAATGATGTCCTATGGCGGGATTTCTGCAATTGCGGTGACTGTTCTTTTCTGCATGGGCTTGCCCACAGAGGGCGGGGAAAGAGATTACCGATATTCCCGGCCTGCACGGAGCAGCTCTGCAGAAATGCAGAGGCCCGAGATCGTGGTCTTGCGGCTCGAGAAGAAGATCCATAGCCTGATCAATGGGGAGAGGAAGAAGAGGGGGCTGACTGCGCTTGAATGGAGCGAGGGCTTGAACCGCATAGCGCGGCGGTACAGCCAGGACATGGCAGAGCGCAATTTCTTTTCGCACAATGACCCTGAGGGCAGATGCTTCACGGACCGGTACAAGGAAGAGGGCTTTCCCTGCAAGATAAAGGTCGGCAATATGACCTGCCTGGGTGCAGAGAATATTGCGCAGGACAATCTCTATAGATCGGTCCTCTACCGCAACGGCGTGCCGTCGTATGACTGGAACACAGAGGATGAAATAGCTGCATCTATAGTAAAGGGCTGGATGAACAGCAAGGGGCATAGAGAAAATATCCTGACGCCTTATTTCAAACATCAGGGCATAGGCCTTTCCATCTCTGACGACGGCAAGGTATACGTGACGCAGAATTTCTGTTAATTATCTCCTAATAGTTTAGGCCCTCTCAATCACTCTGGTCTCATCGGCTTCATTTTTCTCTCCGTTTCAAGTCTCATCTTCCCAAATTCCCCTTGGATCCCCTGATTTTTGCAGGAATGCAAAAGGGATTTGCGGATATGCAGGGATGCGAAA
>CAYXBA010000007.1:0-144862 GCA_964463135.1 uncultured Nitrospiraceae bacterium
GAGGAGCCCCAGGGGGGTGGGGACTCCTCTCGGTTGAGGAAGCCTTATAATCCTTTCTGCTGCATCTGCTGACCTGATCTTCTGAGGAATGCCGGCAGGTCCATCTCTTCCTCATAGGCAAAGATGTCGCGCGGCATGGCAGGTTCGAGACTGTAGTTCAGGCTCTTGGCCAGGATCCTGTCAGATGCCTTCAGGGAAAGCGGTTCACGCATATCCCTGCTTATGACCGGTTTGACCTCTTTTACTTCTTCCCTGGGCGACCATTTCTGGATCTCCGGCAGTTCTACCTTCTGCTTCCTTTCATCAAAGCCGGTAGCAATGACCGTTACCCTGACCTCGTCGTTCATGTCAGGGTCTATGACAGCACCCAGGATAACGACCGCATCTTCATGTGCATTGTCATATATGTATGAGGCTGCAGCCTGTATGCCGTCGTGCGACAGTTCGAGACCGCCCGTAATATTGATAAGTATGCCCTTAGCTCCTTCGATGGACGAATGCTCCAGCAGCGGATTGGAAATGGCCTTTTTCGCCGCTTCAAATGCCCCGCCCTCGCCTTTGGCAGTGCCTGAGCCCATGACAGCGCGGCCCATGCTCTCCATGACGGTCTTTACGTCCGCAAAGTCCACGTTGATCAGGCCTGGCACAAGGATTATGTCCGAGATGCCCTGCACTGCATGCCTCAGCACATCGTTGGCGATCGAGAAGGCCTTGATCATGGGCGTGCCTTTTTCGACCACAAGGCTGATCTTGTCATTCGGTATCACGATCATGGTATCAACGCAGTTCGCGAGGTCCCTGATGCCTTCCTCGGCATTCTCTTTCCTTCTCTTTCCTTCATAAAAGAACGGCTTGGTCAGGATCGCCACGGTCAGGGCTCCGATCTCCTTTGCAATGCTTGCAATGACCGGTGCCGCCCCGGTGCCTGTGCCGCCGCCCATACCCGCGGTGATGAAGACCATGTCGCAGCCGTCCAGCATGTCCATGATCGCTGCCCGGTCCTCGATTGCAGCCTGCCTGCCGATCTCCGGGTTCGAGCCTGCACCCAGGCCCTTGGTCGACTGCTTGCCGATCTGCACCTTGACCGAAGCAAGCGATGATTCAAGCACCTGCAGGTCCGTGTTGACCGCAATGAACTCGACACCATGCATATGCGATGCGATCATATTATTGATGGCATTGCCGCCGGCGCCTCCCACACCCACAACCTTGATCTTTGCATTCTGGCCTCTTACCTCTTCAATCTCAAACATACGATACCCCCTTTTTCTTTTTCTGAGCTATTTCAAGGAAATCCTTGTATCCGAAAATATGTTTTATCTTTTCCGCAAGACTCGCCAGCAGGCCAGGTGTCACTGCCTGCAGCAGTGCCGGTTCTTCCTGCAGCTGCGCAGCATACCGGGCAAGTCCTGTCACAGCAGCATAGGACGGGGCCCTCACGACATGCTTCATGCCGGGCAGCGCATGGGGCAGCCCCACACGCACAGGCATGCTGAGGATTGAACCTGCAATGCCGGTGATGCCGTTAAGAAGGGATGTCCCTCCGGTCAGGACCACGGAGCAGGCAGCAGCATCCCCTGCACCGGACCTTTTGAGCTCTGCCGCTATCTGCTCGAACAGTTCTTCGCAGCGCGGCTGAATGATCGCTGCGATCAGTTGCCTGCTTACCTTCTTCGGCTGACCGTCCTGTTCTGCTGTCTCTATCGCCTCTTCCCCTGCAAGGTCGCGAACCAGGGCAAGGCCGGCAGTCTTCTTGATCCGCTCCGCCTCAGCCACGCTCACCTTCAGACCCACGGCAAGATCGTTCGTGATATGGAGGCCGCCGATGCCAATTACCGATGCGTGTACCAGTGCTCCATGCCGGAAAAAGGCAATGTCTGTTGTGCCGCCCCCGATGTCGATAAGGACAACGCCCTGCTCTCTTTCATCCGGAGTGAGCACTGCCTCTGCAGTGGCAACAGGCCCAAATACCGTATCGATCACCTGGAGTCCTGCCAGCTCGCAGGCCCTGGTCAGGTTCTGCACTGACGGCGCATGGGCCGCCACCATGTACACGACCGACTCAAGCCTCACGCCGGACATGCCGACCGGATCAGTGATGCCGGCCTGCCCGTCAAGAACGAACTCGGTCGGGATCACATGAAGCAGTTCGCGGTCCAGCGGCATGTACACGGTCTTGGCTGATTCAATGGCGCGCTCCCTGTCTTCAGCAGTAATCTCCCTGCCGCGCAGGCCGATCAGACCTCTGCTCGAAAACCCGGTAATGTGCCGGCCGGTAATGCCGAGGATCGCAGAGGCCAGCTTCGTTCCGGCAGCGGATTCTGCCTCGCTTATTGCAGCGCGAATGGCATGTGCAGCCTCGTCGATGTTGACCACGACACCCCTTCGGAGGCCGCGGGAAGCGGTTGTAGATGAGCCAAGCACCCTCACCCCTTTTTCCGTCACTTCTGCAGCAAGCAGGGATATGCTGGTCGTGCCGAGGTCGATCGCCGCAAAGACCCGCCCGCTCATCTGATCACCTCATTCACCGGTTTTACGATCGCTTTCTTCGCGAACCGGAGATCGATGTACGCAACAGGGATATTTCTTTTTCTTACCTCATCCTCTATCTCGCTCAGCCTCGTCAGCTTGTCCTCGTGCTCGCCTGCGCCGATCTTCACATAAACGCCGTCGAGGTTTGCAGCCACCTCATTCGGCTGGTGGGCAATGATCTCGATGCGCTGCTTGTTGCGGAGCAGGCCCATATTCTTGATCACCGTTGCCAGATTGACCGCTTCTTTGAATGCCTCTTTCTCGTTGTACGGATCGCTCATGATCACCGGCAGGAACGGTACTGAGTTGTCCTTCAACTCCTCGAGCATCCTTCCCCGGTCGTCAACAATGAACATCTTGCCTTTCATGTCCAGCAGCGCAAAGGGCTCTGTCTCCCTGATCCTGATCAGGAGCTTTGACGGATACTCCTTGCGTACGGATGCGGTCTGTATCCAGGGCGACTCTTTCAGCTTCTCATATACCTTCCGGCTTGACAGGGTCAGGAGGCTCTCATCGCCCCTCAGTCCGCTGATCGCCTTCAGCTCCTCGTCAGTCAGATGCTCATTGCCGGCAAGTGCTACAGCCTTCATCCTGAATACAGAGGGCACGGCATGGATAAAAAAATAGATGACGCCGGCCAGGATAATCAGCGGGATACCGGCCAGAAGGACCGTTTTCAGCTTCGCAGCCGTCCGCGCAGACCGCTGGAGCATGTTCGCTGAGCCCTTTCTGCCGGACGTCTTCGTGCCGGCGTTCCTTGTGGTCTTTCTGCTTTTCATCAGTCTCCCAATATCCTCCGGATGAGCTGCGGGAACGTCAGGCCTGCGTTCTGCGCGATCTTCGGCAGGAGGCTTGTCTCGGTCATGCCGGGGATCGTATTCACTTCAAGCACATACGGCCTCTTTTTGCGGTCAATGATCAGGTCCACCCTTGTGGCCCCGCTGCAGCCGAGTGCCTGATGCGCAGCCAGGGCGGCCTTCTCCGCCTCTTTGTATGTTTTCGGGTCAAGCTCGGGAGGAAAGATATACTGCGTGCGTCCTGCTGTATACTTTGCCTTGTAGCTGTAGAATTCATCGCCAGGCCTCACCTCAACGCCGCCAAGGACCTTGTCGTCAAGGATCGCGATCTGCACTTCCTGGCCCCTGATATATTCTTCGACCAGCACGGTCTTGCCGTACACAAAGGCCTTCTTCAGCGCTGTCTGCAAAGCTTTGCTGTTCTTTACTATCGCAACCCCGACGCTCGACCCCTCCGTCGAGGGCTTGACAACCAAGGGGAAACGAAAACCTGTTCTCAGTTCTATGTTCAACGTTCCCTGTTTTATATTTTTCTTTGAACTTTGAACTTTGAACCTCGAACTTTGAATAATCCTGAACGCCGGCACCGGTATCCCGTGATAGAGAAAGATCTTTTTTGAAGCGACCTTGTCCATCGCAAGGGAGGATGCCAGCACGCCGGAACCGGTATAAGGGATGCCCATGATCTCGAGCATGCCCTGGACTGCACCGTTCTCCCCATGCCCGCCGTGAAGCGCAATGAAGACCTGTTCTATCTTCTGTTTTTTCAGTTTTGCATAGAAGTCGCCTTTTGCGTCGATGGCTGTCACATTGTATCCCATGGATTTCAGTGCCCTGACAACTGCCCTGCCGCTCCTGAGAGAAACTTCCCGCTCTGCTGACAGGCCACCCAGGAGAACACCGATCTTCTTCTTTCTCATCTTTCCTTCCCCCTCATGCCTTTCCGATAACCCGTATTTCAGGCTCCAGCGCCAACCGGGACCTCTCCATCACCTTCGCTGAGACCGCGTCCATAAGTCTCAGATAGTCTTCTGCGGTCCCTTCGCCGCGGTTCACAAAGAAGTTTGCGTGAACACTGCTCACCTCAATGCCGCCGATGCGCATGCCCTTGCAGCCTGCCTCGTCGATCATCCTGCCGGCTGACATGCCCTCAGGGTTCCTGAATACACAGCCTGCAGATCGTTCTGCTATGGGCTGGGTTGTTTTCTTCTGTGTAAAAAAACCTTCTGTCCGTGCTGCAACCGCTGCTGCATCGTCTCTCCGGAGCCGCAGGTTTGCGCTCAGCACGATGTCAGTCTCACGGATGTTCGACGTGCGGTACCCGAATCCGAGATCAGCAACCTTAAAGCGTTCAAGGCTGCCGTCAGCGCGCAGGATTACGACCGATATCAGGAGGTCCCTGATCTCGCAGCCGTATGACCCGGCATTGCCGCATATTGCGCCGCCGACCAGCCCGGGAATGCCGGTAAGCCCTTCCATGCCTGCATAGCCATTTTCCCTGCAGAAGTTCACCAGTTTCTGGAGCGGCACGCCTGCCTCGACAAAGAGTTCGGCATGGTCGTCGGTTTCATCAATGATCTCGATTCTGTTAAAGGCCCTGAACTTGATCACCACACCTTCTATGCCCGCATCCCTGACCAGGATATTCGTGCCTCCTCCCAGCGGGTGAAACGGCACCTTCAGCCTTCCCAGGAGCATGATAATGTTCTTCAGGGATACCGGGTCCTCCGGACTGACAACCACATCAGCAGGACCGCCTATGCCGAGACTGGTATGCTCTTTCATCAGGGCGCTGAACACTGCATCTCCCTGATAGTACCCGGCAAAGGTCTTGTCCCACTCTGCCTGACTAATCAGCATGCAGCCTCTCCACTATCGCTTCGCCCATCTTCCAGACATCTCCTGCGCCGAGGGTCAGCAGCACATCGCCATTCTTCAGCTGCGCAGCCAGAAGGTCCATTGCCTCCTCCCGGTCACTGACGCAGACGATGTTCTTCTGCCCCTTCTGCTTCATCTTCTCTGCAAGCAGCTCAGAGGTGATCCCGGGGATCGGCTTTTCACTTGCCGGGTAAATATCGAGCAGGATAAGGCTGTCCACGCCGAGGAACGAACCGGCGAACTCATCCATCAGATCAGCGGTCCGCGTGTACCGATGAGGCTGAAAGACCACGAAGAGCCTTCCCGCATTGGACAGGTGCTGCATGTTCTCTTTCGCTGCAGCGAGGGTCGCCTGCACCTCGGTCGGATGGTGGCCGTAGTCATCGTACACCTTCACGCCTTTCGCTTCACCCTTGAACTCAAATCTTCTCTGGATGCCGCTGAACGAACTGAGCGACTCCCTGATCGCTGCAGGGTGCATCTTCAGTTCCAGGGCAACACCGATGCAGGCCAGGCTGTTGAGTACGTTGTGCTGGCCTGGCAGCGGAAGCGTGAACGTGCCTGCGTGCGTATTATTAAAGGTCACATCAAAGGTCGTAGACATGAACCCCTTCCTGATGTTCGATGCATAGATGTCAGACCTGTCCGACATGCCGTATGTAAGGAACCGCCGGTGTATTGACGGGATGAGCTCTCGGATATACGCATTCTCATTGCAGATGAAGGCCGCGCCGTAAAACGGGATCTTGTTGATGAAGGCAAGAAAGGCCTGCTTCAGGCTCTGCATGTCCCTGAAGAAATCCATATGCTCCCGGTCGATGTTCGTCACAACCGCGATCGTCGGGGAGAGCTTGAGGAACGAGCCGTCGCTCTCGTCCGCCTCTGCAATAAGGAACTCACCCCTGCCGAGGCGTGCGTTCGAGCCGATGCCTTTCAGTTTTCCGCCGATGATGATCGTGGGGTCGAACCCGCCGTGACCGAGCACGGTCGAGATGAGCGACGTGGTCGTGGTCTTGCCGTGGGCACCGGCAATGAGCACGCTGTATTTCAGCCTTGCAAGCTCTGCCAGCATCTCTGCGCGCGGGATCACCGATATCGCGCGGCTTCGTGCAGCAACCACTTCGGGATTGTCGAACGATACGGCAGACGATACGACCACAACATGGGCATTATCGATATTCTCTGCCCGGTGGCCGATCGCAATGCCGATACCCATTGCCTGGAGCCGCTTCGTTGTCTCCGACTCTTTCACATCGGATCCGGTCACCTCGTACCCGAGGTTCGCAAGCACTTCAGCGATGCCGGACATGCCGACGCCGCCTATGCCGACAAAATGTATGGTCTTGTACCGCTCAAACATCTGCGCTGCCTTTCCGTGTCGCTGTATGATTCGTGAGCAGGCTCATGGCCAGATCAACGATCTTGCTGCCTGCCTCAGGCCTTCCGAGCGCCCTGCTCGCCCGCTGCATATCCTGAAGTCCCTCAGCGTTCCCGAACATCTCCGTGAGTACCCCGGCGAGCATCGGTCCGTTCATCTCCGGCTCAAGCAGAACGCGTGCAGCACCCATCTCCTTCAGCTTCAGTGCATTGAACTCCTGGTGCCGCCCCGCAGCGTAGGGATACGGAATAAGGATCGCAGGCTTGCCGAGACCTGTAAGTTCGGCCAGTGTTGTTGCGCCTGCACGGGATATGACAATATCGGACGCAGCATAGGCCTCGGCCATCTGGAAGATGAACGGCGCAACCGTCCCCTTTACATTGGCCTTGCGGTACGCATCCCGAATGCTCTCAAAATCCTTGTCACCGGTCTGGTGCAGGAACTGTATCTTTTCCTTTAGTTCGCCAAGGTGATTCAGTGCAGCGACCATGGTCCTGTTAATCGATGAGGCACCGGAGCTGCCGCCGAATATGAAGACCGTGAACATCTCCGGATCAAGTGAGAAGAGCCGGCATGCAGATCCGCGCTCCCCCTTCATGATCTTCATGCGGAGCGGGTTACCGGAAAGAAAGGTCTTTCCGAGCGGGAAGACCGACATGCTCTCCTGGTACGTAACGCATATCCTGTCCACAAACCTGCCGAGGATCCGGTTCGTCGTTCCGGGCACTGAGTTCTGCTCGTGGATCAGCGTAGGTATCGAGCGCAGACTCGCGGTGAGCACGATCGCTCCTGAGGCGTACCCGCCGACGCCGATCACAATGTCCGGTGCAGCAGCAGTGAGGATCCTCCGCGCATCGAGGAACGAGAGCGCCATCTTCGCAGCCCCGGCCAGTTTCTTCATCAACGATTTGCCGACGATGCCCTCTGCCCGCAGGAACTGCAGGGGATATCCCTCACGCGGAATGATCTTTGACTCTATGCCATGCTCTGTTCCGACAAATATCACTTCGGTCTTTGCATCCCTCTTTTTGAACTCTTCGGCAAGGGCCAGTCCCGGGAAAATGTGCCCTCCTGTACCGCCGCCCGCTATCATGACCTTCACCTGGCAGCTCCCCTGCTGCCGTAGATGTTTCTCCTGGCAGCCTTGCGGGCTATGAGGTTCCGGTCGCCGATCTGGCCCGGCAGCATATCATCGCCCCGCGAGATGCGCAGGAGCAGACCGATCACCGTCATGTTCACCAGAAGGGAGGAGCCGCCATAGCTCATGAACGGCAAAGGCAGTCCTTTTGTCGGCACCATGCCGGTAACGACCGCAAAATTGACCAGGGCCTGCACCGCGATCATCGTGGTCAGACCATACGCCAGGAAGAAATGGAACCGGTCCTTTGTCCGGTTCGCAATCGTAATGCCCCGGACAAAGAGGAAGACAAAAAGCGCGATCACTGCGGTTGCGCCCAGCAGGCCCAGTTCTTCGCCCACGAGGCAGAAGATAAAGTCAGTATGCTTTGCCGGCAGATATGCCAGCTTCTGTTTTGACTCACCGAGACCGAGGCCGGTCAGGCCTCCGCTGCCGAGGGAGATGAAAGACTGTATGAGCTGGAACCCGCTGCCCTGCGGGTCTTTTGTCGGATCAAGGAAGGTGGTCACCCTCTTCAGCCGGTACGGCTCCATCACCAGCTTGATAACCACCGGCACCGCCAGCAGGAGCAGGGAAGCGATATACCGCAGCCGTGTTCCGGCAATAAAGAGCATGGCCATGGTCAGGATAAAGAGGCTCATGGTGGCCCCAAAGTCCGGCTGCTTAAGGAACACGACCTGGAACAGCGCCATGATGCAGAGAGGCTTTATAAAGCTCATGAACTTATTGGCATCGTAATCAGGGCTGGACAGGTATTTTGCCAGGAAGATGACCATCGCGAGCTTCACCAGTTCCGAGGGCTGGAAGGTCATGATCCCGAGCCTGAGCCACCGCCGCGCTCCGCCTGCCTTGATGCTGATGCCCGGAATAAAGACCAGGACGAGCAGGATGCCGGAGAAGATAAGAAGCGGGATCGCCATCTTCTCCAGATCGTGCGCCTTGAACCGGTATGCCACGAGTAGCGCTATGGTCCCCAGGACCATGGTGATCAGATGGCGCTTCACATAATAGAATTCCGTAATGCTCTTCTTTTCCTGCGCCGGGACTACAACACCGGTTGAACTATATATCATGATGGTGCCGAAGACGATCAGGGCTGCCATCGCAAAAAAGAGCATTTTGTCGTATGACCGAATGACCGGGCTCTGCAGCAAGGATGTAGAGCTATGCATTGATTGCCTCAAGTTCGTTGACGAGCGTCTTGAACTGACGTCCCCGGTCCTCAAAGTCCCTGAACATGTCAAAGCTCGCACACGCAGGGGAAAGGAGCACCACATCTCCCTCTTCTGCATCTGAGCGCGCGATCTGCACAGCGTCCTTCAGGTCCTGTGCCATCACCGTTTTTGCTGCCGTGCCAAGGGCATGCGCTATCTTTTCCGCAGCCTCACCGATCAGCACAACCTCTTTCACCTTTTCGGCAGCAAGGTCCCTGAGTGCGGAGAAGTCCCCAGCCTTGTCCCTTCCGCCGGCGATCAGGATAAGCGGCCCGGAAAAGCTTTCGATAGATTTTATGACCGCACCGACATTCGTACCCTTGGAGTCGTTGATATATTTCACGCCGTCCAGCTCCCGCACCAGTTCAAGCCGGTGCTCGAGACCGGGAAATTCCCTGAGGGATTGCCTGACGGTCTCGATTGGACAGCCTGCAAGGAGCGCCATGGCCGAAGCAGCCATGGCATTCTCCAGGTTATGAACACCTTTAATGCGGATCTCCTGCATATCGATAAGCCGGATATCCGCTGTTTTCCCCTCTTCCTCGGGAAGATTCACGACAATAAAGCCGTCCTTCAGGTACAGGCCTTCCACGGCCTTTGTCCTGCTGAAGAAACAGACCTGGGGGCCTCTGACGCGTTCGCGCAGGACTTCCTCATAGAGCTTCATGGTCTCAGGATCATCAGCATTCAGGACCAGGATGTCCGGCTGATGCTGGTTTCTGAATATTTCGGCCTTTGCAGCGCGATATTCTTCCATGGAATGGTACCGGTCAAGATGGTCAGGCGTGATATTCAGGATCGCTGCGATATGGGGCCTGAAAGTCTCGATCGCCTCAAGCTGAAAGCTCGATATCTCCGCCACCACCGCATCAGGAATGATATTTTCCCGGTTCATCTTCATGATCTCTTCAGTCAGGGCATTGCCGATGTTGCCGCCGAACAGGGTCCTGAAACCTGCCGCACGCATCATATGGTTCAGGAGTGTTGTTGTCGTGGATTTCCCGTTGCTGCCGGTTATCGCCAGGAACGGTATTGCCTTTTCCCTTGCCATCTGCCACTCGATGATCCCGTATGCCAGTTCAAGCTCTCCTATGATCCTCTTCCCTGCTTTCTTTGCAGCTGCAAGCGGCCTGATCGAAAGCGGCACGCCGGGGCTCACCACGATCAGGTCAGCGTCAGAGAAGATCTCATCAGGATGGCTGCCGAGACAGAGCCTGACAGAGGCCGGAAGTGTACTGACCATGTCAGCCAGTTCTCCGGCGGTCTTGCTGTCTGTCACGGTCACGTCAACACCCATGTCAGCGAGCAGCCGGGCAGCGCCTGCTCCGGACCGTGCCAGTCCAACGATGGTGATCTTCTTACCCGCTGATTCCATCCTGCCCCTTAGCTGCCACATTCGTTTTCTTCGTCTTCTTTGCCTTTGCCACTGTTTTTGTATTCTTATTGGTTTTCACCATCATCTTCGAATTCTTTTTGGGCGAGGTCTTTCCCTTGACCTTGACCGGGGTTTTCCCTTTGGCACTGACCTTTGATTTCCCGGCAGCCCCGGCCTTTCCCGAGACATTGCCTTTGGTCTTCCCTGCTGCCTTTTCATCTGCGCTGACCTTGTAATTTGCCTTGACCATCCGACCCTTGCCGGACGGAACTGCCTTTGCCGCTGTGGCCCGCCTGCCTTTCACGACCCTTGATTTTGATGCGACCTTCCTGGTATATGCAGCGCTGGTCACCTTGCTCGCATCATAGTCAGACCTGGTGAGGTACACTACCGGCTCTTCCTGATTGCTCAGGACCTTTGAACCAAATGCCATAAGATCTTCGGTCTCTTTCCAGAGCTCGGTCCTGCTCGGCGCACCCAGGAGGGTCACAATGAGCATAGTGTTATCACGTTCTCCGGCGCAGACAAAACAATGGCGCGCAGCATTGGTAAAGCCTGTCTTTCCGCCGAGAAGGTCATCGTCTGACCAGAGGAGCTTATTGGTATTTCTTACGAAGACAGTCTTGCCGGCCTCGGTCGAAAGCTCGGCTGCACGCGTGCC
The DNA here is from genome assembly GCA_964463135.1 of uncultured Nitrospiraceae bacterium. GTDB lineage: Bacteria > Nitrospirota > Thermodesulfovibrionia > Thermodesulfovibrionales > UBA6898 > UBA6898. The sequence continues at coordinate 10,974 of CAYXBA010000007.1, forward strand.
AATGATCTCTTTCAGCACCGGGTGCTTGATGGCCTGCCGCATGATCTTGGAAAGGTCATACGCTGTTGTGTACTGACCCTTGCCGGGCAGGCCATTAGGGTTGATGAATTTCGTATCTACAGCATTGAGGGCGATCGCTTTCCGGTTCATCATCTGCACGAACTCTTCCTCGGTCCCTGCTACTGCCTCGGCAAGGGCCACCGCCGCATCGTTCGCAGATTTCATAAGCGCTGCATACAGGAGCGTCTCGACCGTCACCTTGTCGCCTTCTTTGAAGCCCGATTTTGTGGGCGCTACATTGACCGCATTGCGGCTGATCGTCACCACGTCCTTGAGGTTCACTTTTTCAACTGCGATCAGGGCTGTCATCAGTTTGGTCGTGCTGGCTGGCATCAGTCTCAGCTCCGGGTTCTTGGCATAAAGCACCCGTCCGGTGGATGCTTCCATCACGACCGCTGCCCGCGCCTGGATCTCGGCGCTGAACGCCGTGAGGCGTGAAGCGTGAAGCGTAACGAGAGTTACGGCAGCAACAGCCAGCCACAGAAAGAGATGGCGGACAAGGCATGTCTTCAACGCCTTTGACAGTTCACGATTTACGCTTAACGCTTTATGGTCTTTCATGTTCACCTCAATTTCAGCGTTGCGAGACTGAGCAGCGCCAGCATTATTCCGACGATCCAGAACCGGACGATCACCTTGGATTCCGGCCACCCCAGCAGCTCAAAATGGTGGTGAATCGGAGCCATCCTGAATATCCTCTTGCCGGTCAGCTTGAACGAAGCGACCTGCGCTATAACGGAAAACGTCTCGATCACGAAGATGCCGCCCACGACCGCAAGGGCGATCTCATGCTTGGTGATAACGGCAAGCGTACCGAGCGCGCCGCCCAGGCTCAGGGAGCCGACATCGCCCATGAAGACATCAGCAGGGTACGCATTGAACCAGAGAAACCCGAGCGCGGAGCCGAGCATGGCGCCGCAGAACACGGTCAATTCCCCGGTGCCGGTCAGGAAGTACACGCCCAGGTACTGGGCAAATTTTGCGTTCCCGGATATATAGACCAGAAGCATGTTGGCAAGTGCTGCAATGCCTACCAGGCCGATGGCGAGGCCGTCAATGCCGTCCGTGAGGTTCACGGCATTCGACGAGCCGACGATCACCAGCACGGAAAACGGGATATAGAACCAGCCGATATCGAAGAACCATTTCTTGAAGAACGGCACAATAAGCTCTGATCGGTATGGGTCGTCAGGATTGGAATAGAGCACCAGGCCGATCACCAGCGCTATGGCGATCTGCGCGCCGAACTTGTACCAGGCGCGCAGGCCCTTCGGATTTTTCCTGATCACCTTGAGGTAATCATCGAGCAGGCCAATCGCACCGTATCCCACCAGCGATATGATCATGATCCACATGTATCTGTTCGCAAGGTCTCCCCAGCAGAATAGGGTAACGAGCATTGCGATGATGATGATGATCCCGCCCATGGTGGGCGTGCCGGATTTCTTGAGATGTGTCTGAGGGCCGTCATCGCGGATCTGCTGGGTTATACTGATCCTTTTGAGCCACCGTATGATGCAGGGGCCTATTACCAGCGAAACGATCATTGCGGTAATGACTGCAAGCGCGGTCCGGAACGTGATGTACCGGAATACGTTCAGCGGTGAGAAATACGGCTGCAGCATCAGGAGGAGTTTATAAAGCATTGCTGCCTCCTGTCGCGACGGGTTTTCCTTCACCGGCCAGCACCTTTTCCATGCGCAGGCCGCGGGACCCCTTGATCAACACGGTGTCACCCTCCTGCAGCATGCCGAGAAGCACGGTGCGCGCCTCGTCAGAGTCTTTTGCCAGACGGCAAACGCCGGAAAATCCTGCTGACGCCTTCTGCATTTCAGGGCCGACCGCGATCAGAAGGTCTACAGGGAGATCGTTCAGTTTCTGCATAAGATCCCTGTGGGCATCTTCAGAGAACCTGCCGAGTTCCAGCATGTCGCCGAGTACGGCAACGGTCCTTCCGGTTCTCAGTCTTGCGAGTTCCTTCAAGGCCTCTTCCATGGATGCGGGGTTCGCATTGTACACATCATTGATCACGACCGCTCCTGAAAAACTTTTGAGCTCAAGCCGCATCGGTACACCAGTGAAGGCCTCAAGCCCCTGCTTGACCTCATCGAGGCTGATGCCGAGTTCGCAGGCCATGGATGCAGCTGCCAGGGCATTCAGCACATTGAATCTGCCGGACAGCTTCAGGTTCACCCCGATCGTACCGTTCTTCGGCGTGCAGAGCAGGAACGACGAACCCTGCTGTGCCAGCCTGATGTCCTTTGCAGAGAAGTCAGCGCTATTCTCTATGCCATACGTGATCGCCCTGCCCGTGAACCCGGTCATGCCCTGCATCAGGAAGCGGTCATCACTGTTCACTGAAACGGTCTCAACCTGCTCAAGGACCTCCAGGTCAGTGTCACGCACCGCCTCAAGGCTGCCGAATCCTTCAAGATGGGCCTGACCCACATTCGTGACCACTGCAAGGTCAGGCTGCACGATCCCGCAGAGTTCCCGGATATCGCCGCGCGCGTTAGAGCCCATCTCGAGGACAGCGAACTCCTCGTCGCCCTGCATGTTTGCTACGCAGAGCGGAAGACCGATGTGGTTGTTGAAGTTGCCGGTCGTCTTGAGGACCCGATGCTTTTGGGCGAGAATGGAGGCTGTCAGTTCCTTGGTCGTTGTCTTGCCGTTCGTACCGGTGACGCATACCACGGGGATATTCCTTTTCAGACGGCGGAAACGCGCAAGGTCCTGGAGCGCCTTGAGGGTATTTTTCACATGGATGATCGTCTTCTGTCTGCCCGGTTCTGCAGGCGGGACGCTCACCAGCGCGCCGCTGCCGTTCTGCAGGGCATCGCGGACAAAGTCATGGCCGTCGAACCGTTCGCCGCGCAGGGCAATAAACAGCTCTCCGCCTGCTATGTTCCGCGAATCAATGGAAAGACCGCTAAATGCTTCCTGCTTGCCGCAAAGCACTTTCCCCCCTGTTGCCTGCACTATTTCGTCAATGGTCACGATCGTCATGAATTTTCTTGTGGTCCGCACCCCCGTCCCACGAATACCGACTCGTCGTATTCTTTATCTGTTATTGATCAGGTGCCTGATAGACTCTTCGATTACCTCCCTGTCATTGAATGGAAATCTCGTTCCCCCGATCTCCTGGCACGTTTCATGGCCTTTGCCGGCGATCAGAACAACATCGTTCGCTTCTGCCATAAGGACTGCCCTCTTGATCGCTTCCTTCCGGTCAGGTTCGACCAGATAATTCCTTCGTGCAGCGCCGGACTCGATATCCTGTATGATGTCCTCTGGTCTCTCGGACCTCGGATTGTCAGAAGTGATGATCACAAAATCGCTCAGCCGCGTTGCAATGGCCCCCATGCGCGGCCTCTTGCCCCTGTCGCGGTCGCCGCCGCAGCCAAAGACCGTGATGATCTTTCCTTTGGTCAGGCTTCGCGCAGTATAGATAAGTCGTTCAAGGGCGTCTTCCGTATGTGCGTAGTCAACAATCGCAAGGAACTTCTGGCCTGCATCGACCTTTTCGAACCGTCCCCTGATCGCCGGTGACTTGCTGATGCCTTCGAGGATCACTTCCCAGGGAACGCCGACCGATGCAGCTGCCCCTGCTGCGGAAAGTATGTTGTACACGTTCGGCAGACCGACCAGGGGAGAGGCAATATCGTACGCCCTGCCGCGGAAGGTCAGCCTGAACTTCAGGCCGTCAAAAGAATTGTTCATGTCCGAGGCGGTCATATCTGCCCCGGCCTCAAGTCCATAGGTGTACTGACCGGTCTGGATGCTCTCGGAAAGTCTTCTTCCCCACGCGTCGTCATGGTTGATTACCGACATGGCATTTCTGTCGAGCAGATCCGTGAAGAACCGCTTCTTGGAAATGAAATAGTCATCCATGGTGCCGTGGAAATCAAGATGGTCCCTGGTCAGGTTCGTGAACACCCCTGCCTTAAAAAGCGTATTGTCGACCCTCTTCTGCGTAAGCGCATGAGACGAGATCTCTGTCACTACATGGCTGCAGCCTGCAGCGCGCATGTCACGCAGCAGTGCCTGAAATTCAAGGGACTCCGGCGTGGTATGGGTTGCCTGGTATACGGCATCGGCGATCATATACTGGATAGTACCGATAAGGCCGACCTTCTTGCCCCATGCCTCGAGGATCGACTTCAAGATATAGGTTGTGGTCGTCTTTCCGTTGGTGCCGGTGATGCCGATGACGGTCAGGCCGCGCGAGGGCATGTTGTACCAGGCGTTCGCAGCGAAGGCAAGTGACTTTCTGCTGTCCTTTACCCGTATGAGCAGAGCCGGATCCGACAGACTGCCTGCCGCGATCTCCTTTTCATGGATGACCGCCAGCGCACCTTTCTTTACGGCACTTTCGATAAAACTGTGACCGTCAACCTTCTCGCCCTGCATCGCCACAAAGAGATGGCCGGGCTCAACCTTCCTGGAGTCATATGAAATGCCGCTCACCGTCAGCTCATCGCTGCCGGTAATGCTTATGATCTCACGTTCCTCTATCAGTTCTCTTATCTTCATTGCTTCTGCCTTTACCTTTACCTGTCTTTATCTCAGCCTTAACCTTGGCCTGTCTTTTCCCTACCGCGATACCAGAAGCACGTTCTTTCCCTGGCTGTCATCGCGCGGCACGTTCATATAGGAAAGCGCCTGGTCCGCAATCGTCTTGAAGACCGGCGCTGCGACAACACCGCCGTAAATCTGTCCTTTCGGCTCGTACACCACAACGATCATCGCGATCTTCGGATTATCCGCAGGTACAAACCCCACGAACGATCCGATAAAGCGGTCTTTTGAGTAACGCTTTGTCCTCTGGTCAACAAGCTGGGCTGTTCCTGTCTTTCCTGCCACCTGGTTCCCGTCGATCGCAGCACCGGTTGCTGTGCCGCCCTCCTCGACAACGGTCTTCAGGATGTCCCGCATCCTGGCTGCGGTCTTCTCGGATATGATCCTCTTCTTCTGGTCAGGGCTGAACGAAAAGACCGGCTGGCCTTCAGGCGTCTGGATCCGGGACACCAGATGCGGCTGCACCAGGTACCCGCCGTTGGCGATGGCTGAATAGGCCCTCAGTATCTGGAGCGGTGTCACGGCAACTTCCTGGCCGATCGGTATGGCCCCGAGCGAAGTCGCTGACCATTTCTCAGGCTTGCGTATCCAGCCGGACACCTCTCCGGGCAGGTCGATGTTCGTCCTGTCGCCAAACCCGAAGCGCTTTGCATAATCGTAGAGCCTCTCCTTGCCGAGTTTCATGCCGATCATGATAGTCCCGACATTCGAGGATTTCTGTATCACCTCTTCAAAGGTGATCACACCGTGCTTGTGCGCATCCTTCACGTTCTTGCCGCCGACCTCGATGCTGCCCCTGCTGCAGTCAAAGGTCTGGCCTGCCGGAAAGAGCTTCTCCTCGATCGCCGCGGTCCCTGCAACGATCTTGAAGGTAGAGCCCGGCTCATAGATATCCGTGATCGCCCTGTTGCGCACATCGCTCTTGGCTGCCTTCATGATATCGTTCGGATCAAAGGCAGGCCTGCTTGCCAGGGCAAGGATATCGCCGGTAAAAGGGTCCATCATGATCGCTGTTGCTGCAACGGACCGCCATTTCTGCATGGCCCTGTCTATCTCTTTTTCAGCGATATACTGGAGGCCTTCATCGATCGTGAGAATAATGTCATTGCCCTTGCTCTCCATGGTCATACCGGTGGAGAGGACCCTGCCGCTCGCATCCCGCGCAACCTGAACCTTGCTGCCGGAGGTCCGCAGGTATTTGTCGTATTTGAGTTCAATCCCCTCAAGAGGCTGGTTCTCTTTGCCCACAGCGCCGATAATATGTGCTGCAAGGCTGCCGCGGGGATAGAACCTCTTGGCCTCGGCCACAAACCCGAAACCCTTCATCTTCAGTTTTCTTACCCGGTCAGAGGTCTCAAGGCTCAGTTTTCTGTCGACCCAGACAAACCGCTTCTCCTGTGTAAGCTTTGCCTGTATCGCCTTCGGCTCCATGTTCAGGACAGAAGAAAGCTGTTTGACGTTCTCAGGATTTGTGCCCGCCTCTTCCGGGTCACAGTAGAGCGACTCCATCTCGAGGTTTATGGCGATCTCGCGGCCCCTGCGGTCATAGATATTGCCGCGCCGCGCCTGAACATCCTCTGTCTTCACCTGCTGGGATTTTGCCTTTTCCGTGTAGAACCTGTTCTTCAGGATCATGATATCCGCGAGCCTGACCACGACAACAAAAAAGCTGAATATGATGATGGTATTGAGGATCACCGTCCTCTTTCTGCTGGCTTCGCCGTTATTGAGCCAGGGCTGCTTCAATCCTTCTTCCCTTCCCGGTATGAAGCCTTATACGCCTCAGGTCCCTTTGTCCTTGTCACCTGTATGACCTTCACCCGGTCAGGAAAGACATAACCGCTGCTGACGAGTTTCTTATCGCCCTGGGCCTGGCCCTGGGTCGGAAGCTCGATGTTCGCAAGCGCCATAAGTCTTGACCGCTCTGCCATGAGCGTCTTCATCTCCTTGAGCGCAGCGGTCCGCTTGTCTTCAAGGTCGCGTATGCTGTACGCCGCTGTCGTAACGCCTGACCGCAGCCATACGAGGCCGAACAGGCCGAACAGAACAAGCGCAACACACAAGGGCTTGTACGTCCATGAAAGCATGCTGCTCTTTTTCGACCTTCTCATAGCTTTTCCGCTCCTCTCAGTTTTGCGCTCCGTGAAGACGGGTTCTGCCGCATCTCCTCTCTCGAGGGAACAAGCGGCTTCTTGGTAAGCTGGCTCACGACGCCTGCCTTTGCGTTGTCACGTATAAAGTTCTTCACGATCCTGTCCTCCAGGGAGTGATAGGAGATAACGCAGAGCCGTCCGCCCTTTTTCAGCATTCTGAGCGATCCTTCAAGCCCAAGCTTCAGTTCCTCAAGCTCCCTGTTCAGGGCTATTCTCAGCGCCTGAAATGTCCTCGTTGCAGGATGGGTGCGGCCGCTCCTGCCCAATGCACGGAACACGACATCTGCCAGTTCGGCACAGGTATCAATGGTCTTCTTTGCCCGTGCGCTTATGATCGCCCTTACCACTCTGGCTGCCCTGTATTCCTCACCGTATTCCTTGAGGATCCGGACCAGCTCCTGCTCGTCATAGGTATTGACCATGTCCCAGGCGCTCAGAAGTTGTGCATTGTCCATTCTCATATCGAGCCTTTCGTTCGAAAGAAAGCTGAATCCCCTTAGTGGGTCCTTGATCTGCATCATCGAAACGCCCAGATCAAGGAGGATACCGTCAGCCTCGTGAATCCCTTCCGCATTAAGGACCTGTTCCATTTGAGAAAAAGTGCCCTTCTTCAGCAAAACCCTGCTGTCGTTCAGCCGATGAGCAGCCCTTTTCAAAGCCTGCTCATCCCTATCCAGCCCGACAACCTTTACATCCTGACCGACCTGTGCAAGAATCATTTCAGAATGTCCCCCGAGTCCTACTGTTGCATCTACATATATACCGCCCCGGTGAGGAGCGAGTGTCCCGATCACCTCTCCTGGCATGACCGGGAGATGGATGACCGTCATCTAAATACCGTATGACGTAAGTTTCGCTGCAACCGCCTTCTTGTCTTCTTTGGTAAGATCAAGAACGGCATCCCACTCTTTTCTGTCCCAGACCTCGATCTTGTCTGTTATGCCGGCGATCACGATATCGCTTTTCAGTCCTGCATCTTCCCGGTGCGCTGCAGGAATGAGGATCCTCCCCTGCTTGTCCAGCTCGACTTCCTGGGCAGAGGCTATCACCTTTCTCTTGAAATACTGGACTGACTCGTCCATGCTCGGCAGCTGCCTGACCTTCTCTTCAAGCTTGAGCCATTCTTCCTGGGGATAGATGTGGAGACACTTGTCATCGAGTGCATTGACAACATAGAGTTTGGGATTATAATTAGTGGAAATGATTTCGCGGAAAGGAGAAGGAACCATGATCCGGCCCTTGGGGTCCACACTGTAATAGTATTTTCCAGAGAAACCTGGCATTACTCCTCCACTTTCTACCACTATTTACCACTAAATTTATAGGAGGCCGGGATCTTTGTCAAGAAGAAATTAAACTTTTTTTATAATTCCTATATATTGTATCTGAAATGAACGAACACCCAATATATAGAGTGCAAAAAAGTGGGTCATAGAGGAACCTTCACTTGGACAGAGGGGAAGTATAGAATAAGTACAGCGGGCTGGGAATAAAACTGCGGGAAGGCAGGGGCAGCCCAGTCTTCACGGGAAATGAGGAGTATTCATGAAAACTCTTATAACAGGCGGCACAGGATTTATCGGTGGCCATGTTGTTCAAGCCCTTCTTGACAAGGGGCATGCAGTCAGGCTCCTGTCGCGGAGACCTGAAATACCGGAAGATTTAAAGGGGAAGAATATCGAGGTCGTCCGCGGAGATCTCGAAGACCCTGAGTCAGTCATCAATGCCATGGAAGACATCGATCTCTTCTATCACATTGGCGAGATAAAGAATATCACCAGAACTCAGGCAGAAAAGAACATCACCCTTGTCGAAAAGATCACGGATAACCTTCAGGCAAAAGGCATTAAGCGTTTCGTCTTTGTCAGTTCCATAACAGTTGCAGGCATACCTTCAGAACAGCCTGCGAATGAAGAAACGGCGTCAAAGGTTTTGCTCAATGATCATTACACCACATACAAGAGGAGATGCGAGGAGATCATCAGGGGAAAGGCCGAAGGATACGAATATGCCATTGTCAGGCCTGCGCCGGTGTACGGGCCGGGGTCGCGCTATCTCGGGAGAATGGTAAGCGTGATCGAAACGCTCGGGCCGATCGGCCTGCCCTTCATCGGCGATGCGAAGAACATTACTCCTTTCATACAGGTGAAGGACCTCGCAGAGGCAATTGTCCTTGCAGGCACGCAGCCAGAGGCAGCGGATCAGACATTCAATCTCACGGACGGGCAGAACCATACCTGGTACAACTTCTTCAGTGCTGTTGCCGATGCGCTGCATAAAAAGGTCAGGATAATCCCGATCCCTGCCCTGCTGCTGAAACTCCCTGCCATACCGCTTGATCTCTTCTCCGGTTTCCTCGGCGCCAGCTTCGACCCGGTTCATTACGTGGACTATATTTCGAAAGACCTGCTGTTCGACAATAAAAAGGCCCGAACACTTCTGAACTGGCAGCCTGCGTATTCCCTGCCTGACGGCGTGAAAGAGATGGTCGAATACTATAAGAAGGGTTAATAAAAGGGCATCCAGAAATTAGACAAAAGCTCTACGCAGAACCCGTATAATTCTCCAATATAATACTAAACTGCGCTGTCTTGCTGACTTTGTTCTTAAGGTAACCATTCAGTCAAAAAGATCCTGCTTCTAGAAGCCCCTCCTTACCAAGGAGGGGAATGGGGAGGTTTTAGTTATTTATCCGATACCCCACCCGACCTCCCCTTGCAAAGGAGAGGTGAATCACCCAGCATAACTAAATGGTTCTGTTCTTAAAGGCCATTTTCTCCATAGTAACCCCTGTTGACATTCATCCTCATTTCACGTATTTTGCTTGTATGGCTGAACTTGATAAGGCAAATGATTTATTTGGAGAATTCGAAAGCAAATGCAATCGCTTTGACGGATTAGATTTTCTCTCAGAGGCACTGTCAATTACAAGAGATGTTTTGGATTCAAGTGACGACTCAATCTTGGAAAAGAGAGGGAATAACTTTATTTCAACTTTTAAGAGATTTGTGATATCAAGAGCTAATAACATAATAAGCGAACCAAAAGACTATACCTTTGAGCAATTGGATTTTTGGGTTAAAGTTCTCGATGAATTTATTTCTTTTGAGTTTGATGATAGTCGTGAAATTGATTTATTGCACAAGCAGCTCTCTCGACATAAAGAGAGAGCAAAACTTAGGTTAACCGACGATAAAGACCTTCTTTATTTTCTTGATACGTGGGAAAAGATGACCAAACAAGAACAAGAAGAGTTCATGAAAGAGCTGGGGCTTGGCAGAAAGCAAAAGGATGGATCTCAGGAACAGAAAAACTAAGAAAACGCAATATTCAATTAGGCCCATCTGCGCCACTTTGCATGTATGTATGAGGTCTCGGTTTGATGGTTGAAAGGGCGAATAAGGTCTGGATGCCACACCATGAACCTCATCGATAGCATCTTCATCAACCGGCCTGCAGGGACTGTCTGGGCCTTCCTTGAGGACCCTGCAAATATGCCGCTCTGGAACCCGAAGGTAAAGCGGGTTTCTCCCTCCTCCTTTACAACCATTCAGCAGGGGTATCGTTACGCCATAACCTACCAGATGCACGAACGCGCCAAAGCAGCGGAGTTTCTGGCTGAATTCGTCCATTTCGACCCCCCATCAAAACTTGTCATTCGCCATACAGGGGGGCCAGATTCTCGAAACAGGGTCATCGAGGAAATATACGAGCTGTCAGAACGCGATGGCGGAACATTTCTGAGGCAGACAATTCATATCGACAATGCGGGCATCAATATCTTTTTGCGATTTCTGGTCTGGCTGATCCGGCGATGGGGCAAACCGACCGGCAAGCGGTATCTCGAAACCCTGCGGGACATTATTGAAGGGGCCAACAGCTAATAAGAAAGCAGGCTGCACGGATCTGTAATTTAGGAAATAAGGAAAGGTCAATCTGGAATTGACAACATCGTATTTCTGGCGTAACATGAAATTACATCAACGCTCTTTGCACTGTGCAACAAGAAGTTTCCGAAAAGGTAAACTCTGGGTAACCAGGGGGCGCAAAGCCATAGGGTCCGGTCATTGAGCAGATAACCGGACAGCCGTGCTGCCGAAGAAACAGCGCTTATCCGGAAATTATCTTACGAGAAAAGCCTGTTTCCTTTTACGGAAACGGGCTTTTTTTATGGCCCAATCCATTCCCGAAAAGGAGGTGAGGCATGCGTTGGTCCAGTAGCGATTGAAGGGAAAGACGCCGTTCGTTGCATGGACAAGAGTGAGGATGCGATCTCCCGGAAGCGTTGAACCTGCAGGCCCATATGGGCGCCATGGTCTGCAGCGGAGCGAGTGGCGCAACCAGCCAACTTACTTTAATAATCTATCAGTCCAGTAAGGAGGCAATATGAAGAAGTCCAATTTTATCGTGTTTAGTCTGGTGATCGCAGTCATGTTCGGCAGTATGGCAACTGCCGAAGCAAAGAAGAAAGTTCCGCCGCCAGTACCGCCGCCCGCACAGGGTGATAACATCATCAACGCCTGCATGAAGAGCGTGAACGGCCAGTTAAGGATCGTAAGCGCAGCCTCCCAGTGCCTGCCGAGTGAAACAGCGATCTCCTGGAATGCCGTGGGACCACAGGGACCGGCAGGACCACAAGGGCCACAGGGACCGCAGGGACCTTCAGGTGCTGTCGCCACGGCCACGATCAGCGGGGCAGTTGCTCCTGTCACGGCCAATGCAACAGTCTGGACCTTTGCAGGACCGACCGTCAGCGTGACCACAACCGCAACAGAGCGCATTACCGGTGCGATACAGGCACCTCTCGGCACAACGCTGGCAGGGACTGCAACTTTCCAATATGACCTATGTTACCGTGCATCAGGCACCACGAACGCGCTGCTGAATTTCGGAGGCGCCAATTCCTCAGCCGGTCAGGTGACGATTACGTCCCCTGTATCTTTCCCTGCCATGGCATCAATAGTGCCGGGCGCAGGCGCATGGGAAGCAGGGTACTGTCTCCTGAATTCTGGGACCGTGGACCTTGACAGCAATGATTTTGTGAATGGCTGGATCATCGTTACTGAATAAGAACCGACAGCGAAACAGACGTTGGTCATACATACAGCGGCGCAGGAACAATCCTGCGCCGCTGCAGTTTAAACCCGGAGGCAGAAGAGAGGTCAGCCCTTCAGCAGTATTCCCTTCAGTCTTTCTGCATAAGTCCTGCCCACATTATCGTCAGCGACGAGTTCAATATTATCAGGCCTGCTCACGCCAAGGCCGAGTTCGACTGCCCGTGCGATCTGCTCCTGCTCAAAGATCTTTTTCTTCATGACCGCATCGTTGCTGCCGAGGTTTTTTAACACAGCCAGGCCAACCGCATCGATCGCAATGCGGTCAGTGCCTGCGATGATCAGGTCCGCCCTCTTCCGGACTCCTGACGAAGGGCCGCCGTCAACAAAGGCCTCCATGGCATCCAGCACGATCAGCGACGGCCTGTACGCCTGATTGATCTCTGCGATCATTTTGCGCATGGATTTGAATGACGTATGGAGCTCTGACATGTTCCGCTTATGTGTTACGCCGACCGAGAGTTTCAGGGACATCGTAAAGACACCGCCGTACCCATGAGTCTTGAGGCAGCAGGTGGAAACAACACATTCCGAATCGACAACAGGCTTCGCAACATAAAAGCCATCGTTCCAGTGGCTCTTCTGAGGCTTCAGATGCACCCACTCGCTCTCGGGCAGGTCCTCAAAATTGATGATCCTGACATTCTCCTTTGCACAGAGCTCAGGGATGCCCTTTTCTTTCAGGACCTTTGCCGTGGAGCCGGGGCCGCACCGTTCTCCGACTGTAATTGATTTTGCCCCCATGACCTTGAGCTGTTTGATCAGGCCCAGAAGGGTATCGTTATGTGTTGAGCCAGGAAAGAGATCCGCGCTGTTGAAATTCGGCTTGAGCAGGACGTCCTTGCCTTTTATCGGGTTGACAGCAAGCAGGCTGATAGACCGCTTCACACCGTCTGACCTATCAGTAGTCTTTATGATCGATACTTTTGTCCGGCCCTGGCTTATATCAGGAACCTTTTCTTTCAGCAGGGCTGTCTGTTGTTTTTCGTCCGTCACCATAGAAAGCATCATACCTGAGGCACCGATCATGAACTCCCTTCTGTTCATCATGTTCCATCTCCTTATATTTCATCCTATCACGGCCCCGGATAATAAGGAAGGCCAATTCCCGGTTGGTGTATAATCAGGAGACACCATGCAAAAAGACCCTTCTGAAAGACCGGCCCTCAGCCTTTCACAGCTGAACGGCCTTATCAAATCCGCGATCCTTGACACGCTTCCTGATCAGTATTGGGTGGTGGCGGAGATCGCCGACCTCAAGCTGAACCAGAAGGGCCACTGTTATCTCGACCTCGTTGAAAAGGAAGGCAATGCTGCCATAGCGCAGATCAAGGCAAATATCTGGGCTTACGAATACCGTGCCATCAGCAGCAGGTTTCAGCGGGCAACGAATGAACCCCTGAAGCAGGGCATGAAGGTCCTTTTCCTCGCGTCAATTCTGTTCCATGAGGTCTATGGCCTGAGCCTGAACATCAAGGGCATTGACCCCACTTATACCCTGGGGGAAATGGCGCGCAAAAAGAAAGAGGTGATCGAGCGCCTCAAAAAAGAAGGCCTTATTGACAGGAACAAGGCGCTTGAACTGCCGCTGGTGCCGCAGAGGATAGCGGTCATTTCATCGCCTACTGCTGCCGGTTATCAGGACTTTTTCAACCACCTCGACAATAACCCGTATGGGTACTGCTTTGTGCATACCCTCTTCCCGGCCCTGATGCAGGGACAGGAGGCAGAGGCCTCGATCATTAAGGCCCTGGCCGCGATCCGGAAACAGAAGAGCGCCTTTGATCTCGCGGTGATCATCCGGGGCGGAGGATCGGTCATAGACCTCAACTGCTTTGACGGTTATCCCCTTGCAGCAGAGGTGGCCGGATTTCCGCTGCCGATTGTTACGGGCATAGGCCATGAAAAAGATGATACGGTCGTTGATATCGCAGCACATACCAAGATGAAGACGCCGACCGCAGTCGCTGAATTCCTGATATCAGGCATGCGGAGCTTTGAGGAAACCATTCTCGATCTGGAGAACAGGGTAATAACCTCTGCCGAACGGCTGGTGAGGGATGAAACGCAGAAGCTGGCGTCATTGGCCCAGAGGCTTTCCTTTGTGCCGGTCAGGCTGACCACGCTCCACGGGAACCGTCTGCTTATCCTGCAGCGGGACATACGAAGCCATCTGGGTCAGCGGATGCAGAATGAACAGAACAGGATCAACCGGGCTGAGCAGGCGGTACGCCATCTCGATCCTGCGAACGTGCTCAGGCGTGGGTATAGCATAACCAGGCTTAAGGGTAAGGTCCTCAGGGACGCTGCAGGGCTGAAGAACGGCATGTCTCTGGATACGCAGCTGCAGAACGGGACGGTCACCAGCATTGTCCAGTCAGGAAAGGAGGTAAGGAAAAATGTCAAAGAGCAAAGAACAGACTTACTCCCAGGCTTTGAAGGAGCTTGAGAAGATCGTCAAAGAGATAGAGTCGGAAGAGGTGGATGTTGATATCCTCGCTGAAAAGATAAAGCGTGCTTCGCAGCTCATCAGCTTCTGCAAAGGAAAGCTCAGGACCGCAGAGGACGAGGTGAAGAAAGTGCTGGCCGAGATGGGTGATGATGCAGAGACAGGCACAGCAGACGCAGACGAGGAGGTCTTCTAGCCGAACTCCGGAGAGGATCTAAAACACTACGGGTAAATTTAACGGTTTAAGCACCGTCACATTGATTGGCTTGTTCTGCGCAATTCATTATAAATTGTTCAGCGTGACCTATTGTAATTGGCTTTAGAATTCCTGCTGAGATGATTATTTTGTATTTTCTGGTTCCAATGGCGGAGCAGCTGATATCGACTGAATACTCTTGACCGTTCCGCAGTATGGATTCTCTAATGCCTCTATTAATTATCTCTTTCGCTTTTGTCTCCCCAGCCTTTTGCAGTGTCGTCCATTTGTCGTCTATTATTGCCGCTATGTCCGTGCGGTAGGGTGATCTCTTAAATTTTCTTTCAGAAATCCAAACAGCGATACCTGCTGGAATCACCATGATGAGATAAATTCCTGCGAGAATGGCAATTGCTGTTAGTATCCAATTCATTATTATTTATTCACAGAACGCCAGAGGTAATCCGAGAGGCGAAGCCGAATCGGTTTGCGCGATGGGTTATGCCGGCTTCTTCTCATTTGCTGTCTGTATTACGTTGATCAACGCTAACTTGCCGCGAACATGGGCAGTCGTGCACCATGCGTTTAACAGACCAGTCAGTGAAAGTGGGTTCTCTTCTTTTATTTGCTCTATTAATAATTGCTTGCCTCTTTCTCCGAGACCGTTTACCTGAGAAACATTTAAGTTCTTAGCCCATTTCAAACAAGCGGCTTTTGGAGACAGGGCATTAACTTGGGAGATATAAGTCCCGCCTGCATAATCCATGATGACAGTGTAGAGTCGCATAATTATTCTATTTCAATTTATGGTCTAACATTGTTATTTATATCGAATGCGGTTTTTTGATAAGTATAGGGGCGAATGGGGGCATCGTCAAGGGAAAAAACCCAAAGCAAGGAGGGGATTGGTCTGTAACTTCAAATTTACTTCCCCTCCCTGGCTTAAGGCCCCTACTGTTGGTGAGGGGAGGGGATTGAGGGGCGGGTGTTCCATCATCTGTCATTAAGCACCCTCTCCCAGCCCTCTCCCCTCAAGGGAGAGGGTTATTATGATACCCCTACAAGAATCTATGATATCCACACAAAATCTATGATACCCGTACGAATCTATGTTACCTATACAAAATCTAAGTTACCCGTACAAAAGCCTGAAGGGCCTTTGCATTCACGCAGAGCATCACTTCAGTTTGAAGTCAACGCGGCTGTCCTTGACCTTTTCCTTCTTCTCCGGCTGGAGGCTCTTCGGCTCTACCAGGAATATCCGCTCCGGCTCCACCAGTTTTGACTTCAGGAGCAGGTCCTTGATCGCCATCGCACGCTGGGACGCCAGCATCCTGAGGTCATCGTCCTTCACCTCGATATTGGTCAGCATCAGCTTTTCCATCTCAGGCACAGGCAGGTCCTTGGCCATGCCGATAACATTTCTTGGCTTGGGGAACTTCTCCGCCTTGTACGCAAGCTTCAGATATTTCGCGTACTCTGCCGGCTCGATCTTCACCTCATCAACAGACTGCTGAGCAGCGCCCTGTTGGACAACATCTTTCAGTTTCTGGGACTTCACCTTCCGGTCGAACAGGACCCGCTTTGTCCCCTCCCTGTCCTTGTCCAGGTCAGCATGCCCCTCGATATCGATCTTCAGCGAAGGACGGTCATGGAGCGCCTTGATCAGGGTATCGACCTTCTTCACCCCTGCCTCGTTCAGGTGCGGCTGGCCATAGTCAAATTCCACGTAGCTCAGCTCCTCGCCGCCGCCGAAGAGCGAACCGAGCAGGGCAAAGGGAGATGTGGCGGCCTTTACCAGCAGGTTCAGCAAGATCTTTATGATTATCCTGCCGATGCTGAACTTGGGGTCATCGATCTGTCCGCTTACCGGGATATCGAGGTCGATCTCTCCGCGCCGGTTCTTCAGGAGCGCAATGGCGAGCCTGACCGGCAGTTTTGTCGCATCAGGACTGTCCACCCGGCTGCCGAGCGTGAACTGGTCCAGAAGGATCTTGTTCTGCGAATCAAGCTTCTTCTTCTCTATCAGGTAGTGGAGGTTAAGCGCGAGTTTTCCCTTCTCGATCACATAGCCCAGGTACCTGCCGGAGTACGGCGTGAGCGGGCTCAGGTCCATGTCCTTAAAACTGATCGTGAGATCAACAAAAAGATCGTCACGCAGGGGATTGATCTTGCCGGTGATCTCGAGAGGCGCATAGTTGTCCAGTTTGCCCCGCAGCTCAACATCAGCCATCTTTGTCTCTTCAGAGCTAAGTCCGGTCACCCTGCCGCCGATCTCGAACATATTGGTGCTGAAATTCGGTTTGATGAAATGGTCGGAAAAATTCACTGTCCCGCCCTGGAGCGTCACCTTCTCGATCGTCACCAACTTCTTTGCCGCATCTGTTCCTGTGCCCACACCATTGCCGTTCTTCGCCTGGACCGTGCTTTCGGACCCTGCCGTATTCTTATCCTCTTTCTTTGCCGCTCCTTCAGCCTTAACCTCAGCCTTAACCTCAGCCTTAGCCTCTTCCTTTACCTCTGCCTTTACCTGTTCCGTTTCTTTACCTGTTTCTTTACCTGCTTCTGCCTTATCCTCATTCTTTACCTCTACCTTATCCTTTTCTGCCTTTACCATGATGTTTTGCAGATTGATCGAACCGTCTGCATTAATGATGGTCCGGGCATAGAAGTCAGAGAGAGCCACCTCGCCTATCTTCACCACAAGCGGATTGTACGTGACATCCATCGCATCGATGAACAGGGAGTTCCATTTCAGAAAGTCCTCGGCATCCACCTTATCGACCGATGCAAAATGGTTGAGTGAGGCTGTGCCTTTATACGACGCCTTCGGCCCAGCCTCTTTGGTGTACCCGGCCGAGACCGTTCCTTCCGACGAAATGCTGCCGTCAAAGACAATGATCTTGATCTTGTCCGAGACATACGGTACAGCCGGCATGATCGGAATATTCTTCGTAACCACCTTCAGCTGCGCAGAGGCAGATTCAAGGCCGACCGTACCGCTCACCTTGATTGATCCCTTCTTCTCAACCTGGAGCGAGAGTGACACCTTGCCCTTTGCCTTCTTTTGCGTAGAGATATTCTCGCCCCTGAAATTGATCTGATCAAGCAGCATGTTGACCTGCTCTGCAGGGACCTGGTCTTCGGCCTTTATTGCATAGCGGTCAATGGATATCTTCTTTGCAATCACTGTCCAGGGGTTCTCTTCAGCTGTTTTCGGTTTTGCCTTCACAGGCTCAGCCACGGGCTTGCTCCCCGGGCCTGAAGCAGCTGTGGGAGCTGCGGGGACCAGCGCATCGAGATTCAGGGTGCTGTCGCGATAACGCTTCACCACGATCATGCCCTTCTGCGCAGAGAGATCGCCGACAATGACCTCGCGTTTTTTGAGGTCAGCAGAGGTGTCTTTGACCGACAATGCGGGAAGACTGATGAAATCCTCCTTCTCGCCATGTTTTCTGAGTCTGAGTGCCCTGAGATCTGCCGCAAGCTCTGATACCTTGAAGTCTGGTTCCTTGTCGGTCATGAGAAAGGAATATTTTGTCATGAAGTCGAGTTTGCCGTCCTCGATCGAATACTGACCGATATTGGTGTAATACGGCGAATACTTCTTCAGTATGAGCTGCTTAAGCTCAAAGGTTCCTTCTCCGGCAAGAGGCTCAACAGAAAAATTACTGGTAAGCCTGAACCCCTCCTGCGTGTCTGTCTGGAATGATGCCTCGGCCTCAGTCTTCTTGTCTTTTACGGTACTGAAATGGCTGATCTTTATCTGAATATTGTTAAGACTGGTGCGAAAGTTCCGTCCCTCAGTACCATCCGCAGCAGTCACCTTGCCGTTCGAAAGGATGATCTCATCAGCGTCGATGATCGGCAGACTCTTTGCCTCACTTTTTTTCTGGTTCTCCTTCCCTGCCTCATCCTCAGCCTTAGCCTCTTTCCTGTCCCCTGCCTTCACCTTTGTCTCGGGCTTCTCGCCGAACCTCTGTATCATCCCGAGCAGGTTCATCTTTCCCTTCCTGTCGAGGCTGATGTCGATCTCGGGCGACTGGAACGCTATCTTTGCAAAATGCACGTTCATGGCCATCAGGTCTGATGAGCTGACCGAGATGTCCAGCCGGGGCAGATTGATCATCTGATTGCCGGCCTTGTCATCGATCTTGAACGTCTTGAGGGCAGTGCTGCCTTTTATTGAAAGTGTCGGTTTCTTGTCCTTGAACTGCACGTACAAGATGCTCGCCTGCAGGTCCAGAAACCCGGAGACGAGCTTGAAGTCGAGCGGGACCGGTGAATAGGCGAGATAATAGGGGATATCCACGTCTTTCAGGTCCAGGTCAAGATTCGTCTCGAGCGAATCTTCAAAAGGCTTGGTCTTCCCCTTGAAGCTCACTGCATGACCATTCACTTTTGCAGAGAAGGCAGGCTGCACATAGTCGTCGAGGTAATACGGAAGGTTCGAGACGAACGGAACGGTCAGTGTGGCGTCCCGAACCTCGTGTTTGGTCTTTTTCGGCCCGTCCATAAAATCGACCGAAGCATTGATCACCTGAATATTGTTGAAGGAGAACCGGAGAGGCGACTCCTTTTCTTTGGGGCCGGCCTTGTCCTCAGGCTTCTGTTCTGCCATCTGCAGCAGATCGGTAAAATTAAACGAAAGGTCTTCATTCCGCACAACATGGACATACGGCTTCACCAGTTTTATCTCTTTGACGATTATGCCCCGCCTGACGATGGACATGGTCTGCAGGTTCAGATAGAGTTCGTCAAACGAGACAAACGGCGTCTGGGCCTTCGGTTCCTTTATCTCCAGCCCCCGCACCGTAAGAGAGAGCATGAACGGATTTATCCGCACTGCCTGGATCGAGACCTCGCGGTGGAGCTTTTCTGAAAGCTGCTTCAGCAGGACTGACTTGACGATCGGCGGAAGGACCAGAAACCCGATGATCGAAAATATGACCAGGAAAATACCGAGGAACTTGAGATATTTTCGAAAGCGCGGGTCCTGACGGACCTTATCTATCTTCAGCCGCACGTCATCCATGGCACACTCCTTATTTCCCGAATACGGTCTTCAGCAGGTCGGTAACCCTTGCAGCCGGGTCCTTCCTGATCTTCTTCTCCTCTTCGCCGACCATCACGAACAGACCGTCAAGCGCCTTGTTCGTCACATAATGGTCAAGATCAAGGGACTGTTTATCCACAAAGGGCACCGATTCATACTTGCCCATCATCGTCTTGTAGCTGCGGGTCACACCGACCTCGTTCATCGTTGAAGAAACTGTCGGTTTAAAGGCCGTGTAGAGCTTTTCCGACGTCTTTGCCTTGAAAAATTCGGTAGCAGCAGTGTCCCCGCCGTTCAGGATCTTGCGTGCATCGTCAAAGGTCATCTGCTTGATGGCATCAACAAAAAAAGATACTGCCATCGGAGCGGCCTTTTCAGCAGCGCGGTTCATGCTGAGGACAAAGTCATCCACCTCTTTTTGATACCCAACCTTCCTCATGACCTGCGCAACCTTCTGGATCTTTTCAGGCATGAGGATCTTTATGGCCTCGTTGCCGAAATAGCCGTCAACACGGGAGACGTTCTTGACCGCATTTTCGGTGCCGATAGAGAGCGCCTCCTTCAGTCCTGACACAACCGTGCTGTCGTCAGGTCCCTTGGATGATGCAGAAGAAGACGGGGAGGAGCCGACGCCTTTAAGCAGGCTGTCGAACATGCCTGCATATGACAGGGCCGTGGAACAGAAAAGAACAGCCAGAAACAGCGCGATTTTTTTCATCTTCATTCTCCTTTCACTTCAGATCGGTTGTACAGTGGGCGCAGCGGACCGCCTTTATCGGGATCACAGAGATGCAGAACGGACATTCTTTGGTCACCGGCACGACAGGCGGCTCCTCGGACTGTCTCTTCAGCCTGTTGATCGTACGGACCAGGAGGAACACGGCAAAGGCCACAATAATAAAGCTGATGATCGCATTGATAAAGATGCCGTAGTTGAGGGTCACGGCACCTGCTGCCTTGGCGTCAGCAAGAGAGCTGTATGGGGCCGGGACCTTGCCTTCCCTGAATACAAGGAAAAGGTTGGTGAAATCCACCTTGCCGAGAATAAGCCCGACAGGCGGCATGATGATATCGTTCACGAGCGAATTAACGATCGAAGTAAAAGCTGCACCAATGATAATACCGACCGCCATATCAACCACATTTCCTTTTACTGCAAACTCTTTGAATTCTTTAAACACGCCAGGGACCCTCCAATTTTCTTATATATTTCTGTCGGGAGACAACCTCCCGCTTCTTAGATAAATATTATCACAAGATATAGCGGTCCAATCAGAAAAATGAAGGCTCAGGAGCGGTATTATTGTATGCGGGAGTGAAAAAGTGAATCAGAACTCGGACTTAAGCGCGCGGTTCATGAGACTGAGCACCGCGGTCTCAGGGTCCTTGTCCTTATAAAGCACTTCATAGACCTGTTCGATGATCGGCATTTCGATACCCTTTTTCTGTGCCAGTTCAAAGGCAGAGAGGGACGTTGCAACCCCTTCAGCAACACTGCGGGTGGATGCCAGGATCTCCTTGAGCTTCATACCCCTGCCGAGATTGACTCCCACGGTATAGTTCCGGGAAAGGGGGCCGGTACAGGTAAGCACAAGATCGCCAAGGCCGCTCAGGCCTGAGAACGTCTTTGGGTCAGCGCCAAGTGTACTGCCGAGCCGCGAAATCTCGACGAGACCGCGCGTTATCAGGGCTGCCCGGGCACTATGGCCGAGCCCGAGGCCGTCGCAGATCCCCGAGGCTATGGCCACGACATTCTTCAATGCCCCGCCAAGTTCGACGCCGATAACATCATTATGGGTGTATACACGGAAATAGGACGAATTGAAGATCTCCTGCAGGAGGAGTCCGCTGTCCATATCCGCAGCAGCCAGGGTGACCGCAGTGGGGAGTTTCCTGATCACCTCTTTAGCAAAACTCGGGCCTGAAAGCGCTGCCACCTGTCTGCCGGTAACCTCATGCAGGACATCCGATACGGTGAGCAGCGTGCCCTGCTCTATTCCTTTCGATGCACTGATAATGACCGCATCGCTGCTCACATATTTTGTTGCTTCCTGAAAAACGGACCGGGTAAATTGGGTAGGGACAACACTCAGAACATAGCGTGATTTCTTTACAGCCTCTTCAATGCTGGACGTTGCCTTAAGGCCAGAAGGAAGGACCACATCCGGCATATAGACGCTGTTGGTCCCTTGCGCGTTTATCTCGGCTGCGACCTCTTCCTCCCGCGCCCAGAGAGCAACATCGTACCCTTTTTCAACAAGCAGGCTCGCCAGCGTTGTTCCCCAGCTGCCTGCACCTATGACCGCAATGTACCCCATAATCTTATTTCATAATGATACACGAAGACGGGAATAAGATACACGAAAGCAGCCGCATTGCCTCGATCTTCCGCACCATTTCATTTCCCGGCTTTTTCTATCTTTGCCCACGTATCTTTCAGTGTCACGGTCCTGTTAAATACCAGGGCATCTCCTGCCGAATCCGGGTCAACGCAGAAATAGCCCATCCTCTCGAACTGGTATCTGCTGCCCGGAGCAGCATTCCTAACGCTCGGCTCAATAAAGCAGGGGTCGAGTACCTCAAGGGATTGTGGGTTTATGTCGGCAAGAAAGTCATTGCCCTCGCTGCCCGGATCGGGCTTTGTGAAAAGGGTATTGTACAGCCTCACCTCCGACCTGACCGCATGCTTTGCCGACACCCAGTGCAGGGTTGCCTTCACCTTCCTGTTGTCAGGCGCATCGCCGCCGCGCGTGGCAGGGTCATACGAGCAGTGCAGTTCGATCACCTCGCCGGTCTTTTCGTCCTTTATCACCTTTTCGCAGGTGATAAAATAGGCATACCGCAGCCTGACCTCCCGGCCCGGTGCAAGCCGGAAGAATTGCTTGGGCGGGTCCTCGCGGAAATCATCATGCTCAATATAGAGTACGCGGGAGAAGGGCACTTTCCGTGTTCCTGCATTTGGGTCCTCGGGGTTGTTGATGGCATCGAGCTCCTCTTCCTGTGCTTCGGGATAGTTCGTAAGAACGACCTTGAGCGGACGCAGCACCGCCATAACGCGAGGGGCACGCTTATTCAGGTCTTCGCGTATGCAGAACTCCAGAAGCCCCAGATCGACCATGCTGTCCCTCTTCGCAACACCGATGCGTTCGCAGAAGTTCCGGACCGCCTCAGGCGTATAGCCTCTCCTCCTGATGCCTGCGATGGTCGGCATCCGCGGATCATCCCATCCCCTCACGTGTCCTTCGTTGACCAACTGAATAAGCTTCCTCTTGCTCAGCACGGTATAGCTGAGGTTGAGGCGTGCAAACTCGATCTGCTGAGGAAGGGGCCGCTTCAGGAGCCCGCCTTCGGCAAGCCGTTCAAGGAGCCATTCGTAAAAGGGCCGCTGGTCCTCGAATTCGAGCGTGCAGATCGAGTGGGTGATATTCTCGATCGCATCTTCGATCGGATGCGCATACGTATACATCGGATATATGCACCAGACATCGCCGGTGCGATGATGAACAGCACGCTTAATGCGGTAGATCGCAGGGTCGCGCAGGTTGATATTGGGCGAGGCCATGTCGATCTTTGCACGCAGCACCATCGATCCGTCCGGGTGTTTTCCCTCGCGCATTTCTTTGAGCAGCCTGAGGTTTTCGTCTGCGGAACGTTCCCGGAACGGCGAGTTCTTTCCCGGTGCAGTCAGGGTGCCCCTGTTCTCCCGCATCTCATCTGCGGACTGGCTGTCGACATAGGCATGGCCTGCGGAGATCAGGTATTCGGCCGCCTCATACATAAAATCAAAGTAGTCGCTCGCATAGAGCGGCTCAGGGCCGAAATCAAAGCCGAGCCAGCTGACTGAGTCGATGATGGAATTGACGTACTCCTGCTCTTCCTTCTCCGGATTGGTGTCGTCAAAACGCAGATTACATCTGCCGCTGAACTCCTGTGCAATGCCGAAGTTCAGGCAGATGGATTTGGCATGTCCCATATGCAGGTACCCGTTCGGCTCCGGCGGGAAACGAGTATGGACCCGCTTTTCATGCTTGCCGGTCTTCTGGTCCTCGCTGATGATCTCGCGGATAAAATCCGATGGTTTTGGGGTTTCGTCAGTCATGTATCATGTCCCTTCGTCTGCAGTTGCTGAGTGGTTACATTCTACCTTATTCATTGAGATTGTTGCACCGTCAATGGAAAGGGGAGTATTATAAGTATATGTCATTTTTCAGAAACAGGCTTCGGCCCTTTTCAGCATATAAGCCGAAGCCTTCATTATTGATATCTTCGGGAAGAGACCTGCTGAAGCCCTTTCTTGCATGCCTGCTCCTCCTTTCGCTGTTCTCCGGTTCCGGGCATGCGCAGGGCGCTCATCAGCCTGCCGATTATGAGGCCAGGAGGGCCAGGCTTCTCTCCTACCTCATCCGCAGCAATCTTGAAGTGAACCACTTCACCCATAAAAAGATCGATGACAGTCTCTCGGAGGCTGCCTTCGGATTGTATCTGAAACAGCTCGATTTTCAAAAAAGGATCCTGCTGAAGGATGATGTCGTCAATCTGAGGAAATATGCAAAGCTCATTGACGATGAGATGAAGACCGGCGAACTGACACTCCCGGCAAAAGGGTGGGCGGTTTTCTCGCAAAGGGCTGAAGCGGCCCGTACTATGGTCAGGGAGATCCTCTCAGCGGATTTCGATTTCTCGACAAAGGAGTTTATTGAGACCGACGCGGAGAAGACCGATTACTGCAAAGACGTGCAGGAATTGCGGGAGCGCTGGAGAAAGATGCTGAAATACGAAGTGCTGCAGCAGTATCTGAACCCGGCCGAAGAACAGGCGACTGCTGCAGGGGAGACAATAAAACCCAAAGACGAGAAGAACGGGAAGAAACCGGCTGAGGACAGAGACCTGAGGAAGGCTGCCCGTGACAAGGTCTTAAAGAACTATGATAACTTCTTTTCTCGCATGAGCCGTGAAAAAGAGGCCGAGCACTATGAACGCTTTTTTGACGCTGTGACCCACGCCTTCGATCCCCATACTGACTATATGCCTCCTACCAGCAAGGAGGACTTTGATATCAGCATGCGCGGTTCTCTCGAAGGCATAGGCGCAACGCTGAAAGAGGATGAGGGCCAGATAAAGGTCGTGACCGTAATAGACGGCAGCCCTGCCTCAAGACAGGGACAACTGCAGGCCGGGGACACGATCCTCAAGGTCGGTGAAGGCGCCGGCGAGGCTGTGACCATCAGCGGCATGCGGGTGCAGGACGCGGTCAAGCTGATCAGGGGCAAGAAAGGGACTGAGGTGCGCCTCACGGTCCGGAAGCCAGATGATAAAATACTGATCATCCCGATCATACGCGATACGATCCAGATAGAGGATACCTTTGTAAAAAATACTGTCATTAAAGATAAAGAAGATGGCAGTACGTTCGGGTACCTCAAGATCCCTTCCTTTTACCGTGACTTTGAAGGGACCAGCAACGGCAACAAAGGACGGAATGTAACGGACGATGTCAGGGCCGCGCTGACCAATGTTAAGAACCAGCATATCAAGGGCCTTATCATCGACCTCAGGAATAACGGTGGCGGTGCACTGACCGATGCAGTAAAGATAGCCGGACTGTTCATTAAGACAGGTCCTGTGGTCCAGGTAAAAGGCAGTAATGACGCGGTCAACACGCTGTCGGATGATCAGCCCGAGATCGCTTATGACGGACCTATGGTAATATTGGTCAATACGATCAGCGCCTCTGCCTCTGAAATATTGGCCGGCGCCCTGCAGAACTATGGACGCGCGGTCATCGTGGGCGGGGATCATACGCATGGCAAGGGGACCGTCCAGACGATCCTTGACCTGAACAACAACATCCCGTTCCAGAATATGGAGGCGTACAAGCCCCTCGGTGCACTCAAGCTGACGATCCAGAAGTTTTATCGCATCAACGGGGATTCCACGCAGTACCGCGGCGTAGTGCCTGACATCATACTGCCGGACGTGATGCGCGGCCTCAAGACCGGCGAGCAGTACCTCGACTTTGCCCTGCCGTGGGATACCATCAAGCCTCTGCCCTATGCACCGTGGCCGAAGTGCAGGCCTGCAATCCCTGCCCTGCAGGAGAAAAGCCGCGCACGGGTAAGCGCGAACCAGCAGTTTATCGACATGGAAAAACGGGCCGTACTCCTGGCAGAAAAGCAGAAGAATACGCTCAAGTCCCTGAACATAGAAGATGTCCGCAGGGAGATCGAGGAATCGCGCAAGCTGAAAGAAAAGGATCCTGATAAGATCCATAACGAGACTGCACCGGACAATAAACCCAAAACGCCTGCCAGCAAGGATGCAGAGTTTCTCAAGACCGTCTCTGCCGATAATTATGTAAAAGAAGCAATGTCAGTCATCGAAGACATGATCATTGCAGACCCTTCCTGCCTGCCGCTCACCACTAAATAGATTCTCATGTGACATCCGCGATAGGCCGACGACCGGGACCTCATGCCGGCAACGACCGGTTTGCGTCATGGCTAAGGCAAGCATTATATGGAAATCATGCAGACTGCTTATTATTTCTCGGTAATGCCGATCCGGATCATGTAACCGGTGGTATACTTTATCTATGCATAGGAGAACGCGTTCATTGACAGGGACCGACAGAAAACTATGAGTACCAATGACAACCCGGCTTCAGGAGGGAGCAGATTTGATCTTGGGAAGTTCTTCCCGCCTGTTCTGTGGTGGAATAGGGTCAGCCGCCGCAGCCTGCGCGCTGATCTTATCGCAGGCATAACCGGTGCGGTCATTGTTCTTCCCCAGGGCGTCGCTTTTGCCATAATCGCAGGCCTGCCCCCTGAATATGGTCTTTATTCTGCTATAATTCCTGCAATTATTGCCGCTTTGTTCGGATCGTCCCGTCACCTTATCTCCGGCCCGACAACAGCAATATCGATCGTCATATTCACCACACTCAGCCCCCTGGCAGCGCCATCCAGCACTGAGTATATCCAGATGGCGCTGACCCTGACCTTTATCGCAGGTTTTTTCCAGATGGCGCTGGGCCTTGCCCGTCTCGGCGCCCTGGTGAACTTTGTTTCCCACTCGGTCGTTGTGGGATTCACTGCAGGCGCTTCGATACTCATAGCAACAAGCCAGCTAAGCAATATCCTGGGCATCGCAGCACCAAAAACACATTCATTCATTCATGTCTGGGCGGATATCCTCTCGAATCTTTCCGCAACCAATCTCTATGCACTTGCCATAGGCCTTACCACATTGATCATCGCAATTACTTTTAAAATAACAAGGCCCCGGTGGCCCGGCATGCTCCTGGCAATGATAGCAGGCAGCGTCATGGCCCTGTTCATGAACGGCAGCGAGCACGGCATAAGACTCGTCGGCTCACTCCCTGCTCATCTGCCGCCCCTGTCGCATCCTGACCTTACGACCGCTTCTGTGCGGAGGCTTGCACCTCCGGCATTGGCTGTGGCCATGCTCGGCCTTGCCGAGGCGGTCTCGATCGCCCGCTCCATAGCGACAAAGTCAGAGCAGCGAATAGACAGCAATCAGGAATTCATCGGACAGGGACTGTCCAATATTATCGGGAGTTTCTTTTCGAGCTACGCCTCATCCGGATCGTTCACCCGCACGGGTGTGAACTATGAGTCAGGCGCCCAGACGCCTTTAGCCGCTGTCTTTGCCGCCATAACGCTGACCGGCGTTCTGCTGCTCATAGCTCCTCTGACCGCATATCTCCCGATAGCTGCCATGGCAGGCATCCTCTTCCTGGTCGCATACAGCCTTATCGATACGCACCATATCGCCTCTATTGTGAAGACGAGCAAGCCTGAGGCAGGCATACTCATTGCGACATTTCTCGCCACGTTATTTGTGGAACTCGAATTCGCCATATATGTGGGTGTCATCCTTTCCCTGCTGCTGTATCTGAACCGGACATCCCATCCGGCCTTTGTGACCCTTGCCCCTGATCCTGACACCAAAAAGAAGACCCTGACCAATGTGCAGAAGAAGACCCTGCCCGAATGTCCGCAGCTCAAGATCATCAGGATCGACGGCTCGCTCTTTTTCGGCGCGGTAAATCACGTCGCAGAGCAGTTGGAGGAGATAACAAAGAAATACCCGGAGCAGGCGCACATCCTGATCGTGGGGGGCGGCATAAACTTCATCGATGTTGCAGGATGCCAGACGCTTAACCAGGAAGCCCATCGTCTGCGGGTCAATGGCAGGCAACTGTACCTCTGTTCGCTCAAAGGCGAGGTGATAGACGTCATGAAACGCGGGGGCTGCAATAAGAGCATCGGTGAGGAGAACGTCTTTCATACCAAAGTCGAGGCCATAAAGAACATTGTGCCGAAACTGGACCCGGAACGGTGCCGGCTCTGCACGGTGCGCATATTCAAGGAATGCGCCCAGATGCCGGGAGCATAACTCCGCCGGAATGATAATTGAACCGCTCACGTAAGATTTCATGCGAACTTCATCAAAAATTCATAAATGGATGTGATGATACAGGGTCTGATATCATAACTTGGTTGAAACACATTGCCTGACAGGCATAGCGATCGCATACATAAGGAGAGAGATGATGAGAAAAGCAGCATGGCTCGTAGTAATTATTTTATTGCTCGGCAGCACACCGATTTTTGCAGCAGACACCCTTAAGATCGGGTATGTAGACCTTATCAGGGCACTCAATGAATCTGAATCAGGGAAAAAGGCGAAGGCTGACCTTGAGTTCCTGATCAAGTCGAAACAGGGCCCGCTGGACGAAAAAGGCAAGGCAATAGAAAAAGGGAAAAACGATCTCGAGAAGCAGGCATCTGTGCTTTCACCGGAGGCAAGAAAGGCCAAGGAGGAAGAACTTGAGAAGCTGATCAGGGAATATCAACGCCTTGTTTCTGACTCCCAGGCTGAGGTGAAAAAGAAGGAAGGCGACCTGACCGGGGACATTATAAAGGATATCAGGGCTGTCATTCAGAAGATCGGCCAGGACGAGGGGTACACGCTTATCCTTGAGAGTTCCGAAGGTCAGATCCTTTACGCAGCAAAAGAGGGTAACCTTACTGACAGCGTAATAAAGAAGTATAACGAATCATCCGCAAAACCGAAAAAATAGCCGGCTCCAATAGCGGCCAGATACGAAGGGCAGTAACTGCATTGACAGACTTGTCATTGCAGTTACTGCCCTTTATTTCATGGGGAAGACAGCCTTTATGTCACTGCAGGGTGTTGACAAATCCGCGTTCAGTTCAGGAAGAACTGAACACTAATCAGGAAAGACCTTTTTTTGCAACGCCTTCCCCTTTCAATATATCGCTCAATTTGAAAGTGATGAACGCAAGCGCTGACATCCCTATTTTTCTCCCCATACTCCCCTCCCTTAACTTCAGACACTTCAGATACTATTATCCGATCGACGCTGCAGCCTTTTCGAGTCTCTTCAGGGTCGTCTCTTTGCCAAGCACTTCAAGCACCTCATAGATTCCCGGGCTCTCTGTGCCGCCGGTCATGGCAACACGCACCGGCTGTGCAAGTGCGCCGAGCTTCACGCCGTGCTTTTCGACAATGCCCTTGAAGACCGGCTCAAGTCCGGCATGAGAGAAATCTGCATGCAATGCAAGCGCATCCTTCAAGTCATTGAGCAAAGGCAGGCTCTTTTCATTCAGGAACTTTTCTTTTGCCTTTTCGTCAAAGGTCAGATCCTCAACGATATAGTAACGGAGCGACTTGGCCAGCTCGACCAGGGTCTTTGCCCTCTCCTGCAGGGTCTTCACAGCCCTCGCAAGCCACGCCATGTCCAGCGCCTGTCCCTCCGTAATGATATTCTCCTTTACCAGAAATGGTATCACCAGTTCGGCAAGTTTCTCCGGAGCAGCTGCCATGATATATTGCTGGTTCAGCCAGAGCAGTTTTTCCGGATTGAAGACCGCTGCTGCATTGCCGACATTCTCAAAAGAAAAATACCTGACCAGCTCTTCGCGGCTGAAGACCTCCTGATCGCCGTGCGACCAGCCGAGCCGCACCAGATAGTTGACCAGGGCATCCGGCAGGTACCCCATCTCGTAGTAAGCCATGACCGATGTTGCCCCATGCCGTTTTGAAAGGCGTGTCTTGTCTGCGCCGAGTATCATCGGCAGATGCGCAAATTTTGGCGTCTCGTATCCGAGCGCCTGATAGATATGGATCTGCTTGGGCGTGTTGTTGAGGTGATCGTCGCCGCGGATGACATGGGTTATCCGCATATCTACATCGTCGACAACAACCGTGAAATTATAGGTAGGCGTGTTGTCAGAACGGAGGATGATCAGGTCGTCGAGCTGGCTGTTCTCAAAGACCACCCTGCCCCTGATCAGGTCGTCCACAACGGTCTCTCCCTGCTGCGGGGTCTTGAACCTGACAACCGGAACGCGGCCGGGGATCGGCTCCTTGAGGTCCCGGCATCTGCCGTCGTACTTCTGCGGTTTGCCCTGCGCTATCGCAAGATGTCTGCGCTGCTCAAGCTCCTCAACAGAACAATAGCAGTGATATGCCTTGCCCTCCTGCACCAGTTTTTCAACATAACTTCTGTATACGTCGAACCGGTCCGTCTGCCTGAACGGGCCTTCCTGCCAGTCCAGGTCGAGCCACTTCATGCCCTCGATGATCGCCTCGATATATTCATCGGTCGAGCGCGTCCTGTCCGTGTCCTCTATCCGGAGAATAAAGGTCCCGCCATTGTGGCGCGCATAGAGCCAGTTGAACAAAGCTGTACGCGCCCCGCCGATATGAAGATGTCCGGTAGGACTGGGTGCAAACCTTACTCGTATCTGTTCAGTCAAAATATGCCTCCTGAATGCATGCTATTTTTTGTATTTCTTTCTCCACATAGCAAGAAAGCTTAAGCAAGGTCCCCTGCTTTATCATTCGCGCGCCTGTGCCCGATTTGGGTATCGTGAATCCTTCTAAAACGAAGAAAGATTCCGGTCAAGCCGGAGTGACAAAAATTATTGGAGTGTCGCTTTGCTTTCGATCTCAATCGTATGTCCTGCGACCTCTTCCCTCGACGTCTAAAATTTCCCTTTTACTATACCAAGTCTCACAAACTTTTTCGTCTGGTCAGTTACTTTGAACCGGTCATCTGCCCGGTATCCGGCGATCCAGATAATATCATCTCCGGAAACAACAACAGGGATGCTGTCGCGTTCATCGCGCGGCACTTTCATGTTCACAAGAAAATCCTGGAGCTTCTTCTTCCTGCCAAATCCCATGGGATAAAAATGATCCCCTGGTCTGCGCGGCCGAACAATAAGCGGAAAACGCAGCTTCTCTGCGTCAAGGACCACAGACGACTTGCCGTCACCAGGCTGCCCGGCCTTCTCTTCCATGGCAGCAGTCAGCACGTACCCGGCACCCACGATGACCGCCTCGCCCCCCAGATCAAGCGAATACTCTGCGATGCGCAACGGTTCCTCGGACGTGATCACGAGAAGAGAGTAGTCCTTGATCACCCGGATATCTCTCGGCAGTATAAGCCTGTCTCCGCTCCTGCCGTTCTTGATGAGCGCAATGATATCCTCGATATGCTGAAAGCCTATGCCCCTCAGCCCTTCTGTCTCGCTGATGGCACGCCTGAGCACCCTTCTGAGAATGACCGTTTCCATCGCCTCCATGGGAGAGAGAAAGAGCTCGATCCTCTTCTGCGACTTTCTGCTGATGAGCTTCATCAGCGTTTTGGTGACCAGGATACCGAAGTATCGCTCTTCCTCCCTCAGGACCTCCATGGTATGTCCGAGCGACTGCAGAAGATTCGGGTTCGCCTGCTTCAGCATCGGCATGAGCCGGGCCCTCACCATATTCCTGAAGTAGTCCTCTTTCAAATTGGAGGAATCAATGACAGGAACGATATTCCTGACAGCAAGGAACCTCTCGATCTCATCACGTCCGATCTCCAGAAGCGGCCTTATGATATTGCCCCGTCTTACCGGAATGCCGGATAGCCCTGCCGGGCCCGCACCCCGGACGAGCCGCATCAGCAGGGTCTCTGCCTGATCATCGGCATTGTGGGCAAGTGCCACCTTGTCCGTCCTGATCTCGGCCGCAGCCTTCGAGAAGACCTGATACCTGAGTTCCCGGGCAGCTTCCTGTTTGTTCATGCCGTTTGCGTCAGCAAAAGCAAGAACATCGATCGATTCAACCAGGAGGGGGATGCCGAGACCCTCGCAGAACATGCGGCAGAAGGCTATCTCTGCCGGCACCTCAGCAGGCCTGAGATTATGGTTTATATAGAGGGCATGTATCTGAAGCCGATAGTTCTCTTTGAGCTCATGCAGCAGATAGAGCAGACAGGCAGAATCAGGGCCGCCGGAAAAACCGACAAGTACGGAATCACCTTCTGCAAGAAGGCTGTTCCTGCGAATGGTATGCTCAGCTTTTTCTCTGAGATTGTCTGCTCTCACGGTCTCTCTGTCGGTTTCTTTCATAACAGTGGGCTGTTGTATTATGATACAAAATATGGGCTGCCGAAAAGGATATGAAGACACGTTCCATGAAAGATAACCGCGCTGCCAAAAAAAGCAGCAGCACGAGATCCTCTTCTGCAAGGCAGGGAGGGGCTTCCCTCACGGCATATGGAGACAAGGTCACCATATGCATTAATGCTGCCTGCACGCTCAGGAAAAAGGCAGGGGGATGCCTCGGCTTTGAAGGCTGCCCCGGCTTTAAGTCGCGCTAACCTGCCTGCAGCGCCTGGATATTTTTCATCCCTTCGGCAGCACGTGCGTGGGAAGGATCGATCTTGAGCGCTTTATCAAAGGTATTTTTCGCCCTGGTCATAAAACCCAGCTTCAGATAGATATGGCCGAGCTCTGCAAAATAATCGGCATTGTACGGCGAAAGATTAAGGGCCCTGCGGATCGATGCCTCGGCCTCCTTGATCTTCTTGTTCCGGAGCAGGGCAATGCCATAATAATAATGATAATCAGGCACTGAGTCATCAAGGTATACAGCCTGGCCAAAATAGGTCATGGCATTCTCATCGTCCTGGTCGCTCAGGCTTTGCCGTCCCTGCCGGTATTTCCCCTGCGCCATGGTCTTGCTGTTCGTCCCCGGAGATCTCACCGGGGAGGCGGAGGCCTGCGGCTGTGGTTGAACGACAACTCCTGATCTTGAGAGCTCGCGATATGCCTCATTAATATAGGCAAAGATAACATTGAGCTTTTCCCTCAACTCCTCGGACGGCGCAAGAAGATATCTGTCCGGATGGTATTCTTTTGCCATAGCATGATATGCATGCTTGATCTCGGCAGATGTTGCACCCGGCAGCAGACCAAGCACCCCTTGATACCCAAGCGTTTTGTGCTCGCGGTACAGTTTATCGATTTTGCCGTACAGTAATGGATCAACAGTCCTTCCCTCCGGTGCCGCATCCCGCTCCTGCGGCTTTTCTTCCGGTGCTCTCTCAGCCATGACCTCAAGCAGCTGGGCACTGTATAGGGCATGGATCGATCTGAGGGTATCTTCTTCGTTCAGTGCAGACGCCGAAAGGATCTCCTGCAAAGACGTTTTCCCGTTTATCAGCGACAGGATCTCCCTGTCCTGCGGTTCAAGCACCAGACGGTCAAGGATACCGCGCGTTTCTGATGAAAGAGACACGGTGGTATGGTTATGAAGATACCGGTTTCTGAACGTGTCGATACGTTCCGCTTTTTTGGAAGCGCGATACAGCAGATCGTTTGTATTCAGCTTCAGCATGACGATCTCGCTTCTCGGCAGCGCCTCTTCCCTGAAGAGGAACGTTGCATCCTCAATAGTGCTGACGTTCATGATAACCGACTCAACACTCAGATGCACTGCCTGAACCAGCTTCTGAGGCGTGAGATAGCGCATCTCCACAAGCACTGCGCCCTCGCTCTTTCCTGTTTCGAGCGCAAGTGACTGGACGCTCTGATACTGTCGGGCCGATATTCTGCCGGATGCCAGGAGCATGGCGCCGAGCTGTTCCTGCTCCTGGTCAGACGAAAAGACAACCTCCCCGTCCCTGAAGTATATCTTCTTGAGAGACTGTGCTGTTTCTATATGCAGGATGCCTGTTTTGCGGGTACGCTGTATGCCAAGCAGAAGGTCTGAAAAGGCGTAGTGGTGCAGCATTCCCTCAAGCGGCCCCATCCTGACGGCACCGACCTTAATACCGGAGAACATCTCTCTTTTCCAGACGACCTTTCCGGTGGCATTGAGGCTGAGGTCCCCGACCCTCAGGTCCAGGACCTGGGCATTGAGATCTGACCGACCCTTGATAAGAATGGCCATGCCGCTTGGGGAATAATCGGTCACAACTGCAGGAACTACCTCACCGTTAATAACAAGATCAAAAGCGAGATCAAGTTTCCTTCTCGGGAATGATCTTTTATTTACGACATCTTTCATGAAATCCGGTTACTCGCCCTGCCTGTTGATCTGCCGATTTTCCGGGAGGACCAGGGTCATCACCTGGCCAAGGCTTCCAGGAGAGCCGATATCCCTGTTGTCAAGGGTCATCCTGATGCCGCCGGCATTGCCGAGTTTGAGCACCGCATTGCCCGTAAACTGCCACGTCCTCGTCATGCCCGGTCTGAGCAGGATCTCCTCTTTTTTACCGTCTGAAAAGGCGATCTGCATCCAGGTCAGATCATCTGCAATTACCGCAAGGCTGTGCGCACCGGCAACAGGAGGCTTCGGAACAGCCGCTGTCTGGCTGCCCGCTGCAGGCAACACCGACGATGACTGCGGCAGCTCAGTTTTTACAGGGGGAGCCTGCGGGACCTCTGTCCCGACCGGCTGAACAGGCTGGACAGGCACAACAGGCGCTGCTGCCATCCTCTTCTCCGGCTCTGAACGTCCCTGTCTCAGAATAACCACACCAAGCACAAGAAGGACCAGCACGAGAGCCGGTATCACATAGTAATAAAACGGGATCTTCTTCTTTGAGGAGGCCACGGGCAGAATAGTGGATGGTTTGGGCTGGACAAGATGTCCCGTATAAAAGGCGATGACCGGTTCAGGATCGATCTGAAGATGCGACGCATAGCAGCGTATATAGCCTATGGTATATACGGCAACCGGAAGTTTCTCAAAGCGGTCCGCTTCGATCGACTCCAGGTAGTCCTCCTTGATCTTCAGAAGCTCTGCCGTCTGCTTGAGATCAAGCCCCAGCTCTTCCCGTCTTCTTTTCAGAAGTTCCCCAGCCACACCCTCTCCTTACAAGGATTTTCAGCTTTTTATTATCCTCTAATTAAAAATCTTTATGCAAGTTTTGTATTTACCCGACCTGACGGTTCCCGCAACCTGCCGCACCAGGGTGCAGAGCGATAATGGTAAACCGTTTATGGTAGCATAGTTTACAATGCATCGAATCGCAATAACAGGCATAGGGGCCGTAACGCCCATGGGCAATACCTTTCAGGCCTCGTGGGCAGCTGCCTGCAGGCAGAGGTCAGGAATTGCGCCCATTACGCGGTTCAGCACGTCAGGCATCCCCTGGAAGGTCTGCGGCGAACTGAAGGGTTTTGATCCTGCGTTGTACCTCAGCACTAAGGAGATGCGAAGACTTGATCCCTTTGCTCAATATGCCGTAATGGCAGCATGCATGGCAGCAGAAGACGCCGGTCTGCTGTCAGTCTCCGCATCACGCATTACGTATCACGCATTACTTGAAAAAGGCGGCGTGATCATCGGATCGAGCAGGGGCGGCATCGGAACAATAGAAAAAGCCATCAGCCATCAGCCATCAGCTATCAGCCCTCTACGGAAGATCCGGTCATCCCCGTATCTCATGCCCTCTACGACCATCAGCATGGCAGCCTCCTATACAGCCCAAAAACTCGGTTTGAAAGGTTACTGCCTCGGCATCTCGAACGCCTGCAGTTCAGGCACCAATGCGATTGGTGAAGCATTCCGGATGATCAGGGCCGGCTATGCAGGGCCGATCATTGCGGGAGGCACAGATGCACCTGTCTGCAGGATATGCGTGGAAGGATACGGTGCGGCAGGAGCTTTATCGAAGATCCCGGATCAGAGCGCAAGCAGACCCTTTGATAACAGCCGGGACGGTTTTGTACTTTCCGAAGGTTCATGTATTATCGTTCTGGAGGCATATCAGGCCGCACAAAAACGTGGTGCAAGGATCTATGCGGAACTCGTCGGCTACGGCAATTCGGTTGATGCCTTTCATCAGACGCGGCCTCTCGCAGAAGGAGAGGCACGGGCAATGAAGAGCGCTTTGGCCTCTGCGGGCATCAGACCTGACGATGTGGACCTGATAAGCAGTCATGGCACATCGACCCCGGTCGGAGACCTGGCCGAGTGCGAGGCGATCCATCAGGTCTTTGGAGAACGTTCAGCCCGTATTCCGGTTGTCGCAATGAAATCCATGTCAGGACATATGCTGGCCGCTTCAGGCGCTTATGAAACAGCCTGCGCTGCCATGGCCATTCGTCAGTCCACCCTGTACCCCACGACAAATCTCTCCGAACAGGACGAGAAGATACGGCTTTCTGTTGTGCGGGAAGCACGCTCTGCAGACATCAGGACCGCTCTGGTGAACTCCTTTGGCTTCGGCGGGGTGAATGCGGTGCTGGTGCTGAAGAAGACTGATTGACCGCCATGGCGGTCATCGGGAAGTTATAGCGTTTTCTCGTAAATACGGTATTTCTTGTACAGACTGCCGCCGGCCATCTCCACGATCCGCTGCACCGCAATATTGTCCTCCAATATCCAGGAAAATTCCACCCTCTGATATTTTCCGCTCCTGACCCCCTTGAATCCCTCCCGAAAAAGCATCGCATCAACGCCCTTATTGCGGTACTGCTTTTTAATGCCCAGGAGAAGAAGTCTGAGGTCCGTGATCTTCCGCGAATAATAAAGCGCCTTCATGATCGTGAGCGGGTTTATATTCCCGCTCATCTTCTTCAGCACGATATTGAAGTCCGGGACCATTCCCATAAAGCCTACAGGACTTCCGTCATGCTCGGCGATCAGCGTCAGTTCAGGTACAACGATCTGCCGCAGCCGCTCGCCAAGGTATGAGATCTCTTCGTCGGTGAGCGGAATGAAGCCCCAGTTATTCTCCCAGGCATCGTTGTACACCTCCCGGAAGACCCGCATCTCCTCCTCGAACCTCTTCTTGTTGACCGGCCTGACCGTTATGCCGCGCTTCCCGGCGATCGCAGCAACGCGCAGCACTTTTTCGGGCAGGCTCTCCCTTACCTCATGGATGAACGCATAGAGGTCTTTTGCCTTTCCCATGCCGCAGGCATCCATGAGGTCGTTATAATACGAAGGGTTATATGGGGTCATCAGCATGGGATGCTGATCATACCCTTCGATGAGGAAGCCGCACTCTTCATTGGTCGAAAAGTTCATCGGCCCCCGCATGACCTTCATGCCTTCTGCCTTGAGATCCGCAGATACAGCATCGAGCAGAGCCCTGGCCGCTTCCGGGTCATTCTCTGATTCAAAGAAGCCGAAAAAACCTGCATCCTCCTGATGGAATTCGCGGTGACGTTTATTAACAATGGAACAGATCCTGCCGACGATCCGGCCTTCTTTTTCCGCAATGAAGTATTTGACTGCAGCATGCATAAAAAAAGGGTTCTTTTGGGAGAACTGGTCCCGCAGCTCTTTTCTGAGTTGGGGAACGTAGTGGGGGTAGTTCTTATACAGAGAGAACGGCAGTTCTATGAAACGATCAAGGTCTTTTGCAGCAGTGACCTCTTTAACTTCCAAGGTATCAGCCGATCAGGCCGAGGGCCTTCCCGACCTTTTCAAAGGCAGCAAGCACCCGGTCAAGCTGTTCATCCGTATGGGTCGCCATATAACTGGTCCTGATGAGTGCCTGGCCCTCGGGAACTGCAGGGCTTATGGCAACATTTACAAATACGCCCTCATCCTGGAGCATCATCGCAGCCTTGAAGGCTATCTCATTTTCGCCGACAATGACCGGGATGATCGGCGTCTCGCTCGGTCCTATTTCAAACCCGAGGTCGCGGAATCCTTTCAGCATCTTATGGGTGTTCTTCCAGAGCTGTTCGATCCGCTCGGGCTCGCTTTCGATGATATCAAGGGCAGCGCTCACTGCAGCAACAGAGGCAGGCGGCGGGCTCGCGCTGAAAATGAGTGCGCGGGAGAAATGCTTGATGTAATGGATCACCTCAGCTGAGCCAGCAATAAAACCCCCGATGGATGCAAGGGACTTGCTGTATGTGCCCATGATGAGATCAACGTCCTTCTCGAGACCGAAATGCTCTGCCGTGCCCCGGCCGGTCCTGCCGAGTACGCCGACGCCATGCGCATCGTCCACCATGATCCGTGCACCGTATGCCTTGGCAAGCTCAACGACCTTCGGCAGATTAACGATATCTCCTTCCATACTGAAGACGCCGTCAACAATAATGATCTTTTTCTTGTCAGCATGCTCCTGGAGTACACGCTCAAGGTCTGCCATGTCATTGTGCCGGTACTTCTTCACGCTGCCGTACGTAAGCCTGCAGCCGTCAATGATGCTCGCGTGATCCATTTTGTCTATGACCACGAGATCGTTCTTGCTGACCAGCGCGGATATGACGCCAAGGTTCACCTGAAAGCCTGTTGAAAAGACGAGGGCAGCCTCTTTCCTGATGAAACGGGCGAGTTTCTCCTCCAGCTGCACATGGATATCAAGCGTTCCATTGAGAAAGCGCGAACCGGCACAGCCTGAGCCGTATTTCCTGATTGCTTCTATACAGGCCTCTTTCACTTTCGGATGGTTTGTCAGGCCAAGATAATTGTTCGACCCTACCATGATCATCTTCCTGCCCTTAATGACCACTTCAGGGTCCTGCGCACTTTCGATCATTCTGAAATAGGGATACAGGCCGACAGCCATCAGTTCCTTGGCCCGGTTGAATTTAAAGCATTTCTCGAAAATATCCGTATTTTTTTCTATAGCCATTTTTCTTTCCTGTACCATTCTGCTGTTTTTTTAAACCCCTCCCCAAGGGGTGTATCCGTTATAAACCCGAGGTCCTTCATCGCCCTTGCCGGGTCACACGTCCAGTGAGGATAGCGGATCTCCTGAATTTTGTCAGGGTTAATTATACCTTTTTTCTGGATTTTTTGAAGCAGAAGAGCAAGAGCAGGCAGGATCGACCGCGGCAGCTTCAGCCGAAAAGCCTTTTTCTCCAGGGTCAGGGACAGCTCTGCCAGGATATCGTCATTCGTATAGATCCTCTTGTCAGCAAGATAATAGACCTTGCCGGCAGCTGCTTCTGTCTCTGCTGCCAGGATCATGCCCTGCACAAGGTCCTCAACATATATCAGAGAATAGGAAGACCTCCCCCAGTAAGGAAAGAGTCTGTTCTGCACTGCCTTGAAAACAAGATAAAAGTCCGTGTCCCGTGGTCCATACACTGCAGGGGGCCGAACTACCGTGACCGGCAGCAGCCCCATGCAGGCAAGCACTGCCTTTTCACCTTCCAGCTTGCTTTTGCCATACACCGAAACCGGGCAGGCAGGAGCATCCTCGTTCAGGGGGCTGTTTGCAAGGCTCGGACCGGCTGCAGCAAGACTGCTGACATGCAGAAATCTTTTCAGTCCCGGATTCATCTCCGCTGCAGCAGTGACCAGTTTCTTTGCACATTCGGCGTTGGCATGATAAAAGTCTTCCGCCGTGTCTGCCTTGGTAAGCCCGGCCAGATGAAAGATATATTCGAACTCAGCCAGTTTCGCCGCATAAGAATCCGTATCATCAAGATCTGCATGCAGGTACCGCAGACCAAGATGGTTCAGCCATTTGAGATTTGAGCTCTTTCTGACAAGACAGGTGACTTCATAACCACGGCTGCTGAGAGCTCCGGCAAGAAAACTGCCGATAAATCCTGTGGCACCGGTCACCAGCGCTTTCATGCTGACAAGACTCGAAATAGGCTAAGGCTTAGGTTAAGACAGGGGGGACAGGGTATCATATACAACGTCTGCTTCCAAGTTGCATTCAGGATGATAACAAGGCGGCAAACCAGAAGTAGGTGCCTTACGCAGAGAAGCGACGCAGGCATACTGTGGGTATGTTGAGGAGCTGACAACGAAGCCAACGCAGTTAGCGCTTGAATGCAGCTTGGAATAAACAGGGGGTCACTGCTCCAGGCACTGCTTCAGGGTGTCATTCAGTTCGTCGAGTTTGAAGGGTTTCTTGAGGGTGCAGATGCCTTTGGCTCTGAACTCGTCCTCAAGCTCAGTCGTGATAAAGGCTGAGCAGACAATGATCTTCGGCCTCTGCTGGGCGTTTTCGAGTTGCCTGATAAGCTCCACACCGCCGCCATCAGGCATACGCAGATCAACAAAAAGCAGGTCTATTTTTTCGGTCCTGAGCTTTTCCGCAGCCTCCGCAATATTCGATGCGGTCAGAACATTATGACCGCTCTTTTTGAGCGCACGGTCAAGGAACCACCGCACAAGCTGTTCATCGTCAACAACAAGAACATTCATGGCGATATCTTAATATATCTCATGGATTAAATAAAGACTGGCCTTCAGACTTTGTCCTGCAGGAAACCGAACTTCTGCATCCGGTATCTGAGCGCATCCCGCGTAAGGTTCAGCATGCGGGCTGCCTTTGTCTGGTTATACTTGGTCTGTTCAAGCGCCTGCCTGATGAGTTCCTTTTCCACTTCTTCAATATCGAGACCTGCTGCCGGCAGCGTGATCTGGCCGGAAGAGATCTCTGCAGGAGCCGTCTCTTTTGCCGAAAACTCAAGCGGCAGGTGCTCATGCAGTATGTATTCGTCATTTTCAAGGATCATTGCCCGCTCGATCACATTTTTCAGCTCTCTGACGTTACCCGGCCAGGCGTAGGCAAGAAATGCCTTTTCCGTCTCCCTGGAAAGGCCTTTCACATTCTTCTTGAAATCCCTGTTGAACTGCTCGATAAAGAACCTTGCCAAAAGCGGGATATCTTCAGGCCGTTCCCTGAGCGAAGGAAGTTCAACCGGAATGACCTTCAGGCGGTAGTAAAGGTCTTCCCTGAAGTTCTCCTTCTTCACCTCTTCGGCAAGCTTCTTGTTGGTCGATGCAATGATCCTCAGGTCAACCGTAATGTCCCTGATCCCGCCGATCCTTTTGAACGTCTTGTTCTCGATGACCTTAAGGAGCTTTGCCTGGGTGCTGAGCTTCAGATCGCCGATCTCATCAAGGAAGATCGTGCCGCCGTCAGCAAGCTCAAAAAGCCCCTTCTTCATCAGCTTCGCGTCGGTGAACGCCCCCTTCTCGAAACCGAAGAGCTCGCTTTCGATCAGCGTGTCAGGGAGGGCGGTGCAGTTTATGTCCATAAAAGGCTTCACCGCCCGGCTGCTTTCATAATGGATGACCTTTGCGATCATGTCCTTGCCGGTGCCGCTCTCACCCTGCAGCAGAATGGTTGTGGCATCGCTCTTTGCAACCTTTCTGACCAGGTCCATGATCTTCATCATCTGGGAGGACTTGCCGACAATGTTCGCAAACCCGAACTGTTTGGAGATCTGGGTCCTGAACTGCGAGACCTCTTTTCTCAGGGTGACGGTCTCGAGCGCCTTGCTGATCAGGATTTTGAGCTTCTCCATATTAAACGGCTTTTCGACAAAATCATAAGCGCCGAACTTGATCGTCTTGACCGCGGTCTGGATGTCCCCGAATGCCGTGACCATGATCACGATCGTACTGTTGCTCTCTTTTTTAATGCTCTCAAGAATGTTCAATCCGGAAATGTCCGGCAGGTGGATATCGAGAAGTACGATATCAGGCTGCTCTGCATAAAAGAGGTCAAGACCTTCAAGCCCCTTTTCAGCGCTGATCACGGTATACCCTTCCTTGGACAGGTTCTGTTCAATGGACCAGCGGAGCAGCTTTTCGTCGTCTATTACCAGGATCTTCGGCGTTTCCATGATTACCTCTTGGCAGGCATTATAATATGAAACAAGTTCCCGATACCAGGTTCGCTCTCCACCCTGATCCTTCCGCAATGGGCCTCAAGGATGTTCCTGCTGACCGCGAGGCCCAATCCCGATCCGGTATTTTTTGTCGTGAACGAGGGCCTGAAGATATTTCGTATATTTTCCTCGGTCAGCGCACGGGCAGTATCTGCAGATACGATCCGTATCTCATCCTTCCTGGGGTCATGCATGGTAGAGACCGTGATCGTTCCGCCGTCAGGCATGAGCTGCAGCTGATACAGCAACACACCGGTCAAGGCCTTTTCTATCTGTTCAGGGTCCACAGAGGCCTCAGGCAGGTCCCCCGGCAATTCTGTCACCTTGATGCCCATCGCGGCAGCGACCTCCTTTACGCTGTGTACGGCCCTGGTCACGACACGGTTAAGATCAGCGGGTACAGGGTTCATCTCCTGAGGCCGCGAAAAAATGATCAGTTCCTTGACGCACCGGTCCAGACGGTCGATCTCCGAAAGGATCTCGTTGCAGATATCTTTGCGGGGGCTTTCATCAGGGATGTCCTCTGCCATGACCTGCAGCGCTCCGCTGATGCCTGCCAACGGATTCTTGATCTCATGTGCTACCGTGGCAGCAACCTCGCCGATGGATGCCATCTTTTCGAGCTGGCTCGTCTCGGTGCTCTCGTAGCGCTGCACCGCTTTTTGCGCCTTTTCAAGCTCTTCGGTAATCCTGTTGACGCCTGCGGCTATTGCGATGAGCTCATCAGCCCCTGATGCTGAAACACGCGCAGCCGCATCGCCTTCTGCAATACTGATTATCTCCCCGGTGATCTTTTCGAGCGGCTTTTTGATCTGACGGCGTGTTATGAAGACAAGGGCAAAAAAGACCAGTATGGTGCTGAAAAAGGAGACAGCGATCATTGGAGCAAGCGGGCCGGCTAAGATATTTTCCTCTTTCTGGTGCTTCACCTCAAGATCTATAATTGCCCTGATTTCGTCACCGGCGCCATGGCATCTTTGGCACGGCCAGTCGTTGCCCATGACCATGATACTGGAATAGACCTCGGTATTCTGTGATTCATGAACAAAGATAGCATTTTTCCTGCGCGCCTTAAACGCCTGAATGTGTCCTGCATCTACGCTCTTTCCAATTTCGCCGGGGATGGTAGAACTCAAAATTATGCCGCTGTCTGAAAAAACCCTCACCGCGCTGATGTCCTCTGCCGCAAGCCCGTCAAGAAACCGCTGAAATTCTTCGCGCGGACGGCCTTCCAGCATGATCGACTTCAGGCCATTGGTAACCACCTCGGCAAGGAGTTCGACCCTCTGTCGTATTACTGCATCAATACGCCTCTGCGCGATCCAGTAACTGATCAGGGAGAAGAGGCTGATCACAACGACAAAGACAGTGATCACCGGCAGGATGTATCTTCTGTACAGGCTCACAGGATGTTCATTCCCCCTCATAAACGAAAACTCCCTGCAGGTGCAGGGAGTCGTGCATGCCTATTGATCGGCAGGCTTATTGGCCGCCATAGCTGTGAAGACCGGACAGCAGCAGGTTCACGCCGAGATAGGTGAATATAACGGCAATGAAACCGAGGACCGCAACCGCGGCGACCTTCCGCCCCTTCCATCCCCTCATCAGACGGCTGTGAAGAAAGAAGGCATACATAAACCAGGTGATCAGGGACCAGGTCTCCTTGGGGTCCCAGGTCCAGTATTTGCCCCATGCCTGATCAGCCCATATTGCGCCAAAGATAAGACCGCCGAGCGTGAAGATCGGAAATCCGATAGCAATGCTCTTGTACGTGAGCTCATCGAGCATCTCGGCCGAGATACCAAAGCTGCTGATCACCTTCTTGAGCAGTCCGCCAAAGCTCCATATCACAAAGACGAGGCCGATCGTTGCAGCATAGCTGAATGCCACGATCACCGGAGAATCATTTCTGAAGGATGCCTTGAACAGGTAACTCTTGATCAGCTCCTGCTTGCCCATAAATGCGACCCTGAACGTGACAAAATCAAGTGCCATGGCAGCGAGGACGGCAATGAAGATGCCGAGCATGACCGTCCAGAAAATATATGACGCCTCAGTCCTCTCTTCAGATCTGACAATAAGATACATAAGCCCGGTGCTGAACGAGACGGCGAAAAGTGAATAGGCGGCAAAGCTCATCATGACATGGGCCAGAAGCCAGTTGGACTGGAGCGCCGGCACCAGAGGCTGGATGCTCTTTGACACGCCGGAAAGATCAATAAAGGCAAGGGCCAGTGCAGCAACCGGCGTGATAAATGCGCCAAAGCTCCTGTTCTTGTATCTGAACTCTATGACCAGATACGCGAGAATGAGGCACCAGACGAAGAATATGAG
Source organism: uncultured Nitrospiraceae bacterium (assembly GCA_964463135.1). GTDB lineage: Bacteria > Nitrospirota > Thermodesulfovibrionia > Thermodesulfovibrionales > UBA6898 > UBA6898. The sequence continues at coordinate 54,852 of CAYXBA010000007.1, forward strand.
CGATTCATAGAGGTTGGTGAGGGGGACAGCGCGGAGCCAGCCCATCTGGCCGATCTCTGCAAACTCCGACCAGCGAAGGAGAAGCGCGACCGTCTGCGAAACAAAGCCGGCAACCGTGATCGTGGTAGCCACCATGCCGATGCCGCTCTTTCTGAATGCAAGATAGCTGATATAGAGCATCATGGCGATAAAATAGGTGATGGTCGCAAAACCAAAAAAGAACGAACTCGTCATCTTACTTTCCTCCTTTGTGCTCGGTCTGGAGCAGGGCAACCAGCTTTTCAACTTTATGTTCCAGGCTTGTCCTGTTCCTGTTCGCAGAAGCACCGATCAAGATCTTCGCCCCGTTCTTGTCATCCGTCAGGCAGACCCAGACTCTTCTGTGGCTCATGAAGAACGTCATGTACAGCCCGACTGCCATGATGATGCAGCCCAGGTAAACTATGCCAACACCCGGGTCCTTTCTGACCTGCATGCCTGTGTACTGGACGCCCCACAGGTCAAGAAATTCGACCCGGTTGCCGTCAGGCAGGTCCCATGTCTTGGGGAACCGCTTCAGGAGCCAGCCTGAATAGGTCTTGGCGCCGTTATCAAAGAACTCGACATTGATCGCAGGATTTACCATCTGCTCGGCAAAGGTGAAAGGCTTCCCGCTTTCATCGAAAGAAAGGGCCGGACTGAAGCCGGTGACCTGTCCCTGGACATTGGTGCCGGGAATCGAGAACTTTTGGCCAACCTTCAGATTCACCTGTTCGGTCTGACCGCTCTTCGACGTTGCCTTCAGTACTACAACGCCCCGGTCAAACCCTTCAGGGTGCAGGCCGAAACTTGACTGGTAAAAGGTGACCCCATCGAACTTGAGCGGGTCATTCACCACGATAGCCTTCTTCATGACCTCCTGGCCGTTCTTCAGGACCGTGAGCCAGCTCTTATATGATTTCGGCATCTCGGAGTTCGGGTAATATTCAACCTCAAAATTGTCGCACCGCAGCTCGAAACCGAGCGGCACTTCTTTGCCGCGGTCCTTGTACGCGACCGATGAGGTCTCCCCCTCCGGCAGATTCAGGAACGCATTATACCCGAAGAAGATCCCGAGGATCGCTCCGGCAAGTATTATCAGGATGCTGAGATGCACGATATAGACGCCGAGCCTTGTGTAATTGCCGTGTTCTGCATAGAACTGGACCGTCTGAGCGTCAGCAGACTCTGCAGGCTTAAAGCCGATGCTGCTCATGGCAGCTACGATCTTTTCCCTTGTTCCCGCAGGCTTGCCCTTGAGCATCACCGAGCTTTTGACCGACATCTTCTCGATATAGTCGACAGGTACAGGCCGTATCTTTTCCTGAACCAGCTTCCATACCCGGGGCAGCCGGTCAAGTGAGCAGATGATCAGGTTTGCTGCAAAGAGGAGAAGGAACGCAAGGAACCACCATGCGTGGTACATGTCCGTGAACCCGAGCTTATCGAGAAAACCCAGCACGCTATGAGCGGCCTCGTGGCTGAGGCCGAACATCTTGCCAAGGACCTTGATGTTCTTCTCCGGATCTGCCTGCTGCTCAATAATGGTGCCGACGATCGAAGTGAGTGAAATGAGCGCAAAGATAACAACGGCGGTCTTGACCGAGGCAAAAATATCCCAGATCGCATCGAATATGTTCTTCTTTTTCTTTTCTGTCATCAATAATTCTCCTCAAACTATATTGGGATATTTTAGTATTTTTCATGAAAAAATACATACATTTCGGGCTCGCAGGGCGATCTGCCAATGCACCGTAATATACCCGTGCATTATGAAGAATATATGAACAGGAAGCGTATCTACGGTCATTTAGACAGTAGTCTGTTAGGACTGCTGCTTAAAACACCTGCTGCCGAGCAAAGAACTGACCAATTACCCCAACGTCTTTTCGGTCTCTCAGAGTCATTCCCCACCCTATCCGCCTAAATACCTGCAGACTATCCACCTGATTAGTAACTCCTACAACCTCTGGAAAAAGGCATTGCGCAGCTCCGGTTTCCTGCCGTGGTCAGTAAGAGTATCATATTCATCATTCTTCTGTTTTATCTTGCGCATGACCGCATGGGCTGCAGCCCCGATCTCCGATTCGATGGCATTCTTTACTGCAGACTCTGCATTTTCACCGGGCAGGTCAGGCAGCGTCAGTTCCCTGATCCCGGATATGCCGTCTATGATCTCCTGCCTGAAACGCGGCTCCCGGATGATCCTTACATGGTCATGCTCATGAGCGGCGAGATGCTGCAGAAATTCTTCCCAGACCCTGAACTCGGGCGCTGCAAACCTGCTGTTTTCAGCAAGTGACGGCAGGATGACCGTGATGTCAGACCTGAAATCAATATCAGAGATCTGCACCGAAGCAACAATAAGGCCGTCTGCGCGTCTGTAGCTGAAATCCATGTTATAGGACAGTCCGAAATTCCACCTGGTCTGACCGGCATAATGCCTGTTCTCGCGTGCATCCATTGGACCGAGCCGGTCGGTTGCGGCCATGGCATCATGCACACTATTGCCGGAAACCTCGTAGAATTCATAATCAACATCTTCCCTGAAATTGAGCCTGACCTCCCGTTTCGTATCCTGCTTTTGGTGATACTGCGGGCGCTCTCTCTTCTTCGTGCCAAAGGGATCATCCGTGACGATGAGGGTGCCTTCTTCATCAAAGTACCGGAAGACCTCTGCATCTGCCGGCCGGAACATGAGAAGGCAAAAAAGAATGATAAGAAGAGGCTTCAAGAGTTTCATGGACATTGAACCGGGAGCAGGTTAAGCTCGATCAGGCAGGGCATCATGGATCAGACCGTCTCTCTCTGGAGGAGCCAGGTGCTTCTTTTCAGAGGTCCCGATGCATCCGTGACCCCGCAGTACAATGCGCAGCATCTTCAGATCTCGATCCTGCCGCCTATGATCTGTCCGGCCACAGCGGCAAGGAGAAAGACTGGAATAACATGATAATCCAGGTCTGAATAGACACGCGCAAAAAAAACAGCCGGTATGGGAAGATGGATAAAGAGGAACCACTTAAGGGAATATTTCTTTGTTCTTGCCCTGAAATAGCCAAAAAACACATTGAGTCCCAGCGTAAGTACAGAGATCACGGCTACAGCCGCCAATTTCGATGAAACAACCATCTTCAAAAAATACCTTAAACCAGACAGGCAGGTCAAGAAATCATATGGAGATGCCGTTACGCACCAACAGTGAGGTGAGCCCAAGGTTCCTGCTGTGGCATTAAACACCGGATAGCAAAAATATTCTGCCAACATGCTACAATAACAATCCAGGCAAAATGAAAAAAGTATTCGTCATAGAACGGTCCGCCGATGTCTTCAATACCGTTAAGCACTACCTGAATGAGGACAATCTCCCCTATACAGCCTTTCAGGATGTGAGTGAGGCGGTTGTATCTCCGGACCTGCCGGCACTCATAGTCCTTTTCGGCAACGACAGTTTTCAGGAGATACGCGCTGACATAGCCGACCTGAAAGATAATCCTTCATTCGTAAAGATCCCGAAGATCCTGATACTGCCCTTTAATGCAAGCATTACCCAGGGAGAGTGCAGGAACCTCGATGTGCAGGAGACTTTTTTCATCCCGGTCGAAAAGCTCAGGTTTCAGACCGCCATGTCCAAGTTCCTTCTCAGGTCACCCCGGCGCGTCTTCCGCATTCTGGTGAGCATTCAGCAGGAAGGGAGCAACCTCCGCTATTCAGGCATATCCATGGACTTCAGCGAAAGCGGCATGGCCTTTGAGTGCACCTCTGATTTCCCTATCGGGGAAAAACTCCTGGTCAGTTTTGTGAACCCAAAGAACCGCAGCAGATTTTCGCTCAAGTCAGAGGTGGTAAGAAAGACATCAACGCCGACCGGCAGTTCGGTCTTTTATGGAGTAATGTTCAAGGAGATGAGAGAAAAAGAACTCCAGGACATTACGCATTTCATCACCGGCAGTTCATAGCTTTTTCAGTTCGCCCTTCAGCTGATCGCCTTCAATATCCCGTTCAATAATGCAGTGGGTGTCGGCGGGCAGCCGGGGATATAGGCGTCAACAGGGATGACCTTGTCGATCCCGCCTAACGAAGCATAGCTCTGGCCGAAGATACCTCCGTTGCATCCGCAGTCGCCCACAGCGATGACCAGTTTGGGCGAAGGTGTCGCATCATACGTCCTCCGGAGCGCAATGGCCATATTCTGCGTCACCGGGCCGGTGACCAGTAAAAGGTCTGCAAAACGGGGAGAGGCGGTGAAATGCATACCGAACCGCTCACAATTGTAGACCGGATTGTTCATTGCATGGATCTCCAGTTCGCAGCCGTTGCAGGAGCCTGCATCCACCTGCCTGATCGTAAGGCTCCTTCTGAATTTGTTCCTGATGGCCTCTTCAAGCCTTGTTCCGACCTCCCGGATCTCTGCCTCAAGGTCAGGCTGGAGAGGTTCGGTCACAATGCCTGTTCTGAATATCTGCCGCAGTATCCGTATCATAAGAACCTCACCAGTCTGTCATGCCAGCGCAGGCGGGCATCCAGGCCCAGTGCAACTACAGAAACATACTGGATTCCCGTTTCCACGGGAATGATAGAAAAAATACTTGGTCGATTTACGGGGCCGTTTATCATAAGTCGTGTCCTGAGTAAGATTGATTAAAGCTCTTGTTGCAGAGCGGGAAATCAGGCACAATATTGCCCAACACCGCAAGTTCAAGGGCGAGCCAGTTAACGCTGGACGGGTCTCTGACCATGCAGCGGTTCACCTCACCCTGTGGTCCTGACTGGAGCCAGTAAATGATCTCTCCGCGCCATCCCTCGACAGCAGCAAAGCCGGATTGATCAGCCACAGGCGCTGCAACCGGCACTGAGATCGCTCCGTCAGGCATATCTTCAAGGAACTTGCGGATGATCCTGATCGATTCCCTTATCTCCTGTATCCTCACCCAGGCGCGTGCATGCACATCCCCTGAGATCAGGACCGGAACATCAAGCTCTATATAGTCATGCCGGTCAAACGGCGGGAAGGGATTGAATATGCGGCAGTCGAGGTTCAGGCCGCTTGCCCGCGCAACGATCCCGACGACACAAAGCTCCCGTGCCTTCTCGGGGGTAAGCACCCCCGTATCCCTCACCCGGTCTTCCAGGGATGAATGTTCATCATAGATAGTGACCAATTTTTCAAAATCTTTGGAGAGGATATCCATTTCAGACAGCATCTCCTCCCTGCCTGCTGCATCGAGGTCAGCACAGACACCGCCAGGAATTACCCGATCCATGATGAAGCGATGACCGAAAAGTTTGTGATTCGTTCTGACGATCATTTCGCGCAGCCGTGACATTTGGTAGATCATAAAGGCAAAAGCAGCATCATTGCAGATGGCGCCGATATCACCAAGGTGGTTCGCGATCCTCTCCCGCTCAAGAAACAGGGCCCTGAGCCAGTGGGCACGTTCCGGAACAGTGCAGCCGGTCATGGCCTCCAGCGCCATGCTGTATGCAATACTGTGTGCTACTGTCGTATCGCCCGAGACCCTTCCGGCAAGACGCACGCCGTCCTTCCAGGAAAGCGCCTCGAATTTTTTCTCTATGCCCTTATGCACATAACCCAGGCGTGCTTCAAGGTTTATCACATCTTCGCCCAAGGCCTGAAATCGGAAATGGCCCGGCTCAATAATGCCGGCATGGACCGGACCGACCGGGATCTCGTACACACCTTCTCCCTCTGCGCGCACCCATGCGTATTCTCCCGCCACTCTCGGCAGAGGTTTTGACGCATCAAAGGTCTTCCTCAGAGGCCAGACATCAGCAGGCCAGTCCTCGAACTTGATCCACGGCCGCGAATCAGGGTTGCCGCCCGGCCGGATTCCCATCAGGCTCTGTATCTGGCGTTCAAAACGAAATGCAGGCACAAAACTTTTTGTTAGGCTCGGGAACCAGAGGTCGTCCGACGGTACTTCCGTCTTGACGATCAGGTAATCAGCCCCCCAACGGTAACAGGCATAAATGCCGAAGCCCCTGCCAAAGGCGGTCTCATCAGCAGCCCATTCTGCTGCCAGAAGCGCATAGGCCTTCTTCATCACCTTGGCCGCCTCTGCAAATCTGTCCCGCTGAACAACGCAGGAGGCAACAGACGAAGGCCTCTGGCTGCTTTCAAAGCGTGCTTCATCACCAAAGGCTGATATGATCGCTTCCTTCAGCATCCTATTCTCATTTCAGCAACTCCACCGCCGTATGAAACCACGTATTCAGAAAGGCCGGCATGTAAATACCGATGAGCAGCACCAGTGCCAGATGAAGCAGAACCGGCAGGTGCGCTGCCTTGACCGGCTTCTGATAGGAGGGAACATCTCCGGCTACCATTGGCTGCACTCTTCTGAGAAGCGCTGCAAAGGTGACGCCAAGGCCGAGAAGAAGAAAAGGCGTCAAATAGGGATAGTCCTTCATGGTTGCGGTCAGTATCAAGAATTCACTTGCAAAGATCCCGAAGGGCGGCATGCCGACAATCGCCATCACACCGATCATCAGGCCCCATCCGACAAGCGGGTTGCCCTTAAAAAGCCCCCTGATCCTGTCCATCTCCTGGGTGCGGTGCATCTGAGAGGCATGACCGACCGTAAAGAAGATGGCTGATTTCGCGAGACTGTGTACGAGCATATGCAGGAGTGCGCCGAAGGTGGCTATAGGGCCGCCAAGGCCAAAGGCAAAGGTAGCGATGCCCATATGCTCTATGGAGGAATAGGAGAACATGCGTTTGATATCTTTCTGTCTCAGCAGCGAAAAGGCAGCAACAATGATCGAAAGAAGCCCAAAGCCCATCATGATGTTTCCTGCCTGATGCGTGTGGGTTGAACCGTCAACCAGCACCTTGCACCTGACCAGTGCGTACAGGGCAATATTCAGCAGGAGGCCTGAGAGTACTGCAGATATCGGCGTAGGTCCTTCGCTGTGCGCGTCCGGCAGCCAGTTATGGAGCGGCACCAGACCGACCTTGGTCCCGTACCCTACCATCAGAAAAACAAAAGCCAGTGAAAGTACGGTCGGTTCAAGGCTCCCGCTTACCCTGCTCAGGTTTGTCCAGAGAAGGGCCTCACCGCCCTCTCCCAGCACCTTCTCTGCTGCAAAGTAGAGCAGCACGGTCCCGAACAAGGCCTGCGCGATGCCGACACCACAGAGGATAAAGTATTTCCATGCAGCTTCGATGGCAGTGGGCGTGCGGTACAGCGAAACGAGCAGGACCGTTGAAAGGGTTGCCAGTTCCATGGCTATCCAGAGCACACCGACATTATTGGTCAGAAGGCAGAGGAGCATGGCGAATATGAAGAGCTGGAACATGGCATGGTAAAAGCGCATTCCCACATGGCCGACACGGCCGTGCTCCCGCTCTCTCCGCATATATCCCCTGCTGAACATGGCAGTGGTCATGGACACAAAAGAGGTGAGTACCGCGAGATAAATATTAAAGGCATCGACAAAAAAGAACTTCCCTCCTGCAAGCATCGGGCCCTGCATATACACCTCAAGCGCAAGACCAATGCCGGCCATAAGCGTTGCAGCAGAACCGAGGATATTGATCTCAGGCGCGAATTTCCGGTCACCCACAAAGGCAAGTACCGCAGCCGCACAGAGGGGAACCCCCAGCAGGACCAGAAGCATCATGCTGCTGTTCATGGCCATCTAATCCCCCTCCTTCAGACGGGCCATCTGTTCAACATCCAGACTGTCAAAGGTCTTGTTGATATGGAAGAAGAATATACCGAAGATGAATGCCGCGATCAGGACATCAAGGGCTACGCCGAGCTCCACTACCAGAGGCATGCCATAGGTCGCGCTCGTTGCAGCAAAGAAGAGACCGTTCTCAAGTGCCAGAAATCCGATGATCTGGGTGACCGCATGCTTTCTGGTGATCATCATCAGGAGTCCCAGCATGACGGTCGCCAGGGCAACCGCAATGGTAGATCGCGTTACCAGATTGGAGAGCTCTCTGACCGGCGCGGTCAAATGATACGAAAATATCACCAGCGCAATCCCGATCATCATGGTCATCGGGATATTCACGACCGTTTCAACCTCTTTCCGGATCTTGAGGCGATGGATAAGAACATGGAGTATATAGGGAAGCAGAAAGACCTTCAGCGAGAGAGTCAGTACCGACGATATATAAAGATGATGCTTGTCCGCAACAAAACCGACCATCGCGGTGTTCAGAGAGAGGAAAAAACCCTGCCAGGCAAAAAGATGTATGAGGCCATACACCCGCTTCTGCACCAGCATCCCGAAGGCCGTTAAAAGGACCAGGGCTGCAAGAAAACTGTTTATCTGTGCCACACTGTTGATATTCATATCTTCTATAGGGGTCGCGAATCAGGGTTCCCGGTTTCGTTCTTTACCAATCCCAAACCCCAAATCTCTAATCTCCTCTTCTCCATATCACTCCAGGATAAAAAATGAGAGCATACCCAGGGTTGCCAGCAGGAAAGCTGACCCCAGAAATTCGGTCAAACGAAAGAGCCGCATCTTTGCCAGACCGGTCTCCAGCAGCACAAGCACCACCCCTGACGCAGCGAGCTTGAGCACCAGGAACATGAACGAGCTGCCTGCAGCGGCTGCGCTGCCGGTTGCATCAATACCCCAGGGAAAGAAGAGTACCGCGCCCAGCGCCATAAAGAGCATAAGCTTCATCATGCCTGCCCACTCGATAAGGGCCAGGTGCCGTCCTGAATATTCGAGGATCATCGCCTCATGGATCATGGTCAGCTCCAGATGTGTGGAAGGGTTGTCAACGGGTATCCTGCCGGTCTCTGCAAGGCTCACCAGCACAAAGGCAAGGAACGCAAAGGCAAGTGACGGCCGCAGCAGAGACTGTCCGCTGTACACGACCTGCACGATCTGGGAAAGCGACGTTGACTTGGCTCCCAGGGAGACCGTGAATATGGCCATGAGCATGGCAGGCTCAGCCAGAGAGGCTATGGTCATCTCTCTGCTCGACCCCATGCCGCCGAACGCTGTGCCGATATCCATGCCTGCCAGGGCTGTAAAGAACCGTGCTATGGCAAAAAGCGCCACCAGGACAATGACATCAGCAGACGCGTCAAGGGGCAGATCTATCGAGAGCATCGGGATAATGCCTCCGGCAAGGGTTGCCGTGCCGAAGACAATATACGGGGTGAACCGGAATATCCAGGAAGCGTTCTCCGCCAGGATCACGTCCTTGGCAAAGAGCTTCATGATGTCGCGGTATGGCTGAAGCACCCCCGGGGTCGTCCGGCCCTGAAACCAGCACTTAAGCGTCCTGACCCAGCCCGTGTACGCCGGGGCAATGGCCAGGGTGATCAGGACCTGCAGTATTTCCATTATGTGGGGATACGGGTTCATCGGGTAACCAAAAGCAGGACGATAATAGTCACAAAAGAATATATGAGATAGGTCTGTATCCGGCCCTGCTGCAGCCTGCCTACCCTGCGAGACATCCAGAAACTGGCATCGATCAGCGGCTTATAGAGCCAACCCCAGAAGCGGTCCCGGATGCGGAGATCATAATGCATCTTTCCGGGAAATACGCGGTGCGCTGACAGGGGATCCAGTTTGACCCGCTCCTTGATACTGAAGAAAAAGCCGAAGATCCTCCGTATCGGCATCGCAAACGATGTAGAGGTATACTGCATGCGCTGCGTCACCTTCTCAAAGCCGCAGTCCCAGAGCGGGACCCTCCTGATAGAGCCCTTTTTAACATGCAGGAGAAGATAGGCAATGACGATCACTGCAAGGATCACGACAAAGACCATGGGACCGGAGTATGAAGCCCGTTCGTGCGCTACAGGAGTCAGCCACATCCAGCCGAGTGCACTTGCCGATGTGCTGATCTTCGCGCCGACAAGATGGTCGGTAACCGTGTCCATCCATTCGATGACAAGAGTCGGCAGAATACCGAGGAAGAGGCAGCTTGCCGCGGCAAGGCTCATGCCGAACTTCATGGGCCAGTTCACTTCATGGATCTGAGGGGCACGCTGGCCGCGCCACTGGCCAAGAAAGGTGACCCCAAAGGCCTTCACAAAACAGGCTGCGGATAACGCAGCAGTAAGTGCAAGGAGCGCAGCTCCCATCGGGATCAGCAGCCTCATCAGCGGGCTTGGCAGAGACGGGGAGAGCAGGAACGCCTGAAAGGTCAGCCACTCGGACACAAAACCGTTAAAGGGCGGCAGGCCTGATATGGAGATGCAGCCGACAAGAAAGAGCGCAGAGGTCCAGGGGAGCATATGAATGAGACCGCCCATCTTTTCCATGTTTCTTTCATGCGAAGCGTGAAGTACGCCGCCAGCGCCCATAAAGAGCAGTCCTTTGAACATGGCATGGTTCAGAGCGTGATACAGGCCTGCTGTAAGCGCAAGGGCAGCGAGCAGGGGCAACTGGAACGACGTAAATATCATCGCGAGGCCGATGCCGATAAGCACAATGCCGATATTTTCGACCGATGAATAGGCAAGGAGTCTCTTGAGGTCATTCTGCATCATCGCAAACAGCACACCAATAACTGCGGAGACCAGACCGAGCATCAAGACCAGCGCTCCCCACCACCAGGGAAAGACGTGAATGAGGTCAAAGGTCACCCGGATAATACCGTAAATGGCAGTCTTGAGCATGACCCCGCTCATCAGGGCAGACACATTTGACGGTGCAACAGGGTGGGCATCAGGAAGCCAGACATGCAGCGGGATCATGCCTGCCTTGGCCGCAAAACCGAAAAAAGAGAGCAGGAATGCAGCAGTCGCCCATGCAGGCGTAAACTCTGCCTTTCTCATGGCATCAAAGGTGTACCCGTGAAATCCTTCAAATCCTGACACAAGACCGGCCATGACTCCAAAAGAAAGGAGTATTGCTATGGCGCCGACATGGGCAACCACCATATACAGGAATGCCGCACGCCTATTTTCGATTTTTTCGTCCTCAAAAAGAACAAGGAAATACGAAGCAGCTGCCATCACCTCCCAGGCAATGAGAAAGAAGAGTGCATCATCAGCCAGGATGACCATGAACATGCCGGCAAGAAAGAGCAGATAAAATACGACAAGCCTGGTGACCGGCCTCTGGGCGATGATGCCTTTTACATACCCAAGCGAATAGACCGAGACGAAAAGAGAGAGTGTGCCGACGATCGTGATGAAGAAACCTGCGAGCGGATCGAGCCTGAGATGAAAAGGAAGGTCAGGCAGGCCGATAGCCATAACCGCCTGATTGGTGATATTGTCGTTAACAGTCCACGCCCCTGCAGCAAGGGCAAGCAGTGAAGCCACGGACGCGAGAGAAAAGCTGACACCGACCAGCAGATGCTGGAAACGGCCCAGGCACATTGCCAGAACTGCGGAGAACAGCAGCAGGAGAACAGCAGCTCCTGCCAGATGGATAGGATCCAGGATCATGCAGCAGCTCCAGCTCCGAATATCTCGGCTTCTTTAGAGCGGAAGATGGCATAGAGCTGATCGGCCGGGACATTCATTCTCACTGCCGAAATGACCTGCTCGTCCTTGAGCAGCCTTGAGAGTTTAGCCTGGATCCTCAGGAACCTCTTTTCGCTCTTGGGAAATATGAAAAAAAACGTATGGACATCTTCATTGTCAAGCGCGCCGAAGGGGATTGGCCGCACCAGCCTGCAGAGGGCTATGGATGACAGTGAGGCAGTGAATTCCTTGAAAGGACGAGGATGGGGAAAAGCGATGCCGTTACCGATCGCCGTCGAACAGAGGTTCTCCCTTTCCATAATGGCGTCGAACAGCCTTTTTGTATCGATCTCGGGTATTGATGTCTTGATACTGCCGAGGCATGACATGATCGCAGCCTCCCTGGTATTGCCCTCCACGTCAAAATAAATGCCGCCCCGCTTTAGCAGCTCGGTAACCGAGATGAGCTCGTCATCAGATGGAGCCCCTTTTTTCGACGCACGATAGTGAAATTCGCGCGTATCTTCAACCCAGGAGGATATCTCTATTCTGTCAAATCTCCACTGGCCGCCAACTCTGAAACAGGGTATTGTCTCGTCCTTTATCATACGGTAGATAGTCTTGTCCGAGACATTCAGAAGTTTTGCGACATCTTTTACACTCAGATTCATGCTGGCTGCAGCGTACCCGACCTCTCTTAAATTTTAGCCACTGTATAATAATGAAACAGGATTCTCTTGTCAATTTTATCGGACTTGCTTTAACAATTATTGACATAAAATGACAGCATAGCTATAATGATGACACATTGATAAAATTTAAGACAATTTAAGACAATAATCTAATTGAGAAAGGCAGAAGAGTTCATGAAAAATTTTGTAATCGCAGTTCTGACTATGGTAAGTATTATTGCATTTGCGGGCTGTTCCCAGAAAAAGATAGCGACCACAGATCCGGCGCCTGCTCCGGCAACCAAACCGGCAACACCCCCTGACAAGGCAACAATGCCTGCAGAACCAAACAAGATACCGACTGAATCCGTAACATCACTGGACAAGGACAAGAATGCGTCAGTTCCTGCATATGTCAGGGAACTGCAGGCAAAGATGACTGACGTATATTTTGACTACGACAGTTACGACCTGTCTGAAGAGGGGAAAAAGGCGGTCCGGAGCCTCGCGGATATTCTTGCAAAGAACAACAAGGTGACCGTGACGGTAGAGGGTCATTGCGATGAACGCGGGACCAATGAGTACAACCTTGCATTAGGCGACAGGAGGGCAAAGGCTGTTAAAGATTATCTCAGCGCACTGCATGTACCAGCCAATAAAGTTGAGCTTATCAGCTACGGTGAGGAAAAACCGGCCTGCACGGAAAGCACCGAAGCATGCTGGGCAAAGAACAGAAGGGCCCATTTTGCACTTGCCGAAGGGAACCGCTGACCATATATCTGCAGCTGCAGTGATCAGATAACGGCCGTTTCGGGTCCTCCGGGACAGAGACGGCCGCTGCTTTTTGTCAACGCATAGACTCCTCATATCCCCTGTACCTGCTATAATACCAGCACAAATATCATCGGAGGCAGGCCATTTCTTCGATCATCATAGACGGGTACAATCTCATCGGCACTCAGCACCGGAACCTGCAGCAGAAGAGGGAAGACCTCATTCAGCAGCTCGCTGCCTATCGAACATTGAAAGGTCATGACATCACCCTTGTTTTTGACGGCTGGAAATCAGGTGGCCGGCACCAGGTACAGACCATTGCAGGAGGTATTCTGGTCATCTACTCGCGCCTCGGCGACAGGGCTGACGAGGTCATCAAGGCAATGATAGAGCAGGATCGAAAAGAATGGATCGTGGTCAGTTCAGACCGGGAGATCATGGACCATGCATGGAAAAACAGTTCCGTGCCTGTGCCGTCGGAGAAGTTCATGCACTTTCTTGAGCAGACAGACAATGACCCCGCCTGCGCCGATGAATCTTCCGAAGAAGATGACAGGGCATGTCAGCAGAAAGGCAGCCCGAGGAAGCGGTCTAAAAAAGAAAAAGCTCTTATGCGGGTTCTCAGCAAGCTATGATCAGAAACCTCCTGACACTGCTCAGACCGGCTGATGCCCTGAACTTTCTCTCCCTGACACTGCTGACGGTCATCACCGTAACGTTCAGCAGCAGGATCGATCAGGCACCGCTTCTCATACTGCTCTATTCCGGCATGTTCCTTGTTCAGGCGCTCCTGCTGTTGTTCAGGCATAAGGGCAGGTTCATGCACTGGGCGTACCATCTGATCTTTCCGACCATATCGATCCTGGCCATATTCGACAGTCTGGAATATATCGTTCACGCTATTAATCCCCAGGACATAGATCCGATCCTGATAAAGATCGATCATGCTATTTTTGGCGGCCATCCGACCGTCATGCTCGAAAAGATCATGCAGCCCCTGCTGACTGATGCGCTCCAGCTTGCGTACACGAGCTACTATCTTCTGCCGTTCACACTCGGCATTGTGCTTCTTGCCGGGCAGCGTGAACAGGAATTTGATTATGCCCTCTTCATGATCATGCTCTGCTTCTATCTTTCGTACGCCGGGTATCTGCTGTTCCCTGCGATCGGGCCGCGCTTCACCTTGGCCCATCTTCAGAACAGTGAACTCCGGGGTTTTGTCCTGACAGCGCCGGTCCAGGAACTGCTGAACCGTCTTGAAGGCATCAAGCGTGACGCCTTTCCGAGCGGCCATACCGGTATAGCCCTCACGGTCCTTTTCCTCGCCTTTACATTCGAGAAGAAGCTCTTCTGGATATTTCTGCCCTTTGTTTCGGCACTTATCTTTTCTACGGTTTACCTCAGATATCATTATGTGGTAGATGTACTGGCAGGCATCGCCCTGACAGCTTTGACCCTGTTATGCGGAGGCGCGTATTATGGATATTGGCAAAAAAGAGTTCATCCTGGTCGTTGAGGACGAGAAGAAGATCTCTGATATCGTCAAGGCCTATCTGGACAAGGAAGGGTTCCGGATACGGGTCGCTGAAGACGGGTCATCTGCGCTTAAACTGCTGAAGGAAGCTCCGGACCTCATCATACTGGACCTCATGCTTCCTGATATGGCAGGAGAAGAGCTCTGCTCCCTGATCAGGGGCACTTCTGATGTCCCGATCATCATGCTCACCGCAAAAAGCGGCGAAGAGGACAGGGTCAGGGGCCTCGGTATCGGTGCAGACGATTATGTTGTCAAACCCTTCAGCCCAAAGGAGCTTGTGGCGCGTGTAAAGGCCCATTTGAGGCGGGCCGGCAAGGCAAAGAAGAGTCATCTGAGCTTCAACAAGGGCAGACTTGCGGTTGACCTTGACCGCCACGAAGTCGTCCTTGGCGGAAAGGCATTGCAGCTTACGCTCACCGAGTTCAAGATCCTGACAGCCCTTGCCGAGAATAACGGGAGGATACTCTCACGCAACCAGATCGTGAACAGCGTCCAGGGGTTTGATTTTGAAGGATATGACAGGACCATCGATGCGCACGTAAAAAACCTGCGTCACAAGGTCGAGAAAGACTCGAAGTCTCCTGAATTCATTCAGACCGTGTATGGCGTCGGATATAAATTCATCGGGACACCTGATGAGGAATAAGCTTTTTCTCTCGTTTCTTGCGGTAATCCTCTTTGCACTCGTCTCAGGTCTCATCTATGAGCGCCTCATTACAAAAGACTTTGAAGACTATGTCAGCGGCACACGAGAAGACAGGCTGTACTGGATCATGGCAGCGGTAGAAGGCAGTTATGCTGATGGCAAATGGGACCACGCGCTGCTGCATGAAGCCCTGCACTGGGCAATCATGCTCGGCTTCGATATACGGATAGAGGATGCCGAAAACCATGAGGTGATGAACTCAACGGCTGCCGTCAACATGCTCTCACCCTCCATGAGGAAACGGATGCTCGCGATCACCGATCCCGGCTCTGCACGGGGTACATATGAACTGTATCCCCTGTATCAGGAGGGAAGAGAGATCGGCACCATGAAGGTACGGCAACTCAGCAGGCCCGGCATTGAAGAGAAGGAAGCGCTCTTTAAGAAACGGGGGATCTATTTTCTTGTCGTGGCCTTTGCCATAGCGGGCGGCGGAGCTGTCCTTCTTTCCCTCTTCTTCAGCCTCTTCTTTTCGAGACCCCTGAAAAAGATGAAAGACGCCGTAGAAGCGCTTGCGGCGAGCGATTTCAGCGTACGCGTCCCCATATATTCAGGGGATGAGCTCGGACAGTTGAGCCGCAGTTTCAACTACATGGCAGAGGCACTCGAACGGGAGGAGGCTCTGCGCAGACATCTGACATCCAACATCGCCCATGAACTGAGAACGCCGCTTGCGATCATGAAGGCCAGTATAGAGGCGATGAACGACGGCATAATCACTGACCGGACAGAGGGCCTTGAGAATATCCGGGCAGAGACAGAAAATCTGATAAGGCTCGTACAAGGCATTGAGGATGTGACCAAGGCCGAGGCGAGCTTCTTTACGAAAAAGAACTTTGTTCCGCTTGAGCTCAGGGAGTTTCTTCTGCGTATCCGCAACAGGATGCTTCCGCTTGCCGCTGAAAAAGGGCTTGAAATAGCGCTGTCCGACGCCGGAGAACTGACCGTTGTCTCTGACCCTGAAAAGCTGGACAGGATCATAAGAAATATCCTCTCCAATGCGGTCAAATATACGGATAACGGCTCCATCCGTATTGATTTTGGCAGTGACCGTAAGGGTTTTTTCGTTCAAGTCTCTGATACCGGCAGGGGAATCCCGCCCGACAGGCTGAAAGACATCTTCAAGAGGTTCTACCGGGGCGAAGAATCCAACGGCATAGGCCTCGGTCTTGCCATTGTCAGTGAACTGGTCAATACCCTGTCAGGGACAGTCGAGGTGAAGAGCGCAGAAGGAAAAGGGACAACCTTTCGGGTATGGATACCGGAGAAATAGTAATGGGTCCGTTCCTCCCCTTACCAAGGGGAGAGAAGGTGGGGTTTAAAGAAATAGTTAACCTCTCTAATCCCTCCTTGGTACGAAGAGAAAGCATAACCCAAGTGAGCAAGGCGAGGCAAAAGGACTAAAAGCAGACATGGACATCCCTTATAAGAAGTCAAAGAACAGCATAACGATCGAGATAAAGGTCGAGCCCAGGTCGTCCCAAAAAGGCATTACCGGCGTTATGGAGAACAATGTCCTCAAGGTAAAGCTCACCTCTCCGCCTGTTGAAGGAGCTGCGAACGAACAGCTGATCGAGGTGTTGGCAGATGAACTGAAGGTGAAGCGTTCGCAGATCAAGGTCATCAGGGGACAGTCATCAAAGAGAAAAGTGGTAGAGATCAGCGGGATAACGGAGCTCTTATGACCTCAGCCTTCATAATTTCTTCATCACCATCTCATAGGATATGAGCATGAGATCGCTGCATATCATTACACGGGCAGCCGTGACCGCATCACTTCTGCTGTCTGCTGCTTCTTTCACATCGGCAGGCGATAGGCCGGTAACGCCGTACGGCGGTTATTGCAAAGACTGCGCTGTGTACGGTTCATGCAAAGAGGCGATACCGCCCGGGGAGGCCATACTGTCTCTCAGAAAATATTATGAAGAACGGGGCTATACCCTCGGCACTGTCCGTCATAAAGGCAGGTTCATCGAGGCTGAGGTGCTGCAGAACAGCAGGCAGGTGGACAGGGTGCTGTTCGACAGAAAGACCGGCAGGATACGATCTGTATACTAAGAAAGATTATTGATAATCCAGCAATTGATCAATAAAAAAAGGCCCCGGTTTCCCGGGGCCTTTTACGTTACTGCTTTTTAGAAGCTGAGGGTCAGCATGTTTCTGATAACAGTGATGCCCTCGATATCTGTGTGGCCCTTGCTCACGTGATCCCAGCTATAATTGTAAGGGATCTTTGATACCTCGTTCAACGTGTCGTCATAGAAGGAACCTGGATCAAAATAGCCTGCATCGATCTGATAGGTCAGGTTCTTTGCGACCTTGTAAACCATCTTGGCATCAAATTCCCAGCCAGCATCCTTGGAGATGTTATGGCCGGCCTTTGAAGCCCTGAAGAACATGAGATCGCCGCTGAAGCTCAGGTCCTTGGTTGCTGCATAGTCAAGACCAACCTGATAGAGGGTGGTGTTTGCAAGGCCCGTGCCGGTAGCGCCGGCTGTGGTTGTTGCAAGATATTCATAGATCAGGGCGATGTTCTGGACTGTGCCCAGGTAAGGGATGAAGGTATCGATATCGTTATCGCTGTCGTCGTCGCCGCTGCCATAACCGAACTTACCTCTGAGGTTGAGTCCGCCCATCCTGTAGTTACCCTGGAGCATTACAGCCTCGCCTTTGAAGTCCATCTCCATAGGCGTGCCATCGAACACCTTACCGAACTGGAAGTCTACTTCAGCAGCATAACCGAAATTGCCGAAGCTGCCATTTGCATGGACGCCGACGTTCTGGTGGCTGAAGCCAAGATCAGACTGGTTCAGGTAGGTGTAGTTGATACCGACGGTGTGCTTGTCGTTGATCTTGTAGGTCATGAGAGCAACATAACCGTCAAGGTCATCGGTGTTGTCTGACCTTTTGCCGGTTACGTTGTCAAGACCCAGGAGAGGAACAGTAAGAGGCTGTCCTTCGTCTCCAGCGAACTTGATGGTGAGCAGGCCGATATGCAGCTGCTTGGTCGGGTCCATAAAGAAGACGATAGCGTCATCGCCCAACTGGGTGTGATCAAAGAACTGGCCCTCACCGAGTTTAAGCGGCATGTGACCGATCTTGAGACCTGAGTTGAAGCCGAAAAGGCCTGTGCCCTTGTACAGGATCCATGCCTCGAGGATACCAAGCGAGGTGTTCGGCTTGGAGTTGAAGTTGCCCCAGAAATACTTGTCAGCAGTTGTCGTAGGGCCGTTACCCATTCCCAACTGGTCAGCAGTGCCGGTCTCGAGCTGCACAAAGCCCTGAACATTGTCAGAGACCTTTGCATCAACATAGAGCCTGACTCTCTGGTCATACCATGCCTTTGAGTTTGAATCAACGCCGAACTTGGTGAACTTTGTTGTTCTGGTTCCCGTCTGCCAGTATGCAGCATTACTGTAAGGGACATTATCCACATAATGATTGGAAACCCATCCAGTCGTAAACCCGCTTGTTGCAGGAACAAGGTTTTCGTCTGTGTGCCATGCATAGGCATCACCAAGGTTCTTGGTGTACCAGCCGCGGACCCTGATCTCACCGCCAAGGGTGATCTGGGTGGTGCTCTTTGCTACAACTGCCTGGGTCTCTGCGGGGATCTCAGAGTGGATCGCAAACGCTGCGCCCGCAAAGCTCAGTACTAATACTGCTGCTGCGAGTACTACTAAAATTTTCTTCACTTCCTACCTCCTTAAGGTAGTTCAGTATTCTGTCCGCCAAGGGCGGATTTGCTAACAACGCTTAAAAAACTTTTTTCAGTGCCTCAGATCACCTCCTCTTCAGAAGATTCTGCTTTCTTTATATATAGTTACAGAAAACAGCAAAATGAACTCTTTTTCATTTTCAATGATCCCATGGATTAAAGCATTACTGCCTATTCCAAGTCAAGCAAAATGCCCAATATATAATAAGGGCTATACTAATTTGTGCAATTTATATACCATACGTAACATATTAAAAATAAAAGATATTAGTCAGTTATGGATCAGACAGAGTGTGTCTATTTTGCAACGGGATGTTGAAAAGATGTAACTATATAGTGTCTGTACATAAAGTAGTGTCTGTCATCCTCGGGCTCGATCCAACAGTAGGCTGGACAGAGCCGCCGGGGATCCAGAACCTGTTAAAAACTCTGGATTCCCGATTAAAAACTTCGGGGATGACGAACAAAAAACAGAGTTTATGGACAGACTCTATATAAAGACCCTATAATGGGAGAACCGCGTATGCAGGTCAGCAGAATTCAGCTTTTTTCTGATATAATCAGCCACCTGGTATCCAACGTATGACAAAAACATGGAAATATGATTTTGATATTGCCCGATACACCCGGGAGCTCGAGCAGGACCCGAAAAATTTCAGGGCTTACAAGGAGCGGGGCAATGTCCATTTCAGGAAAAGGGAGTTCGACCTTGCGATCGCTGATTATAACCAGGCCATTGAGCTGAAGCCGGATTTCTTCCTCGCATACAACAACAGGGGCAACGTATACATGCAGACCGGGCAGTATGTCCTGGCCATAGCAGACTATGACAAGGCGATCGAGCTTAAACCGGATAACGGCATGCCGTATAACAACAGGGGCTTTGCCTTTTTGCTGATGGGGAATCTTGATGCTGCCGAGGCAGATATACTGGCATCGCTCAGGCTGAACCCTGACAACATCTACGCCCTGAACAGCATGGCAGAGATCTATGCAGCACGTGACAATGCAGAAGAGGCATGCAGATGGCTTCACCAGGCAATCGAAAAGGGGTACAATAACTGGAACTATATCAGGACGTCACCCACCTATAGGAATATTCAGACAGCACCATGCTTTCGGGAACTGATAGGGAAAAAGGATTAGCTGCAGGCCGCAGTTCATTGAAAAAGAATCGTCCTGCACGTATATTACGTAACGGTTCATGAGCGACAGTTTATCACACCTTGAATCCTGGACGTGCAGGAAGCGCGGGGTTGTCATCGATAACGTTATGAGAAGCATTTCTGGCCGTCGGTAAAGAAAGGAAAAGTCCCTCGTTGAATAAAAAGATGGTGCAGCAACAGAAAGAAGAGCCGCAGCAGGCAGGCAGACAGCCTTTCTTTGCAGCCCTCGCAGCGAACAGGGGGATGCACTACTTCTGCTTGGCGCTTCTGCTGCTGACGCTCTATATCTATTATCCCGCACCCCTTGGCGGCGATTATGATATCGGATTTCATCTTCGGTTCGGGGAGCACTATGTACAGAACCACACCTGGAATATCGATCAGAGTGTTTTTTCATGGACTCCTGCCAGCGCTGAATGGAAATATGTGACCTGGCTCGGAAGCTCTGTGCTTTATCTGGCTTATCAGGCAGCATCATATAACGGCCTCATCATCATTTACTATCTGATCTTCCTTGTTACCGCTTCTCTTTACCTGTCCACTGTCCGCGCAGTCGGCGACCGGCTGGACATAAGTCATATCATGGCAATGCTGCTGGCCGGTATAGCTTTAGGCGCTACCGCCTCATTGGTCAAGCCGGAAACGTTTACGGTATTCTTCTTTGCACTGATCCTCTTTATCTATTTGTATTCGAAGGCACGATCAAAAACCCTTTTTTTTCTGTACCCGCCTCTCTTTCTTGTTTGGGTCAATACCCATGGCGGCTTCATTATCGGCCTTCTGTTTCTAAGCATCACCCTGCTTGGAGAACTGGCCAACTATGCTTTTTTCAGGAAAGATCCTTTGTCAAGAAAGATGCTGATCCACCTTGCAGCAGCACTGGTCCTTTCCTATATGGTCATGCTGATCAATCCCCATGGAGTCGGCTATCCTGTACAGCTCTATAAGGATTTTTTCGATAAAGAATACCACCAGCTTACAGAACACGTCAGGGCCTATGTGAGTGTCTGGAAGTTTATTATTCCAAAAAGTCTGGCGACGGGGATAATGACCTTTTCTTCCTGGGTAATGATCCTGATGGCCTTGCTGCAGGCCCTGTTCACCTGGTACGCTTACAGGAAGAAGAGATATTTTGATCCGGCTATTAGTATGACAAGCCTGTCATTTTTTTTCATCGGCATGTCAGTGGCCCGCCTCAGCATGTTTTATCCCCTGACATGGCTCTTCTCCATGACGTGGATGATAAAAAAAGCTGAAATACCTGAGGCGAGAAAGGCCTTTGGACCGGTTGCCCTGTTCTTGTTCCTGCTTGTCTCGGGATATTCCCTTTTTACGGCTTTTTTTTATAAGGAACAGCCGCCGTGGCAAGCAGCCAGGCTGGATGAGGTATTTCCCGAACGTGAGGTGAAATTCATCAAGGAGAACAAAATTCCCGGTCCTTTCTTTAACGATTATCTTATGGGCGGATATATGATATGGGCGCTGCCTGAAGAAAAGGTCTTCGTGGATACCCGCGGATGGCCCTTTATGGGGACAGTCATGCCGGACTATATTTTCTATATGGAAAATCCAACCCCGGAGAGGCTTTCCTGGCTCTCGGCAAAATACCCTTTCAAATCCGCACTCATTCATCTGAGCGAGCACAAGACTGTCCTGTCCTTTCTGCAGTCCCCGGATTGGCGGCTGATCTATATTGACCGGATGGCCTGTATTTTTGTCCATGCGTCGATCATTGACAAGCTCGATCCAGCGGTCTTCAGGACCGATACGGAATATTTCCGCGATCTGAAGAACCCTGAGGTGCTCTCGCGGCTTTTCAATTTTTTGATCACCATCGATGTGGATCCCCGCCATCCCCGGGAGATCATGAACTTTTACCGGAACAATGTCCGCGCTTCGTATTTGCCCAAGAAGGATGTTCTCCAGTCCATGGAAAAGACCCTGTCTGCGATCGAAAAGGAAAGGACAGACAATGCCAAATGACCGTGCCGCATTCCTGAAGATCATTCACCGGCAGACCCTGAAGGACCTGCTGCTCACGTTCAGCCTCTCCCTTGCCTTTCTGAACTCTATCCTGATGATGGAGAAACTGATCCGCCTGAGCCGCCTCCTTTCAGGCGTGGGGGCCTCGATCTTTGACATGGGCAGGATCATCCTCTATATCCAGCCCCAGCTCCTGATGCTCACCATCCCGATGTCGCTCCTGCTCTCGGTCCTGCTGGTCTATGGAAGAATGAACCTGGACAACGAGATCGTTGTGATCAGGGCATCGGGCATGAATTTCAGGGACATTTCCCGGCCGGCCCTCTTCCTCGGGCTCTTCTGCTTTCTTGCAACGCTTTCGGTCAGCTTTTATATTGGTCCGCTCAGCAGCGTAAGGCTGCGGGAAACCATCTCGGAGATCTTCGCCTCACGGTCGGCCACGGCACTTGAAGAGGGCGCCTTCAATTCATCGTTCAAAGACGTGGTCATTGTCGTGAAAGGAAAGAAATCGGCCGACATGATCGAGGATATTTTCATCTACGACAACCGGAAAAAAGATGAACCCAAGGTGCTGATGGCAAAGCACGGCAAGTTTTTAACGCAGGACAGCGGCGCAGTAGGGCTCTTCCTTACCGATGGGTACATCAATATGATGCACGGGACAATGACCACCGAGATCTTTTTCGAAAAATACAATATGGTCCTGACCCTTGAGGGGGAATCTCCTGCACCGAAAAAAATGGAGTTCACCCCTTCCCAGCTTATGGCCCAGGCAAAGAATGTGGACTCGTACAAAAAAAGGGTGACCTTCTATCTTGAGCTGCACCGCAGGTTCTCCCTGCCTGCCGTATGCCTGGTCCTCGCATTCCTCGGCCCTCCCCTTGCTCTTGCATCCGGCAAATCCGGTAAACTGGGCGGGCTTGCTCTGGGACTTTTTGTCTTTACCCTGTACTACACCCTGCTCATCTACGGTGAAAACCTGGCCAATGCCGGCAAAATGCCGCACTATCTGGGCGCATGGCTTGCCACCATGCTGATAGGGATCTTCTCCTGGATCATGTTCCGCAAGGAAAGTCTGCGGTGAGGATCATACAGCGGTTATACCTTGCGGATTTTCTCAGGCTGCTGCTGCTGATCTCCCTCGGCCTTTCCCTCGTCTTCAGCCTCATTGACCTGATCGGGAGGATAGATGACTTTCTGCCGAACAAACCTTCTATCGGTTCACTGATCAGGTATGCCGTCTTTACCATGCCCAGGTTCTTCCTGTACCTGCTCCCGATGTCCGTGCTGATCTGCAGCCTGTTTACGTTCAGCCAGGCAGCACGCAGAAAAGAGATAACCGCGATACGGGCTGCAGGCGGCAGGATGCGTGACCTGTTCTATCCCTTTGTCATTACCGGCGCCGTGATGAGCCTGGTCGCTTTTTCGATCAGCGAGTTCGTCGTGCCTGATTTTTCCCAGCGTTCGGCGGCCCTGCGGGCAAAACTGGAGGGAAAGGATCAGAAATCCCTCATATCCGACAGTGCAATCTGGATAAAGGACAGTCACGGGAATCCGGTAAAAATAGAGCTGTATATCCCGCAAAAGAAGATCGCCCAGGATGTAAGCGTCTTTATTCATGGCAAGGACTTTCTGAAAAGCGTTATCACCGCAAAGCGTGCTGCCTGGCAGGCCGATCAGCAGCAGTGGCTCTTTGAGGACGTATCTCTCTATGACAGCGAAACCGGAAAAACAAAGCACCTCAGCAGCATGAATTACCCGGATCTCGATGCACCGGACATCTTCGCACGGGAGATGAGATCATCCGATGAGATGGGTATCGCTGAGCTGTACCGCTATATCCAGAAACTCAGATCAGCCGGCTTCACCAATATAAAACTTTTTGTTGACCTCAATTCCAAGGTCTCGTTTCCCCTGATCAATGCCTTCATGATGCTTCTCGGCATTTCCCTGTCAGGGAGGGCGCATATGGGCGGCGGCCTCTTTACTGCCGGCCTCGGCCTTGGCGTGAGCCTTCTTTACTGGTTCGGCTATACGTTTACGCTATCCATAGGGTACGCCGGCATGCTGCCGCCGTTCATCGCTTCATGGCTGGTGCCGGTTCTTTTCGGGTCCTCTGCCGTTTATCTGTTTGTAACGACGCCGGAATAAGGAAGACCGTAATGCGTAATGCGTAACTCGTGATTCGTAATACATAATATAAAGAGCAGATAGTCTTTCAAAAATATTTCTCACCAATTACCAATCACGAATTACGAATCACCAATTACTGATTACGAATTCACGGCCTTTAAGACTCTCTCCCGGTACAGCCTTCGCAGTCTCCCTGCAACATCTCCCACAGCATACGTCACATCGCCCACCTGGGAGACCGGCATGACCTCGCTTGTCGTATTGGTAAAGAAGACCTCTGATGCGCTGAAGAGGTCCTGAGGCAGGAAACTCGCTTCCCTCACCTGCATGCCGGCCTGCCTTGCGAGGTCGATCACGAGCTCCCGCGTGATGCCGTCAAGCACACCTGCATCAACCGAAGGCGTGCAGAGGATATTGTTCATGACAAAAAAGATATTGCAGACCGTGCCTTCTGATATGAACCCTTCGGCGTTCAGCATAAGAGCCTCGTAGGCACCGTGATCTTTTGCCTCCATCTTGGCAAGAATATTGTTCAGAAAATTCAGGGATTTAATTTTCGGATCAACTGCCTCCTTGAGATTCCTGCGGGTCTTTGCGATGATCAATTTCACGCCCTCGCAATAATATTTTTCAGGATATTCCCTGAACTCCTCAGCGATCACCACCAGCGTGGGCTTTGGACAGAGCGCTGGGTCAAGGCCAATAGGACCTTTGCCGCGCGATACGGTCACCCGGACATAAGCGCTTTTCAGGCCGTTGGCCAGGATCGTCTCATGGACTGCAGCACGAATATCATCAGGGGAAGGCACGGAAAGCCGTATGAGGGATGCGGAGCGGCTAAGCCGCTCGATATGCCGGTCCAGCATAAAGACCACGCCGTCGTAGGCACGCATCGTCTCGTAGATGCCGTCGCCGTAAAGAAAGCCATGATCAAAGACAGAGACCATTGCCTGATGCTCAGGCACGATCCTGTCATTAAGGAATATCTGCATAGTATCTCCCCCGGTGTGTTCGCAGCTGCTCAAGTTGTTCAGACTGTAGTCTGTGCTTAAACACCTGCTGTTGGTCAGTATCGGCGTAAGACTAAACAGCTATAGACTATTCACCTGAGCAGTTGCTGTCAAGCTTGCCTGGACAGTGGGTATTTTGTATTATTCCTTAACTGTGACGACCACCGGACGATCAAAGACCGAGGGATATCTGCTGCTGCTCCTGCATGCGCATCTGCCGTACATCCGGTATCCTGAACATGAGCAGCATCTCGAAGAAACCTGGCTGCATGAAGCTATCATCGAATCCTATATCCCCCTCCTCAATGTTTTTGAAGACCTCCTGAACGATAAGGCTGATTTCAGGATAACGCTCTCCCTGACGCCGTCACTGCTGGAAATGCTGGGCGACAAACTCCTCATGACACGTTTTCAGCAGTACCTGGACAGCCGCATAGACCTTGCAGAAAGAGAACTCTCAAGGACCCGGAGCGAGCCCGCGCTCAGCCGCCTTGTTCAGATGTACCACAAAGGATTCCTCAGGACTAAACGTCTCTTTGAAGAGACCTACCGGAAAGATCTCATCTCTGCATTCCGCGCGCTCTATCAATCCGGAAAGGTCGAACTGATCACCAGTGCTGCAACCCATGCCTATCTGCCCCTGCTCATGTCTGAGCAGGACAGCATACGGACACAGATCGCCCTCGGGGTCAATACCTTTACGCAGCATTTTGACAGCAAACCCTCAGGTATATGGCTGCCTGAATGCGGCTATGCGCCGGACCTCGATGAAAGAGTGACAGAGGCAGGCATCACCTATTTCTTTCTCGAGAGCCACGGACTGCTCAACGCTTCGCCCAGACCGAAGAAGAGCATTTACCGGCCCGTCAGGACACCTTCCGGAGCCATTGCGTTCGGCCGCGACACGGAATCCGCAAAGCAGGTCTGGAGTTCCCGTGACGGGTATCCGGGAGATCCTGATTACCGCGACTTTTATCGTGACATAGGCTTTGACCTGGACCATGACTATCTGAAGCCCTATCTCCCGGGAGGCACCAGGACCTTTACCGGCATGAAATATTTCCGCATAACCGGAAAGACCCCGGAAAAGGGACTCTATGACCGCGAGCAGGGGTTAAGAAAGGCCGCGCTCCATGCAGAACACTTCATGCAGGAGCGGGAAAAGCAGGTTCTTTTTCTCAGGGAAAAGCTCCGGATCAGACCGTTGATCACTGCTGCGTACGATGCAGAACTTTTCGGCCACTGGTGGTACGAAGGCCCTGAATGGCTGCGCTTTGTCCTGAGGAACCTCTCGCTGCAGGAGAGGCCCTTCAGGTTCATAACACCGTCAGAATACTGCGCTTCAAACAGCGTACGGGAGATTGTCTCACCATCAGCCTCAAGCTGGGGGAAAAGCGGGTACAGCGCGGTCTGGCTTGATCCCTCGAACAGCTGGGTGTACCGCCACCTGAAAAAAGCATCAAAAAAAATGACGGAACTTTCCCGGCGGTACCGAAAAGCAGAGGGGCTGATGGCACGGGCGCTGAACCAGGCCCTGAGAGAACTGCTGCTGGCACAGGCAAGCGACTGGCCCTTCATGATGAAGATGGGTTCAGCCGCGCAGTTCGCGGAAGAGAAATTCCGGGAACATATGGGCAATTTTTTTATGCTCTGCGCAGATGTTTCTCAGGGGAAGATAAACGAGGCAGCGGTCAGTGCCCTCGAAAAAAAGACCGCCATCTTCAGGAATATTGACTTCAGGATCTATACGGCCAAGAGAACAGATAATACAGGTAGATAGTCTGTAGGTGTTTAGTCTTTAGCCAATGCCTAACAGACTAAAGGTCTAAATAACCTGAGTAACTAAGAGAGCAGTTTTGCGAATGGATACGATTTCAGATACGTAAGGAACTCATCCGCCGCATGGGACAGAACAGCACTTTTGTTCGCGATCAGTGAGAACTCCCGCATCATTTTCTGTTCTTTTATCTTCAGGAAATTCAGAGTGCCGTATTTATTTTCCTTGCGGGCTGCCCAGCGGGAAACGATCGAGACGCCGAGACCGTTCTCAACAGCCTCCTTGATCGCCTCGGTACTGCCCAGCACCATGGATATCTTCATGGCCTGGGGCGCAAGGCCATGCATGGCAAGAAACTTCTCGATCATCTGGCGTGTGCCTGAGCCGCCTTCCCTGAAGATGACAGGCTCCTTGGTCAGTTCACTGATCGATATCTCCTTTTTCTTTGCCCACGGATGATAGGCAGGCACGATGAGCATAAGCTCATCGGCAAGGATCTTCTCGACAACCATCTTCTGGCGTGTCACTTCTCCTTCGACAAAGCCCAGGTCTATGTTGCCGGAATTGAGCATTTCAACAACACGCTTTGTGTTGCCCACCAGCAGGTGGATCTTGATCTTCGGGTGGTTCTTCTTAAAGTCGGTTATCACGCCGGGAAGGACATAATTGCCAATCGTGGAACTGGCTCCGATACTGATGCTTCCCTTGACCAGGCCGGTCAGTTCGCCGATCATCTTCTGTGCATTCGCATAGAGGCTCAGAATATCCTTGGCATATTTATAGAGCACTTCACCAGCAGGGGTCAGGGTCACCGTACTGCTCGACCGGTCAAACAGCTTGGTCTCATAGACCTCTTCAAGCGCCTGGATCTGCAGGCTGACAGCAGGCTGCGTAAGGTGGATGATCTCAGATGTCTTCGAAAAGCTTTTGGTCTCAGCTACTGTGCAGAAAACCTTGAGTTTGTGGTCGTCCATAGCACTCCTTTGCCATTTTCGAAAATAATCTGCCGAAGCAGTCCATAAGCCGAGTTCTGTGTTCCCGCAAAATCGCCGACAGCAGGCGCTTTAAGCGGGACTGCAGCCATTCATCTGAGCCCTGACATTACGGTCAGGGTCATGCGGCCCAACCCGTTCTGTCTCCCTCTGCAGGGATTCGAGGGGGCACCTCTCAAAACAGAACCTATTTGGCCTTGCTCCAGGCGGGGTTTACCAAGCTGCCCGGTCGCCCGGAACACTGGTGAGCTCTTACCTTCCGCCCTGCGGCGGACCCGCCGAAGCAGGCACCTTTTCACCCTTTCCCCGGTTACGGGGTGGTTTCCCTTTCTGTGGCACTTTCCTTCTCCCGGATTGCCGGAAGACTCCGCATTACGGAGCGCCTTGCCCTGTGGAGCTCGGACTTTCCTCTGCAAAGGCCTGGGCCTTTACAGCGGCTGCGTGTACTGCTTCGGCAGCCTATAACAAAATTTAATTATTATATAATATTTTCTTTGGGATTTGGAAGTCTTTTGACGAAAGCCAAAAGCAGGTGAGCCTCAGGCTCATACTGCCGGCCAAAGCAGCGTAACCTAATTGTCCTCGCAGTAAAGGATCCGGTGGCACTGCGGACACTGCACCAACTCCGAGCCTTTCCGTATCTCGAGCGTAAGCTGGGGCGGTATGTTCATATCACAGCCAAGGCAGATGTTGTCCTCAGCCATGGCAACAGCAACACCCTTGCCACTTCTGAGCAGTCTGAGATACGTGTTATAGGTATCAGCATCGATCAGGTCAACCAGCTTGGTCCGGTCCTCCTTCATCAGGCCGAGTTCCTGCTCAAGACGCGCAACATCTGCTTCAAGTTCTTTCTTGAACCCCAGGATCTTCTCCTCTTCCCGCTTGACATTTTCACCGAATTCCTGCTGTTCCTTCTGCGTGGCATCGATCTCTGTCATGGCCTGAAGGATCTGTTCCTCAATTGAGGCTATCTCTTTTTCGGATGACTCTATTTCTTTAAGGTGGGCCTGGTATTCCTTGTTATTCTTGATATCAGCTGTTCTGGCCCTCATCTTCTTTATCTTTTCCTGTGCATCCTCGAGGGCCTTTTCCTTGTCCTTCTTTTTCTTTGCAGCAGCTTCTGCCTTCTGCTTCATTTTTTCCCACTCGGCCCGGGCCTTTTTGAAGGGTTCGTCAACTTCACTGATGCGCAGGGGAACTTTGTCGATGAAGCCCCGTTTATCGAGCATGCGGGTATCTGTCTGCTGCAGTTGCACGAGAAGCTTTATGCGATTGTGCACCAATCCTCCTGAGGTATGGTGGGCCCACCAGGACTCGAACCTGGGACCAACCGGTTATGAGCCGGTAGCTCTAACCAACTGAGCTATGGGCCCCCAAAAAGCCGCAACGCAAAGGCGTGACGGTAATGAGTGACTGCCGTATTTCGCTGCCTGCTGCCTGATTTACGCAAAGGGCAACGAATTGATACTATAAATCCCCTGTTTTATTTAGTCAAGGTTTTCGCCTGGCCGTGCAGTGCAATGCAGCTCACTCACCAGGCGCTAGGGCGTTTCGATAAAGGTCTTGAGCCACCTGCTCCTTGACGGATGCCGCAGTTTCCGTATGGCCTTCACCTCGATCTGCCTGATCCGCTCGCGGGTCACATCGTATTCCATGCCCACGTCTTCGAGTGTATGCGGCACCTCATCACCGATGCCGAACCGTTTTTTGATGATCTCGCGCTCCTTTGCCGAGAGCGACGCAAGCGCTATATCGACGTTCTTCCTCATATCCTTCTGTATCGCCTCATCAAGCGGGGAGAGGGTCCCCTTGTCCTCAATAAAGTCCCGGAGGTGGCTGTCGTCTTCTTCACCCACAGGCGTCTCGAGCGAGATCGGCTCTTTCGAGATCTTGAGCATGCTCCGGATCTTTTCGACCGGTATCTTCATCTTCTCCGCGATCTCTTCGGGCAGGGGCTCCCTGCCTTTTTCCTGAACCAGTTCCCGGACTGCCTTTGTCATCCTGTTTATGGCCTCGACCATATGTACCGGTATCCTGATGGTCCTGGACTGGTCTGCAAGGGCGCGCGTTATGGACTGCCGTATCCACCAGGTTGCGTACGTGCTGAACTTGTACCCCCGCTGGTATTCGAATTTTTCGACCGCCCGCATAAGGCCGATGTTCCCTTCCTGGATAAGGTCGGAAAATCCAAGGCCCTTGCCTATGTATCGCTTTGCAATGCTGATGACCAGGCGAAGGTTTGCCTCGGTAAGTTTCCCTTTGGCGTCATCTATGGTCATCTCCTCTTCGATGATTATCTTGAGTGCATTACGCATCTCTTCATAGGATATGCCGAACCGGCCCTCGATCTCGGTGATCGCCTTTCGGAATGCCTCACACTCCCGCACGATCCGGGTGATCTCTTCTCTGATCATCTTGTTCTTGAGGGTATTCGGGAGAGTTATTTTCCCGTTCCTGGTTAGAACAGCGCCCCGGTATACCGCTTTTTTGCCGGCAAACTCGAGCTGTGCATACAGCTCATAGAGGTCCATGATCGTCCGTTTCAATTCCTCCGAGAAGTCATGCAGCACATCGTCCTTCAGTTTAAGGCCGGTCACCTCATGCAGCAGCTTGTCTTTGTTGTCTGCCAAGGACCTGCTCAGTTTCTGGTCCGGTTTTCTGCCGGCCTCCCTGATCTTTTTCAGGATCGCCTTCTGCTTCTGATACAGGGCATTGACCTTCCGGGTTGCCAGATAGAACCGTTTTCGTTCAAAGGCAAGATCTTCCTCCATCTCCTCATCCCCATTCTGGATAATGTGCCACAAGGGCTCTTCGCCGGCTTCAACCATGCTTCCCAGTGCAACAAGTCTGTCTATGGCAAAGGGAAGAGAGAAGATGATCCCCGCAAGACGTTCCTTGCCCTTTTCTATCTTTACGGCCAGGTCGATCTCGCTTTCTTTCGTGAGCAGAGGCACGCCGCCCATCTCCTTGAGGTATACCTTTATCGGATCATATTCCGCTTCGAGCAGGGCGCTGCCCTTTTCTTCCTCCTCTTCGATTACTTCCTCTTCCCCTGCATCTTCTTTTGATTCAAAGGTGCGCTCATTATCAAAGTCAAACTCTTCGAAATACTCATTAAAATCCTTATCGTGTTTCATGATCCCTTTCCTTTATCCTTTTTTTCTTTTCCATCAGGAGAGCATTGATCAATTGTACATCACCCGAGGCCCTGGCATGCAGCAGCCGCTCCTCGAACTTCCTTTTCTCGATCTTCATAAAACAGTCTTCAATGTTCCGGTCAACAAACTCCGGGTCAAAACCGGGTGCAACAGACAGCCGGGTAAAGAGCAGCCGGTCCTCCTCGCCCGCCTGATCAAGGACCCCGGCAATATTGGTCCTGTCAGGCAGTGCTGCGATCCTGCGGAAGAGCGAGGAAACCGCAGCGTCCTGTATCTCATCAGGGTCGATACGCTTAAGCACTGCATCAGCCTTCTCCGGAAAGGCGATGACCGCACTGAGCAGAAGTTCCTCTTCCGCACGATTCTTCGGTGCAGCCTTTGTCCTGACCGGCGTTACCACCGTCCCCGTCTTCTTGGCCCGCAGCTTCCGGTATTCCTCTCTGAGCGTCGCCTCGCTGATCCGTGTCTTGGCCGCGAGTTCTATGAGCATCTGTTCTGCCTCAATGGTATCCTGCCTCTCGGCGATCACGGTAAGGGCTTCTCTCACAGCCTGGCTTCTCTGCCCCTTTGCAGCGTTCAGGATGAAATCAGTGACCGATTCAGCCTTTTCGATAAGAATACTGAAAGATTCGCTCCCGTGTTTCCTGAGGTAGCTGTCAGGGTCTTCCTTG
Source organism: uncultured Nitrospiraceae bacterium (assembly GCA_964463135.1). Classification (GTDB taxonomy): domain Bacteria; phylum Nitrospirota; class Thermodesulfovibrionia; order Thermodesulfovibrionales; family UBA6898; genus UBA6898. The sequence goes on from CAYXBA010000007.1 coordinate 86,583, forward strand.
TCCGGGAGGATCAGTATCTTCGCATGAAAGTCATTCTGCGCCAAAAGCGGGAGTGCCCTCTTTGCAGCCGCAATGCCTGCAGCATCTCCGTCAAAAATAACGACCACTTCTTTGGTAAGCTTCCGCAGTTTCAGAAGATGGCCTGATGTCAGTGAGGTGCCGAGCGGCGCGATCCCGTTCTTAAAGCCATACTGATGGCTGATGATCACATCCATATACCCTTCAACGATCAGCGCATAATCCTTCTGCCGGATCGTCTCCTTTGCCGTGTACAGGCCGTAAAGCGTTTCCGATTTTTTGAAGACCGTGGTTTCAGGAGAATTGATGTACTTCGGCAGGCTGTCATCCATGGCCCTGCCGCCAAAGGCGATCACATTGCCGTTCGTCCCCATGATCGGGAAGATGACCCTCTGACGGAACATGTCATAGAGCCCCTTGTCTCCGGCAACGGCAAGACCGGCCTCCCGGATCACGGCATCGCTGTACCCTGCCTGCCTGAGATGCTTCAGCAGGTTGCTCCAGCCTTCAGGTGCGTAACCGAGCCTGAACAGGGCTATTGATTCGTCCGTGATGCCGCGTTTCCTGATGTATGCAGAGGCGCTCTTTGATTCGCCCAGTTTCCGGGCATAGAATTCGGCTGCATGGGCAAGCGCATTTCTGATCTGCTCGCCCTTTTCGATCTGCTTTTTATCCTGTCCGTATGCAGGAAGCTGCACGCCTGCCTTCTCTGCAAGCACCTGCAATGCTTCCGGGAAGGTCATGCGTTCATAATTCACGAGGAACCCGATGACGTCACCGCCGGCGCCGCAGCCGAAGCAGTGGTAGATCTGTTTATTCTGACTTACCATAAAAGAGGGGGTTTTTTCCGTATGAAAGGGACAGAGACCTTTCCAGTTCTGCCCTGACTTCCTGAGCTGGACATAACCGGAGATGAAATCAACAATATCTATTCTTTCTTTTATCTCTTCGAGAACCCTGTCAGATCTCATATGGCCCCAGTAGTGAACAAATAGTCAGGCCGTATTCTACCACGGCAGGGAACGTTTCTGCCCGGACGGGCCTCTCAGGAGCGCCTGCCTGTCCTTTTGTACCCGGAACACTCAAGGACCTGGATCCCTGAACCCGACAAGGTCTCGTCAAGGAGCAGGTTCAGTCCCAGGTTGTCGCTCGATATGTGGCCGGCTATAATGACATTCAGATGGTTCTTTTCTGCCTCTTTCCGGTGCTCTTCACTCATATGCATGCCGACTATGGTGTTTACGCCTGCATTGGCCAGACTGCTGAAGATCTCCTTCGATCCCTCAGTGCCGCCGGTCATATCCACAAAGACCTTACCGGCTCGCCGCTTCTTTGAGCCGACAATTATCTGTGGGCCTGCGCCGATCTTCATGGCATCGCGGTACTCCGGGATTGCCTTAAGCAGGTCGAGCAGGTCGCCGAGATCATGAGGCTTCTTATCGTCAAAAAGCCTCTGGAGGAAGGTGACCACCATATTATCAGCAGGCGTATGAAGACAGAGAAAAGGAATATTGAGAAGACGGGCCGCATCTACCGCCCGTGTATGGTTGACCGGCATAAGCCGCCGTTCGACCTCTTTTGCCCGGCCCTCCATCAGGTCTTCGGCTATGTTGATTGGAACACCGAACAGGTTCAGGATATCCGACTGCATGTACATAACAGCAGACAGGTTTGCAAATGCCCTGCCCTCAGGATGGTGTGCAAGGACAAGATCTATCTTCTGACCGCGATTTCTGAGGGTATCAGCCAGAAGGATCTCGCCGACCTCAATATCAACGCCGACAAGTACCGTGCCGATCTCCTCATCGCCGCTGCCGTGGAGAATGCGTGAATCCGAGTAGGGGTTTTTCAGTGAGTCAATGTCAAAGAGGTCTTTTTCATCCGGTTTGAGTTCTTCCTGGTCCTTTGCAAGACGCTGGAGCTCCTGCATGACAGCATCGCGGCCGCGGGGGTCGTTTGCGATGCCGGTCTCGATCGCCTTCTGGTAAAAGTTGCGGAGTATCATCAGGACTGGGAAGGCTGGGATGCCGACGGTAGGCTGTTTATCCCCCCCTGTGGGAGAGACGGAGCCGCCAGCAGCTCTTTCACCCGTGTATTCACCCATTTGCCGTCTGCCACGCCTTTGATCTTCGGCATCAGTACCTTCATCACCTTGCCCATGTCTGCCTCTGATCGTGCGGACGATTCCTGGATGGCCTGGACAATAAGCTTCTCAATCTCTTCAGGGGAAAGCTGGGCAGGCATATAGGACTGCAGTTTGGAAAGTTCCTGTTGTTCGATATTGGCAAGATCTTCCCTTCCTGCGTTGGAGAACTGTTCTATGGATTCGCGGCGCTGCTTGCCCATAGACGAGAGAACCGAGAGTATCTCCTCATCAGAGAGCTCCCGGCCCTTCTCGATCTGGACATTCTTGATCGCTGCCTTGGCCATGCGCAGCACAGAGACACTGACTGCGTCAGCGCTCTTCATCGCAACCTTGAGATCGTCGTCAATCCGCTTCAGCAGCGACATGCTATCTCGATCCCAGCTTGATTCTTTTTGCGGCCTTTTTGCGGGCAGCAATGGCTTTCTTCTTCTTTTTCACGCTCGGCTTGTCATAATGCTCACGCTTCTTGACTTCAGAAAGAATTCCTTCTTTTTCGCACTGTTTCTTGAAGCGTTTAAGAGCATTTTCAAATGAATCGCTTTCGCGCACCCTGATTGAGGGCATTCATGATCACTCCTCTCTCTTTGAAAATTAGCACGCATTTTAGCAGGTCAGGAACAGGCATGTCAATCTGACTACGGGAGAACCTTTTGATAATAAAAGGAAATGTAACCAATGAGGTTGTTTAGCGGTTGAGTCTGTAGTCTGTCAGGACGAACATGAAACTGCATAGGCGCATAGACTTATAGTCTGTCAGATACCGCCAACTGACTACATCACCTATAATCTAACCACCTAATAGTCTAAATATCTAAAAGACTTACGCCCTTCCTGCAGAACCCAATACTTCTTTATTTTTATGAACGATCATCTTCGTCAGTTCATCGCGGGCCGGTCCAAGGTATTTCCTCGGATCGAACTCAGCCGGCTTTTCGACAAAGGTCTTGCGGATAAGAGCTGTCATGGCAAGGCGGCCGTCACTGTCGATATTGATCTTGCAGACCGCGCTCTTTGCAGCCTTCCTGAGCTGCTCTTCCGGTATGCCGACCGCGTCCTTTAGTTTGCCGCCATTGGCATTGATCATCTGAACATATTCAGGCACAACAGATGAGGCGCCATGAAGGACGATCGGGAATCCGGGAATGCGCTTTTCGATCTCATCAAGGATATCGAAACGGAGCGGCGGCGGGACAAGGACACCCCGTTCGTCTTTGGTGCACTGTTCGGGTTTGAACTTCATGGCGCCGTGGGACGTACCGATCGAGATGGCGAGGGAATCGACATTCGTCTTGCTCACAAAATCTTCCACTTCTTCAGGTTTGGTGTACGTGGACTTTTCTGCAGAGACCTCATCTTCAATGCCGGCAAGCACGCCCAATTCCCCTTCAACGGTCACGTCATGGTCACGGGCATATTCCACGACCTGCCTGGTCAGCTTGATATTGTCTTCATAGGAATGGTGAGAACCGTCGATCATGACCGAAGAAAACCCGGAATCAATGCAGGACTTGCAGAGCTCGAAGGTATCGCCGTGGTCAAGATGAAGCGCAAACTTTACCGGTGACCCGGCGTCCTTGATCATCGCCACTGCACCCATGGCAAGGAAGCGCAGGAGGGTCTGGTTGGCATATTTTCGTGCGCCGCTCGAAACCTGCAGGATGAAGGGGGAACTGGATTCCACACATCCCATGACGATCGCCTGCAGCTGCTCCATGTTGTTGAAATTATAGGCAGGTATCGCGTACTGCCCCTGCATCGCCTTTTGAAACATGTCCCTGGTGTTTACCAGGCCGATCTCCTTGTATGATACCTTCTCCATAGCACCCTCCTTAGATTTCAGGTCATTCCGGTTTTCTGCCTCAGAAACATTACCATCGCATCAGGCGTCTGTTCAAGCCCGCCATGCTCTCCGGTTTTCCATGCTACCATAACTCGTTGCGCAAATGTAACTGCTCAGGCTGATAGTCTGTAGCTGTTTAGGTATTGCAGTTGCTAACAGACTACAGTCTAAACAACCTGAGTATTTACAGCAAAGGTAAGCTGCCTCTACGCCACGTCGTATAGCGGGCATTGATTGCGCTCATAATTTGAAAAAAAAGCTCTTACTATGATAGAGTGCATGCACTTCTTCTACCGAAACAGACATGTTTTCTTTTGAATCAATTATTCATAATCTGAAAGAGACCATCATTCTTTTTGACAAAAAAAGCAGGATGACATTTATCAATAAAAGTGGGGAGGAGCTTTTCGGCAAAAGCTCCAGGGACATTGTCGGCAAAAAACTCAGCCAGCTCTTTCGCGGGGAAAAGAAGATATCTCCCCTCATCAGAAAAAGCATCGATGAAGAACGCTCCTTCAGGGGAAAATCCGTCAGCATTGACCTGGGCAGGCCTATGAACATCGACTTCAGCCTCTCGACCTTTTATGTCCAGGACCGGGTCGAAGGGGCTGCCCTTTCTCTGTCCGAGAACATACCGCTTGCCGAAGGCGAGTACCGGGACCAGGAGGCGCTCGTATTTCTGCTCGGTTCGATATCGCACGAGATAAAGAATCCCCTTGGCGGCATAAAAGGTGCTGCCCAGCTTCTCCGGCAGCAGACAACGTCGGACTCATCACTCACAGAATACGCTGACCTGATCGTCAGAGAAACAGACCGCCTCAATGCCATACTCCAGGACTATCTGACCATATGCAGAAAGCCTTCTTTCCAGGCTGTCAATATCCACGAGGTTGTGGAAAAAACCGTGGCGATCCTGGCTGTGCCGATCGCAAAGGCCGGCATCTCCATAAAAAGGCTCTATGATCCGAGCCTCCCTCACATTCTCGGCGATGAGTCAAAGCTGCTTCAGGTCTTCCTGAACATCATCAAGAACGCGGTCGAATCGATGAAAAAAGGGGGATTGCTCGAGATATCCACCGGTCCGTCAAAAGAGCTCTTTGGAGAACACGGAAAGATAAAACGCATGGCACTGGTGACCATCAGGGACACGGGGAAAGGCATGTCTGAACAGGATCTGCAGAAGATCTTTGTGCCCTTCTACACAAAGAAGAAAGGCGGCACCGGCATAGGCCTCTCTCTCTCGAAAAAGATCATGAAGGACCATAGCGGCATGATCTCGGTCGCAAGCCAGAAAGGCAAGGGTACGACATTCTCTCTGTATCTGCCCTTCAGGGAAGCCTGAGACTGATGGGTCAACCTATGGACAAGAAGATCCTCGTCATAGACGATGATGAAAGTATCATCTGGGTCATTAAAAAGGCGCTCGAACCGGCAGGGTACAAGGTCAGTTCACGGACCAGGCTGGCCTCTGGCCTGAGGGCAGCGGAAGAACAGCCCCCGCTCATCCTGCTTGACCTCATGCTGCCGGACGGCAGCGGTCTCGACGGTCTGCGTGAACTCAGGGCATCGCATCCTGACACCATCGTCATCATGATCACAGCCAATGCAATGATGGAGAGTACGATCAGCGCCATGAAAGAAGGCGCATATGATTATCTCGAAAAACCTTTTGACATCGAAGAGCTGAAGATTCTTGTGGATAAGGCATTCAAGGACCTTGCCCTGCGGCAGGAACTGAGAGAGCTCAAGAAGGCCGCCTTTGAAACCGAAACGCCGCAGATGGTCGGCAAGAGCCCGAAAATGCTGAAGGTATTTAAGGACATCGGCCGGGTAGCATCAAAAGATATCACGGTCCTGATCACCGGCGAGAGCGGCACGGGCAAGGAGCTGGTAGCAAAGGCGATCCATCTGAACAGCAGACGTTCAACCGGTCCCTTTATTGCGATCAATGCCGCCTCAATACCCAAAGACCTGCTCGAATCAGAACTTTTTGGTTATAAGAAAGGGGCTTTCACCGGCGCGGCACATGACAGGACCGGCCGGATAGAAGCAGCCCATGGAGGCACGCTCTTCCTTGACGAGATCGGCGAAATGGAGCAGAACCTCCAGGCAAAACTGCTCCGTTTTCTCCAGGAAAAGGAGTTCAGCCCACTGGGAAGCAGTGAAACGATCAAGGCAGATGTCCGCATTATCGGTGCAACGAACAGAGATCTTTCCGAAGCGGTCAGCCAGGGCCGGTTTCGCGAGGACCTTTATTACCGATTCAATGTCGTGCAGATCAAGGTGCCGCCCCTCCGGGAGAGAAAAGAGGACGTCCCCCTGCTCATAAAAAGCTTTCTGCGGGAAGCAGTTGAAAAACTGGAGACCGGAGAAAAGGAACTGTCCAAAGAAACAAGGGCCTTTCTCGAGAAATATGACTGGCCGGGCAATGTGCGGGAACTGGAAAATGTGATCAAGAGGGCCTGCGTGCTCTCCACCGGTACGATCATAGAGAAGAAGGACCTGCTGATCGAAGAGGCCAATTCTTACTCCATAAAGGATTTTCTTGAGGAAAAGCTGAAGCGGTATCTCAAGGACATGGCAAAGATCACGAATTTCAATCTGTACGACACGGTCCTCTCAGAGGTGGAGAAAGCGCTGATCGCGATAGTCCTTAAGGAGACGAACGGCAACCAGCTCAAGACAGCAAGACTGCTCGGTATTAACCGCAACACGCTCAGAACGAAGATCAAAGAATATAAGATCAAGAAGTAGTCTCCCCCTTCCCCTGCCAACAGCACCTGCTGTTGCGCCTGAAGCACCTAATGGCTGCTGACGCCGGCAGGCTAATCAGCAGGCTAATCAGCAGGCTAATCAGCAGGCTAATCAACTCTTGCAAGTACTCCCGTTTACTGCTAATCTGAACCATATAAACGAACTGGAGGGTATTATGGCCAATGAGTCCGCAGCAAGTAAAAAACCCATGATCGGTGAGGTCCTGGTTAAATACGGGATCATCACCCAGAATATGCTCAAGAACGCCTTGCGGAGACAGACCCAGGTCGGGGGTCAGATCGGCTCCATCCTGATCGAGATGGGATATGTCACCACAGACGTACTCCTTGATTTCCTGAGCAAGCAGTTCGGCGTTCCTTCGGTCAATCTCTTTAAGGTGGACGTGCCGTGCGATGTTCTCAGGGCAATGCCCCTTGAAAAGATCAAGGAGTACAAGGTCCTGCCCCTTGAGATCGATAACAAGCTCACCCTTGCCATGGTTAATCCAAAGGATTATGTTGCGATCAGGGACGTGGAATTCATCCTGGGCAAAAGGGTCAATCCCGTGGTCGTGCCGGCCTCGCAGCTTGATGCAGCGATAAAGAGTATCGAGTCGCACAGCACAGAGGCTTTCAAAGGCAGCGAACTTGAAATAACCTGTGCAGGCAGCGAGATCGAGGCAGGTGCGGTCGATATCAACATGCTTCTCAAGTATCTCAAGGAATCAAAAGCGACTGACCTTCAGCTCACCGCAGGCGTGCCGCCGAGCCTCAAGATGAGCACTGAACTGAAGCGCCTGAACATGCCGCCCCTTACGCCGGAGAATATGAATAATTACGCGCAAACACTGATGGACGAGGAGCAGCTGGCCTCTTTTAAGGCAGAGAACAATCTTGACTTCGCCTTCACGAATAAGGACTACGGCAGATTCAGGGTGAACATCTACAAGCAGCGTAACTCGGTTTCCATAACACTGCGCAGAATTCCGGAGACCATCCCTACGCTGCAGGAACTCGGCGTTCCTGAGGATATGGAGGGCTTTGCGCTCAAAACCCAGGGGCTGGTCCTTATCACCGGTCCGGCCGGCCACGGAAAATCGACGACCCTGGCCGCTCTTGTGGACATCATCAATACCAAACGGCGCTGCAACATCATTACGCTCGAAGACCCTATCGAGTATCTGCATAAGCACAAGAACAGCAATGTAAATCAGCGTGAGATCGGGATAGATACTCCCTCGTTCCCTGACGGCCTGAAGCATATCTTCAGGCAGGACCCTGACGTGATCGTCATAGGCGAGATGCGCGATCCCGAGAGTTTCCGGATTGCCCTCCAGGCAGCGGAGACAGGACACCTCGTGCTGAGCACGCTCCATGCGAGGAACGCGACCTCCACCATCGAAAGAGTGATAGACATCTTTCCTGCAGAAGAGCAGGCACAGATACGCTCACAGATTGCAGATTCACTTCTTCTGGTGCTGTCACAGCGGCTGGTCATGAAAAAAGACAAATCAGGGCCGGTTCTTGCCTACGAGAAGCTTGTCAACTCGTATAAGATCAAGAACTTCATTCGTGAAGGCAAATTACATCAGATCAGGTCCCAGATGCAGCTGCCGGGAGAAGAGTATTCGTCGATTGACGTCAGTCTTATACGCCTTACCCTCGACGGCATTATCACGGCAGAGGAAGGGGCAAAGCATGCGGATAACCTGACCTACTACCAGGACGGCATAAAAGGCAGGGGCCTGCGATAATAACAGTATTTATCACGTAACAAAGAAGGGCTGTCCGGTTTTCGGACAGCCCTTCTTTGTTACTGTCGCTACGTAAGAATACTTATAAATCAGTCTTCTCTGAGCCTTCAAACCTTACGGCACAATCGTAAATGGGGCATCAACTGCATCTGAAGCAAGAAGATTACCCTTTGAATCTATCAGCACCACTTGCATCTTATACTGTGTTGGCGAAGAAACTGTTGGCACTGTCCAGTCATAATATCCTGGATTGCCCGTAATCGAATCAAATGTAGTCAATACGGCACCACTCCCCAACCCAGATAGCAGAGATACTGTCGCTGGACTCTTTTTCAATACTGCGGTATCCCATACAACGCGATAGGTGGTTCCCGAGTTGATGGTTTCTCTACCGCTGGGATTTTTGAGCCAGACCAGATATACACCAATTTCAATGATATCTTCGCCAATAAGCACTTTTGCAGAATTCAATGCAGCTATTCTAATTTTGACATGGTCAATTGCTGTCTTTGACTTAAGTGACCAGCTATAGGATGTCACAGCTCCTTTGAAGGTTTTGATCTTACTCCATGAAACACCAGCATTAATACTGTATGAAAGTGAAACACTTGCTGTCCCTGAGGGATTTTCCCAGTTAAGCGAAATAGGCCTGCCCAGGGGGAACCGATCACCGCTCTTCGGTGACAAAACTTTTGCCACTGGCAAATATACAGAAGTCGTTGTTCCTGCTGTGATATTTCCAGCATTGTCAAAAGCGCACACTCTATAGTACAAGTCGATGCCTTTCCCTAATCCCGTCTCAATCAATGAGGTGCCTGTTCCAAGATAAATCTGAGAACCGCTTGTGCACTGTGGATTGGGATACGATCCAGTAGTTCTGACGACTTTATATGTGTAACTACTTGTTAAACCGCTTACGGCATCTGAAAAACCGCCCCAGTTCAATGTAACCTGCCCAGCGTTCGGTGTGGCAGTGATGCTTCCGCCTGTTGGAGCTGAGCCATCATAGTAGATAGTTGCAGTGCTGACATTTAAATGAGAAACATTGCCACTACCATCTTTGAGCCAGACATAAATAGTCTGTGCTGCCTCTATGGGTGCTGTAACAGTAAATGGCTTGCTCGTGGTATAGGTGCCATCTGTGCTGGATGTCGGTGCAGCTCCTATCTTGTAATATGCTCCCGCTATTCCTGAAGGGTCAGTTGGATTAGTCCAGTTCAGCGTGAAAGAGTTTACGTTTGTCCATGTATTTGGAGACACTGTAAGGCTTATCGGTGCCTGAGGAGGATCAAAATCTATCAGTGGAGTTCCCACGGCAGTAGCACCGCTGGAAACATTACCAGCGTTGTCATATGCGCAGACACGATAGAAATAAGGAGTACCATTTATGAGGCCAGTGTCTGCTGTAGATGTTCCCGTGCCGAGATAAATCTGTGTACCACTTGTACACTGTATGTTGGGGTAAGTTCCAGTATTTTGCATAACTTTGTAAGTATTTGTAGCCGTTAAGCCGCTACCGCCGCTGTCAGTGATTCCCGACCAGCTCAATGAAACCTGTGCATTACTCGACAATACATTTAAAATGCCATTAACGGGGGCAACCCCATCGTAATACAGTGTTGTTGACGCTCTATTCAGATAGCTTGTATTGTCCGCGCTATCCTTCAACCATACATAAATAGTCTGCCCTCCCTGCGCTGATGCCGAAACGACAAACGGCTTTGAGGTGGTGTATGTGCCATCAGTATCGGAGGTGGGCGCAGAACCAAGTTTGTAGTAGGCACCGGCAATGCTGGAATCGTCAGCAGGGTTGATCCAGTCTATGGAAAATGAATTCACATTTGTCCAAGAACCAGGGGTTGAATTAAGACTAATTGGTGCTGGAGGTGCAATACTATCGACTGTGAGGGTTGCATACATGATACTGCCGGAATCACTTATGCTTGTTACGCTGACGGAACTGGGGCCTCCACTATAAAGATTAGAGTTCGGTAACGATACCGCACTGAATGATCTGTTCAAAGAAGAACCTGGGAATGGATCACCGCCATCGCCTTTGTTCTGATTCTTTTCCATATTCCATAAATTATCTGCCTGAATAAGAGCTACGCCATAGTGATTTACAGCACAATCCGACGGGGGGTAGCACTCATTATTATTTACACTATTCGATGACTTCAGCGAATAGACTTTAGCGCCGTCAATATGCCAAATGAGCAAACCGGATGAAGGGAGTGCACTATCAAAGCCTAGTCGCTGCCGATTTTCGATAAGAAAATATTCACCACTCGTAGGTGTTCCGTCACGCAGTTGATATATAACTGAATTATTTTCAACATTAGATATCGCCTCATTAGTAACCGTACCTGATACTAATATTGGACTTGCCCAACCAAGAAATAGTTTAGACCATGCATCAGGATGCGCGGGCGTGTCACCTGGCAGTGCAATACCATTCCAGACGCCATAAGACATTACTGTCCAGTTGCCTGCGCCATTAGAAGATATATCTGTATCATACAAGTCTGGCAAACCAAGCGAATGGCCATATTCATGGACAAAAGTGCCAACGGTTGTCATATCGCCTGACGAAAAAGTTTCAGCTTGCATAACATAATCATCCACTTTAATGAAGCCACCAGCAGGGCAAGGCGATGCTGTTACATACTCGCCATAGTGACTTTGGCCCCAATATTCAGCTGCATTGAGACTCCAACGATGCGACCAAATATCCGTTATACTGCCACTACTCTCCTGTCCATTCCCCTGATGCATAATACTAACCGCATCAACATAACAATCGCCATCTTGGTCATAAGGAGCAAAATTAAATCCGGCTACATCTGCTGCATATACAGTTTCCCAAACAAGGTCACCTGGCCAAGAATCTTTGTTTGAACCACTGGGTATTCCATAATAGTCGTGCCCAGATAATGCAGTATACCAACCAGTTACCCCCATTGGGCCGGGAGAAACACTAAATGCTCCGTAGGAAACTTCTTCATAATAGTCCTTCATGCTCCAACTGTTTATACCAAAAAGAAGGCTGTTAACATCTGCGGAATTGAATGTTGGCGCACGGTCAGCAAAGTTAACCATAAGAACAGGGATATTGGCAGTACCAGTTGGCGATACAGCTGCAGGCGTTATAACTGATTTCTTGAGTGATAATATTTTTTTTCTGGCTTCTCCTGTTGGGCGCAATCTTTGTGGAATGTTTGAAGACGGTATATCCCTCCCCACTATGCTCAATGTGCTGACGAGGTTACCGTCTGCTCCGTGTGTCGCATAGACCCAATTTTTGCTTGATTCATCAATTAAAATCGAATAGCCATCCAATGTTTCCCAGCCGTGTGACAATTCGTCACCCCACTGTTTTGCCTGAATGGTATGACCGTCAGCCTGAGTTAATGTGTGAACCATCGGTGCGGCTGGTACAGCATATACCAATGTTGGCAACAATGCGATACATAAGATAACTACAATTATCAGATTTTTCTGGTTCATTTGGCCCCCTTTATAAATAACAAAGCACTTCTTTAAGTGAAAGCAATAAGAAATGAACATCATCAAAAATCCCCTCATGACAGGGCTAATATACTGCAGATACTTTTTCATTCATTCCCCTCCTTAAATTCTTATAGTGCGGCATAATTGTTTTTACTCCTCAAGGCTCAAGCCGAGCATAGACTTTTATATCACTCGCTGATGAGGACAGAACGCCAAGGGAATTATCGCGGAGCACGAGATAATATGCTCCTTGAGAAAGTCGGCCTGATCTTTGATAACTTTTCGTTTCTGTAGCGATAAAGTCCGGATAATGCTGAAATTTGTCTTCTTTATAGTTTTCAATTTCTGAACTGCGGATAAGATGAATGGTGATTGCATTGCCTCGAATGACATTAACGGTGATATTAAGTGTTCCGCTGTATGGCAGAACGAGCGGGATGCCCTTATATGATGCCGCCTGGATATTTTCTACCTCATCCCGAAGAGTGATTGGATTATGGACTGCACTTGCAAGTAATCGCTCTGTGTTACGCTTGCCGACTGTTCTTGAAAGGAAAAAGAAGGCTGCTCCAGCAATAATGACTGGATAATGAGCAGCTTGATAAAATTACCGGTTCCTGATCTTTTCTTCGATTGTTCAGCCTGCTTCAGCTTTGAGTATGTCGCATCATTACTTTCGGAAACAACGATCGCCTGAGGTTTTGCTACAGAGACTGAACTATGGAGTTTACCGCATGGACAGCAAATGCCATCAGGAAGATTCAGGTCATAACCATCTGCATTTTTTCGGGTTGCACTGGTTTCGATCTTAAGTGATTTTCCACAGGCATCACAGGTGAACTTCAGATATTCCGGTGCGCCAACTGGACTCCCACAGTCAGCGCAAAATTTGGCGTTGGCCCCGAGTGGCTTACCGCAGTTTTCACAGAAATTACCCATCCTGCCCCTCCGTATCGGGACGGCCATTGCCTGCCCGATAAACTTCCCACATATTAAAGCGGATAATACCATATATATAAGGCATTAACAAGCGTATTGCTGGTCATATGTGTATGGTTTATCGAACAGGAAAAGACCACATATAATCACCTCAAGGACAGCTATGGGAAATGAACGAAAAGCACTCGGCGAGCGCATAAAAGCGATCAGGACAATAAAGGGATTCACGCAGGAAGAGCTTGGGCAGAAAGCTGCGCTGAACTATAAATACATCGGAGAAGTAGAACGAGGAAAGGTCAATGTCAGCCTTGATTCTCTTGGCAGAATAACCCAAGCCCTTGGCATTTCATTGGGTGATCTTTTCAGCCCAGGCGTTACCCAAGTAATAAAAATCAAAGTCAGGGAAACCAATCCCCTCTCAAAGCTCACCACCGACAACCTCATCACCATCAGAAAAGCCCTGAAGTTGCTGAACAAAACCTTCTAAAAAACTTTTTTCGATAGTTGTAACATAAGCCTCATATCTGTTTGTGCATTGTGCTAATGTACATTACATGGAGGTGAACTGATGAGCACTACGCTGACAATATGCATTGATAATGAATGGCATATTCAGGAGATCAGAAAAACAGTAGCTAATGCTGATAAACCTGATGCGAAATTTGTTAAACACGAAGATGTTGCCTCCTGGCTGCGGAGTTGGGGGACTGACAAAGAACAGACTACCCGATCAGATATTCGAAGCGTTTCCTGAACTCGGCGGCGCTTAGCTTCGCTGCCTTTGCAAGCAGCTCGACATTTCCGGGACTGAAGTCCTCTTTTTCGAGGCGTATCATGTATTTTCTACCGACCTCATAGGCCTCTGATCTGATATCGACAAGCCGGACCTTGGTCCTGCCGGTCGCAGGGTCTGCCATCTCCACAAAAGAAACTGGCCTGAGTCTGCCTTCGTCAAGGGTGATCATGGAGCCGGTGCCGCCGTTCAGCAGAAACCGGACAGCTCCGTATCCGAGGTCGCGCGTGTATTCGATATCATAGGGAACAGGGTCTGCAGCCCGCAGTTCATAGCCAATGGTCTTGTGCACTATGGTCATCTGTACACCGTGTGCTGCGAGGCTCTTCTTAACCATATCGCTCATGATCCTGCCGAGCTGGATCTCCGAGAGACGTATTCTGCCGACCTCGTCAGTTTTGATCTCATCACAGGCACTGAGTTCCTGTTCGTCAATTTTCCCTGAAAGGCCTTCTGCCAGTACAGCAATGCCATGGTCTCTGCCATGGGCGAGCCTCTTGATAATGGCGCCCTCAAGAATATCGGCTATCTGCTGGATATGAAGACTGCTGCCGCTGAATTCTTCAGGAATGAGCGTTATCGTGGCGCCTACAGCCTTGCCGATGCCGAGCGCGAGATGGCCTGCGTTCCTTCCCATGGTAGTGATGAAATACCACCGCCCCGTGGTCCTGGCATCCTCCATCACATTCTTCACGATCTCTACACCCCAGTGGCGTGCCGTGTGATATCCAAAGGATGACCTGCCGCCCGGAAGATTGAGATCATTGTCAATCGTCTTCGGCACATGCACAACAGAGAGCTTTCCCCTCGACTCCCGCTCTATCCAGCGTGCCATGAACGCAGTGCCGTCGCCGCCGATGGTGATGAGGTACCGGACCTTCAGGGCCTTCAGGGTCTGGAGCAGGACCGGGAACCGTGCTTTCGCAATCTCAGGCGTATCGCGCGATGTCCGAAGAATGGACCCGCCCGTGGTATGAATGCGTGATACATCCTCTATGGTGAGAGGCAGAGCGCTTTTTTTGTCACCGGCAAAGAGGCTCTTGAAACCGCCAAAGATGCCGATAACCTCTTTGCCTTCATTGATGGCCTCAATGGTCGCAGCACTGATCACCCCATTGATGCCGGGCGCAGGTCCGCCGCCGACAACAATTGCGACCACCTCTTTCTTCATGCTTATGCCTGCTTCTTGTCTCTGGTCGTGAATTTGAGCGCAACCCTTCTGTGCCTCGGCCCGTCGAACTCGCAGAAAAAGATGGACTGCCAGGTGCCCAGTACCAGCTTGCCTTCTTCAACAAAGACATGAGAGGATACGCCGACCACGGCAGCCTTGATATGGGCTGACGAGTTTCCCTCGCGGTGATGATAGTCCCCCTCGAACGGTATGACCTTGTTCAGATAGGTCTGGATATCACGCACTACAGACGGATCAGCACCTTCATTGATCGTAATGCCGGCAGTAGTATGAGGAACGAAAAGGTAGCAGATACCGTTGGCAATGCCTGCTTCCTTGACCGCTTCCTGTATCTTCTCCGTAATATCAACAAACTCGGTTCTTGTCTTGCTTTTTACATTTATATAGTTGACCACGTATTCCCCCTGCTCAAAATAGGACCGTTATGAAAACAGGCTGTCAAAAAACGGCCGGCCTGCAGTGAATGCAATTTCTATTATAAGAATATTCGCCGGCAAATCAAGATTTCTCAGCTTAACCATATCCTTGTCTGTGGTTGCGATCCATGAAGCGCCTGACGAGCCGCTCTCCTTAATGATCTCTGCCACATCCTGCTGGCAATAGGCATAATGGTCGCGATATGCCTTCATGCCGGTGACCTCGGCCCCTGCACCTGCCACCGTTTTTCTGAACGAGTCAGGATCTGCCAGCCCGCAAACACAAAATACCTTCCTGCCTCTCAGATGATCAGGAGGGTTCTTCTCTCCCGCGATTGATCTTACGGCAACAACGCGATGGTCAGAGAAAAAGACCGGCGAGTGGTTATTGTATTGTCTTATCTCGGCGAGAAGACCTGCATCTTCCCGCTCAGCCTTGGTGATCATGATCACATCTGCCCTGTTAAGGCCGCTCAAAGGCTCCCGCAGCCTTCCCGCAGGAAGCAGTTTCCTGTTGCCAAAAGGATTTCTCGCATCGATCAGTACAATGTCCCGCTCCCTGTACAGTCTCCAGTGCTGAAAGCCGTCATCGAGAATGAAGAGAGGGACTGGGGATTGGGGGTTAGGGGTTTGTAAACTACCAACTTCTCTGTTTCCGGTAACGCTGAACGTCGAACTTTGAACGTTGAACTCTTTGAGCGCAAACATGCCTGCCTCATACCGGTCAGAACCCTTCACGATCGGAACGCCTGACAGCCTTTCTGCCATCAGGATCGGTTCGTCGCCAGCCTGGGCTGCGGTAAGAAGGGGCTTATCCCCTTTTGTAACAAAACAGGGCCCCTGAGCAGTCCCCTTATAGCCGCGTGTAAGAATGACCGGACGGAAGCCCCGTTTTTTTGCCTCTTCAGCTACGGCAATAGCAGCAGGCGTCTTGCCGGTGCCTCCCAGCGTGATGTTGCCGATGCTGATCACCCGGTAAGGCAGTCTCTTTTGGTTTTTCAGCGCAATAGACTTCTTTACCGACAGCCCGAGATAGTATAGGTATTCGAGGAAATTCATTTTTTCTATTCTACTCCAATGTCCCTATAAAAAGATGAGTCGCCCCTATCCTTTACGAACGAAAAGCCGGGATATCGCTGCGAGGAAGAGATCGAGAGGCGGAAGCGTGTAGGTCTCATCGATCTCTCCTGCGAACTGCTCTGACCAGCGGTTCTCCACATTGAACGCGAGCGCATACGGCATATATGCCTGGAACTGGGCCGGCGTCTTCTCTGGCGGATGCATCCGGTCAAGCCGGTCACCCTCGGCCCGCGCAAGAAAGATCCTGAAGCCCTCGATCTGATCAAGCGCCTTCCTGCCGATTACTGTAGGAGCCCTGAGCAGAAAGAAAAATACCACATGACCTGTCATCATGATAAAAAGCGGCACAATGAACATGAACTTCATGATATTGAATATCTCGACACTGTGGCTCACCACAACAGCAACAGCATACAGAACCAGCGGGAAGAGTGCAGCCAGATAGATGAATTTCGAAGGTTTCTTCAATTCAAGGACCTTCTTTCTCACGAGAAAGCGGGTGACAAATCCCATCAGCAGCATCCAGATGCCGAGGCCTGTCAACTCCATGATATATGATCCGCCGATATCAACGATCTCTGCATTAATGGCAGCGACGATAAGCGAGATCAGGAGAGCCGGGATAAGATAGCGCAGGTTCCGCGTAAAATATTGTCTGTTTACGATCAGCCGAAGGGCTCTGCGGTGGGCGCGATAGGCCCTATGGATCGTCAGAGCGTCAAGCTCCTGTCTCGCACGCTGATGCACACTGCCCGAGATACCGTTGAAGAGCGCAGCAAGAAGGGCCGACTCATCCGGAGCAAGACCAACTGCCTGCTTTTCCGTTCTCTCCGCAAAATACCTTCCTGCCTGTGAGGTGATCCTTATCAGGCCCTCTGCTGCCAGATTCAGGAGCCCAGCAGAAAAGGTGGTGCGGTCGTAACCCATCGTCATCAGGCGGCGGGCAATGCCGGGGGAACAGCCTGCAGGCGGCTTGTACCGGGGGACTATCGACGCGGCCTGCGGATCTCTTCCGACGCGCACCCAGGCAAAGAGATAATAGGCAAAGAATACGGTGAGTCCTGCCAGCCCTGCCCCGTACGCGCTCATATCACGGAAGAAGAAGAGTGCGCGCTGGTCCAGGTCAGGCCCGCTCACCGCACCTTTAGGCAGGCTCACCACAACAGAGAGATACGGGTGTTTCTTTGTGATGACCTTGCCGTAGTGGATGACATTCGCTTCCGTTGACGCAGCGGCCTTGCCCAACAGTTCCGGTATCTTTCCTGTGCCAGCATTCCAGGAGTGGTCTTCGAGACTCGCGATGATGCCGGAGGTCCCATAAGGAAGAACAGCGGTAACGCTTACGGTCCCGATAGAGTCTGCCCAACCGTGCATGCCCTCGCCGAAGACCCACCAGAAGAGCTCATCGTGATCAGGAAGGAGTCTGATATGCCGGTCCACCACATACTCAAGAGTAAACTCATGCGCACCCGGCGTGAGGGTAAGCAGCTTCGGCCCGAGAAAGACATAATGGGTGAACCAGCGGCCAGAGGTCTTCACCCTGTAGGGGATCGGCTGGCCGTCAAGCGCAGCACCCTTCATCTCGAAGCCCATGAGCCGGTAATAGGCATGCTGCCCCTGAATACGTCCGCCAATTGCCCGGTATATGCCGGTAAGCTGAGCACCCTCTTTCTGTTCGAATGCCGCACCCCCGGTCACAACCCGCATCGTCTCCTGGACATGGACATTCCCGTCAGCCTGGATAAGGATGTTAGCATGGAAATTCGTTACCCTCACCGGGGTCTTCGCAACAGCGCCAGAGGATGAGGGCAGAAACAATGCACCGAACACCGCAATAAAGAAGATCAGGACCCTGTACATCAGTTTTCTCCTCTTCGTACGGAAAAGGACATTGACGAAATAGTATGGACAACACCGGCTGAATAGACCTCACATCCCTCGAGTCGTCCCTCGAAAATGCCGGCTGCTTTATCGCTGAAGGGTGTCAATACGATGATTGAACAATGGCTGCGGGGAGGGAATATCTGTCCGCCATCAGCGATAAAGATCACGACCGCTTCCGGCTCTCCTCCAACCGATGCACTGCCGACCGGCACGTGCTCCCTGATAAAAAGGCCCTCAGTGTACATGCTGCCGTCTGCCCGGTGTCTTCCTGCGCGTGCAGCATCCAGGGTGATCTCGATCCTGCGCGCTTCAGGGAATTTTGTGCCGTGTGCCTGGAACTGGAGCGTTGCGCGGTGCAGATCGCTGAGGTCTGTTGCTGCCTCCTGATCGATCCTGAGCGGCCATCGCTCCGTTGTCCCGTCGATTATGATCTCCGCGCTTCCATGCAGTTCCATCCCGGATGCCGGAGCTTCAGGCAACAGGGGAGCACTCGATGCCTTTGCCTTTCCGGATGATACAGCATTCGAGCCTGTGTCGGCCCGGGAGAGATCAAAACAGCGGATCCCTTCACGTGAAATATCATTGTGCGGTCTCACCAGCTTGCCCGGCTCGCCAAAACAGTATTTCAGTATCTTCCCCCTGAGCGAGAAGGCTCCGAGAGAAGAGGCATTCCGGTGGAGCTGCTCTGTTGAATCTATGATATCAACATCAAGGGGCGACCAGCCGGGCGGCACCCTCAAAAAACCGTCGGTCAGCCCCAGTTTCCAATGTACAAATGCTGTCCCCTGGTTCGAGTAACCTGAGGAACTGGCTACGCGTACCGCAAAATTCTTTTCAAAGGTGAACTGCCAGGTAGTGCCGTCAACATCGCTGGCGCCGCTCCATGTTCCTGCGATCTCCCCGATGTTCCAGGGCAAGGTCGTATCCGGCGATGAACCTCTTCCCTGCCGGTCTTCCCCGACCATGCGGGAAACCAGCGCATCAAGGCCCGGGGCATTTATCCGCTTGCCAAGGCCGAGCAGTCCGACCACGCCGACGATCACGATCAGGATAAGGAGCAATATCAAACCGATAAGGACTTTACGGATCATAGCTGAAAGTGTAGCACAGGAGGTCTCAGATAATAAGCCGCCTGTGCGGGGGATTGCGTGGTTCTCTAAAAGACGGGAGATGCCCGGAAGATCGTTATCCTGAAGGCTTTAGAAAACCCTCAACGATCTGCATGGCCCGGTCGACAGCACCGGAGTTCTTCAGATACAGGGCACGTGCCTTTTCTCCCGCTGACTTTGCCTTTTCGGGCTGCATGAGGAGCTCCTTGATCTTCTTCGCAACACCCGTCGAGGTGACCTGAAAAGCTGCGCCTGCAGCATAGAAATCCTTAATAAAGGGGAAGTTTTCCATATGTTCTCCGCAGATGATCGGCTTGCCCCAGTATGCAGGCTCAAGCGGGTTCTGGCCTCCCCGGCCCTCGATGCTCTTCCCCATGATCGCAACATCAGCAATGCTGTACGCAGCAGTCAGTTCCCCCACCGTATCAAGCAGCAGGATATTGAATTTCTTTTCCCCTGCATCAGCACCCTCTGCATCAAGTTCAGAACGCTTGATGTAACGCATGTCCGATCTTCTGATCACCTCTTCTGCCTCGCCAAACCGTTCTGGATGACGCGGCGCAATGATCAGCTTCAGCCCGGGAAAAAGATAGACGTTCTCACGGTATGCATCAATGATTATCTGCTCCTCGCCCGCATGCGTGCTGCCTGCAACGATCACCTGGCCCTGCACCTCTTTCATCCAGGGCGGAATCTGCTGCGTGATCTCCATATCAAACTTGAAATTGCCGAGCACCATCACCTTGCTCTCTTCCGCGCCGATTGTCTTTAACCTCTGGGCATCTGACGGGCTCTGCATGCAGAAGAGCGTCACCTGGTCAAAGACCTTCTTCATAAAAAAGGATATCTTCCCATATCCCTTTGCAGATCTCTCCGATATCCGTCCGTTCAGGATAATGACCGGCACACTCCGCTCCGCGGCCACCCTGAATATATTCGGCCAGAGTTCTGTCTCCATGACGATAAAAAGTCTCGGTCTGACCTTTTCAAAGCACCTATGCAGAATGATCCGAAGGTCAAACGGAAGATAGACCAGATGCGTGCCTTCCGGGGCCTTCTGTCTCGCAACCTTCTGGCCGGTGTCGGTGATGGTGGAAAGGATAACAGGGATATCCGGATGCGCGGCCTTCAGTTTCCGCAAAAGCGGGATGGCAGCATTTACTTCGCCGACCGAGACAGCATGGACCCAAATGGGGGATGGGTGATGCGTGATGCGTAATGCGTCAAAAAAACCGAACTTGTCGAGGAGCCATTTTTTTCTGATCTCCGCAGGCCGTTTCAGATACTGCGGCATGAGCAGGATCAGAAGCACTATGGAATAGAGAATGCTGTATATCAGGAACATCGTATTATTATCCTTCCCGTTGCATTAAACCTTCAATTCAGCGGCGGCAGGAATGCCTGAAAAGAGCTGCCTGCAACACCTTGATGCGCTAAAACCATAACAGCCAGCCTGCTAAAATATGATTGGTAGCGATATCTGCGTTTACGTGTAATAAATAAAATCATGTTGTCATTGCAGATCTTTTATGGCGTTTCTGCTTGCCGCAAGACAACGTCAAGATCACATCACTTCTTCCAGCCGGCCATTTCGATGACCATATCCGATACCCGGTCTGAAGCATGCTTTTCAATAAAAACCTTGCGCACGTCGTCGTATGCCTTCTGCATCTCAGTCCGGCGCGCAGGATCAGTGATCATGCGCTTCAGCTCAAGCAGGATATTTTCAACCGTCGCATCTTTCTGAAGCAGTTCCCTGACCACCTCGCGCTCGGAAAGGATGTTCACAAGCGATACGTGCTTCACCTTGATAATGCGCTTGCCGAGCCAGAACGTAAGGGGGAAAACCTTGTATACAACAACAAGCGGCAGACCAAGAAGCGCAGCCTGAAGTGTTGCCGTGCCGGAGGCGATGACCGCATAGTCAGAGGCTGCAAGTGTCTTGAGAGACTTGCCCTTATTAATGGCCACGCCTTCGTGCTGCAGTGCATCGATAAGGGCCTTATGCTGTATCAGGTTCGTGTTCGGGGCAAAGGGCATGCAATATTGATATCCCGGAAAATCGCGTCTGGCCTGTTTTACGGTGTCAAGGAGCAGGGGGAGAAGTCTTTCGAGTTCATGGGGTCTGCTGCCGGGGAGAAGCGAAATGAGCTGCAGCTCAGGGTCCAGGCCCAGCTCTGCTTTCAAGCTTTTCTTGTCGGGCCGTATCTGCTGCATCTCGTCAAGGATCGGATGGCCGACAAACTCTGCAGCAAGACCGGTATCGCGATAGATCTGCTCCTCAAAAGGAAGGATCACCGCCATCCGGTCGACCAGGTCGGCGATCTTCTTTACCCTGCCCTGCCGCCATGCCCATACCTGCGGACTGACATAATAGAGGACAGGGATATTCTGCTTCCGCGCCTCTGCCGCAAGCCGGAGATTGAAGTCAGGGTAGTCGATAAGAACAAGAACAGAAGGGCAATATGTCAGAAATGCGTCCGAAGCTTTTCTGAATGTTTCCTTAAGGGTCTTCAGTGAGGAGAGTGCCTCGGTAAGGCCGAAGGCGCTTGCTATGCCGGAGAGAAGCTCAACCCCGGCAGCCTGCATCCTCTCACCACCGATGCCGATGATCCTGAGGTGAGGAACTTTTTTTTTCAGGGCCTCTGCAAGGAGCGCTCCGTAGAGCTCCCCGGACGTTTCGCCTGCAACGATCATGACCGTTTCAGACATTGTTGATGATCTCTGCGATCTCCTTGATCGTTTTTTCTTCCAGTTCCGGATACATCGGCAGGGAAAACACCGTTGCCGCAGCCTCTTCAGCTACCGGGAAGTCGCCCTTCTTATGGTCGAGGAAACTCAGGGCCTCCTGCAGGTGCAGGGGGATGGGGTAATAGACAACTGACGATATCTCCTTTTCGCGCAGTGCCTGCTGTATCCTGTCCCGCTGTCCGCTCCGCAGGGTGTACTGGTGATACACATGGGTCATACCCGGCCTTTCAATTGGTTTGACTATCTTCTTGTCAGAAATTGCGGCATTGTACAGGGCAGCGTTTTCGCGCCTTCTCCGATTGTATTCATCGATCCTCCTGAACTTGACCAGGAGGATGCCTGCCTGCAGTTCATCAAGCCTGCTGTTAAAGCCGACAGACTCATGCTTATATGCGCCCTTTGAGCCGTGGTTCCTGAGAACCCTGATCCGGTCGACAAGCCCTGCATCATTCAGGGTCACCATACCACCATCGCCGAATGCGCCGAGGTTCTTGCTCGGATAGAAGCTGAAACAGCCTGCATCACCAAAACTGCCTGTCTTTCTGCCATTGATATCTGCACCGAATGACTGGGCGCAGTCCTCAATAACATGAAGGTTATGTTTCTTTGCGATCGCCATGATCTTGTCCATGTCAGCGGGATGGCCGAAGATATGGACCGGAATGATCGCCTTGGTATTTTCGGTAATTTTTGCCTCGATCTTTGCAGGGTCGATATTCATGGTCTCCGGATCGATATCGACAAAGACCGGTGTGGCCCCGGTGTAGATCACTGCCTCTGCCGTTGCAAAGAAGGTGAAGGGCGTTGTGATCACCTCATCGCCATCCCCGATCCCAAGGGCCTCGACCGCCAGATGCAGGGCATCCGTACCGGATGCAACCCCAATCGCCTCGGACACGCCATGGTATGCAGCAACCTTCTTCTCGAACTCGGATACCCGCGGGCCGAGGATATAGTGCGCACCTTCGAGTATATCGGTCACGGTACCAAGTATCTCATCCTTGATGTCGGCGAACTGCTTTTTCAGGTCTATCATCGGAACCATATCTGTTCTCTCTCCATTATCATAATTAAATTACTCAATCTTCCTGCTTCCGGATCTCTATATCATCTCATTTATCTTCATGACGATCTCAAGGGCCTGCATGCCCTCTCTCCCGGAGACCAGAGGACACGCCCTGTTCTGCAGGCAGGAGATAAAATCCTTCAGCTCTTCCTTAAGCGGTTCCCTGCTCTCCGGCTTGACAGCATCAAAGGCAATGCCGGTAGCATCCTTATAGTAGCGTTTCACTTCCTGCGCCTGGTAATCGACCGATATGTAAGCATCATCCTGGTGGACCTTCAGAACCCGCACCTTTTCCGTGGCCAGCCTGCTGGCCGTGATGAGGGCCTTGCAGCCGTTCTCGAACTCGATCCATGCCTTTGCAGCATCGATCTTGCCGGTAAGCACCCGGTCGCCTGCGGCATTGATACTCCTGACCTTTGATCCCACCAGACCGCTCACAATATCGATGTCATGGATCATGAGGTCAACGGTCACGTCAACATCCGTACCCCTGCCTAAAAACGGTGAAAGCCGTTCTGCTTCGATGAACCGGGGATTTTTTATCAGGCCTGCAGCTGCAACAATGGCAGGGTTGTACCGTTCAAGATGCCCGACCTGGAGGATACGGCCTCCAGCATCAGCTGCGGCTATGATCTCCTGCGCCTCTTCGAGGGTCGCGGTGACCGGTTTTTCTACAAACACATCCTTGCCTGCTTTGAGACAGGCAAGCGCGATCTCATGATGCGTCGTGGTAGGGGTGACAATGCTGACCGCGTCACATTTTTCAGCAAGCACGTTCCAGTCATTGAATGCCGCGCAGCCGTATTTTGCCGCGATCTCTTCAGCCCGCACAAGGTCACGGTCCGCAACGCCGACAAGCTCGACATGCTCCAGTTCAGAAAAAATGCGCGCGTGGTGCTGCCCGAGATAGCCGACACCGATAACACCGATCTTCAGTAACACTATTTCCCCCCTGCAAAATGACCTATATTTTGCACTATACCCGGACTTTTCAGCAAGGAGTGGCAACAGGCCATGGGCCGGAAGGCAGAGGCCTTGTTTCTCATCCAGCTACATTGTAATATGTATGACACGTTTAAACTCCCTTAAGGAAGAGGAAAATCATGATCAAGGAAGCTATCAATCTGCTCGTCGGCGGCATCAACCTCTCTGAAGCTGAAATGGCCGAATGCATGAAAGAGATCATGGAGGGGAAAGCCACCGATGCCCAGATAGGCTCCTTCCTTACCGCGCTCAGGATCAAGGGTGAGACGGTCGAAGAGATCACCGGCGCAGCCCGCATCATGCGGGACAAGGCAGCAAAGATCAAGGCACCGGAGGGCGTGCTCGATACCTGCGGCACCGGCGGAGACATGTCCCACACCTTCAATATCTCCACAACCGTAGCTCTCGTTGTGGCAGCAGGCGGTGTTCCTGTTGCCAAGCATGGGAACAAGGCAGTATCGAGCAAGTCGGGCAGTGCTGATCTGCTTGAAGCGCTCGGCATCAGGATCGATCTGGCCCCGGACAAGGTGGAGAAATGCCTCTTTGAAACAGGGTTCGGTTTTCTTTTTGCTCCCCTCTTCCACCCGGCAATGAAATATGCGATCGGGCCGCGGCGGGAGATGGGCCTCCGGACGATCTTCAATATTCTGGGCCCCATTACCAATCCTGCAGGCGCCGGAAGGCAGATCCTCGGTGTATTCACCGCAAAACTTACCGAGACGCTCGCTACCGTGCTCGGCAACCTCGGCGCAGAAGATGCCATGGTGGTCCACGGTGAGGACGGCCTTGATGAGATCACGATCACGGACGGCACGCGGGTATCGCGCTTCGCAAACGGCAAAGTAGAGAACCTGGTATTCTCTCCCGAGGATTTCGGGCTGGAACGCGGGAAACGGGAAGACCTTGTCGGCGGCAACAATCAGGAGAATGCAACGATCACCCAAAAGATACTGGGCGGCGAAAAGGGTGCAAAACGCGATATTGTGCTGATCAATGCTGCGGCAGCCTTCATGGTGGCAGGCAGGGCCTCGGATATGAAGACAGCGGTAGCGATGGCACGGGAAACGATCGATTCAGGCAGCGCCCTCAAAAAACTTGAGGAGATCAGAAAGATCTCTAACAGCCTGTAAAACTACGTCTGTTTCAGCTTAAGGAAGTTCCTCAGCAGGTCTTTTCCTGCAGTGGTCAGAATAGACTCCGGGTGGAATTGGACGCCCTCTATTACCATATCTTTATGTCTCACGCCCATGATCTCTCCCGTATCCGTCCATGCTGTTATATCGAGACAGTCCGGCTTCGTCTCCCTGCGGATAAGCAGCGAATGGTACCGTGTTGCCTCAAAGGGATTGGGCAGCCCATCGAAGAGCGTCCTGCCGTCATGATGTATGAGCGAGGTCTTGCCATGCATGAGCTTCGGGGCACGGATGATCTCACCGCCGAATGCAGCGCCGATCGACTGATGGCCGAGACATACGCCGAGGACCGGCACCTTGCCGCCGAAATGTCTGATCGCCTCGACCGAGATGCCTGCCTCGTTCGGCGTGCAGGGGCCCGGCGAGATGACGATCCGGTCGGGACGCATCTTTTCGATCTCATCGATCGTGATCTTATTATTCCTGAAGACCTGGACATCCTCGCCCAGTTCACCAAAATACTGGACCAGGTTATAGGTAAAGGAATCGTAGTTGTCAATCATCAATAGCATCGTATATTCCTCTTCATTCCTAATCTCTCCTCACGATTCACGATTCACGATTTACGGACTTTGTTAATCCAATCCCTTCTCAGCCATATCCACGGCCTTCATCATGCCTTTTGCCTTGTTCACCGTCTCGGTGTACTCCTTCTCCGGCACCGAGTCGGCAACAATGCCTGCACCTGCTTGGACATAGACCTTGTTGTCCCTGACCACCAAGGTCCTGATGGTGATGCACATGTCCAGATTGCCTGAATAGCTCAGATACCCGACCGATCCGGCATAGGGACCGCGGCCTGCAGGTTCAAGCTCATCAATGATCTGCATGGCACGGACCTTTGGAGCGCCGCTGACCGTGCCCGCAGGGAAACAGGCTGCGAGCACATCAAAGGAATCAAGGCCGTCCTGCAGGTCTCCCTCTACATTGGACACGAGATGCATCACATGGCTGTACCGTTCAACGGTCATCAGGTCCGTGACCCTGACCGAGCCGACCTTTGCAACGCGTCCCACATCATTCCTTCCCAGGTCGACCAGCATGATATGCTCGGCGATCTCCTTGGGATCACGCTTCAGTTCATCTTCAAGTTCTTTATCGACCGCATCGGTCTCTCCCCGTCTCCTCGTACCCGCAATGGGGCGCAGCACGATCTTCCGGTTCTCGACCCGCACCAGGATCTCGGGCGATGATCCCACGATCTTCCCTTCCCCGATGTCCAGATAATACATATAGGGCGAAGGATTGATCACCCGCAGGGCCCGGTACATATCGAACGGATCAACGTGCGACTCCCGTTCGAACCGTTGAGACAGGACCACCTGGACAATGTCGCCTGCCATCACATATTCCTTGGCTTTTTCGACGGCAGAAAGGAACCCGTCTTTGGGCGTATTCGAAATAAAGCCGCTTTCCTTTGCTGCGCTGCTGACCTCTTTTTCCTGCAGAGGCTTCCTCAGCCTGGTGATGATCTCATCGATCTTCTGCACGGATTCCGCATAAATCTTCTTCAGGTCCCCGCTGTCAACATGCGCGTTCGAGACCACCTTGATCTTCTGCTTCAGGCTGTCGAAAACAAGCATGGTGTCGGTAAGCATCAGAAAAAAATCAGGGAAGCCGATGCTGTCCTTTGTCTTTAGTTCAATCGTCTCAAAGAACTTCACCATGTCATACCCGATGTATCCGACAAGGCCGCCGAAGAACCGCGGAAGGCCTTTCACTTCAACAGGACGATACGCCGTGATCTCCGCCTTGATAACATCAACCGGATTTTCGGTCTCGATAATCCTCGGCGCATTCCGACCCTCGAGGATCTCGACCGTCCTGCCCCTTCCCTTCAGGATCTTTGCGGGACGCGAACCGAGAAAGGAATAACGCGCCCACTTCTCACCGCCCTCAACGCTCTCGAGCAGAAATGACGGAGAACCGCCGAGCTTGAGGAATGCGGTCACCGGTGTGTACGTGTCCGCGAGGATCTCCCGGTAGACCGGGATCAGGTTCCCTTTCTGAGCAAGGGCCTCGAATTCTTTAAAATCAGGGTAGAGCATATTGACAAAAATTTCCTTTTTTAATTAATATGTTCAGTATCGTAATTATAGCGCATTACCTGATGAGAAGTTAAGTTCAGTTCGCGCTTGTGTCCTGGACAGTTTCTTTGTATGCGGGAATAGCTCAGTGGTAGAGCACAACCTTGCCAAGGTTGGGGTCGCGGGTTCGAATCCCGTTTCCCGCTCCATAAACTTCCGTAAACCGTAAAGAGTAATTCGTGAATCGTAATCAGTTTAGAGACCGATACCATTCCCGGAGTCAGTTCTTTCACTAATCACGATTTACTGTTCACGGATTACGTTCTTTGATGGCGGCGTACCCAAGTGGTTAAGGGGACGGTCTGCAAAACCGTTATTCAGCGGTTCAAATCCGCTCGCCGCCTCCAGTTTCCCTCACACCCTTCCCTTCCCTGATCGCATCAAGCAGCGTGATGTCCAACGCCTTCTCTTCGAAATATTCCTGCTCAAGGGACTCAACATAGAACCGGTCAAGTCCGCTGTTCAGAAGGAAGTCATCCCGCAGCACGGAATCGCTGTGGAGAATGACCTGGGGGAGTATCTGGTTCAGGTACACGGATTCCTTACGGAGGTCAAGGAAGACCTTTTCAAAAAGCTTGACCGGGATCTTTACGACAAGCCCCTTGTCGGCAAGCTCCTTTGCAATATCATCACGGATGCGGTTCCGGACCTCTTTCAGCTCAAGGCCGGGGAAGAAGCTTCTCATTCGTTCCTTGAGCGCAGCATGGATCTCAAAGTAAAGCTTTTCCTCCTCAGTGAGCGCCGTGAGATCTGCAATGACATCCCGGTATGAGGCCTCACCGTTCTGGATATTCTCGACACCCTTGTTCACCAGCTTCAGCTTGCGCTTGCCGTACGCCGTGATATACTTGTTGTCCATCAGGTCCGTGATAAAAACAGACCTGAAGAGATCGCTGTCGAGCCGGTCAAATTCTTTTTTGTTGCCGACCAGACTCCTGAGTGATTCCTCCCTGAACTCGATGTTCTTCATAAAGGACATCTGGCTGAGAAGCGCCTGGACATTATCATATCGGTCAAAATAGGTAATGATCGAACTGAACTCCTCAAAGACGCTGAAGTCGTCCGTCTCGCGTGAAAGTTCATCGCAGGCCTTGCCGATATCCAGCAGCACCTGTTCAAAGCCGCGGTCGTTCTGCGAATACGCAATATGCTTTGCCCGGATGAGCCTTACGATGTCCTCCTTGATAATATGCTGTTTAAGGGACGGGTCCTTGAAAAAGAGGTTCTCCAGAATGGCGCGCGCCTCTTTCAGGTATTCCTGCTCCTCCACCTCAAGCACTTTCTTGTCCTTAAGCAGGAGATCGTCGAGTGTGTCAAAGAGCACGACCGGGATATTGTTCCTGATGCTCAGGGTCCTGAGCCTGTTCAGGCGCGCATGGCCCGATGCGTCCAGCGAGTCTTCCGTAAGCCCTTTGATGAGAATATCGCGGTATTCGTCCACGACCAGTTTGTTGTCCGGATGCCGGTACATGACATCGATCTTCATACGCTCCTGCTGATAGTGATCGATCTTGTTGCGCGAGACGATCTCATTCAGGAAGAGCTCCTCTTCAGCGGCAAGCACCCGGTTCTTGAAATAGAAGTTCCTGTACGCATTGTAGTATTCACTGTTCGCCCGGTTGATAAGCTTGAAGATGAAGACCATGGACTTCGGCTCCCCGAGCTCGGCACAGAAGCTCTCAAGCAGCGTGGTGTCCCTGTTCTGGGACAGCAGGTCAGTGCGCTTCAGGAACTTGCCGACCGCCCTGAGCACCTGTTTCTGCCGTTTTTTGTAGTCGCCGCCCGCCTCGGAGGCTATCAGGAAGTAATAGTTGGTGACCGCATGTCCCTGGAGGAAGAGACGGTAGAAGGTCTCTCCGCCTTCCGTGTCATTGGTAAAAATGACCCGCTCGCTTTCGTCCATGAATGCGCCGAACATGATGAGCCTGTTCAGCACATCCTCTTTTTCCATATCTGCAAGCGGCTTTTCGACGCCGAACATATATTCGCAGAAACTGCCGCCGGTGCCCCGGTAGCTGACGCCCGTTTCAGATATCGTGAACTCGTTGCCGCGGGCAAAGAAGCGGATCCGGGCAGCCTCTTCTTCGTAAAAATAGGTGCTGAGGGTATCCGCTCCGGAGACAAGCGCAAAAAAGTCCACCGGACCATGGCTGCCATGGAGTCTGAGGTCTCTTATCATAAGGAAAATATACCACAGCAGTGTTGTTTTATTCTCATTCAGGCAATACTGCTCCGGCTGATAAGTTGATGAAACACCCTGATTTATCTATTATAAAGAGAGGGGATTATGAAACAGCATCACCACACTATACTGTACCGCTTCAACGCAAAGATCGTCATTCCCGCATGCTGCATGCTGGTCCTCCTGTCGGTCCTCTTTTCGGTCTCTGCAGGAGATCCCGGCGGCAGAGAGGCCTTTGAAAAGGGCCGAAAAGCGGTCGATGCCGGCCGTTACAGCGAAGCAGTATCCCATCTTCTTACGGCACAGAAAGAATTTCTCCTCCTTGAGGACTATGCGATGTTCTATCTTGCCGATGCGTACCACAATCTCGGCGAGCATGGAAAGTCGCGGGAGACACTCCGGGAGCTGATCAACCGGTATCCGTCCTCGCCGCTGCAGAAAAAGGCAAGAATGGCCGAGATCCGGGAAGCAAAAGATACCAGTGACCAGGGGCAGCTGCCTCTTTATGAAGCATATGTAAAAGACTTTCCTGATGACAATGAAGCCTATTATGTCTATGGCCAGCTTCTGAAGAATGACAATCAGAAGGAAAAGGCAACAGCGGTCTTCAAGAAGCTCTATATCAGGGCAGGGTACCTTTCCTCTTCTGCACGCAGCCAACTGACCGCAGACGAGATCACCACCGCCGACATTATTGAGCGTGCCTCAAATCTCATGAAGCAGTATGATTTCGAAGATGCTGAACGCGATCTGAGGCAGGCCCTCGCACAATGCACAGGCAGATACAGGCAGGAGATCCTCAAGAACCTCGCGTCCACGCTTTTCAAACAGAAGAAATACCGGGAGGCGGCAGAGCTCTATGGAGAGCTGAACGACCTCTTTTATAAGGCCCGCTCGCTCTACCGGGCAGGTGACAAAAAAGGCTTTGAAGCAGTACTGAACAGCCTGAGAGGCAGGAACGACAAGAAGGCCGGGTTCCTGCTCATAACCGTGGCTGCGGACAGACGGCGGGAAAAGGATTTTGACCGGGCCATAGAAATATTTCAGGAAGTACTCAAGGGCTATCCTGCTGATGCCGAGGACGCCCTCTGGGGCATTGGATGGACCCAATACCTGTCCGGCAGATATGAGAAGGCTGAGCAGACCTTCGCACAGCTCCATGCGCAGTACGACGACCTGAAGTACCTGTATTGGCAGGCGCGGAGCATAGAGGCCCAGAACAGGGATGCCTCGTCCCTCTATACAAAACTTACCTCTTCTGACAACGCTAATTTCTATGCGGTCCTTTCCTATGCGCAGACCCGCAGGATGCTCCCCAGACTCGCATCACTGAGCATGCAGATCGACCGGGCACCCGAAAAGTCCCGCACAGGGGAGCGTGTCGAGGCGCTCATCTCCTTCGGCATGAGGACAGAGGCCGTTGCCGAGCTTGCTGCATCGTGCAAGAACCCTTCGTCCATGACTGACCTCGTATTCGCTGCAGCCAGGCTGCAGGAACTGGGTGAGTTCAGGCGTTCGATCGGCCTGGCCACAAAACTGCCCTATTCCGAGAAACTTCACCAGTTCTGGTATCCCCTTGCGTTCTGGGACACCGTTGAACAGGCGTCGAGACGCAATAACATGGATCCCCTGATCATCCTCTCGGTCATGCGGGAGGAGAGCAGGTTCGATCAGGCAGTGAAATCCCCGGCAGGGGCGTACGGCCTTATGCAGCTCATGCCCCAGACAGCATACCGCCTGGACAGGAGCCTCAAGCTCGGCATCAGCAGGCCCTCGCAGCTCACAGACCCGAAGAACAATGTCCAGCTGGGCAGTTTTTACCTGCGGTCCCTGCTCGACGAGTTCCATTCCCTGGCGCATATGATCGCGGCGTACAATGCAGGAGAACAGGCAGTCAGGTCATGGCAGCAGCGCTTTGACTACCGTTCCGTAGACGAGTTTATCGAAGACATTCCGTATAGCGAGACAAGGAATTACGTCAAGAAGGTGCTCACCAGTTATTTTCAGTACAAGAGGGCCAGAATGCCTGAACAGGAACAGGACAGGGGCATCGAGATCATCCTCAACAGGACCTCATAGGATATGGACACCAAACCGGCTCATCTGGTATCGTAACAAATGACATGGAAGGCATCCCTTTTCGATGATGAACCTCCGGCGATATCATCAGGCAGTTCAGGGGATCCGTCCGCTCATTTAACCAAGGAGGTAGCACGCGTGGACAGGCTCAAGAACCTTGAAGAAAAGATAGCGACCGCAGTGGACAGGGTCAAGGCCCTGAAAGAGGAAAAGATATCCCTCGAAAAGAAGATCAGGGAGCTCGAAGCTCTTCTGGATGATAAGAACCGGGAAGTGGAATCCCTGAAGGACGAAAAGACATCGATCAAGACACAGGTCGAAGAGCTTCTTGAGGAGCTCGAAACCCTGGAGATCTGATACAGCCGTGGGCAGCGTAGAGATCAGCATCCTCGGTCAGAAGTACACCATCAAGGGTGACGCACACGAGGATTATATCAAGAACCTTGCCGCCTATGTTGAGGAGAAGCTCCAGGAGATTCACGCGGGCAACCCGAATATAACCCCCCTGAAGGCGTCCATTCTTGCATCGCTCAATATCGCCGATGAACTGCATAAGCTCAGGGAAGACCACAACCGGGCAGCACAGACCATAGAGGAAAAAGCGGACGTCCTGAGCGGCCTTTTCGACTGACCTGATCACCTGATCTCCCCCTGCCTGACCGCTGCTGATTTTTTTCACTGAAGAGACCGCGAACAGCCATGCGGACCCGCGAACATTTCAACAAACAATGAACAGCCATTTCACCGAAAATATTTATTAAAATCAAGAGGTTCAAAAAGAGCCTACTTTGGTCTTGACTTATACAATATCTTGTGGTTAAATTCTTCTGTCATATACAAGATGTTGTTTTTACGGCAGTTATATTCAGGGCGCTGGCAAACA
Organism: uncultured Nitrospiraceae bacterium; assembly: GCA_964463135.1. Lineage (GTDB taxonomy): Bacteria > Nitrospirota > Thermodesulfovibrionia > Thermodesulfovibrionales > UBA6898 > UBA6898. The sequence continues at coordinate 119,242 of CAYXBA010000007.1, forward strand.
CTAAATAGAGGCAAAATATGCTGTATTTTCGGGGATCGGGCAACCTGTTTTTCGACCAAAACTAACGGCAGCATCGTATGACATATTTTAGCATTCCTAATGGAGGGAACCATCTTATGAAGAGCACAGCATCAGCAATCGGTCTTACCCCAAATGCACTGAAGGTCCTGGAAAAGAGATATCTGAAAAAGGACGAAGAAGGCAAGGTCGTCGAAACCCCGGCGGACCTTTTCAGAAGGGTCGCAAAGACCATTGCACGCGCTGATATGATGTACGGAAAGGCGGAGGCCGATGTCCTGCTCCTCGAAGAAGAGTTCTATCATATGATGACCTCGCTCGATTTTCTCCCGAACAGCCCCACGCTGATGAATGCCGGCAGAAAGCTCGGACAGCTCTCGGCCTGTTTTGTGCTCCCGGTGGGCGATTCCATGGAGTCCATCTTCGATGCCGTAAAACATACGGCCATCATCCATAAATCCGGCGGCGGCACCGGCTTCAGCTTCTCGAAGCTCAGACCGGGCGGCGATATTGTCGGCTCCACCAAAGGCGTATCCTCAGGGCCGGTCTCGTTCATGACCGTATTCGATACGGCAACCGAGGCGGTGAAGCAGGGCGGCACACGGCGGGGCGCGAACATGGGCATTCTCCGCGTTGACCATCCTGATGTCCTTAACTTCATCACGGCCAAGGACGACAATACCCGCTTCAACAACTTCAATATTTCGATCGCCATAACCGACCGCTTCATGCAGGCAGTCAAGGACGATACGGATTACGAACTCGTCAACCCGAGGACAAAAAATGTGGTCAGGTCCCTCAAGGCGCGGGAGGTATTCAATCTTATCGTCAACCATGCATGGAAGAACGGCGAGCCCGGCATTGTCTTTATCGACAGGATCAATGCCTCGAACCCTACCCCGAAGATCGGCGAGATCGAATCAACCAACCCCTGCGGAGAGCAGCCGCTCCTGCCGTATGAGTCCTGCAACCTCGGCTCGATCAACCTCTCGATGATGGTGACCGAGGGCAAGGTCGACTATCAGAAGCTCAGGAAGACGGTCTGGAAGGCAGTGCATTTCCTGGACAATGTTATCGACGTGAACAAATATCCGATCCAGAAGATCGCCGAGATGACGCGCTCCAACAGAAAGATCGGCCTCGGCGTCATGGGCTGGGCTGACATGCTGATCATGATGGGCATACCCTACAATTCTGCCCAGGCGATCGAACTCGCAAAAGACGTGATGGGCTTTATCCAGAAAGAGGGCAAGAACGCCTCCTCTGCACTTGCAGAAGAGAGGGGTGTATTCCCGAACTATGCAGAAAGCGTCTATGACGGCAAGATGAAGATGCGGAACGCGACCGTCACGACGATCGCTCCTACCGGCACGCTCTCGATCCTCGCTACCTGCTCATCCGGCGTTGAGCCGCTCTTTGCGGTCTCCTATGTCAGGAACGTCATGGAAGGCACCAAGCTCCTTGAGATCAACCCGTATTTTGAAAAGGTGGCAAAGGAGCGCGGATTCTGGTCCAGGGACCTGATGGAAAAGATCGCGGACAAGGGCTCGCTCCATGACTTTGACGAGATACCCGAGGACGTGAAGGCGGTCTTTGTGACTGCGCACGACATCAAGCCGGTAGAGCATGTGGCCATGCAGGCGGCCTTTCAGGAGTTTGTGGACAATGCGGTCTCGAAGACCGTGAACTTCTCCCACAGCGCAACGCCCAAGGATGTTGAGAACGTTTATATGATGGCGTATCAGGAGAACTGCAAGGGCGTGACCGTGTACCGCGACGGCTCGCGCGACGAGCAGGTCCTCTCGACCGGCAAGACCGGGGCCAAGCAGGCAGCAGAACCCCAGCCGACCGAGACAAAGATCGTCCCGAGAAAACGGCCTGATGCGATCATCGGCGAGACCCGCACCATGAACACCGGCTGCGGCACGATCTATGTGACCGTGAACGAGGACGGCAACGGCCATCTCTTTGAGCTCTTCACGCATATGGGCAAGGCAGGCGGCTGCGCCTCAAGCCAGGCAGAAGCGATCGGCAGGCTGGTGAGCCTTGCGCTCCGCTCCAATATCGAGCCTGACGTGATCATCAAGCAGCTCAAGGGCATCACCTGCCACAACCAGACCTGGGCGAACGGCGGCAAGATCACCTCCTGCTCTGACGCCATCGCAAAGGCCCTCGAAAAGTATATGGAAAAGGGGACCAAGGGCAACGGCAATGGCGGCGACAAGAACCACCGGGAGAACGTCTTTATCGGCCAGTGCCCGGAATGCGGCGGCACAGTCGAGCATGAAGGCGGCTGCGCAGTCTGCCATAGCTGCGGCTTCACCAAATGCGCATAGAGGCTTAACGGAAATATATAGGACTGCTTAAAGGGCTGAACCTCTGTTCAGCCCTTTGTGATTGAAGAGGTGAACTATGAAGGTCAAAAAGATCAAGGTTGGGATTAAGGACTTGAAGGGAATCCTCGACAATGTAGTAAGGGCCGGAGAGGCCATCGAGAGAGGAGAGAGACTAAAACCTGTCAGGGAGCCTGAGATCAATTTCACGAGCTTTGAATCGTTCAGGAAAGCCCTGACACCCAAACGACTCGAACTGTTACATATCGTCAAAACCAAAAAACCTTCATCCATTAATGAGCTTGCAAGGATGGCGAAGAGGAACGTGAAAAATGTTGCTGACGATGTGAAGTATCTTGTACGTATTGGGCTGATCGAGATCAGAGAGGATAAGCGCAAGACAGCACCTGTAATAAGTTACGATCAGATAGCGCTAGAGATAGCAGTATGACAGCCGCGCATGAGAAAGTTGAACTTGGAACAAAACAAAAAGTAGTGTATGACATTGATTTGCCATTCTTTGAAGAAGATGTCTTGCTGAGCGAGTATAAAGTGGATGGCGACCCGGATTATCAGCCGCAGGCAGATGCAGAGAGTTACTGTTACATCCTCGCGCCGTTTTGTGAGTAATTGTATGCAGAGGAAGGCGAATTAATGGCATATTTCCTTTTTATTGATGAGAGCGGACAGGACCACAGGGATTCACCGTATGAAGTGCTTGCGGGTGTTGCAGTTGAAGATAGAGACTTATGGAATCTCATCCAGGCAATTCAAGACGCTGAACTGCGTCATTTTGGTAGGCGCTACAGCAGCGGCACTAGAAGCCATCTCAAAAATGATTTTCCTGAAAAGGCTGTCATGCCCGCAAAGGCGGGCATCCAGAAAAGCCTGAAAACTCTGGATTCTCGTCTGCACGGGAATGACAAGGAAAAAGAAAATAACAAAAAGTTTGTTTTTGAGATAGCTTCTAAGGAACTTAAAGGGAAAAAGATCCTCAAAAGCAAAGTCTTCAGAATCGCCGAGCAATTATCTCCTATAGAAGAAAACGAGCGCCGCCTTCTGGCAAAAAAATGCCTTGAGAACGGGGCCTCGGCAGGAAAAAAAGAAATGACAGCATTGGCTCAGGCCAAACTCGCCTATGTCGCTGAGGTTTTTGAAATCTGCGCCCGTTTTCGTTGCAAAGTTTTCGCCAGCATTGTGAGTGCAGAAGAAGCAATTGAACACTCTCCAGATCATTTGCGCAAAGATTATGCTTACCTGTTTGAACGTTTTTTCTATTTTCTGGAAGATATAGATGCTACGTCAGCCGGCATAGTAGTATTCGATGAGCTTGAAAAAAGCCAAAGTCATATACTGCTTATTCAAATGGATCGTTATTTCAAGGCAACAGCAAAGGGAAAACAGCGTGCTGGCCGAATCATTCCGGAGCCGTTCTTTGTACACAGCGATCTGACAACAGGAATTCAGCTTGCTGATCTGGCTGCATATATAATTTCTTGGGGATTCAGGACCAAGGAACTCACGAAAAGCGCACGGCCCGAGTTGGATGATTTTGTGAAATCAGTTTGTCAGCTTAGGCATCGGGCAATCCGAGAAGTAAATGACAACCCTGAATTCGTAATATGGAGCATAGGTGTAATCAAGGATCTTCGACCGAAGGAAATTCAATGCGATGACCAGCTATAAATTAAAAAGGCAATGCAGCGCTTTCGCACCACAAAGCCTCCGTACAAAGTATCCTATATGGCTTGTGCTAAAGTCAAACTGTATTTTATGAATTTGGGGAAAGGGATATGAGTCAAGCTTGACCATTAGCATTTACATTGCCGTGAGCTACAAGCCATGAAAGAAAAAGCAGCGATACAATCAGGCAATTCCACATAGGGATTTTAAAAAATATAAATAATTTGGAGGGCCCAGCCATGGGGTCAGACTTGACTATTGATATTTGCATTGCCATAGGGAACAGATCATGAAAGAAAAAGCGACGATACAATCAGGCAGTGATGTTATTGAGATTCCGTTGGAGGTAGATGACGTCAGGGAAGTCGGCTCGCTCCAGATCGACGGTGTTTCCTATCACTTCGAGAGGATCAGAAAAGAGACCTTGCTGAGCGAATACAAAGTGGATGGCGACCCGGACTATGAGCCGCAGACGGATGCAGAGGGTTACTGTTACATTCTCGCGCCGTTCTGCCTGTGATAATAGGCAGGGCAAGGAAATTCAAGGACCTTCGTCCGATTCTCGTCACGTCGCCGCCGTGCTGGCAGTTGAAAAACTACGGCAGCAATGACCAGATTGGGTTCAGTAGAATCTCAATAATGATAAAATATGTTTTAGACAGCCATAGGAGGCACTGAATATGGAGACATTGAAACAGGAAGCACTCAGGGTTATTGCAAAATTGCCTGAATCAGCAAGTATTGATGACATTATGTATGAACTCTACGTTGTTGACAAGGTCAAGAAGGGCAGAGAAGCGGCGGAGCGGGGCGAATCTATTTCCATCGAAGACCTCAAAAGAGAAATGCAAACGTGGTAAGGTGGACAAAGCCGGCCAAGCTTGATCTAAGAAAAATATACGACTACATTGCATCGGATTCACAGTTTTACGCACGTAAAGTTTCTATGGAACTGGTCGACAAATCTCAAAACTTAAATGATTTTCCTGAGATCGGAAGAATTGTGCCTGAAATCGGAGACCCTAATATACGCGAGCTACTCATTTACTCTTATCGCCTGATCTATGAGATATTTCCCTCAAAGATTGAAGTTCTTGCATTAATCCATAGCAAGCGCAATTTCATACAAGACCTTCTCAATGAACAGCGGCATGAAACAGTCTAAAAACCCCCAGGGAGCCCGGCCATAGGGAACAGGGTATGAAAGATAAAGCGACGATACAATCAGGCAGTGATTTTATTGAAATTCAACTTCAGGCTCCGCAAACAATATTAAATTTGGAGGGGTTCAAATGGCAATGATACAAAAGACAGGCAGATTATTGATACTCATACTCGCGGTGGCCTTATTATTCTCGGTCCCTGCGTCAGTGTACGCTGAAGAGGAAGAGAAGAAGGCTGAGGAGTCAGATGGCAAGAAAGTCCTCGGCATAGAAAAGATCGTTCCCAAAGAGAAACTTTCAAAGCAGTACAAACGCATTCTCATAAAGAACATAAGTTTCGAGGGGACCGCAATTCAGGAGGTCGACGAGACAAAGCACCCTGATTTCAAGGATGTGGTCAAGCGGCTCGGAACAGATGTCCCGGACAGCATAGCCTCCCAGCTCAAGGGCTGGGGCATTTTTGAAAAAGTGGTCAGAGAGGGTGCGGACATGTCCGGTGACGAAAAGACACTTATCCTCGACGCCCGCTTCACAAAGGTAACAACCGGAAACAGGGCATTACGGTTCTGGGTCGGGTTCGGGGCCGGCAGTTCTACGGTCGGCATCGCAGGAAAGCTGATCGATAAAGAGACCGGCGAGGTGATAGCTGAATTCGAGAACAATACGTATTCGCCGGCGAGCATGTCCAACTATCAGGCTGTGCTGCCTTCAGATGGCGCGCAGAATGCCAAGAAGATCGCGATGTTCATAAAAAAATATTATTAAGAAGGACAATTACTTTTCTGTGAAGAGAGAATATTTAATGAGCACTGAGATACAACTGAACGAAAAGATATACTGGATCGGGGTCAATGACCGCCAGACCACCCTGTTCGAAGAGCTCTGGCCGATCCCAAACGGCGTAGCGTACAACTCGTATATGATCCTTGACGACAAGGTGGCTATCATCGATGCGGTGAAGGACATCTCCATGGACCGGTATCTGGAGAAGATAAGGCGACTGCTGGGCGAGAGAAAAAAGCTCGACTATCTGATCATCAACCATATCGAGCCTGACCACTCCGGCGGCATAAAGATACTGCGCGAGGCCTTTCCCGGCATACAGATCGTGGGCAACAAAAAGACCCTTGACCTCCTTGCCCATTTCTACGGCATCACGGACAATGTCCGGCAGGTGGAGGACAACGATATTCTCGAGCTGGGCACCTGCAGGCTGAGATTCTGCCTGACCCCCATGGTCCACTGGCCCGAGACCATGATGACCTATGAAGAGAGCCACAAGGTCCTTTTCTCCGGCGACGCCTTCGGCGGCTTCGGAAGCCTTGACGACGGTATCTTTGATGATGAGATCAAAGACCTGCAGTCGTATGAAGATGAGATGCTCAGGTATTTCACGAATGTGATCGCAAAATACAGCGTCATGGTGCAGAAGGCGATAGCGAGGATAAAAGACCTGGATATCGCCATGGTCGCCTCGACCCACGGACCTGTCTGGAGAACAAGGCCCAGGCATGCGATCGAACTGTATGACCGATGGTCCCGGCAGGAGGCCGAGGACGGGGTCGTGATCGTGTATGCCTCCATGTACGGCAACACAGAGAAGATGATGGAGGCGATCGGCCATGCACTTGCAGCTGAAAGACCGGGCATCATAAAGATCCATAACGTCTCCCGGTCGCATCCTTCATACATCATCGCGGATATCTGGCGTTACAAGGCAATAGTGCTCGGCAGCCCGACCTATAATATGGGGCTCTTTCCGCTCATGGACCATCTGCTCCGCCTGCTCGAGAACAAGGGGCTGAAAAACCGCATTGCCGGACTGTTCGGTTCGTACGGCTGGAGCGGCGGCGGCATCAGGGAGCTGACCGAATTTGTCGGGCGCATGCAATGGCAGCTCATTGAGCCTGTCATCGAGGTGAAGTGCTCGCCCACAGAAGAGGACCTGCAGAAGTGTACCCGTCTGGGCGCAAATATCGCACAAAGGTTAAGGATATGAATATACTTAACAGGCTCGAAAGGACGCTCGGCCGCTATGCGATCAAACAGCTGATCGTCTATATCGTCGGCATCAATGCCCTGATCTATGTGCTGAGGATCACGATGCCGCAGAGCGATGCAATCAGCAGGCTCTGGCTCGACCCGCAGCTGATCATGCAGGGCGAGGTCTGGAGGCTTATCACCTGGATATTCATACCGCCCTCTGCCTCGCTGCTCTGGATCTTCTTTATCCTCTACTTCTATTACATGGTCGGCATCGGCCTGGAGCAGGAATGGGGAAGCTTCAGGTTCAATATCTACTATTTCACTGGCGTAGCAGGCACGGTCATTGCGGCCTTCATCGTCGGGTACGGTTCGACCGGCCTGTACCTGAACCTCTCGCTCTTCCTGGCCTTTGCATACATCTATCCGGACTTTGAGATCCTGCTCTTCTTTATCCTGCCGGTGAAGATCAAATACCTGGGCTGGCTGAACTGGGCCTTTATCGCTTTCACGGTCATAACAGCTCCGGTCCCGGAAAAAGTGGCGGCAATAGTATCGATCTCCAATTTCTTCCTCTTCTTCGGCAGCGACATCGTCAGCACCATAAGGAACCGCGGCTCTGCGTACCACCGGCGCGGCACCTTCAAACGGGCTTTCCATGCACCAGAACAAAAGGGCTTTATCCATAAATGCACGGTCTGCGGCAAGACTGAAAACGACGATATCACTCTGGAGTTCAGATACTGCTCGACCTGTGAAGGAGATCATGAATACTGCATGACGCATCTGAAGGCGCATGAACATATCAAGAAAGCTGGCCAGCCGGCAAGCTGACAGACTGAAAAGCTAAGAACGATGAACTATAAACATTTTATCAATACCCAATGCGAGTTTCTGCCATGCCACAAGCTGGAAGACTGGAAGTCCTGCCTCTTCTGCTACTGCCCGCTTTTTCTCCTCGGCTGTTCCGGAAACTTCAGCATCCTGCCGACAGGCTTCAAGGACTGCTCCCAATGCGTAATCCCGCATACCGAGGAAGGCTGGGACATGATCCAGGAAGAACTCCAGAAACAGTTGTACCGCCAGGACAGACAGCACAAACTGCCGTACTGATAGTCTGAAGCTGTTTAGGCCTATAGGTTTTTAGGCCAAGGCTCTGCCTGTACCTATCAGTCTACAGTCTAAACAGCTTCGGGTGTTTCGAAGAAGCGCCTTCTAACGTATAATGTCCCTTATGCAGGATATCCTCTTTTCGTTCGGTCTGATCATACTGGCAGGTGCTGCCTGCCGGAGGTTTAGGATCGGCAATATCGATGCTGACTCGCTGCGCCAGGGCATCGGTGTGATGGTGCTGAACATCTTCCTCCCTGCACTCTGCATAAAGACGCTCGCCACCTCAAGTATCGATATCGAAACCATACTGATCCCGGCGACCGCAATAGTCACGACCCTCTCGACACTTGCCATAGCGGTCATGGTCTATACGCTGCTGGGCAGGATCATGCACCTCACGCCGCAGGAAAAGGGGGTGCTGGTCATCTCGGCCGCATTCGGGAATGTCACATACCTCGGGCTTCCGGTGCTGACCGGACTGTATGGCCCCGGAGCCGCCAAGTACGCCCTCTTCTATGACCTCCTGGCAACAACCCCAGTACTCTGGCTGGCAGGCGCATCCCTGGCATCAAGGTATGGCGAGAACCGGAAGCTGAACATGCGGGAATCGGTCATGACGATCATCTCGCTGCCGCCTATCTGGGGCATAGCCTGCGGCATAGTGCTGAAACTTGCCGGGATACCCCTCCCTGCTTTTCTCATGAAAACGCTCGAAATGCTCGGCAGCCTTGTGGTCCCGCTCATGATTTTCAGCATCGGACTGGCGCTTACACTACCGCGGGTGGGCCACGCGTACGCCATCATCCCGGCGGTCATCATAAAGATGGCGGTCTCGCCGTTCATCTCGTTCACAACCGGGCAGGCACTCGGGCTTCAGGGAGAGGCCCTTTCCTCGATGCTGCTGGAGGGCGCCATGCCGACCATGGTCCTTTCGCTCCTGATCGCAGCGCGGTTCAGGCTCGACATTGCCCTGTCCGCCTTCATAATCCTGGTAACAACGGTCCTTTCCTTCTTTACCCTGCCGCTTGCAGTCCATATATCGGGGCTGCTGGTCAGATAGCCACAGGATATTCCGCCAGGAGCAGTTCAGCAGAATAGCTATTGATTATGCCCATGGTTTTCACTATAATGGAACCAGATTCAGGGTATGCGGCAAAAACAAGGAGGAATTATCATGAAAAAGATCACAGCGATTATCCTGGTATTGGCTTTTCTTCTGGTATCAGTTCCCGTATTTGCAGTCCCGGATGATGGACCCATGGAGGGCGATATACTGATGGCGCGGCCCCTTGGCATCGTATCGATCGTCGGCGGAGCAGCCCTCTGGCTTGTTTCGTTCCCCTTTGCCCTCATAAGCGGAAGTGTACCGCAGACAACAGAAGCCCTTATAACCTATCCGGTAAAATATACCTTTGCACGGCCTATCGGGGACTTTGATTATGAGCCGACCTCGACTCTGACAGAAGAGGACAAACAGTAACGAGGTCGCATATCAACAGTCAACGCTGATATCATCCGGAAGGATAAAGAGAAGGGCTGCGGCCGGGAAACCATAAGGTTGCAGCCCTTTTTATTCCCGGATCACCTGATATAATCCACGACCATGTTCAGAATACTCCTCGCTGAAGACAATAAGGACAACCAGGCAGTCTATCGAAGAATGCTCGAAGGGGCAGGATACGCTATCGACATTGCTGAAAACGGGAGAGAGGCGGTAACGGCGTTCAGGGATGCAGCCTATGATCTTATCCTGATGGACCTCCAGATGCCGGAGATGGACGGCAGGGAAGCAGCCGCGCAGATAAGACGCCTTGACACCGGCAGCAGGGTCCCGATTATAGCCTTCACCGCACTGCCTTCAGACCCGCACCGGCAGGAATGCCTTGATCAGGGCATGAATGATTTTCTGAACAAGCCCTGCGATGAACAGACGCTTCTTTCCTGCATCAAAACGTGGCAGGAGAAAAGACCGATGGTCCTTATTGTCGACGATATGAAGGAAAGCAGGCAGTTGCTGAAGCACTATCTGAAAGAGACTCCCTATGATTTTTCAGTTGCAAAAAATGGCGTGGAGGCCATTGCCGCCTTTAAAAAGGATGACCGAATAGCCCTGATCCTGATGGACATGGAGATGCCGGTCATGGACGGTTATACCGCAGCAAGAGCCATTCAATCTCTTATGGGAGACCGGAACGTTCCGATCATTGCTATGACAGCCCATGCGGGCGAACATCAGGTGCAGCAGTGCCTCCGGGCAGGCTGCACAGGATACCTCAGCAAACCCGTCACCAGCCAATCACTCATGAAAGCGCTTGCAGAACATCTGAAGAGACCGGATGCAGCCCTGCATGGCAAACAGGTAAAGGACCCGGGAGAGAAGAACGTGGTAGAGATAGACCCGGACATCGCTGCACTCGTGCCCGGATTTCTCAATAACCGCAAGAACGATGCTGCAAAGATCTGCGAACTTCTTGCAGAAGGGAATTTCGGGGATATCCGCATCATCGGCCACAGCATGGCCGGAAGCGCCGGAGGGTACGGCTTCCCGGAGATCGGGAAGATGGGCAGGGCACTGGAGACAGCTGCGCTCGCCTCCGGGACAGATGAGATCAGGAAGGTGAACGACCAGTTGATGGAATATCTTGCAACTGTTCTTGTCGTGGAGAAAAAGGTCTGAGGCAGCCTGCTACTTCAGCAGCGCATCCACTTTGCTCAAAAGATCGTTCTTCGAAAAAGGTTTCACCATAAAGGCATCCGCCTTGAATTCGACCATCTCGAACCGGTATTTCTGGGTCTTATAGACGCTTGACATGAGCATGACCCTGGGCTTCTTTGCCAGACGCGGCTCTTCCTTCATCTTTTTGCAGAGCTCAAAACCATGAATGCCCGGTATGAGGCCGTCAATTATGGCAAGGTCAGGCTGATACTCAAGGGCAAGTTCAAAGGCCTCATCTCCCCGTCGGGATGCGATAAGTTCATGGCCTGAATCCTTCAGGAAGTGCTGGATAAGGACGAGCGTATCAGTATCGTCCTCAACGATCAGGATCTTCTTCTTATCTGCAGATGTTGTCATATCCTGTATAACCCTGACATAAGGAGAGCGCAGGCGCTCCCCACTGTCAGCGGGATCCTATTTTCCAATGCCTATGTCCTCAGGATGAAAACCCGGGATGAGTTTTGTCTTCCTGGTCATCATGCTGATGAAAAGGCGCGCGATCAGATCATGCATGATGATCGTCTTTTTGTTCCTGCTCTTTGCCAGGTGTTCCTTGATCCTCTTCTTCAGCTTGAGATCTCCGGACACCTCTATGAGAATGTCGATGTCCCCGCTCTTTTTTACCAGATCCATCGGCTTCGTGGTAGTGAATATGCCTTTGGTGGCTGCCAGCCGTATGCCAGGCGCCTTTTCATTGATATCAGCCACACCGATCACCTCAACATACCGGTATTTGAGGAATTCCTTGAGCAGGGGTGTCCCTGTTCTTCCTGCACCGATAAGACCTATCCTGACCTTGTCTGACATGAATCCACCTCCGTAATGTAATTTTATGCATTATAAACATTCTGAGTGGAAAAATGAATGCCAACTCAACAGTTGTCATGCAATGCAGTTTCAGCCTGCAATACCGGCAGACCCCTGGACTGCACAAATACCTGTCGCAGGGTTATACTATGACACTGAACAGGAGGATCGCCATGACCCGCGGAAAGGTATACATCCAGGCACTGATCTGCCTTCTTATTTCCCTGCTGCTGATGCCAGGGTGCACACCCCAGCAGGTACAGCCGACGCTGAAACCGGCCAGGGTCGCTCTGGTCCTGGGTGCCGGCGCATCACGCGGCTTTGCGCATATCGGCGTTATCAAGGTGCTTGAGGCGAACAGGATACCGGTCCATATGGTCATCGGCACAAGCGCAGGCAGCTTTGTCGGCAGCCTCTATGCATACGGATATTCGTCTTTCCAGCTCCAGAAGATGGCCCACTCTCTTGATAAGAACGAGATCATTGACCTGACCCTCCCGGACAACGGATTCGTCAAGGGAGAGAGGCTGGAAGAATACGTCAATGTCATGGTAAAGAACACACCGCTTGAAAAGATGCGGATACCCTTCTACGCTGTTGCAGCAAACATCCAGAACGGGCAGGAGGTGATCTTTTCTAAAGGCAATACCGGTACTGCAGTAAGGGCGAGCTGTTCCATACCCGGCATTTTCAGGCCGGTGAAAATAGACGGAAAGATGTATGTGGACGGCGGCCTGGTCAGTCCGGTTGCGGTCGATGCAGCACGCAGGCTCGGCGCAGACATCGTGATCGCCGTTGACATCTCGGCAGACATCGACGCACGGCAGCCGGATGGCACCGCAGAGACGATCCTCCAGTCGATCGGGATCATGCAGTCGAAGATCTCCGCCATACAGCTTGCAAAGGCCGACGTGATCATACGGCCAAGGGTGGGACGCATCGGGTCTGCGGACTTTGAGAAACGTCTCGATGCCATGATCGAAGGGGAAAAGGCAGCCATCGATATGCTGCCCCAGCTCCAGACGATCATTACCCGGCTGAGACAGGAGAAACGGCTGGATTGAGAACGATCAGCCCGCAGCGGTTATAGCTCCCCGTCATCAGACTTCATATTGACCGGCTGTTCCTGCATCTGTCTCATGGTCTCCTGCAGCTCTGCATTGCCGGGGTCATCAGTCAGGGCCCGCTGCAGCAGATCAATGGCCCCCTCAGTGTCCAGCATCTCATATCTGAGAAGGGCATGCTGCAGCCGGAGCGAGCTCCTTTGTGCAGGCGTTGCCTGGGTACTTTCGCTCAGCTGACGAAGGATCTCACCTTCCCTGCCTGAGATCTCCATCCTCAATGCTGCCTGCTGCAGATCTTTCTCATAACGGATAAGTCGGACCGGATGTGCATTCCCCAGTATCAGAAAATAGAGACAGAGCAGTACGCCAAGAGCCGGAACCATGATCCGCTTTGCCCTGATCCCGGTTATTGTTTCCTCTGCCAAATATCCGGCAGCAGGCCAGAGTACAAGCATGATCGGCAGCCGGTAGCGCCACGAGACAAAGGTCATCAGGAGAGCAAGAAGATAAGAAACGAAAAAGAGATGCATCACCCAGTAGCGTCTGAATTCCCGCAGCGAAAGCAGCAGCCCTGCCATCCCAAGAGGCAGGAGAATTACTATATTCGGCAGGAGGGCCAGAAAAGGAGAGCGGCCAATGAGATACTGGTAATTCCCATTGTTCTGCAGCTCATAAAAGCTGAAGAAGAGCTGCAATTTTTCCCTCATAAGAAGGATGAAGGCAGCCCTGTCCTGGGTCACAAAATCAAACACCTTCTTCTTCCAGTGGCGCGAGACCTCTGAGGCCGACAGGCTCCGGCCTGTCTCCTGTTCGGCGACCCGTCTGGCATCAAAGAAATGGCCGGCAACATTGGGCCTGACACCATCCACCACGCTGTACGCACCCCAGGCACCCTTATGGTTTCCTATATACATATGGATCCCGTCAAGAGTACTGCTGACCGCAAAATCATGCGCAACAGCGTAGTTCCTGAGCGCAAAGGGAAGGAGTGCTGCCACCAGACCGCAGACAAGCAGGCCTGTCCGCAGAAGCCGCTGCGGCAGGGACCTCAGATACGTCAGGTTGTCCTGCATGACAGCCCCGGTCCGTCCGGCAATAAGATAGGCACAGGTGAAGAAGATAAATATGGCCGCCTGCGGATGATTGGCATACGTCAGCCCCATCACGAGGCCGGTAACAACCCAGTATCTTTTTCTCCTGCTGTCTATTGCAATAACAAGCAGGAGGAGGGAAAGAGCGAGGAGAAAAAGCTCAAGGGACGTCTTATACATGCTGGTATCAAAGACAACGAAAGGACCGTAGAGCGCAACACCGCAGGCAGCAGGCAGCGCGATACCCTCCTTTTTGAAAAGCCTCTTCGAAAAAAGATAGGTCAGGAGGATCGTACCGCAGCCCAGCACAATATTGGCAATACGCGCTGTCCAGAAGGAGTCACCGAAAAGGGCATAGAGGCTGCCGAGAAAATACATGTACAGGGCAGAAGAAAAATAGTATACATCCCTTCCCAGAAGGATATCTCCGGCAGCGACCCTGCGGGCAAGGTCATGGTTGACTGCTGCATCAGAACCGGCGTACGGCAGTGCAAAATCGGGATAGGACGATATCTGGTGCAGATAGATAAGTCTGACACAGAGGCCGAGCAGAACAATGGCAAATACTATGACCGGTCTCTGCAGGGAAGGGACCGATACCGACTTTTTCTGCTCAAAATGAGATTCTGACATTTTCATAGTTTGCCGTATGAAAATACCACGTTAACAGCTTAATTTACCTGCTTTTTTTCAGTCTAAAAAAGCTTGACATTTATATATCCAGTTGATATCGTAACCCACTATGAAAAACATACTCCATACAACCACCAAAGCCTTATGCATCACCGTTTTACTCGTTGTTATGGCATCCGTATCGTATGCCGATCTTACCCCGGACCATGAGGTGAACATCTCAAGGGGAATCGCAAAGATCGACAGCCGGGAATACGATGATGCCGCGGCTATCTTCAGGGAAGTCCTGAAGACCAATCCGGACGATGCCCAGGCCATGCAGCTGCTCGGTATCGCCCTGAACAGAAAGGGATCGCTGCAGGATGCGGAGAGTAATCTTAAGGTCGTTGCCAACAGGCAGTATGACCTTGCACGCACCAACTATGAGCTCGGCGTTGTCTATTACAAGCAGGGGAAATACTCGGCAGCTAGAGAGCATTTCAAGAAGGCAGAGCAGAATATGCCGGACCCTTCCCTTTCCCGTTCCATTGCCGGTTTTACCTCAGACATCGAGCGCCGCGAACATACCAAGCGGTTTAACCTGCAGGCAACCGTAGGGCTCCAGTATGACAGCAACGTGAATCTCGGCAGTTATGACGAGAGTGCTTTTGTAAAGGCCAACCCGTCGTATTTCGAGCATGAGGACGACGCACAGGCTGACTCGCGCCTGGTCCTGTTCCTTAAGGGCAGCGCGCTGATCACCGATGCGCCGGTCCGCACAGAGGCAAGCTATTCGTTCTATCAGAGCCTTCATACAAGCATGTCCTCGTATAACGTGCAGAACCATGAACTCGAACTGAAGGCGTCATACAGCCCGATGAACAGGGTATTGCTTGAGGCCCAGTATCTGCTCGATTATACGTTCCTCGGCAGTGAGGATTATTCAAATATCCATACATTGCGTCCTTCGATCAGGCTCATGCTGGTCGACAATATGCCGACGACCCTGGTCTTTGCATACGCAAAAAAGAACTTCTTCAACAGCGACCGCCTGCTGGACAACTCGGACAGGGACGGGTTTAACATCAGCGGCGGTATTGAGCAGAAGATCCCGATAACCCACGATTTCTTTCTGAACCTTTCCTACTATTATGACAACAACAACACCCGGGAGCGCATAGCCAGCTACGTCGGAAATAAATATGCCGTCTCGGCGCACTATGACCACCATAATCTTTGGGCATTCGGCGCCCGGTACGAGTATTACAACAAGAATTACGGACGGGAAGAGTCCGATGAGTTCTGGTCATTTAAGCCAGGTCACGGGTGGAACTATTGGACATTGAAACTGAACAGAAGCGAGATCACCAGGACCTACGAGGCATATTTTATACGGCCCATAAACGAGATACTGTCAGTTACTGCCAGTCAGATATTTGTGATCAACCGGTCAAAGGAAATATCTTCTTCCTATGATCGCTCTATAACGGGGATTTTCCTCACTGCGAGGTTTTAATCAATGAAGACAAAATATATCAAGATTTTTGGCATTATCGTCTGTCTGGCTCTTATGGCAAGCATGGTCATGTCAGTAGACAAGGCAGGCGAGATCAGGGCACTCAAGGGCAAGGCATCGATCATCAGGGCTGACAAGCCGGCGAATGCCGCGGTCAGGGACAGTCTTCTGCTGATGGACACGGTGGAGACCGAGAAGGACTCCAAGGCAAAGATCCTGTTCGTTGATGACAGTCTCCTCACGCTCGGCGAGAGATCCAGACTCCTGGTCAAGGAATACCTTCTCGGCGACGACAAGAAAAGAGGGCAGTCGGTCTTTAATCTTATCGACGGCAAGGTCCGTGCAATAGTGGGCAAGAACAAACTGGAGATAAACACTCCTACGGCAGTTGCAGCAGCCCGCGGAACCATTTTTATCACCTGGGTCAATACAGGGGGCAATACACCTTCTGCATGTATGGCTGCATTCAAGGACGTCAAGGAAGGTGCTTCATGCCTGGCCGTAGTAAAGGGCGTCGTTGATTCAAGCAATAGGGATGGTTCGGTAAAAGGCTCAGAAGCGGTTTCAGGCGGATTCATGAACTGCGTGGACAAGGGAATGGCTCCTTCAGCGCCGGTGCCTATTCCACCGGATTGTTTAAAGCAGCTGCTTGAGGATACAACCGTGCATGAAGTGGCCGGCCTCGAAAGCCCGAAAGGTGCTCCCGGCCATGGCGGTCCTGAAGGCGGGTTTACCACGCCTCCGATCGAACAGGAGCCTACGTTACCAAAACTGCCTAAACAAGGCTGCAGAGGGTACTCCTGCGATTAGTGATCGTATAAGTATCGATCAGCAGACACTGTCTTCTCTAGTGATGGGGCAATCGCTCAAGGCGATCGCCCCATCTGAGTTTTCAGCCGGCGAGGACAGACAGGCACAGGACTTTTCCCTGATATAGCATAACAGCCCAACATATGCGCCGTACACTCGTTCATAGAATAGACCTGGTCATCAGCCTTATCTCTATCGCCTTCTTTGTCTGGCTGTCAGCGGTTAATCCGGCCATTATCGAAGAACGGATCGAGACGCTGACCCTCATTTATCGCTTTCAGATCAGAAATATCATTCAGAAGCCTCCTCTGCCGAAAAATATTGTCACAGTTCTGGTCGATGAAAAAAGCCTTTCTGAATTCGGCAGGTGGCCCTGGCCCCGGACTCTCCAGGCAGAGCTTATGGCCAGGATCCTTGATCAGGCACCCAAGGTACTGGCGATCGATATTATGTACCCGGAAAAATACGCGGGTGATAACAAAATTGCCGGAACCCTCGCCCCGCACAAGGAGAAGGTTGTGCTCGCAACCGCATTCAATGTCCCCGAGAACCAGACTGATCTGAAAGAGGGGCCTGAGGCCCCGGAATATGCAACTGATTCAAGCATACAAAAAATAAAAGATACGAAACTGGGAAGACCGACACAGGCGGACGGCATAATACCGCCGGTGCCTGAGATCGGCAAGAACGTACAGCTGGGGCACGCTTACAACCGCAGGGACATCGACGGCAAGACCATATGGGATGTGCCCTATCTCAAATACAATGATGATTACTACCCTTCCCTTGCCCTTCAGACAGCACGGATCGCCCTCGACATCCCGATGGAAGAGGTCGTCCTGTATATGGGCAGGGGCATTGCCCTGGGTGACAGGATCATTCCTTTTAATCCGTTGGGCGGCAAGGTACTGATCAATTATCTGGGCCGCGAGCTCACCATCCCCCATGTCTCTGCTGCGGATGTCCTGAGGGGAACCGTCAATAAGGCGTTTTTTAAGGACAAGATCGTATTTCTCGGCACCTCGGCCATATCCACGCACGACATCATCGTCACACCATTTTCAGCAGATATGCCTGGGGTCGAGAAGAATGCGACGATCACGGAAAATATCATCAACTCCCGGTTCATCACAAAGACCTATCAATCGATCGAGATAGGGCTGATAATCCTGACCGGCATACTCTTCGGCTTCATCTATACACGCATGAGAGCACTGCAGGCATCTCTTTTCTCGCTGGCGACCTTCCTCGGATATCTGCTCATGGTTCAGGCCCTCTTCACCTATTACGGTATATGGATGAATATCTTTTACCCGGCAACCAATATGCTGGTCATCTTTACCGGCGCGACGGTCACGAAGTATTTCATCGAAGAGAGAAAGGCGAAAGAGATCCGGAGAATGTTCTCTAATTATGTTACGGACCAGATAATACAGGAGTTCATCGATAACCCTGAGCTGGCAAAGATCGGCGGGGAGCGCAGGGAATTGACCATTCTTTTTTCAGATGTCCGGGGCTTTACCTCTTTTTCCGAAAAATATTCTCCTGAAGAGGTCGTTGCCATACTGAACGAATATCTTGCTGAAATGACGGCCGTGATCATGAAGTGGCGCGGCACGCCTGACAAATTCATCGGGGATGCCATACTGGCCTTCTGGGGAGCTCCGGTGCGGCAGGCTGACCATGCCGAACTGGCCATACAATGCGCCCTCGATATGATCAGCCGCCTTGCCAGTCTGCAGGACAAGTGGCGCGCAGAAGGCAAACCGCTCCTTGACTGCGGCATCGGCATAAATACCGGAGAAGTCATTGTCGGCAATATCGGCGCTGAAGGCAAGAAGATGGATTACACGATCATCGGGGATCCCGTGAACCTCTGCTCGCGCATAGAGGGGCTGACCAGGAAATATGATGTCAAAATTCTTATAACCGAGTATACCGTTGCAAAGATACGGGATGCCGTGGAAAACAGGACGATCGGACATGTGCATATACGCGGCCTGGACAATGTAGCGGTAAAAGGCAAGGAACATCCGGTAAAGATCTACGAACTGCTTTCCCTGAACGACAGCGCGTCGTCATGCATCACCGAGGTCTCAAAGGAAGAGGTCACCAGACTGAAGGAAAAATAGCAGATTATCACGTTCAGCAGCTGCAGCAATACGATCGGAGATAACAGGAGCAGACATGAAATACCAGACCGGAAGACCAGGGAGAATAGTTATTGTCCGTTTTGAGGACCATGACGACATCCTCTCAAATCTTGTCGCGATCGCCAAAAAAGAGAATATCAGGGCAGCAGTTGTTCATCTTGTGGGCGGCATGCGAGAAGGAAGCATTGTCGTCGGTCCGGAGACGGATGAGTTCCCGCCGAAGCCTGTATGGAAAAAGCTCGGAGAATCGCATGAGGTCATCGGGTTCGGCACGATCTTCTGGGAAGGTGATGAACCGAAGGTGCATTTCCACGGCGCGTTCGGCAAGAAGGATATGGTCAAGGTCGGATGCCTCAGGGCAGATTCAGAGACCTTCCTCGTGCTCGAGGCTGTGATCACCGAGATCGAAGGAGTTACTGCGCGGCGGGAGCTCGACCCTCTATCGGGAATGGTTCTGCTGAAACTCGATTAAGTCTCGCAGCATGCAATTTCAGCGTCCAGCCCCTGGAACAACAAACTTCTCCATAAAATCGGAAACTGAACTGTCAGGCCTGAAAAAGAGTTCATATGACGGAACAGCATAGACCAAATCTTCACAGAATTGCAGTATGTCCGACATCGGCTTTTCGTCATACCAGGGTATGGATGTCACCGGCAGGATCTTTTTCAGCGCCTCTGCAGGAGGCATCGCTTTAATCCGGTTTTCAGTGTCATGATGAATGAAAAATATCCCGCCAAGTTCAGAGCTCCTGTTTTCCGCAATACAGGCATCGCCGGGCCATGGCGTTCCGAACGCTCTGAAGGCATTATCACGCTTTCTGATAATGATGCGGTCATCACTGAGCATGGTGGCAGTATCACCGCCGAGCAGCAACCGGGAGACCGTGCTCTTTCCTGCTCCTGAGCGGCCGGGGAATAGGTATCCCTTGCCATGCATGCTCATCCCGGCAGCATGCACTATGGCCCCCTGCTTCTGTGATAACAGATACATGAGCAGTATCTGGTCAAGCGGATATCCGAAAGGGTCTAAAACCCCAACAGGGTCCTTCTCTCTTCTCTGGGACGGCTCCCCGCAATAGATCGTGGTGTTCCTGAAGCTGCTGTCAAATCGCACTATCCAGAGGGGTTCCTGAAGCGGCTTTGGTTTCAATTCAAGGAAATAGCTGTCTTCATCAAAGAACATGGACCATGACTCTTCTGTGTCGAAGATCTTTCTCATCCTGCCTGTATCAGGGAGATTGTCCAGTTCAAGCCATACTTCGAGGACGTCATCCCCAACAGGGTGATGAGCTGCAGGACTAAATTGCTGATATACCGGAGGACTATTTTCGATCGTCAGGGGGCTTCTACTGCGAATAACAAACAGAAAACCGGCGATTTCCCTCAAAAACAGGGGGGTCATAAGAAACGTATCACCGAGGCAGGAGGTTCGATCTTTTTATGAGCCTATTTTGAGACAAGGCGCACAGGGAGGAGTTGCCTTGGCAGGACCTCTGGTGCCGACTGTTTTACAGCCAACTGCCATGACTTCATCAGCAGTAAGTTCGATCACCCTGAGCCGGGGCTTTTCGTACTGGGCCTTCCTCTCTTTTTCGTTTTTCATAGGATAATTATACCATACGGTCGTCCGATTCGGTCCTTATTCCGAGCCGAACAGGATGCCCTCCTGCCTTCATTGTCAGTCTCTATATGATCCTGTTAAAACGTTCTTTCCCTGTTTCGCATGTATAGGCTGAACAGAGATCCTCTTTGCCATTTTCGAGACCAAAAAGGGCCGGGCAATATCCGCAGAGAAGCCCTTTTTCGCATCCGTTGCATTTATAGTCCTTACCCGCCTTCTTTTCTCTGATCAATGCAATAACATCGCGCCAGCCGGTTGCAAAATCTCCTTTTTCAAGGGAATACTGAAGCGATCTGCTCATAAGACAGGGTTTCAGGCTGCCGTGGGCATCGATATGAAAACTGTTCATGCCTGCACCGCAGACATAGAGCTTATCAGACGCAGGCAAACTCTTGACATGATGATAATAGTCCCTCCATTGGGCATACCTCTCAGCATCCGAGAACTCTTTATCCACCACTTCTTCGGGCGGGACCCTGAGACTGACAGGGGATCTGTCCCCATTAAACTTCGGGAAGAGCGCAGCATCAAAGCGAAATTTCAGGCCAAGCTCCTTCGCCATGTTTTCCATACGAAAGAGCTCATGACTGTTCAGCGTCATAAGCATCGTTTTCAGATCAACCCGAATGCCGGCCTCAAGGAGGAGGTGCAGCCCCTGCATGCACTTACGGTAAGAGCCGGGGACAGACGTGATCTTCTCGTAGGTCTCTTCTGTTGCCCCGTAAAGGGATATTTCAACTGCCTGAGGAGGAAGGTCTGCCAAGAGAGAGACTACGTCAGCGGTAACCGTGGTGCCATTGGTAAATATTGTGATCAGCATGCCATTCTTTTTTGCATGGCTGTACAGTTCTTTGAAATCTTTCCTGAGGAGCGGTTCACCCCCTGTCAAAAGGAGATTGAGGCAGCCGGCGTCCGTGATCTCATCGATCACAGAGAGCATCCTGGACGTGGTCAGTTCCGGCAGGTTCGTTCGCTCAGGCCCCTGGTGAGGTCCGAGATAGCAATGGATGCAGTTGAGGTTGCAGCGTGATGTCAGTTCAAGGCTTCCGGTAAGAGGAATGCGCAGTTCTGCGGACCTCTTGTCAAAAGCACGGAGGAATTCCTCATTGCTCGGCCAGGTGCTCTCTTTACCTGTCATAAGCTTCCTGATGGTCTCCTGTCAGATCGAATAATAAGAGCTGGCCGCATCCATCACTCCTGCACAGAGCATTGCGCAACACTGCCGCCCTATTCCAGGATCAGATCTGCACTGAGGAGTTCTGTTACGAACTCTTCAATATCGATCGTTGCTGTTTCAATTGTTACGTCAAAATCAGAAATTACCCGTTCACGAATATCCTGAAGCTTCTTTGGTGCATCCAGCTCCTGCCAGATCAGCTCTCCAACAGGATTCAGGGTAAATATCCTCTGCATATCGGCTATCTTCCCCTTGACCGGGACAAGCAACAGCTCTCCTGCGATCTTGCGTGCAACAACATCAGGGTTTTTCCGGTACACCCTGGTCCAGAGATCGTCTCTGCCTGATTGTTCTGCAGTCATGGGCTATCGCAGCTTGAATCTCAGGGCAGGGTCGCCCAGCAGATTGTAGATATCAAGCGTAAAGTCTTCGGCACCGCTGTTCTTGTAGTATCTGAACGCCTCAAGCAGGGACTCGCCCAGCGTGAGGGCCTTGCCGCCGAAGGCCGCAGAAAAGAAGCCTTCATCCAGTGTCCTGGACAGGGCATTAAGCGACAATCCTGACGGGGCCAAAACAGCTACAGCTCCCCTATCTTTTTTCATGACCAGCGCCTCGCTCAGAGAATCGTACCCGGGGAATGCAAACTCGCCTACTGCGCAGGACATGGCCGACAGGACAAAAAGCCTTCCTGCATTTTCCATGGAATCGACATCGGGTAAGCTGAGCAACCCCTCGTCAGCCAGAGTATAAGAGTTGCCATGGCCCATATAGTTCACAAGGAATGTACCGCTCGGTATCCCATACAGCAGCGTATTCCTGATCGCCCCTGCTGAAAAGGCAGGCAGATACTTCTTCTCCACAGAGATTGTACCCGGAACAAGCTCTGCAATATCGTTGCTGTCAAACGGATAATTGCCGTCCTTGTCAGGATTGTCTGCGATCATCATCACATTGCTGCCTGTCGTATTTTCAAACGTGACGATCTTCCTGACAAGGTCCTGCAGCTCCTCTGCGATGAGCACCGGCAGCCGCCCGATCGCCATGTCCGGCAGATGGTCACCGTCAACATCGACAAAATAATTGTCAGAAGAAAATAGTCCCGAAGGTGTGCTGACCACCATGGTCGGTACCAGGTTGTCTCCAAACCCCATGTTGTCCTTGTAGTCATAGGTGCCTTCACCCGCAAGCACGATATAACGCGGGGCCTTTTTCCAGTTTGCATAGGCATAAGCAAGAAAGTCATGGATCGCCTTCGGGCTGGAGATGCCATAGTTGAACTCATCCATGATATCCTCGAGATCCACGACCATGGTCTGGTATCCCTGCGCCTGTCTGTAGTCGGCCAGAGGCTTTACAGCATTCTTAAGCTGGTCCGGCGCAATGATGACATAGTCTGCTGCATTCAGCCGTGAGGTAAGCCCGGACGGCGCATCAGCCCAAGCATCTATCCCGGTAACCGCTGCAGCAGAGGTCGTAACAAAGTACCGGCGGCCGGCCGAAGAAGGAACGAAACTTACACTGAAGCTGCCGCCTTCATCCTGGATCGTTGCTGCAAGTTCCAGCAACGGTCTCTCCGGGTCTGATATATCAAAGACCTTGATAGAGGTGTCAGAAAAACCATACACCGTCAGGGGAGCAATAGCCTCTGACCGGAACGTGAGAGCATCCTCTGATGCCTCATGGAGTCTCTGGTATGAGATATCAAACGAATCGATATAAAAGGCGCTGTAAGGGACACCAGGATCAAGCACTGCCTCAACCCCGATCACATTGTCTCCGCTGTTAAGAAGATCCTGGTCAAACTGAATAACCACGGGCGGCTCCGCATTCGTCCCTTCAAGCCAGCCTTCACCTATGACAGCACCATTAAGCCTGACTCTGATATGGTGATCAGGGTTTGCATCGGTGTCCGTAAAGCCCTTAAGATGCACAGAGAGAGTGGCAGGGGCAGAAATGTCCGCCACCCCATCCGTCCGGACTGTAAAGGAATCACTTGCGTAGTCCGTGTAGTCAGGAGCAACAAAGAGATAGCTCCAGAACCAATAGTCAGCTGTTGGGTCCTGTATATCCGTGTTCAGGAAGGTCGTATCCTTTTCAGCATGAACGGTCTCCGCGAACGAACTGTATCCAGCAGGCAAGGGACCGCTTCCTCCAACAGACTTCATGCGAAGCCCCTTGTCTTTGGAGAGCCAGTAGATATTTTCCTTTGCATAGATGCTGTCCACGCCCTGGCCGTAAAAGAATATGCCGGAATGGTCTTCAGCGGAAATATACGCAATATCATTTCCCTGGCTTTTCATGGCAAGCCCGCCTTTTCTTATCAGGCTCTTGACCTTGCTCTCAGAAATGCCCAGCAGGGCTGAGATCTCCGCTGCATCTATAAAGTAAAGTCCTTCTTTCTCCACGGCTATCTTGGCCATTGCGCCTTTTTTCTGCTTCTTGAGACCTTTTGCTTTACTCTGAGCTACTTTTGCAGCCACAAGGCGGGTCACTTTCTCCGCAGAGATCTCCCGAGGCCTGACACTGTATCCCGAGATTTGATGACTGACGGCGTTTGCAGCCTTAACATCAGGGGTGCCGCTCTGTGAAATCACTATGGTCCCTTCACTGTCCGTGAATCTCTGCACTGTCGTACCTGCCGGCCTCAGTGAGCTGCCGGTCTTTCCCTTCAGGAGCATTGCCCGGCTTGCTGGGCCAGTCATGTCAGCGCTCGGTAATGCGCTGCCCCCTCCTGACGGAATCGTAAATGGACCGTACGTGTTCTTCTTCCCTCTGCCTTCCATCTCAACGAGGAGATAGGTATTGCTTTTCTTCAATGATGCCCCGTTGTCGATAAGGCTGTACGTCCCTCCCTGGGGAGAGATCAGGAGCGCAGGCAGCAGATAGCAGTTGATCTGCGCATAGGTATCTGTTCCTTCCTCGCGCCTGAGCAGATAAAAGCCTGCAGTGTTCCTCTGGAATGATGTTGACCATTCGATCCTCATCCGGCCATTGTCTTCGTATGCCCTGAAATCGGACAGCGTCACAAGGGTCACCCCAGGCAGTGCAAACCCGAACCTGATATTACTCGCGCTGCTTCCTGTCAGGTCAAGAGATGCCTGAGTGTCCAGCACTGAGTCATTTTCAAACACATCGGTAAGTCCGGCGAGGATGCCCAAGGAATCGGCAAGCCTTACGGTATAGGTCCTCGTAGTAAGTCCTGAAAAAGTATAATTGCCGTTTGCGTCCGTTGAGACAGTACCAACAACCGTGGCGCCATCCAGCACCTCAATGGTTACATTCTGAAAACGCATCTCAGAGGCATCGACAACGCCATCAGTATTGGCATCATTCCATATTGTCCCCGAGATGCTGCGGGGAACTGTTGCCTGGTATCCGAAGTTGAGGTTGAGGACCGTTCCTGAGGATGCTATCGTTGCCGGCTGCTGATCGCCTGCTGCAGGGTCATTGTCAGGACTCTCCGTCGTATAGATATACCCCCCTGGCGGCAGCGTGGGGATGCTGACAATAAATCTGCCATCAGGCAGTCCGGAGAAGAGATAATCCCCGTTGCTGTCCGAAACAAGAGTTGACCTCAGCGTGTCTCCGGCGTCAAGCAGACCATTGAGGTTAACGTCATTGTATAACTGCACAGTGATGCCGCTTATGCCGGGCTCCCCGGCCTCTTTGCCGCTGATCCCGTTCAGGTC
This sequence comes from uncultured Nitrospiraceae bacterium, assembly GCA_964463135.1. GTDB lineage: Bacteria > Nitrospirota > Thermodesulfovibrionia > Thermodesulfovibrionales > UBA6898 > UBA6898. The sequence continues at coordinate 144,791 of CAYXBA010000007.1, forward strand.
ATTGAAAACAGTCCCGCTGTGCACGCCATGAGTTAATGATACCGAAATCATAGAAAACTGGGTAACACTTTT
>CAYXBA010000008.1:0-137812 GCA_964463135.1 uncultured Nitrospiraceae bacterium
TTTGTCGTATTTTACACCTTATACGACTGTCCGATTTCCGGGGTCCACCTCTGTACTCGGTGATCGCAAGCGGCTTCAGTGTGCCGGGATTTTCAGCACCGAAGGAGGGCATTGCCGTTCCTGTTATCGTCGGATTATAAAGCACCTTAGGAACGCTGATTGACGCTGTTCCTCCGGCCTCTATCCTGTTCACCATAGGCATCGCGCCCGTAGTATATGTTGTCTGATAAAAACCATTGCCGATATTCTTTGTCAATCCTGCAGTTCCGTTGCCTTGAACACTGGTAAACGTAACGTTCCCATTCGCTATCTTCTCGGTGATCACCTTGCCGGTGCTTGTCAGATTCCAGCAGCTTCCCTGCCCTGAAGAGCATGTTGTTGGCCCCTGAAGCTTGACATCATCATGCATGAATAGGAACTCGGCCGTAAGAGGCGTCTTTAAAGGGGTGCCTGCCCTGGCAGCATCGATGGCCTGGCCTTTATCGTTCACCTGTTGCATGGAACGCAGGTATATCCCCGGTGGGATGTAGTTGTCTGCGGACCTGAAGCCTGTGGTGTAGAGTTCGAAATATGCAGGCAGAAGGTTTGCTGCATTGATGTCTTTGACCTCGATACTGTATTTCGTTGCCACGGTGTCGCCGAAGAAGGCAGTGCTGACTGCCCCAAAGTATTCGGTTGTTATCGGCGCTTCTGTTCTCGAAGGGCAGTCTCCATAGAGCGGGAAAGCGTTGCTGCAGGTCCCCTTGTCATAGAACTCAATGCCCCTCGGATTTGGCGGCAGCGTTGTGCCTGCGTATCTCGGCAGTATGCTGTTGGCCTTCAATCTTATGGTGCGGTTGGAGATCGGATTTCCATGCTTGTCTACCACCTGGGCAACAAGACTCCCGACAGGGTTGTTTGCAAGCCCGGCATTGCCATCACCGAGGACTTTCTTGATCTCGAATGGATCATCCGGTATGCCGTATATTTCAAAGGGCGGAGAAAGGCTTATATCCCCTGTCGCGCTCCTGACTGTGGCTGTTATTACATTAATACCCACCTGGGTTACGTATTTGTCAGTGGATGTGAGCTTCATGTACCCGGGATTATCCCCTGTCCTTGTGCCTGGACTAAACGGTGCTGAAGCAAAGCCATTGAGCGAGGTGGTCGTCTCGTAAATATCTTTCGAGTTTCCGAACATTCCCTTGCCTGCGACTGCCCTGAAGGTAACTTTTGCTCCTTCAACACGTCTTCCGTTTTTATCCGCAACGATCACCTCTATATCGCGGGGAACCCGTTTACCGACGATCACCCGCTGTCTGTCAGTAGCGGTAAATTTTGCGATCTTGAACGCAGACATGGGGTCCGTATTGTGTCCTTTGGAATTTGGGTGGCTCAGTATTGCCTGGAGTTCTTTATTTGTCCAGCCAGTAGGCGTAACAACGCTCATGCCTCCGGCGATCATGCCTGAAAGCATATACCCCGCCTCGCCGGTGGAGGGGTTCTCTTTCAGATAGCCGACGCCGGTCCAGTCGAGATAGCTTATAGCGTTCAGCAATAAGCTGTCAGCAAAAGGCATACGGACAACGAGGCCTTGATTGACTGCGTTTGCGATGTCCTCCCTGATGTTGTCGTCAAGGTCGAGGGTTGGCAGGAGGGTATTTATGTTTGTCTTGTTTATTGTCAGTAGCTGACCGCTGAGAGCTGATTGCTGATCGCTTACGAGCTGGAACAGCTTTGCTGTTGATATGGACTCGACCTGCAAGTCATCCTCGAATATCTTATGCTCAAGAACAGACCCTTCAAGTCCGGATAGCTGCATGAAAGTCTTTTTCCTGTCTTCAGAAGAGGGCGAACCGCCATTCGCCCCTACGCTGACCGCTGACGGCTGAATGCTGACCGCTCTTAAACTCGCATCTATAAATACCCCCTTCCATTCAAACCCATGCGGCATGTCGAGAAGGTATGTTACGTCTATCACACCTCCGACCGTTACGACCGTAGGAACAGGTCTTGCGATCTTCAGGTGCAGAAGCGAGGCAAACTCATCCTCTGCATTATTCCATCGGTCAATATACCGGGTTGCTTCCTTATAAAGGATCGTCTCCGCATCGTCCTTTTCGCTGATAGCAGAAAGCTGATCGCTGATAGCTTTTTGTGCCACGATGGCGATCGCTGTCACATTTCCTGTTATCTGGGTACTCGAGATCCGTTCAACGCCTCTTGGGGATATGAGCTCTACTGCAAGGACAAAGTCTTCTCCCATTGCCAGCCCGTCTTTGCCCACCACCACTCTCTCTTCATTGACCTTCAGCACAGGCCTCAGCTTTATGAGATATGCGGGCGTATTGTCCAGCCCCCCGTAAGAGTCCATGATCTGCTGGTCTTCTACTGTCTCCGGTTCGTATGTCATGATTATCTGTTGGTTGCTAAGTTTGTATAGGGGCAGGGTAATCTCAAAGAGGGGACTGCTGCTCGCTATTTGCTGATTGCTGAAAGCTGACAGCTTGACTTTATGTTTCAGGTCTTCCGGAATCTGCGTATATTCATGGGTGATCTTCTTCTGCTCAAACTGCATGCTGTTTGGCAGTATCTTCATATCTTCCGGGATAAGGCTGCGTGTCAGCTTGTAGCTGTCAGCAGTAAGCGGGGAGCTGAGGGCAGAGAGCTTGTCCTTAAAATACTCAACCGGTGTCCGGGTCTGTACTGCACCGAGGTATTCATCCCTTATTGCAGAAAGCTGTCCGTTGTCTGCTGAGAGCTCGGGAGGGGAGTTGTATGTATATCCTTTCGGTTTTATGCTGGTATCCAGTCCGAGCCAGGTGGGGTCGCTGTCGTCGATCATAGTGCCCCGGTAGTTGCCATAAGGTATCCGGCTTTCGACCCAGATATGCTCTATCTGGATGTTTGCTATCTTTCCGCCCTGTATGACCGGCCTATACGGTATGCCTGCCTTCTGGAAGAACTCGGCCATCTTCAGGGGGTCATTTATCCCGATGAGGTTCTTTGCCTTTTCTATGTCAGGGAAGAACTCTATGGTTCCTCTGAGGTATCGGGCCGGAAATCCCGAGGCACGGAGAAGCGCTGCAAGCAGCGTTGCCTGGTCGCAGTCATTGCCGCTCTTCTGATGCAGTGTCTCCTCTGCCCCCTTCATGCAGCCCCAGTACCATTCGGTATCGATACTGTTCTTTACATATTCGTAGATCGCGATCGGTTTCCAGTTCAGGGACTGGGCAAGGGCTGCGATCTCGGGGGATATTGGGGCCTCGGGAGTATCTTTGATGTCATCAGGGCTTACTGTCTGGCTGCCGCCCCTGTATGCAGGTACTATTGCCGGAGATGCATCAGGCTCCTCTGGCGGGTAGTTCAGATTTTTGTAAGGAAGGCTTCCGAAGATCGGTCTTCTGTTCCTGGGGAGGATGCTGTCGAGAAGGGTCTGCAGCGTTTGCAGGATTTGCTGGGTTTGAAGCTGAGAGCTTACCGCTGATTGCTGAAGACTTTCTATTAATCCCAGATACTCTCCGAGGGCTTTCAGATATCCGGCTTCCATGTCCCGGTGTCGCTCCCCGGCCTTGCCCCCAAGTTGATTGGCGGCTTCCTGCCGTAATCTGAACCTCTCCTGAAGCAGGGCATGCGCTGTCTTTATGCGCTCTGCAATGTCTTTGAGGTAGGTTATCTCTTTGTCGATGGAAGAGGCATTTTCCAGCTTCTGTTGGGACTGCAGGACAATGGCCCTGCTCTGTATCAGGGACTGCTGGAGCTCTTTTTCAAGATCAGGTTCAAAGGCTTCTGCTGAAAAAGGAATAATGAGGAGGATGAAACATGCGGCAGACAATAGAAAACCAGATAGTTGTACGCAGCCCCGATAACCCCGTTTCACTTGCCCCTCCACAAGTCAAGTCAGCGTCTATGTATATATGGAACTCAGTCAGCCTGCAAAATATATCAGTCTGTTTATGAGACTGTCAAGGATAAATTTGCGAAGCAACAGCAAGGAAGCAGCTTAAAGCCCCCGGTTGAAAAAAAGGGGGTGAACGTATATTATTAGCAGGAAGATCAGATCATTCAGGGGGAACAATGAAAAAGATAACGCTTCTCTTGCTCGCATGCCTGCTGCTTGTGTCCTGCGGTAAAAAAGAGGTCAAACAGACCACACAGGAATCGAAGTCAGCCAAAGAAGCCTTTGGCGTTGCAGAGACGATCAAGAATGCCTTTCTGGCAAAGGATTCGGCAACCATACAGAGAAATACGACCGAGAGCGGATTCAAGGATGTAATGTCCGGCAAACAGGCCTATGACAGTGCGGAGATTACCCTTACTCCCCGATGGGTCGAGATAGAAGGGGAGCAGATGCATGTGAACATTTCCTGGAAAAGTGCCTGGACGCTCTCAGGGAGAAAGTCTGAGGAGCGCGGCATGGCTGTCTTTGTGATGGAGGGTAATCCTCTGAAAGTGACCAGGATACTCAGGGCGAACCCTTTTAAGATGCAGGAATAACCAGTTCAGCGTTCCTTACTTGCAGGAACTGCAGGAGCCTTTGTTGCAGGAGGTGCAGCCTGCAGAGGATGACCCGGCAAAGGGCTTATCTACGCCGCTCATGCCAAAGGCAGACATCTTTTTCTTCACATCCTTTGATGAGCATTTTGGACAGAGGACTTCCCTGCTGCCGAAGACCAGCTTCTCAAAATCCTCGCCGCACTTATTGCATCGGTACTCATAGATCGGCATGTGATCTCCCTGACCTTAGCCTCGACCTTGACCTTTTTTCTTGGGGACCTTTTCCCAGTCTTTCAGAAACTTCGAGAGCCCGATATCGGTCAGGGGATGCTTTATGAGCTGGGTGATCACGGAGTAGGGAATGGTTGCAATATGTGCCCCCATGCGGGCTGCATCAAGCACATGGAGCGGATTCCTCACTGATGCGACGATCACTTCGGTCTCGAAGAGATAGTTTGCATAGATATCCAGGATCTCCTCGACTATGTCCATGCCATGGTGGCTGATGTCGTCAAGCCGGCCGACAAACGGGCTTACATAGGATGCTCCTGCCTTTGCTGCAAGCAGGGCCTGGTTGGCAGAAAAGATCAGGGTAACGTTTGTCTTTATACCGAGGGAAGAGAGCTTCTTGACCGCCTTGAGCCCTTCCTCGATCATCGGGATCTTGATGACGATATTCTTATGGATCTTCGCGAGCTCTTTTGCCTCTTTTATCATCACATCAGCAGTGGTACCGATCACTTCGCCGTTCACCGGTCCTTTTACAATACTGCAGATAGTCTTGAGTATCTGTACAGGGTCCTTGCCTTCTCTGGCAATAAGCGAGGGATTTGTGGTTACTCCGTCAATGACGCCCAGCTCCCAGGCCTTTTTGATCTCGTCGATGTTTGCGGTATCAATAAAGAATTTCATGGCTCTCCCCTGAAGAATAAGATGCATTATTATAATGGAACAAAACCGGTTTTGTCCTTGCTGCCTACCCCTTCTTTGCCAGTACCGGTTCCTGGTACAGCTTCCTTAAGCAGTATGCCTCTTCGATAAGCTCGATCAGATGAATGACAGGCCTGTCCGTGATGGTCCTGCCGAGCTGGAGCATGCAGCCCGGACATGACGTAACTACTGTTGCGGCCTTTGTTGCCATGAGGCTGGTTGTGCGTTTGAAGAGCATGCTTTCTGACATCTCCTTGTACGAGGTGCAGAACGTCCCACCAAACCCGCAGCAGCCCTGAGAGGCAGGCTCAATAAGACCGAGCCCGGCCCTAGTAATAATATCGCGCGGCTCTTTTTTCACATTGAGGCTGTACTGCAGATGGCAGGGGTCGTGGTACGTGACGGTCCGGTCAATGGCCTCGACCCGCTCAAGTTTGTCCTGCAGAAAAACAGAGATGTCGGTCGCTTTTTCGAGTCCCTTGCCGATCAGGGAGACATATTCATGTTTCAGCGTCAGGGTGCAGGTGGGGCAGAGGCTCAGGATCGCAGCCACCTTGAGCCTGCTGAAGACGCGGTGGTTGTTCCGTGCCAGCTCTGCAGCCTCTTCCTCCATGCCGGCCGCACGCAGGGGAGCACCGCAGCAGACCTCATCCTTCGGCAGCACCACCTCATACCCGAGGGACTGCAGCACATTGATAAGCGATTCGCCGAGATGAGGCAAAAGATAATTGACGCTGCATCCGGTAAAGATCGCCACCCTGCCTTTTTTCTTCGGCACCTTATGTACCTGCTCGATGGCATGAAACGGCTGATCCGGGATCTCGGGTCTGAAGGGTATGATCTTCCGCTTTGCGAGAAAAGGGATAAGAAAGTCCTGGCCCATAGAGAGGACCCTGAAGCTCAGGTCAGGCCAGGTCGTAAAAATTTTAAGCAGATATCTCAGGAATCTTCTCCGCTTATCGCGTTTTCTGAGCATGTATCGTCCCTGATGGATCAATTCCGGGATGTCGATGCCGAGCGGACAGACGCTGGTACAGGCACCACAGAGGATGCAGCTGAAGAGTCGCTCGCTCAGCAGAGAGGAGGGTTCCAGTTCCTCAGTAATAAGGCCCTTGACCAGTTTCAGCCGGCCTCGCGCGCTCATGCCCTCGGTCAGGCTGTCTTCATAGGTCGGACAGGAGGCCTTGCAGCTGCCACAGAGCGTGCATCGTGAAAGGTCAGGAAAGTCTTCTTTGCGCATGGGGTATTATAATCGATTACACATAGGTAAGCCGACAGACCACAAATCTCCCCAACCCCCTCTTTGCTAACCAACAGTAGGTGCTCTAAGCAAGAGGGGCATTTTCCTCACTTTGACAAAGGGAGGTTAGGAGGGATTTATTAATTGAATGTCTTTATACTTATGATCTGCTTCAGTCTTTCGCAGGATCCTGCGGCAGCATGCGGTTCAGGCTGCCGCTTCGAAAGCCCTCAAGGTCCAGGGAAACAAAGCTGAACCCGAACGACTTGAGCCTTTCAGCAACAGCCTTTCGGTTCCTGAGCAGCAGGGCCATTTCATCTTCAGGAACTTCTATGCGTGCAACATCAGTATGGACCCTGACGCGCACGGTCCTGATGCCGAGCGATCTCAGGAAATCCTCAGCCTGCTCGACCCGGCGGAGGAGGGGGAGGGTTATCCTCTGGCCATACGGGAAACGCGAAGAGAGGCACGGAGAAGAAGGTTTGTCCCAGGTGCCAAGCCTCAATCTTTTTGAAAGCTGCCTGATATCGTCCTTCGATAGTCCGGCTTCTGCCAGAGGGCTCTGCACACCATACAGCTCAGCAGCTTTTCTTCCCGGTCTGAAATCCTGCAGGTCATCTGCGTTGCTTCCGTCGAAGACCGCTTCATAGGCTTCTTCTTTTGCGATCTGCTGTATTCTCTGAAAGAGATCCTGCTTGCAGAAAAAACACCGGTCAGGCGGGTTCTTCAGAAAGGATTCGTTCTGCAGCTCTCCGGTCATGATCACCCGGTGCCGGACATTCTCCTGCAGGGCAAAAGAGACTGCCTGCTGAAGCTCCTTTTCAGGGACTGTTTCGGACTTGCCGATTATTGCCAGAAAGGGGATGTCCGAGATCTTCAAGGCCCTGAGCAGAAATGAACTGTCAACACCGCCTGAAAAGGCGAGCAGGGCAGACGGGATCTGTTTCAGTCTGGTTATGAGAAGAGAAAATTTTTGGTCGAGGATCTCAGGAGCCTCAGGGCTCACAGGGAGCTGACCTCGTAGTTTTCCTGGTGCATCTTGCTGTCAGACCTGATGATCACCTTTGCGCCGTACTGTTTTTCGACATCCTCGATGCCGAGCATCTCCTCATCCGAGAGCAGTTCTGCAACGAGCGGATGGGCAGTGATGATGATCTTGGTGCTGCCGTGGCGCGCCATCTTTTTTATGGTGCGCAGGATCTCATATGAAAGCGTATCCGGCGACCGTATGAAGCCTTTGCCTTCACAGTACGGGCAGGTGGTGCAGAGCGTCCTGCCGAGGCTCTCCCGCACGCGCTTCCTGGTCATCTGGATCAGGCCGAGCTCTGAAACATGCAGGATCGTGTTCTTTGCCCGGTCCTTTTTCATCGCCTCGGAAAAGGCATTGAAAAGCTTTTCCCTGTTCTCGATAATGTCCATGTCGATGAAATCTATGATGATGATGCCGCCGAGGTTCCTGAGCCGGATCTGGTATGCGATCTCCTTGACCGCCTCGAGGTTTGTCTTCAGGATCGTGTCTTCAAGCCCTTCCTTGCCGACAAACTTGCCGGTGTTCACATCTATGACGGTCATCGCCTCTGTCTGATCAACAACGATATAGCCGCCTGATTTCAGCCAGACCCTGCGTCCCAGGGCACGTGATATATCAAGCTCAATGCCGAAGGCGTCAAAGATCGGTTCTGCGGCCTCGTAGAGCTCTATTTTGTTCAGCAGCTTCGGGAAATAGGTCTGCACAAACTCGATCACCCGGTCATATTCCTCCCGGGAGTCTATGACAAGGCGCTCAACATCCTGGCTCATGAGGTCGCGGATCGAACGCGTTACCAGATCAAGGTCGCTGTACAGCAGTCCTCGCGCAGGTACGCGGTCCTTCTTCCTCTGGAGGTTTTCCCAGAGCAGCACGAGGAAGGCAAGGTCCTTCTTCAGGTCCTCCTCAGGGGAGTCCTCGCTTGCGGTGCGGATGATTAGGCCGTACCCTTCAGGCTTTATGCGCTGAACGATCTCGGTGAGCCGGATGCGCTCCTCTTCATCCATGATCCTCCGGGAGATGCCGACATGTTCAACATTCGGCATCAGCACCAGATATCTTCCGGGCAGCGTTATATAGGATGTAGCACGCGCACCCTTGCTGCCGATAGGGTCTTTCGACACCTGTACCAGAAGTTCCTGGCCGTCCTGGAGCACTTCATCGATTGGTGTCTCGGCACGGGACCTTCTGGGGAAGAGATCTATTGAAGAATCTTTCTCCTTCTCCTCGAACATGGGTGCGTATTCATCTGTCTCTGTCTGGATGTCAGCCACATAGAGAAATGCAGCCTTTTCAAGACCGATGTCAACAAAGGCCGACTGCATGCCGGGCAGGATCTTCACGACCTTTCCCTTGTAAATATTGCCGACAAAGCTTGCGTCACGCCTGCGCTCGACATAGAACTCGATCACCTGGCCGCCCTGCAGAAGGGCTACCCGTGTCTCGCCATGTGTTATATTGATCAGGATCTCGCTGCCCATTATTAACCCTCCAGCGGCTCTCGCCAGCCGTTGTCCCAGCCGTACATGGCAAGCCTGGTGATCTCAAGGTCATCAGCAGACTGGCCGAAGAGCAGAGGGAGGAGCTCATCAGGCCGCACCTTTATGTCGCCAAGGTCTTTTACTGTGATGCGCGCAGACGTGTCCCCGGTCATTACTGCGTCCTCGACCATGTCGGATAAGCGGTACGTGTTCTGTTTTCTCTGCACGGACATATCCCTGTTTTCGAGAAAGGCGTCAAGAGAAAGGCCTGTTTTACCCCTGATTTCATAGGTATATCTTACTACAAACCCTGTCAGGGATTTTTCTCCTTTTTCGATCGTCCTCATGGTCACCGCCTGAAGCCCGGCCGGAAGGTTTCCCTGTAGCAGGAGAAGACCGGCCTGGACATCAAAAGGCGGGATCAGCTCCATGTCGAGATATTCTTTCAGGCCTGCTGTTCCTACGCTGAGCGCAGGACCAAACGATGTCTTTGGCCCAGGGTGGAAGCCCTCGGTATATTTGAACGGAAAACCTGCCCGCCTCATGCCGCGGATCAGGGCGGTTGTTGTCTCAAGATGGGAAAGATAACGCAGTCTTCCTGTCTTGGAGAACTGGAGTCTTACTTTTATCGAGACGCTTTCAACAGGAAATGGTTTTTTTGGCTTTTGCTCTGCAGCGGCTGAAAGATCGGCTGTACCTGCCTGTGTCATATCCTCAGGCCGGCATTTCAGGCCGCAGGCATGGCAGACCTTTCTGCAGTCAGATGTGAACTGGGCTGAAAGGGCCTGCTGATATTCTTTCCAGAGGAATTTCCTGGTGACGCCGATATCGATATTGTCCCAGGGGAGTGCGCTGTCAGCATTGATCTCCCGCTCAGCATAATCCGCTGCACTGATCCCGGTGTTGTCCATGGCCTGCTTCCATTTGGCCATATCAAAATATTCTGTCCAGGCATCAAGCCTGCATCCGAGCCGCCAGGCCTCTTCAATAAGGCGCGAGAGGTTTTCATCGCCGCGTGCAAATGCAGCTTCAAGCAGTGACATCTCAGGGTCATGCCCCCTGAACTGAACGCCTTTTTTTAGAAGTGCTCCCTTCAGGTAACGGTTCTTTTCGATGATCAGTTCAAGGCTGTTCTGGCCATACCACTGAAAAGGTGTATGCGGTTTCGGTACAAAGGGCGAAACACCTACGCTGAGCGTAGCGCGTCTTCCGGTCAGCCGCTTAGAGGTATGGAGCGCCTGCATCACCATTTCAGGGATTGCAGTGATGTCCTCATCAGTCTCGGTCGGAAGCCCGATCATAAAATAGAGCTTAAGGCCCTGCCATCCTGCCCGGAAAAGTTTTTCGAGTGCCTGAGCATACATATCGCTCGTGAAGTCCTTGTTGATGACCGCGCGCAGCCTGTCTGTGCCGGCCTCAGGGGCGATCGTGAAGCCGGACTTGCGTACGGCCTTGAGTTCCCTGAGCATCTCGTCATTTACCGAGCCGACGCGGAGTGACGGCAGGGAGAGGGAGACGCGCTCTGATGAGAATCGCCTGTTGAACTCTTTCATAAGCGGGCCAAGGCATGAGTAATCGCCCGAACTCAGGGATGTAAACGAGGCCGTGTCATATCCTGTTGACCTGAGGGACTGTTCAGCGATTGCGAGAACCTTTTCGGGTGACCGTTCGCGCACCGGTCTGTAGATCATGCCTGCCTGGCAGAACCTGCAGCCCATGGTGCAGCCGCGGGAGATCTCGATGTTGATCCTGTCATGCACAATGTTCGTAAAAGGCACAACAGGCTCAGTCGGGAACGGGGCAGTATCAAGAGAATCTATATACCGGCGGTTTACGTTTCTGTCCCTGCCGAAAAGCGGCACAAAGACCCCTTCTATTTCGGCAAGGGCTTTCAGCAGGCCGGGCTTTTCGCCTGAACCGTCGGTTTTCCACTGGTGAACAGCCGCGAGGATCTCTTTGATTGCCTCTTCGCCGTCACCGATAAGAAAGGCGTCGATAAAAGGGGACATGGGCCAGGGGTTTACCGTGCAGGGGCCGCCTGCTATGACAAGGGGAAGGTCCTTACGAGCCAGGCGTTCTTCAGTGCGAAGCGGAAGGTTGCCAAGATCGAGCATATTCAGGACCGTGGTATAGGCAAGTTCATACTGAAGGCTGAACCCTACGATATCAAAGGAATGCAGGGGTTTGCCCGACTCAAGGGATGAGAGCGGTTCTCTCTGCTCCCTCAGGGCTGCCTCAAGGTCAGGCCAGGGAGAAAAGACCCGTTCAGCAGAGGCATAGGCCAGCTCATTGACGACCGAGTACAGGATTTTGAGCCCAAGGTGGGACATGCCCACATCATAGATATCCGGAAATGCCAGGGCAACGGAAAGAGGTGCCTGTTTATGGACAGCGTTGTACTCGCTGTTTATGTATCTGCCTGGTTTCAGAAAATGCAAAAGATTCACCCATAACCATAGCACTGCCAGAACGGCTTTGGCAAGGCAGGGGATTTCCGTTAGCCTTGACTTCACTTTATTGGTACAGCTTTAATAACTGCATGAAAATGATAAGAATACTCTCAGCTCTCTCCATACTTCTTCTGCTCTTCGCCTGCTCAAAGTCAGCGGTAAAGCCTGCTGCGAATGAGGAATTCAATGCTGAACGTTCGTTCGAAAAGTCAAACAAACTTATTGATGACAAGGACTATGAAGGGGCCAGGGCCCTGCTGCTCGAAATAAAGAACAGGGACCTTACCAAGAAATACGCCCCTCTCGCCCAGCTCAGGATAGCGGATTCTTATGTCAAGGAGGGCGAACCAGAACTGGCAGTCACTGAATACCGCAGTTTCCTGGAGCTTTATACTGACCATCAGCATGCAGCCTATGCCCAGTACCAGATAGCCATGGTCTATTTCGGCCAGATCGAAAGCCCTGAGAGAGGGTATGGCGGCGCTCAAAAGGCACTTGCTGAATTCGAGAAGCTGAAAAAGGATTTTCCGCGGAACCCGTACAAGGACCTGATAGATATCCGGATCGAGAGATGCAGGACCGTTATGGCTGACTATGAATATCTGGTCGGAGAGTTCTATCTGAAGAAGCAGTCGTACGGGGCTGCCATCGACCGTTTTGAATCCTTATTGAAGAAATTCCCTGATTATAAGAAAGAAGATACTGTTCTGCTCAAGCTCGGCATTGCGTACAGGGGCATCGGCCAGAAAGACAAGGCCGAACTATACCTGAACCGTCTTCTTGAGAAATATCCGAACAGCCCCCTGGTCAAGGAAGCAAAAAAAGAGCTCGCAGCACCGGCAAAAGTCGAGAAAAAGAAGTAGCCGCATTCTCTTGTCCGTGAACTACTACCCGGCGTTTCTCAATCTCCATGGAAAAAGAACGGTTGTTGTCGGGGGCGGCACCATAGCCGAAAGAAAGATCCTCTCGCTCCTGAAGGCCGGTGCCTCAGTGACAGTCGTCAGCCCTCTCCTTACGGCACGTCTCAAGAAAGAAGAAGAGAAAAAAAACCTGACCCATACTCCCCGTTCTTACCGCAAAGGAGACCTCAAGGGGGCTGTCCTTGTTATTGCTGCAACAGATGATCCCTCAGTAAATACGCAGGTCGCAAAAGATAGTCCGTCACTGGTCAATGTTGTTGATGTGCCGAAAGAGTGTTCTTTTATCGCGCCGTCGGTCATTAAGCGCGGACCTCTGACGATCGCCATCTCAACGGGCGGAGTAAGCCCTGCCTTTTCGAAGACGCTGCGGCAGGAGCTCGAAAAGATCTACGGCCCCGAGATCGGCAGATACCTCATCTTTGTAAAAGGCATGAGAAAAAAGGCGTTTGCCCATATCAGCGATCCAAAGAAGAGAGCACATTTCCTGAAAGATCTTGCATCGGCAAAGACCCTGCAGGATATCCGGAACAAGGGCTTCAACGCAGTCAGAAGATCGGTTGAAGAAAAACTTGCGAGGGTAGTCTGACAATCTGATAGAGAAGCCCTAAATAGGCGCCTCCCAAAACTTATGCCGCCGGTGGGATTATCTTTTCAAGATCAGAAATCAACGGCGGGATGTCCTCAATAATTGTTTTCCAAAGAATATCAAGGTCAATATCAAAATAAGCATGGATCAGGCGATTACGCATGCCAATAATGCTCGCCCACGGAATCTGCGGGAATTCCTGACGGCAGTCCTCAGTAACTTTTCCGGCAGCTTCGCCTATGATTTCGACAGCCTTTACAAGAGCAAGGGCAAGTTGGCGGTCAGCGTTAAGAGAGGGCCTATCTTTGTCAATGGTAAAGGAAATCACTTCTCGCGCTGCATCGAGCATATGCCGCAACCGGATGGAATCAGCGGCTAACATATTGCAGTTCTGCTGCTTCCATTACTTCTTTGCGGAAATAGCGGCTCAAATCCTGCGGCGTTCTCAGGTCAACCTTGCGCCCGAGAATGGCAGATAGTTCAATCTCCATGCCCGCAAGCCTTATATACCCCGGAATATGGCCCGGTTCAAACTCTACCAGGAAGTCAATATCACTTTCATCTGTGAATTTGCCGGTAAGGGCTGAACCAAAAAGCGATAGCCTGCTGATATGATTACGCCTGCAAAAATCAGCGATCTTTTCTGCAGGGAGGTCTATATGTGCCTTCGCAGTCATATCAAACAATATCGCATAATCCCATTCTCAGTCAATCTAACCCTTACATGATTCGGCTGTGCTTTTCACAGGGAAAGAAATGTATAAATGAATCAAACTTAATTTGACACCCCTTTTTTCTCTGCTATAATTTTTGCATGGGATACAGGACATACGAAGCTGACAAATATGGCCGGATCACCGTATATCCGTCACTCGACAGCGGCAGAGGGAAAAGCCCCGGGATCCTGAGAAAGCTGATGAAGAGATTGCTGGAGAGTGTGAACAGTATGGGGAAGAACAACAGCGGCAGGCCTAACGTCTAAGAACTTTCTGCTTATTCGATAAGCCGGAGTGCTGACGAAAAGCGCCGCTCATGTTGACAGCGGCAGGCAGGAAGGACGAAAAAGGACTGCCTGCAACCCCTTCAGTTGCTTTATTCATACCAGCCAACAAGTATTCTGAATATCAAAGTTGAATGCAATTACGTTTACGTGGTACTAAATTAATCATGTTGTCATTGCAGGCCTTTTACGGCGTTTCTGCCTGACGCCTGAAGCACTACGCCTTTGAGAGCTCCTTCACCTTTTCCCGTATCAGATAAGCGAAATACTGATAATTATCCATGCCAGCAGGTTTTTTCGAAAAATCTATATCTCTGGCAGAGATCGGCGTGCCAAAGGTGACCGAGATCTTCGTGAACTTCGGCCATGCAGCCTCCCTCGGCAGGGCCTCAAAGGCCCCCTTAATATAGACCGGCACAACCGGTATTCCCATTTCGACCGCAAGGATGCCGACGCCTTTCTTGAATTCAAGGAGCGTGTTGTCAGACGACCGTCCGCCTTCTGGAAAAACGCAGAGAGAGCGGCCATGCCGAAGCACGTACGCAGATGTCTGGAGTGCCCGGTTGAGGTACGCAGAGGAGTCGATAGGGATGACATGGGCCCGCTTTGCAAACCAGCCCTTCAGCGTGCCCGCGAAAAAATCGCTGATACCGAGCAGATAGAGATTTCTGAATACTGAGAAGGGCAGGGAAAGCACCACAACAAACCCGTCCAGATAACTGGCATGATTTGGCGCAAGAATATAATTTCCGGAGGCAGCAATGTTCTGAATCCCTCGTGCTTCGAGACGGAAGAAGAGCCTGGCGAAGAACTTCAGGCCCGCATACACGATCCTTGAGGGAAGCATCATTAATTCCGGCTGCTCAAGCTCAATCTGCTCTTCAGGCTCCGCAGAAATGATCTCTTTCCAGCCGGTCTTTTCAACCCCTGCTGTTTGATGTCCTCCTGATGATCGCCTGATCTTTTCGACGAGTTCCCTGACAATATGGATATCAGACATGAAATCTTCAGGGAGCTTAAGGGACAGGGCTGTCTCGATCGCCACAACAAGCTCGATTTTGGAGAGAGAATCCAGGCCGAGATCGAGCTCAAGATTATCATCTGCCTGTATCTCCTGATCTTTCTTCGATTGATCCTGGAGAGCCTTCAGAACTCTGCTGCCGATCTCATCTGCAAACAGGACTTCCCCGGCAGCAGAACCCCTGGTCTTCTCCGCTTCCGGCAGCGGCTGGCCGGCCTTGATCATAAAGCGCCGCAGTTTTCCGAGCGGAGTCCGGGGCAGAGGGTCTTTCTGGAGCGTGAAGCCCTGTACTCTCATGTACGAGGGCAGACTTCCGGAGAGTGCATTGATCTCCCATTTGATCGCATCATAGAGGTTGGAGACCGCAGCCTGTTTTGCATATTCAAAATCAGGGACGATCACCGCATGGAGAGATTCTGTTATGCCCTGGTGCTCTACGCCGGTAACGCAGATCTCCCTGATCAGTTTTGATGCAAGGTACATTTTTTCTACATCTTCCGGATAGATGTTCTTGCCTGAGCTCAGGACAATAACCTCTTTTGATCTCCCGGTTATGAAAAGATATCCGTCCTGGTCGATCCTGCCGATATCGCCGGTTTTGAACCAGCCGTCATGCATCACGTCGGCAGTTGCAGAAGGCCTGTTGTAATAGCACTGCATGACCATCGGCCCCTGTATCTCTATCTCTCCTTCGTCGGCTTCAGGCAGCTTCGCGATCCTGATCGAAACAGAAGGGAGAGGTCTTCCTGCTGAGCCGGGCTTTCTCCTGTCAGGAGGGTTGAAGGTCACGACAGGGGAGGTCTCGGTCAGGCCGTATCCCTCCAGCACCGTGAAGCCGAGGGCCTCAAGTCCTTCCATGAGAGCAGCATCCAGCTTTGCCCCGCCGCTGGTAAAGAACCGAAACCGGTTCCCGAAGCTCCTGTGCACTGACCTGAATATGACCTTGCCGAGGTTGATGCCAAGCCTTTTTCTGACTGCTCCGGAAAAGGCGATAAGCCTTGCCACCAGAAAGGGCAGCGGTCCGGAAAGGGCATTGATCTTTGCCATAATGCCGTTCCTGATCATGCCAAGCAGCTGGGGCACGCCGATCACAATGCTCACGCCCTTGCCCTGTATGGCCGCTATCATGTCAGGGCCTTTCATGCTCTGGGGATAGGTTATGGAGCCGCCCAGGAAGAGCGGCACCATGAAGGTACACATGAAGGCGTACGTATGATGCAGCGGAAGGATCGAAAGCACATTGTCTTCGTGCGTAACAATGCCGGCATCGATCAGCGCCCGGGCATCTGAGCAGAAGTTCCTGTGGGTCAGGACAACACCCTTCGGATTGCCGGTTGTGCCTGACGTATATATAATTGATGCGATGTCGTCCTGATCGCACACGGGCAGGCTTTCTCCTGAAGACCTCTGTTCAATATCCCGGTATGAACTGCTGTCAAAGTCAATAAGCAGGGGGGCCCTGTTGAAAGTTCTCCGGAAATGCTCAGCAAAGCCCGGAAGCTGACCAGCAGTCTTATTACTGTGCAGGACAATTCCTGCCCCGGCATCGAGCAGCAGGGTCTTCACCTCTTCAGGGCCGAGCTGCGCATCGAGCGGAACGGCTATGCAGCCGGCAGAGACGATCGCCAGGTACGCAACAGACCATTCAGGCCGGTTCTCGGAGATGACCGCAATGCGGTCGTTTTTTCTGATGCCTGATGCGGTCAGATGCGCTGCAAGGTTCGTCACGCGTCCGGCAAGCTCGCGGTAAGGAAGGCTCTGCCAGCCATCCAGATAATAATGGAAGGCGATATTATCAGGATAGGTTGACGCTGCCTTGAAGAAGAGGCTGCTTATGGTTTCAGCCATAGGACCTGCGCTGTATTGAAGGTTCGTTCCGTCATCTGCTATACTTTTTTCAACTGCGGCTTCATTAGTATATTAGCATGTTTACCGCAGCACGAGGCAGAAGGGGAGGGCAGTATGGCGTTCACACCGGAAGAGACCAGCAGATACACCCGCCAGATGATGATGGAAGGCTGGGGCGAAGAGACCCAGACAAAGATCAAGAACTCAACGATCTTTATCGCAGGGGCCGGAGGGCTCGGTTCCCCGGTCTCGATCTACCTTGCTGTTGCCGGGGTCGGCAATATCCGCATCTGTGACTTTGACTCTCCTGACCAGTCGAACCTCAACCGTCAGATACTCCATAACCATAACCGGATCGGCACGAACAAGGCGGTCTCAGCAAAGCAGACGCTTGAGGAGCTGAACCCTCACATCACCATAACCGCATTGACTGACAAGATCGTTGCAGAGAATGTCGATGAACTGGTCGGGAATGCTGACCTTATCCTTGACTGCATGGACAATTTCCCTACGCGGTATCTGCTCAATGAGTCAGCAATCCGGAAGAAGATCCCTCTGGTACACGGGAGCATCTGGGGGCTCGACGGCAGGCTTACGTTCATACAGTCGCCGGAGACACCCTGCCTGAGATGTTATTTCCCTGAATCCCCTCCCAAAGAGGTCTTCCCGGTGCTTGGGGCGACCCCTGGCGTGATCGGCACCATGCAGGCCATGGAGGCGATCAAATACCTTGCAGGCATCGGCAAGCCGTTAAAGGGCCGGCTGCTCGTCTGGTCAGGCAATGACATGAGCTTCAGGACCTTTAAGGGTTTCAAGGACCCCCAGTGCCCGACCTGCGGCAGTCCGCAATAAGGAGACCATGAGCTTTTCACTGCGGCAGAAGATCTTTCTCGGGTATATCGTGATGATATCCTTTACGCTGCTGGTCGGCATGTACGCCATTTTCAGCCTCAAGGAACTGAATTCCATTACGAGGACCATTGTCTTTAATTCGATCGAGATCAATCAAAAGATGACACGCCTGAATGACAGCATTCTTGCCCAGGACCTGTATGAGAAAAGGTCCCTCCTGCTTCAGCAGCAGGATGCTGAGAACCTCTTCTGGACACGGAGCAGGGAGTTCAGCAACCTCCTGGGAGAGATCAGCAAGACAGAGACGTACATCAGCTCCCAAGTTGATAGTCTCATTGCCCTGCATGAAAAATACACCGCCCTTTTTTCCCGGGAGATACAGCTTATCAAGGACCGCAGGCAGGCAGAAGCTGAAGAGCTGTCCGGCCGTGACCTGAAAGCGCATTTTAACCGGATCATCCTTGCCCTGAAAGACATAGACCTGCGGATCAAATCCCAGCAGAACCTGCATATCAATGAGTCGAATTCCCTGAGCGAGCGGGCACTGATCATCATGATCGTACTGAGTGCAACCTCCTTTGTCTTCGGCCTCCTTTTTGCCACTCTTTTAACAAATCATCTCAATGCGGCGATCGAGCGCCTGAAAGAGGCGACGAACATGATCAGGAGCGGAGACTTTGACAGCATGCCCGAGATAAAGGGAGCGGATGAGCTTGCAGACCTGGCCATATCCTTCAGGGAGATGTCGTCGCGCCTCAAGGAACTTGAGGTGATCAACCTCGATGCTAACCCCCTGACAAAACTGCCGGGGAACCTGGCCATAGAAAAGGAACTGCTCACGAGGCTTAACGAGACACAGAGCTTCTCCTTCTGTCTCATAGACCTGGATAATTTCAAGGCGTACAATGACCGGTACAGCTATGCCCGGGGCAGCGATCTGATCAAATGGATGGCAGAGATGCTGACCGCCATCAAGAAGGAATGCGGAACTCCTGAGGATTTCCTCGGCCATATCGGCGGCGATGACTTTGTGATCATCTGTTCGCCCGACAGGATACAGAAGATATGCACCCGCATTATCGAAGAGTTCGATAAGGGCATTCCTGCCTTCTATGACCCTGAAGATGCCAAGAAGGGCTTCATCATCTCTATAGACCGGAACGACAAGCCCGCCATGTTCGGCATCATGACCGTGTCGCTGGCTGTGGTTAACACGGACCGCACCCTGGTCAGGGACCCGATGGAGATATCCCAGAAGGTGGCAGAGCTTAAGCAGTATGCAAAGTCCTTTGCAAAGAGCATATATATCATGGACCGCAGAAGGGTCCGTTAGGTCCTTCCTTGCCTTTTAGCCGCCTGTCTCCGCATCCTGTTTTTGTGATATAATCCACGAACCATGGACATACGAAAGCTGGTAAAAAAAGAGGTAAGGTCTCTCAGGGCATACCAGGCAAAAGAGATCCCCTGCAGGATAAAACTCGATGCGAATGAAAGTCCGTATGGTTTTCCGTCAGCACTGACTGCTGTTAAAAAGATCCGGACAAACCGGTACCCTGACCCTGAAGCAAAGGCGCTGAAGGCAATCCTTGCGAAAGACCTTGGCGTAAAGCCGCAGAACCTGCTTCAGGGCAACGGCTCCGACGAGCTGATCTATTACCTTATAGCCACCTTTGGCGGGCCGGTCCTGTACCCTGTGCCGACTTTTTCGATGTACGGGATCATCAGCCAGGCCCTTGGCGAAAAGAAAAGAGAGATTCCCCTTGACCGGGATTTTGATATTGACCTTGACCCGATGATGGCAGCCATCCGAAAAGAGAAGCCGAAGCTTATCTTTCTGAGCACCCCGAACAACCCGACAGGCAACTGCTTTTCATCTGAAAAGATCCTGAAGATCGTCGCAGAGTCCAAAGGCCTTGTGGTGGTTGATGAGGCGTACCAGCCGTTTGCGAGCGAAAAGGGTTTTGTGCCCCTGCTGCAGGACTATAAGAACCTTGTGATCATGCGGACGCTCTCGAAGATCGGCCTTGCTGCCCTCAGGTTCGGCTTTCTCATTGCAGATGAGGAGATCATCAATGAGGTGAACAAGGTGAGGCTGCCTTTTAATGTGAATGCACTTTCACAGGCTGTTGCTGTCGACGCACTCAAAAAGAAGAAGGCGCTGAAGACAGCGATACACAAAATAGCAGGCGAGCGTGACAAAATGTTCCTGACAATGGAGCGCATAAAGGGAGTGACGCCTTTTCCGTCAGAGGCAAATTTTATCCTCTTCAGGGTAAAAGAGCCACGGAAGGTCTATGGCCGGCTTCTTGAAAACGGCATACTGGTCAGGAATATCAGCGATGCAGTTGCCGGCTGCCTCAGGGTGACGATCGGCACGCCAAAAGAGAATGTCCTGTTCCTCAGGGCACTCGAAAAAGTCGTATAACAGAGGACAGGTGAGAGATATGAGAAAAGCCAGGATCGAGAGAAAGACAAAAGAGACGCAGATCGCTGCCGAGATGAACCTTGACGGGACCGGGACCTATACGATAAAGACACCCATACCTTTTTTTGATCATATGCTGACCCTCATGTGCAAGCACGGCCTCTTTGACATGAAGCTTGTGGCAAAGGGCGATGTTGAGATCGATGACCACCATACGGTCGAAGACACCGGTATTGTGCTCGGCAAGGTCCTCAAAGAGGCGCTCGGCGACATGAAAGGCATCTCCCGGTACGGTCAGGCATCAGTCCCGATGGACGAGGCCCTGGCCCAGGTGAGCCTTGATATCAGCGGCAGGGCATATCTTGTGTACAATGTCGCCTTCCCGAAGAAGAGCAAGCTGAGGGAGTTCGATCCTGACCTTATCGAAGATTTCCTGCAGGCCTTTGCGGGCAGCGCAGGCATTACCCTTCATGTGAATGTGCCATACGGCAGGAACACGCACCATATAATCGAGGCGGTCTTCAAGGCCCTCGGCAGGGCATTAAAGCAGGCAGTGACTATCGATCCCCGGGTCAAGGGCGTTCCCTCTACCAAAGGCTCGCTCTAAGAAGCAGTAGACTGCGCAGTCTCTGCTGAATTCTATAGTTCTGTCGCCTTGCTTTGTTTGCGTATATCCATTATCCTCGCCCAAGAGCCCTAAACAATCCGCTTTATCAAAGTCTGCCTTGAGGATTTGCTTGCTTTGTTGCAGAATAGGTAAAGATGCTGAAGTGTTGAAGTTGATCAGTATTGGTAAAATGTAGACAGGGAGGCAAACATGGGCGCATTAAGCAATGAACTTGTTGCAAAGATTAAGGCGTTGCCGGATACCGAGAAGATCGAACTGGTGGATTCCATCCTGATGCAGCTTGACAGGCCAGACCCTGAAATCGACCGTATTTGGGCGGTTGAGGCGCGCAAGCGCTGGTTGGCGTACAAGACGGGTAACATCGAAACAGTATCCTATGACCAGGTAATGGAAAAGCATCGCAACAGATGAATATCCGCTTTTTGAGCCTTGCCCAGGCAGAGCTTGATGATGCTGTTGCCTGGTACGATTCCCAGGCTCATGGATTGGGCACGCAATTTCTGGATGATCTCGACCGTGCAATCAGAAGAATTGTTTCCTACCCTTTATCAACTGCAGATATGGGCGATGGTCTCCGACGCTGTCTCCTCTCCAGGTTTCCATACGGGATCATTTACGGTCTTGATTCAGGGACCGTTATTGTCGTTGCTGTAGCCCATCTGCATAGAGAACCGCGCTATTGGGCCGACAGACTTACTGATCAGAACAAGTAAATGACCAGCGCCCAACTCCCTCTTCACGAGATCAAATACGTGCTCCTTGATATGGACGGCACGCTCCTGGACAAGTATTTCGACGACTATTTCTGGGAGCACCTCCTGCCGGAACGATATGCAGATAAACAAAAGATCTCCTTTGGCCAGGCAAAGGAAGAGCTGCTTGCCCGGTACAAAGTCCATGAAGGCACCCTGAACTGGACTGACATTGACTTCTGGTCCAGAGAGGTAGATATAGACATACCTGCGCTGAAGGAGCAGATGCGCCACCTGATCGAGGTGCATCCGCATGTGGAGGAATTCCTGCAGATGCTGAGGCAGCAGAAGAAGAAGGTATTCCTGGTGACCAATGCCCATTACAAGGTGCTTGAGATCAAGCTGAAGAAGACCGAGATAGGAAAGTATTTCGATGCAGCGGTCACGTCGTTCGAGATGGGGTACGCCAAGGAGGAGATCGGGTTCTGGGAAAAGGTCCAGAAGCGGCTCAGGTTCGACAAGGAGAAGACCCTATTTATCGATGATACTGAGGCAGTCCTGAAGACAGCAAAAGAGTACGGCATCAAATACATCCTGTACAAGGCCTATGCCAGTTCAAAGGCAGAGAAAGGGCATTCCCCGCATTTCCCCGCGATCCATGATTTCAGAGAACTGATGTCTCCTGAGCAGAAATAGGAAGTCTAGCGCTGACTCATTGGTTCCTGTCACTCCCGCTTGTCGCGAGTCCATCCCCCAGAAAGATTCCGGACGAGCAGGAATGACAAAGAGTAGGAGGTTATTTCTGTATATTGGTCGCATGCATTGTTCTTGTAAAATAGACAGTGGCTCACTAAAATAGTGCTGTAATCCGTTGGCTGACCATGAAGGGATAAATAGGGGGCTACAGGCGCTTTGCAGAACGATCTGATTTTCTTTCCCAATGAACTGAGCGTAGCGATTCCTGATCGGTTGAGGCAATCTATTTTTATAGACATCACGCCTATTGAATTGTTTTATGAACGCTGAAGAGCTGAAACAATTAGAAACTGATCTCTGGAGTGCTGCGGATAATCTGCGCCAGGGTTCTGACTTAAAACCCAGCGAATATTCCACGCCGGTGTTGGGGCTGATCTTCCTCAAGTTTGCCGACAACAACTACCGCAGGCATGAAGCGGAAATCGTAATCAAGTTTTCAAGTTAATGTCGGAACTTAGAAGAGACGGCCATGTTGAATGTCAGGGGCATAAAAAAAGTACGCTTTGGCGTCTCGTCTCAAAAAAATGAATTGCGTCTTATTTGCGTCTGTAGCAAATGCCGAAGCATTAAGTCTGCTGTAACGCTAAATTTAGCGATGAGATGACGTAGCCATGAATTTTACCGCTGCGATAAAGACCATAAACAGTCTTCTAAAAACGATTCAACCCCCTACATTTAATAGTTCCTGGATACTGTACAATGCCCCGCAGGTTTACCGCTTTATTCAGAAAAATATCAGAACAGAAACAGGCAACATAGATTGGGACAGGATCACCCGTGCCCTCGACCGCAAAGTGCAACGAAGATGGCAGACATCACGCAGGGGCAGGCGACCGAAATGTTACAGAAACAAAAGGGCAGTTGAGATCATCCTGAAAAAATACGAAGACAAACTTTATACCTTTCTCTCCCCGGCAAATGCAGAAGATGAACAAGACAGAGACGTTATCAGTATAGCGCTGGTTAGAATCGCGCAAAGAGGCAGTGCAACTGCCAAACAGGAAATAATGAAGCTTCTCAGGTTCACTGTCGACGAATGGGTTGAGAAGTGTCCAAGGATATCGTGCTGGCAAGGACTTGACGATTTGATTCAAAAACATATTGAGGGTTGTATCCGGCGGTATCGCTATTCAGGCTCATTTACCTGGTATCTGTTCAGAACTCTGGAATATGCAGGCAGAGGCCTCAGATCAGTAGTCGCCTATTCACTGGATGATTTTCAATACTCTGGCGAAAAGAGAAGAAGTGATAGGATTGCACAGGATGCCGAAACCAGAGAGATCATTATCTATCGCTGAAAGCACCCATTATTGCAATGCCAGCATTTTGGTGGTAGATGTATAGATAGAGCAGAGTTTTCAGAAGGAGGTGCCGGGCTTTATGATGCAGTCAGCAGAAAAGGTAGCTCAGTTCAAAGAGCATATCCTGCAGAAGGACGGTCACAGGATCTACGCACGTGAGTATGCGGGAGAAGGTCCCCTGACGATCCTGCTGCACGGTTTTCCGGACAACCTGCATCTGTACGACCGGCTGGTCCCCTTTCTGTCTCCGACACGTCATCTTGTCACGTTTGATTTCCTCGGCTGGGGCGCTTCAGACAAGCCATCAGATTATGCGTACACAGCAGCCAATCAAACGGATGAACTGGATGCAGTGATCAAACAACTGGCGTCTGCAGCGGTTGTCCTGGTGGCCCACGATTCTTCAGGCCCGCCTGCGATCAACTGGGCACTGGCCCATCCCGAACGGGTCGCGGGGCTTGTGCTTCTGAATACATATTACTGCGTGATGCCGACGCTCCGTCCGCCGGAGGCAATATTCCTCTTCTCAACGCCTCTTGTCAGAAATATTGCCCGGCCGTTCTCTGAGATGTTTGGCAATCTGATCTTCCGCCGGATGTTCTGGTGGCAGGTCGGCAGGTTTTTCAGGGACCAAAAGACAAGGGATGAATTTCTGCCCCTCCTGTACCAACAGTTTGAGACGAGCCCCAGCACGCGGACCGCATTTTTCGGCCTGAATGTGGACCTGCCCAATACGGTCAGAGCGGCAACAGCAAAGAGGGAGATGCTGTGGGAATTCAGGCGTCCTGTAAGGATCATCTTTGGCGATGCCGATCCTTACCTGAACAGAGGCGTGGCGAAAAGTTTCCATGAGCTGTTCCCGACATCCGACCTGTTCCTTGTACCCGGCGCTCGCCATTATGTCCAGATGGACGAACCAAAAGAGGTTGCACGGCTTATTCTTTCGATGCCCGCAGCGTGATAAGGCCTGCGTATACCAGATCAACACTCCTGAGCATTCTGACCTGCCTCCTGATTCCAGATCTTCATTGGCGAACGGCGGTTGCAATGAAATATACTATCTGCAATGAATTCGTTGAGAAAATAAGTGAGGACTATTGAGGATGATGAACCTGAATAAGATATGCCCTGAATGCGGTGCCGAGTATCTCCCGCATATCGAGAAGTGTGCAGACTGCGGCGTGATCGTGCTTTCTGCCGAAGAATGCATACAGGCGCAGGAGGACCGGAAGCGGACAGAGGAGACTGCTGTCGATGACTCGGTGAAGGTCATGGAGGGTGACCTGAGCTGGATGAGCGAACTCAGGACAGTCCTTCTGGATGCGGGCATCCCGTGCAAGCTCCATTCCGACGTTGGCTGCAGAAAGGGCTGCTGCGGGGATACGGTGCAGTTGAAGGTATCGCAGGAGGACCTCGAAAGGTCTCAGGAGGTGATCGAAGAATACCTTATGGAACTGGACCCTGAGCTGAGGATGGTAAAGGAGATGCTCGGGAAAGGGAAATGCCCAGCCTGCGGATCACCTATCGGGCACGATGCCAGAGAATGTCCGGATTGCGGCCTGCCCCTGATCATCATTGGAGATGAAGACTGAGAAGCGGGAACGCGAATGAGAATACCCACTCATCCGGGCGGTATTTGAGGCGTCGATATATGGGGTTCTTGGCTTACGGTCTCTGAGTCTGCCGGGACTCCCGCCATCTCCGGGAAAAATCATGGTCATTAATCTAAAAGAATCGATAATATCCTCTTTCTTCTTTCACCTGATTCTATTCCTGCTCATGACAGCACTATCGCATTATACGACAGGTCTGTCTGGGGACATCCAGAAGATTATCTCGGTTGATCTTGCGATGGAAGAGAGTAAAGATCAGTCCGCAGCCCGGAGTGACTCTGAAGATGACCAACCCCTGGAGTCCAGCCCGCCTTCTGAGGATGCGATGAGCCTCCCGGAGCAGGCCGTCAGTAAACAGCCTGAAGAGGCAACCAAAATTCAGGAGCCGGAAAAGAAAACCGAAGTCGCAAGACCTTCTATCCAGAGAGAAGGTTTCACCAGCCCGGAGGCCTATTACCAATTCATCCTCCTCCATAAGAAAATCTTTGCGCAGAAGGCAGGGGCCAGAGTACATGAGCTCTTGGGCGAGGCGTTTAAGACGAACACACGGGAATTCTACGGCGGCACAGCCATTGTCAGTTTAACGTTTGGCCCGGACGGTCAATTGAATGAGGTTGCTGTCGATTCTGCATCACCCGAGCTTAAGGCCTTTTTTGAAGAGATCGTCTGGGGTGTTGTACCAGCACCGGCTGTATACTCGCTCGGATATTCAACCGTGCAGATAGAATTTGTCGTAATGGAAGGATATATGAGCTTTACTATAAACCCACGATGAGGTTGGGAAATTAATCGGCCTTACTTATTAGCCTCTTCAATTGCCGCATTAGCCTTTTCCCTGATTCTTTCCATATCCTTATTGGCATTATCAATATAGCTCTTTATACATTCAATATACTTTTCATATTTGGCATTATAGGTCCTAACCTCAGCATTGTATTGTTCGACTTCATATGTGTTTGCAGCGCCAAGGGGCTTAAAAAGTCTTGTCGATTTTGGAGGTTTTGAACATGCATGAGAAGGATAGTCAAATGTATCTGAAATATTGGAACCACCCGCCACACCAGCTAACGCCATATTCCATGAAAGAGTGACAAGCAAAGCTGTGATGCTCATTATTTTCCTGAACATTTTTTCTGTATGCTCCTCTGGAGATAGTTTGATGAATATAGCATAGCAGGACTTCCGGAGATAAGCTGGAAGGGGAAAGTTGGTGGCGGTGCAGGGATTCGAACCCCGGACACTGCGAATATGAGTCGCATGCTCTACCACCTGAGCTACACCGCCGAAGAGACCGTAATGCGTAATCCGTGAACAGTGAATAGTTTAAAGGCAATAGCAATAAATATTCAATAAGCCAAGAAGGGGATTATACCAGATTCAGCCTGCCTAATAAAAGAGGCTGAACCGCCGCGTCCTGATATTGATCAGGACCCCTGCGGAGATGAAGTTAGAAAGCAGGGCTGTGCCGCCGTAGCTCATGAACGGCAGCGGAATGCCGACGACCGGCATAATGCCGAGGGTCATGCCGATATTTACAAAGAAGTATATGGCGAACATGAAGGTGACACCGAGCGCCAGCAGCCTCCCGAAGTCGTCTTTTGCCTTTCGTGCCGTATCGAGGCCGCGCACCAGCAGGATAAAGTAAAGGAACAGAAGAAAGAACGAGCCCATAAAGCCCCATTCCTCTGCAAAGACTGCAAAGATGAAGTCAGTATGCTTTTCCGGCAGGAACCGGAACGGGCCCTGGGTACCCTTCAGATATCCCTTCCCGGAAAATTCCCCTGACCCTACTGCGATCTTCGACTGGTTTATATGGTACCCGATGCCGGTGGGGTCAGCCTGTGGATCGATAAAGGCAATAAGCCGGTTCTTCTGGTAGTCCTTCAGGCCTGTCCAGGCGATATTGCCGATGAACGGGAGCGAGACCAGACCGATCACCACAAGGGTTACCAGCAGTTTTCTCTGGAACCCTTTTGCAAGTGAGACAGACGCAAAGATCAGGAAAACGACAATGGCTGTGCCAAGGTCCGGCTGCTTGAAGAGGAGCAGGAACGGCAGAAAGACGATCATGAAGAAGACCCGCAGCAGGGACATGGCACGCAGTGCATCCCGGGACAGGCTGTAATAGCTCGCAAGCATAATGATGAATATAAGCTTGAAGAATTCAGAGGGCTGGAACGAGAAGAAGCCGAGGCTGAGCCACCGCTGCGCACCCATGCCGGTCCTTCCGGTGACAAGGACCGCGACCAGAAGCAGAACGCCGATCACGTACAACGGCAGTGCGATCCGGCCAAGCCAGATGTAGTCAAAGCTGACAATGACAATGAGCGCGCAGATGCTGATCAGAAGCCATACGATCTGCTTTATATAAAAAGCTGCCTGTGGCGCATCGCCCGGCTGGCGGGTTGCGCTGAATATGGTCATGACGCCGATCAGAGAGATGGCTATGATCGTAATGAAGGTGACCCAGTCGAAATTCTGGAGGAATCTGCGGTCAATTCTGAACACTGAGCAGCTCCTTCTTCTTATCCGGGGTCAGGAGATATGCCTCGATGGCCTTCTTTGCGATCGGTGCTGCTGCACTGCCTCCGTGGCCCCCATGTTCCACAAAGACCGAAATCGCGATCTCCGGCTTTTCTACCGGTGCAAACGAGACGAACCAGGCGTGGTCGCGGAATTTCTCTGACAGAAACTTCGAGTCCTTCCTGATCCCGACCACCTGTGCAGTCCCGGTCTTTCCTCCCACGATTGCCATGGTCGATCTGGCTGCTGCTCCGGTACCTCCGGGTTCATTCACAACCCCTTTAAGGCCGTCCCTTACAATATCAAGGGTCTCCTGTTTGAGCTCAACTTTTCGCACAAGCGCCGGGACCGTATCCTTAATGATCAGTGGCTTGTACACAGAGCCTCCATTTGCGACCGCGGACATCATCACCGCAAGCTGTATGGGAGTTGTCGCAACATAGCCCTGGCCTATTGAATTGATAAAGGTTTCGCCCAGGAACCACGCAGACTTCTTTGTGGCGAGTTTCCACGCAGAGTCCGGGATCAGGCCTTTCCGCTCTTTGCCGAGCGCAATGCCGGTCTCTTCGCCCAGGCCGAGCTTTACCGCATAGTCATGCACCTTGTCAAAGCCGACGCGCTTTCCGGTCTCATAAAAGAAGACATCGCAGGACTCAACAAGCGCGCGGTGAACAGAGACACTGCCGTGGCCTTTTTTCTGCCAGCAGCCGAACCGCCATTTGCCATAATTCAGTCCGCCCCTGCAGTCCGCTTTTGTACCGATATCAATGGCGCCTTCTTCCAGTGCTGCGATCGCGGTCAGGATCTTGAAGGTCGATCCCGGAGGATACTGGCTCTGGATCGCCCTGTTCAGCATCGGCTTCTTCGGATCTTCCATAAGGGCCTTCCATTCATCGGAGCTTATGCCCTTTGCAAAACTGTTCGGATCGAACGAGGGAGAACTCACCAGGCCGAGGACCTCGCCGGTGTCTGTCTTGAGCGCGACCAGGGCGCCTGCCCTGCCTTCGAAGGCCTTTTCAGCCTCACTCTGGAGCGCAATGTCAATGGTCAGATCAAGGTCAGCACCCTTGACCGGTGCTGTCTCATACAGAAGCCGTATCTCCCTGCCGACTGCATCGACCTCGATGATCCTTTGGCCTGCAGTGCCGCGGAGGGTCTTGTCATAAAGTTTTTCAACGCCCCATTGGCCGATGAATGCCTCAGGAGGGACATCCCTGAAGCTCGGGTCGCCTGACTGGGCGGGGCTCAGCTTTCCGAGGTACCCGATCAGATGGGATCCGACGCTGCCGAACATATATTCCCTGCTCGTTTCGACCTCGATAAGAAGACCCGGAAAATCAGAACGCCGTGCCTCGATAATACTGATCTCATTGAAACTGAGGCCTTCTTTCACCCTGACCGGCGTAAAAGGGCTCGCAGCCTTGCGTGTGATCCGGTTATGCAGCTCTGCTTCCGGGACCTGAAGAAGCTGCGACAGGGCAGAGATGTTCGACTGGTTGAACTCCTGCGGTATGACCGAGGCGCAGAAATAGGGAGTGTTTTTTACCAGCGGGACCTTGTTCCGGTCAAAAATAATACCACGGGGTGCAGGCACGCCTATGACACGAAGCCTGTTCGATTCCGAGACACGCCTCAACTCTGTGCCCTGAAGGACCTGGAGCTGCCAGAGCCTGAGCAGGACAACAGCAAAACCGATGATCAGCAGGTAGCTGATGATGATGATCTTTTCGGTGCCGGTCTTTTCAGTCTGCATGAGTTGGCTTTATGAACATGCCTGCGGCCGAGTTTAAGAGGGCCTGCATGACGCTTATGAACAGGGCAGTTGCCGGAGCTGTCGGCGGCCGGTCAAAAATACTGAGCGAAAGGAAGACGGCAGTGTTGTCAACAAAGGTGAGGAGCGCAAGGCCGAGCATGCCGAGCAGGGGTGTCCATACAAAGATGCCTCCGGGAATGAAAAAGGAAGATGAAAAACCTACCAGTCCCTTGCCAAGCATGTTTGGCCCGAGTATGGGTGATGAGAGGCTGTCTTCGATCGCACCAATCAAAAGTCCGAAGAGCATGCCCCTGTTCTGGCCGTATTTTATCCCGGCGTAGTACGCGAGAAGGGCTGTGATATTCGGCGCCACAGAGAGGAGGGAGATCTTTGTCTGCAGCAGAAATGCCGCGAAAAAAACGAATGCCCAGATGAGGTAATTCATTTAATGATCAGAACTTCTTCTATCCCGGTATTATCAACAAAGGGTATAACCTCGATATTCTGGAACTGGCCTGCACTCTCCCGTTTTACCTTTGACACATATCCTGCAGGGATGCCAGGCGGGAAGAGCAGGTCAAGTCCGGAGGTGACCACAATGTCCCCTTCTTTCACCTCATGCTCCGGTGTCACATATTTGAGAATGGTCTTGCCGGTTCCGGTCCCGGACAGGATGCCCTCTTTTCTGCTCTCCTGGAGCCTGACCGCAGCCGCAAAGTTGATGTCCGTCAGAAGCAGGACACTTGAGAACGAGTCAGAGACATTGAATATCTTGCCGGCAAGTCCTTTCGGCGTGATGGCGGTCGAGTCCTTTGTTATGTTGTCTTTCATGCCCTTATCCAGGATCAGGGTATGTGTCCAGTGGCTTGTGCCGCGGCCGATTACCCTTGCTGCAGCTATCGCGTCCTTGTGGGTTTCCTTAAGTTTGAGCAGATCTCTCAGTCGCCTGTTCTCGAGAAGGGCTTCCTGGTATCTCGCGCGTTCCAGCATGAGTTCGTCAACCCTCTTCTGCAGGGACCGATTGTCCTCATCCCTGAGCGCGATCATCTGGAAGGGGCGTTTTATTGCATCAAGAACAGAGGTGATCGCAGAGGAGGTCTCGTTCAGGAGAAAGGCAGCGGGATTGTCCATGAGGGAATATCCTTTTCTGCTCTGGTAGGTCATGAAGGAAAAAAGGACAATGACAATAACAAGGAAAAGGATGGCCTTTTTTCTGAACATTATAGTTGCAGGCGATTTAGGTTATTGCTATTCTTCTGAGCAGCTCCAGCTCGTCGAGCATCTTGCCGACTCCCTGCACAACTGCGGTGAGCGCATTCTCTGCCACAATGACCGGCAGGTTCGTCTCCTGCTTGATCAGCATATCAAGGCCCCGCAGCAGCGCGCCGCCGCCGGCAAGCACGATGCCCCGGTCAACAATGTCTGCTGCGAGCTCTGGCGGTGTATTCTCGAGTGCAGCCTTGATCGTGTCGAGGATAATATTGGTCGGCTCGGACAGGGCCTCGCGGATCTCGTCTTCATTTATGGTGATCGTCTTGGGAATACCGGAGATCAGGTCTCTGCCCTTGATGTCCATGATGCGCTTCTCAGGACCTCCTGAACCGTAGGCTGACCCGATATTGATCTTGATCTGCTCGGTAGTGGTCTCGCCGATCATGAGATTGTACCTTCTCTTGATGTATGCCATGATTGCTTCATCCATCTTGTCGCCGCCCACGCGCACGGCCTTGCTGTACACCACACCGTCCAGGGATATGACCGCCACGTCTGTCGTGCCGCCGCCGATATCAACGATCATGTTGCCTGACGGTTCGCCGACCGGAAGGCCGACGCCGATGGCTGCTGCCATAGGTTCTTCGATAAGATAGACCTCTCTCGCGCCTGATGCCTCTGCCGCATCCTTGACCGCCCGCTGCTCAACCTGGGTGATGCCTGAAGGAACCCCGATGATGACCCTTGGCGAGACAAAACTCCTGCGGTTATGGACCTTCTTGATGAAGTATTTCAGCATCTCGCCGGTGGCGTCAAAATCTGCGATGACGCCGTCCTTCATCGGCCTGATCGCCATGATGTTCGCCGGTGTCTTGCCGAGCATCTTCTTCGCCTCTGCTCCGACCGCAATGGTCTTCCTGTTGTCCTTCCTGATAACGACAACAGAGGGCTCGTCACAGACGATGCCCCTTCCTTTTACGTATACGAGGGTATTGGCAGTACCCAGATCTATGGCAAGGTCATTTGAAAACATCCCGAGTATGTTATGGAAAAACATGTCAGCTCCTCAAAAATTTTATTAACGTTCGATAACGGTTGTCCCGGCGATCTCGTCGCCCAGACGTCTGCTCTCTTTATTGCCGAGGATCAGGATAAACTCCACTGCTGCTATCACCGGGAGTGCGACCCAGCCGATCCACGGAATGAGCCAGAGAAAATAACCCAGCCCAAGCGTGCTGTTCCTCAGCAGAGACTCCCTGAAGGTGCAGGGCTGGAGAGCATCAGCGGAAACCACCTTCAGTCTTATGATTTTTTTCCCGAGGCTTCTGCCGTCAAACAGCCCGTCGCCTAACAGAAGATAGGCCAACCCGGCAAAAAAACCGGCCCTCGGAATCACTTCGATTACTGCTGCAATGAGAATGAGATCAAGGATTTTTGCGGCCGTTCTCAGAAGGAGCCCAGCCCTTCTTGGTTCCTCGGACATTGAGAATACTAACAAAACCCTTTAATATTTTTCAATAATTAACATACAATAGCAGGCGCTCTCAATGCAGAAAGGAGATGACTTTATGAATATCGTGCTTGCAACAAGGAACAGGAAAAAGGTCGAGGAGATGAAAAGGATGTTTCCCGGCCATAAGATAATGTTTAGGACCCTTGACGCCTATCCTGGCTGCCCGGAGGTGGAGGAAGACGGAGAGACATTCCGGGCAAATGCAAAAAAGAAGGCACTTGCCGTTGCGCGCTTTACCGGCTGCTCTGCAGTTGCCGATGATTCAGGTCTTGAAGTGAAAGCCCTGGACAATGCACCCGGGGTTTATTCTGCCCGGTATGCCGGGCAGAATGCTGATGACAGGAAAAATGTGAATAAAATACTGAGGCAGTTGAGGCCTGTTATAAATAATAAGGAGCGCAAGGCACGATTTGTCTGCTGTATCGTATTTGCCCTTCCTGATGGAACGTGCAGGACCTTTACCGGATATGTGAGCGGCAGGATCGCAGAAAAGCCGAAAGGTTATAATGGGTTTGGGTACGACCCCATCTTTTATCCCGCAGGACATGACATGACTTTTGCCGAAATGGCCGATTCGGAGAAGGATGCGCTGAGCCATAGAGGCAGGGCAATGAAAAAGCTCCATGCGTATCTTGAATCGATCCTCTGATCATCTGCTAATCCTGTTTATAATGTGTTCTGTTTATTTATTTTAGCAGAAAATAAATAATTCTTATCTGCGTATCAGAAATATGAATTTGACTAAAAAAAATGCCGGGCTATATAGTTATAGGGTTTCAAAAGGTTCACCCTGCTGTCTGTAGTTCGTCTACACGCGGTTGTGGTTATTCCGGAAGCAAATACAGTTAACAAATGAGGAGGCTGCATGAGGTTAGTACTGCTCGGAGCGCCTGGCGCCGGTAAAGGGACGCAGGCAAAGAAGATCATAGAGAAGAACGCCATTCCGCAGATATCGACAGGCGACCTGTTGAGAGCTGCTGTTGCTGCCGGCACGGCGCTTGGCAAAGAGGCAAAGACGTTAATGGACAAGGGAGAACTGGTGCCTGACAGCGTTGTTCTCGGCATGGTTGAAGAGAGGATCAAGCAGGACGACTGCAAAAAAGGCTATATCCTTGACGGCTTCCCGAGAAACACGAAGCAGGCTGAGGCCCTTGATGCAATGCTGGAGAAACTGAATATGTCGCTCACCGCAGCGCTCAGCGTTGATGTGCCGCTTGAGAACCTGATGAAGCGGCTCACCGGCAGAAGGACCTGCAAGAGCTGCGGCCAGATGTACAATATATATTTCAATGCGCCGAAAAAAGAGGGTGCATGCGACAAGTGCAGCGGCGAACTCTTCCAGAGGGATGACGACAAGGAAGAGACGATCAAGAAGAGGCTTGATGTATATACGGCCCAGACTGCCCCGCTTATCGATTACTACGGCAAGAAGAACATCCTGAAGTCAGTTGACGGCGGCACCGGCACGATCGATGAGATCTTCGTCAAGGTCTGCAAGGCCCTTGACCTGAAATAATCTTTGGTTGAGCATATTAAATCCAAACAGGAGGAAGTGAATAATGTCTTTGATTAAGCCACATGGTTCAGATGAACTGAATCCGCTGTTTGTCTATGACACAGCGAAAAACGAGGCCCTTCAGAAGGAAGCGAAAGGCCTTGCCTCTATCGTTGTAAGTTCCGCGACCGCAGCTAACGCGGTTATGATGGGTTCGGGGTATTTCAACCCGCTCACCGGATACATGAACAAGGCTGATGCCCTGTCTGTTGCAAAGGACATGAAAACAACCTCAGGTCTTTTTTGGCCTGTCCCGGTCCTGAACCTGGTGCAGAATGCCGGTTCGATCAAGGCAGGCGACCGCATTGCCCTGAAAGACCCCAATGTCGAAGGCAATCCTGTCCTCGCGGTCATGGATGTCAAGGCAGTGGAAGAATTTAGTGATGCAGACGTCGAGATGATCTGCAAGAGTGTGTACCGCCCCAGCGACAAAGAGGCGCACCCGGGCGTTGATGCATTCAAGGCCCAGGGCAAGGTCCTGCTTTCCGGGCCGATCCAGGTGCTGAACTTCTCTTACTTTCAGACCGAGTTCCCGGACACCTTCCGCACCGCTGTCGAGATCCGCGACGAGATCAAGGAGCGCGGCTGGAAGAAGGTCGTTGCGTTCCAGACCAGGAACCCGATGCACCTTGCACACGAAGAGCTCTGCCACATGGCGATGGACCGCCTCGGCTGCGACGGCCTCGTGATCCATATGCTGCTGGGCAGACTGAAGAAGGGTGATATCCCTGCTCCTGTCCGTGATGCTGCTATCCGCAAGATGGTCGAGCTGTACTTCCCGGCGAACAGCGCGATGGTTACGGGTTACGGTTTTGATATGCTGTATGCAGGCCCGAAAGAAGGCGTTCTGCATGCGATCTTCCGCCAGAACATGGGCGCAACACACTTCATCGTCGGTCGCGACCATGCAGGCGTGGGAGACCACTACGGCGCATTCGATGCGCAGACCATCTTTGATAATGAGGTCCCTGCCGGTGCTCTGAAGATCGAGATCTTCAAGGCAGACCATACCGCATACTCGAAGAAACTGAACAAGGTTGTTATGATGTGCGAAGCCCCTGATCATAAAAAGGAAGACTTCGTGCTTCTGTCCGGCACAAAGGTCCGCGAGATGCTGGGTCAGGGCATTGCTCCGCCCAAAGAGTTCTCACGCCCTGAAGTGGCCGAGATCCTGATCAAGTATTATCAGAGCCTCGAGAAGTAGATCCGTACGGTTTGCAAAGCCTGTCTTTCAGGCTTAATATAAGTCTCAAAAATTTTTTCAGGAGGTTCAAGCAATGCCAAGTTTTGTTATCACAGAAAAGTGCGACGGTTGCAAAGCGCAGGACAAGACAGCATGCCAGTACATCTGCCCGAATGACCTCATGGCCCTTAACAGGGATCTCATGAAGGCCTACAATCAGGAGCCGGAACAGTGCTGGGAGTGCTACAACTGCGTAAAGATCTGCCCTCAGCAGGCGATCGAGGTCAGGGGTTATCAGGACTTTTCACCTCTGGGAGGCAATGTCATCCCGATGAGAGGTACTGACTCCATCATGTGGACGATCAAGTTCAGGAACGGGTCCCTCAAGAGGTTCAAGTTCCCGATCAGACTGACTGCAGAAGGCTCTATTGATCCGTATGCAGGGAGGCCGGAGGCTACTGACATGGCTAAGCTGAAGCAGCCCGGTTTCTTCACTCATCAGGGCGCGGGCAAAGCAATGCCCACGATCAAGAAATAAGGAGGACGATACATGGAAAAGGAAACCTGTAATTTTTCATTTTGTGCAAAGCCCGAAGTCGTTGAGATCGAGACCGACATCCTTCTCATCGGCGGCGGTATGGCATGCTGCGGCGCAGCCTTTGAGGCAGCACGCTGGGCAACCCCGAAGGGAATAAAGATCACCATGGTTGACAAGGCAGCAACAGACAGAAGCGGCGCTGTTGCAATGGGTCTGTCGGCTATCAACACCTATATGGGCGAGAATGATCCTGCTGACT
The DNA here is from genome assembly GCA_964463135.1 of uncultured Nitrospiraceae bacterium. Taxonomy (GTDB): domain Bacteria; phylum Nitrospirota; class Thermodesulfovibrionia; order Thermodesulfovibrionales; family UBA6898; genus UBA6898. Next base: position 35,783 of record CAYXBA010000008.1, read on the forward strand.
ACGTAAAAATGGTCAGGAACGACCTTATGGGCATCATCAGGGAAGACCTTGTATATGACCTTGGAAGGCACGTTGACGATTCAGTCAACCTCTTCGAGGAATGGGGTCTCCCGATCTGGAAGATGGGCGACGATGGATTCTCCCTCGACGGCTTCCAGGCAAGAGATGCAGGCAAGGCCCTTCTGAAGGACGGCGGCAAGCCGGTCCGTTCAGGAAAGTGGCAGATCATGATCAACGGTGAGTCCTACAAGGTCATCGTTGCTGAGGCAGCAAAGAGAGCTCTCGAGTTCAACAGGGCTGCAACAGGCGGCGCGCAGAACCATTTTGAGAGAGTATTCATCGTAAAGCTTTATCACGATGCCAACGACCCCAAGAGGGTTGCAGCAGCAGCAGGCTTCAGCGTTCGTGAGAACAAGATCTATATCTTCAAGGCGAGGGTAATGGTCAATGCTTCAGGCGGCGCTGTTAACGTATTCAGGCCGAGATCAACACAGGAAGGCCAGGGCCGCGCATGGTATCCTGTATGGAACTCAGGTTCAGGCTATGCACTCGGTCTTCAGGCCGGCGCAGAGCTGACCATGATGGAAAACAGGTTCGTTCCTGCCCGTTTCAAGGACGGGTACGGCCCGGTTGGCGCATGGTTCCTCTTCTTCAAGGCAAAGGCAACCAACGCACTTGGTGAAGACTATTGCGCAAACGCAGAGAGCCTTGCTGATGCACAGGCCAAATATACCGAAAAGTATGTCAACCCGCACGCTCTCGGCACGGCTATCCGTAACCACCTCATGATGAGGGATATGAAGGCAGGCAAGGGCCCGATCCTCATGAGGACCGACGATGCAATGGCAGCTATCAATGCTACCTTCAAGGAGAAGCTGGGCGAGAAGGAAGGCGCAAAGAAGGTCAAGCACCTCGAGGCAGAGGCTTGGGAAGACTTTCTCGATATGGCTATCGGTCAGGCAGGCCTCTGGGCATGCAAGAACGTTGAGCCGGACAAGGAGCCTTCAGAGATCATGCCGACAGAGCCGTATCTTCTCGGCTCCCATGCAGGCTGCGCAGGTTTCTGGTGCAGCGGACCTGATGATCTTGGTGCACCCGCACACTATCATTGGGGTTACAACAGGATGTCCACCGTCCCCGGCCTCTTCATGGCTGGCGACATCTGCGGCGCATCAGGCCATAAATTCTCCTCAGGCTCACACGCAGAGGGCAGGATTGCAGCCAAGAGTGCATTAGCATTCCTCCTTGATCATGCTGACTACAAGCCGACGATCAAAGAGACCGCTGATCAGATCGCAGCAGACCTGTACCTCCCGTTCGAGACCTACGAGAAGTACAAGACCGTTTCGACCGATCCTTTTGTCAATCCTCACTACATCAGGCCTAAGATGCTCCAGACCAGACTTCAGAAGATCGCTGACGAGTACTTTGGCGGTATCTCCACCTGGTACATGACCTCAAAGACCATGCTGGATGAGGGTCTCAAGCTCCTCGAAATGCTGAAGGAAGACGCCAATAAGATGGCTGCTGCCAATCTGCATGAGCTGATGAGATGCTGGGAAAACTTCCACAGAATCCTTTCTGTTGAGGCACATGCCCGTCACATCCTCTTCAGGGAAGAGTCCAGGTATCCTGGCTACTACTACAGGGGCGACTTCGACAAGATCGATGACGCTAACTGGAAATGCTTTGTTAACTCAAAGTATGATGCTGAAAAGAACACATGGGAAATGAAGAAAGTTCCCCATGCAAATCTCGTAGACTAGTTTTTCAACGGGGAGGGCATTGCCCTCCCCTTCTTTTTTCCTGTCAGAAATAAGACTGCATATTGCAGGGCGCAAACTATCATCTTGTTCGTTGCAATCTGCGGTTTTCGAGAAACAGTAGAGAATTACTGCCTCAAGGAGGATAGACATGGCAGAACATAAAAAGGTCCTGGTGATCGGCGGAGGCTTCAGCGGCCTGACAGCAGCAGTTGAGACTGCTGAGGCCGGTTTCGAGGTCATCATTGTAGAAAAGACACCGTTCTTTGGCGGAAGGGTCACACAGCTGAACAAGTACTTCCCGAAGCTCTGCCCGCCGAACTGCGGTCTAGAGATGAACTTTAAGCGGGTCAAGAACAGCGGCGACATAACCTTCTATACACTTGCCGAGGTCGAGAAGATCTCCGGCCAGGAAGGCAACTATGATGTTACGATAAAGCTGAGCCCTCGGTTCGTCAATGAGAAGTGCGTGGGCTGCAATGCCTGTGCAGAGGCCTGCCCGGTCGAGATGTCCAATGAGTTCAACTTTGGCCTGGACAAGACAAAGGCCGCTTACATAACCCATAACCAGGCATTCCCGTTCCTCTATGCAATAGACGGGAAAAACTGCAAGGGCTCATCCTGCGGCAAATGCGCTGAGGCCTGCAAGTATGATGCTATCGAGCTTGATATGAAGCCCCAGACCATTAACGTGAATGTGGGCTCAATCGTAATGGCGACCGGCTGGAATATATATGATATCTCGAAGCTCGACAATCTCGGCGGCGGCAAGCTCGCAAATGTCATCTCAAATATGCAGATGGAGAGGCTTGCATCGCCGAACGGCCCGACCGGCGGAAAGATCCTTCGGCCTTCAGACAATAAGCCGGCAAAGAATATAGCGTTCGTGCAGTGTGCCGGCTCACGCGACGAGAACCACCTGCCGTATTGCTCCTATATCTGCTGCATGGCATCCATGAAGCAGGCAACGTACGTCAGAGAGCAGTATAAGGATTCCAAGGCCAGCATCTTCTATATAGACCTGAGAACGCCCGGAAGATACGAGCAGTTCTACTGGAAGGTGAAGGAAGATCCGAATGTCTCATTCACCAAGGGGAAGGTTGCGGGCATTACAGAAGACCCCGAGACCAAGGACCTGATCGTCGAGGTTGAAGATATCATGGCCGGCAAGAAGATCAAGGTGAAGTTTGATATGGTCGTACTTGCAGCAGGCATGGTCCCCTCGACCAAGACAGCGAAAATACCGGGAGACGTCTCATACACGCCTGATGGTTTTATTGCTGCTGCTTCTCTGAAAAAGGGCATGTACGCAGTCGGCACGCTCAAGAGTCCGGTTGACGTTGCCCGGTCAGTGCAGGATGCAACAGGAGTCGCAATAAAAAGCATTCAGAGCGCAAGGAGGTAGGATTTATAATGGAAAAGAAAATCGGCGTATATATATGTAAGGGCTGCGGCATCGGAGAAGCCATCAATGTGGATGAGCTGAAAAAGGCCACAGCCGGCGGCGCAAAGGTCCCTGCCGAGGCTGTCAAGGAACACGACATACTCTGCGGTCCGGCCGGTCTTGAAATGATAAACAATGACATCAAGGAAGGGACGAACTGTATTGTTGTCGGCGCCTGCTCTCCCCGCGTTAAGTTCGAGGAGTTCGATTTTCCCGGCACGATCACGGAACGGGTAAGCCTCAGAGAGTTCATTGCCTGGACCATGGAGCCCCAGAACGAAGACACGCAGTCCGTAGCAGAAGACTACATGAAGATGGGTGTTATCAAGGTGCAGAAGGGCGATGTTCCTACGCCGAATATCCTTGAGGACCTGAGCAATACCATCATGGTGGTCGGCGGCGGTATTACCGGCATCACCGCAGCGATCGAGGCTGCCAATGCCGGATACAAGGTTATCCTCGTAGAAAAAGAGGCGGAACTCGGCGGCTGGTCAGCAAAGCTTTACAAGGAGACGCCGCGGGTCTATCCGTATGACAAGCTGGATGAGCCCCGGATCTTTGACAAGATCAAGGAACTGGAAGCGCACCCTGATATCACCATCTATAAGTCAACCATAGTAGAAAAAACGGACGGCCAGCCAGGCCTCTTTGATGTTACATTGAACACGAACGGTTCCACCCTGACGGTCAAGGTCGGGGCGTTTGTCATGGCAGCAGGCTGGAAGCCTTATGATGCTTCAAAATTGGGTCATCTGGGATATGGCCACCCGAACGTTATCACTAATGTGCAGATGGAAGAGATCGCAAAGAAGGGCAAGATCACCCGGCCTTCTGACGGCAAAGAGGCAAAGAATGTGGCCTTTATTCAGTGCGCAGGGTCAAGAGATGCAGATCATCTTCCGTACTGTTCTTCCTTCTGCTGCGGCACGTCGCTCAAGCAGGCAAAATATGTGAGAGAGAAGAGCAGCGATGCTGTTGCCATGATCTTCTATAAGGATATCAGGACTCCGGGCCAGACCGAGCTCTTCTACAAGAACATGCAGAACGACCCTGGCGTGCTCCTGACCAAGGGAGATGTAACCGCTATCACTGATGCAGGGAACGGCAACCTCTTTGTTGAGGCCGAAAATACGCTCCTTGGCGAAAAAATTAAGGTCGAGGCCGATCTGGTGGTCCTGGCAACCGGCATTGTGCCTGCAACAAGGGCTACCCAGGAATACTTTGACGCACTTACCGAGGTTGGCAAGAAGGGCGATGATGCAAAGAAGGCCTTTCTTGAGGAAACACCAAAGCCTGATTCCATATTGAACCTTACGTACCGCCAGGGGCCTGAGATCCCGACGCTTGAAGGAGCATACGGTTTTGCAGACTCCAACTTCATCTGCTTCCAGTATGAGACCAGGAGGACAGGTATCTATACAGCAGGATGCGTAAAGCAGCCCATGACCATGTCCGATGCAGCAGACGATGCTGCTGGCGCTGCGCTGAAGGCTATTCAGTGCGTTGAGCATGTGGCAAAAGGCATGGCAGTCCATCCAAGGGCATGGGACACCACCTTCCCTGATCCGATGCTGATCAAGTGTACGGCATGCAAGCGTTGCACAGAAGAGTGTCCTTTCGGTGCGATCGATGAAGATGAAAAGGGCATCCCGAAATACAACCTCAACCGCTGCCGCCGCTGCGGCACCTGCATGGGTGCATGCCCTGAAAGGATCGTATCCTTCAAGGACTTTAGCGTTGATATCGTCGGCTCCATGATCAAAGGCATTGATGTGCCTGATGAAGGATACCGCGTCATTGTCCTTGCATGCGAAAACGATGCGTACCCCGCACTCGACAGTGCAGCTATAAAGAAGATGAAGCTTCATCCTTCGGTAAGGATCATCCCGGTCAGGTGCCTTGGTTCAACCAACCTGGTCTGGGTCACGGACGCCCTCTCAAGAGGTATTGACGGACTGATCCTTCTCGGCTGCAAATACGGCGAGAACTATCAGTGCCATTTTGTCAAAGGCAGCGAGCTCGCAAATTACCGGTTCAGCAAGCTTCAGGAGACGCTCAGCAAGCTCCAGCTCGAGGCAGACCGGTGCCAGCTTCTGCAGGTGGCCATATCCGAGTATGACAAGCTGCCTGCCATGATCGATGACTTTATGAAGAGGATCGATGAAGTGGGCCCTAATCCGTTCAAGGGATTCTAAAGGACAGAGACTACAGGTTAAGGTTAAGGCTGAGAAAAACTCGACCCTGACCTAAGCCTCAACCTAACGAATTTACAGGAGGAAGAAATATATGGCAGAGCAGATCATAAAACCTGATGTCAATTTCATTAACGATATTATCGCGGCAGGCGGCGAGTCGGTAAAGAAGTGTTTTCAGTGCGCAACCTGTTCCGTAGTATGCAATGTTACCCCGGAAGACAACCCCTTTCCGAGAAAAGAGATGATCGCTGCGCAGTGGGGGCTTAAGGACCGCCTGATCAGCAACCCGGATGTCTGGCTCTGCCATCAGTGCAGTGACTGTACGGCATACTGCCCGAGAGGTGCCAAACCCGGCGAAGTGCTGGGCGCTATCAGGAAGCTGAGCATAGAGCATTATGCAACCCCCGGATTTATGGGCAAGGCAGTTGGCAGTCCGAAGGCCCTGATAGGTCTTCTCGCTGTTCCGGTCCTTATCTTTATTGCAGCGATCATGATGCAGGGACATTCCTTTATCCCTGAAGGCCGAATCGTGTACGCCGAGAAATTTATGAAGGTTCCGTATATTGACGTCATCTTCAGCGCGGCAGCACTTTTTGCCGTCTTCGGATTTTTTATGGGAGTGACCAGATACTGGAAGGATCTCACAAAAAATATCGAGAAGAGTTCAAACCCCTGGCAGAGAAAGGTCAAGGGTCCCATGATCGCCATGATACTCGAAACGGTCTTTGAGTTCATGACCCATAAACGATTCAAGAAATGCGATGTGACCAATGACCGGTCAAAGACCCATCTGTTCGTTTTTTTCGGGTTTGTCGGTCTTGCCATAACAACGACCTGGGCCATTGCCTACCTCTACGGGTACGAATTTTTTGGCATCAAGGCATTCTCTGTTTTTAATTTCGGCGAATCACCCTATCCGCTCTATGACCCGATGAAGATCGTCGGCAATGTGAGTGCCGTGCTTCTTCTTGCCGGCATCCTGCAGGTCATTACGAACAGACGGAAGAATGCGGAAAAGGCCGGCCCAGGCAGCTATTATGACTGGCTCTTCATCAGCGTTATAACATCGATCGTCGTAACGGGCATGCTTTCCGAGGGACTGCGGCTCGTTGATATCGGCACGGAAGACGGCCTGAAGCTTGCCGATGTCCGTATGCTTGCTTATCCCGTTTATTTTATCCATCTTGTTTCTGTCTTCTTTCTCTTTGCGTATGCGCCATTTTCAAAGATGGCTCATATGGTATACAGGACAACTGCCCTGGTGTTTGCAAAATATTCCAACCGGGCAGTCAATTAAGGTTTAAACGTCCCAACGAAAGGACAGGTGAAGCGCCATGATGGTAAAAGAGATATTAGGACCGATCAATTCGAATATCATCTCGATCGACAAGGATAAGTCTGTCGCAGACGCGATCAATCAGCTGGTCGAGAATGAGGTGGGAGCGCTGATTGTTTTGGACAACGGGAAACCGGTCGGCATGTTCACGGAAAGAGATGTGCTCAAGTCCTGGACAAGGAAGGGCAATATCCTTTTCAAGGACATCAAGGTGGGCGAGGTCATGACCACAAACCTCATTATCTGCGAGATCGATGACGATCTTTGCTATGTAACCACCATCATGATCAAGAACAGGATCAGACATCTTCCGATCGTTGAAAATACAAAGATCGTTGCCATGTTGTCCATCAGGGACGTGGTGAAGGCCCAGGTATCAGACCTCAGGGCAGAGAACCATTATCTGAAGGACTATATATCTGACAAATACCCCGGATAAATATTACTAATAAGAATTTCTTGCTTTTTTATAAAAATTTATAATTTGCATTATTCGACCGGATTGTAAATACTAACACGATTTTCAGGACGCCAGTTACTAAACCCTAATTTAAAGGAGGAGTTTGATGAGTTCAACGATTTTATTTGCCTTAGGTTGCGGAGTGCTCGGCGTAATATACGCTGTCATGACCGCAATGTGGGTCTCAAAGCAGGACGCAGGAAGCACCAAGATGCAGGAGATTTCGAACGCCGTGAAAGAGGGCGCATATGCCTTTCTTGCACGCGAATATAAGACCGTTGCCATGGTTGCTATAGTTCTGGTCATTGCCATTGCTGCAATACCGGCCTTGGGGATGTGGGCTGCAATCGGATTTGTTATCGGCACTGTCGGATCTGCATTTGCCGGCTTTGTCGGGATGTGGGTCACTGTCCGCGCAAACGTTCGCACAACCGCTGCTGCCAGCAGGGGCCTTCAGGCTGCACTCGGCCTTGCGTTCAAGGGCGGCTCGGTTACCGGCGTTATGGTTGTTGGTACAGGCATCATAGGCCTTGCAGGCTTTTATTTCATTGCAAAGCAGGCTGCCCCTGAACAGGCATTCCATGCATTGATAGGCCTTGGCTTCGGCTGCTCCTTGATGAGCGTGTTCGCCCGTATCGCAGGCGGTATCTATACAAAGGCAGCTGACGTAGGCGCTGACCTCGTCGGCAAGGTTGAGGCAGGCATCCCTGAGGATGATCCCAGGAACCCTGCAGTTATCGCAGACAACGTAGGTGACAACGTAGGCGACTGTGCAGGTATGGCAGCTGATCTTTATGAAACCTACACCGTTACGCTTGTTGCAGCAATGCTTCTTGCCAAGACCGTTTTCGGCGCTGAAAGCCCATGGGTCGAATTCCCGATGATGCTCGGCGGCATATCGATCATTGCTTCCATTATCGGCACATTCGCAGTAAGGCTCGGCAAGAACAACTACATTATGGGTGCTCTTTACAAAGGGCTGGCAGTTGCAGGTGTTCTTGCTGCAATAACCTTCTATATCGTTACCGGTGAATTTCTGAAGGGTGTGGATGCTGCTTCAATGGCCTCACATCCGTCTTTTACCCAGATGAGCGTCTTTCTTATGTCTCTGATCGGCCTTGCACTCACAGGACTGATCGTTGTAATAACCGAGTACTTTACTGCCAAGGAATATGCCCCTGTTAAGCACATTGCACAGGCCAGCCTGACCGGCCACGGCACAAACGTCATCGCAGGCCTTGCAGTCAGCATGAAGTCAACCGCTGCTCCTGTTCTGGTCATCGTTGCCTCAATCCTTGGTGCGTATCATTTAGGCGGCGGATTTGACGGCGATCTGACAGGCGGTCTTTTTGCTATCGCTCTTTCAGCGGTTTCGATGCTTTCGATGACCGGTATTGTTGTTGCCATCGACTCATACGGTCCTATCACGGACAATGCAGGCGGTATTGCAGAGATGTCAGGCTTGCCTGAAGAGATCCGCAACATAACCGATCCTCTCGATGCAGTCGGCAACACCACAAAGGCTGTCACCAAGGGCTATGCTATCGGCTCCGCAGGACTTGCTGCCCTTGTTCTTTTTGCAGAATACTCGAGGTCGTTCTCCTCTCCTGTGCTCTTTGATCTTTCGAATCCGATGGTCCTTGCAGGTCTTTTCATCGGCGGTCTGCTCCCTTATTATTACGGCTCACTCCTTATGGAAGCAGTCGGCAAGGCAGCAGGCAGTATTGTTGATGAGGTCAGGAGACAGTTCAGAGAGATCCCTGGCATCATGGAATACAAGGCAAAGCCTGAATATGGCAAGTGCGTTGACATCGTTACCCAGTCAGCCATCAAGCAGATGATGGTCCCTGCGCTTATCCCGGTTGTAGCACCTATCGCAGTTGGACTGCTTCTTGGTAAAGAGGCACTCGGCGGCGTCCTTATCGGAAGCATCCTGACCGGTCTCTTCCAGGCTATTGCCATGACCAGCGGCGGCGGCGCATGGGACAATGCGAAGAAGGCCTTTGAAGACGGCGTAACCGATTCCAAGGGTGTTGTTCACAAGAAGGGCAGCGATGGACATAAGGCCTCTGTTACCGGCGATACGGTCGGCGATCCTTACAAGGATACCGCAGGACCTGCAATCAACCCGATGATCAAGGTTATCAATATCGTTGCACTCCTGATCGTTCCGATGCTGTAGCAGCATTTGATTTCAAACAGAAGCCGGTCCCAAGGCATTGGGACCGGCTTTTTTGTTATAATTCCATAAACCAGCAAAATCAAGCCCAAAGAATAAATCGAGGATGTGCAAATGAGTCCAAAAAAGACCCCCAAAAATACCGAAGCCAGCGAAATCAGAAAAGCGGTCGAAGCAAAGGTACAGAAGAGCGTTGTTGTGCCTGAGCTGCTCACCGCCAAGTCAAAATTCAGGTTCAAATGTTATCCAGGCATCGGTTGTTTTACGAAATGCTGCAGTGGCATTAAGATATTTCTTACCCCGTATGACATCTTCAGACTGAAAACAAGGCTCGGGTTGGATTACAAGGATTTTCTTGTACAGTACACCGAGCCGGCAGCCATAGAGAAAAGCCAGCTCCCCATTGTATCGATACGTCTGAACCAGGACGAAGCCCGATCCTGTCCTTTTCTTACACCTGAGGGCTGTTCAGTATACAGCGACAGACCCCTCACCTGCCGCTACTATCCGATCGGCATGGGCACCATGAAAAAAGATGACAGCAAGTCCGGAGAGAACTTCTTCATCAAGATCAAAGAGGACCATTGCCTTGGCCATAATGAGGCCACTGAATGGACCATCGACGAATGGCGCGCTGATCAGGAGTCAGACCTGTACGATGAGATGAACAGCGACTGGATGGCGGTCGTACTTAAGGCAAAGACCCTTGGTCCAGTAGAATTCAGCCAGAAGTCCCTGGACCTCTTCTTCATCGTCAGCACCAATTTGGATCTGTTCCGGGAGTTTGTATTGAGCGGCAAGTTCATTGATGCGTACGGACTTGACCGGGAATATATAGATCAGCTCATGAGCAACGAACTTGAATTTCTCAAATTTTCTCTCAAATGGCTCCGTTTCGTGATGTTCGACGAAGGCGACTTCAAGGTTGACGAAGAGGCGCGTAAAAAAGCAAAAGAGAAATTGCTTGCCCAAAGAGAGATGCAGAGAAAGAGAGCAGCAGAAGAGGCAGCAAGGGCAGAAGAGGCAGAGACAGACTAGCCTTTCTCAGTGCACTGAGCAGGAGATGCAGGGGTCATAGGCCCTGACGAGCATCTGGGCAAGCAGCTCGATATCCCTGTCTTTCCTGCCTTCTTTTGCATACTGAGCCGCAAGCTCATGAAGGTCATGCTGTATGTTCGCATGATTCTGGCTGGTGGGGATGACGCAGTCGCATTTCACGATATGGCCTGTATCATCAAACTCGTAGCTATGATAAAGAATGCCTCGCGGCACTTCAACTGCGCCGACGCCGACACCGGCCTTTGCCACGACCTGCTGTCTCGGTTCTGAGAATTCAGTATCCAGAAGTTCATCGATCATCCCAATGGATTCTGCGACAACATGAACGGATTCGACCAGCTGGGCTATATTGTTCATATAGGGATTATGGTTCACTGATCTGAGGCCGAAGCTGAGCGAGATCTCTCTCGCCCATTCATGAAGAAACTCGAAGTTATTGTTCACCCGCGCAAGTGCGCCAACAGCAAAAGACTTCCGCGAAAGCCTCGACCATTTTGAGGTTGATTGCTCAACAATATATTCATTGGTCATCTCCCGGTATTCTTGCTCGCTCTTATGAACACCGTCCGTTGAAATAAGGTCACCGCCGATAAAGGGGTAGCACCCGTTCCCCTTCAATGATACAAACTCGGTTTCTCGTACGAAATCCGGTATGGTGAACGTCCGGAAGAGGTCAGCTGTCTTTACCAGATCCTCCATAATGCCTTTCAGGCGGTCCCTCTGGACAATGAGCTCACTCTTCATCGGCAGCATGGTAAAACCGCCGACAACGGTCCTGGTAGGATGCATGCGGCGTCCCCCGATACAGTCACAGATATCATTTGCCAGGAGTTTGATCTTTGCAGCCCTGGCCACAACATCAGGTGCTGACTCAATCAGTGGAAATACACTGCCTGCATTTAAAAAATCGGGCGCTGCCAAAAAATAAAGATGCAGGACATGGCTCTGCAGGGTCTCCATATGTTTGAGCAGCAGACGTAGTTTCATGGTCTGTTCTGTCGGCACCATGCCGAAGGCATTTTCAACGGCCCGTATGCTCGCAAGGGTATGGCCTATAGAGCAGATGCCGCAAATTCTCCCGCATATCCAGGGCGCATTGTCCCACTTCTTGCCGACCAGAAGGGCCTCGAAAAAGCGCGGGGTTTCTACAACCTCCCAGCGTGCCTCTTCCAGCTTTCCATCCTGTATGCGTATCCTGATATTCCCGTGTCCTTCGACACGCGTCAAATGGTGTACATCGACATTGCAGTTAAGCTTCATTTCGACTGATCCTTTCCAAGCCTGTCCCGGTAACCGGCAAACCCCCCAAAACAGTCAAGGCGGTCGAGCATGGTCTCTTCGGAAAATCCCTTCTCTGCCATGATCTTCTTCATCTGGACCAGATTCGGATCATCAGCCGGCCCGCGGCAGCCCCAGCAGCCGGCCCTGTTATTGGGACACCATGCATCGCAGCCGGCCCGGGTTATCGGACCAAGGCACGGTTCGCCAAGGTCATACAGGCAGACATTCTCATTTGCCTTGCATTCCATACAGACCGGGTACCGAGGGTGATGGACCTCCTTGCCGATAACAAGGCTGGTCACGATCTTCTCCACCTCTTCCTTCCTGACAGGACAGCCGTAGATCCTCAGGTCGACAGGCACGAAATTCTCAAGAGGTTCTGCCTTTGCCGTATCGACCGGCCAGTTCCCGTACACTTCGCGCTTGACCCAGTCGAGCTCAAAACGGTTCTTGAGCTGGTTTACCCCGCCAAAGCAGGCACAGGATCCGAGTGCAACAAGGACCCTGGCATTCTGCCTGATAGCCCTGAGCCTTTCCACTTCGTCTTTTCTTGTGACACTGCCCTCAACAAAAGCAACAATATAATCGTCAGACTTCTCGGTCATTGCCTCCCGGAAATTGACCACCTGGACCAGAGCAAGAAAATCGAGGAGCGTCGTCTCGTTGTTTACGATCTGAAGCTGGCAGCCTTCGCAGGATGAAAGCTCAAAGAAGGCCACCCTCGGTTTCGCAATCGGAACGCCAAGAAAGTTCTTCTGCTGCGAAGAGATCTCAGCCATCAGATCGCCTCCTTAAGGTTCATGACAGACCAGTAGTCAAAGACCGGGCCTTTGAGGCAGATATAGGTTGATCCGATGTTGCAGCGACAGCATTTTGCCATGCCGCAGTGCATTCTCCGTTCAAGAGAGACGAACATCTTCTGCATCGGGATATTCTTCTCGTTCAGCATTGTACAGACGAATTTGAACATGATCGGCGGACCGCAGACAATGGCATAGGTCTTCTGAAAGTAGTCTCTGTCCCGGTTAGCAAAAATGTCCTGCAGCACTTTGGTTATCATGCCGACAGGTCCCGTCCAGGACGGATCGCCTTTTTCGACAATGATATGGAGGTTGACATCATCAGCACGCCACATGTCGTACTGATAGGTAAAGAGCAGCTGCGACGGCTCTTTTGTGCCGTAAATGATATCAACATTATTGAACAGGTTCCTGTTCTCTTGAACATAGGCTATTGGCGAGCGCAGGGGCGCAAGGCCGAGTCCGCCGGCGATCAGAAGGATATTCTCTCCCTGCATCTGTTCCATAGGAAAGCCTGTTCCGAAGGGGCCGCGTATGCCGACATGCGTACCCCGCTCAAGCCTGAAAAGGAAATTGGTCAGATTGCCGACCCGTCGAATGCAGAGTTCAAGGTCACCGCGCCGTGAAGCAGACGAAGAGATCGAGAAAGGCGCCTCCCCTATGCCCGGCAGTTCCAGCATAACGAATTGACCCGGCTGAAAGATGAATCCGTTTCTGGCCCCAGGGTCGCTGATCTGTATCCTGAAAAGGTTTTCAAGGTCAGTGAGCCTGTGAATTGCCGTGATCTCTGCCTTATAGGTGTTCTCAAATGCGCCGAGGTCATGCTTGCGGTGATAGTTCCACTGTTCGCCGGCAATAACATCAGTAAATTTGATCTGGTTGGACATATCAGCCTTCCTCACCCCTGACGCTTGCAATGACCTCCGGGACTGTGATCCCGGCAAGGCAGGATTCACCGCATCTGCCGCAGCCGACACAGAGTGATTCTTCGTAAGCCTCGACAAAGCCGCGATGCTTGTGATAGTAACGGTATTTCAGCCTGGTATGGCGCTCGGGCCGGAAGTTATGGCCGCCAGCAACCTCGGCAAAATCAATAAGATTGCAGGAGTACAGGAATTTAGTCTTTTGTGCTCTCGAGAGATCAAGATGCACAGACTCGTCCACGCCATAGCAGTAGCAGGTCGGACAGACATTCGAACAGGTGCCGCAGGAAAGACACTGATCACCCCACTTCTTCCATACCTCTGACTGAAATTCCATATCCAGGATTTTTGTGAGGTCAGTATTATCTATCCGGGCAGTGAACTTCCTGTTCTTTTCCGATGCGGCCTTCATATAATGGGCATGATCTTCTTCTGCCGGCTCTTTATCGGTTATCTGCTTTATGAAATTATAGGCAGTGTCAGAAAGGATCTCCACAAAGTAGTGGTCTCCCAGGTCAGTCAGAAATATGTCAAACCCGTGGAGCGCCGTGTCTGAGCCCATGGACCGGCAGAAGCAATACGGCTGAGGCTGGCAGTCAACACCGATAATGAACATATTCCTCCGCTTTGCCGCATAGTAGGGCATCGGATAATGGCTGCCAAGCAGTACTTTATCAAGCTTGTTCAGTGCATTGATGTCGCAGGCATGCATGCCGAAGATGACGAACGGCCTGTCGATGTTGAAACCAATGGTCTTTTCCCAGTTCTTCCCCTGCATACGAAAGTCAGCCATGACCTCTCTGAAGGGCATAAAAAACTTCTTTGCGGGCATTTTTGTTGTGGTGTAATCCATCTGGATCATGCTGAAAGCCGATACCTCTTCAAAGGCATAGATATCCTTGCCCTGCATGTCCAGACCCTTTTTCACCGGACCGACTATCCGGTTGTCCTTTGCAAGCAGGGCATACAGTTTTATTAAATCTTCCTTTTTCAGAATCCTAAAAATCATCTATTTGCCTCATAAGTCTAAAGCTACAATTACATCCTATAATCAATTCTCTTGTTTGGCAACTGGATTCTGCGGGATAAAACAATTAATAAGTTGGTAAATGGCACAAAAAATCATAAACAGAAACCGGATTTGCTATAATGATTGCATTATTGTGCTCAGGAAGATGTTCTGCTCTATAAGGAGGAGGTTATGAAAAAGGTAGCACTGGTCATTGCACTGTTAGTGCTGTTTGCATCAGTAGCGGGTGCTGTTGTCCCCGACGACAAGGACTTCAGAACAGGGCTCAAGGCGTACAACAGCAAGAATTATAAAGCTGCGGTCAAGTATTTTAAAGAGTATATCAGCAGGAAACCTGACCCTACTGCATATTACCTGACCGGCTATTCTTTGTACAAACTCGGCAAGTTCAGCGAGGCTGATGACTATTTCAAGGATGCCTATCTTATTGACCCAGAATATTCTCTTGAGAAAGTCGGCCTTATTAAGCAGACCTCTGGTGAAGTTGTGGCAAAAGAAGCCGCTGATCTCAAGAAGCCGGAGCCTGCCTTGGAGAAAAAAGAGGCTAAGCCGGCTCCTGCCGAGACGAAAACAGGACAGCCAATAAAAGAAACTCAGCCTGTAGCAAAAGCAGCACAGCCCGCGCCGGCGGACGCAAAAGCGGCAAAGCCAGGACCCACTGCACCGGCAGACCAGAAAGCAAAACCGGCTGAGCCTCCTGCGCCTGCTGCAGCTCAAAAACCTGCAACGACTGCACCGGCAGCACCTCAAAAGGCAGCTCCTGCGGTGCCAGCACCATCTGCTCCTCCTGTGGCTCCCAATCCGATGCCCAAGGGCATGCCCGGCGCGGCCGCACCGGGTGCCCTGATCGGAATAATTGCTGCCTTTGGCATGATAATCGTTCTTATCGGTCTTGCGGTTTATCTCTATTACAGTCTCTGTCTCTTCCTTATTGCAAAGAAGCTGGCTGTGCCGGCCCCGTGGACTGCATGGATCCCTATCGTTCAGGCCTGGACCTTTGTCATGTCAGCTGGAAAGCCCGGCTGGTGGGTCGTTCTGTTCCTGGTCCCGATCGTGAATTTATTTCTGGGAATTTATCTCTGGATGTGTGTCACGGAGAACCTGGGCAAGAACAAGTGGCTTGGCCTTCTCATTCTCGTCCCTCTGGTAGGCATTATATATCCCGGATGGCTCGCCTTCTCCAAGTCTGAACATTCAGGCGGGTATATGCCGCCACCTGAGGAGACATTGCCAGAATAACACGGCAGCTCTATATATTCTGCAGGGGCCTGTACCCATCGCGGTGCAGGCCCCTTTTTTATCGGCGGGATGATATAGATCATAGCGGACCTCAACGTTCTGTCTTATACTGAGACTATAAGCCGAACCGATCATTGGCTGACAACAGTATAAAGGAGGCAACACAATGGGAGAAGGATGCGGATGCTCAAGTATGAAGCCGGTGAATTTTTCAGAGAAACAGGACAAGGCAGCAGTGGCAGGGGACGAGTGCCCTGAACTGCAGAACTGGCCAATCCAGCTGAAGCTGATAGGCACAGGAGCCCCTTATCTCAATGATGCCGACATTCTCCTTGCTGCGGACTGTACGGCATTTTCTGCTGTCGGCTTCCACAGCAGATTCATCAAGGGAAAAAAGGTCATCATCGGATGCCCCAAGCTCGACAATGCACAGGAGTATTTCCAGACCCTGACCGAGATGTTCAAACAGTTCTCGATAAAGAGCGTGAGTGTTGTCCGTATGGAAGTACCCTGCTGCGGTGGGCTTGCGTATATCACCCAGCAGGCGATCAAGAATTCAGGGAAAGATATTCCGTACAGCGAAACGGTCAT
Source organism: uncultured Nitrospiraceae bacterium (assembly GCA_964463135.1). Classification (GTDB taxonomy): domain Bacteria; phylum Nitrospirota; class Thermodesulfovibrionia; order Thermodesulfovibrionales; family UBA6898; genus UBA6898. The sequence goes on from CAYXBA010000008.1 coordinate 52,083, forward strand.
CGGCATAAAAGGCGATATCAAGCAGGAAGGCATGGCTCCTATGATCCCGAAGCTTCAGCCGGTATAGAACATCTTTTCTCATTAATACAGCGGCAACAAAGGGCCGGGTTGCATACATATCCCCGGCCCTTTGTTATTTAATAGCTACGATGATCTCCCTGGGGAGTTTCTGCAGGAGCTCTTCAAGAGCCTTTTCAAGGTCCGCTTCCATCTTTGACTCCGCAGTTACTATGATCTGGTACTCGTCATTGCCGAGAATCGGATAGGAGCCGAACGCAACACAGTCATTTTTATCAACCACCGTGTTAAGAATGGCGGCAATGTCTGACTCATCTGCCCTCAGATAGATCCGCTTCAGAAAAAAGGCCGAGGTCCTGAACCGCTCCCTGACCAGGCTGAACTTCTCCCGCAGATAGCGAGGAATGCCTGGGAAGATATAGATATTTTGGAAGACCACCAGCGGGAAATTCCTGGTTGCAAACTCCACGATCTCAGCGCCTTCAGGCACTTCAGCCATTTTCATGATTGCATCGTTTACTGTTTCGCCATAGCGCTCCTGAAATGTCCTTTCAAGCACCGGATGGCGCACGAGCGGAACACTGAAGGCCTTTGCGATACCCGACATGGTGATGTCATCATGGGTCGGGCCGACCCCGCCCGTGGTGAAAACGAAATCAAAGGCCTTTGAGAAAAGGGCTGCTTCATTGCTGATCATCTCAAGGTCATCAGGGATCACGGATATGCGGATAAGGCTTACGCCGAGTGATCTGAGTTCAGCTGCGAGGAAAAAGGAGTTCTGGTCCTGCGTCTTGCCCGACAGGATCTCATTGCCTATGATGATCAGTCCTGCAGTCCGGATCGATGCCTGATCGCAATTCGTCATAGAGATAATGTATCAGAAAATTGCTCAGAATGTCTCAAGATTATTTCGGCAAAGGGGCCCTGGCGTAACAAGAGATCATGGTGAATAATTGTGAAAGGATGTCTGGTTGGAGGCTATTTGAGGTTCTTTATCGCTCCAAGATAAAAGAGTGCCTTGCTGTCATGCGGGACGATGCGCAGGGTCTCCTGGGCCAGGCTCTTTAACTTATCGATGTCAGCCCGCTCATAATAGAGGGCCATCAATAAATACCGTGCCCCGGGGTGAGCAGGGGAAAGCTGCAGTGTCTTTTCCAGATTCTGGATCGCCTCATCCGAGCGTTTTTGTTCTATCAGGAAGCATGCATAGTAAAAGTAGCAATAGGGATCACCCGGTCCATAGAGAATGGCCTTCCGGAAATGTTCTTCAGCCTCTGTCTGCATCCCGGTCGCCATTTTCAGTACACCCATGTTGATATGAAGGTTCGGATAATCAGGGCTGATCTTCAGCGCGTCGATGAAGTATCTTTCCGCTCCGGCATAGTCTGCTTTAGCCATAAGGGCGACACCGTAATTCATCAGTCCCCTGTGGTTCCTCGGGCTTTTTTCCGTGACATCACGCCAAAGGGTCTCTTCTGTCTTCCAGACCTTATTCCGCTGGTATGTGCCGTACGCGCAGGCAAGCATGATGCCCAGAAAAACTGCAACCGATGCGCGGGTAAAAAACTGCCCGGACGAGAACGACTTCTTCATTGCGCTGTACAGGAGAAGGGCTGTCCATGAGGTGCTCAACACCAGACCCACATAGGGAAGAAAAATGCGATGGTCGTTCATTACCTCGGAAAGGGGGATCATGCTTGTGGGGAGGAGTGTAATAAAAAACCAGAGCAGCCCAAAGGCTATGGGACGCGTTCTTTCCTTTTTTGATGTCTGTGCCGACACAAATAAAAGTATCGTCAGAAATAAGGTGCCGATAAAAAAACGGATATCGATCAGGGAATCCAACTTCCGCCAGTCGGTGTCAGCGCTCAAGCTCGTCGGGAAAAAGAACGTGATGAAATAATGCAGGATCACATAGGGCTGGGTGATCACATAATGAAATCGGGAGACGTCCCCCGCGGTCCATGTGGGCGGCTCCATCTTTTTAATAAACAACAGGAGTGCGACCGAAAACAAAATAGAGGGCATAACCTTCTTTACTGCAGAAAAAACACGTTTGGGTTCTTTTCCCCTGACAAAGTCACACAGGGATACCTTCTCTTCGAAAAGGAGCAGATAGACAAATAACAGAGGAGCATAGATGCCTGCGATCGGTTTTGCAAGCGCACCTGCTGCAACAGGGAGAAGATAAAGATGCCATTTTCTGCAGAACGGCGAATAGATAAAGAGCACAAAGGCCAGCACGATACCCAGGGTCGAAAGAGTATCGGACCGGGCGATGATATAGTTAATAGTCTCTGCATTGGCCGGGTGCAGTAAGTACCATGAAACTGGTATGAAGGCTGCAGCCGGACCCAATTGATAATCTGTTGCCATGCCGAATATCTTAAGATAAAGAAAATACATGAGAAGTCCCTGGACAAGGAAGAGCAGAAATGTCGAGAGATGGAAAAAAAAGGTATTGTGAACTCCGCCACCCTGCCAGTAATCGACTGCCAGTGTCGTCGTAACGACCGGCCGGTAGGACTGATTTGATGGCAGAGAGCTGAAGGTGGCCCCGTCTCTGAAAAACAAGGGAATGTTTCGAAGACTGGTTATGTAAACATTATTGACTATGGTATGAGAATCATCCAAATGAAAGCCATTAAAAAAATGATTGGAATATGTCGCTGTAACGGCGATCGCGAGAACTGATGCCAGCAGAAAACCTTTAACCGTTCTGCTCATGACAGGAAGTATCTGGTATGCCCTGATGATGTTCTGACCATCTTCATTGCACCATTATACCTTTGAGAGCCGAAGTTGAACAAATGTGAGTCCTCTTTCTGATGAAGAGCGAAACTGAGCAGGGGAGAGAACGGAGAAGAAAAATAATTTGAACAATTTGCTGTGCCTATTTTCTGGATGCCTTTTCTCCTGGCAGGAGATATCCGAAAAGCTTTAAGATCGACCTGAGTCTTTTGAGGCCCCCCCTGCTGAAAAAACTTGTGGCATAGTTGTAAATAATGCGCGGCCGGAGATAGAACCTCATATAGAACTCCTTCTGTTTCCTCAGCAGGAGGTCCTCTGTCAGGCCGTGGGGGACAAATACCGGGCGCCAATAGTTGAACTTTGACCAGTCCGTTGTATCAAGTCTTCCGTATTTAGCTGCTTCGGCATACTGTGCAGACCCTGGAATAGGGGTGTTTATCGTGACAACGACTTCATCGAGCTTCAGCCGGCATGCAAACCTGATCGTCTTGTCGATGGTCTCAACTGTCTCCAGAGGATGTCCGACAATAAAAAAGCCCTTTGTCTTGATTTTTAACTCGTTGCACCAGCCGATGACCTCAGAAACGCGGTCAGGAGAAATATTTTTTCTTATTACTTTCAGGATCTCTTCATCTCCGGATTCAATGCCGAAGGCTATATTCCAACAGCCATTCTCACGGAGAAACTTGAGAAATTCGAACGTGACATTGTTGATCCTCGCCATACAGGTCCAGTGGAAATGCAGACATTCCTTCATAAGGAGTCCGAATAACTCATAGATCCTTTCTTTGTTTATCAGGAAGGTGTCGTCAACAAATGCTATTTCCCGTATATGATACGTCTTGTGAAGCTGTCTGATCTCCTCAAAGACATTTCTTGCTGACCGTTCTCGGTATGTCTGCCCAAAAACGTTTCTGTCGCAGAAGGTGCAGTGGTTTGGACATCCCCGGCTTGTTATCATATTCACAACAGGAAGCGTTCTGTAGTTCGAGGGCGGCGGCGTGTACAGGCGTATATCGCGGATCAGATCATATGCCGGGAAGGGAAGGCTGTCCAGGTCGGCAACAAATTCCCTGCGCCTGGTCTGCATCACGTTCCCGGTACTGTCACGATACGCCAAACCGCTTATCGCGTCAATAGGCATATTGTTCGATAATGCATCAAGAAGTTCCCGTGCGGTTACTTCCCCTTCACCGATGACCCCGTAATCAAAGGCATCAAATGAAAGAGCATGCCGGGAGTTCGACGTCACATGCGGACCGCCAAGCAGAATTGGCATCCGGGGGAAAATTTCCTTCAGTCTGTCGGCGACCAGCAAGGCCCTGTGAAAAGCAACGGTCGTGGAACTGATCCCGACAAAGTCTGGCTTTAGCTGTGCGACCTCTGCCAGGACCTCCTCCTCGGTCTTTCCAAGGGCCTCGGCATCGGTAACAGAAACGTCATATCCATTATTACGGAGGTATGCAGCGAGATAATAAATGCCGAGCGGTATCTGTTCCCCGCCGACACTGCCGACCCGGGAAGAATAACGCTCAATTTTTGAGATCGGGGGGTATAAAAGATAGACCTTTTTTCTGTTCCCCATCAGGTATTTCTCCGGGATGCAGCCTTTGCACTGGCCATGAATATAAAGTCCCGCTGTATCGCAAAACCGGCAAAGAAAAGCAATGTTTCAGTCACGATCTTGGCCGCGATCACGTTCATGCCAATGTCTGCCAATGTCCTGATGGATATAAAAGAGAGATATCCCATTACAATGAACAGGAGATAATATTTCATTATGGTAATAAGGATATGGCCGTTATTATGGAAAACAAGACGTCTATTGACGAAGAAGTTCACATGTCCTGCCACAATTCTCGCAGAAACAATGCTTATGAAAATGTCGTTATATGCGCGGAGAACTGTAACAAAAATAATAAAATCAATAAGACTGGCAAAAAAGGACGAAAAAGTGAATCTGAGCAGCAGGAAATAGATCTTCATGGAATCGATCAGGGGATTGAAGTGAGATGAACGGTTTTGGTCCAGATATACGGTCGTGATCTCCTCTTCGAGGATCTCCAGCCCGATCATCCTTGTCGAAATGAGCATGTTCATTTCGTACTCATATCGCTCTCCTTCCAGGGTAATAAGGTGAGGGATCTTATTTGCCGGAAGACACCGCAATCCTGACTGCGTGTCCGATACCTTCTTCCCCACAAGCAGGCGAAAAATGTTCTGGGTTATACCATTGCCCAGGAGACTTCTCAATGGGGTGCCTTTCCCAAATTTTCTGACACCGATCACGAGGTTGTCGGGATGCTTCAGGAATGCTTCAGCAACCTTTAAAACATCCTCTGGCAGATGTTGCCCGTCAGCATCAACAGTGATAACCCCTGTTGCTTCCTTGAACCGGAGATAGATATGGTTTAAACCTGTCTTGAGTGCCCTGCCCTTTCCAAGATTAACAGCGTGTTGAAGAACATGGCATTGTTTCATGTTCCGCAATTCATCAAAAATGAATTTGCTTTCAGGACCGCTGCCGTCATCCACAACGACAATATGTTCAACCCCGAGATCAATTAAGCCGGTTGCGACCGATAAGAAGGTCTTATCAGGATTATAAGCAGGGATGAGCACGGGAATATTCATCTGTTAAAACATTTCACTGGTTGGCTCGGCAAGGAATACGTAAGGTGACGTGGCTGGAACAACCTGGCGGTTCAACTGTTTCATATTCCTTTCACTGAGAGCAGCCAGCGAGACAGGTAAATTCAGGGGGTAAAAATCCTGTTCCCGCATGGTCATTATGATCAGTTGTTCATCTGTCAGCAGATAATGCCTTTTGTCCGGGATCGCCGGATAAGGGGCCACTGCTGCTTTTTCAGCACCCTGCGCTGCTTATTTTTCCGGCGGCTCGACGATAAAGTTCATCCAGATCAGATTAAAGACATCTCCATAAGCCTTGAGATAGTCATGCATGGTGCCGTCAGGATTTACATTCTTGATGTAGCGTTTGAACTGTTTATCGACATATGCAAGAACTTTTTTCTTCTGGCCGGCGGTGTACGGATACACACAGGCGCTCATAACATCCCGGTTATCCAGCCTGAACAGGCGTGTTGCGAACAGTTCGCCTTTTTTCAGGCTCTGCGTGAGAGCTTTTTCTTTCAGCTCGGCTTCTCTGTCAAGGAGTATATCTTTCAGAAGGACTCTTTTGTCCTTTGCCACTGAGGTGACCTCATAGAGGCTCATGACAGAATCTTTTGCTCTGTGGAGAAGCGCGACTGCCTGATCGTCAAGGTCTTTGGTATCCCTGATGAAAAGGTCGATATAGGTGTCGCCCTCTTCATTGATCTTATGGTCAAATACAAGCCAGTCCTCGAAATTGTGGAAACCGAGCATCAGTGCTCCGCCGCTCAGGAACTCATCAGGTGTCTCCCCATCCCAGAAATAGGTATACGCCTTGTCAATGGCTTCCGTATGATTGATCCTGATGTAATCGATAATATCATTAAAAAGTTCTTTCAGCTGCTTTGCTTCTTTTCCCATGGTTATTCCTTTAAGAAGATTTTACCAGTATCTGACAGGTCCGACATCAATATGGACAAACTCTTTGTATTTGCCAACCCCGCCTGCAGAGAGCGATTTTGCGATTCCTGAAAGAGTATTTTTGCTCGTGCCGCTGACCGAAAAATCGATTGCCATTCCCTGCATATGGTAACTGTCGCGCGCGACCTTTCTGCTCCGGGTCCGCAGGTATTCGTTGTACGCGACCGAACGGTATCCTGAAATGATCTCGATGCGCTGGTCCTTATGGAGCCGTTCCTTTATATCGCAGAGCAGGTCGAGCACCCCTGTGCTGATCGGCTTGACCTCATCCGCATAATGGCATCGCATGAGGTGATTGATCCTGCCGAGCGCCTCATAGTCATAGGCTCCGTCAGAAAAGTAGGTTACATCGAGGGTTTCATCGGTATGAACATTGTAAAGGCTTAATGTTCTGTCCGGCAACATGCTTCCCAATGCGTTTGAGTAACGGCTGAGGAGGGAGACAGCAGCCAATCCCTGTATGAATGTCCTTCTTGATATCATAGTGTTACATCCTCTGGTATGCCGGACCGCTCTTTCAGGACCTTTTCCACCTTTTGCCAGTCCACCTTGTTCGCTACCCCGGTTTTTTCAAGCTGCGACTTCGCCTCTTCCTTCATGTTCCTGATCCTGCTGTAGAAATCCCGGTGAACTTCGAGGAAGACCCGCCCCTTATCCGTGACGGCAGCCTTAACAGGCATATATAATAACTCACCCTGCGCATTCGGCTCAACTTCTTCGAAGAATTTTTCCATATTTTCGGGCAGCACGCGGATACAGCCATGGCTTCTGTACTGATTGACGGATGCCGGTTTGATCGTTGCGTGGATCATGATGCCCGGCAGCGAGGTCTTAACCGCATATCTGCCGAGCGGATTGTCAGGCCCGGGCGGCACTGAGGTGATCACCTCTTTGCCTTCCAGTGCCATCTCTTCCTGTATCGAAGGGGGCACATGCCATGTCGGGTCCTTCTCTTTTGCGATTACCTTGAACTTCCCGATCGGCGTCTTCCAGCTTGTAGATGTTTTTGATGTAAGTTGACCCATGCCGACAGGGAAGTATCGCACCAATTGATTATTTTTAAAAGAATAGAGGGTCCGATCAGGAACATTGATGATAATTCCGTTCTCGACCAGTGTTGGCACGATCTTGCGCGTATTGATCTTTAGCTCCTGGCCCGGCTGGAGTCGTTTTTTTGTCTCGACATTATTGTCTTTTGCGATCTTCCACCAATACACGCCTGTACGCGCTCCGATAAGCTCAAGCGTATCCCCTTTTATGACCGTGTACACCATATCATTGCCGATCACCATGCTCGCATATGACGGCTGAGGCAGAAGGGGGAGAGAGAAATAAATGACTATTATCAGCAGAAACCGCAAAGGCATGGCTGGTTAGTGTTCTGTGCCTTTTTCGCTTTCACGGTAAAAGGCGTTGAGCGAGGATTTTTCGATGTCTTCGAGCATCTCTGCCCGGGCCTTTTCAAGACGGTCTGCCGGCAGATTCAGTTTCCGGCCGAGCTGCTCAAGGGGGACCTTTTTTACAAAATGCTCCTCGGCAATGAGCACCTTCAGCACATCATCAAGCACTTCCTGCTTGAGGGGTGTATCCTCGATGCTAACCGCGGTGCTCGCACTGGTGAAGTCGAACCCCTTGGCCAGGCCCTCTCTAATTTTTGCCAATGCATGCATATAGGTCTTTTCAGACTCTGATAAAAAAGCATCATCTGGCAGATCATCAGACCATTTTTCAGCCATAATCCCCCCGGATTTGTCGTTCGTTTATCCTACCATAGAGCCGCTGAATAAATATAATGTTCGGCGTCGGCGAAGCATTGATTTGAGGCCTGTTGACATCTCCGGGGAAGAGCCTATAAATTACCCTTACACTACTTTCAGGAGGCTCCCTTGGCTACAAAAATAACCGTAAAAAACCCGATCGTCGAGATGGACGGCGATGAGATGACCAGGATCATCTGGCAGTTTATCAAGGACAAGCTGATAACTCCTTTCCTCGCTATTGATCTGAAATACTATGACCTCGGCATGAAGCACCGTGACGATACCGACGACCAGGTGACCATAGATGCAGCCAATGCCATCAAGGAGTTCGGTGTCGGCGTAAAATGCGCTACGATCACGCCGAATGCTGCCCGCGTAAAGGAGTATAACCTCAAGCAGATGTGGAAGAGTCCTAATGCTACGATCCGTTCCATGCTCGACGGTACGGTCATCAGAAAGCCGATCATCGTGAAGAATATCCCTCCGATGGTGCGGTCATGGAAAAAACCGATCATCATCGGTCGTCATGCGTACGGCGATATCTATAAGAGTACCGAGATCGTTGTTGACGGACCGGGCAGGGCAGAACTGGTCTTTACGCCTGCTGATGGAGGGGAGAAGAAGGTCCTCACTATCCATGATTTTAAGGGCGCAGGTGTGATTATGGGCACCCATAATATCGAGCCCTCGATCCGGAGCTTTGCAAAGGCCTGCATCCAGTATGCGCTGAGCGAAAAGGTGGACCTCTGGTTCGGAGCAAAAGATACCATCTCGAAACAGTATCACGGTTTTTTCAGGGATGTCTTTGCCGAAGAGATTGAGAAGGCAAAGGACGCCCTGCAGAAGGCAGGTGTCTCCTATCGTTACATGCTCATTGATGACGCTGTTGCCCAGATCATGAAGTCAGAGGGCGGCATGCTCTGGGCCTGCATGAACTATGACGGTGATGTGATGTCAGACATGATCGCATCCGGTTTCGGCAGCCTTGGCCTTATGACCTCAGTCCTGGTATCGCCTGACGGCAAGTTCGAGTTCGAGGCAGCGCACGGCACGGTCATGCGCCATTATTATGAGCATTTGAAGGGCAACCCGACCTCAACGAACTCGGTCGCATCCATCTTTGCCTGGACGGGCGCGCTTGCAAAGAGAGGGGAGCTCGACAATACTCCCGATGTGGTGAACTATGCACGGACCGTTGAAGAGGCGGTCATTGCAACCATCGAAAACGGCACCATGACCAAGGACCTTATGCTTATCGCAGAGCCAAAGGTTACAACGTATGCAAAGACCGAAGAGTTTATCGATGCTGTGGTGGACCGTCTGAAGCTGCAGAATCGCTCGTAGGATACTAGCCTGGCTGTATCATGACGATACTTGTTAAGACAGCAGGCCTTCTGGTGCTCTCCAATATATTCATGACGTTTGCGTGGTACGGCCACCTGAAGAATCTGAACAATAAGGCCTGGTATATTGCGGCACTGGTGAGCTGGAGCATTGCACTTTTTGAATACCTTCTGCAGGTCCCGGCAAACCGGATCGGCGCAACTTCCCTGAGCCTGCCCCAGCTCAAGATCCTTCAGGAGGTGATAACGCTTTCGGTCTTCGTGCCGTTCGTGGTCCTGTACATGGACCAGCCGCTCAAGCTCGATTACCTCTGGGCAGGCATCTGCCTCATGGGCGCGGTTTACTTCATATTCAGAACGTAGTCAACGTTAAAATGATGGAGATCAGACAATGCTGATCTTGGGAAAGCACTAATACAGTCCCATTGCCTTGCGGACTAACTGCATGGTCTCCTGTGCCACTTTCCTTGCCTTCTCATTTCCCTTTTCTGCTATCGCATGCAGTTTGTCAGGATCACCAAGAAGGGCTGCCCTCCTCTCCCATATCGGCTCAAGCACTGAGAATACGTTCTTGATCAGCACCTTCTTGCAGTCTATGCAGCCTATGCCTGCTGTCCTGCATCCCTCCGCAACCTCAGCCTGCTCTTCTTTTGTAGAAAAGACCTTGTGGAGCTGAAAGACAGGGGAATTCTCAGGGTCTCCCGTGTCGGTCCGCTTTACGCGGGCAGGGTCTGTGGTCATGGTTCTTATCTTCTGTTCGACTTCCTTGGCGCTGTCAGAAAGATAGATAGCATTGCCATAGCTCTTTGACATCTTTCTGCCGTCAACGCCCGGCACTTTGGGGAAGGGCGTAAGCAGTGCGTCAGGCTCAGGAAAAACATTGCCGTAAAGATTGTTGAACTTGCGTGCAATTTCCCGGGAGATCTCAAGGTGAGGCACCTGGTCTATACCGACCGGAACATGTTTTGCCCGGTACATGATGATGTCTGCTGTCTGGAGAAGCGGGTACCCGAGAAAGCCGTAGGTCGAAAGGTCCCGCTCGCTCAGTTCCTGCTGTTTCTCCTTATAGGTCGGCACGCGCTCAAGCCAGCCAACAGGGGTGATCATCGAAAGCAGGAGATGAAGTTCTGCATGCTCCAGGATCCTGGACTGGATGAAGATGGTGCATTTATCCGGATCGAGCCCTGCCGCAATAAAATTCACCAGCAGGTCTGTGACCGATTCGTGCAGAACCGAAGGGTTGGTATATCCGGTGGTGAGGGCGTGCCAGTCAGCAACAAAGTAATAGCAGTCATATTTGTCCTGCAGTTTGACCCAGTTCTGGAGCGCTCCGACATAATTGCCGAGATGTACCTTGCCGCTTGACTGCATGCCGCTTAAGACTCTGTCCACAATAAACCTCCGAAAATCAAAAAAGTTTTTTATTATTGATGTATTCTGCCTGCCTGTCAAGAAAAGGCAGGCAAATAATGTAAGTATTAGTCAGGGATCAAACCTCTCCTTAACACGGACCAGGGTCTAAAGCACTGAGTCCCAGCGAAGCCCCCTTTTTTACAGGTGCTATTTATTCCAGCCAGGCCTCCGGCGATGTCAGAAGAAAATCCTCAATCCCGATGCCGCCCGTCCCGACCAGCAGCTTCTTCGTTACCGGGAACTCTTTTGAAAATGCCTCGATACCCGGAAGGTCCTGTTTTTTGCGCCCGCTCTTCACCTCAATTGCAACCAGTTTTTTCCCGCGCTGCAAGACAAAATCCACCTCTCTGTTTTTCCCTGCCCAGTAGAAGAGCTCTGCTCTCCTGAGCAGACTGTTGGCAAGTGTGGCCCCAATGGCCGATTCCACAAGCCTTCCCCAATGCTCACGGTCTTGCTGCGCCTGTTGAAATGTATAATGCGACTGGGCTGTCATGAGCGCTGTATTAAGCACCTGCAGTTTCGGGCTGGAGCCTCTCTGGCGCACACGTTCCCCGGCGTACTTTTGAAGCCCGGTAACCAGCCCTGCGCCGCTGAGCAGATCAAGGTAGTGTGCGAGGGTGGTTGTATTCCCGGCATCCTGGAGCTGGCCTAGCATTTTCTGGTAGGAAAGAGCTTGTCCTGAGTAGGAGCAGGAAAGCTCGAAGAGCCGTTTCAGGAGTGCAGGTTTGTCAACCCGTGTCATCTGCAGGATATCTCTTGAGACCGTTGTTTCAATGAGTGAGTCCATGACATATGAGCGCCAGCGTTCAGGTTCTGCTATCAGTCCGGCAGCACCTGGATATCCGCCATAATAAATATACTGGTCGATATTCCAGCCGAAGCCTGCCTTTATTTCTCCAAAAGACCAGTGAGGCACAGGCACTACCTCGAAACGTCCGGCAAGGCTTTCAGTCAGTCCCTGCTGTAACAGGAGCTGTGAGGAGCCGAGTATTATCACCTGCAGCGGCAGCCGGCTATGCGAATCTTCATCCCAGAGCTTTTTTACTATTTCTGACCAGCCGCTGATCTTCTGGATCTCATCGAGTACGAGAAGTGCCGGCTTTCTTCCCTTTTCTTTTCTCGTATGAGCACGGCCTGTTTCCCACTGCTGCTCGATCCACGCACGGCCTTGCACAGGCGGTGCGTCTGCAGTGGAATAGTAGGCCGGGATGTCGAGGCCATCCATGACCTGCCTTGCCAGCGTTGTCTTTCCGGTCTGACGCGGCCCTGCAAGCACCTGTATGAAACGCCTTTTCTCTGAAAGCCTTTTCAGGACGATCTCATAGAGCGGCCTCTTGTACATGAAGCACCTCCCACAATTATCGCAGGATATTGAGTTATTTTACTCAGAGTAATGAGTAAAATGCAAGCACCTTCACTGGCTGGCTGTAGTTAGGGCCGGGAAAAACTCAGATCAATGGATCTTCCAGATCAGCTCGAAGTTGCAGATAATGACCTGCGGTTCCCCGGCCCTGTTCTTCATGATCTCCCCATTGTCGTCTACAGCAATAAGGAGATCATTGGGCTTGAGGGATGAGCCGTCATAGCCGTGTACATGCAATTTCCCCTGTACCGTTTCCAGAAACGACCTGCACTGTGACTCGTTGACGATCCCTCTTTCGACTGCTTTGGTAAGGTCTACCGGGATATAAAGGGCATCACGGTTTTCAGCGACCCACTGATCAGGTCCGTTGTAATAGCCCCGGATGGTGATGTAATTATGATCTTCCTGAAGCACCGTGTTCCCTTCCGGGTCCAGGAGCTGCCTGTGCGATGCATATTTCCTCTCGTCGGTCGAGGCCTCTATCTTCTTGCTGCCGGTCATATAGATGGCCCTGACATAGACCGTGGGGATACCGAGGCGGTTCAGGGTATGGGCCATGGCGAACTCTTCGAAAGGGCTGTTTATGCCGTATTCACGGACCTTGGGATCGCGTGAGCCCTCTTCATCGCCAACCGGCATCTCTCCCACCCGGGATGTCTCCCAGACAAGATGAATATTGTCTTTCGTGATGGTATAGAAAACTTCCTTGGTTTCAGACAGTTTGATCGAGGGTGTCTTTCTCCAGCGCTCAGGAAGAAAATAGTCGAACAGGTGAGGGTTCCGTCCGACAACCCAGAGGCGTCCGCCCGTGCTCTCTGCATGGCCGTACAGGTAGGGGACGCCCAAGATCTCTGCAGCTGAAAGATGAGCAGGCAGCGAGGACGGTTCAAAACGGTGCCTCTGATCATCGAGGTAAGAATGTCTTCTTGAATCTTTCACCGCTTCTTCATGCTCCGGTGTACGCAGGAGCAGTTCATAATCGATGATCGAATAGTTCCCGCTGCTGATCAGCTGATAGAGATAATCCACCTGCTCTTTTTCAGGGTTCTTCTTCTCCTGCAGACCGATCTCCTTGATATTCTCGACCTCTGCGTCGCTGATAATGACATGCTCCGGTTTCATATCAGCCACCAGATACCCTTTTTTGTTCAAATCCTTATGTGCTGCAGCATCAAGCGTCTTGAGATGTCTGATCATCTCATCGGTGTTGATATCGATGTACGCGAAGATCTCTTTGATATTCAGCCCTGTTATCCATTCATAGATGAGCTTGTACTGCTTCAGGATATCAAGATCGATTCCCGGATGTTTTGCCCGGATGCGATTGATACGCGCTCCTGACCTGCCGCTTTGCCAGGCCTGCATCACTTCAGGCGGCACATAGATGGCCATCGGGAGCTGGGTATTGATGCGCGTCTCCTGCGGCCCGTACAAATTCTCCATCAGCTCCATGACCAGTGCGAATTCCTCCCAGGGGCTGTTGAACTCCGCATCACAGAACTCCTGCAGGGTGTGGGTATCGAGAGGAACATCTTCGCCGACGCGGCAGTTCTTGACGACTAGGTCAAGACTCAGGCCGTCGACCTCTTTTGTGGGGACCTTATACACAGAGCTGGTGCCCATAAGCCGCACTTTGTGCTTGTTGAACCAGTTGGTCTCATACCAGTTCTCTATCTCAAAATGCCTGGCGCGCTTCTCGGCAAAACGGGTGAGGTAAAGGTCGCCGCCGTCGCTGGTCTTTGTATGGACGTATACAACGCCAAGCACATTGACCAGATTTTTCTTCAAGGTTTCCATCACCACGTCAGAATATGACGGGATGTCCGGCCAGGGCTGTCTTATCCAAGACGCTTTCTGAGTCCCTCAAGCTGGTCTTTCAGCTTTGCAGGCAGCCGTTTCCCGAAGGTTGAGAAGTGGGCTTCGATATCAGGCAGTTCAGCCTTCCACTCATCAATGTTGACGTTCATCAGTTCCTTCATGTTTTCGGACGGCAGGGTGAGGCCTGAAAGGTCAAGGTCGCCCTCTCTCGGCAGGAATCCGATTGCGGAGCTCTCTGCGCCGAGCTTGTTGTCAACGCGTTCGCAGATCCATTTGAGCACGCGGCTATTGTCGCTGAAGCCGGGCCAGAGGAACTTGCCGTCCCCACTCTTCCTGAACCAGTTCACATAAAATATCTTCGGCGCCTTGGTACCGAGCTTGTCGCCCATAGCGAACCAGTGCTCGAAATAGTCGCCCATGTTATAGCCGCAGAAGGGCTTCATCGCAAACGGGTCTCTTCTTAGATTTCCGACGGCGCCGATATTCGCTGCTGTTGTCTCTGATGCTGCCGTAGCTCCGAGGAAGACGCCATGCTCCCAGGAGAGGGCCTCGTACACAAGCGGCACAACGCTGGTGCGGCGGCCGCCGAATATCAGGATGTCGATCGGCACGCCTGCCGGGTTTTCCCAGTCTTTGCAGATGACCGGGCATTGTGACGCATGCGCGGTGAAGCGTGCATTTGCATGCGCAGCGTCAGCCTTGCTTTCCGGTGTCCAGTCATTGCCCTTCCAGTCGATGAGATGTGATGGCAGTTCGCCATCCATGCCCTCCCACCAGACATCGCCGTCATCGGTCAGCGCGCAGTTCGTAAAGATGACATTCTCCCTGACCGTATCCATTGCCATAGGGTTTGTGGAATAGGATGTCCCCGGCGCAACACCGAAGAACCCGCTTTCCGGGTTGATGGCATGCAGTCTGCCGTCTGGCGCGATCTTCAGCCAAGCAATGTCGTCGCCAATGCACTCACATTTCCAGCCCTTGAGCGATGGCTGCATCATGGCCAGGTTGGTCTTGCCGCAGGCCGAAGGGAATGCTGCTGCAATATGGTACTGCTTGCCTTCCGGACTGGTGAGTCGCAGGATGAGCATATGCTCGGCAAGCCATCCCTCTCTTCTGGCCATGGCAGAGGCGATGCGAAGGGCCAGGCATTTTTTGCCGAGCAGGGCATTGCCGCCGTATCCGGAACCATAGGACCAGATCAGGTTCTCTTCAGGGAAGTGGCTGATATATTTCTTCTCGATCGGGGCGCAGGGCCACTGCACATCCTTCTGACCCGGTTCAAGCGGCGCGCCGATAGAATGGAGACAGGGGATGAAATCACCGTCAGTGCCGAGAAGTTCCAGGACCTTTGAGCTTACTCTCGTCATGAGATGCATATTGACCACAACATAGGGGCTGTCGCTGATCTCTATGCCTATCTTGGCCATGGGCGAACCGATGGGTCCCATGGAGAACGGGATTACATACAGGGTTCTGCCTTTCATACAGCCCTTATAGAGGTCCTTCATGATCCCCTTGAGTTCGGCTGGAGCCACCCAGTTGTTCGTGGGACCGGCTTCGTCCTGAGAGGTGGTCGAGATATAGGTGCGGTCCTCAACGCGTGCCACATCGCTCGGGTCGGACCTGAAGAGAAAACTGTTCTTTCGCTTTTTCAATGGCGTAGCGCTGCCGCTGTCGATCAGCTTCTGCATCATGCTGTCATATTCCTGTTTGGATCCGTCACATATATAAACAGCGTCCGGCTGGCACATTTCCTTGACTTCGTCAATCCAGGCGTTGAGTTTTCTGTTTTTGACTTCAATGTTCATGACTTGTCTCCTTCACTGCTTGTTTGTCGTTGATTGTATTTGCGCTTTTTAGAGCATTCCGAATAGATTCAAGAAAAACGTGATGACCCAATTAAAGAAAAGGTTAACGGGGCGGGTATTGATCAGCACCAGAATAATGATAAAGCCGAAAGGCTCTATCTTGCTGAAGAATAAAGCCTGCTTTGATGGGAGCAGGCCTGTCAGCACTCTTCCGCCGTCAAGCGGGGGGATAGGTATCATATTGAACACAGCAAGCATTATATTTATTATCACGCTTGCAGAAAAGATCAGCAGGCACGGCTTAACAATGGTCTCTTTAAGCGCATCCGGAGAGAAAGCCGCAAGTGGAGAGAGAATGAACTTCAGGATAATGACACTTGCAAGGGCAAGGACGATATTTGTGATCGGCCCTGCAATCGCAGACAAGGCCATGCCTTTTCTCGGATTTCTGAAGTTCATCGGATTGATCGGCACAGGTTTCGCATAGCCAAACGCAAAGCCCATCGTTGCGTACATAAGAAGAGGCAATAGTATCGTTCCGAATAAGTCTATATGCGCAAGAGGGTTCAGCGTCAGCCTGCCAAGCAGCTTTGCGGTCGGATCGCCGAGCCTGAACGCAACGTACCCGTGTGCCACCTCATGGAAGGTGATCGCAATAAGAATGGCTGGCGCAGAGATGAGTAGCCGCTGTAGTGTTTCTGCTTCCAAGGTTCTCCCTAAAGGTATTAGTCAGCTGAGATAACTTCCGAGCGGTTGCCGTAGAAGTCATATAGTATTATGGATTTATGCGCGATAAGTCAAACCGGAAAATGAACGTAAAAGCAGGAGCCCAGCGGGTTTGGAGGGTGCTGGAGGCGGTAAGATCTCCTGCATGCGGACAGGAGAAATGAGGCAGACAATGATCGCTCAGAACGGAAGGACTGCACCTCCCGTGCCGATAGAAGAGAGATTACCTGATGCCGTATCCGTACATCGTATAGAAGAAGTGACCGTGGACCGTATAGGAGTCCATACCCCAGTCATCCGGGATCGGCCAATAGGGTTCGCCGTCCTTCAGGGCCTTGAGGGCCGCATCATCGAGCATTTTATATCCTGAGGTCCTTTCCAGTTCCACCGCTCCAAGCCTTCCGTCCTTTTTGATCGTGAAGCTGATCCTCAGGTCCCCATAGAGGCCCTTTCTGCTCGCCTCAGGCGGATATTCCCAGATGCTCTCGATCTTTTCCTTGAGTTTTCGCATATACCCAGCAAAGCGGTAATCCCGCGTATCAAAGGTGAAGGTATCATTTTTTTTCTTCCCGCCTTCACCCTTAAGCGCTGTATCGCCGATGATACTCCTGTCGAAAAGTTTTTCCCTGTTGGTCGCGTCCCGCCTGCCCGGCTGCTTGCCGCTCTTCAGATACCCCGGCCTTGAGGAGAGCTCTTCCTGGTCCTCATCTCCACGGGCGTCACTTTTCCCCGGCCTTGGCGATGCTCCTTCGGGAAGCGGTTTCCCCTCATCTCTGCCCTGTCCGGGGACAACAGGCCGGTCCGGGGTCGGCATAGTTCTGGGCGGGACCTTGGCAAGAGGAGGCTGCGGCCTCTGTGACTTTGGCATAAGCGGTAACGGCTTTGCCTTGGGTTGGATTGGCATAGGCCTTATTGGCGGCGGGGTTACTATCTCCGGCTGTTTTGCCTGCTCAGGGGTTACCAGCTGGGTGATGAACTCACGGGCCTTTTTTGTCTGGGGTTCGGGCAAGAAATATATACCGGCAAAAACAATCGCATGGATAACGATGGAAATGAGCAGAAACCTTTTAATTGTCAATGGTTCTCTTTCCTGATGGTGATGTCCAAGGTAGTATAACCTTCAGCCAGTATTTTTCAAAGGGACTTATATGAAGATATGTTCATAGAAAAAGCGCAATTTCCGATACTCAGAAACTGGGAGGGAAGGGACAGTGAACTTTTACCTTTCTGAGTGAAGAAGGTCCTGCAAGGTAATACGCCGCGATCTTAAAAAAGAATTTCCCGACGCTGCCGGACACGGTGCCGTCCCTGTTCTCAGACCAGGTTAAGGTCTTTCGGATGTTATTGATCGCTATGATGAAATACACATGGTCAGTGCTCATGCCGTCAATGTCTTCCTGACTGGGACGGGGCAGGCCTTTTTGAGGCCCGAACTGCGTGTGGGAATGAAAATCCCCGACGATCTGGAGCCGTTCCAGTTTCTCCAGGATCGGAAGGATCTGTTTGTGGCTCCGGTCAAGGGATACAACGCCCTTTGGTTTTCTGTCGGCTGTCTGAAGGCTGTACGCATGTTCTATAACAAAGCGGTCCTTCAGCTTATAGCCGAGCAGAAAACCCAGGCACTCTTTCTTGTAAACCTCTGCAGAACTCAGTAACAGATCTATGAACGCGTTCTCTGATAAATAGACTCTCATTCCTGATGCTTCGGCAGACGCACTGACAGAACAGGACATGGCGCATAGCGCACTACCTGCTCTGCGGTGCTGCCGAACAGAAGCCTGTCAATGCCGGTCCTGCCGTGCGTGGCCAGAACTATCATGTCGATCTTGTTCGTTTCCGCAAACTTGGTGATCTCCTCATAAGGGATACCTTTCATCACAACACGTTCAATATCCTTGTATCCCCGCATCTCTTCGACATAGGTCTTTTCAAGCTCGCTCTTTGCGCTTTTTTCAAGGTCGTTGTACACCTCTTCAACTGATATGTGAGGGATGTACCATCCTGTTGATCTGGCAACGTCATAGATCACGTGCATAATGATCAGCTTTGCCTCGTAACGTTTTGCGAGATCCACGGCATACGGCAGGGCGTTCTTTGAACCTTCCGAAAAATCAGTTGCAAAAAGGATTGCTTTGATCTGCATATTAAACCTCCCTAAGGTATTTTGCTGCATCTTCAGGCGATGTAGGTAAAATGTAAAAACCTGATCCCCATTCAAATCCGGTAGTTCTCTGCAGCCGGGGCATGATCTCAAGGTGCCAGTGAAAGTCGTCCCCGAGGGTATGCCAATGGTCCTTGCGGGGGACCCTGTTCGGCGCAGAATGTATAAAATAATTATACGGCAGATACGGGAAGAGCGCTCTCAGCTTCTTCAATACAGAAGCCATGATGAGCGCGAGATCCTCGATCTCATCCGGCCGGGTGTCCTGGAACGCGCAGTTATGTCTCTTCGGCAGTATCCAGGTTTCAAAAGGGAATTTCGATGCGTAGGGGCAGAATGCTGCGTAGTGCCGAGTTTCGAGAATAACCCTGCTGCCGACCCTCAGTTCCTCACGTATCAGATCGCAGAAGAGGCAGCGTTCCTTGTACGCGAAATACTGCTTTGCCCCGTCGAGTTCTTCCTTGACCCTCTTGGGGATGACAGGGGTAGATGCAAGATGAGCCACCGGATGCCCGTAATGAGCGCCTGCAGAGACACCATGGTTCTTATAGACAAGGGTGTATCTCAGGCGGGAGTCCTTTTCAAGGTCTGCGATGCGGTCTCGGTAGGTCTGGATGACCCGTGTCATCTGATCGAGGCCCATATCTTCAGGCTGGACATTATGATATGGTGATTCAATAATGACCTCATTCGCACCAATGCTGTTCATCTTGTCATACATGCCCTCGCCCCGTCTGCCGAGTTCTCCCTCGACCTTGAAGATGGGGGTCGCATTCGGGACAACTCTGGTCCACCAGTCAGGTGAAGCGCCCGAGGAAGAGTTGTTCCTCACACGCAGGATCTCGCCGGTCGTCTCTTTCTCCCGGCCCGCACAGAACTTACAGCTTTCTTGAGGTATGTTTGCCGGAGAAGGCTCTGGCTGGTATGCAGAGGGAGGCACTGACTCACTGAGCACAGCTATCCATCTTCCCAGAAGGGGGTCTTTCCTCAGTTCATTGAGGTCTGTTTTTTTCATGAAGTATCTTTAGCCCCTCTAATGTCAGATCAGGCCTGACCATATGAGATCTCCTGATGAAGTCTTTGATCAGCATACAGTAACCGCCGGTAAGGACCGTATTAACTATCAGCCCTGTTTCAGATTCCATCTCTTCCAGTATCCGTTCAACAGCCCCTGCTGTGCCGATGATCAACCCTGTCAGTATGCAGCCGGCAGTGTCTCTTCCGACGGCTGCTCCGGGTTTACCGAGGTCGACAGCACCAAGCTTCGAGGTCTTCCTGCCGAGGGACTCATTCATGATCCCTATGCCCGGCATTATCGAGCCCCCGATATAACAGCCCTGTCTGTCAACGACCGTGATCGTGGTTGCAGAACCGAAATCTATCACAGCAACCGGCCTCTTAAAAAGCGAAAAAGCTGCTACTGCATTTGCTATCCTGTCTGTACCGAGCTGTTCAGGTGCAGGTATTCTGAACCCTATCCCGGCCATCGCACTATTAACAATAAGGATATCAGATTTCCCTTCTCCCGAAATCCCTTCCAGAACCTCTCTAAAGACCTCGGTATGAGACGGAACCACTGATGATATTATACCGTTACCTGCTGATATTGCTATATTTTTTTCTGCCATATAGGTATGCAGAAGCAGCCTGTATTCATCTGTACGGAGCAAGGGGTTGGTCGGTATTCGCTGTACGACGAGGCTGGATTCAAGGAAATAACCTATAGTTATTGATGAGTTGCCGATGTCTGTTGCAATAAGCATAATTATCGTTTATTTATATTAAACGTTCCTTATTTAGAAACATAAATATCCATCTAAGAAAGAAAAGAAATATCTCCGGAGCTTATGGTCTTTTGTTTTCCGGACCGCGTTCTAACTATGAGCATGCCATTGTCATCAATATCTTCGGCAATGCCTGACCATGAACCGTTATGCGTAAGGATACTGACCTTTCTGCCCAATGTTGATGAGTTCTGTCTCCATGCATCGAGCAAGGGCCTCTTCCCTTCTTTTTTCAAGATGGTGTACCAGAGCTCAAACTTTTTCAGAAGCTGAATGATTATCTCGTTTCTGAGCTGATTTTTTCCAGTCTCCTGCTTTACGGAGGTCGCAATATTCCTGACTGCCGGAGGGAGGCTTCTTACGTCCAAATTTACATTAATGCCCATACCGACAACTGCAAGGGCCA
Source organism: uncultured Nitrospiraceae bacterium (assembly GCA_964463135.1). Taxonomy (GTDB): domain Bacteria; phylum Nitrospirota; class Thermodesulfovibrionia; order Thermodesulfovibrionales; family UBA6898; genus UBA6898. Next base: position 73,028 of record CAYXBA010000008.1, read on the forward strand.
CCCTGTCAGGATCAGCGCGGACCTCGGTTAAAATTCCCCCGATCTTTTTATTGGAGATGACAAGGTCATTTGGCCATTTAATCGTAACGGGAACAGCGCATGCGCTCCGCAGTGCCAGGGCGCCTGATACAGCAGCCAGGACCGTGAGCATCGTCGTGTCTTTCGGCTCTAGCTCAGGCCGGATTATCAGGCTGATATAAATATTTACGCCGGCAGGAGACTCCCAGGTTCTGCCGAGCCTTCCTTTGCCCCTTGACTGATGGTCTGCAACAATAACCGTACCGGGAGCAATCTCCCGTCTTGTTGCAAGTGACATGGCAAGATCATTCGTTGACTCAACCGAATCATGGACAACGATATCTTTCCAGAGACTGCTCCTGGCCCGCATAAGCAGATAATCCCGTGCCAGGTCAGGAGCGCTTATGAGGGAGTACCCTTTGGAAGGCACGGCATCGATCACATATCCCTTATTTCTGAGCGCGAGTATCTTCTTCCATACGGCAGCCCGCGATATGCCGAGACGGGCGCTGATCTCCTGCCCAGAAATAAAGGCACCAGCAGCCGACAGCTCGTTAAGAATCGTTTCCGGCATAGGTAGAGGTGCCTGCGGGAATAAGAAGATTTTGTGTTCTGCTGCTATTCTTCAGGAAGTATCTTGACAACAATCTTGCCTTTCAGCGCTTCGGCGAACTTCTTTGCATCATCACCGGTCCCGACAATAGAGCCGTAATGCATGGGGATAGCGATCTTCGGCTTAATATCGAGTGCAGCATGGACTGCTTCTTCTGCTGTCATGACATAGGTTCCGGAAACAGGGAGCAGTGCAATGTCTGCCTTAAAGTTCGCCATCTCAGGGATGTAGTCAGTATCACCAGCGAGGTAAATGCGCTCACCTGAGACTGTAACGATATAACCGACCCAACCCCTGTCTTTGGTATGAAACTGCTTATTCGTATTGTATGAGGGCACGGCCTCTATCCTGATGCCGGAGACATCGATCTTATCCCCCGGCTTAACGATCTTAATGTTGCCCTTGAGTTTTGCGGCGCAGTCAGCAGGTGCAACGATCACCGTATCGGGTCCCTGGAGCATCTTGACATCGTCCGGAGAGCAGTGGTCACGATGCTCATGAGTGATCAGGATTATGTCTGCACGGTCCTGCTTCTTTACCTTGAACGGGTCGGTGTAAATAACCTTGTCGCCGGTTATCTTAAAGGTGTCATGGCCGAGCCAGTGGATGTTATTTATCATTGCAAAACCCTCCTTGTGCGCCGAAAACAGAAACAGTAACGCCAATGATGTGAAAAAGAATGACCGCAATAGGATTTTCATAGCCGGATTATATCACACAGGCAAAAGATAGTATAATGTTAGGCAGAGAAAGGGCTTGCCATAAAGAACTGCGATAATAATGACTGCCTGAAGCAGCTTCTTGAATATATTCACGAAGCGCGCGGCATTGATTTTTCCCTGTACCGCCAGACGACCGTGGTGCGGAAACTTGAGCTCAGACTGCAGCAGACGAACAGCAGCGACTATAAAGAATACCTTTCTTTTCTCAAGACGAATCCCGAAGAGATCCTGGCCCTGGTCAGGACGCTGACCATTAAGGTGAGCAATTTTTTCAGAAATCCGGTTGTTTTCGAACTGCTCGAATCACGGGTTCTGCCTGAGCTTGCTGTTGAGTTCGGCTTTCTGAAGGCATGGAGTTTAGGTGCTGCACATGGTGAGGAGCCCTATTCGGTCGCCATGATCGTTCGTGATTATCTGCTCCAGGAGAATCCCTCTTTTGTCTACCATATTCAAGGGACGGACGTTGATCCAGAGGCCATCGAAAAAGCGAGAAAGGGGGAGTATTCCGTTGAAGAGCTTTTCGAGACAAAAAGGAAATACCTTGATGCATACTTCATAAAACTCCCGCCGCAATCCGGCATCTGCCCGGGCGCTGAACGATATCAGATAAAAGATGAGATCAGGTCCATGGTGAGATTTTCGAGCGACAATATTATGAACATGCTGCTGCATAATAGGGCATATCTCGGGAGTTACAATCTCATACTCTGCAGGAATGTCCTGATCTATCTGAACAGGGAGATGCAGGAGCAGATGATCAGGGCGATAGGAGACACCCTGCATGACAAGGGCTATCTCGTGATCGGCGAAGCTGAAACCATGCCGGAAAGCGTCAGGCAGGAATTTGAACAGCCGTTCCCCGGCATAAAGATATTCAGAAAAAGACGGTCAGCAGCAGCGCCCTGATCTCTTCATGCCGATATACCGCAGCGGGTTGATTGTTGATGCCCTGAGGATCTTCGCATCAGGTATGCCGATGCGCTGAAGTACCTTTGCCGCGCCGCCCAGTGTAAGGCCGCTGCCTGCAAGCACGCCATGGCTGTACACAACCCCCTCGGCAGATGCACTTCCTTTTACGGAATCCGAGACAATAATGGTCCTGTCGGGCGGCTTGCATCTGAGTATCAGCTCAAGGGTTTTGGGATGCAGGTGGACCCCATCAGCTATCACTTCAACAGAGAGATCATTGTCCATAAGGCCGAGACCTGCGAGCCCCGGTTCCCGGTGATGGAATGGCCTCATTGCATTAAAAATATGCGTGATACCCGTTGCTCCGGCCTTTTTTGCCTCAAGCGCCTGCTTTAGTGTCGCATCGGAATGGCCCATATTGACCTTGATCCCCATATCAGCGCATTTCTCTATCACCGTTAGGGCTCCTGGCAGTTCCGGTGCAAGAGTGATGATCCGAACAATATCTTCATAGCCATCGACCAGTCTTTTGAAGGCTGCAAGGGTCGGCCTGATAAAGCTGTCCTTGTCCATGGCCCCGCACCTGACAGGGTTCAGGAACGGCCCTTCAAGGTTTGCCCCAAGTATGTCTGCTCCTGATCTTCTGCCTTTAGCCTGGATATCCATTGCCGTTCTGACAGCCTTCAGGCTTTTTCTCATCTCATCAATATTTGCTGAATAGATCGTCGGAAGTATGGCGACTGTCCCTGCCTTTGCATGGGCCTTTGCCAGGGTCAGGACGTCTTCGGGATCGTCTGTCCGCGTATCGTACATGCCGATGCCATGGGTATGGAGGTCAACAAAGCCCTGGAGCTTCATAACATCTTTCCGCGGCGGGTGAAGAAATCGCTCAAGGCAAGGCGTATGACCCCGCCTTTTGACCATTTTCTGCCTGTATCCTTTGCCAGTTCATGCGAGGCTTCTTCGAGTGCCTCAAGCACCTCTTCTTCTAGATAGACAGAGGTCTTTACCAGTTTTTCGTGTTCCCCATCGTGGTTCTGTTCCATATTCCAAGTTTAAACAATTTCAGAGACCCTGTATAGGGGGCCACATGGGCTCCGGAAACAGATATCATTTCTTTTCAAAAGCACGCTAAAATAATCCAGCCCTAATGAGATTGATGAATGAGTCTGCAGGTCATTCCCGCTTGTCGGGAATCATTCTTGAAGCAGGACACTGGATATTCCAAAATAGGGTACAAGCAAGCCAGCAGTTGAGGAGCTGAATCGGTAACGTTATGAGATACATGAAGATCACCAGCAGTGCGAACAAGCATATCAGGGATATAATCCAGATCAGGGAGACGCGTGCAAAGTTCAGGCATGCGGCATTTCTGGTCGAAGGGCCGCATCCTGTCGAGATGGCCCTTGCCGCAGGGGTCCAGATCAAAGAGGTCTTTGTGACCGAGGCGTTCATCAATGCCAAAGAACACCGCACCCTCCTCGGGAAGGTCACAGCTGCCATCTTTGAAGTTTCCGAGCAGGTCCTGAATAAGATCACGGATACCGAGACGCCTCAGGGCATTGTGGCGCTTGCCGGGTATACGCCGGGCAAGCTCGATGCGCTGTCCCTGAAGGAAAACCCTCTGCTGGTTGTTCTTGATGCCATACAGGACCCGGGCAATCTCGGAACGATCATCAGGACAGCAGATGCAGCAGGCGCTGATGCGGTCATCCTGCTTCCGGGCACCTGCGATGCATTCATGCCTAAGGTGATCAGGGCAACAGCAGGGAGCCTCTTCAATGTCCCGCTTCTGTATGCAGAGCCTGCTGCGCTTGTCGAGTGGTTAAGCAAACATAAGGTCCCGCTCGCGGTCACTGCTGCTGATGCGGGAAAGACCGTATTCGATACTGACCTCAGCCGGGGCATTGCGATTGCCTTTGGTAATGAAGCCCATGGCGTAAGCGATCAACTCAGAAAAGCTGCTGATCGTTTCCTCAATATCCCCATTCTCGGCAAGGCCGAAAGCCTCAATGTCGGCACCTCTGCTGCGATATGTCTTTACGAAGCGGTGAGGCAGAGGAAAGTTAGGTCGTAGCCGTCTCCTTGTAGATATTACTTAACGTTTGATATATACCTCGTGTTACAAAATATCGGGACGTTGCAGTGATGGTTTCTTGGGGTTCGTAACGCTTCATAAAATCCTAATGATTACCATTAGTGTTGTCTGACGGATAACTAAAGATTTGTGTCGATTAGATGTGACTCAGCCTCTTGCAGTAAGTTCAAAATGTGATACGATTGAATCAGAGACTGAAGAGCGGAGGGGACGATGAAGATCCTGCTGGCAACCGATGGTTCAGAATGTTCTGAGACTGCGGCAAAGTTTCTGACCCGTTTCAATTTATCATCCAATGATATTATCACCCTGTTCCATGTTGTCTCTGAAATCCCCTATGAAGATGAATACAGCAAGCAGATTCTCCATGCCATAAAAAGAGTTTCACCCAAGATCCTCAGATCCAGTGAAGATGCGCTCAGGCCCCTTCCGGTGCGCATAATCAAGACGGAGGGGGAGGGTGTGCCTGAAATCGAGATCGCCAAAAAGGCTGATGACTGTGAAGCTGATCTCATTGTTATGGGCGCACGAGGCGTAAAGGGGATCTCGTCGCTCTTCCTCGGAAGCGTGACACGGGCAGTCTCAGCGCTCTCAACAAGGCCTATGCTGATAACAAAGCCGGGCAATAAAGCGTCGGCTCAGGGGATGAAGGTCCTGTTCTGCGCGGACGGATCGTCCTCTGCTGCAAGAACCACGAATATGCTCGCGCAGCTGCCCTTTCCCGAGATGACCGAGTTGACCATTCTTACCATGGCGCGATCAGCTTTTGGCGACATCCCTGATCGCTTTGCCCTTGAGGTCAATGAAGCGATGAAAGATTCTCTGGCAAAGGTCAGGGAAATGGAGGCAAAGGCAGCAGGAAGAATAATCGACAGTCTGCAGGCTCAGCTTTCGATGAGATTTCCTGTTATCCATCCTGTTGTAAAAGGCGGAGACCCGGCCCAGGAAATTCTCAAGCAGGCCGACGAGATGCAGGCCGACCTTATTGCAATCGGCAGCAGGGGTCTTAAGGGTATGAAGGGAATGCTCGAAAGCGTTTCCCGCAGAGTGCTCGGCAGGGCTGCCTGCAGTGTTTTGATCGGGCGGGATTAGACGAGGCAGGCAGAGGAAGATTTCTCTGCCTGCCCCCGTTCAAAGGCCGATTGATGCTCTTGTTCGGTATTTATGAAACAGTCTGGGCCGCAATCTCTCTGCTGAACGTGACCTGTCCTTTCTCCACATCTACTTCAACCGTATCTCCTTCCTGAAACGAACCATCGAGGATCTTCTTTGCGAGTTCGTTCAGGATCATCTTCTGCAGAACTCTTTTGAGAGGCCTCGCTCCATAGATAGGGTCGAACCCGATCTCTGCAAAGTATTCTTTTGCCCTCCCGGTCAGCTTCAGGTCAATATTCTTCTCCCTGATATATTTCTTCATCCGCTCAACCTGGATATCGACGATATTGGCGAGGAGTTTTTTGGTGAGCGGGTTAAATATGATGATCTCATCGACCCGATTCAGGAACTCCGGCCTGAAAAATGCCTTCAGGTCCAGCATTACCTTGTCTTTGAACTCCTGTCCCGAATTATCTACCCAGTATGCAGAAGGATTTTTCTCTCTTTCCGTAAGCATATCCTGGATATGTGCGCTCCCGAGGTTGGAGGTCATGATGACCACCGTATTCCTGAAATCAACTGTCTTGCCATGACTGTCCGTAAGCCTGCCATCATCGAGAAGCTGCAAGAGGATATTGAAGACCTCAGGATGAGCCTTTTCGACTTCATCAAAGAGCACAACAGAGTAGGGCCGTCTTCTGACCGCTTCGGTAAGCTGCCCGCCTTCTTCGTACCCCACGTACCCGGGAGGCGCGCCTATAAGCCTTGAGACCGTATGCCGCTCCTGATACTCGGACATGTCGATCCTGATCATTGCGCTTTCATCATCAAAAAGGAACTCTGCCAAGGCCTTTGCCAGTTCGGTCTTGCCGACGCCGGTCGGTCCCAGGAATATGAATGACCCTATCGGCCGGTTCGGGTCCTGGATACCTGCACGCGCCCTTCTTACAGCATTTGATACGGCCTCGATCGCTTCATCCTGTCCGATAACCCGCAGCTTGAGACGGTCGTCCATATGAAGCAGTTTCTTCACTTCGCCCTCAAGCATCTTTGTTACCGGGATGTTTGTCCACTTTGAGACAACTTCTGCGATGTCTTCTTCGTCGACCTCTTCCTTGAGCATTTTTCTCTGCTGCTGGGCCTCAAGCAGCAGAGCATTCTCGGATTCAAGGGCCTTCTGCAGTTCCAGGAGTTTTCCATATCTGAGTTCAGCAGCCCTCGCAAGGTCTCCGTCCCGCTCAGCTTGTTCAGAAGCGCTCTTTGTCAATTCCATCTCTTCTTTCAGGCCGCGTATCTTGGAAATGACCTCTTTTTCGCTCAGCCACTGAGCCCTGAGCTCGCCTCTCTGGAGGTCGAGGACAGACATTTCTTTCTCTATCTTTTCGAGCTTCTCTTTTGACTCCTTGCCATTGTCCCTCATGACCGCCTGTTTTTCAATTTCAAGCTGGCGCAGTTTGCGCTCGATCTCGTCAAGTTCAACAGGCATGCTGTCGATCTCCATCCGCAGCTTTGCAGCTGCCTCATCGATCAGGTCGATCGCCTTGTCAGGCAGAAACCTGTCGGTTATGTAGCGGTGAGAAAGCACTGCTGCAGATATCAGCGCCGAGTCCTTTATCTTGACGCCGTGATGGACCTCGTATTTCCCTTTTAGCCCCCTCAGTATCGAGATGGTATCCTCAACAGTCGGCTCCTTGACCAGGACAGGCTGGAACCTTCTTTCCAGGGCTGGGTCCTTTTCAATATATTTCCGGTATTCCCCAAGGGTGGTTGCGCCGACGCACCGGAGCTCTCCCCGTGCCAATGCAGGCTTGAGCATATTGGATGCATCAACAGCGCCCTCTGCGGCTCCAGCGCCCACGAGGGTATGGAGCTCGTCTATGAAGAGGATGATCCTGCCTTCAGCCTCCTCGATCTCCTTGATAACGGCCTTCAGTCTGTCCTCGAACTCACCCCTGAACTTGGCCCCGGCAATGAGGGTGCCCATATCAAGGGCGACCACTTTTTTGTCCTTCAGGGTCTCGGGTACATCGCCGGCTACGATCCTCTGCGCAAGACCTTCAGCCATGGCTGTCTTGCCGACTCCGGGCTCACCGATCAATACGGGATTGTTCTTGGTCCTTCTTGAAAGCACCTGGATTATCCTTCTGATCTCCTCATCACGGCCTATAACGGGATCAAGCTTGCCCCGTGATGCAAGCTCGGTGAGATCTTTGCTGAACTTCTTCAGGGCCTGGTACTTGTCTTCAGGATTCTGATCGGTAACACGCTGGGACCCTCGAATTTCCTGCAATGCCGCAAGGAGTTTTGGCTGATCCACGCCATATTTCTTGAGAAGGTCAGAGGACGGGCTGCTGATTGAAAGAACAGCAACCAGGAGAAGCTCTACGCTGACATACTCGTCTTTCAGGCGTGTTGCCTCTTTTTGCGCTGTTTCAAATACTTCCTTTAATTTCGGCGTTATGTAGATCTGACCGACCGGTGTAGCGCTTATTACCTTAGGCATACGGTCCAGCGCGGCCTCAACGTCCTTTTTGAGGAGCGCTGTGTTCACCCCGATTTTTTTTAGGATCTGTAAGGCAACACCTTCTTCGTCATCCAGCAGAGACCAGAGCAGATGCTCAATATCGATCTGCTGATGTCCCTTTCTTTCTGCCAGCTTCTGGGCATTCTGCAAAGCCTCCTGGCTCTTTATCGTGAATTTGTCCATGATTCCTCCTTATTCTTCTCTTAATGCCTTTTGCAGCTTGTCCCTGAAATCCTTCCGGATCTCATTTTCGAGATGGCCCATCATCTCCTCCATCTCCTGTTGGAGCACCTCCATGCGGTGCCTCATCCTGAGAATAATATCAACCCCGGCCCTGTTCACCCCCAGCTCCCGGGTCAGCTGAAGGATGAGGTTCAGCCTTTCAATATCGCTCTCCGAGTATATCCTCTGTTTCTTTGCCCGCATGGGCTGTATAAATCCTTCTCTTTCATAGAGACGCAATGTCTGAGGATGTACATTCAGAAGCTTCGATACGATACTGATCAGATAAACCGGTTCGTTCTTGTCCCGTCTCTTCATTTCCTCACCATTCCTTTTCTCGGCGATTCTTTGTAGAGTGCTTCAACATCCTGAATGAGCGCTTTTTCCTCTTCGCTCAGACTCTTCGGCACAGCAACCTTTATCGTCACGAACTGGTCGCCCTTCCTCCCTGTTTTTGACGAGGGGAAGCCCTTGCCGGAGAGCTTGAACTTCTGGCCGCTCTGCGTTCCCGGCGGCAGTGTCATGACGGTCCCGCCTTCCATGGTAGGTATCTCTATCTTGGCTCCAAGCGCTGCTTCCCCAAAGGTGATCGGCAGGTCGAGGTAGATATCATTTTCCTTTCTGGTAAAGAGCGGATGGGGTCTGACCGTGATCTCGATCTGCAGGTCCCCATAGCTGCCGCTTCCGTGTCCGGCAGTGCCCATGCCCTTCAGTCTTACCCGGGAGCCGGTGTCTGCACCGGCCGGGATCTTTACCTTGATCGATTCAGTGTGAAGCATCATGCCTCTTCCGGAGCAGAATCTGCACTGCTTGGTCGTTTTTCTGCCGGTTCCGCTGCAATTGGTGCAGGGCTGTGCCATCTTGAAGAATCCCTTTGATGCAGTCACCTTGCCGGCACCCTTGCACTGTTCGCACTGCTGGAATGTTTCTGCGCCAGTGCCATGACATTCCCTGCAGACGATTTCCCGGTTGAACGTGATCGGTTTTGTAACGCCGGTGAAGGCCTCCTCCAGCGAAAGCTCAAGGCCCATAACCAGGTCAGCCCCTCTCTGGTCAGACTGATGCTCTGCTCCGCCGTTGCTGAACAGATCGGAAAATATATCTCCAAAACCGCCAAAGTCAAAGCGGTCTCCGGAGGTGTACGCACGGTAATCAAAGCCCGGACCGCCGCTGTCGAACGGAGATTTACCGAACTGATCATAATCAGCCCGCTTCTTCTCATCGCCCAGCACCTCATAGGCCTCATTGAGTTCCTTGAACTTGTGCTCAGCAGTCTTGTCCCCGGGATTGAGGTCAGGATGGTATTTACGTGCCAGTTTTCTGAATGCCTTTTTGATCTCATCCTGAGAGGCCTTCTTGTCAACTCCCAGTGTTTCGTAATAATTTTTTGTATTAGAGGCCATGATTTCTCCTTGTTTTCATATGATATAACCTTAGTCGAGTCATGTCAAGTATGCTTCCATGAATATAAGTATGGTATATGCCCGGCTTCTTGCTATCCTTCAGGAAAATTAACGCGTGGAGTTCATGCGCCGCTGTTTTTCAACAGCGACCATAAGTATCGAAAGTGCAGCCGGGGTCATGCCCTGTATTCTGCCGGCCTGGCCAAGATTTTCAGGCCGGATCTCTTCAAGTTTGCAAAGGATCTCCCTTGATATTCCGGGTAATGAGCGGTAATCAAGATCAGGCGGGACCTTCCGGTTCTCGATCCCCAAAAGCCTCTCTGCAGCTTCCATCTGCCGTCTGATATATCCTTCGTATTTTGCCTGGATCTCTACCTGCCGCTCAATATCATCATTCAGCAGGGCAGCAGAAGGAGCAAGCTCTTTTATTACGGCATACGTAACCTCCGGCCGCTTGAGAAGCTGTTCAAGGGTAATATCTTCGCTGATCGCGGACGAGCCAAGGCCAGTCAGCGTGCTGTTGACGACAGACGGCTTGATCCTGATCTTTCTGAGTCTCTGCATCTCTTCTTCGATCATTCTCTTCTTATCCGTGAACCGGGAATACAGATCACCGGCCAGCAATCCTGTGGCATGGCCCCTTTCCATAAGCCTGAGGTCAGCATTGTCATGCCGTAAAAGAAGCCGGTATTCTGCACGGGAGGTGAACATGCGGTATGGTTCCTTAGTCCCTTTCGTAACAAGGTCATCGACAAGAACCCCGATATATGCCTCATGCCGTGCGAGGATAAAGGGCTCTCTGCTCTGAATTTTCAGGGCAGCATTAATGCCTGCCATAAGCCCCTGGGCAGCAGCCTCTTCGTATCCGGATGTTCCATTGACCTGGCCGGCCAGGAACAGGCCTGCAATGTTCTTGGTCTCAAGAGAGTGCTTCAGCTGTGTCGGGAATACAAAGTCGTATTCAATAGCGTATGCAGGCCGCATAATCTCGACCTCTTCAAGGCCCGGAACAGTTCTCAGAAAACTGAGCTGAATATCATACGGAAGACTGGTAGAGACGCCATTTGCATAGTATTCTCTCGTCTCGAGGCCTTCGGGCTCGAGGAACACCTGATGCCGTTCCTTGTCGGCAAATCTGACGACCTTGTCCTCAATAGAAGGGCAATAGCGCGGACCGATGCCTGTTATCTTTCCGCTGTACATGGCAGAACGCTGCAGATTATCCCGGATAATGCGATGCGTTTCAGCGTTCGTATAGGTTATGTAGCAGGGCAGCTGAGAGTTCTCGATCTTCTCCGTACTATGCGAGAACGGTATCGGCGGATCATCACCATATTGTGCTTCAGTTCTTGCGAAATCGATCGATTTGGCATCCAGCCGCGCAGGCGTACCTGTCTTCAGTCTGCCGAGTTTAAGCCCGAGCCGAGCAAGACTGTTCGAAAGACCGACAGAAGGGAGTTCGCCGGCCCGGCCGGCCTCAAAACTGTCGTGACCGATATGCATCAGGCCTTTCAGGAAGGTTCCGGCTGTGACAACAATGCAGGCTGCGCCATAAACAATGCCAAGAGAGGTCTTAACGCCGCATATTTTATCGTCCTGCACAAGGATTTCCTCGATCATCGCCTGCTTGATGTCGAGATGTTCCTGCTCTTCAAGAGCTCTCCGCATTCTGAGCCTGTACAGGACCCGATCTGCCTGGGCCCTCAAAGACCAGACAGCAGGCCCTTTTGATTTATTCAGCATCCGAAACTGAATGCCTGCCTTATCTGTCACCTTTGCCATCTCGCCGCCCAGGACATCGATCTCTCGTACGAGGTGGCCTTTTGCAAGCCCGCCGATAGCGGGATTGCAGGACATCTGGGCGATCGTGTCGAGGTTCATCGTGAAGATGCAGGTCGCATGTCCCATGCGCGCGGACGCCAGAGCAGCCTCACAGCCTGCATGTCCGGCTCCGATAACGATCACGTCGTATGATTTAGGCATGGTCATGAATTCTTATTATAAGATAATTCCCGGTATCAGCGCATTGGAAAGACTGCTTTCAGCGCTGGAATAAACCGCAATCTGCATGCTAAAATAGCAAATCTTTTTTCCCACGGAGAGAATTAATGGCTGAAGTTATCCCTTTCAGGGGAGTTCTGTTCAATATTCCCAAGGTGTCAAAAAGCTCGGGAGAGGAAGTGCTTGCGCCTCCTTATGATATCATCAAGCCCGAACAGCAGCAGGAACTCTATGACAAAAGCCCCTATAACATAGTCAAGATCGATTTCGGCAAGAAGAGTCCTGATGACAACGAGCAGGCGAACCGGTACACAAGGGCAAAGTCATTGCTCGAGAGCTGGCTGAAGGAAGAAGCCCTTATCTCAAGCAAGACGCCGAGCTTCTATGCCTATGAGATCGGATACGCCCTTGAGGGCAGACAGCTTACCCTGAGGGGCTTCCTTGGACTGGTAAAGCTGGAAGCGCTTGGCAAAGGCAATATCCATCCCCATGAATATACCCACTCCAAACCGAAGAAAGACCGTCTGGACCTGATGAGATATTGCGAGGCAAATATCAGCCCTATCTTTTCTATCTATAACAGCCCTGAGAAGAAGGCGTCTTTAATTCTTGCCGAGGCGAGCAGGGCAAAACCGTATATCGAGGCCAGGGACCCTGACGGTTCTGTGCATCGCCTCTGGCAGATAGAGGACAGTGCATCGGTCGATGCGATAAGGAAAGAGCTCGAAGATAAGGCTATTTTTATAGCAGACGGCCATCACCGGTATGAAACAGCCCTTGAGTATCAGAAGGAGATGCAGAAGAAGGAAGGGGCCGCTGATCGGGCAAGACCGTATGATTACGTACTCATGTTCCTTGCAAACATGGCTGATGAGGGCCTCTCGATCCTGCCTACGCACCGGCTGGTGAAGGACCTTCCTGCTGATGCGCTTGAACAGCTTTCAGCAGACTTCGATATCCGCGAAATGAACCTCAGCAACGACATACTATCGTCGATCGCAGGCAAACGGGATGCATATGGTTTGTACACCGGAGGTGATTCCTGGTATTTCCTGAGCTATAAAGGCGAAGGGATCCATGGTGTGCCGCCTGCGCTGAGAGACCTTGACGTGACGATCCTGCATGACCTTATCTTTAAGCAGCTTCTGGACATTGAGGCAGTATCCTACGAGATGAACGTGCAGAAATGCCTGGAGGCTGTCCGGTCAGGGGAGTTCAGGGCTGCATTCTTCCTGAACCCAACAGGTGTTTACGATGTTGAGCGGGTTGCGCTCGCGTCGCTGCGGATGCCGCCGAAATCGACCTATTTTTATCCAAAGCTTATGACCGGTATGGTTTTGAATATCTTTAAAAATTCTTTATAACGGAGGTTCTCATGGCTTTACGCGTAGCAATTAACGGATTTGGAAGGATTGGACGGAATTTTTTCAGGACGAGCAAAGGCGTAACCGACTTCGAGATCGTGGCTATCAATGATCTTACTGATGCCCCGACTCTTGCGCATCTGCTCAAATACGATTCAGTGCACGGTATATTCAATGCGGATGTGAAGGCAAAGGACAGCAGCCTTATCGTTGACGGTAAGGAGATCAAGATAACGGCAGAGCGCTCGCCGGAGAACCTGCCCTGGAAGGAGCTCAAGATCGATATTGTCATCGAGTCCACCGGCCTCTTCACCGACAGGGAAAAGGCCGCGAAGCATCTCGATGCAGGCGCAAAGTATGTGCTGATCTCGGCGCCGGCCAAGGAGCCTGACATCACGGTCTGTTTGGGTATCAACGAAGAGGATCTTGACCCGGCAAAACACAAGATCATCTCAAACGCCTCCTGCACCACCAACTGCCTTGCCCCGATCGCCAAGGTCCTGCACAAGGAATTCGGGATCGTCAGGGGCCTGATGACGACGATCCATTCCTATACCAATGACCAGCGGATCCTCGACCTGCCGCATAAGGACCTCAGAAGGGCCCGTGCAGCAGCCATCTCGATGATCCCTTCGACGACCGGCGCTGCCAAGGCGATCGGCCTTGTGCTTCCTGAGCTCAAGGGCAAGCTCGACGGTTTTTCGATGAGGGTCACGACCCCGAATGTTTCGGTGGTCGACCTCGTGGCAGAGATGCAGAAGGATGTGACTGCCGAGGAGATAAACGCTGCCATGAAGAAGTGGGCAGACGGGCCGATGAAGGGTGTCCTGCAGTATGTCGATGTCCCGCTCGTCTCGGTCGATTTCAACGGCAACCCGCATTCCTCGATATTCGATGCGACCCTCACCCGGGTCATGGAAGGCCGCATGGTCAAGGTCATATCCTGGTATGACAATGAATGGGGCTACAGCACGCGGCTTCGGGACCTTATCCTCTACATCATCAAAAAAAGAGGCTAGCCGATGGCCAAGAATGGGAGTCCCATGCCGATCAAGGATGTGCTCGGGAAACTTGCGATTGATGACCTGAGACTGAAAGGCAAGAGGGTCTTTATCCGTGCAGATTTCAATGTCCCTCTTGATGACAACCTCCGGATAACGGATGACAGCAGAATTCGTTCGACCCTGGCAACGATCAACTATGCCATAGACGAAGGTGCACGGGTCATCCTTGCATCGCACCTCGGCAGGCCAAAGGGAAAGCCAGACCCCCGGTACAGCCTTGCCCCAATCGCAAAGAGGCTTCAAAGGCTGCTGGATAAGGACGTGATATTCGCTCCTGACTGCATCGGTTCCCAGGTAGAGAATATTGTTTCGAAGATGAAGGACGGTGATGTGGTCCTTCTTGAGAACCTGAGATATCACGCTGAAGAGGAGAAGAACGACGAGGAGTTCTCAAAGAAACTTGCCGGCCTTGCAGACTTTTTCATCAATGATGCCTTTGGGGCTGCTCACCGGGCCCATGCCTCTACGGTAGGGATCACGAAGTTCCTTACATCTGCTGCCGGTTTTCTGATGAAGAAGGAGATAGAGTACCTCAAAGGGGTCGTGGACAATCCGATCAGGCCTTTTGTTGCGATCCTGGGCGGCGCCAAGGTCTCGGGGAAGATAGGCGTGCTCGAACATCTTGAGGACAAGGTGGACAAGGTCATTGTGGGCGGCGGCATGGCCTTCACCTTTATCAAGGCAATGGGCTATGAGGTCGGCGACTCTCTGGTAGAGACCGAGATGATCGAAACGGCCCAGAGGATCAGGAAGAAGCTCAAGACCACCGGCATCAAGTTCTATCTGCCGGTAGACTGTGTTATTGCCCAGAGCCTTGAGCCTGCGGCAGAGACCAAGATCGTGCCTACGCTCGAGATCCCGAAGGGATGGAGGGCCCTGGACATCGGACCTGCCACGGTGAAGCTGTTTTCAGAGGCGCTTGAAAATGCAAAAACGATCCTCTGGAACGGCCCTATGGGGGTGTTCGAAGTGGATGCTTTTTCGCGCGGGACCTATTCCATAGCGAACTCTGTGGCTGATGCCTATGCCCTGACGATCGTCGGCGGCGGAGATACAGATCTTGCGGTACACAGGGCGGGCGTGACGAATGCGCTTTCCTTTATCTCAACCGGCGGTGGCGCATCGCTGCAGCTTCTTGAGGGCAAGGAACTGCCTGGCATCGCAGCTCTGACAGACAGAAATCACGAATAGCTGACGGCATTAATAACAAAAAATAACGGCAGGGTAAGTTTATTTGCCCTGCCGTTATTTTTTCTGAGACAGACAGACCCTGTCACGAAAATCACTGAAAAGAGACTATGGTATTACCTTGTTCAGCTGATATTCGACAATGCCCGATGCCCCGGCCTTTTTCAGCGCTGGTATCAGCTCCCTGACTTTTCTTTCATCAATAACAACGTCAAGGTCGTACCAGCCGTTGTCAGAAAGCACTGATATGGTGGGGGAATGCATTGCCGGCAGAATGGTCATTACACGCTTCAGGTCAGACTGCTTAACGTTCATCTTCATGCCGACCTTTTCCTCTGCAGCAAGTGCTCCCTTGAGCAGCATGACCAGGTTTTCCATCTTCTGCTGCTTCCATTTATCCTGCCAGGCCTTCTTGTTCGAGATGAAGCGGGTGCTGGACTGAAGGATCGTCTCGACGATCCTGAGGTTGTTTGCACGCAGGGAAGACCCTGTCTCGGTCAGCTCGACGATCGCATCAGCGAGATGAGGGGGCTTCACTTCTGTTGCTCCCCAGGAAAAATCTACTTCTGCCTTGATCTTGTTCGCCCTGAGAAACCGTTTTGTGAAGCCCACCAGTTCGGTCGCTATTCTCTTGCCGTTGAGGTCTTTGATGGTCTTGATCTTTGAATCGTTCGGTACAGCAACGACCCAGCGGACCGGCTTCAGCCCTTCTTTTGCATAGGTCAGTTCAGCGACCTCTTTTATGTCAGCGTTCTGCTCCATGATCCAGTCGTAGCCGGTAAGGCCGCAGTCGATGATCCCGCTTTCAACATACCGGGCCATCTCCTGTGCCCTGATCAGCATGGACTCTATCTCTATATCATCAAATACAGGATAGTAAGACCGGCCTGATACCATCACATGATATCCTGCCTTTCTGAAAAGCTTTAATGTGGCTTCCTGCAGACTGCCCTTAGGCAGCCCAAGCCGAAGAATCTTCTTTGTCTGTTTCATTCCTTCTTCCTCTCTGCAAATGTTAATGACGGTTTTTCTTTAAGAGATGTTCTTTTCTCACACGGACAGTATTGCCATGCGCCTCAAGTCCTTCGATGTCCGCTATCGCCTCTACGACCGGGGCAAGACGAAGGAACCCTGCCCTGGTGAAGCCGAGCACGCTGGACCGCTTATAAAAGTCGTATACCCCAAGGGGCGAAGAGAAGCGTGCTGTCCCGCCGGTCGGAAGCGTATGGTTAGGGCCTGCCGAATAGTCCCCCAGTGCCTCAGGGCTCCAGGGGCCAAGAAACAGGGCTCCCGCATTTTCGATCAGCGGCACAATATCGATCGGCTTTTTTGTCATGATCTCGAGATGCTCCGGCGCTATCGTATTCGAGAGAGCGACTGCCTCCCTGATATTTTTTGTCAGAATAACAGCCCCGAAATTTTCGAGAGATTTTTTCGCGATCTTTTTCCTCTTCAGAAGGACGAGCTGACGCCCGATCTCTTTTACTACTGCCTCGGCCAGGTTCCTTGAGTCGGTGACCAAAACAGCAGAGGCAAGCTCGTCATGCTCTGCCTGGCTCAGCATATCTGCTGCAGCGAAGACCGGGTGGGTTGATTTGTCGCCTATGATCAGGATCTCGCTGGGGCCGGCGACCATGTCAATGTCAACGATCCCGTAGACCATCTTCTTTGCTGTTGCGACAAAAATATTGCCCGGACCGACGATCTTATCAACTTTCGCTATACTCTTTGTGCCGTAAGCCAGCGCTGCTACTGCCTGGGCCCCGCCGACTCGGTGCACCTCAGTAATTCCTAACATTTCAATGACGGCCATGACATAGGGGTTCATCAGGCCCTCGGGGGTCGGAACACAGACTGCTATCTCCGCGACTCCGGCGACCTGCGCAGGGATCACATTCATAAGGACTGTTGAGGGATATGCAGCCTTGCCGCCCGGAATATATGCACCAATTCGTTTCAGGGGTCGGATGGCCTGGCCGAGGACCGTGTCGCCCTCTGTAAAAGACCAGGACTGCTCTTTCTGCATCTCATGGAACCGCCTGATGCGCTTCGCCGACGTCTCGAAGGCCCTGATGATCTTCGGGTCAGCCTTCTGCGCTGCCTTCCTGATCTCTGCGGCACTCACCTGCAGCCGCGCTGCCTTTCGATCATCGAATCTGCGGGTATATTTCAGGACTGCCTTGTCCCCATTTTTTCGCACATCAGCGAGGATCGTCTCGACCGTGCGAAGTACCGTGCTGCTCACAGAAACATTGCGGGACTGCAGTTTTTTCAGAAAGGCTGAAAGGTCGCTGTTTTTACTTATTATTTTCATGGTCATTAATTCTATCGCTTACCCGGCAATTATTCAAGGCATAACAAGGATTCTTTTGGACAATGGCATTGTTGACGATAATTCGTTTTGTCGCAATACGTTTTTGCCACTATCAAGTTTGCCATGTGCTATGCTATGTGTATAAGGAGGTGTATAACATGAGAACAAATGTCGAACTGGATGAAGATCTGCTTAACAAGGCGTTCCGTTACTCAAAGGCAAAAACAAAGAAAAGTCTTCTCAATGAGGCGCTTCAGGAACTTATTGCCGCACGGGAGAAGCTTGACCTCCGGGAGCTAAAGGGCAAGATCACGTTTCAAGAGGATTATGACTACAAGAAACTCAGGCGGGGAAACTGAGTGGTACTTGTTGATACATCGGTGCTTATAGATTATCTGGGCACAGTTGAAAACAGTGGAACCAGAGCGTTCCAGTCAATACTTGACAGCGGGATTGTTTATGGCATCACCTCGTTCACCTATATGGAGATACTACAGGGGGTAAGAACAGAGCGGGAATTTGAGCAGGTAAAGCGTTACCTGGATACGCAGAAGTTTTACGGATTCCCGGATGAAAAGACCTCTTTTGCCGAGGCCGCGAGAATATACTTTCTTTGCAGGAAAAAAGGGATAACCATCAGCAGCACAATCGATTGTCTCATAGCCCGTGTTGCCATCGAAAATGATATTTTCCTTCTCCATAATGACAAGGATTTCGACAGCATTGCAAAAGTGGTAAAGCTGAAAATATTCAGGAAGTGATGATGAAAGCGATGGAAGAGAAACTATCAGCATAGGGAAACATGTTTAAAAAATGAGAAAATGGTATTTCCCTGATTATTCCCGCTTATTTACCTGCCAAAATCGTTCAACTGCTCAGTGAACTCTTCGAGATGTCCTTCCTCTTCATGCAGGATATGGGTGAGCAGCTTCTTTATCTTCTCGTCAGGGATGACCGCAATATGTTCCCTGTACATGGCGATGGCGCCCTTCTCCAGCTCGATCAGCCTCCTGAGATACCCTTTGGGCCCGCCCTTGCCGAAGTTCAGCTCACGGTGCTCCATCGACGGCACGCCGCCGAGATCTACGATCAGTTCTGAAAGTTTTTCTGCATGACGCATCTCGTCCTTTGCGATCTCCTCCATCTCTCTGCTCGGCCGGCATTGGGGCGTCACAAAGCTGTCCCGCATATAGATGAGAATGGCCTCGATCTCTCCGGTAAGGTCCTGATTCAGCAAGTCTATTATTTCAGTTTTTTTCATGATTTCACCTCTTCAGTATTTCAGCTTTGCCTTTCCAAGATCGCCGACAACAGCGAGGACATAATTTTTCGTATCGAGATAGTTCTTTGCTGCCTTCAGAATATCCTCCTTCGTGACAGCGTTGATGATGGAAGGATACCGGTCAACGTAGTCCAGCCCCAACCCGTAAAATTCTACTGCAAGTGCAAATCCTGCTATCTTGCTGTTCGAGTCAATACGCAGTGGGAAGCTTCCGGTGAGATACGATTTTGCGTCCTGAAGCTCCTTGTCGCTCACCGGCTCAGTTTTCATGCGCTCCATCTCTTTGAGGACTTCCTCAATGGCAGTATTGGCAGACTCGTTTTTTGTCTGGAGACCGGCCTGGAAACTGCCGCTGAATTTGTTTGCAGAAAAGTAGCTGTGCACATCATAGGCGAGTCCCTTGTTGTCGCGGATATTGTCCATGAGGCGTGATGCAAATCCGCCGCCGCCCAGGATGTAGTTCATTACCAGGGCGCTGTAGTAATCAGGATTGTCGCGGCTTATGCCGAGATGTCCAAGGATGATGTTCGCCTGGGTGAGCTCCTTGTCCACCTTGATGATCGTCGGGCCATTTTTAGCACTGATGTCGGGAAGAGGCTTCACAGGGATCTCCTTCTGCTTCCAGTTCCCGAGATATTTGTTCAGGATCGCTGTCAATTCCTCCCGGCTGATATCGCCTGCAACGGACATGATCGCGTTGTTCGGTGCAAACAGGGTCTCGTGAAATGCAACAATGTCCTGCCGGTTTATCCGATCGAGTGATTCAATGGTCCCCTGCACCTGCCGTGCATACGGATGTTCGCCGAACACTGCCTTTGAAAAGGCGATAGAGGCAACAGTGCCGGGCTCTTCGTTCTGCTGTATGAGCCAGTTCTTCGTGATCTTTTTCTTCCTGGCGATCTCATTTTCATTGAAAACGGGATTCATCAGTATGTCAGAGAGCAGATCAAAACCGAGGTCAATGTCCTTTTTCAAAACGGTGAGAGAAATTGTGGTATAGTCTGCACCTGCCGAGGCGCTGAGTGAGCCGCCGACAAATTCAATTGCTTCGCTGATCTCGCGGGATGTTCTCTTTTTTGTGCCTTCGTTCAGAAGGGCGGCAGTCAGGTAAGCAAGTCCTGCCTTGTCAGAAGGCTCAGCTATTGTTCCGGCCTTGATCGCCATCACGATTGTGACGATCGGCAGTGTTTTCCGCTCGGCATGGAGCAGGACCATATTATTTGACAGCAGCTCCCTTTGTGCCAAAGGGCCGGCGAATGCCTGAGAGGCAAGGAGTATTGTCAGCAGGACAATAAGGATACGGTTAGCGATCTTCTTCATGGCTGCACCCCCTTTGCAAGAGGGATCAGTATGCCGGTCGTCTTTTTCTCATCACCGAGATATTTCTTTGCAACACGGCTCACATCCTCCGGCGTCACCTTGCGGATACCTTCAAGATATTTATCGATAAACTTCCAGCCCACGATCATTTCGTATGAGCCGATCGTCCGTGCCTGCATATAGATCGAATCCTGCTGCATGATGAACGATGCCTCGACCTGGTTCTTTGCCCGCTGGACTTCCTGGGCAGAAGGCAGTTCGTTCTTGATCTTTTCGAACTCGTCCAGAAGGGCCTTTTCAACATCCTCGATCTTTTTTCCCTGGGCCGCGGTCGCTCCGGAGAAGAAGAGGAAAGGATCCTTATAAAGGCCCTCGTAACCGGCCCAGGCTGAGACAGCTATCTGTTTTTCATAAACGAGTGAGCGATAAAGCCGGGAGCTTTTTCCGTCCGAAAGAATGCTGCCGAGCACATCAAGGGCAAAGCCGTCCTCATGCGCAATGTTCGGCACCTTGTACACTGAAAGGACATACGGGAGTTCAGCTTCCTTCTTTACGTAGATCCTGCGCTCTCCTCTCTGTTCATCCTCCTCAATGGCAACGTCAGGTATGGAAGGGCCGGCAGGGATGCTGCCGAATGCTGCCCTGATCTTCTCCATGATCTCCTGCTGCTTCACGTCACCCACCACGATGATAACCGCATTGTTCGGCGCATAATACGTTCTGTAATGTTTGATTAGGTCATCAGGATTGAGCGTTTTAAGGTCAGACATCCAGCCGATAACCGGCCAGTGGTATGGGTGGTTCTTAAAGGCAGCGGCAAAGACCTCTTCCATCACAAAGTTCTGCGGGTCGTCCTCATAGCGCATCCTGCGCTCTTCCATCACCACGTCGCGCTCTGAAAGCACTGACTCCTTTGTCAGGATAAGGTTCTTCATGCGGTCTGCTTCCAGTTCGATCGGCAGGCTGATGCGGTCAGAGGCAAGGAGCTCGAAATATCCTGTGTAGTCCTTTGAGGTGAACGCGTTGTCTGTGCCGCCTGCTCTCTTGATGGTCTGCGAAAAGGTCTTGGGCCCGTGTTTTTCCGTTCCCTTGAACATCATATGCTCAAGCAGGTGGCTCAGCCCGGTCTTGCCGGTCTTCTCATTGCGCGAGCCTACGCGGTACCAGATCTGGAACGTGGCGGTCGGCGCCTTGTGGTCCTCGAGGATCAGGACCTTCAGGCCGTTGTCGAGCGTATACTCATTGACCGGCAGGGCAAAGGCACCGGCAGGAAACAGTAAGACAAGAAGGAATGCTACGACAAATATATTTCTCATGTTCTTATTCTACTGATATGGTGTGCTGCTTGCCAACCGGCGTAAGCTGAAGACTATTGTCGTATTCTATGCCATATGGTAAACTTGACCATATGGCAGCGACCCTAATTTTTTTTTAGATCCAAGTATATCTATCCGGACGGGTCTATCCGCGAGATGGTGTTATGGGAACTGCCCAAAAAGATGCCGAAGTCATCTCACAGCTTCAAATACAGGCTCTATTACGGGCTGGCTGACGGCACCTGTCTTGTTCGTTATGACAACGAAACCGCCAAGGGCGATCACCGTCATATCGCAGCCCGGGAAGAGAACTATCCATTCACGGATGTCGAGACTCTTGTCACCGATTTTCTCAGGGATATTGAAAACGCTGGAGGAGGTGCAATACATGAAAAGAAACATAAGGATTGAAATCAGTGATGCAAAGGAATCCGCTCAAGAGTTTGTGAAGGCCTGGCGCAGGGCGGAGAAGGGCATGACCCCTGAGCAGCCTGTTGAGAGGATCTATTTTAAAGATTTAAAGACGTTGCTGAGGTTCCTTACCCCACGCCGCATGGAGGCGCTAAAAGCTGTACATGAACAGGGGCCTGTGAGCGTAAGGGCGCTTGCCAAGGCGCTTGGCAGAGATTATAAGAATGTTCATAAAGACATGCAGGAGATGGAAAAGATCGGCCTCGTCAGCCGTGACAATAAGGGGCTCCTGCTGGTGCCTTGGAATAGCATTGTGGCTGAACTCGCCTTTGCCGCCTGACAGATTCCGAACTCTAAGGATCAGGTGTTCTGTCCGCAGCATGGTATTGCTAAATCAGCAGTCTCTGTCGGAAATGGGATACCGTAAATGGTTGACGTCAGTGGATGAATAAGAGAAATCCGAAAGTCGTCCTGATCAGACGCTGACGAAGTCGTGGCTGTACTGACGAAAAATATAAATGCGAAAAGTACCCTGGTTATAAATTTTGTTTTAATCATTTAATTTTCAATCACACAATTACTATGTCTACTTGGCATTTGAGGATTTATGACAAAATAGTAGCACAGAAAACGATTATTGCCTATTGAACACAACACCATTGGCGTATATCGTCGCGATCTCACTTGCAGGAAGGAAGTGCGACTGCGCCCTTCCGATAGAATGCAACACCTGTTTTTTAATAGACGTGCCACTCCTAAGATTGAATCTGGCGCCATTATAGCAGAAAATGGAGTTAGACGCAGACCCCGTTCAGGTTCAAGCTGACGCAGTGCTCATCCCTTCAGCAGTAATTTTCTTGCATCCCCAACCCGAAGAGTTACCTTTGCTGCGTCAAGGTGCTCAAGGAAGGGGAGGGCGAATTTGCGTGAGGTATTGAGAAGATCGCGGAATTCCGCAACCGTGAGCTCAGGTTTTTTCGCATAGAAGGACTTCAGCGCGCTTATCATCTTGTCGTATGCTGTGGCTGACAGGTAGATCGATTCGTTGACCCTGACAACAGAACGCTCTTTTGCCAGTATGTTCAGGATGTCGTTGATCTGTTTCTGGTCCATCTTCAGGGCCTCTGCCATCTCTGTCTTTAAGGGCGGCAGAAACTCTCCCTTTGTGAGAAGGTCAATGATCTTTGCCTTATGGGCCTCAGCAGCGCCTGACAGTGCTATGGTGAAATCCTTCAGCCTGAGCAGGTCCTTGTCAACGACCAGGTCTTTGAGAGACGCCAGCAGAACATTAAAGAGCCTTGGGTCAATATTCAGGAGCGTTCTTACCTCTTCTTTCGGCATTCCGGGCTTGAGAGGCTGTTCTTTATGGAATGTCTTAAGCAGAGCGCGGATCTTGTTGTTCAGGAGATCAAAGGCATTCTTGTGAACAAGTATGTCCTCATGTTTTATGAGCAGGCCGGACTGCGTGAGTCCCTTGATGGCGTTCTGTATGGCCGTAAGGTCAGCATTGATCCAGCCATGGATCGTCTGCAGGGATATCCCTGTTGGCCCTGCCTTTTCGATCTTCAGTGCAAGCTTCTCATCGAGCTTGCCTGTATGCAGCAGGGAAAGGTCCTGAATGCCGTCTTTCCTTTTTCTTCTGGCCGGGGAGGGGTCAAGCACTTCTCCGCCGCCGAGCGTTTCAAGAGGCGAGAATCGCCTGATGATGTACCGGTCACCTGACACGGCGATGACCGGTGTCTGCAGCCTGAACTGGCAGAAGCAGCTTTCGCCTGCCTTGAGTTCTTCCTTCTCATAGAGGATCACGCGGGCAACGGTTTCGGAGGTGCCGACATAAAAATGCACGAGACTTCTGTTTTTCAGTACAGGCACATTTTGGAGCAGTTCCAGAAAAAGATCCAGGGTCTTTGTCGGCACAAAACGTGAAGGCGCAACCGCAACATCTCCCCGCTGGAGGTCATCCTTTTCGACTCCCTGCAGATTGATCGCGATCCTCTGGCCGGCATATGCCTTTTGAATGGACTTGCCGTGGCTGTGAAGGCCTCTCACCTTGGTCGTTATACCTGCCGGCAGTATCTCAACAGGCGCATCAACTGCGATCATGCCGGATACGGCTGTGCCGGTGATGACCGTGCCGAACCCCTTGAGCGTGAAGACCCTGTCTATCGGCAGCCTGAAAATGCCGTCCGATGTCTTTGGCCGGACGGTAAGAGCCAGGTCTTTTATCGCCTTTTTGAGGGTGTCAAGATTTTCACCGGTCTTTGAAGAAACCGGAATGATGGCTGCCTGTTCAAGGAAGGTGCCTTTTACAAAATCCTTTATTTCGTCCGCAACAAGGCTGAGCCAGTCCTTCTCGACAAGATCGGCCTTGGTAATCACGATCAGGCCTGCCTTGATCTTCAGCAGATCGCATATGGCAAGGTGCTCGCGGCTCTGCGGCATGATGCCTTCGTCAGCAGCAATGACCATTATGACAATGTCTATGCCGCCCGCTCCTGCAAGCATGTTGCTGATCAGCTTCTCATGACCCGGAACGTCGACGATCCCGACCGTAAGATCATCCTCGGGGTACGCGAGATCGGCAAACCCGATATCAATGGTGATGCCGCGGTCTTTTTCTTCCTTTAGACGGTCAGGGTCGATGCCGGTGAGGGCCTTTACGAGCGAACTTTTCCCGTGGTCTATATGTCCGGCAGTGCCGAGGATGACATGTCGCATATTTTTATCCTGTTCCCCTTATAGTGCTGATTATCATATTTTCAGGAGGCAATTCAATTTGATATAATATTATACTTTGCAGATAAAAAGGCGCTTTTAAAATAAATAACATAGAGGGAGATAACGATGAAGAAACTTAACTGCTGGGAGGCAAAACAGTGCGGACGGGAACCGGGCGGTACTCATGAAAAGGACCTGGGCGTCTGTCCTGTTACGGTTGAAGTCAGGCTCAATGAAGCGCACGGCGGCAAGAATGCCGGACGCAGCTGCTGGGTTGTGGCAGGGACGCTCTGTAAAGGTGAATTACAGGGGACTTTTGCCCAGAAATACAGAAACTGCGAGGTCTGTGAGTTCTACAAACAGGTAAAACGGGAAGAGGCTCACCAGTTTGTGCTGTCTGCAGTGCTCCTCGGCAAGCTGAGAAACAAGTAAGGGTTATCCGAACGTCCTTCCTACGGTCTTAGCGCAGTAGAGACAATCCGTACGAGTTCCCTGATATCCTGATCCTGTATTGTTCTGGCATCGAGCAGGAGAGCACTGTCTTTTATGCGTGCGATCACCGGCAGAGAACCTGTTCTCAGACGTGTTTCCAGCTCATTGACCGTAATATGCCTTGGGACTATTGAGACCGCATAGGTCTCGAACTCGGCCTCAGGCAGAGAACCGCCCCCGGCCTTTGAGGAGTCCTGTATCAAAGAGATGTCTGCTTCAACGTGTTGCCTGCGGAGCTGAGCGGCGATCTTCGCTGCCCGTGACCTGATGGTTCCGGGCGGCTGGAAGAGCATCCGGAGCACCGGTATGTTCTGCAATGCCTTCCCGGGATCAAGATAGTCCATGAGCGTTGCTTCAAAGGCCGCAATGGTCATCTTGTCCACCCTGACTGCCCGCGCAAGCGGATGTTTCCGGATCTTTTCAACCAGATCCTGCCTGCCGACAATGATGCCGCCCTGCGGACCTCCCAGAAGCTTGTCGCCGCTGAAGGTCACCAGATCGGCTCCGGTCTGCATGATCTCCTGCACCGCAGGTTCTCCATGAATACCATAGGGCTTCAGGTCGATCAGACAGCCGCTGCCGAGATCATACATGACAGGGATGCCGTGTTCTCTGCCCAGCGCGGCCAATTGCTCTATGGACACATCTTCCGTGAATCCCGTGATCTTATAGTTAGACTGATGGACCTTGAGGATCAGGCCTGTCTTTTCGTTGAGCGCATTACGGTAATCATGCTGATGCGTCTTGTTTGTTGTCCCGATCTCGCGCAGGGTCGCTCCGCTGGCAGCCATAACATCAGGCACCCTGAAAGAGCCGCCGATCTCCACAAGCTCGCCTCTCGATACGATCACTTCCCTGTCCTTTGCGATCGCGGTGAGGGAGAGGAAGACCGCTGCCGCATTGTTGTTCACGATCAGGGCGTCCTCTGCCCCGGTAAGCTGTCTGAGGATCCTCGTCGTATGGGAATGGCGTTTCCCCCGCTTCCCTGCATCAAGGTCATATTCGAGATTGGAATATCCCCTGCTTGCGTCGATGACATTTTTCACCGCTCGCTCGGAAAGCACTGCCCTCCCAAGATTTGTGTGCAGCACAATGCCGGTCGCATTTATCACGGGAAGCAGGCTGAAAGAAGAATTTTTCTGAATTCTTGCGCTGATGGACAATGAAAGGGCAGGAGCGGAGATATCATGATCTTCTCCTGCAAGTATCTTTTCCCTTGCCCCGGCAATGATATCCCGGATCGCCTGGACCACAATGGGCCTCGGAAATGAAGCAAGCCATTGCATGCCGTCAGGACCCTTCAGGAGTTCATCCACGGATGGCAGCTCTGAAAGGAGAGAAGTCTTTGAGCCTTTTTTCGGTTTCACACAAGTTCCGCGCTATGTTGTCTGCATATGGTCATATATCTGTTCTGTCCGGACTATTATGCCCCATAACTACCGCGATATCAAAGGGTCTTTGATACCTGCCTCACGAAATCCCTTTTCCCGCAGCAGACAACTGTCGCATTTGCCGCAGGGCTGAAGCTCGTGATGCGTGATGCGTGATGCGTGATCTGTAAAATCCTTCTTAACGCTGCGCCCTTTGCCTTTAGCCCTGAGCCCTGTTGTCAGCTGAGGATCATAGCAGCTCCAGGTGAGACGGTAATCTATTCCGAGCTTCATGCCCAGCTTTATGATCTCGGCCTTGGTCATGGAGATGAGCGGTGCCCGGATATTAAAATGCAATTTCCCCTCCACCGAGACCTTGGTGGCCAGATTTGCCATTTTTTCATATGCCTTGAGATATGCCGGTCTGCAGTCAGGGTACCCGCTGTAGTCTACGGCGTTGGCGCCGATATAAATGTCCCCGGCCTCAAGTGCCTCTGCCCAGGCAAGTCCAAAGGAGAGGAAGATCGTATTGCGTGCAGGAACGTAGGTAACAGGAATAAGTGATTTGTGATTCGTGATTCGTGATTCGGCAGTTTTCCTGGATAAGGTTTTTTTTGACTTGTTACGCATTACGGATAACGCATTACGGTCTTTTGGGACTTTCAGGTCAGAAGTAAGTGCAGAGCCGCCAATAGCACGGAGGTTGAAGTCAATGATGAGATGCTCTTTTACTGCCAGGGCTGATGCAATGGAACGTGCTGATTCGAGCTCCCGTGCATGCCGCTGCTGGTAGTCAAAGGTGACAGCATAGAGCTCATGGCCCTTTTCCTTGGCAATGGCAAGGGTTGTTGCCGAGTCCAGTCCGCCGCTCAGAAGAACGACCGCTTTTCCGGGATGTCTGCTTTTTCTCATGTTATGCCCGGCTGCAGCTAACACGATAACAAGGCCGCAGGCCAGAAGCAGGTGCTTTAAGCAGAGGAAACGATACGGTCATGCGGTTCGGCATGCGGAGAAGCTGACAAAGAGGCCGGGGCGGTCTGAGTCCGAACTCGGCCGGGAATCAATATACATCATCGTTCGTTCCCTCGGTCTGGTCCGGTCCGGAGCTCTTTACGAAGAACCCGTTTTCTGACACCGTATAGATGTAGGGACGACCCCAGGGATCCGTTTCATTCGTTATTGCCGCAAGGGAAGGCGGATAGGCCGCATTCTTGATTTGTGCTGTCTCGATGCGGAATCTCAGCTCCCGGATCATTTTTGACGCATCAAATATTTTCAGCGTGTCATCTTTTTGCATGAATACAACCACAAAAGACAGGATCAGCGACGCGGCCACCGCAAGATAGGGGACATACTTCAGGGCTGCCCCTGTTTTTCCTGCCTCGGCCAGGCCTCCAGCCGGCATGACCGGTGCTGCGGACCGGGCATCTACCAGACCCTTCTCCATGAGCGAAAGGAAGGTCTTGGAGACCAGATAGCTGTCCATGCCGGTAAGATCAATAATGGTGCTGACATCATTTTCACCGTCAACGCAGGCCAAGACTTCTGCCTCCTCTTCGGTCAGCCCGGAGATATCATCGCCCTTTCGCATGAAAAGTGTATCAAGGGTGATCCTGTCCTTGATGATCGAGAGCTCATCAACGATCCTGAGCCCTTCCATGAGCAGGTGCTGGGTGTCGAGCGAGAAGGGAAGGTCCTTGTCCTGCGGCACGCCCTGTGCAGTAAACTCATAGGTCCCCTGCTGCCAGCCGAAGAGCTGGACAACGGTCTCGGTGATCTGGGTGTTCAGGATATCCTGTATCTTTTCCTTGTCCACCAGTTCCCGTTGTATCAAGGCTGTGCCGAGCTTTATGCCGGACCTGCGCTGCTCTTCAAGCACGGACTTGAGATCCTCATCCTTGATCAACCCTCTTTTTACGAGGATCTTGCCGAGGCGGTTGTCCTCGTTCCTCTTCTTGGACTCGGCTCCAACGATATTCCCATCCACGAACAGGAGTTTGACCTTGTCTGCCTTGCCGTCAAGCGCAAGAACGCCGGTCTTTCGCTGAAAGTAGATCAGCTGAAGAATATCAGCAAGTCCGAAGTCTTTTAATGAACCTTCTAAAGCCATCCTTTGGATATCCTCTGGCGTGTAAAGATGTTCGAAATGATAAGCACAATCACTGCTATCAGCAGTGATGCGAGATTCACAACCCAGTGAGTCCCCCGGGTATCAGGAGACATAAAAAACGTGGCCAGGGGAAAGAGCAGGAAGAACAGAAAAGGCCACATAAAGAAAAAACCGTACAGGATCTTCCCTGCATAGACCTGGGAGGAGCCCGGAATGACGAAAGAAAGCAGTTTCATGATATCCCTGCGCCGCTTCTGATGCTCATAAATGGACAACAGCTGGGCCACACGCTCTTTTGCCTCGATCTCCTCGAGTTTTATGAGGGAGCGGAAACATTGCGGGCACATCTGTCCCCACATGATATGTTTTTCGCAGCGCGGGCAGAAGATCTGATTGCACCTCCTGCAGCGATATGCCTTGTTCCCGGTGTGCCTGTTCATCATATAAAAGGCGAGTATCAGTATCAGGGCAGAAAGCGAAATGGTCCAGACCGGAAGCACGGAAAGATTGAATGTTGACGTCTTGCCCGGCATATGCCGCGCAAGTGCCCAAAGAGCTGACTGGGAGATGGTCTCATCAGCAACGAACCTGTTGGGGTGCCTGCTATAGATTGCCCGATAACCGGCCACAGCATCCCGGTCGATCTCGAGGGCCTTGCTGAAGTATTCATTACCTTTCTCAAAGTCCAGGGCCTCCCGCGAAATCTGGGACAGATTGTAATATGCGGACGCAAGGGGCTGAATAGCTATGGCCGCAAGGTAGCTTTTGGCAGCTTCGTCCATATTGTTGCGGGCAACATACAGATTGCCGAGGTTTACATGCAACGGCGCGTCGGCCTTTGTTTGCATGAGGGTGCTATAGACCTCAAGGGCCTCATCATAGGCTGCTGTGCGTTTCAGCGCCAGTCCGTACGAAAATTGCGCAGGAGGTTCAGCTGATGGTTTGAGCGCAGAGAGGGCATACGTATTACCCTTTGACTCATTGACATCGACAACAGCTTTCATGGTGCCTGATGACGAGACTTGCAGAAACTGTGCGGCTGCCCTGAAGACAAAAGGAGAGAGCAGAAGAAAGACCAGGTAGGCATATACGAGGGCCTTGTCTATTTTGGACATGTACAGGCCAAGCAGGACCAGAACGCCGGCAAGAAACAGGAGAGGGCTGATCAGAGAAAATACAAAGAGGACCAGCAGCAAAGCCGCATTTTTTGCGGATTCCTCAACCTCATGGGACAGCAGCGGCAGGTCGCTGAATAGCCGGATAAGTACGATAATGAATATAACAACAATGAACGAGAGCACGAGACCCAGGAACGCGCTGCCGGTCAGACTGAACGACCACCAGAAGTTTCGCGAATAGGCGCTGATGCCTGCGACGAGATGATCAACGCTGTTAAGTATGCCGTCGTAGCTCAGGGAGAACGTTGCCCGGGCACGTGCAAAGTGCACTGCAGGAAGGTCAGGCGAGTACGCAGCAGCTCTGCTCAGCAGGGCTGCTGCCTGAGCCTTGTCAGCCTGAGCCGCCTCCTGAAGCAGAAGGTATGCGGCTGTCTCCGAGTTCCTGATCCCGCTGTTGAGCTGGGATTCAATAAACTCGTCAGCAAAAGCTGTTATTGGCGATAGTAATAAGCAAAAGAAGAGAAAAAAAGTCAGTTTTCTCATGCCTTCCTGCCGATCCTGGATTCTGTGCCTGCAATCAGGCGCCTGATATTGTCCTTATGACGCACTAACAATATTATACTTATAATAATTGCAATGGGAAGTTTTTCCTTTGCATCAAGGAGAAAGACGGCAAAGGGCAGGCTGCTGAACGAGGTAATTGCGCCGAGGGAAGAGTATCGGGTCAACGCTACGGTCATAAGCCAGATAATAACCGTTGTCAGAGCTGCGGGCGGGGCATAGATACTGAGGACCCCGAGGCTGGTCGCGACGCCCTTCCCCCCCCTAAATTTTAGAAAAATCGAGTAGTTATGGCCGAGTACGGCCATGATCCCGACGGCCCCCTGGGATACGATGCCGGTATCAAAATATCGTGCAAGCAGAACAGCTGCCATTCCCTTGGCAAAATCTCCGGCCAGGGTGGCGAGTGCCGGCAGTTTTCCGGTTGTCCGGAGGACGTTTGTTGCGCCTATATTCCCACTGCCGACCTTCTGCAGGTCAATGCCGCGGATACCCGCCATGATCTGCCCGAACGGCATGGACCCGATCAGAAAAGCGGCAAGCGACAGAAATGCAAGTTTCACACTTTTCTCCAGAACGAGATCGTGTACTGCACTCCTGATACAACTGCGAGAATGACCGCAATGCCGATAAAGCCGCGGCCAATATCATAAAGGTCAAGAGGGAGATGGTCGAAGAAGGTGCCGGTAAGTATCAGACAGAGCACTCCTGTGATCTGTGCTGCTGTTTTCAGCTTCCCCCCCATTTCTGCCGCAATAACAATGTCCTTTGACAGGGCCACTACTCTGAGCGCCGTAACAAGGAACTCTCTTACGATCAGTATTATTGCCACTTCAACAGGAAGCCGTTCCATATCGACCAGTACAATAAGTGCCGAAATGACGAGAAACTTATCGGCAATAGGGTCCATGATGATCCCGAATTTTGTGATCTGACCGGAACGCCGTGCCAGGTACCCGTCGAGAAAGTCGGTTATTGAGGCTATGCTGAAGACCAGAGCGCCAAAAATGGGGTGTTTGTCAACGGAAAGAACAAAGAAAGGTATCAGGACGATCCTGCTCAGCGTCAGGATCGTGGGCAGGTTAAGTCTCAAAGTACGCATCGAACATCCCTTTCCAGAGGCCTTTGGCCCTAAGAATAAAGTCTGTAACTTCCCTTACCGCTCCCCTCCCTCCCGGGTTTTTCGTGACCATGAGGGCGTATTTTTTTGCCTCATCCGCTGCATCAGAAACAGCCACCGGCAGACCGACAACTGACATGATCGGCGCGTCGATGATATCATCCCCGACATAAGCCACTTCATGGTCTTTCAGAGCATGCTGCTTCAGGAGACGGGCATAGGCCACCTTCTTGTTCAGACACTTCTGAAAAACCTCGGTAATGCCCAGTTCATGGGCCCGTCTTTCCACGACCTTTGACTGTCTGCCGGTGATGATCGCGATCCGTATGCCGGCCTGCCGCAGCATCTTGATGCCATGGCCGTCCCTGACATGAAAGGCCTTGTATTCGTTGCGTGCATTATCCAGAATAATGCTTCCGTCAGTGAGAACACCGTCCACGTCGAGGATCAGAAGTTTAATCCCCTGTGCGATTTTTTTTGCAGTACCCTTTGCCTTTTCCCCGTTGCCTTTTGCTACAAGTGGTTTCATCTATGCGATCCCTTTTTTCAATATGTCATGGATATGGATCACGCCTGCTATCCGGTCATTTGCGCCAATGACAACCAGCGCAGATATAGCATGCTTTTCCATAACAGCCAGGGCCTTGGCTGCGAGTTCATCCTCTGCAATGACCCGGGGATTCCGGGTCATCACATCACCGGCCTTCATGTCAAAGAAGTCTTTGCCCCATTTTTCGATGCCTCTTCGGACATCGCCATCAGTAATGATGCCGCTCATGGCTCCGCTGCCCTCTGCGACAACGGTTATGCCGAGCCGCTTCGAAGATATTTCGATGACCGCAGCGGTGAGTGATGCATCCGGCCGCGTGAGCGGCAGAGAGTCGCCGGAGTGCATCAGGTCCTTTACCCGGATAAAAAGCTTTTTCCCAAGGCTGCCGCTCGGATGGAAAGAGGCAAAATCATCCTGCTGGAACCCACGCTTGGTGAGAAGTGCAACTGCGATCGCATCTCCCATGGCAAGCGCTGCTGTTGTGGATGCCGTTGGTACTATGCCGAGCGGACAGGCCTCTTCCTGGACAGATATGTCGAGATTGACCTCTGCGGCCTTTGCAAGCGTTGACGCGTGGTTCCCGGTCAGTGCAATAAGCTCTACATTAAATCGCTTAAGGAACGGTATGATGCCGATGATCTCATCAGTTTCACCGCTGTTGGATATCGCAATGATGACATCGTCAGCGGTCACCATGCCGAGGTCGCCATGGCTCGCTTCAGCCGGGTGCATGAAGAAGGACGGTGTACCGGTGGACGCAAGGGTGGCTGCGATCTTCTTGCCGACCAATCCTGATTTACCCATACCGGTGACAACAACCCTCCCCTTGCTGTTGAGGATGATGTTGACGGCCTTTTCAAATCCCTGATCAAGCCGGTCAATAAGGCCGCTGACAGCATCTGCCTCTATCTGCAGGACCTTTTTTGCGATCTCAATGCTGTTTTGGGTCTTCATCTGTTTCTAGTCGAACTGGCATCTCAGCCAGCCCGGTTTTATTCCCTTTCTGTGAGCTTCATGTTCGATATCGGTCAGACTGCTTTCAGCGGAATGCAGATGGTCCTTTGCCTTTTTGAGTCTGCCCTGCAGCGTGTTCATTTTTCTGGCGGTACGAACAGTCTTCGACTCCTCCCGTGAGATCGCTTCTTCCCGTTCTCTTACCTCCCGGTCTGCTTTTTCAATCTCTTTCTTTGCCGAAGTTGTTCTCTTGCACCAGTATTCCGGGTCCTCTTTCCCGCGGACTTTTTTGTTCCCCTCTGTTTTTTCATGCGGTGCTGCCCGTCCCTGCTCGTAAGGCCGGTTGTCAGAAGGACTGCGGTACTTTTCTATATCAGCATTCGAAAACGAGGGCGGCGGGGCTTCGCAGAGACCTGATCCTGAAAAAAGAAAAAGCATGGCCGTTGTCAGGGCCAGAGAAAGCAGGGTCCGGGAAGAGGTATTCAAGCGGCAGGCCCCTGGTTTGCGGCGGTCTGTGCGGTTACGAGGTCATGCACGGCCTTGACCCGCTGCAGGAAGCCCTGTAACGCGTCAAGCCTGATCATGTTCGGTCCGTCGCATAAAGCCCTTTCAGGGTCAGGATGGACCTCCATAAAGAGTCCGTCAATTCCTGCAGCAACAGCGGCCTTTGCCATCGGCTCGGCGAACTCCCGCTGCCCTCCTGAACTGGTGCCTTTCCCGCCGGGCAGCTGCAGGCTGTGTGTTACGTCAAAGATCACCGGATACCCGAAAGAACGCATGATCGGGAAAGCCCTGAAGTCGACAACCAGATTATTGTACCCGAACGATACGCCGCGCTCAGTGATAAAAAGGTCCTGATTGCCGCTGGATATGAACTTATCAATGATATTCCTGACGTCCCAGGGAGCCAGGAACTGTCCCTTTTTAATATTCACCGGTTTGTTGGTCTGTGCTGCTGCCAGCACGAGATCTGTCTGCCTGCAGAGGAATGCCGGTATCTGGAGCGCATCAAGCACTTCAGCTGCAGGACCGATCTCCTCCATGGTATGAATGTCGGCAATGATCGGGACCTGGAGTTTTGATCTGATGTCAGCAAGTATTCTGAGGCCCCGGTCAATGCCGGGTCCGCGGAATGCTGAGATGGAGGTTCGGTTCGCCTTGTCAAAGGAGCTTTTAAAGACCAATGAGATGTTCAGAGAGGAGCATATTGCCTTCAGCCTCTCCGCAGTCTCGTACGTCACGGATTCGTCCTCGATGACGCAGGGGCCTGCTATCAGAAACAGTTCACCGGTATGCAGAGTTGCAGAGCCTACGCGCATGGTTCTCTCAATCCTTGTTCAATTCCCTGACATCTGATTTCGCATCAGGGAAAAGGGACTGCTTGCCCCTGAGCGAGGCCTCAATGAACGACCTGAAGAGCGGGTGCGGATCTGTCGGCCTTGACTTGAACTCGGGATGGAACTGGCAGCCGAGGAACCATGGATGCTCTTCTATCTCGACGATCTCAACAAGTTCCCCGTCAGGGCTTGTCCCGCTGATCTTCATGCCCATGCGGGTCAGGACTCCCTTGTATGCATTGTTGAACTCATAGCGGTGGCGGTGACGCTCAGAGATCTCTTTCTGTCTATAGGATGCAGAGGCGTTGGTGTTCTGCTCAATGACACAGGGATACGCGCCGAGCCGCATGGTGCCGCCCTTGTGAGAGCTCTCGGTGCGTTCTTCGACCTTTCCTTTTCTGAAATCGAACCATTTCTCCATGAGGTAGATGACAGGCGCCTGGGTGTTCAGGTCGAATTCGGAGCTGTTTGCCTTGAGTTCGCAGACGTTTCTGGCGAACTCGATGACCGCGCACTGCATGCCGAGGCATATGCCGAAAAAGGGTATTTTCTTTTCCCGTGCGTACCGGACCGACTCGATCTTGCCCTCGATGCCGCGGTACCCGAATCCGCCCGGCACCAGGATGCCGTCAACGTCCGAGAGATACTTTTCCGGACCGCTCACCTCGATCTCCTCAGAGTCGACCCAGTGGAAATCTACTTTGCAGTCATTGGCTATGCCGCCATGGATCAACGCCTCGGTAAGGCTCTTGTAGGAATCCTTGAGTCCGACATACTTGCCGACGATAGCAATGGTCACCTCATGCTTCGGCTCCTTCACCTTCCTGACGATATCTTTCCACTGCGCGAGATCCATCTCCTTTTGGGAAAGGTCGAGCTTCCTGACGATGAGCTGCTCTATGCCCTCGGCGTTGAGCGCAAGGGGCACTTCATAAATGGTGTCAACATCGATCGCATTGATGACCGCATCGGTCTCAAGATTGCAGTGGATCGCTATCTTCCTTTTTGCCTCAGGCGGGATGAGCCGATCTGTTCTGCAGAGCAGGATGTCAGGCTGGATACCGATCGCACGCAGTTCCTTTACGCTGTGCTGGGTCGGCTTTGTCTTGAGCTCGCCGGATGTCTTGATATAGGGGACAAGGGTCAGGTGCACATAGAGGCAGTTTTCCTTGCCGACATCGTACCGCATCTGCCGTATCGCCTCAAGGAACGGAAGGCTCTCAATATCGCCGACCGTGCCGCCGATCTCGACGATGACTACGTCATTGCCGTCACCGACCGATTTGATCGCCTGCTTGATCTCGTCGGTAATATGAGGGACGACCTGGACCGTATCGCCGAGATAGTCGCCGCGCCGCTCTTTGGAAATAACATTGTAATAGATCTTGCCTGTGGTGAAATTATTCTTCTGTGATGTCCTCATATGGGTGAACCGCTCATAATGACCGAGGTCAAGGTCAGCCTCGGCCCCGTCATCAGACACGAAGACCTCGCCGTGCTGGAACGGGCTGAGGGTGCCGGGGTCAACATTGATATACGGATCGAGCTTCTGGATGGTCACCTTGAGACCGCCTGCTTCGAGCAGCGCGCCGATGGATGCAGCCGCGATACCTTTACCAAGTGACGATAAGACCCCGCCGGTTATGAAGATGAATTTAGGCATTGTTCTACCCTTTCTAGATCTTGGGGCGTATCCACCCCGATTGTTTCAAATAACGTCTCCCCAACCTTTATCCTGAACCCGTTCTCGATAGCCCTGAGCTGCTCGAGTTTCTCGATCATCTCCAGCCGCGACGGCGGAAGAGATGAGAGCTTCAGCAGAACATCGCGGCGATAGCTGTAAATCCCGACATGCTTAAAACAGTCATGCACGACCAGTTCGCTTTTTGCTTTCAGCTCCCTGCTCTGCACCAAAGGATCCTTCCATTCATCCCGGTGATAGGGAATCGGCGCACGGGAAAAATACCATGCAAAGCCTTCAGGATCAAATACAACCTTTACAACATTGGGGTCGAAGATTTCTCTGCTGTCTCGAATCGGTAATGCCAGCGTGCCGAGAGATGCCCTGTTATCGTCAAGTAAGGATATGACCGCATCGATCATCTCAGGCCTGATGAGGGGTTCGTCCCCCTGGACATTGACCATTATATCACAATTCATTGTGGCTGCAACCTCAGCAATACGGTCGGTGCCTGATTGATGCTCAGGCGATGTAATCACCGCTTTTCCGCCAAAGGAGATCACTGTTTCAAAGATCGTCTCACTGTCGGTCGCTACGATCACCTCGCCGGCCAGCCGGGCATTACAAGAGTTCTGATATACATGCTGAATAATGGGTATGCCTTTGAGGAGTGCAAGAGGCTTACCCGGAAAACGGGTCGAAGCGTAGCGGGCAGGTATAACAACGATCGCGGACATAGATATCTTGGCAGTCATTATATACTAATTAACGCGAATCTGGACAGTTGAACCTGCTGTTTGTTCCATGCCGGACTTATTTCCCAAATTGACTGCCATTCCCTTCAGCGGGTATCATACAGACCATGCTTTCACCCGAAAAACAGCTCGAAATAATACGGCGCGGCACGGTCGAGATCATCAGCGAACCGGACCTCCTGAAGAAGCTTGAGCGAGCGCATATCGAGAACAGGCCCCTTCAGGTAAAGGCCGGTTTCGACCCGACAGCGCCCGACATCCATATCGGTCATACCGTGCTCCTTGAGAAGATGCGGCAGTTCCAGGACCTTGGCCATGAAGTGACCTTTCTGATCGGCGACTTCACCGGCATGATCGGCGATCCCACCGGCAAGAACGAGACGCGCAAACCCCTTACAAAGGAAGAAGTGCTTAAGAACGCCGAGACGTACAAGGCACAGGTTTTCAAGGTGCTTGATCCCGATAAGACGAGAGTGCGTTTCAACAGCGAATGGCTTGAACGTATGGGAAGCATGGAGATTGTAAGGCTGGGCTCGATGCAGACCGTTGCAAGAATGCTCGAACGGGATGATTTCAAAAAGAGATTCAGGAATGAGCAGGATATAAGCATACTGGAATTCTATTACCCGCTTTTTCAGGCATATGACTCTGTTGCGCTCAAGTCAGATATTGAGCTTGGCGGCACAGACCAGAAATTCAACCTTTTAATGGGCAGGACCTTGCAGCGGAAGAGTTCAATGGAAGAGCAGGTCGTGATCACGATGCCTCTTCTTGAGGGACTTGACGGCGTGAATAAGATGTCCAAGAGCCTTGGCAACTACATTGGCATCAACGAGCCTGCTTTTGAATATCTGAGCGGTGAACTTGCAGGCATGTTCAAGAAGGTGATGAGCGTGCCTGACAGCCTGATCGAGCGGTATTTCGAACTCCTGAGCCGCATTTCCATAGAGGAGTTGAATGTCTTGAAGGATGGCCTGAAGAATGGTTCTCGAGACCCGAGGGATGCGAAAAAGGAACTCGCCATGGAACTGGTAACGAGATACTGCGGCCGGGAAGAGGCGGAAAAGGCACGGGAAAAATACCACGCTGTATTTGAGGAAAAAAATCTTGCTGAACTTGAGGCCACCTTCCCGGTGTTGAACGTCTCTGCGGGAGCTTCAGAAAATGCTGCGTGGCTCCCACAGGTGATGAAGGAGGCGGGGCTTGTTAATGGCACTGGCGAGGCAGTACGCCTGATAAAGCAGGGCGGGGTCAAGCTGAACGATGCGGTAGTCTCGGATACGAATTTACGACTTCAGCCAGGCGAACATATTGTGAAGGTCGGCAAGAAGAAGTTCTATAAGATTATTGTGAAGGCATAACTGATGGCCCCTGCCGAGATCATACTGAAGCTTCTCCTCGGAACACTCCTTGGCGGCATCATAGGGTTTGAGCGCCAGACGCACGGCCGGCCGGCCGGCTTCAGGACACAGCTCCTGGTCTGCGTTTCCTGCGTGCTCCTCATGATCATATCCGAAGGGTATTATGCTGATAGTCCCCAGTCCGGGTTGATGAGGATCGATCCTACGCGGATAGCTGCAGGAGCAATGACCGGGGTAGGTTTCTTGGGTGCAGGCGTTATCCTCAAGAGCGGTGCCTCTGTTCAGGGTCTGACCACGGCAGCATGTGTCTGGATCGTCTCTGCCATCGGTCTCGCTATCGGTGCGGGTCAGTATGTCGCCGCAATTGTAGGTTTTGTGATCACCTTTATATCTCTCTGGTTCCTACGGCTTCTCGAAACGAGAATGCCGAGAACGGTCTATAAGTTTGTTACCCTGATCACGGACAGCACTGGAGACGAAAAGACGATTCGTGAGATCTTTGAAGAAAAAGGATTTACGGTGACCAAGATGGATTATGAGATCCAGTTCCCTGAAAAAGAGCGGATCTTTGTCTTTACCGTTGCCGGCAAACACAGCTCTCCGATCAAACAGGTGATCGATACCCTCTCAGGCCTGAGTTTTGTCAGGAGGCTGGAGATAAAAAGCTAATGATGGTGTCCGTGTTCCGAGTGGCCGCCGGCGATCACGTACACCGCCTCCGAAGAGCCCTTGTTCTCAAGAAAGCAGAACTGTTCTCCTGAAAGATGGATTGCTGAACCCTCTTCAATCATTCCTTCAAAATCGCCGGTTGCGCTGAAACTTCCGCGTGCAGCAAGCAGCATCTCCTCATGACCTTTTCCCGGTTTTATCTCCCGCCCTTTTTCTCCGGGCATAAGTATGCCGTAGATCATGTAGCAGGCATGAGAGCCTGTGTCTGCACCGCCGAACACATATTCGTTGTTCTGTTTCTCCGCCAAAGCCTTGAGATCCAACTTTTTCATGGTTCATTGTCCTTTATTGTTTTTTAAAAAGTTTTTCGCCATTTCGATCATCCCGTAAACCTTCAGATCAATGTGGTCGCCACTTTGCCGCAGTTCTTCAAGTTTCGCCGCAACATTGCCAAGTCGGACCGGGATCACTTCGATATCTTCTGTCTCATCGCGCTGGCCGATGCCGACATGTCTCAGCTCCGTGGCAAGGTAGACCGAGAGGGTCTCAGATGAGGCGCCTGATGACATCGGTCCTTCAGTAAGGAACTGTACCTTGCCAGCCTCATACCCTGTCTCCTCGATCAGTTCTCTGCGCACTGCCTGCTCAAACCCTTCTCCGGGGTCAACAAGGCCGGCCGGCAGTTCTATCACAAAGCCATTAATGGGTGGCCTGAACTGCCTGATCAGGATCACCTCATCATTGTCCGTGAAAGGGACAATGCCGATGACACCATCACAGTTTATCCTCTCAAAAGCCTCCCATTCCCGCGCCTCCACATTATTGGATGAGTTGCAGCGGACGTTGTACTTGATCAGCACAGCACGCAGGAATTTCCCGCTCCACAAGGTTTTTTTGTCCAGAACGCTCATGAGACTATTTGCAGAGCTTTAGAGCTGTTTTAAAGCGGCTGTCCATTGCCATAGTCTCGTCAGCGATCGTTTTTAATACCGCGGCCAGGTCCTTTTTCCCGAGCGCATCAGCCTTCTTTGCCCAATCCTCGTAAGTCTTTGCATGCTCAATATTGTGTTCAGCCCAGTGACCCAACAAATGATTAAGTTTGCTTATTTCATCCATACGTCCTCCTGATGGTATATCTCTTTTCTGCAGTGACAACGGCAGTTCAAGGTTATTCTCCTCAAGCAGCTGTCTGTTTGACAGCATCTCCTCCGCGGGTCCGTCAGCTATGACCTTCCCTTCCTTTATGATAATGCAACGCTCGCAGATATCGAGTATAAGGTCAAGATCATGTGAAGCAATGATCTTGGTGTGGTGAAAATGTCGCAAAAGGTTTATTAATGCCCTTCGTGATTTTGGATCCAGGTGCGAGGCCGGTTCATCCATTACCAGGATGTCAGGCTGCATTGCAATGACCGATGCGATCGCAACAGCACTTTTCTGACCGCCGGAAAGGTGGTGGGGAGGCTTGTCCTTCAGTGCCATACAGCCGACGGTTTCGAGCGCCTCCTGAACCGTCTCAGTGACCCGGTCAGGACTGAGCCCGAGATTGAGCGGGCCGAATGCTACATCGTCAAATACCGTCGGCATGAACAACTGATCATCAGGATTCTGGAATATAAGCCCTACCTTTTTCCTGATCTCCTGCCGGGTCTTCGTGTCGAGTGACAGGTCGCCGATCGTTATGTCGCCGCGCTTGGGGAGCAGAAACCCGTTCGTATGCATGAGAAAGGTAGATTTTCCGGCGCCGTTTGCACCGACGATGCCGACTGATTCCCCATGCGTGATCCTGAGGGAGAGCCCATTGAGAGCGGTGCTGCCGTCAGGGTAATGGTAATGAACATCTTTAAATTCAACGATATGATGGCTCATCCGTTACCCAAGCACCCGCATCGAGAGTCTTCCTATAATGCCGACAATGTCATGTGTTCTGAACAGGTACAGGAAAACGATCGTAAGACAGGCAAACAGGACATCAGCCATGCGGAAGCAGTACGTCTTTGAGGTATTGAGCCTGCCGGCAAATCCGCGCGAAAGCATTGCCTGATAGACCCTTTCAGCCCGCTCCACAGTCCGGAGAAAAAGCGTTCCGAAAAGGTTTATTGCCGGTTTTATGCCGAGTCCTCTCTTCCCGAAGGACCGCATGTCCCTTGCCCGCACGACCTTCATGGCCTCTTCAACCAGTACAAAGATATACCGGTAGAGAAACAATAGCTGAGCAACAAATATTTCCGGCATACCCAACTTCTGCAGCGCATGGCAGACTCCCGGGAACGACGTGGTCGCGATGAGGAGCAATGCAGCCGTTAAGGTCAGAAAAAACTTCAGCATGATCGACAGAAAAGATATCCATCCCCCTGAGACGGAGAATCCGAAGGCCGAGTAAACTGACTGCCTGTCAAGGAGGGGATTGAAGATCCCTATGAACACGGCAAAGGATGATACCAAAAAGACCTTCTTGAGTATGAATTTTGCCGGGATGTCGCTGAGCGAAAAAAGCAGAACAGGGAAAAGAAGAAAAGGCAGAAGTCCGGCTATTTCATACTTGGGGAATGATACGATTGTCACAATGAACGCCAGGGTTGTCAGCAGCTTGGTCCTCGGATCGAGCCGGTGAATGACCGTGTCACGGTAAGACAGTGCGTCAAGATAGCCGAGATTGAAATATGCGTTATCGAACATTGAAGTATATTACCCGAAAGAGTTCCGTTTCAGGAGGATTTCCTGCGCACTGTTCTTATAAGCAGTCCGATCAGCAGGACCGCAAGCAATACCACTCCAGCGCCTGCTAGTCCTGACGCGGATTTTCCGTAATGCGGTGCAGACCCTGACTCTGAGACCCCGTTCGTCTGCTCCCCGGACTTTTTGAAATTGTAGTCAGGGAGAAGAGCGGTTTTCCCCTGTAGGGCCTTTAGTGCAGATGCCGTTCCACGCTCTGTTTCAGGAAGTTCCGGCTTGCCGAAGACCCTTTCGATCGACCATTCAAGCCCGTCCGGGTTCGTCGAGGCAACCCAGGAGAGTGCGCCTCCGGTGACAACGGTGGCAATCAGGAGTAGCGCAACGACTC
The DNA here is from genome assembly GCA_964463135.1 of uncultured Nitrospiraceae bacterium. Classification (GTDB taxonomy): domain Bacteria; phylum Nitrospirota; class Thermodesulfovibrionia; order Thermodesulfovibrionales; family UBA6898; genus UBA6898. The sequence continues at coordinate 114,752 of CAYXBA010000008.1, forward strand.
TCCTGATCGAGATTTCGGCAGACAGCGGTCGGCTGGAAAAAGCAGTTTCGAGGATCTCCGGACGGGCAGTCCGGATAAAGTTGATCACCCCTGCGGTTACGAATCCCTCAACAAGGCCGATGGCCATATGTACAGGCTGCATAAACAGAAGGAACGTGCTGAACGGCAGCTCGCTCCTTCCGGACAGTAACGTCTGCATGACCACGGAAAAGGCGCCTAGCTGAAGGCCGATTACACCACCTGTTACTGATGCCAGCAAGATTCTGCCGGAGCTGTTTGCGGACTTTGCCAGAGGTTTGTAGATAAACGGATAGGCGATAAAGCAGGGATATATGCCAAGATTCCAGATATTGCAGCCGAGCGCGAGAAGACCGCCATCGGCAAAAAAGAGGGCCTGGACCGTAAGAACCGAGGCCATAACGATAAAAGCCGCATAAGGGCCAAGTATGACCGCGAGTATCATACCCCCGCCAAGATGTCCGGACGACCCGGTTGCAGGGATTGTAAAGTTGATCATCTGGGCGGCGAAGATGAAGGCCCCTAAAACACCCATGAGCGGTATCATCTTCTCATCCATGGATTCCTTCAGTTTTTTGGAACAAAAGGCGATAGTGCCAAGCGCTCCTGCCCAGAAGGCTGCACCAACTGCTGGTGAAAGTAAAGCATCTGCCATATGCATGGTTATTTCACCTTGAATTCTGCCGGGAGGGCTGGCCCAGGTACGGTTTCGGTGTATCCGCTCCCTCTGGCTTGATCGGCGTTCATCATCAGAAGCTTGGCAAGAATGAAGTTTATGCGCATTAACAACCCCCTGGATCAAAGAATAATTACTGACCTTTTCTCTCCTTCCTGGAGGGGCTCGCCTTCGTGGCGGTCATACGAACAAAAAAACAAAAACCATGAAGTGTGCGCTTTCATAACGCCTGCCTTCATGGCCCCTTATCCTGTTCGCTGCGGCCGATTCCGGACTTCATGTCCGTTTCGGTCTGCTGCAGTATAAATAATGTTATTTAGGCCTGTCAATAATGCAATAGTCCATGCTCTGCGTGATGTCGATAAAGTGAGTGATGTCCTGCTGTTTGCCAATTGCCCTGGATGTTTATGGTAAAATGAATAACAATTATTTCCCGGAGAGAGTGTCTGCCGCCAGTGCACAATAAACTGAGGAACAGTTCAAAGCAAATGCCGTGCGTCCTTAGCCCGCTAACCTGCAGGCAGGGTTCCTATATCCCCTATATCGATAAGTCCGCTCCCTTTGATAAATTCCACGAAGAGTGTGGCGTCTTCGGCGTGTACGGCCATCCCGAGGCGGCCAACCTTACCTATCTCGGCCTCTATGCCCTGCAGCACAGGGGGCAGGAAGGTGCGGGAATCTGCTCATCTGACGCACGGCAGCTCTATATAGAAAAAGGAATGGGGCTTGTGGCTGATATCTTCAGCGAGAAGAGGCTGAAGAAGCTTCCGGGCCATATTGCCATTGGCCATAACCGCTACTCCACGGCAGGCAGCAGCGTGCTGAAGAACGTCCAGCCAATCGTTGCGAACTTTGCACTCGGCGCATTAGCACTTGCGCACAACGGCAATCTCGTAAACGCCCCTGAGCTCAGGAAGACCCTGGAGGATGAGGGCGCGATATTCCAGTCAACATCAGACAGTGAAGTCGTTGTCCATCTGATAGCACATTCCAAGGGCGATAACTTTTCCGAGCGGGTAGCTGAGGCCCTGAAAGCGATCAGCGGAGCTTACAGTCTCCTTGTTCTGAGAGAAAAAGAGCTTATTGCTGTCCGGGACCCTTATGGTGTCAGGCCGCTCTGTCTTGGCCAGGTGGATGGCGCCTATGTTGTTGCCTCGGAGACCTGTGCGCTCGATCTGATCAATGCCACCTATATCAGGGACATAGAGCCGGGTGAAATGGTCATTATCAATGACGAAGGCATAACATCAAGGAAGTTTCTTCTCAGTCCCAGGAAGGCGTTCTGCATATTTGAGTTCATTTATTTTGCCCGGCCTGACAGTAATATATTCGGCGGCCAGAATGTGAACGAGACCAGAAAAGAGTTTGGCAGACAGCTTGCGCGGGAATCAAAGGTGGATGCAGACCTGGTCATCCCGGTGCCTGACTCCGGCGTTCCCGCGGCCATAGGGTACTCGGAAGAAAGCGGTATACCCTTCGATTTTGGCCTGATACGAAATCATTATATCGGCAGGACCTTTATCGAGCCGAAACAGAGCATCAGGCACTTTGGCGTGAAGATCAAGCTGAACCCGGTCAAGAAGCTGATTGAAGGCAAACGCCTGGTTGTTATTGATGATTCTATTGTCAGGGGTACCACAAGCAAGAAGATCGTTAAAATGCTGAGGGAAACCGGCGGGGCCAAAGAGGTTCATCTCCGGATCAGTTCACCGCCGACCATTATGCCCTGCTATTACGGCATTGACACACCGACGCGGCAGGAGCTTATTGCGTCGAGCCATGATGTTGAAGAGACCCGAAAATATGTGACTGCAGATTCCCTCGCCTATCTTGGACTCGACGGCCTCAAGAAGATCGTAGCGGATGCGGGGAACTACTGTTCAGCCTGCTTTGACAATGTGTACCCGATCAGCTTCCCCGGCGCACATCTTGAGCAGATGGAGTTTTTCTTTTAGCCTGACATTACGATGGGCTTTCTGCCACCAATACATAGCCTGCTGCACCAGATTCCACAGCTTCTTGTCTCACTGCAGGGCAATTGCATTCAAAATGAGGTAATGGCATGACGGATTTCATAGTTGTTCTGATCACGGCTCCTAACGAGGCCGATGCTGCAAAGATGGCGAATGATATTGTCTCTTCCGGACTCGCAGCCTGTGTCAACATCATAAGAAATATCCGCTCTATCTATCGCTGGCAGGGGAAGATAGAGGACGAGGGCGAGGTCCTGATGCTCGCCAAGACAAGAAAAGAGCGTTTCAATGCCCTTGAAAAGAGGGTAAAAGAACTTCACCCGTATACGGTGCCTGAGATCATTGCCCTTCCGATTATCGCGGGATTTGAAGGATACCTTGGCTGGTTGAAGGAAGAGACGGCAGGAGATGGCAACGCAGACTCAGCCTGAAGCGATCTGAGTGCATCGTACGCGAGGCCTGATCAGCTGGTTTTCCCTCTCAAAAATTTGATAATCAGCCAAAATCATAATTAAAACTTCACGTTGACAATCTGAGCGCAGACTCTTAAAGTTATTTCATAAATATGACGCAATCAAGATTTTTTCAATTATCACTGCTATTCCCTTTCATCCTCTGGTTCCTTGGTCTGCTCGTATTCTCGATCGTCAATAAAGAGGGCTATGCCTTTATCATAAAGCATATGTTTGATGCTGTTCGTGTCTTTGTTCCCTATCTTCTGTTTGCTGCAGGAGTCTGGAAGCTGGCAGCGCACAGGCCCCACCGCGTATTGATCCTGATAGCCTTTGTTGCCCCGATCGTCTGGGGACTTTTTTTTACTTTCTGTTATCTTCTGAATGCAATTGTTACCGATCAGGTGAGAGACCTGAATGTTCTTCTTATGATGGCTTTTTGGGCGACACTGGTCGCGTACTTTGCTGAGGCCATCCCGCATATTATCCTCACCATATTCAAGAATGATTTCAGGCCTGAAGTAACAGAAGAGATCGGCAGCGCATCGCCGGCAGGGCAGTCGTTATCGTCGGAGAGCTGAGCGGGGCTTTCAGTTGCTCGGTTCTATCGGTTCGTCATCAGCGTATGTCCCGAAAAAAGATCCCCGGTCGTCTTCGTCCATAACAACAAAGTAGTCAGCGTCTGTGTAGTCCTGTGTGTCAGCAAGGCGTTTCCAGGTCTCTCCAAAAGCTGCGGCTATGACCGGCACCCCGTTATACCATTTAAGCTCTTCGTAGTCCGGCGCTTCTTTGAGTTCTTTTTCTGTCAGTCTTTTCATGATGGTCAGAACAATCTCTGCTGTCCTTGGTCTCCTTCGATCATCTCCAGGAGTTTTTCATACGAAATCGTCTTTACTCCCAGGTTATTTGCCTTGTCGAGCTTTGAGCCTGCATTCTCACCTGCCACGAGATAATCTGTGCTTGCAGAGACAGAAGACGCTGCATGTCCACCTTTGGATTCGATCAGATCCTCCATTTCCTTTCTCGATTTTGGCAACGTTCCGGTAATGACAAAGGTCATGCCGCTGAAAGGAAGATCTCCCTTGGCCGCGTCGCTAAAGTCGGGGTTTGAGAGGTCCAAACCGAGCTTCTCCATATCATTAAGCAGTTCGATATTCTTCTGGTCATTGAAAAAAGCTGAAACGGATGTAGCGATCTTTTCCCCGATCTGCTTAATTTCAAGGATTGACTCTTTCTTTGCATGATAGAGATCATGCAGTGTCCCAAAGTTTCTCGCGAGGAGTTTTGCAGCGTATTCGCCGACATGGAGAATGCCGAGGGCAAAGAAAAATCGGGCAAGCGTCGTACGCTTCGAGCGTTCAATTGCATCGATAAGATTTTGCGCAGATCTTTCGGCAAAACGCGGAAGAGCAAGCAGATCTTCCTTCCTGATCCTGTATATATCCTCAAAATGCCGGATGAGTCCCTGAGAAACGAAAAGCCCTACATTTTTTTCGCCAAGGCCCTCTATGTCCATACCGCCCCGGGATGCAAAATGAATAATCTTTTCCTGAACCTGCGCAGGACAATGGAGAGAAACGCATTTTACGGCAACCTCTCCCTGCTCACGAAAAACTGCAGAACCGCAGGCAGGACATCTGTCAGGAACTGAAAAGATCTTCTCCTTGCCTGTACGTCTGTCCGTGATTACCATTACAACATGAGGAATGACATCACCCGCCCGTTCAACTACGACCGTATCCCCGATCCGTATATCCTTTCTCTCGATCTCGTCCCAGTTATGGAGCGTTGAACGGGAGACCGTTACCCCGCCGATCCGTACCGGCTCGAAGACGGCATAGGGTGTGATCACGCCGGTCCTGCCGACACTGCCGTGAATTTCCCTTACTCTGGTAATGCCCTGGAGAGCCTTGAACTTGTATGCTGTGGCCCAGCGCGGTTCGCGTGTCTTGACGCCGAGCTTGAGTTGAAGAACAAAGTCATTTACCTTGACCACTGCCCCGTCTGTCTCGAAAGGAAGTGAATCCCGGTTTTCCTCGAATTTCCGGATAGCCTCGATCACCTGCCCAATGGTCTTTACCCTGACCATTGATGCAGGCATGGGGAGTTTGGCCTCTTTCAGCCATGCCATGAATTCTGTCTGGCTTTTGAAACTCAGACCTTTAACTGCGCCAAGGCCATAGCAGGCGAGATGCAGTTTGCGGGATGCGGTCACCTGAGGGTCAAGCTGACGCACACTTCCTGCTGACGCGTTTCTCGGGTTTGCAAAAAGAGTTTCCCCGTCCTTTTCTCTCTGCATGTTCAGCTTTTCAAAATCGCTGATATTCATATACACTTCACCACGGATATCAATCTCATCAGGGATCCGTTGCCCTTTGATCTTCAGTGGCACTGACCTGATCGTTCTGATATTTTGGGTAACATCCTCTCCCTCATTGCCGTCGCCGCGTGTGGCAGCTCGCAGGAGAACACCTTTCCGGTAGGTGAGCTCTACTGCAAGGCCGTCTATCTTGGGTTCAACGGTATACTCGATCTCGTCGTCTGAATTCAGGATGCGTTTCACTTTTCGATCAAATTCCCGCAGTTCGTCATATGAAAAGGCATTGTCGAGCGAGAGCATTGGTTGGGTATGTTTTATTTTGCCGAACTTTTCCGAAGAAAGTGCGCCTACCCGCTGCGTCGGCGAATCTGCCGGAACATAGCCATACTTCTCTTCAAGGTCTTTAAGGCGGCGGTACTGTCTGTCATATTCAGCATCAGAGATGACCGGAGAATCCTCGACATAATACCGATAGCTGTGGTCATTAAGTTCTTTAACGAGTTCTTCTATCTCCTGCATAAAGGCCGCGGGGATCTTTTCAGTCATTACCGATCACCTCTGCAAGGAATTTCAGGGCAGCGAGAACAGCCTTCTCTTTTACCTGTGCCCTTGTCCCTTTCAGCTGCAGTTTTTTTGTAGCAGTTCCTCTTTTTGAACTGACTGCAACAAAGACAAGACCCTTTGGCTTGTTCTCAAGAACGTTGGGGCCGAGGTTGCCTGTTGTTGAAACGGCTATATCAGTTTTTGTGATTGCACGTGCCCTTTCAGCCATCTGCCGGGCAGTTTCCTCGCTCACTATTCCATACGAAGAGAAGATCTTCTGCGGAATCCCCAGAATTCTTTTTTTCGATGCAGCCGAATAGGTCACAACACCTGCCTGCAGAAAACTGCTTGCACCAGGGACCGCGGTAAGATAATGACAGATCAGGCCTCCTGTGCACGACTCTGCAACAGAAAGTGTCAGACCTTTCTCCCTGAAGATGCTATGGATAGTTTTCGCTGTTTTCAGATCCACGATTAGCCGGTTCTATTTTGGTGTCCGGACTCTGCTGTTGTCAATGATAGGTTCACTCCTTATCATAAACTCCTCTCAGCTTTTTTACTTTGGCGAGATCCGGATAGCAGTGGTCCAGGTTTTGGCCCATTGCATGCCGATAATGGCTTCTTCATATCTAAAGTCTGTGCTATATAAATAGTCAATATGCTTGACAAATGGGGTGTGCTAACGGGAAAATAGCAACTAATGAAAAGGCTCAATTATCTTTCCCCCATTCTTTTTATTCTTCTGCTCCTAAGTCTGCCGGCAATAGCATCAGAAGAAAAGATCAGTCAGGAGCTTCAGCCCGTTGAACCGATCCAGAAAAGCCCGGTCCTGCAGGCTGCTCCTATCATAGCCCCCTTTGCTGACAATGCTGTGGCATCAAAGGCCGTTGACAGGAATATAAGTCTCTTTGCAAACAGGATCAAGGACAGGTTCACACTGTATCTGAGCAGGTCCGGCAAATATCTGGAGGTCATGAAGGATATCCTGAGGAAGAAGGACGTTCCGGAGGATATTGTCTTTCTTTCCCTCATTGAGAGTGGCTTTAATCCTAATGCATATTCCATAGCCAATGCGGCCGGGCCGTGGCAGTTCATAGCATCCACAGCGAAACGCTATGGTCTTGAGATCAACTGGTGGAAGGACGAAAGACGGGATCCGATCAAGTCGACCGAGGCTGCAGCCGATTACCTGAAAGACCTGCACGGCATGTTCGGTTCATGGAACCTTGCCATGGCCGCGTATAACGCCGGCGAGGGCAAGATCATGCGGGCCATGAAGAAGAGCAACGCAGACAGCTACTGGGACCTTCTCGAAACCAAGCATATCAGGACAGAGACCAAGGAATATGTCCCGCGTTTTATAGCTGCAAGCATGATCGCTGCGAATCCTGCTGAGTTTGGGTTCAAAGAGATCGATTATAATGCCCCGCTGAGTTACGATGAGGTGGAACTGGAGTATCCCATTGACCTGGCAGTTGCTGCTGAATGCGCCGGTACTACCGTAGAAGAAATTAAGAAGCTGAACCCTGAACTGAGAAGATGGTGCACTCCGCCGGATGCCGACAAATATATTATTAAGGTCCCGGAGGGTACGGGCGATCTCTTTGTGGAGAAGCTCTCTGCCATGACCGAAGAGGAACGCTTTACCATCGACCGGTACACTGTACAGAAGGGTGATACCTTTAAGAGTATTGCAGCCAAAAAAGGTGTCCCTGTGGATGCCATATTGTCCCTGAACTCCATGGAGAAGATCATGCCGCTTAAGCAGGGCAGCATGATCTACCTGCCGCCAAAGGATCTTTTTAGCCTGGACAATGTCGACAGGGCATTTATGAAAAAGGCTTCTTATAAAAAGAGTGTGAAGACATCCTCCCGATCAAACAAAAAGGCCTTTTCATCAAAGGCCTCTGTAAAGAAAATCTCTGCCAAGAAAACCAAAGGGAAGCAAAACAGGAAAGCGTAAGTATCAGCCTTCTTTCTTCTCTCCGAACTTCGTCTTTGCCTCTTCTGCGTAGGGTGACTGAGGATATTTCTCTGTAAGTTCCTTGAATTTCGCTACTGCCTCGGCCTTCTTGCCGTCCTGCTCAAGTATTCTTGCCTGCTGGATTAAGGCAAAATCCTTCATCATGTCGCCCGATGCGCTGGAAATTCTGTCCAGTGTTTTTAACGCCTCTTCTTTATTCCCTTTTTTGAGCTGCAGAGAAGCCATTTTTTGATAGGCAAGCGGCAGAAGAGCCTCCTCACGGGCAAATCGCTTTGTGAACTCATCAAGTGTCTTCAGCGCGTTATCGTAATCGGACATCTCTGCATATGCGTCGGCTATAAAGAGGAGCACCTTTGGTGATTTCTTCTTTTCATATGCCTGCTGGAACAATTCCAGGGATTTTTGCGCCTTTTCCTTCCCGGACAGGGGTGTTTTCTGATACATGCCGTAATAGGTCTTGTATGCCTCATACTCAAGCTTCTCAGCCTTGTCATTGGCGCTGTATCGGTATGCAGCAATGCCTCCGATGACCACAGCAGCGCTCAGGGTAATCAGGCCATAGGCAACAAGCGATTTCTGCTTCTTCTCCAGGGCTTTCTTAATGCCTTCGAAACTGTCCTTTACCTGTATCTCGGCGTCTACCTCTTTTTTAGGTGTCGCTCTCTTTTTTATCGCTTTGGGCATTGCTCCTCCTTAGTACTCTGTCTATAAGTAATTTAGAATTTTCAAAAACAGAATCTATCCTGTTCTCTTCAATGCCAGCACCGAGCAGGATCTTCCTTGCAAGTTCTTTCGTAATGAGGTCAGACGGGCTGTGCGCATCCGTATTAATGCAGAGCGGCACGCCGAACTTTATCGCTTCCTTGGCAAGATAGCCGTTCGTGAACGCATGGCCTCGCCGTGCAGTGACCTCAAGAAGAACATTCTTTTCTTTAGCGCGAAGCATATCCTCGATGCTGATCATCCCGGGATGAGAAAGGATGTCAGCGCCCGCCTCGATGGCTGACCTGTTCGTCCCTTTTGTTACTGGCTCGGCAATCGTTTCGCCGTGTACGACAACGATTTTGGCACCGAGCATCCGGCATTCCTTTACCAGGTCGGCGATCAGTTCAGGCGGCGCGTGTGTTATTTCCGCACCCGGAATTACATCGATTGAGACATGGGATTTCAGCGTTTCGACCGCCTTTACGATGCGCGGGATAATGAAATCGAGGTTGGATGCATCCATATGGTCTGTAATGGCAATAGCGGTGTATCCTATGGCCTCAGCCCGCCGAACAAGCTCAAAGGGAATCAGCTCACCATCGCTGAAAATAGTGTGTGTATGAAGATCGATCATCCTAAAAAGATACAGGAATAACGGAAGAAATGTAAAGGAGGCCCCGCAGGTTTCTTACAGAGTCCCTGCCCTGGCAAGGGTCAGAACAGAGACGCTCTTTGCGCCGGCCATGATAAGCTGTCTGGAGCAGGCGTTGACTGTTGCACCGGTCGTCATGACATCATCGATCAGGAGTACATTTAATCCTGAAACCGCCCTGCCGGTGCAGGCAAATGCCTTCCTCACATTGGCTTTACGCTCTTTTGCCGAGAGGCCAACCTGCGGAGGAGTGTCTGCATTTTTTATTAATACATCCATCAGAAGCCGGATTTTCTTCTTTCTGGCCAAGTGGTGCGAAAGGAGGAGTGCCTGGTTAAAGCCCCTGTTTTTCAGAGCGGCCGGACTGAGCGGCACCGGGATTACAGCATCTATGTCTTTCGTATCATAAAAGAGCAGGAAAGCTGAAAGCGGTCCTGAAAGCCGGCGAATGCCCAGAAACTTGAAATGATGAATTGCCGAGGCTATGATCCCTTCATAATGCGCAAAAGAAAGGGCTTTTACAAAAGCAGGAGGTTCAGCAAGGCAGTGCTGGCAGCGGTCAGCATGTTCTGAGACGAGATGTACACCGCAGACCTGACATGATGGTCCGGTATATTGCCCTATGCTCTGCCAGCATTGCGTGCAGAACGGCGCGCAGGCAAGACTGTCAGTGGGTCTGCTGCAGGCAGGGCATGCAGAGGGGAATATGAAATTAATGAGGCCGGAAATTATTCCGGGAGCGAAATGGGTGAGCCGCATTTGCCGCATTTGGGGCTGTGGCTGAGCCGTTCCCTGCGGACCTTGTTCTTTACCCCGCACTGAGCGCAGGCGATGATAACGAAGTCCGGAGCAGGGGGAGAGGCCGGGTTGTGGTGATGCTCACGGGCTTTGTGATGCGTGTGGTGCGACGGCTCAGTATGGGTTCCCATTTCCCCAGGGGATACAGGTGGTTCAGCGTCTTCGCTGGGATCAAACTCCTTGAGAAATTTGATGTAATTGTGATCCCGGTGGGTAAGTTCAATGCCCATGCCATTTTTCAAAGAGACAATGGTTGTTTTCATTGCCCTCCTGACCACGCCCCTCAGCCGGCAGTCAGTTCCGTTCGGCAGATGAATGATAATATCCAGTTCTGTTCCGGGCACAAAGGCATGGTTTGTCCTGATGAAGAGTCCATACCGGGAAAAATCACTCGAAATCGCACGATAGTTTTTGCCCTCGCCTATAAACTCTGACTCGAGCCTTCGGACAAACCGTTCGTGCTTTCGGCGAACTCTCAGAAGGGCTCCTGGAGCAGTATCAGTTCGTCTCTTTTCTGCCCTGTTGAGACAATGGCTGCCTTGACACCGATAAGCTCTTCAATGCGTCTTATATAGGCCTGCGCTTTTTTTGGCAACTGCCGCATATCAGTGATGCCGAGCGTGCTGTTCTTCCATCCGCTGATCTCCTCGTACACAGGAACGCAATTTTCAAAGACGGTAAGTTCTTTCGGCATTTCCCTGATGATCTTTCCTTTGTACCTGTATGCTGTGCATATTTTGAGCGTGTCCATGCCATCGAGGATATCAAGCTTTGTGAGCACTATGCCGGACAGACCATTGACCCGGCAGGAGTGCCTAAGTATGACCGTATCGAGCCAGCCGCATCTCCGTGCCCTGCCTGTTGTTGAGCCGAATTCCCCGCCCTTTTCCCTGATCAGTTCCCCGGTTTTGTCATGGAGCTCTGTGGGGAATGGACCACTGCCGACGCGGGTTGTATAGGCCTTAACGATGCCCAGCACCTTATTGATCCGTGTTGGGCCGATTCCGAGGCCTGTGCATGCGCCGCCTGCAATGGCACTTGACGATGTCACGAAAGGATAGGTGCCGTGATCAATATCAAGAAGTGTTCCCTGCGCTCCTTCCAGCAGTACGTTTTTCTTTGCAGCCATAGCATCGTTGACGATAATGTCTGTATCCGCAATATGTTTTTGCAGTGCCTTTGCATATACCATATATTGCCTGAAGATTTTATCGGCACGAAATGTCGGTGCCTTATACAGATTTTTCAAAAGAAAGTTGACATGAAGAAGGTTTGCCTTGAGTTTTTCGAGAAATGCATCAGGCGTGAGCAGGTCACCCACTCGTATGCCTGAACGTCCCATCTTGTCAACATACGTGGGGCCGATGCCCCTGCCTGTAGTGCCGATGTTCTTTTTGCCTTTTGCCCGTTCGCTTGCCTGGTCAAGTGCGATGTGATACGGCATGATGAGATGGGCATTCTTACTGATGAGGAGATTGTCGCCGACCCTGATCCCTCTCTTCTTGAGATCGGTTATCTCTTTTATGAGAGCTTCAGGCTCCACAACAACGCCGTTGCCGATGAGGCAGAGGGTGTTCTTATGCAGGATCCCTGAAGGGATAAGGTGCAGTATGTACTTTTCGTCCTTTATGACCACCGTATGGCCTGCATTATGTCCGCCCTGGTACCGGGCAACGACTTCAGCCTTTCTGGTGAGATAGTCGACGATCTTCCCTTTTCCTTCGTCTCCCCACTGCGCGCCTACGATCACGACAACTGGCATAGTAACTCCTCTTTTATAATCCGTCAGACAGCGTTACAGGCTGATCTGTTTAATGGATAATATGTTCGGCAGAGCCTTGAGCTGATCAAGGACATCCGGGCCGGGCCTTGCATCAAGGCTTACCACGGAGATTGCCGTGCCGCCCGCGGATTCTCTTCCAAAGTGCATGCGGGCTATATTGATATTGTTCTTGCCGAGCAGGTTGCCGATATTGCCGATGACCCCGGGCTTGTCATTATTATACATAAGCAGGAGCTCACCTTCAGGAACGATCTCGACCTTGAAGCCGTCGATCTCAATGACACGGGGGTCCTTCTTGCTGTAAAGGGTTCCGGAGACATAACTTTCCTTTTGCCCTGCCTTGATCCTGATCGTGATTTTGCTGAAAAAGTCGCCGGCATCACTGCTCTTGCTCTCTTTGACTTCAATGCCGCGCTCCTTTGCAATGAACGGAGCGTTTACGAAATTTACGGTCTCGAGGAGGATAGGGCTGAGATATCCCTTAAGCGCAGCAATGGTGACCGGCGCGGTATTGACCGTAGCTGCATCGCCGTAGTACTCGACCGTGATCTCCGTTGTCCCGCCCTCGAAGATCTGGCAGGAGAAACTGCCCAGCTTTTCAGCGAGGTTGATATACGGCTGGAGTCTCGGCACCTGGTCGCTCGGGATCGACGGGAAATTGACCGCATTCCTGATGGTGCCATGGACAAGATAATCAGCGATCTGTTCGGCAACGGCGAGTGCAACATTTTCCTGTGCTTCTTCCGTGGAAGCACCCAGATGAGGCGTGCAGATAAGGTTTTCGAGCGTGAGAAGAGGGTTGTTCTCTGGCGGTTCTTTTTCAAGAACGTCCAGTGCTGCTGCAGCAACTTTTCCGCTCTTCATCGCCTCATAGAGATCCTGTTCATTGACAATCCCGCCGCGGGCGCAGTTTATGATCCTGACACCATTCTTCATCTTTGCCATGGTAGCGGCATTGATAAGGCCCCTGGTCTCGGGCGTCATGGGCGAATGGATGGTAATAAAATCCGATTCCGCAAATATATCGTCAAGAGAGCCTTTCCTGATTCCCATTGCCTGTGCCTTTTCTTCGCTCAGGAAGGGATCATAGGCAATAATGTTCATCTCGAGGCCCTGTGCCTTCTTTGCCACCTGGCCGCCGATCGCACCGAGGCCGACAATACCGAGGGTTTTGTTGAAGAGTTCGACCCCCATGAATTTCTTTTTTTCCCACTTGCCAGCTTTCATGGAAGCGGTGGCCTGCGGGATCATGCGTGCTACGGAAAAGAGCATTGCGATAGTATGTTCAGCAGTCGTGACCGTGTTGCCGCCAGGTGTGTTCATTACAACAATACCCTTTTTGGATGCGGCTGTCTTATCAACGTTGTCAAGACCGGAGCCTGCCCTGCCGATGACCTTGAGGTTCGTTGCAGCCTCGATGATCTCTGCGGTCACCTTCGTTGCAGAACGGATGACCAGTCCGCTGTACTCGCCGATGCATGCCTTTAGCTCTTCCGGCTTCATGCCGGTCTTGACATCGACCGTGAGCCCTGCTTTCTTGAGTATCTCTACACCTTTTGCTGATATATTGTCGCTGACGAGCACTTTCATCGAAATTATCCTCTCCTATACCATTAAGAGTTCTTGGGCAACCGCAACACCGGAGCCGAGTTTCACGGGATATCCCATGCCTTTGAGTACCATCTCGACACCAGCGATTGCGGTGATCGTATCAAAAGTGCCTGCATAACCGAGATGGGCGATCCTGAATATCTTGCCTTTTGCCTGCCCCTGGCCGCCGGCGGCTGTTATGCCGTATTTTACCCTGAGATTCTTGTATATTTCCTGGCCGTCAATGTCCTTGGGTGCGCTGATTGCGGTGACCGCATTGCTGGGTGATTCCTTGGTGTACATCTCAAGGCCGATCGCCTTTACTGCCTCCCGCGTAGCATGGGCGAGCTTTGCATGGCGGTTGAAGGCATTCTCAAGACCCTCGGCCTGCAGCAGCCTGAGACATTCATTCAGACCGATAATCAACGAAACCGGAGATGTGAAATTGGTCTGGTTGTCCTTGAGCTTCTTTCTTTCGGCTGTGAAATTAAAATAAAATTTAGGAGATTTAGCGGCCTCTGCGAACTTCCAGGCCTTTTCGCTTATACCGACAAAGGCGAGGCCAGGAGGAAGCATGAGACCCTTCTGAGAGCCGCCGATCAGCACATCAATTCCCCATTCATCCATCTTCAGGTCGTGGGCAACAAGTGCTGAGATCGCGTCAACAACGAGGATCGTGCCGGCAAAGTTCTTGACCACCGATGCAATTGCCTGAATGTCATGATAAACGCCGGTGGAGGTTTCAGATGCCTGCACAAAGACACCTTTTATCGAAGGGTCTTTCCTGAGCGCCTTTTCGATATCTTCCGGTTTTACGGTATAGCCCCAGTCTATCTTGATCTCTTCTACGGAAAGATTGTACGCCTTGCAGATCTTGGTCCAGCGCTCCCCGAAGTTGCCCGCATTGATCACAAGTGCCTTGTCACCGGGGGTAAAGAAGTTATTCACTGAACCGACCATGCCGCCGGTGCCGGTGGAGCAGATGATCAGGACATCATTTTTTGTCTGGTAAAGCCACTGCAGTCCCTTTTTGGCTGAGTCGAGCACTGGTACAAAGTCAGGTGCACGGTGATGAATAATCGGCATTGCCATGGCCAGCAAAGCTTCCGGCGGAACCGGCGTTGGTCCAGGCGCCAAGAGATAGCGTTTCATCATGAGAAACCTCCTAATGTATTACAGGGATATATTTTTGGGAATGAAACAGGCAGAAAAGATGACAAAAAGTAATCCCAAACCCTGGATTCCCAAGTATTATGAGCTTTGAAAATTAGCATTAGAACAGGGTTTTTGTCAAGGCTAGACACTTTACATCAAGCAGGCAGACTATTATAATGTAATGAACCATGAAGAATAAAATTGGGATCATTGTTCTTTTTCTTTTAGTCGGTGTCCTCATCGGCGGTGTTTCTTTCTATTTTCTTGAGAAGGTAACGGGTGCACATAAAGGATATGCGTCCTATGCGACACCGAATGTGCCGCGTCAGATCATCGATACAAGCAGGGCATTTTCCGAGATAGCAGGTTCCATCTCTCCCTCTGTTGTGAATATATCAACGACAAAGGTCATGAAGAGAGAGGCAGGCTCATCTCCTGAGGATCCTTTCTTTGACCTTCTGAACCCCTTTCGCAATTTCAAAATGCCCAAAAAATGGAAAGAACAGAGTCTGGGGTCAGGGGTAATCGTGAGCGCAGACGGCTACATTATTACTAACAACCATGTGGTTGAACAGGCGGATGAGATCAGGGTAACGCTCTTTGATAAGCGCTCCTTCAAGGCAAAGATCATCGGCGCGGACACCAAGACGGACATTGCTGTGGTAAAGATCGAGGCTGACAATCTCAGGGCTGCACCATGGGGAGATTCGGATAAACTGCAGGTTGGCGAGTTCGTGCTGGCGATCGGCAATCCGTATGGTCTGAGCCATACGGTTACCATGGGGATTATCAGCGCCGTGGGAAGGGCCAATGTCGGGATAGCAGATTATGAGGACTTTATCCAGACCGATGCAGCGATCAACCCCGGGAATTCAGGCGGCCCGCTGGTGAACATCAAGGGTGAGCTCATCGGCGTCAATACGGCTATTTTTTCGAGATCCGGCGGATATCAGGGCATCGGTTTTGCCGTGCCGAGCAATATGACCCGTCTTGTGATGAACCAGCTTGTTGAAAAAGGAAAGGTGACACGCGGGTGGCTCGGTGTGACGATCCAGGAACTGACGCCTGAACTTTCGCAGAAGTTCGGCCTGAAGAGTGAGAAGGGTGCATTGGTGGGGGATGTTGCCAAAGGAAGCCCTGCCGAAAGATCGGGCATCAAGAGGGGCGACATCATCCTTGAATATAACGGCAAGAAGATCTCTGATGTGGGGAATCTCAGAAACATGGTCGCCCAGAGCAAAGTCGGCAGCGAAATACCGATCACTATCCTGCGGGGCGGCAAGGAATATGCGGTAAAAGTCGTGATCGTTGAACTGCCAAAGGATATCGCAGAGGCCACCCCGGGCAACACGCCGGAAGATTCGGCACTTGAGGGGCTCTCAGGAATAACCACCATGGAACTTTCCCGGGAGATCGCCCGGCAGCTTGGCCTTCACAAGGACGAGAAAGGTGTCGTTGTTGTGCAGGTCGAAGCAGGGAGTCCTGCTGAAGAGGCTGGTATACGCAAAGGCGATGTCATCCAGGAGATTGACAGAAAGCGGATCGAAGGGTTGAACGACTACAATAAGGCTGTATCGGGCATAAAACCGGGGGACGCTCCTCTCCTCTTCGTCAACAGGGGCGGGAAAAAGTTTTACGTGACTATCAGATCCTCTTAATGCAGATGTCTTTGGCATGATCCCCTCCGCTGCAAAAGAACCATATGAATAGTGCAGATGAAAGGACAGTGAGAAACGGGGACACAGGTCTTTCCATGCCGCATAGGGCAGTAGCGATCATCCCTTCTGCAGGACTGGGGAGAAGGTTCGGAGAGGACAGAAACAAGCCCTTTGAGACCTTGGGCGGCAAGCCGGTCATGATATGGGCCCTCGAAACCCTTGAGAAGATGCCCGAGATCTCCGAGATCATCCCCGTGCTTAAAGAGACTGACATGCAGGCAGGAACAGAACTCTTTGCATCCTACAAGATAACGAAAGTGAAGAGCATTGCGACGGGAGGCAAAGAGCGGCAGGATTCTGTCTTTAACGGACTTCATTGCATAAAGGACAGCAGATCACTTGTCCTTATCCATGACGGCGCAAGACCTTTTCTTGAACCGGATACCGTTCGACAGGCGCTGCGGGCATTGCCGGGATATGACGGTGTCGTGATCGGCGTGCCGCCGAAAGATACAATTAAGGAGATGGAAGGAGCATTGATACGGCATACCTTGAACCGGGATATGCTCATTGCGGTGCAGACCCCGCAGATCTTTTTTTATAAGCCGCTTCGTGATGCCTATGAAAGGGCGATGAAGGAATCTTTTTATGCAACTGATGACGCTGCGCTGGTCGAAAGAAACAGGGGCAGGATTGCCGTGGTAAGAGGGGAATATACGAATATCAAGATCACCACGCCGGAAGACCTTGTGATCGCTGAAGCATTCCTGAAGATGCGGGGCGGGAAACAATGAGGATCGGCACAGGATATGACTCGCACCGGTTTGCCGAAGGCAGGAAGCTTATCCTTGGTGGGGTTGAAATACCGCATGAAAAAGGATTGCTCGGCCATTCCGATGCTGACGTACTCTGTCACGCGATAACCGACGCTATTATCGGTGCGCTTGGTCTCGGAGATATTGGCGCGCATTTCCCGGATACTGATCCAAAATGGAAAGATGCCGTGAGCATTGAACTGCTGAAGTCTGTAGTTGAGATGGCAGGGAAGAACGGCTATGCTGTTGCGTGGATCGACTCAACCATTATCACTGAAAGGCCGAAGCTCTCCCCCCATATTGAGAAGATGAAGGCTGCACTATCCCGGGCAGGCATCCCCGCAGCGCAGATCAATATCAAGGCAAAGACCAACGAGGGCATGGGTTTTATCGGCCGGGGCGAAGGCATTGCCGTGCAGGCGGTCTGTTTGCTTGAGAAGGAAAGTTCTTGACCGAAGCATCTTAGTATTACGGCACAGCAAGTCGTGCTTCTATGTCCATACGTCCATGAAGAACTCGGATAATCTCTATTGTATCGGCAAGCGTTTGACGATAAAAAATTACATGACTGCCTGCGTTGAGTTTACGGTACCCATCCAGAATCTCATTGCAGTCCTTTCCCTGAAGAGGATTGGCGGCCAACTGATGAAAACAGACATCCAGCATGGTTAGATACTGATCTCGCTGGTCGCGACCCCAATGCTCTTGTGTGTAACGGCCTATCTCTTTCAAATCGGCCTTGGCCTTATTTGTGATGGTAAAAGAGGGCACTACTTGAGACCTTCGTCATCAAGCTCATCAATTAAACCCTTGAGGGAATAGACGGCTTTACCGCTTTCCTCGCCCTCGACAAGCGCTCGACGTAACAGCGATAGCTTGGTTTCCCTTTCCTCCAATAGCCGGAGTCCGGCCCGTATCGCCTCACTTGTTGAACCAAAACGGCCTTGGGCGACCTGCTGAGAAATAAATTGTTCATAGTGTGAGCCTATCGTGACGCTGGTATTTTTTTGCATAATTTAACCTCCGTGATTAGTAAGAATAATATTATTATGTAATATTTAATGGTACATATCAAGACGGAAAGCTTATCTAACAACAGCTCTGATGACTTTGAGGGCGAGGCGGAGGGTGGGTTCGTCAGAGAATTTGGCAAGGGATTGAATGGATTCCTTCAGTTCCTTCTGGCTGAGGACATGCCCGAAATCAAATATCTTGTTCTGTGAAGCCTGAACTTTTAAGGTGGAGTGGGGCTGGAAGGCGGTGAAGAGATAGTTCTGCTGCTATTCTATTATTTCTTCCCCTTAATCCACCAGTCGCTCTTGTCCGAGAACCACCAGAGGGACGAATCCGTCTCAAGGATGGTTTTGGCAAGTTCGCGTGCAATATCCGTTTTCAGTCTTTTGAGCGCAAAATTGAGCCATTCATCTGCGTACGTATTGCCGAGGTCTTTATGTTCCTTGAGGGCCACGATCATTTCGAGCTGATCAGCATCATAAGCCAGTTTTGCTTCAAGGCTCTCACCCTTCATGAACTCGAATATCAAGTCCCTGATCTCATCGCCAAAGGGAAGCGTCTCCGCAAGATCATTAACGGCCTTCTTCTCATCTGCCTTCACATATTTTTTATTCACATAATTCAGATCCCCTGTCCTTGCCTCGGGGAGGTCGTGGAACAGGCACATTTTCAGGAGCTTGTCATGATCTGCATCCTTTGCCAGGTGTGCAAGAGTAAAACCGATATAGGCGGTCCTGAATATATGTTCAGCAACTGACTCAGCACCTGATCCCAGAAACTGGAACCCGGTCCTTGGCGTGCGCTTGAGCATACCGGCCTCAAAAAGAAAATTTGCAATGCGCTTCATGTCAACTCCGCAATTATGATATTTTTATTGAGTCCGTATTTCGGCAATAGCTTCCCGCGCAATGGTCCTGACACCCTCATGTATGTCCAGAAGGCACTGTTCGAGAAAAGGGAGCGAGCTCCTGTTGCCGATAATGCCGAGAAGGTTCGCTGCATCGCCCCGCGCGACTGCATCGCTGTGAGCAAGAAGAGGCAGAAGGTTCTTCTCTGCACGCACGATCTGTTCAGGATCAAGCCGCTTCAGCTCTTCCATCAGCGCTGTGATGCCTATCCTGACGCGAACGCGTTCATCCTGTATCAAGGTCCCTACCAGATCATAAAGCGAGCTGTCGTGCCTGAACATGTCAATGATGTTTTCGAGAAAACCGTTCTCCATATGGTCTGCGATCATCTGCTGAAGGTCTGATTGTGCGCCTGTCTGCATGCTGAATAATAGCACAGCGGTTCTGTTTTTTATGTATAATACGCTCTAAACATGGGCTTCTGGAGGGATATAAGGCAGGACTTTAAGGCAGTTTTCGAGAGAGATCCTGCTGCGCGGAACAGTCTTGAGGTGATCCTTGCCTATCCTGGATTCCACGCGATTTTTATCCATAGGATCAACCACATTCTCTGGAATGCCGGCATCCCGGTCATCCCAAGACTTCTCTCTCAGGGTGCGCGATTACTCACGGGTATCGAGATCCATCCTGCAGCAAAGATAGGCATGGGTTTTTTTATCGATCATGGCATGGGCGTTGTAATTGGAGAGACAAGCGAACTGGGAGAGCATTGTCTGATATACCAGGGCGTGACCCTTGGCGGCACAGGCAAGGAAAAGGGCAAACGTCATCCAACCCTTGGCAATAATGTTACTGTCGGTGCAGGCGCCAAGATCCTGGGGGCAATCAGGATCGGTAATAATGCCGTGATCGGTGCAAACTCAGTTATCCTTAAACCGGTGCCTGACAATGCCATATGTGTTGGCGTGCCGGGCAGGATCACAAAAAAGAAGATCATCAGGATGACGACCGATGAAGGACTTGTCGAGGTGATGGACTATTTCCCTGACCCTACGAACGAAAAGATAAAGGAACTCGAAGCGCGGATCGCAGAGATAGCCAGAAAAATGGAGGTCCCTCAGAGTGTGGGCCCAAAAGGAGGCAGAATGAAGCTGTATAACACCCTGAGCGGCAAGAAGGAAGATTTTATTCCGGTTACGCCGGGTCAGGTGAAAATGTACGTTTGCGGTATAACGGTATATGATCATTGCCACATCGGTCATGCACGGAGCGCCATTGTCTTTGATATTATGCGCAGGTATCTGGCATACAGGGGATACAAGGTCACCTTTGTTAAGAACTTTACGGATATTGATGACAAGATCATAAACAGGGCCCGGCAGGAAGGCATTGCCTGGAACGAGGTTGCAGAAAAATATATCGCTGAATATTATCAGGACATGGACCAGCTCGGCGTGGGCAGGGCGGACATTGAACCAAAAGCAACTGAACATATTCAGGAGATCATCGCCATTACCAAAGGTCTTCAGGACAAAGGATATGCCTATGCAGTAAATGGCGATGTCTATTTCCAGATCGAAAAATTCAGTGATTATGGAAAGCTCTCAAAGCGTGATCTGGACGACATGATCGCCGGCGCACGGGTCGAAGTGAATGACCGGAAGAGAAGCCCTATGGACTTTGCCCTTTGGAAGGCATCGAAGGAAGGGGAGCCTTCGTGGAACAGCCCGTGGGGGCCCGGAAGACCCGGCTGGCATATCGAGTGTTCTGCAATGTCGCAAAAACACCTTGGCGATACGTTTGATATTCATGGCGGAGGCGCTGACCTGGCCTTTCCGCATCACGAGAACGAGATAGCGCAGTCAGAGGCCTTCACCGGAAAACCCTTTGCGAAATACTGGGTGCACAATGGTTTTATAACTATTGACAAAGAGAAGATGTCAAAATCCCTTGGCAATTTCTTCACGATAAAGGAGATCCTCGGTAATTTTGACGCAGAGGTCATACGCTTTTTCCTCCTCTCTACGCATTATCGGAGCCCCATTGAGTTCTCTGATGAACAGCTCAGGGAGGCAGAGGCATCGATTGACAGATATTACACCAGCTCTCTGCGCATACGGGATTTTTATGCCCAGGATCAATCAAAAGAAAAGGCAGGCGCCGACGAAAAGGCATTTGAGGACCTATTGGGGACTTGCCTTGACAGGGTCAAAGAGGCAATGGACGATGACTTTAACACTGCCCAGGCTATCGGCTATATTTTTGAGTTCCTGCGCGGGCTTAACAAATATATGGATGGGAAACCTTCGGGAGCACGGGCTGTTAGTTGCCTGCAAAGGGCAGAGGAACTCCTGAAAGAGACCGGCAGCATCTTCAATATTTTTTGCCGGACACCGGAGGAATGGAATCGGGCGCTGATGCGGTATAAGTGCCCTGATATTACGGAGGAGTTTATCAGTGTCAAAGTTCAGGAACGACAGAAGGCCAGAGAAGACAAGAATTGGGCAGCAGCCGATGCAATACGAAAAGAACTCGATGAAAAGGGAGTGGTCCTCGAAGACAAGAAGGAAGGAACTGCCTGGAAGGTCAAGATCTCCTGAGGGGTGGATCTATGGTCTGAATCCTGTTTTGGAAGCACTCAGGGCTGGAAGCAATATATCCTCGGTATATATCTCGATATCCCGCCGGGAAAAAGTTCCTGATCTTGATCAGGCCCTTGAACTGCGTGGCATGTCGTCAAAAAAGGTTGATGAATCTTTTTTCGAGGAGAAGTTCCCCAAGGGGCATCAGGGCATTGCGGCTCGCATAGAGTCCCGGACCTATGCAGATCTCGATGATTTAGCCGGCATACCCGAGGGAAAAGGGCAGGTGCCTCTTTTCCTTATTCTGGACGGTATTGAGGACCCGAGAAATTTTGGTTCGATCCTGAGGGTCGCTGATGCAGGCGGTGTGCATGGGGTCGTGATACAGTCGCACCGGTCAGCATCTCTGACGCCGGAAGCGGTAAAGGCCTCTGCCGGGGCATCCGAGCATGTAGTGATATCCATGGTCCCGAATATCAAACACGCGATCAGTTTGATGAAGGACGCAGGCATCACCATTGTCGGTGCTGAAGCTGAAGGAGAAAGCACTGTTTGGGATATGGATTTCACCGGTCCCATTGCCCTGGTTGTTGGTTCAGAGGCCGAGGGAATGCGCAGAACCGTTAAGGAACACTGTGACCATATCATAAAGCTCCCGATGCAGGGGAAGGTCAATTCGCTCAATGCCTCAGTTGCCACGGGGATCATCATTTTTGAGATAATGCGCCAAAGGATGCAAAACAGCCAGATTTATAAAGGGAAAAAGGCATAATCAGGCAAGGCCTTGTTTTTTTCTGCTTGACTGTACTATAATCGTACCCTTATATTACAAATTTCTGAAACACCCATAGGTTTACTATTGCCTTTTTTAGGCATTTTAGTTTTTCGGCATTGCCGACGTAGCTCAGTTGGTAGAGCAGTTGATTTGTAATCATCAGGTCGGGGGTTCGAATCCCTTCGTCGGCTCCATGAGTTAGTTTTTTGCAAGAGCTCTTGGTAACAGAGCGAATGTGTTTAGGACGATGCACTGAGAGCTTTTGATCTGGAGAGGTACCCGAGTGGCCAAAGGGGACGGGCTGTAAACCCGTTGGCTTCGCCTACGGAGGTTCGAATCCTCCCCTCTCCACCAGCACCCTTAGATATGGATGGGGTTGCGGTGAAGATCAGCGCGAGTGAATGACACGGTAAAACGGGTTGTCATTTATTAATAGGGAATTTGCAGCATGCGGGAGTAGCTCAGTGGTAGAGCGTCAGCCTTCCAAGCTGAGGGTCGCGGGTTCGAATCCCGTTTCCCGCTCCATGAGCAGTAACATGCCCATGTAGCTCAGTCGGCAGAGCACATCCTTGGTAAGGATGAGGTCACCGGTTCGATTCCGGTCATGGGCTCCAGATTAAAGACATTAAAGAACTCTGCAGGCTTTGGCAGTGCCGGCCGGCAGCGCAAGGAGGCGAAATGGCAAAGGCAAAATTTGAGAGGACGAAACCGCATTGCAAC
>CAYXBA010000009.1:0-7199 GCA_964463135.1 uncultured Nitrospiraceae bacterium
CTCCGTCTTGGTATTTTACCCGACTTTGGTGTACACTTTTTTCAGCTTAGCTCAGCTTGTGGAATATTCATATATGGTTTTTCGTAACCACTTCCACAACAATACCTCATAAAATCACCAATTGATTGCGCAAGTGGTGTACAGAACCAGATTAGTCGGCAAAGGAGGGCTCACATATGACCATTCTTAGGAACTCCGGATATTGTCCCACTTGCACACGTGAGGTCATATTTATAGCCAACGATCCCTGGCTCAGGGATCATTACTTTTGCTCAAACTGTGGAAGCATTCCCCGCGAGCGCGCATTAATGCAGGTAATCGATTCCTATTTCCCAAACTGGCGCGAATTAGTAATTCATGAATCATCACCTGGCGGCAGAGGTGCCAGTGCCCGTCTTGCGAGAGAATGCAAGATCTTTATCCAGTCACACTTCTTTCCTAAGGCAAAGATAGGCTCCGTCATGAATGGATTCCGCTGTGAGAACCTCGAGGAACTATCATTTGAGGATGAGAGTATCGATCTGCACATTACGCAGGATGTTTTCGAGCATATCTTTCACCCTTCCAGGGCATTTCGTGAGATTGCGCGTACTCTGAGGGCTGGTGGTGCTCACATTTTTACCGTTCCGCTCGTGAATAAACAGAGGCCCTCTAATCTGAGGGCTTGTATCGGTGATGACGGCGAGATCGTCCATCTTGAGACACCTCAATATCACCTCAATCCCATCAGCCAGCATGGTTCCCTTGTCACCGTTGATTGGGGATTCGACATTTGCAGGCACATCTTTGACTCCAGCGGCCTATTTACCCATGTGATTTATATGGATGATCTTAGCAAAGGCATTAGGGCCGAGTATATTGAGGTCCTCATTACGTTCAAGCCCAATACGGCTGAACAGAGACAGGCAATTCCATGATAGAGCGATATTTATAATTAAAGGTCCAATCAGTTTTTGATCGCTGATTCTTTAAACAGGCAATAATAATAAGCAGCCACATCTTGAGCAATAGCAGAGCGGTAGGCACTTTACGTACTGCCATTATTGATAAGATTACTTTGGCAATTGGCACTGTCGATATTGTATAATCGAGGCGTTGATCGGCAAGAGAAGTATCACTTTGGCACATGCATTTTGCAGAATTCTATTTACGGTGAGGAGGGAATAATGGAAAAAGACGTAACACCAGACAAGAAAGCAGGGGTGAGTATTAACCCCAAGGAGCTGATGGACCTCTATCTCAATAGCAAGCATACTGAGCTGTCCACCAAACTTCTTGAGGTCCTGAACTTTCTGAATATGAAGGAAAATACCTATCTCCTGCTGCCGCCCCGGGTGGATTATTTCATAAGCGTTTTTGTCGAGAATTTTCTCTATTTTTTTACCAAGGAAGATTTCGTTGTCCCCCAGAGGCATTGGAATGCCTATATATTACTGAATAATCTGGTATCAAATCTTGTCGCCATGTCCGGCTTCAGGAACACCGATCCCCATCTGAAGATCCTGCTGAACCAAAAGAATAATCTCGTTAAACTGCTTACCCTGTATTCCAGAAGAAATGAGATAGTCATTGATTATGATCTGCTTTTCAAGACAAATCAGAAGATGACGTCTCTTTGGTACTGGATATATTTCATCGGCAACACCGTTACCAAGACAAATTATGATAATACGATCAATCATATTGCCCAGATTGACAAAGTCGGCGACAAGCTTGAGGGCATACCGTTCCACTATGTAACAGAGCCCTATTTCCGCTCTACGTATGCTGATCCGGAAAATGACAGGAAGGTCAAAAGCAAGATAAATGCGATCATAAAAGAGAGCTTTAAAAACGTTCCGATCACCAACAAGCCGAACAAGAAGAAAATTGCAGTTATCAGCGGAAGGTGGTTCCCCGGAAGTGCGGTATACAAGACTCAGTATGACTATGTAAAATCTCTTTCCGAAGACTATGACCTGACCCTCGTTACGCTCACAGAGATGAGGAAGGATACCGACACCAGCCTCTTCAAGGATGTCCGTCATGTCGGCATACGCGGCAATAATCTGAACATCACGGCCCTTGCGGACAATGACTTCGGTCTTGCATACTATCCTGATGTAGGTATGCATCCCGAGTCCGTATATCTCGCCAATCTCCGTCTGTCCCCTATCCAGGTGACACAGTACGGCCATCCGGTGAGCACATTCGGCTCAGAGATCGACTATTTCATCGGTGGATATGAAACCGACCTCAAGGGAGCAGATAACTACTCTGAAAGGCTTGTGCTTATTCCCGGCCTGGGGCAGCATCCGGTGTATCCTGACTACACACCGCATAACAAGAAGCACGAAGGCGATGATTTCATCATATCCTGCACATGGTCCGGACAGAAGAACAATTATCCGATGCTCATGAATCTGAAGAAGATAGCCGAGCAGGCGAATAAGCGGGTGACTTACCGCATCTTCACCGGAGGCGACCTTGATCGCTGGAATTTCTTCCTCCCCTCAGCACAGGAGATCGCATCAGTGGTCGGCAGTGACCGCGTGACCGTATATCCCTTCAAGCCCTATAAGGATTATATGGCGCTGCTCGAAGAATCAGATATGTCGCTTGATTCCTATCCTTTCGGCGGCTGCAACACCATTGTGGATATTCTGTATGCAAGAAATCCTCTCGTGGCCTATGAAGGAACAAAGGCCTATAACAGACTGGCTACCGTTATATTGAGGAAACTCGGCCTGGATGAATTAGTGGCCTCGAATGATGAGGAATATATAGCCAAAACGGTAAAGCTTGTCAATGATGATAAATACAACAAAGCGGTCCGCAAGAGGATTCATGCCCTGAATCTGAAGAAACAGCTCTTCACTTCCGATGATTCAGAGTATTTCAAAAAGGCGATAGATTATCTGATCGAAAATCATGATGAGCTGAAAAAGGATTCATCAAAGAAACCTATTATTATCAAGAACACGAAGAAAAAGAAATAGGTTCAGAGTCTCTTTTAAAACAGTAAGGGCGGCCTGACTGCAGTCAGACCGCCCTTACTGTTTATTCAGAATATCTTCAGGCTACTTCTTGATCAATCGTGAAAGGGGACCAAGGAAAGGCTCGAATTTTCTCCAGCGTTCAACAGAGGTTTTATACAATGGTTGACGGACCTGCCAGCAACTTGCGGTCTTCACCGGCCGATCCTTATGGAAGAAATCAAGACACTGTTCGACCCAGCCAAGGCCGCAAAACTCAAGCAAAGTGCGGCTTACCTTCTCCTGATCAGCCACCAGTTCCTCATACTGCACCTCCAGGAACACGTCAGAGGGAAGGACAGCCCTCCAGTGCTCCATAAGACGCTCATACTCTTCGTAGTAGAAGGCAAGATCGTCAAGATCATAGCCATAAGGATGATACCCACCAAATTTATGGGAATAAATCGACAGGCATATATCTGCGGGGTTCCTCTTGCAGTGAATGATCTTTGCCTTTGGAAACGCAAGATGTATCCATCCTATTTTGAGGTAATTATTGGGCATCTTATCGGTTACATGCAGTGCATCAGCGCTGAACTTCTTGAGATAGGCAAGGCAATCCGAGGCCATGCCCTGCACCGACTCCAGGTTCAGCTCAGTCACTGTTTCTATCGGATACTTCTTGGCCTGATCAGCCCAAAAATCGAGCTCGCCGCCGCCAAACACATCAGGATGGCTCGAAAGGATCTGCTCCACCAAGGTTGTTCCCGAACGCATCATGCCCAAAATGAAGATTGGCAGCACGGAATCACTGCCCATAGTCTTACGCGTTTCAAAGAATGAGGACGAAAATGTTCCGATCATATCATTTATCATCTCGGAATGTTGCTCACGGTCAAAGGTATATTTTTGATGCTCAAGATCATTTGCCTTCTTGTAATGCGAAAATGCCTGCTCATACTGTCCAAGATCATCGTGTATCTTGCCGAGGGCGAAGTGGATGTCGCTTTCATCATTCTTGTCCAGATCAGCGGACTCAAGATACGTTTCCAGCTCCTTGAGGACCGGCAGGTCCTGCTCGGTGAATTTTCTGCAATGGACAAGATTACGGTATGCAGGAGCATAATTATTCTTGAGGACAATTGACCTCATATAGGATGATATCGCCTCATCAAAGCGCCCCAGCTGCTGGAATAGGGTTCCCATATTGTTGTGTGCCTTGCCGAAATCCGGCTGCAGTTCAAGTGCCCGCTGGTATGCTTTCAGAGCTGCCTCAAATTCTCCGCGCTCTCTCAGCGAGAGCCCAAGATTATTATAAGCGTCCGTGTAATCAGGCTTGAGTGATAGTGCCTTTTCATACTGCACAACAGCCTCGTCATGTCTTTTCTGTTCTGCCAGCGCATAACCAAGATTATTATAGGCTTCGGCATAACCAGGCCTAAGCTCAATGGCCCGATTATAAGAGGCTATCGCTTCGTCCAACTTCCCCTGCGCCAGATAGACGGCTCCAATATTATTATGCGCTTCCGCATAATCGGGCCGCAATGCAATTGCCTTCTGATAATGTTCATACGCCTCATCGTGCTTTTCCTGCTCCTGATAAATAAAGCCGAGGTTGTTGTGGGCCTCTGCATAGTTGGATCTCAGCTCAATGGCCCGTTTATATGCAGCAATGGCTTCATCTGTCTTACCCAAAGCCTTAAGCACAATACCGGAATTATAGTGCGCCTCAGCGTAATTCGGCCTTATCGCTAAAGCACGCTCATAACATGCAAGGGCATCTGTATGTCGCTGTATTGTATACAGCACTGTACCCAGATTATTGTGTGCCTCGGCATAATCCTTGTTCAGTGAAATGGCCTTCTGGAAGTTAATGATGGCAATATCAAAGTGGCCCAATTCCTGAAAGATAAGCCCAAGATTACTGTAAAAGGCAGGAACAGCAGGATTGATGCCGATCGCGCGCTGTATCAGGCCCAGCGCCCGTTCATGGTTTCGTGACTGGAAATAGACCAAGCCCAGTAGATGCAGAGCCTCAGCATTGTTCGGCTCTGCATCCAGGACTTTGCGGTATATGAGCTCTGCGTGCTGCAGGCTCCCGGCCTGATGATGTTTCATCCCCAGCCTCAGGGCATCAGGCACCGTAAAAAACTGCGTTTCTGAACTCACTCTTTAGAAGTCGACCTTCTTGAACATATGATCTAGCTTGGCCGCCCTCTTCTCCTTGATCTTGTCTTCATCAAGGTTGTCAGTGAGCTGTCTGCCCGAAATAACATCAAACAGCCACTCATCCCACTGGGTGTATTCAATGGGCACCGCGATATTAAAGTATGCCCATACTTCATCAGGAAGCAGGAAGCCGGCGCAGTTCTGGCCGCACCTCACTATGCCGCCATCGCCGCCCAGCGTAGAACCGTACCCGCCATCAGCAGCAATGCTTCCAGGTCCACCAGCAACAACATTCTCGCCTATGAAGACCTGGCCGTCTGCTCCACCGATAGCACCGCCATTTGCTGTTACATTGGGAAGATCAGGGATATAGATTGTTGATCCAGTATCATCCTGACATCCTGCACAGAGGGTGATATTGCCGCCGTGCCCGCCGTAGCTCGAGACGTTCGCAGTGGAATCACCGCCGGATGCATCCAATGTTGCAGCAGAGACATCGACATCCGAGTTTGCTCCGCTGGTGCAGATAGTAATGTTGCCGCCATTGCCGCCCCATACATCAGAGAAACCGGCTCCATTGCCTCCAAGCGTGCTGATAACGCCAGGGATGGTTATACCGGCATTTGATCCGCTGGTAAGGATAAAGATATCTCCGCCGATGCCGCCGGTGACATTTGAGCCGCCGCCTGCATTGGCATTTCCACCGTCTGCAGTTACATTGCCGGATATATCGATCGTTGCCGATCCGCCATCTGTGTTGATAAGTATACCGCCGCCATTACCACCTATGGCATTTGCGCCGACAGCGGTGTCACCACCGTCTGCGGTCACATTGCCGGCAATATCGATCGTTGCACTCAGGCCAGATGTTGTAATAGTTACATTACCACCATCTCCTGCATGCGGACTTGAAATCGCTCCAATACTATCGGCATTACCGCCATTCACTGAGACGGTGCTGCCCGCACCAATAGTGATGCTTGCAAAATCGCCAGTCGTCGTAATGCTGATATCGCCGCCGTGTCCACCCTGCGCAAGATGACCGACTGCGTCTCCACCTTCAGCGGTAACATTACTGCTTATGATGTCAATCGTTGCATTCGTACCAATCGTGGTAACCTGAATGCCGCCGCCTGCACCGCCCGCGGGTGAAAGATCGCCATTCGCAGCGCCGCCATTAGCGCTTACATTAGACGTTGCTATCGATACAGAAGAGTTGTCACCGAATGTCGCAAGACTGACTACTCCGCCATCGCCGCCGACTGCAGTTGAGTTAGCTGAGGTAGCTGCGCCTCCATCTGCTGAAGCTGTGGTATTGGCAATGGTAATGTCGGAATCAAGATCAACAGTATTGATATCAATCGAGCCGCCCAGTCCTCCCCGTGCAGTCTCTGCACCTGATGCGGCCGATCCGCCATCTGCAGAAATGCTGCTGTCAGTGATAGTTATGGCGGACACGTTCCCGGTGCTCTGAACCAGGACGCTGCCTCCATTGCCACCGTCAATCTCAGCTATCGCGGTGCCTGCTGCGGATGCAGAAAGCGTATTACCGCTGCCTGTCGCATCACCGCCATCTGCAGTCGCCGTTACATTAGTCAGAGTGATCGGTGAGGTTGCACCTGTCGTGTCTACGCCGATGCTGCCGCCGTCGCCGCCGACAAGCCCTGCTACTGCACTGCTGTCTGCACTTGCCGATGCGCTGATACCGCTGCCGATCGCATCGCCGCCGTCTGCAGTTGCAGTTACATTCGTCAGAGTGATCGGTGAGGTACCACCTGTGGTTTCTACGCCTATGCTGCCGCCGTCGCCGCCCATCAACCCGGCCTCTGCCGTCGATCCAGCTCCGGTAGCCGTTGCGGTAAGGTTGGCTGTGCTTCCGATTGCGTCGCCACCATTCGCACTAAACGTGCTGTCTGTGATGCTAATCGCAGATGCCGTCCCTGTGGTCTGGACTGTTGCGCTTCCGCCATCTCCACCCACAAGACCTGCTACTGCACCGCCGACTGCGCTTGCCGATGCGTTGATACCGCTGCCGATCGCATCGCCGCCGTCTGCAGTTGCAGTTACATTCGTCAG
>CAYXBA010000009.1:7299-137629 GCA_964463135.1 uncultured Nitrospiraceae bacterium
AGTGATCGGTGAGGTACCACCTGTGGTTTCTACACCTACGCCTCCGCCACTGCCACCCATCAACCCGGCATCTGCTGTCGAGCCAAGTCCGGTAGCGGTTGCTGTGATGTTGCTGTTGCTGCCTGAGGCATCTCCACCAATGGCACTCGTTGTAATGTCTGTCATGTTGACTGCTGAATCCGATCCACTCGTAGCAACCATTACACTGCCGCCGTCGCCGCCAACAAGACCTGCTACTGCACTGCCGACTGCGCTTGCCGATGCGTTGATACCACTGCCTGAGACCACTCCGCCATCTGTAGTTGCCGTTACATTGGTCAGCGTGATCGGTGATGTTGCACCTATGGTCTCTACGCCGATGCTGCCGCCGTCTCCACCCCTCAGCCCTGCCTCTGCCGTCGAACCAGCGCCTGTCGCGGTTGCCGTGATGTTATTGCCATTGCCTACCGCATCGCCGCCGTCGGCACTCAGTGTACTCTCAGTTATGTCGACGGCTGAATTCGATCCACTCGTTCCAACCGTCACACTTCCGCCATTGCCGCCGACAAGCCCTGCTACGGCACTGTCAACTGCACTTGCTGTTGTGGTGTCACCACCGCCCATAGTTGCGCCGCCATCTGCACTCACTGTTACATTGGTCATCATGATCGGTGAGATTGCACCTATGGTCTCTACGCCTATGCTGCCGCCATCGCCGCCCATCAACCCGGCCTCTGCTATCGAGCCAAGTCCGGTAGCAGTTGCTGTGATGTTGTTACCGTCGCCAATAGCCATACCACCATCTGCACTCGCTGATACATCGTTCATTGTGATCGATGAACTCTGACCGTCTGTGCCAACCATGATGCTGCCGCCGTCGCCAGCATATAAGCCTGCGGTTGCTGTTGATCCAATGCCGCTTGCAGTTGCTGTGATGTTGTTGCCACTACCTGCCGCAACTCCACCGTCGGCACTCGCCGTTACATTGGTCATCGTGATCGGTGAGGTTGCGCCTGTCGTGTCTACGACTATACTGCCGCCGTCGCCGCCTCTAAGGCCAGCCTCTGCCGAGGAACCAAGCCCTGTTGCCGCTACCGTGAAATTGTTTGTGTTGCCATTTGCAATTCCACCGTTAGCGGTGAAGTCGCTTTCCGTGATATCGATCGCTGACACGTTCCCAGTGCTCTGGACTGTTATACTACCGCCATCGCCACCTGTTATTCCGATGAAAGACGTAGTCGCCGTACCGTCAATAGCAGTCCCCGATGCTGTCGCAACGCCGCCGGTTGCTGTTACGTTGACCGTATTGCCATTTCCACTGCTGGAGCCGCCATCTGCAGTCGCCGTTACATTGGTCACCGTGATCGGTGAACTCCCGCCTTCTGTAGCAACCAGGATGCTGCCGCCGTCGCCGGCATAGATACCTGCTGCTGCCAGTGCATCTCCGCCATTCGCATTGCCTGAGGTTGCATCCGCATCTCCGCCGGTTGCATTAGCGTCGATTGTATTATCGTTGCCGTTGCCACTTCCGCCATCAGCACTTAACATGGTATCAGTGATAGCAACAGGGGAGCTGGACCCCGTTGTTTCAACCGTGATGCTGCCGCCGGCTCCGCCAAAGACACCGGCGATCGCAGCTGCATCACCGCCATTAGCCGTCCCGGATCCGGTGTCCGCACTGCCGCCGGTTGCTGTTGCTGTTGTATTGCTGAAGCTGCTGCTTCCCATGCCGCCGTCTGCGCTTGCCGAGCTGTTCGTAATGGTAATAGGTGAAGCAGTATCAGTCGTAAGCGCAGTAATTGCGATAGTGCCGCCGTCCCCGCCAAATGCACCGGACAGAGCAGTTGCAGTACCTCCGTCTGCCGCAATGGCCGCTGTTGCATTGCCTCCTACAGCCGTTGCGGAGGAATTCGCCGAGCCTCCAGTACCGCCGTCAGCGCTGATGCTGATATTGGTTATCGTAACAGGGGAAGTGTCACCCGCAGTGCCTACGATCACCGTGCCGCCATTGCCGCCGAACGCTCCGGCCCCGGCATCGCCGCTGCCGCCCTCTGCTGAACCACTTGCAGCTGTTGCCTCACCGCCGGTAGCAGATGCTGTTGCATTCGTCGAAGTTGCGCTGCCGCCATTAACACTGATGTCAGGATTATTCCCGGCATTATCAATAATGGTGATCGCCGACGTGTTGCCGGCTGTTGTAACCGTTACAGAGCCGCCGCTGCCTGCTACTGCTCCTGCAATTGCCTCAGCATCGCCGCCAAAGGAAGTTGCATTGATACCCGTTGCATTGGCAGCCCCGCCCACCGCAGTTGCTGTCGCATCTGTGGATACTGCTGAGGTGCCGCCGTCTGCAATGATAGTCACATTTGTGAGTGTGATCGGCGCATTATCATCAACCGTTGTTGTCGAGAAGTTAACTGTTGCGCCGTCTCCGGTAAATGCTCCCGCTTCGGCCGAGCCAATGCCGCCAACTGCATTGCTGCGTCCGTCTGCAGCTCCGCCAATCGCGTCTGCCGTTGCATTCGTCGATACTGCGCCGCTGCCGCCTGCTGCAGTTATAGCGATGTCGGTCATGCTGACATTTGAAGCATCCCCGCCAGTGCCGATGTTCAATGTACCGCCATTGCCAGTCTCGGCTCCTGCCATAGCAGTTGCATCACCACCCAGGGCCACACCATTCAATGCATCTGCTGTGCCACCCGTCGCTGTTGCTGTCGCATTGGTCGATACTGCTCCACTGCCGCCATTCAGGCTGATATCAGGTGCTGAAGGGTCAGTGTCAACAATGGTGATCGAGGATGTGTTGCCTGCTGTCGTCACCGTTGCGCTGCCGCCGTCACCGGTCACAGCACCGGCTACTGCTGTGGCATCGCCGCCCTGAGCTGTTGCTCCGAAACCTGCTGCGTTTGCAGCACCGCCTGCTGCAGATGCAATGGCATCTGTCGATACCGCTCCTGCACCGCCATCTGCCATGATAGACACGTTCGTCAGAGTGATCGGCGACGTTACAGTCACTGTCGTCGTCATTATCGATACATCGCCGCCGCTGCCGGTAAAGGCCCCTGCCATTGCCGTTGCATCGCCTGCCACTGCACCAGTGTTTCCAGTTGCGTTGCCGCCTGTAGCTGTTGCGCTAGCGTTCGTCGATTGCGCTCCTGCACCGCCCATTTCTGTGATACTCATATTCGTAAGAGTAATTGAAGAAGTATTGCCACTAGTGGTTATGCCCGTGTCGCCGCCATCGCCGCTGAAAGCTCCAGCTTCAGCCACTGCTGAACCGGCCGCTGCTGTGCTGGCTGCGTTAGCTGCTCCGCCCGTTGCTGTTGCACTTGCATTGGTAGATACTGCTCCGCTGCCGCCAATGGCTGTGATGCTGATGTCGGTCATGCTGACCGCTGATGTGGCTCCCGCAGTGCTGATCTCAACTGTGCCGCCTGAGCCTGCTTCTGCTCCGGCCGTTGCTGTTGCATCGCCGCCCGTTGCCGAACCGGACACTGCTGATGCCACCCCGCCTGTTGCTGCTGCCGTTGCATTGATTGATATTGCACTCATGCCGCCATTAACACTGATATCAGGATCGTTCCCGACATTGTCGATAATGCTTATAGGCGAAGTGTTGCCGGTTGTCGTTATCGTTGCAGATCCGCCTGCGCCTGTTTCTGCACCTGCGAGCGCAATGGCTGCTCCGCCAAACGCTGTTGCATTGGCGGCTGAAGCAGTAGCTGCGCCGCCTGTAGCCGTCGCTGTTGCGTCTGTTGACATTGCTCCGCTGCCGCCGTCCGCCATGATACTGACGTTGGTCAGGGTTATGTCAGAGGTTGTGTTGGCAGTAGATATGCCTACTGTTCCGCCGTCACCAGTGAAGGCCCCAGCGTCTGCTATTGCTGCTCCTGCTGCTGCTACGCTGGCTGCGTTAGCTGCTCCGCCCGTTGCCGTTGCAGTTGAGTCGTTGGCTATAGCGCTTATGCCGCCCGTGGCTGAGGTGCTGATGTCGGTTATGCTGATCGCTGATGTGGCCCCTGCAGTGCTGATGTTCGCCGTACCGCCTAAGCCTGTCTCTGCACCGGCCAGCGCTGTTGCATCGCCGCCTAAAGCTGTGCCTGAGGTGTTGATCGCTGTTGCAGCTCCACCGGTTGACGTTGCAGTTGCCGTAAATGAGTTCGCACTGCCACCGCCATCAAGATTGATGTCCGGGTTTTCTTCCTCACTATCGGTTACGCTGATAGGCGAGGTGCCGCCTGCGGTCGTGACCGTGAAGGTCCCGCCGTCCCCTGTGGCTGCCCCTGCCAGCGCAATGGCCGCTCCGCCAACGGCAGTTGCATTAGCTGCTGTGGCAGTCGCTGCTCCTCCTGTCGCTGTCGCGATGGCATCAGTCGATAATGCTCCCGCACCGCCATCTGCATTAATAAGTATGTTAGTAAGAGTTACGGATGAGGTGTTGCCGCTTGTGGTTATGCTTATTGCTCCGCTATCCCCGTTAAACGCCCCTGCGTCTGCTATTGCTGAACCAGCCTCTGCTGAACTGGCTGCACTTGCCGATCCGCCCGTTGCCGTTGCAGTTGAGATGTTTGCTATTGCACTGCCGCCGCCATTTGCTACTATGCTGATGTCGGTCGTGCTAATCGCTGATGTAGCCCCAGTCGTTCCTATGGTCACGCTGCCGCCGTTGCCGTTTTCTGCTCCCGCTTCTGCTACGGCATCGCCGCCAAAGGCTGAGCCATTGACTGCGTCTGCATTGCCGCCGGTCGCAGTTGCCGTTGCCGCGGCTGAGTTTGCACTGAAGCCAGCCATCAGCATGATGTCGCTTCCGTTGCCGGCTGTGTCGGTTATCACGATGCCCGAGGTGCTGCCTGCGGTCGTGACCGTGAAGGTCCCGCCGTCTCCGGTTGCTGCTCCTGCTGTCGCTCCTGCATCGCCGCCGGTGGCTGTTGCTCCTGTTGCCGTTGCATTGGCTGCTCCGCCGGTCGCTGTTGCCGTTGCTGTGGTGTTGGACATTGCAGAACCGCCGCCCATTGCCGTTACCGATACGTTGGTAAGGCTGATGTCTGCCAATGTCCCGGTCGTGGTGGTCGTTATGCTGATCTGGCCGCCGTCTCCGTTGGCTGCTCCGGCTTCTGCTTCTGCATCTCCGCCGGTTGCGGTTACGTTTGCATCTGCCCTGCCGCCTGTGGCTGTTGCTGTTGACGTTCCAGCTGTTGCACTGTTGCCGCCCATCGACTGGATGCTGCTGTCGATTACGCCGATGTTGGAGCCGTTTCCGTCTGTCCTTACGGTTGCTACTCCGCCATCGCCGTTAAACGCCCCGGCTGTTGCGCTTGCATCGCCGCCGGTGGCTACTCCGCCTGCGTTGGTCGCTGTTGCAGCTCCGCCGGTTGCCGTTGCTGTGGCCGTAGTGCTTGTTGCACTGTTGCCGCCGTCAAGAACGATGCTGACGTTGGTAAGGCTGATGTCTGAGTTGTCTCCAGCAGTTGTGCTGGTAAAGCTCCCGCCAAGTCCTGTAAAGGCACCTGCTCTTGCTGTCGCTGCACCGCCGGTGGCTATGCCGTCAGTTCCGGTCGCTACTGCTGCGCCACCCGTTGCTGTTGCATCTGCGGTGGTGCTCATTGCTGTTGAACCGTCCATTGCCGTTACCGATACGTTGGTAAGGGTTATGGATGAGGTGTTGCCGCTTGTCGTTATGCTCGTGGCTCCACCTGTGCCGGTGAAGGCCCCTGCATCCGCTACTGCTGCTCCGCCGGTCGCTACGTCTGCTGCATTTGCTGCCCCGCCCGTTGCCGTTGCATTGGCTATGGTTGAGGTTGCACTGTTGCCGCCCATTGCCGTGATGCTGACATTGGTCGTGCTGATCGCTGAGGTAACTCCGGTCGTCCCTACGGTCACGCTGCCGCCATTGCCGTTTTCTGCTCCGGCTTCTGCCGATACAGCATCTCCGCCAAAGGCTGAACCATTGACTGCCGTTGCATTGCCGCCCGTTGCACTAGCTGTTGCAATGGTCGAGGTTGCACTGCTACCACCCATAAGGGTCAGGTCTGTGTCGGTTATCACGATGCCTGAGGTGCCGCCTGCGGTCGTGACGGTTACACTGCCGCCGTCTCCGTTGACTGCACCGGCTGCTGCACTTGCATCACCGCCGGTTGCCGTTGCTCCACTGGCCGTTGCATTGGCTGCGCCTCCGGTCGCTGTTGCATCGGCTATGGTCGAGGTTGCACTGCCGCCACCCATCGCTACTACCGATACGTTAGTAATGGTTATCGATGATGTGTTGCCGCTTGTCGTTATGATTGTGGCTCCACCTGTGCCGGTGAAGGCCCCTGCATCCGCTACTGCTGCTCCGCCGGTCGCTACGTCTGCTGCATTTGCTGCCCCGCCCGTTGCCGTTGCATTGGCTATGGTTGAGGTTGCACTGTTGCCGCCCATTGCCGTGATGCTGACATTGGTCGTGCTGATCGCTGAGGTAACTCCGGTCGTCCCTACGGTCACGCTGCCGCCATTGCCGTTTTCTGCTCCGGCTTCTGCCGATACAGCATCTCCGCCAAAGGCTGAACCATTGACTGCCGTTGCATTGCCGCCCGTTGCACTAGCTGTTGCAATGGTCGAGGTTGCACTGCTACCACCCATAAGGGTCAGGTCTGTGTCGGTTATCACGATGCCTGAGGTGCCGCCTGCGGTCGTGACGGTTACACTGCCGCCGTCTCCGTTGACTGCACCGGCTGCTGCACTTGCATCACCGCCGGTTGCCGTTGCTCCACTGGCCGTTGCATTGGCTGCGCCTCCGGTCGCTGTTGCTGTTGCCGTGGTATTGGATGTTGCAGAACTGCCACCCATTGCTGTTACCGTTACGTTGGTCAGGCTGATGTCTGCCAATGTCCCGGTCGTGGTGGTCGTGATGCTGGTCTGGCCGCCTGCTCCGTTGGCCGCTCCGGCTGTTGCATCTGCTGCTCCTCCGGTCGCTGTCACGTTCGCATCTGCCCTGCCGCCTGTGGCCGTTGCTGTGGCTGTGCCTGAGTTTGCACTGTTTCCGCCCATTGCCTGGATGCTGCTGTCGATCATGCCGATGTTGGAGCCGTCTCCTGCAGTGCTTATATTGCCTGTGCCGCCATCGCCGTTAAACGCGCCGCCCATTGCTGTTGCTGCGCCGCCCGTGGCTACTCCGCCTGCGTTGGTCGCTGTTGCGTTTCCGCCAGTTGCCGTTGCGGTGGCTGTGGTTGAGAATGCGCCGCTTCCGCCGTCAAGAACGATGCTTACATTGGTAAGGCTGATGTCTGAGTTGTCTCCAGCAGTTGTGCTGGTAAAGCTCCCGCCAAGTCCTGTAAAGGCACCTGCTCTTGCTGTCGCTGCACCGCCGGTGGCTATGCCGTCAGTTCCGGTCGCTACTGCTGCGCCACCCGTTGCTGTTGCATCTGCGGTGGTGCTCATTGCTGTTGAACCGTCCATTGCCGTTACCGATACGTTGGTAAGGGTTATGGATGAGGTGTTGCCGCTTGTCGTTATGCTCGTGGCTCCACCTGTGCCGGTGAAGGCCCCTGCATCCGCTACTGCTGCTCCGCCAATCGCTGTGTTGGCTGCATTTGCTGCCCCGCCCGTTGCCGTTGCATTGGCTATGGTCGAGGTTGCAACACTGCCGCCATTGGCCGATACCATTACGTCATTAATACTTATTGCAGATGTATTGCCGCTCGTACTTATGCTCGTATCTCCGCCATCGCCATTAAACGCCCCTGCCTCAGCTGTTGCATCGCCACCGGTTGCCATATTGCCAGATCCTGCTCTGCCGCCTGTTGCAGTCGCTGTGGCTATATCCGAGGTTGCACTGCTGCCACCGTCAAGAGTGATGCCTACATTTGCAAGTGTGATCTCTGAGTTCGTACCTTCAGTGCTTACGGTTACTGCTCCGCCATCACCGTTAAATGCTCCAGCTTCTGCTATGGCAGAGCCGCCCGTTGCAATATTATCAGCTCCCGCTCTGCCGCCAGTCGCATTAGCTGTTGCGTTTGTGGACGATGCGCTGCTGCCGCCAGTCGCTGAGATATTTGTATCAGTCACGCTAATGTTGGAATTCACCCCACCGGTCGTAACCGTTACCGTGCCGCCGTTGCCGTTTACCGCCCCGGCTATCGCTGTTGCATTGCCACCGGTTGCCATATTGCCTGCGCCTGCTCTGCCACCCACTGCTGTTGCACTGGCTATATTCGAGGTCGCACTGCTGCCGCCATCAAGAGTGATACCAACATTTGCAAGGCTGATCTCTGAGCTGTTTCCTGTTGAAGAGACAGTTATTGCTCCGCCATCGCCGTTAAATGCGCCGGCTTCTGCCGTTGCAGAGCCACCAGTTGCCATATTGCCTGCACCTGCTC
Source organism: uncultured Nitrospiraceae bacterium (assembly GCA_964463135.1). Classification (GTDB taxonomy): domain Bacteria; phylum Nitrospirota; class Thermodesulfovibrionia; order Thermodesulfovibrionales; family UBA6898; genus UBA6898. The sequence continues at coordinate 15,633 of CAYXBA010000009.1, forward strand.
TGCCGCCCGTTGCAGCAGCTGTTGCATTTGTGGACGTTGCTCTATCACCGCCATTGGCTGTGATATTCGTATCAGTCATGCTAATGTTGGAGTTCGTCCCGCCGGTTGTTACCGTCACTGTACCGCCGTTGCCGTTTACCGCCCCGGCTATCGCTGTTGCATTGCCACCGGTTGCCATATTGCCTGCGCCTGCTCTGCCGCCCTCTGCCGTTGCACTGGCTATGTTTGAGGTAGCACTGCTGCCGCCGTCAAGCGTGATACCAACATTTGCAAGGCTAATCTCTGAGTTGTTGCCGGTTGAAGATACAGTTACCGCTCCGCCATCGCCGTTAAATGCGCCGGCTTCTGCAATTGCATCGCCGCCGGTTGCCATATTGCCTGCTCCTGCTCCGCCGCCTGTAGCATTGGCTGTTGCATTTGTGGATGCTGCTCTATCACCGCCATTGGCTGTGATATTCGTATCAGTCATGCTAATGTTGGAGTTCGTCCCGCCGGTTGTTACCGTCACTGTACCGCCGTTGCCGTTTACCGCCCCGGCTATCGCTGTTGCCGAGCCGCCAGTTGCATTGCCCATGTCTGCAGTTGCGTTGCCACCCTCTGCCGTTGCACTGGCTATGTTTGAGGTAGCACTGCCGCCGCCGTCAAGCGTGATACCAACATTTGCAAGGCTGATCTCTGAGTCGTTTCCTGTTGAAGATACGGTCACTGCTCCGCCGTCGCCGTTAAATGCGCCTGCTTCTGCTGTTGCCGCTCCGCCAGTTGCCATATTGACCGCTTCCGCTGATCCTCCCGTTGCATTGGCTGTAGCGTTTGCAGATATTGCATTGCTACCGCCATTTGCTGTGATATTCGTATCAGTAATGCTGATGTTAGAGGTTGCGCCGCCGGTCGTTACTGTTATAGTGCCGCCATTGCCGTTAAAGGCACCTGCTTTTGCTGTTGCTGAGCCACCGGTCGCTATTCCGCCGTCTGCTGTTGCATTGGCATATCCGCCCGTTGCGCTGGCCGTCGAGGTATTTGCACTAGCGGAGCTGCCGCCATTTGCACTTACCGTCACATTGGTAAGGCTGATAGGTGCAGTTGTGCTGTTTGTGCTGAGGGTCACGGATCCGCCATCGCCATTGAATGCTCCGGCTTCTGCTATTGCAGAACCGCCCGTTGCCGTTGCATTTACTCCGGTCGCATTTGCGTACCCGCCTTCTGCAGTTGCAGTGGCTATGTTCGAGGTTGCCTCGCTGCCGCCGTCAAGGGTGATACCTACATTCGCAAGGTTAATCTCGGAGCTGTCCCCAGCTGCTGATACGGTTACTGCTCCTGCATCGCCGTTAAACGCCCCTGCTGATGCCGTTGCTGAGCCGCCCATTGCCATATTGGCCGATTCCGCTGATCCGCCTGTTGCATTGGCTGTTGCGTTTGCAGATGTTGCAGTGCTGCCGCCATTGGCTGTGATGTTTGTTTCAGTCATGCTGATGTTTGATGTCGTGCCAGCAGTCGTTACGGTCACAGTGCCCCCGTTGCCGGTTACTGCTCCTGCCGTTGCTGTGGCAGTTCCGCCGGTCGCATTGCCCATGTTCGCTGTTGCGTTGCCGCCTTCTGCAGTTGCACTTGCCGTGCCAGAATCTGCAGTTGATCCGCCGTTAAGAGTGATGCCCACATTAGCAAAGCTGATCTCCGAGTCATCTCCACCGGTTGTTACGATTACGTCGCCACCCACTCCTGCAATAGCTCCTGCTGATGCTGTTGCTGAGCCGCCAAATGCTTCACCGTTAGATCCGGTTGCATTGGCTGAGCCGCCGGTTGCATTGGCTGTTGCGTTTGCAGATGTTGCAGTGCCACCGCCATTTGCACTTACTGTCACATTGGTAAGGCTAACCGTTGAATTGATGCCAGTTGTCGTTATGCTGATGTCTCCGCCCGCACCTGTGAAGGCACCTGCTTCTGCTGCAGCGGGTCCGCCGACTGCTATGATGTTGCCACTTGCTTCTCCGCCTGTTGCACTTGCAGTGGCATTATTGGTGCTGAGTGCATTGCTGCCGCCATTGGCATTGATGCTGATATTGGTAACGGCCACTATCGAGTCTGTATTGACTGTGCTTATCGATACCGTGCCGCCATTACCGTTAAATGCTCCGGCGTCTGCACTTGCTGAGCCGCCATAGGCCGCAGAGCCTGTTGCAGTTGCATTTGCTGCACCACCGGTCGCACTTGCTGTGGTATCGGTGCTGGTTGCATTGCTGCCGCCATTAAGGCTGATGTCAGGATTACCTACTGCTCCCAGGTCCTCTATCGTGATCGATGCGTTGATGCCACCAGTGCTTACGGTCACTGATCCGCCATCACCATTGAACGCGCCTGCTGACGCCGTTGCGTTCCCGCCTGCGGCCGTTGCTCCAGTGCCGGTTGCATTAGCGTAACCACCTTCTGCAGTTGCGATGGCAAAAATCATCGAGGTTGCTTCGCTACCGCCATCAAGGGTAATGCCTACATTTGCAAGGCTAATCTCTGAGTAGTTTGCACCGGTAGATACCGTTACAACTCCGCCATTGCCGTTAAACGCTCCGGCTTCTGCCGTTGCTGAGCCACCGATAGCTACATTGGCCGCATCTGCGCTGCCGCCAGTTGCATTTGCTATGGCGATTGCGGATGTTGCGTTGCCGCCGCCATTTGCGGTGATGTTCGTGTCAGTCGCGGTAATATTGGAGTTTGCCCCGCCGGTCGTTATGGTTACCGTGCCGCCGTTGCCGTTAGAGGCACCAGCCACTGCAGTTGCCGATCCGCCCGTTGCATTGCCCATGTTCGCCGTTGCGTTGCCGCCCAGCGCTATTGCAGATGCAATGCCCGGTCCTGCATCAGATCCACCGTCAAGCGTTATACCTACTTCTCCAAGTCCGATTTCAGAATCTTCACCCTTCGTGCTTACGGCCACTGAACCGCCATCGCCGTTAAACACTCCTGCTTCTGCCGTGGCATCACCGCCCGTTGCCGTTGCTCCCATACCGGTTGTATTGGCATACCCACCTGATGCATTGGCTGTTGCACCGAATATGGGGCCCGGTGCAGCACCTGCAGATGTTGCATTGCTGCCGCCATTGGCTGTGATGTTCGTGTCAGTCAAGCTGATGCTGGAGTTCGTTCCACCGGTCGTTACGGATACTGTTCCGCCATTGCCATTAAACGCTCCCGCAGTTGCTGTCGCAGTTCCGCCGGTTGCATTACCCATGTCTGCCGTTGCGTTGCCGCCCACTGCATTTGCAAAGGCTATGTTCGAGGTTGCATTGCTGCCGCCATCAAGGGTGATGCCGACATTTGCGAGGCTGATCTCTGAGTCGTCTCCTGTTGTGCTTACGGTCACTGTTCCGCCGTCGCCGTTAAACGCTCCGGCTTTGGCTGTTGCATCTCCGCCCGTTGCTACATTGCCTGCATCTGCATAACCGCCTGTTGCATTAGCCATTGCGCCGATATTGGTCGTTGCATTGCTGCCGCCATTGACTGTGATATCCGTATCAGCAATGCTGACGCTTGAGTCAGTCCCGCCGGTCGTTATGGTTACCGTGCCGCCGTTGCCGTTAAATGCCCCCGCCGTTGCCGTTGCTGTTCCACCGGTTGCATTGCCTATGCCTGCCGTTGCGTTGCCGCCCTCTGCAACTGCAATGGCTATTCCTGATGCGGCATTAGATCCTCCGTCAAGTGTTATACCCACGTTGGCAAGGGTGATCTCAGAGTCGTCTCCTTTTGTGCTTACGGTCACCGTTCCGCCATCGCCATTAAACGCTCCTGCTTTGGCCGTTGCATCACCGCCCGTTGCCATATTGCCTGCGTCCGCATATCCGCCCGTTGCGGTTACATTTAAAAATAGTGGGGAAATAACAAGTGATGCGTTCTCTGATGTTGCATTGCTGCCGCCAATGGCCGTGATGTTCGTATCATCAGAGATGCTGATGCTGGAGTTCTCGCCGCCAGTCGTTACGGTGACCGTGCCGCCGTTGCCGTTAAATGCCCCTGCGATAGCTGTTGCAGAGCCGCCAGTCGCAATATTGCCTGCCGTTGCGTTGCCGCCCTGTGCATTTGCAGCAGCTATGTTCGAAGTTGCCTCGCTGCCACCATCAAGCGTGATGCCTACATTAGCTAAGGTGATCTCTGAGTCATCTCCTATTGTGCTTACGGTCACTGTTCCGCCGTCGCCGTTAAACGCACCTGCTGTGGCAGATGCTGCACCGCCTGTTGCTACATTGCCGGCATCTGCGTATCCGCCCGTTGCATTGGCCAACGCACCGATATTGGTCGTTGCATTGCCGCCGCCATTGGCTGTGACATTTGTATCACTCACGCTAATGCTGGAGTTAGCGCCACCAGTCGTTATTGTTACTGATCCGCCGTTGCCGTTGAAGGCTCCTGCCGTTGCCGTTGCAGAACCGCCGGTTGCATTGCCCATGTTTGCCGTTGCATTGCCGCCCTCTGCACTTGCAAAGGCGATGAATTCGGCTGCATCGTTGCCGCCATCAAGCGTGATGCCAACATTTGCGAGACTGATCTCTGAGTCATCTCCTGCAGTCGATACAGTTACCGCACCGCCATCTCCGTTGAAAGCGCCTGCTTCTGCCGCTGCATCACCGCCCGTTGCTGTTGCATTGACGCCGGTTGCATTGGCATATCCGCCAGTTGCATTGGCCATCGACATACCTGCGAATGCGATATTTCCACCCGCTGCACTTACTGCTACGTTGGTAAGTGTAATAGATGAAGTATTACCACTCGTGCTTATATTCACACTGCCGCCGTCTCCGTTAAATGCACCCGCTGAGGCTTCAGCGTCACCGCCTGTCGCTACATTGCCGGCATCTGCACTGCCGCCTTCAGCGTCTGAAAGGGAGAGATCTGAGAAGGCGGTATTTCCGCCTATCGCCGTGATCGTTGTGTCAAGAACGGTTATGCTGGCGTTTGTCCCGCCAGTGCTTACGGTCATTGTGCCGCCGTTGCCGTTGAACGCTCCTGCTTCAGCTGTTGCAGCGCCACCCGTTGCTATGTTGGCTGCTATGGCTGCCCCACCCGCAGACGTTGAATTAGCGTTGTCTGAGTTTGCGTTGGATCCGCCATCAAGAGTAATGAAGCTGCTATCTATCGTTATAGTCGAGTTGGTGCCGGCAGTGCTTACCGTAGCATTACCGCCCTCCCCGTTAAATGCTCCTGCGGTTGCCGTCGCATCGCCGCCTGTTGCATTGCCCAAAACAGCGGTAGCATTGCCGCCGGTTGCTATTGCCGTAGCCGTAGCGCTTGCTGCATTGCTGCCGCCATTAAGGCTGATGACCGCTGCAGTAAGGCTGATGTTTGAGTCGTCTCCACCGGTTGCGCTGGTGAAGGTCCCGCCAAGGCCTGTAAAGGCCCCTGCGTTGGCCGTAGCTGATCCACCAATGGCTGTCCCGTTGGCTGCTGTTGCCAGCGCTGCACCGCCCGTTGCCATTGCATCGGCTGTCGTCGAGGTTGCAGTGCTTCCGTCATTTGCCATAAACGTTGAGCTGGAGAGGGTTATGCCTGAGCTAATATTGGTTGTAGTTATCGATATGTCTCCGCCGCTGCCTGTTGCTGCCCCTGCATTCGCAGTGGCATTGCCGCCGGTTGCTGCATCGGCTGCATTCGCTGACCCGCCGGTTGCTGTTGCATTGGCTGTTGTAAAAGAGCTTGCACCTGAGCCGCCATTAGCACCGATGACACTGCCTGTGACTGAAATAGATGATAAAGATCCGATGGTCCCTATGCTTACGCTGCCGCCGTCGCCCGCTACAGCCCCTGCCTCTGCCTCTGCAGATCCGCCAGTCGCACTTCCCGCTGCAGCATCTGCTGACCCACCCGTTGCCGTTGCATTTGCTGTCGTAGAAGAGCTTGCACCACTTCCGCCGTCAGTCATAAACAGACTATTGCTGATACTGACCGATGCGTTTGTTCCTGTCGTTGTGATTGCCGCAGATCCGCCATCGCCTGCAAATGCTCCTGCTGTTGCCGTTGCATCACCACCGGTTGCTGTTGAGCCTGTGCCATTTGCTGTTGCATTTCCGCCAACTGCATCTGCCGTGGCGTTGGTCACTGTTGCGCCAGATCCACCCACATCTATTTGGGTGCCTGCATTTATTGTTACATTTGAGTCTGTTCCTATGGTGCTTATGGTCAGGCTGCCGCCATTGCCGCCCTCTGCGGCTGCACTGGCTGTCGCTGCTCCGCCCGTGGCTGCCGTTGATCCGGTCGCTGTGCCGCCAGAGGCATCTGCTGCTACATCCGTTGCCGTTGCTGTGCCTCCTACCCCAATTATCAAATTGCCCAAGCTGACAGAGGAGTTCGCTGCCGTTGTATTGATCGTGATCAGGCCGCCATCTCCTGCGACTGACATTGCTTCAGCCGCTGCTACTCCGCCTATTGCTGTGCCGTTGGATGCTGTAGCATTGCCGCCTTTCGCCGTTGCGCTGGCATTAACTGTCGTAGCTGTGCCGCCCAGTGCCGAATAGAAGTTGGATGCGGTTATCGGTGAATCAATGCCGCCTGTGCTCAATGTCATGGAACCGCCATCACCTGCATATGCCCCTGCTTGTGCTGTCGCTACGCCGCCGGTTGCTATTGCACCGGTGCCGGTTGCATTGGCATACCCGGCTGTTGCGTCCGCTGTGGCGTTCGTTGCTGCTGCTGCGCTACCCAGTGCTGACATAAGGTTACCAGTTACGCTAATCGATGCGTTGCCGCCGCCTGTCGCTGCGGTGAGCGCTCCGCCATTACCGCCAAAGACTCCTGCCTCTGCTGTCGCATTGCCGCCGGTCGCACCTGTTGTGCCGTCTGCAGTGCCGCCTGTAGTTGCTGCGTCTGTGTCTGTCGAGATTGCAACAGCTCCATCCAACAGAATCTGGCTACCCGTGAGGGTGATTGAGGCATTCGTCCCGCTGGTGCTAATGTTGATCAAACCGCCGTTGCCGCCTATGGCTGCTGCTGTGGCGGTGCCTGCTCCGCCAATTGCTGTGCCATTGGTCGCCGTTGCATCACCACCCACTGCCGTTGCACTAGCATTGGTAACGGTCGCGGTCGAAGCACCCATACCCGTAACTACTTGGGCTGTTATCGTTACATTGGAGTCGGTCCCTATCGTGCCAATGGTCAGGATGCCGCCATTGCCGCCAAATACACCTGCTGATGCAGTTGCATTGCCGCCTGTCGCAGATGTTGTACCCTCTGCGCTCCCACCGGTTGCTGTTGCGTCTGTGTCTGTCGAAGTGGCCCCAGAGCCCATCATTGTGACCTGGCTGCCGGTTATGTTGATCGATGCATTCGTCCCACTGGTGCTGACGTTGATAGATCCGCCATTACCGCCTATTGCTGCTGCTGTGGCCGTGCCTGCTCCGCCGATCGCTGTGCCATTGGTTGCCGTTGCATCACCACCCGCTGCCGTTGCACTGGCATTGGCCGTTGTTGCTGTCGAGGCACCCGTACCCATAACTATTTGGCCTACTATCGTTACATTGGAGCCTGTCCCTATAGTGTCGATTGTCAGGCTGCCGCCATTGCCGCCCTCTGCTGCTGCACTGGCTGTTGCTGCTCCGCCTGTAGCTGCTGTTGCTCCGGTCGCTGTTCCACCTGTTGCATCTGCTGCTACATCCGTTGCCGTTGCCGTCCCGCCAATGCTTGCGATAACAGTGCCTATACTGACCGAGGAGTTCGCAGCCCCTGTATTGATCGTGACCGGGCCGCCGTTGCCTGCTTCTGCCATTGCCGAGGCTGTTGCATTGCCGCCAGTTGCAGTTCCATTGACTGCCGTTGCATTGCCGCCTTCTGCAGTTGCGCTGGCGTTGACTGTCGTTGCCGCACCGCCTATTGACGAATAGAAGTTGGATACAGTAATCGGTGAGTCGATACCGCCGGTGCTCAAGGTCATGGACCCAGCATCGCCTGCCACTGTTCCTGCCATTGCTGATCCTGCGCCGCCCGTGGCTGTTGCACCGATGCCGGTTGCATTGGCATACCCAGCCGTTGCATCTGCTGTGGAGTTCGTTGCTGTTGCCGCGCCGCCCATTGCTGACATCAGATTGCCGGTTATTGTGATCGATGCGTTGCCGCCGCCTGTCGTTGCGCTGAGTGCTCCGCCATCACCACCAAATGCACCCGCTACGGCTGTTGCATTGCCGCCGGTCGCTGCTGTTATGCCATCTGCGCTGCCGCCGGTTGCTGTTGCGTCTGTATCTGTGGAAGTGGCCCCAGAGCCCATCATTGTGACCTGGCTGCCGGTTATGTTGATCGATGCATTCGTCCCACTGGTGCTGACGTTGATAGATCCGCCATTACCGCCTATTGCTGCTGCTGTGGCCGTGCCTGCTCCGCCGATCGCCGTGCCGTTGGTTGCTGTTGCATCACCACCCACTGCCGTTGCACTAGCATTGGTAACGGTCGCGGTCGAAGCACCCATACCCGTAACTACTTGGGCTGTTATCGTTACATTGGAGTCGGTCCCTATCGTGCCAATGGTCAGGATGCCGCCATTGCCGCCAAATACACCTGCTGATGCAGTTGCATTGCCGCCTGTCGCAGATGTTGTACCCTCTGCGCTCCCACCGGTTGCTGTTGCGTCTGTGTCTGTCGAAGTCGCCCCTGAGCCAAATATAATGATCTGACCGCCGGTTGTGCTGATCGATGCATTGGTCCCTGCGGTATTAACGTTGATCGAGCCGCCATTGCCGCCAGATGCTCCTGCATAGGCTGTCGCTGCTCCGCCTTTGGCTGTTCCATTGGTTGCTGTTGCATCACCGCCTGCTGCCGTTGCACTGGCATTGGTCACGGCTGCTGTTGCGCCGCCGGTACCCATAACTATTTGGCCTACTATCGTTACATTGGAGTCTGTCCCTATAGTGCCAATGGTCAGGCTGCCGCCGTTGCCAGCAACTGCAGCTGCATCTGCTGTCGCTGCTCCGCCTGTGGCTGCCGCTGATCCTGTTGCTGTGCCACCTGTAGCATCTGCGGTTACGTTGGTTGCCGCTGACGTGCCGCCTGCCCCAATTATGGAATTGCCTATGCTGACCGAGGAGTTTGCTGCCGTTGTATTGATCGTGACCAGGCCGCCGTTGCCTGCTTCAGCCATTGCTGAGGCTGTCGCTGCTCCGCCTACTGCTGTGCCATTGACTGCTGTTGCGTTGCCGCCTTCTGCAGTTGCACTGGCATTGACGGTCGTTGCTGTGCCGCCTATTGCCGAATAGAAGTTGGATACAGTAATCGGTGAGTCGATACCGCCAGTGCTTAAGGTCATGGAACCGCCATCACCAGCATATGCTCCTGCCTCTGCTGATCCTGTGCCGCCCGTGGCTGTTGCACCGGTGCCGGTTGCATTGGCATACCCTGCTGTTGCGTCTGCGGTGGAGTTGGTTGCTGTTGATGCGCCGACTGCTGCTGACATCATGTTGCCTGTTACGGTGATCGAGGCGTTGCCGCCTATCGTTGTTGAGCTGAGTGCTCCGCCATCACCGCCAAATGCTCCTGCCTCAGCTGTTGCATTGCCCCCGGTTGCTGCTGTTATACCATCTGCGGTGCCGCCGGTTGCTGTTGCGTCTGCGTCTGTGGAGGTCGCCCCTGAGCCCACTATAAAGATCTGACCTCCGGTTATGCTGATCGAGGCGTTTGTCCCTGCAGTGCTTATGTTGACTGAGCCACCAGCTCCGCCAATTGCTGTTGCTGTGGCCGTGCCTGCTCCGCCAACTGCCGTGCCGTTCGTTGCTATTGCATCACCACCCGCTGCCGTTGCACTGGCGTTGGTCGTCGTTGCTGCAGAACCCATCAGAATTATCTGCGTAGCTGCAGTTATCGTTACGTTGGAGTCTGTCCCTATAGTGCCGATGGTCAGGCTGCCGCCGTTGCCAGCAACTGCTGCTGCACTGGCTGTCGCTGCTCCGCCTGTGGCTGCTGTTGCTCCCGTCGCTGTGCCGCCAGTGGCATCTGCGGTTACATTCGTTGCCGTCGCTGTGCCGCCTACCCCAATTATCAAATTGCCTATGCTGACCGAGGAGTTCGCTGCCCCTGTATTGATAGTGACCAGGCCGCCGTTGCCAGTTACTGCTATTGCTTCTGACGTTGCTACGCCGCCTACTGCCGTGCCATTGACTGCTGTTGCATTACCGCCTTCTGCCGTTGCGCTGGCGTTGACTGTCGTTGCAGCGCCGCCCATTGCCGAATACAGGTTGGATACGTTTATGGGTGAGCCAATACCACCGGTGCTCAGGGTCATGGACCCAGCATCACCTGCCACTGTTCCTGCCATTGCCATTGCGGTGCCGCCGGTTGCTGTTGCTGCAGCTCCGGTTGCATTGGCATATCCTGCCGTTGCATCTGCAGTTGCGTTAGTTGATCCTGCTGCGCCGCCCGAAGCTGACATCATGTTGCCGGTTATCGTGATCGATGCGTTGCTGCCGCCTGTCGTTGCGCTGAGTGCTCCGCCATCGCCGCCAAATGCTCCTACCTGTGCCATTGCAGATCCGCCGGTCGCCGCTGTTGTCCCATCTGCGCTGCCGCCGGTTGCTGTTGCGTCTGTGTCTGTCGAGATCGCTCCTGCACCGCTCAATTCAATCTGACTGCCTGTTATGCTTATCGAGGAGTTTGTGCCGTTTGTGCTGCTAGTGAAATCGCCGCCGTCACCGCCAGCTACACCTGCCGTTGCCATGGCATCGCCGCCGACCGCTGTGCCGTTTGTTGCTATTGCATTGCCGCCATTTGCATTCGCCGTTACATCTATCCCCGTTGCACTGCCGCCGTTCCCGCTGATGCCTCCACTAGTTATTCCAACAAGGGAGTCATTGCCTGTAGTCCCAATGGTGATCGTACCGCCATTACCGGCTTCGCCGATTGCCTGGACACCGGCAGCGCCGCCAATGGCACTGCTGTAGGCAGATGCATCTCCGCCGCTTCCCGTTGCCGTCACGCAGGTGACGCAGGCTGCACCACCGTCAGATGTTAAATCCGTCGTATCCAGGGATATGTTCGAAACTGTGCCTGCAGTAGTGATAGTGATAGTTCCGCCATCTCCGGCACCAGCACCTGCAATTGCAGATAACCCGCCGCCCAGGGCAGCACCGTTTACTGCCGTTGCCTGACCAGCTACAGCAATGGATGAGGCATTCGTAACCAGAACATAGTCGCCGCTTGCACTGATGGCAGTCGTTCCGTTAACCGTGATAGACGAATTGGCAGCACCTGTTGTTATTTCAATATAGCCGCCTTCTCCAGAGCCAGCTCCGGCAATCGCCACTGCATTACCGCCTGTGGCAGTTGCACCAGATCCCGTGGTATTGGCTGCGCCGCCTGTGGCTGTTGACCCAAGGTCGATTGCTGTGGCATAGCCGCCGTCAGCAGTAAAGGTCCCATCCGTAATGACTATAGGCGATGATATGTTTGTCGTGCTGATGGTTATGATTCCGCCGTCACCCGCCTGAGCGCCGGACTCAGCACCTGCCAGACCTGCGGTCGCGTTGCCGACCGTAGCATTCGCATAGCCCCCAATAGCAGCAGTATTTGCAAGCGATACATCAACACTGCCGCCGTTAGCGTTTATGGTTGTCGGATCTATCGTGATCGAGGCATTCGTATTTGTCGTATTAACGGAGATCCTGCCGCCCTCACCGCCAGTTGCCCAGGCCACGGCTACCGCATTGCCACCTGTTGCCGAGGCATTGCCGATCGCAAAGCCGCCGGTTGCATTTCCGGAAAGGTTCGTTCCTGAGGCATAACCGCCATACGCATCGATAATGCCGTCAGTTATAGTGATCGTTGCATTGGAATTGCTGGTACTCGCCGTAATCGTTCCGCCGTTGCCGGCTTCTGCTACTGCTTCTGCCGAAGCACTGCCGCCGATAGCTGTGCCATTTACTGCCGTCGCATTGCCTCCAAAGGCTGTTGCGGTCACATTGACTGCGTTTGCATTGCCGCCATAAGCATAAATCGACGTGGCGGACAGATTGATCGTTGCATTAACGCCCGAGGTGCCAACTACAACATTACCGCCGTCGCCACCAATGGCACCCTTTGTATCAGTTGCACTGCCGCCGATAGCTGTGCCGCCAATGCCAGTTGCTATGGCATCTCCACCATACGCTGTGGTTGGCTGAACAATGTAGCTCAAGCCTGCATCGCCGCCATTAACCAGGACAACAGTCGGATCAATGGTAATAGTTGAATAATCTCCCACTGTGGTTATGTTGACGTTGCCGCCGTTGCCGCCGGAAACTCCTGCTGTTGCTGAAGCATTGCCGCCCTGTGCAATTCCTGCAACTGCTGTTGCATTCGCATGGCCGCCTGTTGCTATCGCCTTAAAGGTGGTAGCATCCTGCACATATGCATCAAACCCCTGAGCAAAAACCAGGCTATCCGTGATCGTTATCGAGGCATTGGTATTGCTTGTGCTGATATTGACCGTGCCGGCGTTTCCTCCGGCTGCAGTTGCTGCTGCATCTGCAAATCCGCCGATAGCCAGGCTGGAACCCTCTGCATAACCTGAGGTTGCAGTCGCGGTAAAGTTGTCAGCAGCCGCTGAGCCGCCGTCTGCGTAAATCTGCATGTTGTTAGTGCTGATCGTTGCATTTGCATTGGTAGTATTTATGGTGACCGTTCCACCCTGACCGCCAATAGATTCTGCTGCTGCTATTGCATTGCCGCCTGTTGCAGAGCCATTCAGAGCCGTTGCATTGCCGCCATAGGCCGTTGCGCTTACATTTGCAGCGGCTGAGCTGCCGCCATATGCATAAATAAACGTATCGGTCAGATCGATCGTTGAATTTCCGCCGGATGTGCCGATGATGACATTTCCGCCATCGCCGCCATACGCACCCTTTGTATCACTTGCAGTGCCGCCGATCGCAGTGCCGCCTACTCCAGAAGCAACAGCATCGCCTCCATACGCGGTTGCGCAGGCGCCGGAATACTCGTCCGTGGAATTAGCACCCTTGACCGATATCGTGGTCGGATCTATGGTGATGCATGCGTCAGCGCCCTGCGTTGTAATAGTGATGTCGCCGCCATCACCGCCGTGCACTGTTGCTTCTGCTGAGGCATCCCCACCTGTTGCAGCAGTAACACCAGAGGCTCTGCCGCCTCTTGCGGTTGCATTGAATGTCGTGGCGTCAACGATCTCGGCATCATAGCCATTTGCCGCAATATTGCTGTTTGTAATATCGATTGTTGCATTAGCTCCAACCGTGCTGACGTTGACTGTTCCGCCATTACCGCCATAAACAACCGCTGATGCCGTAGCATCTCCCGCAGTTGCATTCATGGCTGTTGATGTGGCATTCCCGCCTGTCGCTGTAACGGTCACAATGTCAGCATAAGAGGCCTGGACAACATTATCATTGATCGTTGTGCTGTCAATATTTATTGCTGAAAAATTGCCGGTTGTCCTGATTGTAAGCGTCCCGTCATTTCCTCCATAGACTCCTGCGCTTGCAGTTGCTGCTCCGCCTGTTGCAGTATTGGCTCCTGTTGCTGCACCGCCAGCTGCATTGACCGTAATATCATCTGCATATGCAGGGAAACCGACAGAAAAGAGCTCGCTGTTGTTCGAAACGCTGATGGTCGAATTTGCTGCAGACGTGCTGATATTGACCGTTCCGCCATTGCCGCCATATACCTCTGCAATAGCCGTGGCATTCCCACCCGTTGCTGAACCGTTTGCCGCTGTAGCTGCACCGCCCGTAGCCGTTACTGTCACAGTATCAGCGGAAGCAACAAACCCGCCCGCAGCAATTATGCTGCTCGAAATGTTAATTGAAGTATTTACGGCAGACGTGGATATATCGACAACGCTGCCGTTACCTGCATAGGCTCCTGCGGTTGCGGTTGCGGTACCTCCGGTTGCTGTGCCATTTGCTCCGGAAGCATCCGCAGTTCCTCCCGTTGCCGTTACAATGACTTCAGAGATATTTGCTGATGTGAAGGCAGGGAAAGAGCCGCCCAGCGATGCAACGAAGCTATTGTTGCCTATAGTTATGTTAGAAGTGTCGGTTGAGATGGTGACATTTCCGCCATCGCCGCCATACGCCTGGGCAGCAGCAGTAGCATTCCCGCCAACCGCGCTGCCGCCTGCAGTTACATTGGTTACGTTGCTGCCGATAGCGGTTACCGTCGCATTCGAAATTTGGGCAAATCCGCCGCTTGCAGCAACGGTAGAGCCATCAACAGTGATATCAGAAGTAGTGTTGGTTGTCTGTATAAGGATCGTGCCGCCGCTGCCCGCTTCCGCAAGAACCCGGGCAGTAGCATTTCCGCCGGTGGCAGTAACAATGGTATCGGCAATATCCGCATCGCCGCCATCTGCAGTGATATAGCTGTTATTTAAAACAGAGATCGTTGAATTCGGGCCGGTTGTGCTGATGCTGACACTCCCGCCATTACCTGCCTGGGCCACTCTTAAAGCAGAGGCATCGCCAGTGGAGGCGGTCGTCGTCCCACCAACAATGGCCGCATATCCGCCATCTGCCGATAGGGTGCTGTTGGAAATATTGACGGTCCCCAGATCATCGGTAGTTGCTACGGTGACAATACCGGCATTGCCTCCGTAAGCGCTACCTGAACCGGAGGTGACCGTTGCATTACCACCGTTGGCAGTCACATTGCTGTCGAGAATGACTATTGAGCTATTTACGCCAAAGGTCGCGTTGCCTGTTGCTATCGTGATAGTCCCACCATCACCGGCAATTGCATCACCCGAACCGGAAATAACGAAAGCATCGCCGCCATTGGCACTGATATTTGTCGGATCGATCGTTATAGATGCGTTTGATCCTTTCGTAGATACGACAATATTGCCACCGTCGCCGCCAATGGCATTGCCTGAGCCAGTAAATACAGAAGCATCGCCGCCGAGAGCGTACACGTTGCTGTCGCCAATGGTTATGGAAGCATTGGAACCGGTCGTTGATATTGTTACATTGCCGCCGAGTCCGCCAGTCGCATTGCCCGCTCCGGCGCTGACCGTTGCACTGCCACCAGACGCAGAAAGAGTACTCGTATTAATACTGATTGACGCATTAGCACCAACCGTAGCTGCGTTAATAACGCCGCCGGCGCCGCCTGTAGCAACGCCGTTGGCTGCAAAGGCATGTCCGCCATCAGTTGAGATCTGATTGGACAGGTCGATATTAATCTCAGAACCCAGCCCCATGGTGCGGAACGATAAGTTACCGCCGGCTCCGCCGCCAGCTGTGCCATTCGTTGTGCTCGCCCAACCGCCATCAGCCGTTGCATTGCTGAAGATACCGATATTTGCATTGTCGCCAGCAGTGGTAATGTTGATCTTGCCGCCTGAGCCTCCGAAAGCTGTCAGATTCGGCGCTGTAGCACTGCCACCGTCAGCATGAATGTCATCAGAAGTGGTCAGATCAATCCATGCATAGTTGCCCGTTGTGCTGATATTAATAGTGCCGCCCTGACCGCCTGACGCCGTATCCCCCAAAGCAGTCGCAACCCCGCCATTAGCGGTTAAATTGGTAGTCACAAAATCTATCGTGGCGTTTGCGCCGCTTGTCGAAATATTGATCCTTCCGCCATCACCAGCCTGAGCAGAGTCTGTTGCAGATGCATTACCGCCCTTTGCGCTTAGAACACTGCTATCAATTGAGATGGTCGCAAAATCTGCAGAGGTACTTATTGCGATATTGCCGCCATAACCGCCTCCTGACGTATCAATTGACGAATAAGTGCCCTGCGTAATATTGGCAGGGTTGGCATTAATTGCTGTAGCAACACCGTTGGCAGCAGTCGCACTGGCTGAAGATCGGCCTCCATCTACTGTTATGCAGCTGCCTGTAATGTCTATGGTCGAGTTGGAGCTGCTGGTTGTGATCGTAATACACCCGCCGCTGCCCGCGACAGATGACCCAACCGCAACGCCATATCCGGAAACTGCTCCATTGGATTTCTGTGTTCCACTATAGGTCGAGTTCGCATTGCCGCCGACTGCGACCAGATAGATCGAGGAATCTCCGCCATTGGCAGAAATATCCGCATCAATATTTATAGCTGTATCCGGCTTTGATGTAGATATCCTGATCTCGCCGCCATCGCCGCCAACTGCCGTGCCATAAGCATCCGCATTGCCGCCATAAACCCATCTCCTGCCGGCGTTGTCAGAGACAACATCACTGCCATATGCATAGGAATCTGATGCTGCATAACCGCCATCAGCAGACAAGTATGAATTACCCGCTATTGTTATAGAGGCATTGGCGCCAGAAGTAGAAATATTTATTTGGCCGCCACTGCCGCCCATAGCAGTGCCGGCAGCTAACGCATTAGTGCCTGTAAGATTTGTAAGCACAACGCTGCTGCTGTTGGGATCAGAGAAAATAGACGTTTGGCCACTACCACCGTTCGCGTAAATGCTCGTGCCAGATAAGGCAATAGCATTCCCAGGAGCGGAAAGATCGCCCGAAGTCGTAATGCATACATCACCGCCGGAGCCGCCGGCTGCATATGTCTTTTGTGATATCGCATAACCGCCCGACGCATCGATGTAATCATTTGTCAGTGTAATAGTCGAATTTGCCCCGCTTGGAGAAATAACAACACTTCCGCCGCTCCCGCCAATTGCGCTGCCTGTATAGCCAGCTGCGCCCCCGCCGAAGACATATACCCCAGTGCCACCGATGCTGATGTTTGCGTCCCTGCCCTGTGTCGTTATCACTACATTTCCGCCTGTCCCGCCTTCACTCGTCCCGCCTGCGCTGAGCCCAAAGTTACTATAAGCATATCCGCCCCAGTCATAGAGAGAGCTGCTGCTGATATTTACACCAGACAGATCACCAGTTGTTTTTATGGTCAGTTCGCCGCCATCTCCGCCGGTAAAGTATCCGCTGCTGACGTTGCCGACACTCTCCGCCCCACCGCCTCTCAAATCAATATATGAGTTCGTTATCGTTATAGGCGCATTCTGCCCGCCTGTCTGTATCAGGACAGCACCGGCATCGCCGCCCGTATAACTGGCGCTTGTGGAGTGTGCATTAATACAGGCCATCCCTCCCATGCCTTCAATGTCTGCTGTGTTGAGGGATATCGCGGAATTAGCGCCGCTGGTAGTAATAGCAATGTTGCCGCCGCGCCCGCCTTGAGCAGTTGCGCCGTTGCCAAGAAGAGCAGTCCCGCCATTTGCATATACATCTCCCGACAGACTGACCGTGGAATTACTGCCCACTGTCCCTAAACTTACGTTGCCGCCGCTGCCGCCCACTGATATGACCGATGTTGACAGGGCATTACCGCCGGAAACATCAATGCTCCCAGGGACAGTAATGGAAGAAGCATTCGAACCGCTGGTGGTGATGTTTACTATGCCGCCGCTGCCGCCTGTGAAAAAGATCGTGCCAGTGCCGCTGCCGCCCTTTGCCTCAATAATGCCGGTGACAGCAATGTTGCCGCCTTCTATACCCGCGCTACCCGCAGAGATCCTGATATCACCGCCATCTGTCGCCTGTGTTGTGGAACCGACAGTCGGCTGCACGCCATTGGCATAGATGTCGCCGTTGAGGGTTATGTCTCCCGACATATTAGTGCCGCCAAAGTTCGACGGGAGAGCAGTAATATTCACTGAGCCGGGCACAAAGCTATTAATAGTGGAAGTGTCAGTGGTGTTAATGACGCTGCCTCCGGCGGTAGTAATCCCGTATCCGTAGACCTGTACATTACCGCCCCTGGTTACGATACCGCTGCCATTATTAAGGGTGACGGTTCCGCCATTTGTTGCATCGCTGTCTGCAAGAAGGTTTACATTCAGCTTTCCACCAATGGAACTGATGAGAACATTGGGATCGAACGTTATATTGTTTTCTGCGGAAAGCGTGAGCGTTGCTGCAGATGCAGGTGAAGCGTAAACGCTTGCCGCCACCGTTATATCACCGATGTCGGCGCCTGAGGCATTCGTTGTTGTAACAATTACGTTCGTGCCGCCGCTCAAAGCTGTGCCGAGCGTAACATTCGAGAGACTGGCTGTAGCATTGGGCACATACAGATACGTAGCCAAAGGATCTTCATCCGTAATATTGGCGTCAGCTCCGTTAATGATCGTAATATCGTATGGATCGATAAGCCACGTGCCGGGGTTACCTTTAGCTGCACTGGCATCAACCGTACCCATGGCATCAAGATATGCCTTGCCTGAGGTCTCGACAAATCCTCCGTCTCCGGACTGACTGCCGCCCTTTGCAGTTATGGACCCGTAGAACCTCGTTGCATCGTCGGACCAGAGGATGACCTTGCCGCCGTCGCCGCTTGTGATCGCATCAGCGCTGATGGTAGCGTTCGGTCCCATATAAACAGCCGAGGCATTCTGCTCAGGACCTGCACCCTGGTAGTTGCCGCCGACCAGAACCGTACCGCCGCCTGCATCACCCGATGCATTCAGTTTCGCATCTCCGCTGATCCCGATCTTGTCACCCAATACCTTGATCGTGCCGCCGGTCTGGCCTGCGCCGGTTCCGCTTGCATCAAGAGTTCCGGTAACAGAGACTATGCCCTGCGGTCCGCCGGAAAGAATGATCTCGCCATTCTGGTTAAACAGCGATTTTGCCTCGATGATACCTGCATTGTTTACGACCGAAGAAAAGAGGTCATTTGATGCATCAGCAGTAAGCAGGACCTGTCCGCCATTCGCCTGAATAGTTCCTGAGTTGCTGACAGCAGAGCTCATGGGCTTACCGTCAGGGCCGATGACCTGGTCAATAATCTTTCCTTCTACTGCATAACTGATAAGGCCGTCGCCAAAGAAATCGAGCACCATCTTGTTGCCGGAGCCCATGACGACCTTGCCGAGATTTGCGATAATGAGACCCTCATTTGAGACGCCCGGAGCAACAAGGAATACGAAACCGTTGTCAGAAACCTTTATCTGGCCTTTATTGACCACATAGGACGGAAGCGTGCCAGCATCCTGATTGAAGACATTATTGCCTTTCATGAAATCTTCGTCTTTTATGTTCAGCGTGGTGGCAAGGAAGGCCGCCGCATCCACCTGTGATGTCGGACCGAAGAAAACACCGTTAGGGTTTACCAGGAATACTCTGCCGTTCGCACTGAGCTGTCCAAGGATAACAGAAGGGTCCTGTCCGATAACTCTATTCAGCGACACGGAGGAGGAGCCGGGCTGAATATATTTGACAAGCTCATTCACATCAATGTTATAGCCATTCCAGTTGATGATCGATTTGTTCGTGGTCTGGTTGATGATCATCTGGCCCGGGATAGTTGTGGAGATATCAGACTGTCCCCCAACAACCTGGCCGCCGGTAGGCAAGGCATGGGCGTATTCAGATGCAAACGACGCCAGGAAGAACGGTATGCTTATGGCAGCAGTTACCGCTTTCTTGGAGTCCTGCAGAGCGTAGGTACCCCAGTCGGCAAGACCTACGGTCAAGCCCTGTTTCACCATCCTCTGACTTCTCTGCTTCTGAACCTTTGTGCGTTTCTTGATCTTATACATAGACAGATCCTCCTAATAGATACTGTTTATATTCATTTTCAACCTGTTTTCTCTGAGAAAAAACCCCTCGCATATCATCGCCCATCAGATCAATATGACTCGGCAAGATTAGCCTCGCCATTCTGTTCATGCTGCTGCTGGACCTCGTTGTATGCACTCTCCATTTCAAAAATTTCATCCGCCCTTGCTTTATAAAGCTTTGCAAGGTTCATATTCACAAAAGCTACCTCTTTGCTGAATTTGCCGCAGGTCTTTTCGCTTATCTGCAATGCCATCAGCAGATATGACTCTGCAACCTCAAAATCCTTCTTTTTGGTAAGAATGTAACCGAGATTATTGATCGCCTTGATCGTCTTCTCATGCTTCTTGCCATAGGCTTTAACGGAATATTCGTACAATTCCTTGGCAACAGCCAAGGCCTCGTCAGCATTATTTTCACGCGCCAGGGAAATCACCTTTCTGTTACTCTCTTCCCACAGCGCATCGTCAGCCTTCTTATTGAAAAGCCACATTCAGCCGATCCCCTCCTTCATAACCAAAACACTAAAATCTCTTTGATACCTGAAGATAAAACATTGTGTGATCGCCGTTAAGCGTTGTTGAAGGAAAGATCGGGAAACCCAGATCAGCCTTGACATTGAATTCATAAGGAAGATTCAGACGGAGGCCGCCGCCTACACCTGTCATGGAATAATGTTTCTCAAAACCAACAGGCGGATTTCTGACGTATGCAGTGCCGTTATCTGCAAAAACAACAAATTGCACCATATCCTTATTCGTAAACGGAGATATTCTCAGCTCACCGGTAAGCGAGTAGCCGCTGTCTCCTGCACGCTCACCCTGGACATAGCCCCTGACCGAATCCTGACCGCCGACATAATACTGTTCCGACACAACAAGGCTGCCAGAAGCCCACTGTCCTGAGCCTTTGGCGACAAAATAAAACGAGGGCGAAAGTTTCTGGAGTCTGATGACATTAGCGTTCAGCTTGGTAAATGAATTATCAGCGCCAAGGCGTGATGCCATACGAGCATCATCATCGTCCATGCCGCCAAGGTTATGCCCAAGCCCCTGCGTCAGATATAACGAAGCAAATGTTCTTCCGCTGGTATCAGTACGGTCGTAGTTCAGACCCAGTCTCAGGGTACTGATCTTGTCATGATTCAGCAGCGTATCGTCGATCGTATAGAGCTTGGAATCTTTGTAGTCAAAACCGAATTCAGCAATAAGCGTTTCGATACGCTTCTTGATAAACGGATGTGAGATCGTCAGACCGAAGTTGCTCGATTTTCCGTTAATATCAAGCACCTCAAATTCGTGCCCTACGTTAATATTGCCATATGAGTAGTAAGCGGCAAGTCTTGTGCCGAGGGTATTCAGAGGAATTGAGTAATATGCCCTGCCATACCAGAATTCATCAGGACGTTCGCCGGTCTGTCCTTTGATCGAAAGGATCGATCCTTCCTTTATGAGATTACCAATATCAAGCGTAGCGCCGAACCGCGACCTGCCGCTCACGTATCTTGAACCAAAATTATTGTAATCAAGCGTCAGGGAAACGGGAAGACTGTTATCCGCAGTGACAACGATATCAGATGTTCCGGGCTCACTCCCCGGCACTAGCACTGCGGTCACCTTCAGCTTCGGATAATCATTCAGGACAAGGAGAGCACGTTCAAGCGAATCCTGATCAAAGGAAGATTCTTTCTGCACCGGTGCAAAGTGCTTCTCAATAAATTCAGTCGAATAATAGGGATGGCTGCCCTGGACCTTGACCGTTCCGATCTTGCCTTCCTGCACCGCAATCTTGATGACATTGTTCCCGACTTTCTGTTCAGGTACGTATGCCTTTGCAGTAATGTGATTGCGTCTGCGGTACTCTTCGGTGACGAGATTGGCAACCTTCTGAATGTCCGAGAAGCTGAGGTTCTTGCCCTCATACTCCTTCACGACACCGCCAAGCTCAGCAGCGCTGATAACCGAATTCCCGCTGAAAATAAATTTTTCAACATAGATCGTTTTATCAGCGACGGCAGGCTTCTCATCTGCCGCTCGGGTCAGCACCGGACAGAAGAACATGATGGCCCCCACTAAGTATCCCACTGTAAGAGTCAGGCACCTATGCTTCATGTAATCCCTCCTTGAACCTCAATTGTTTTCTATTAAAATTTTCAAAATTTTTCTTCCCTCGTAAAGACAGAATACTGCACTACAGAACGCGGCAAAAACGTCTCCCTTCAAACTATTCCTAACCATAGGAAATGCAAGGAGATTTCTATTCGTTAAACTATATATTCAAGTGACCTCATTGTCAAGGTATAAAAAAAGAAAAATACAATTAATATATAGTTTACTTTCTAATTGAAATACGCACCTCTCCAGTCCTATTTTTCGATTTTTTGAACAAATTCAGGCAGATTCAGGAAAGACCAGGTTCAGAGGTGCTATAATTACCCATCAAGATAGGGAAGGAGTCACAAACTGCCAGAAAAGTTGATCATAAATTTTGCCCCTACGGGGATGATCCCTACCAAGGAGATGACCCCCTATGTTCCTGTCACCGTTTCAGAAATAGTCGACGATGTTCATGAAGCATGGGAACTTGGCATCTCAATGGTTCATCTGCATGCCAGGGACGAGGTCTCAAACAGACCTACGCATAGGGCAGATATTTACAGCAAAATCATTGAAGGTATTCGCGCATTTGCTCCGGAGCTGATCATATGCGTATCGCTGAGCGGCCGCGACCATGCGGAATTCGAGAAAAGGTCTCAACCTCTTGAACTGGATGGGAACCTGAAGCCTGATATGGGCAGTCTGACATTAAGCTCGGTCAATTTCAATAAACAGGCCTCGATAAACGAGCCGACGATGATACAGGCGCTCGCATTGAAGATGAAGGATGCGGGCATAGCCCCTGAGCTCGAAGCCTTTGATACAGGCATGATCAATTACGCCCTGTATCTCAGAAAGAAAGAGTTGATATCTCCGCCTTATTATTTCAATCTTCTGCTCGGAAATATTGCCTGCGCACAGGCTGACCTGCTGCATGCGGGCATCATGATCAAGGATCTGCCCAGCGGTTCCCTCTGGAGCCTGGCAGGCATCGGAGACAGCCAACTGATGATGAACAGTCTCGCTATCGCGGCCGGCGGGGGTGTGCGTGTCGGACTTGAGGACAACATATACATTGATCGTCAAAGGAACAAGCTGGCACGAAATATTGACCTGCTCAAGCGGATCCATCTGTTAGCAGACATCCACAACAGAGCCCTGATGACATCACAGGAGCTGAGAACTCTTCTGAACCTGGAGAACGGACACGGTCGCTATGGGATTCGAAGCACACATGCTGCCTGAGAGCGTCGCAAATAACGAAAGCACAAAACCCTCTGCATGAGAAAAGAATTATTGCTGTTCGGCAGTCCTGCGATCGAGGACCGTGATATAGAGGAAGTTGTTGGCAGTTTAAAGACCGGATGGCTCGGCACCGGACCCAAGGTAGAAAAATTCGAAAAGGAGTTCGCCGCTTACAAAGGGGCAATGTTTGCAGCCGCGCTGAATTCATGCACCGCTGCCCTGCATCTGAGCATCCTCGCTGCCGGCATAAAGCCGGGAGACGAGGTTATCACGACCCCTCTGACGTTCTGCTCAACCGTAAATGCGATCATCCATGCAGGGGCTATCCCCGTATTGGCCGATGTGGATCCGATGACAATGAACATTGATCCTGTTGAGATAGAAAAGAAGATCACCGGCAAGACACGCGCACTTATTCCGGTCCATTTTGCCGGACGTCCCTGCGATATGAATGCGATCATGGATATCGCAGAAAATCACAAACTAAAGGTCATTGAAGATTGTGCCCACGCCATAGAAGCTGAATATAGGGGGCATAAGACCGGCACTTTCGGAGATTTCGGCTGTTTTTCGTTTTATGTAACAAAAAACATAACCACCGGTGAAGGCGGGATGGTGCTTGCGAAGCGGGAAGAGGATATCGCCCGGATCAAGGTTCTGGGCCTTCACGGCCTGAGCAAGGATGCATGGAAACGGTTCAGCGACGAAGGATACAGGCATTATCATGTGGTGGAGTGCGGATTCAAATACAACATGATGGATATCCAGGCAGCAATAGGCATCCATCAGCTTCAGCGCATTGAACAATACTGGAATCGCCGCTGGAAAATATGGCGGCGATATAATAAGGCATTTGACGGACTGCCCGTAGAACTTTCTGCTCCCCCTGCCAGTGAAACGCGTCATGGCTTGCATTTGTATACGATCTTGATCGATGAGAAAAGGACCGGCATCAGTCGCGATGCATTCCTTGATGCCATGACCAAAGAGAACATCGGGGTCGGTGTTCACTATCTGAGCATTCCGGAGCATCCATACTATCAGAGAGCCTTTGATATGAAACCGGAAGATTTCCCGCATGCCATGCGGACCGGCAGACTGACCGTGAGCCTCCCTCTTTCCGCCAAACTGACGGATGAAGACGTGGGGGATGTGATCGAGGCGGTAATAAAAGTGCTCACTCAGGGGCAGCGGATGACCAGGAAGTTGCCGGGAGGTCTGCATGAAAACACCTGAGGCTCAGCCAAAAGTCAGCATCAGGATCTCTACCTATAATCAGGGCAAATTCATCGCTCAGGCCATAGAAAGCGTGCTTATGCAGGAAGTTGATTTCAGCTATGAAATTATTATCGGCGAAGATTGCTCGACAGACAATACACGGGAGATCGTCACGACGTATCAGCAGAAATACCCTGATAGGATCCGCCTGCTTTTATACGAACAAAATATGGGCAGGCTGCATAATTTCAAACAGACGCTCATGGCCTGCAGCGGTCAGTATATAGCAAGTCTTGACGGCGACGATTACTGGACATCGCCCCATAAACTCCAGAAGCAGGCCAATTTTCTTGACGACCATCCTGATTGCTCCATGTGTTTCCACAATGTCCAGATAGTGTACGACAGCGGCAAGGAGAGTCACCCTGATATCACGCGAGGTAAACCGTTTGTCGCAACAGAAGACCTCCTCAACGAATGCTTTATCGCGAGTTGCGGGGTAATGTACCGCAATCCTCGTTATGATGTATTCCCTCCTTTATTTGATGAGATGCCTGTTTACGACTGGCCGCTCTATGTTCTGAATTCGCAAAAAGGCAGGGTCGGCTATATTGATGAAATTATGGGCGTCTGGAGACACCATGCAGACGGAATATGGACAAAAGGTGGCAAGCCGTCTATTGACCACTTGATTATGAAGAACGAGTGGGCCCTGAAATTCTATGAGGTCATAAACCGGCACCTGGAATACCGTTATGACACTATCATTCAGAAAAGGATTGCCGTCCACAGGGGCCACATCGAAAAGTTGCAGCAGAAAAAAACTGTTCCTGCTGTGGTTCATAAGGCTCCTTTGCTAACCGATGCTCTCGTTACCGTCATAACACCAACAACAGGGTTGGATCTCCTGGAGAAGAACCTGTTTTCAGTATCCCAACAGACCTATAAGAATATCCAGCACCTGCTTGTCGTAGACGGGCCTGATTGCATAGACAGGACTAACAATTTACTGCGGCAGTGCGGCATGCAGATGACCAATGATAATAAAGCTGTAACACCAAATGGAATGACAGATGTTCTCTATTTGCCCTACGCAACGGGCGGTGAGGACTGGCTGGAGAACCGCATCTACGGCGCATGCTGTTATCTTGCAAAAGGCGATTACCTGCTTTTTCTGAAAGAAACAAATTTTCTTGAACCGGATCATGTCGAGAGCCTGCTCAGGACCTTACAGGAGAAGAAGGTCAGATGGGCCTATTCACTGCGACGTATTCTTGACAGCAATGGTGCCTTCGTCTGCAATGATGATTGTGAGAGCCTCGGGAAATGGCCCTCAGTGTTGGGCGACAACGATTACCTCATCGATACCAATTGTTTTTTCCTGCCAAAAACACTGGCAGTAGAAACATCCCATGCCTGGAATAACAAGGCTCCGGGGCCGGAACGGCCGGGAGCAGACAGGATTCTGACAGGCTTATTGAAGAGGATAGCTCCTGACTATGAATGTAGCTACAACTATTCCGTAAACTACCGCACCAGCCTTCGGGCCGGTTCTGTTCAAAAGGAGTTCTTTCTGCGCGGCAACGAACATTCAGTAAAAAAGTATGCCGGGAATTTGCCCTGGCGAAAGGCCGGAGGGTAATTGATGGTCTGCAGGAAATCCGGATTCAGGACAATGCCGGATATATTTTTTTTAGAACAGCCGGAATGCCGGCCACAAGCGCTCTCTCTTCTACATCGTTGATCACCACTGCACCGGCAGCCACAACAGCTCCGCTTCCGATGACGAGCTTTTCGATGACGCTGGCACCAATGCCGATCGTCGCACCGGAGCCGATCTCAACAAGGCCGCCTACATTGCTGCCGGGCTGCAGCCGGGCGTATTCATGGACAATGGTGTCATGCCCGACCGTCACACCCCTGTTCACAAAAACATGGTCCATGAGAACAGCACCCGGAGCGATCACGCTGTTGGCGCCGATGTAGACCCCCTGACCGATCCGTGCATAAGGAGATACGTACGCTGTAGGATGGATCAGCTGCGCAAAGGTCAAATGATGGGTCTTCCGAAGAAAATCAACAAGAGCAGACTTTCGGGGCGTTGTAGGCACAACAAAATACTCTTCATCGTTCTCCGCTTCAAAGACTGACAGCGGAATAATGCTCGGATGCTCGTCCAGTTCCCGCAGCCTCGTTTCGAACCCCTTTGTTCGCTCATCCGTCTCTTCCGGAGTGTTCATGACAATCCGGGTGATCTTCTTCTGTCGTGCATGGCAGCAATCGTAAATATCGCTGAGTATATTACTGACACCGAACAGGACCATTTTCATATTCTAAGTTCACCTCGCGCAATAGGTTTTAAACAAGAGGTTGACATCTTCCCCTGCAGGAATAGCATCACCATAGGTTCGTCTCTGCCTTGAACTGCTGTCAGCAGAAGCACTGTCTGTCTGCGTTTGACTCCTTCCAAAGTTAACAGGTTATATTATACAGAATATGCAGAAGTATCCCCATAGCAGGAAATCATATAATACAGGGCGGGATAATACGGGACACCATAGAATGCATCTTGCGTGGTATAGCGAAATTTGCCAAATAAATGGTATGGAACATGATACTGTCTCATAAACATAAATTTATTTTTATAAAGACCAAAAAGACTGCCGGCACAAGCATCGAAATTGCGCTTTCCGAGTTTTGCGGACCTGATGATATCATCACACCTATCACGCCCAACGATGAAGCTATCAGAAAGAAGCGTGGACATCGGGGACCGCAAAATTATAGACTTCCCGGCGGGGAATTCTATAATCACATATCCGCAAGCGAGATAATGCGTATGATTGATCCTGACATCTGGAACAGCTATTTTAAATTTTGCGTTGAACGAAATCCCTGGGACAAGGTCATTTCGTGGTATTTCTGGGAACACAAAACTGAGCCTCGTCCCTCCATGCTTGAGTTTATTCAGTCCGGACATGCCTCACTTGTAGGAGGCCCGGGCGGCTTTGACCTTTATACGATCAATGATCGTATTGTAGTTGACAAGGTTTTGCTCTTTGAAGATCTCGACAAAGAAATGGAATTCCTGAGACAACAGTTAGCCCTTCAGAGAGTTCCACATTTGCCACGTGCCAAATCTGAGTTTAGAAAAGATAAGCGCAATGTTGCACAATTTTATGACGAGCAGGGCAGAAATACAGTAGGAAAACTGTTTTCGAGGGAGATTGCCCGATTCGGTTATTGTTTTCCTGATCCGCATCGAGATTCCTGAATCCCCCGGGGATTTGCCTGAAGCCCTGGCATCAGGGAGAGATAAATTCAACAGGGGGCTCCCCTAGATCAAAACGCCCGTGACCGAAAACGCTGTATCAGTTCTTCCTTTATTGCGTCTAATTCAGCAGAATGTGATTCCTTCGGTTCCGGGGGAGGAACTTTGAACATGGTATCATCCAGATCAAGCATCTTCGCGATCTGCCTGACACTGTTCTGCTGATCTTTCACAAAATCTTCATAGCAGATAACTAGTGGTGACAGCCTATTTTCTGCAAAGAAATTCTTCCAGAAAATGTCATCATTTTTAATAATCTGCATACACTGGGCAATACTGCGGTCATCACCCATTTTATGGTCGGGCCGGCATTCCGATACTTTTATCCCGTCAAAATCCCAGATACCGGTAACGACCGAGATATGGAGAGAGATCGCCTGGGCAAGGATATCTTTTCTGAAGAGATAAATATACCTGGCTTCACCGAACAGTTCATCCCGGACAGGCAGACAATGCTGCATAAACTCCCATTGAAGCTTGGTACCCCATATGCCGTTAGGGCTGGTACGTCTGGCAAAAAGCATACGGAGATACGTCTTTCGGTCCTGAAGATCAAGTTTCCAACGATTACTGAGCAGGCGAATATGAAGAGGGTTGAAATATTCATGCGGCACTCCAATACCCGCGTTGATCAACAGCCTGCCGAGCAGATGTGAACCGGCCCTCTGGGCTGAACAGATGATATATTTTCGTTTAATGTCGTCACAACTTCTCAGGGGCTGATCAAAGCGCTCAGCGCTTGTCTCAAGTTCGGACATTTTTTCATAGGGAACGGTATCTGCCCCGTCCATTGCTTCAACAGATCTGTTCTTCTGATCACCCGTCAATTCCTTCACCTCAATGATAATCTTTTCTACGTTACACGTTCCTCTGCCGGATTGTAAATCCTACGAACGATATCCAAACATCATATTGAAGCGTCAGTGCTCTCAGGTGCAAGACGCATCAGCATACCGGCGGCCTATACCAGCCGAAAATGTAAAAAGTCTGGCACCGGTGAATTCGGCAAACCACAGAAATCAACTTATTTCAAACAGGCTGCTGTCAACTATTGAAAACTGTTGCAAAAATATATTAAATCCTGCGAAATATATACACATGAGGAAGAAGATTTCAAGTAAAACCGTGCTGCCCGGGTATGATAAAAGGCTTGCCATAATTGTTCCATACAGGGACAGGGCTGAACACCTGAAACAGTTTCTGCTGCATATGGACAACTACTTCCAACGGGACAAACTTGACAGAAATATAGACTACTCCATCCATGTCGTAGAACAGTGCGGTGATGCTCCATTTAACCGCGGAAAGATAAAGAATTGCGGATTTTCTATTGCGCAGGATAAGGCTGATTATTTCTGCTTTCACGATGTAGATTATCTTCCCCTGTGGGCTGATTATTCCTATCCTAAAAAACCTGCACGTCTTATCTGGCACGGATTGACACTGAAAGAGGATCATGAATTGTTCTTCGGCGGCGTAGTACTGTTCACCAAACATGATTTTCTGAAGGTCAATGGATACAGTAATGATTATTGGGGGTGGGGATTTGAAGACAATGATCTGCGGCTGCGGTGCATTGCGGCAAAGCTCGGCTTTGAAAAACGTGATGGAACATTTCAGGCTTTAAAGCATAAGAATGCAGGCAATCTCTGTGAGGGGAAGCTGACAGAAGAGGGACAGAGAAACGGAGATTTATTCCAGAAAAAAAAGGAGACTCTGCAGGATACTTATCGGGACGAGGGGCTCAACACACTATCGTTTGAACTGGTCAGGACTGCAGCTCTTTTTGTCGACGGAAAGCCTGCCAGGAATGTCTTCCTTCATAAAGTAACTATTTAATTGCGGTATCGGAATGCCCGGCGATAAACCAATCTTTGTTCAATAGTTACGCCAGTAACTCAAACGAACCCTCTGAAATACTCAATGGTCTTGATAAGCCCTTTTTCAAGGGGTATAGACGGGCTCCATTCCAGTTTCTCGCGGGCAAGTGTAATATCCGGCTTCCTCTGTTTGGGATCGTCCTGGGGGAGCGCTACAAACTGGATCTTTGATTTCGATCCGGTCATCCCAATGACTTTTTCCGCCAGTTCAAGAATGGTAAACTCGGTTGGATTGCCGATATTGGCCGGGCCGGTGAAGTCATCAGGGCTGTTCATGAGTCTTATCAATCCGTCGATCATATCATCCACATAGCAGAAGCTTCGTGTCTGACGTCCGTCCCCAAAAACCGTAATATCCTCGTCCCTGAGGGCCTGCATGATAAAATTTGAAACGACTCTGCCGTCGTTAGGATGCATTCTCGGGCCATAGGTGTTGAATATTCTGGCCACCTTGATCATGAGCCTGTGCTGACGGTGATAGTCGAAGAAGAGCGTCTCTGCACAACGTTTTCCTTCGTCATAGCAGGACCGGGAGCCGACCGGATTTACGTTACCCCAATAGCTTTCAGGCTGAGGATGGACTGCTGGGTCTCCGTAGACCTCGCTTGTGGAAGCCTGGAGGATCCTGATCTTCAGTCTTTTTGCCAGTCCCAGCATATTGATAGCACCGTGCACGGACGTTTTTGTGGTCTGAACAGGATCGAACTGATAATGAATGGGCGAGGCCGGACATGCCAGGTTGTAGATCTCGTCCACTTCGGCAAAAAGCGGGAATGTAATATCGTGCCGCAATACTTCAAACAGGGGATTGCTGACCAGGTTCGCTATATTTGCCCTTCTGCCGGTATAGAAATTGTCAACGCAGAGGACCTCATGTCCCTCATTCAGCAAGCGTTCGCAAAGGTGCGACCCAAGAAAGCCCGCTCCGCCGGTAACAAGAATGCGTTTTGATGAACCGAAATTTTTCATGCACTTCCTCCTCTAATTCGTCCCGCGCCTATTATAGAACATTCCGATGCAAGCGATGAGAAAGATCAGAAGCTCTTTGCTTCCTCCCCTTATCACTCCCGGCCAGCCAGCCCAGAAGCATTCTCTGTCTTGCGTCCGAAAAGGCCCTCTTTTGTCCAGAGATGGAACAGACTTTTCAGGCTTTTAAGCGCTATGTAAAACTCCTGGGGACTTCTCAGCTCAAGGAGTCTTTTCAGGAGAAATGACGGTCTGGAATAGAACCGCCGGAATGCCAGCTGACGCAGCCGCACGATCTCTTCCCTCGTCATGCTATGGGGAATGAACGCTGCACCCTGGTACGTAAAATCAGCAAGGTCTTCGGACATGGTGCCATACTGATCAAGATTGTCATAAAGGTGCGTTCCCGGGAAAGGCGTAATGGCATGGAAATTTGCAATGTCCGGATTCAGGTCGATCGCAAAATCAATGGTCTGGAGCCCTTCCTCAAAAGTTTCTCCGGGTATGCCAAACATGAACGGCGTGCTTACCCTGATGCCGACCTCCTGCGCAGCCTTTACCGCCCTCCTGATCTGATCAAGTGTAGTGCCTTTTCTTATCGTGTTCAGGTTCTTCTGAACACCACTCTCTGCGCCAAAAAGAATTGCCCAGCAGCCTGCATCCCTGAAGGCTTGGAGCAGAGGCTTATCAACCTGGTTAACACAGGCAGAGGCGAACCAGACAAAGTCGAGCTTCCGTTTCTTTATCTCATTCGCAAACTGCATTGCCCTGTCATAGTCCGCAGCAAGTGTATCATCAATGAACTTGATCTCCCTGTATCCCATGGCAAGACAGTGTTCGACCTCTTTCATGACATTGTCGATGCTGCGAAAGCGGATGCCCTGTTCACGGTGACGGTCTATCTGAAAGCAGTAGATGCATTTTCTGTTGCAGCCGCGGGAGGTCATGAGTACCGCAACAGGTTTTCTTTTGTACGTAGCAGGCGGCGGTATGTACATCATCGCATCGCCAAGGAGATCCCTCGCAGGGAACGGCAGCGCATCTAGTTCCTGGATAAGCGGCCTGGGGGGATTTTTCACGATCTCCCCTTTTTCACGATATATCACACCTGATACACCCTTCAGCCCCGTGCTGGCTTCAAGCCTCGCGATCATCTCAAGGCAGGTCAGCTCTCCCTCCCCGGTAACGACCGCATCGAAAAGGGGCACTGCATCCTCAAGACATTTCTCCTGCATGGCTATCGGATAGGGCCCACCGGCACATATAAAGACATCAGGCAATATCTGCTTGAGCGCTGCTGCGGTACTTTTTGCCTTGTTCCAGCCGAAGGTTGTCGAATAAATGCCTATGAATCGCGGGTTGAATGCACGGATTTCATTGAGGAGCTGCTCATGTCGCG
Source organism: uncultured Nitrospiraceae bacterium (assembly GCA_964463135.1). Classification (GTDB taxonomy): domain Bacteria; phylum Nitrospirota; class Thermodesulfovibrionia; order Thermodesulfovibrionales; family UBA6898; genus UBA6898. Next base: position 47,258 of record CAYXBA010000009.1, read on the forward strand.
TAAATGCCCCGTTAACAAAAATGACCTCATGGCCGGCCTGTCTCAGCACGGCGGCAACATAGAGAGTTCCCAGGGGCTGCCAGTAGTTGATCTGGGATGCCGCGGTCTTTGAGGAAAAAATATCCTCCGGGACCCATGAGGGTATGACGAGCGCGCATCTCATCCCTCGCAACCTGCAAGAAAAACATCCTCTGCTGCCGGAGCAGCAGTAATCTTTTCCCTGCCGATGACCGTCTCTGCGGCCCTGATCCCCGACTCTATAGCGTGGTCCATGTTGTAATAGCGGAACATGCCTGATCTTCCGGCAATATGAAGGTTTCTGAACTGTCCGAGATATGCATAAAGCTCTTCACAGAGCTTATGATACCCTACTTCAAAAAGCGGATAAGCCTTCGGCACGCGCACAACCATGCTGTCGCATACGTCCCTGCTCTCTATAAAGCCAAGTTTCTCAAGATGACCGACCGTTGTCTCCACAAGATGTGCATCCGAATCATTCCATGTCCCATCACCCTTGAAGCTGAAATATTCAATCACGAGCAGCGTCTTTCCTTCAGGAGCCATCATCCCGGACCAGTTTGTCGGCTCATGCAGCCTGCCAAAAGGTATCTTCTTTTCGGGTATATAGATCCAGGTCTGGTCAGTGACCCTTTTTTTGTCGACCATGACAGCGACAACAACAAGGTCGCGAAATTTGAGCCGCGATGCCGCTGAGATGATGCTTTGAGGCGGCGCGGGATCGAGCAGCTTAATAACCTGTGTCAGGGGCAGACTGGATATGAACTGCTTGCCTGTTATCAGATCCGTTTGCCCCTGGCGCCTTATTACAATGCCATTTATCTCGTTATGATCATGATGGATGGCCTCTACCGTGGTATCAAGCTTGACCTGATTGGAGACTTCGATCTCGTCTTTCAGACGGTCGGATATCCTGCCGATGCCGAGCGCCGGATAGGAGAATTTGTCAACGAGGGTCGGGATCTTCTTTCCGCTTGCCCTGAAAAAAGCGTTCTTGAGCGCCTTGCCAAGCGACAGACCGCTAATCCTGCGGTCGACCCATTCCGCACTGATTCTGCTGCATTCGATACCCCAGACCTTTTCACTGTATACCTTGAAATAGATATCGAACATGGTGCGGCCGAAGTTTCTTATCACCCAGTCCTCAAGGGAAACGGGAGTTTTCTGGCTGAACAACCCTCTGCATTTTTGGATACCAAAATCAGCAAGGATATTAAGACTGGTCAGCATACCAAGACCGAAAAAGGCGTTGGCAGGCCTGAGGGGATAGTCGAGAAACTTATTCCGCATAAAGATCTTGCTCGAGCGGGAGACGCTGATCATCTCATCCTGCATCAGGTCATGAACGAAACGGTTCAGTTTATCGTCAGTCGTAAAGAACCGGTGACCACCAAGATCGAACCTGAAGCCCTTGTGATGTATGGTCCTTGATAGTCCGCCGACCGTTACATCAGACTCGATCACTTTTGCACGATAGCCGGCGCGGGTAAGGACATAGCCTGCAGACAGGCCGGTCAGACCGCCGCCCATGATGACAGTACAGCTCTTTTCTTCGGAAGCTTGGTCCATAGATTTATCTGAAACAGCCACAGGAACTGCCGGAGATGCTCACACGGTAGTGATCGTCTTCATGGTAAATTGCCGTTTTGAAGCCTGATATTGCTGCAAAAGCTTTCACTTTTTGGGCGTCCTTGTTATTGATTGTGATGACCTCGATGGTCTCCTCATCGGAACAACAGGAAGGGAAAATGGCCTTCAGTTGCTTCAGAATGTCAGTGATTTCACCCGTACGTGCATCAATCAGCATGTATATAGTTTACTGGTTACTTACTCATTTATTCCAGCTATTGATCTATGCCATCATGCCGCTGAAACAGATGAACCCGGGGAAGGTTTATGCCTTCTCCGGGTTCATCCCAGGACATTAACTATACAGGCTTAATTTATTCCATATCCTGCATCGGCTTGATGAACTTGAAATAGACCATGGTCCAGTTACCCAGTATGATTGCTATGGTAGCAACAATGCTGCCGACAGAGAGTGTAGACGCACCAGTGAGGGCCTGACCGACGTTACAGCCGCCCGCTGCCGCTGCGCCGAATCCCATCATCAAACTGCCTCCCAATACGGTCAGCAGCTCTTTTGCATCGCGGGGAGTTTTCCAGACGAACTCCTTAAGCAGCTTTGCACTGATGGCAGCGCCAAAGGGAACGCCAACGATATAAAATGCTGCCCAGGTGACCTGGAACTGCCCCAGCGCAAACATGGGAAAGAACTTTGAACGCGCATCCCCGGTCAGGAGCGTATAGAAAACCTCACCAGTCGGCGTTGTAAAATTCAGTCCTCGTGCAAATCCCGGGGAACCCCAGAACTCAGATGCCCAGAACGTAAGAATGCCGGCAAGTCCAACAAGCACCGCGGTCACGGACCAGTAAAATCCTTTTGATTTCTTGAGCGCAAAGGGTTTGCTCTTCAGGGTGAACGCGAAGAGAATGGCGCTGATCACGGCGATTACAATCCACTTTATCATCAGACTGTCGCCGATAAGGCCCGGCAGGGTCATGCTTGCAGGACCGACCTGAACGCTTCTCATCAGATCATAGACCGGTTTGAGTACGCCGTTGGTGGTCATGCCGATGCCGAGGAAAAATCCGAAGACTGCGAACCATGAAGCGAGCTGACCTTCGCCCATGCGATAAATGATGCCGCTGCCGCAGCCGCCGGCAAGCACGATGCCCAGGCCAAAGATATAGCCCCCAACAATGTTCGCCACAGGATAGAAGGATTGTGCCTTCAGATGAATGATCTCCATGTCATGTAACACGTTGGATCCGATCAGCATAATGACAAATGCAAGCAGATAAGCGTGGAAAAACGTGAAGTCTTTAATAAAAATGGTGTCCCTAAAAGCACTGTTCATGCAGAATCTGCCCTTCTGCAGGATGAAGCCGAACAACGCCCCGACCAAAATGCCGGAAATGATAAAACCAAATGTAACCTGTGGCAAAACGTCCGCTGCACCTTCCATATTTACCCCCCGATAAAAATTTAGTGTGTTAAATTATCACAGCAGGGGTGTTTTGTCAACGAAGGGTAGATATAAAAAAAGCTTATAAATCTATGAGTTAAAGCGGTTCATTGCTACGTCAACACCTGACCCAATTATACAGGAAATCGCATCAACAGCTCTTGATACCGCATCCTTTATTAAAGCCTGCTCTTCCTTTTTGAATCGGGAGAGGACATAGTCTTCCGTTGGAATAAACTGGTCGCGACCGATGCCTATCCTGACCCTGGTGAAATCCCGGGTGCCAAGATTCTGTATCACGGATTCGACGCCCTTGTGGCCGCCGGAAGAACCTTTCTTTCGGATCTTGAGTTTACCGGCGTCAAGGTCAAGGTCGTCATGGATGACGATAATATGCTCCGGAAGGATCGTATATTTTGAAAGGACCTTCCGAACTGGGCCGCCGCTCCTGTTCATGAACGTCAACGGCTCCATCAGGACGACCTTCTGACCGCTGATGGAGCCGTTACATGCCCGGTAATCCGTCTTTTCGCTGAAGCTCAGACCCAGACTCTCGGCGAGCCGGTCCAGGACCATGAACCCGATATTATGCCGCGTCCTCGCATACCGTATGCCAGGATTGCCGAGGCCGACAAGAAGCCACAAAAACTATTTCCCCTTCTTCTCCGGTGCAGGTGCGCCTTCTTCTTCTTTCTTGCCCTTCTTGGCAACCTCAGGCTCAGCCGCTGTCGGTGCTGCCTCAGCAACAGGCGCTGCTTCTTCAACAGGCTCAACAATATTCACAATGACATCATGGCCGTCCGTGAGAATCTTGATCCCTTCCTCAAGCTTCAGGTCGCTCACATGGATCGACTGGCCGATCTCCAGTTTGGAAATATCAATGTCGATCTTGCCGGGTATCCTATCAGGAAAGCACTCGATCAGTATTTCTCTGAGAGGATGCTGCAGAATGCCGCCATCTCTCTTAACGCCGACAGGCTCCCCGTGCGTTGCAACATGCACCGTGATCTTGATCGCCTCGGTAAGTGAAACCTCAAAAAAATCCGAATGCAGAAGCTCGCTTCTGACCGGATCGATCTGGAAGTCCTTGAGAAGGGCAAGCTTGTTGCCGTCAGCGAACTGAAGGTCGACCATGACCTGCTCTCCTCCAACCGAGTTGATGAGCTTTGCCAGCTCTTTCCGTGACAGCTGGATCGACTGCGCATTGCCCGCCCTATAAAGCGTTGCCGGCACCTTGCCGCTCCTTCTGAGTGAACGCGCAGCACCCTTGCCCTGTCCTTCCCTTATTTCCGCCTGTATGCTCATCTTTTCCATCGTAGCCTCCTATACAAATAGTGTACTTAACGTAGTTTCTTCGTGTATTCTCTTGATCGCCTCGCCGACGATCGGCGCGATGCTCAGCACCTTCAGTTTGCTGCACTGCTCTTTTTTGCTGTCAAGCGATATGGTGTTCGTTACGATCAGAGACTCGATCGGAGAATTATTGATCCTCTCGACAGCGGGCCCTGAAAGCACGGCATGGGTACAGGCGGCAGATACTCTTCTTGCGCCCTTTGACATAAGCGCTGATGCGGCCTGGGCCATAGTGCCTGCCGTGTCCACCATATCGTCAAGGAGCAGAGTGTCCTTGCCCTGTACATCACCGATGACATTCATTATCTCACACTCGTTCGCCTTCTCGCGGCGTTTATCGACAATAGCGATCGTGCAGTTCAGCCTCTTGGCGAATGCCCTGGCCCTCTCAACACCGCCTGCGTCCGGCGAGACAATGACCAGATTGTTCGTGTCGAACTGCTCATTCATGTAATCCAGCAGCACCGGCGCAGCATACAGATTGTCCACAGGGATGTTGAAAAAACCCTGGATCTGTCCCGCATGCAGGTCGACCGTAAGAACCCTGTTCGTGCCGACAGCGTTAATAAGATCGGCAACCATTTTTGCCGAGATCGGCACTCTTGGCTGGACCTTTCTGTCCTGCCTCGCGTACCCATAATAGGGAATGACCGCTGTTATCCTTCCGGCAGATGCGCGCTTCAGGGCATCGACCATGAGCAGAAGCTCAACAAGATGATCGTTTACCGGAACCGACGTCGACTGTATGACAAAAACATCTGATCCGCGCACATTCTCATTAATGCGGACCATGATCTCACCGTCGCTGAATGTTGACAAGGTCACGTCGGCCAGCTGCGAGTTCAGCTTGCCAGCCACCTCAGCAGCCAGTTCCCTGTTGGATGATCCTGAGAAAATCTTTAAACCCTTCAGCATGCTTTCTCCCTGTATATAGTGATACTGCTCAACGCGTCTTCATTCTTCCCCTGCTCACGTTTTACAGATCATTTCCTGTTAAATGTGGCTGGGGCGGGAGGATTCGAACCTCCAAATGGGAGCTCCAAAAACTCCTGACTTGCCGTTTGTCGACGCCCCAACAAGGCCAAGATCAATTATTTTTCTTTGCAAGGGTCTTTACGGACCGGCACCAGTACATGCCCATGTTCTTCGATGCATTCTGCGCCTCTTCAGACGTTCTGAACACCCCAAAAACCGTAGAACCGCTTCCACTCATTGCAGACATGACCGCTCCCTGCAGAAGAAGCAGTTCTTTGATCCTGCTGATCTCCGGATATGCCTGTAAGACCGGCTGCTCAAGATCATTAATCTGCCGGGACTGCAACGCATCAAAATCTTTCCTGTCAAGACTTTGACAGAATAGTTTAATATCAACGGATTCTTTTGTCAACCCGACATGCAGTGCCTTATACGCCCAGGCAGCCGCTATCGGGATGCCGGGATTGACCAGGAGGAGAGGTATTTCGCTAGCACCTTGAAGAGGTGTGATAATCTCACCCCGCCCTTCAACAAGCGCAAAAATATCGTCAACAAAAAAAGGGACGTCTGAGCCGATCTCTGCCCCCATATCCCTGAGATCTTTCGTATTCAGGTTCAATCCCCATAGCCTGTTAAGACCGACAAGAGTACAGGCAGCGTCGCTGCTGCCGCCTCCCAGCCCCGCTGCAAGAGGAATATTTTTTTTAAGCGCTATCCGTGCTCCGCTCCTGACGCCGGTCCTGCCCTTCATGAGCACCGCTGCCCTGTAAACCAGGTTCTTTTCTGCCGGGAGATCAGAAATATCTGAAATGACCTCCAGCCCTTCACTCTCCTCGAACAAAAGCGTATCGTAAAGACCGACCGTCTGCATCAGGCTCACAATATTGTGATACCCGTCATCTCTCCTGTTCAGCACAGTAAGAAACCAGTTGATCTTTGCAGGCGCTTCAAGGACAAATGACATAATTATTGATCAGGGAGATGGCAGGAAAACAGTGATACAGGTCACTTTCCCTTTTCGTTTTCCAGGCCGCTCAATTTCTTTTCGACCCGCGCCTTCAGGCCTTCCTCTTTTTCCTGCAGCTGAAGGGAACGCTTCCATGCCTCAATTGCCGGCTCATTGCGGCCCATTGCATGATAGATGTCGCCAAGATGTTCGAAAAGCACGGGATCGTCCCCGGCAAGGCTTACGGCCTTTTTCATGGCCTCAAGGGCTTCCTCAAGCCTGCCTTGCCTGAAATAGACCCAACCCAGACTGTCGATATAGTATCCGTTGCCCGGCTTAATCTCCAGCGCACGTTTGATCAGGGAGAGCGCCTCATCCAGGTTCGAGCCCTTGTCTGCAAAAGAATAACCGAGATAGTTCAGGGCCTCGGCATTCTTGGGATTGATCCCGATCACCTCCCGGAGTTTGACGACCATCTCATCAAAACGGCCGGTCTTCTCATACAGGACCGCAAGCGTAAAGAGGAGGTCATCATTGCTCCTGAATTTGGCAAGGGCATCGTGAAGAACAGCTTCGGCCTTCTGATAGTCCTTATTCTGTATGAGCTCATTGGCATAGTACAGATAGATCTCCGGCTTCTCCTTCTCAAAGCTCAGGATCTCCTCATAGACCCCGATAGCCTGATCGGTCTTCTTCTGTTTCCCATAGATATAAGCAAGGTGCAGAAACGCATTGATATTTGAAGGTTCCTGTTTGATCACCAGTTTCAGTGTCGAGATCGCCTCATCATATTTATCGGTCTCTTCGAACAGCAAAGCACGATAATAGAGGATCATGGGGCTGTCCGGTCTGATGCTCAGTGCTATGTTCAGTTCTTCCAGAGCCTTGTCATACTGCTTCTCCTCGAAAAAGAACATGCCCATCCGCATATGAACATCAGCGTCTCCCGGCGACTGCTTGCTGATTATCCTCAGCTCATCGAGTGACTTACCCGATGTCTTCATCTTCAGATACGCCTCGGCCAGGCGCTGCCGCATCTGACTGTTGTAAGGGTTGATCCTGATCGCTTCCTCATAGTTCTTAACAGCGTTTTCAAGATCATTCCCGGTTTCCGCAATAATACCGAGCTTAAAATACGCAGTATCCATATCGGGGTTCAGTTCGATTGCCTTCCGTAGATATTCAGATGCTTTTTCATATTCCTTCTTGTCCATGTAGACCGAGCCGAGAAGGTCATAAGCCCGATACGCATCAGGGTCTTTCTTCAGCAGCTCTTCAAGCACTGCTATTGCCTGGTCATACTGGTCAAGATAATAATGCAGAATGCCGAGCATGAAAAGGTTATCCAGATTGTCAGGCTGCAGCTTCGAAAGCTTCTCGGTAATCGCAATGGCGTCCTGATATTTCTTCTGCTGCCTGAGAATGTCAACCTTGAGTTTTAACGCGTCGACATCATCAGGATGCTCGCTGAGCAGGGTATCCATGAGGACAAGCACTTCATCTGACCTCTCCCGGCGGGTAAGCACATATCCAAGCTGTACCTTGATGTACCGCGATGAGGGATCTCTCTCAAGCGCCTTTCGATAGAGAGCTTCTGCCTCCTCCCAGTTATGGGTAAGCTCAGCCTCATATCCCCGAATAAAGAACAAAGCTGCATCAGGGTCAGGCATTCTCGCATCGTCAGCTGCATTAAGCTGCCGGGAAGCACCAGTGAACAGCAGAGAAAAAAAGAGGACAAAAAACAGCAATTTCTTCATTTTTTATTATCGCATAAACCGGAACGAATGTTCAAAAGATGCCGTTGAGAACGTCCTTTTCTACCGGTCCGTACACAACCGCGGCGAAGAGGGATTTTCTGATCAGTCTTTCCGCAAGATCCGTGATCTGATGCATGGTCACCTGGTCAACAGCCCTGATGATCTCATCAGGCGAAACATATCTTCCGAAATACATCTCCTGCCGGGCTATATTGTTCATGCGGCTGTTCGTTGATTCGAGAGCCAGCAGCATGTTCCCTTTGAGGTGCCGTTTCGACTTGTCAAGCTCTTCATCAGTTATGGTCTCTTTCAGCCGCATCATCTCCCGGACGATAAGGTCCGTCACCTCACTTACCCGTTTTCTGCTCACGCCGGCATATACTGCCCAGAGTCCGGTATCGAGATAGGATGAGGTAAATGAAAAGACCGAATAGGCAAGGCCGCGGTTTTCCCGGATCTCCTGGAAGAGCCGGGAACTCACACTGCCGCCCAGGATCGAATTCAGTATAAAGAGCGCATAGCGTTCATCGCTCGCCTGCGCTATTGCAGGGACTCCGATGCAGATATGGGCCTCAGAGAGGTCCTTGGGAACAACTTTTGCCTCCGAGCGGAATAACGGCACAGAACCAATCTTCGGTTCAGATCCCTGCCTCAGACCGCCAAAACGGTGATTAAGTATCTTCAGCATCTCCGTATGGTCGAAGTTGCCGGCGCAGGCAATAACAATGTCCTTCGTGCCATAGTAACGCCGGATGTGGGCAAGAATATCGTCCCGCTTAAAGGAAGCTATAGTCTCCCGGGTTCCTAGGATAGACTGGCCGAGACCCTCGCGGCCCCACACGGTTTCATTAAAGAGATCATGGATATAGTCATCCGGCGTATCTTCAACCATTTTGACCTCTTCCCTGATGATCTGCTTCTCCTTTTCGAGCTCGTCCTCAGGAAACGTTGAGTGGACAAATATCTCCGAGAGCAGGTTAACCCCTTTTTCGAGATACTCGTCAAGCACCTTTACGTAAAATGCGGTGTTCTCCCGTGACGTGTACGCATTCAGATCCCCTCCCATGGTGTCTATCTCCACGGCAATGTCCTTGGCCGTATATTTCTTCGTTCCCTTGAAGAACATGTGTTCAAGAAAATGAGAAATGCCGTTCTCATCGCGCGATTCATAGCGCGAGCCGACCTTGACCCAGACACCCACAGCTACAGCACGAACGGTCTTGAATGATTCCATGACGACGGGAATGCCATTTTCGAGATGTTCTTTTATAAACATGGTTACCTCAATGTATCAGAGTTTGCACTCAAATAGAATATCACTGTTCCTTCAGAGAAAAAAAAAGGGGATTGACATCCCCTTTTGCGTGTTCCTGAAATAAGCAGGAGCCTATTTATCTTTGCCTTCCTGCTCCTTCATTGCCTCTTTCCTGCTCAGCCTGATCTTGCCCATTTTGTCTATTTCCAGGACCTTGACCAGTATCTCGTCGCCCTCATTAACCTCGTCGGTCACATTGGCAACCCGCTTGTCTGAAAGCTGTGAAATATGGCAGAGGCCCTCGGTGCCGGGCAGGATCTCAACAAATGCACCGAAATCCATGACCTTCTTCACCTTGCCCAGATAGATCTTTCCGATCTCGGCTTCGGCAATAATGCCGTTGATGATATCGATAGCCTTCTGTGCAGCTACGCCATCAGATGCAGCGATGCTGATAAGTCCGCTGTCGTCGATATTGATCTTTACGCCGGTCTTCTCAATAATGCCGCGAATGACCTTGCCGCCGGTGCCGATGACCTCGCGAATCTTGTCCTGCTTGATCTGCATGGTGTATATCCTGGGTGCATGGCTTGCCAGTTCTTTCCTCGGTTCGGTCATGGTCTCTTTTATCTTGTTCAGGATAAAGAGCCTCCCCTGCCTGGCCTGTTCGAGCGCCTTTTCCATGATGGCGCGGGAGATGCCGCCGATCTTGGTGTCCATCTGAAATGCAGCAATGCCGTTCTCCGTACCGGTGACCTTAAAGTCCATGTCGCCCAGATGGTCTTCAAGACCGAGGATGTCGGTCAGCACAACAACCCGGTCGCCTTCTTTTATCAGCCCCATCGCAATACCGGCAACAGGTGCCTTGATCGGCACACCCGCATCCATCAATGCAAGGGTACCGCCGCATACAGAGGCCATTGAGGATGAACCATTTGACTCAAGGGTATCAGAAACGATTCTTACGGTGTAAGGAAAGTCCGTCTTCGAAGGCATGATAGCCCTGATCGACCGCTCGGCAAGAATGCCGTGACCAATCTCGCGTCTGCCGGGAGACCGTAACGGCTTTACCTCACCAACGCTGAACGGCGGGAAATTGTAGTGGAGCATGAACGACTTCGAGGTCTCGCCCTCAAGGGAATCGATCCGCTGCTCGTCATCCGTTGTCCCCAGGGTGACCACGGCAAGGCACTGGGTCTCTCCCCTCACAAAAAGGGCAGAGCCATGCGTCCTCGGCAGGAGACCAACCTCCGCGCTGATAGGCCTGATCTGTTCAGGGGTCCGTCCGTCCGCACGGACATTCTTCGTCAGGATCATATCCCTGACAAGATTCTTCTCTATGTCGTTGAACGCAGCAGCGATAGCCTTGGCAATATCGTTATCTCCCGTGTTTAACTGTTTTATGATCTCCTTGAGGATCTCATCGAGCGCTGTCTGTCTTCTCAGTTTGTCCGGAATGACGATCGCTTCCGTGATCTTTCCCAGCGCAAGTTCTTTCACTTTATTCTTAAGGTCCTCGTCTTTTTCCGGGACCGTGAAGCTTCTTTTTGGCTTGCCGACCTTCTCCCTGAACTCATTCTGGAACGCGCAGAGCTTCTTTATCTCCGCATGCGCCAGATCAATGGCTTCAAGCAGGTCAGACTCGCTCATCTCCTGCGCACTTCCTTCAACCATGGCAACAGCATCAGCAGTTCCTGCAACAACCAGATTGACGTCGCACTCCTCCACCTCTTTAAGGTCGGGATTAATGATGAACGCACCCTGAATCCTCCCTATCCTGACCGCAGCGACAGGGCCGTCAAAGGGAATATCGGATATATGAAGCGCTGCAGACATGCTTGTTATGCCGAGGACGTCTGCTATATTCTCATCGCCATAGGACAGCACATTCACAATACCCTGGGTCTCGCAACTGTAACCCTTGGGGAACAGCGGCCTGTGAGGGCGGTCAATAAGCCGTGAGGTCAGGACCTCCTTCTCTGTAGGTCTGCCCTCTCGCTTGAAAAAGCCGCCCGGTATCTTGCCGGCAGCATAGGTCTTTTCAAGATAATCTATCGTTAAAGGGAAAAAGTCTATCCCTTCTCTCGGCGTCTTGCTGCTCACTGCAGTCGCCAGCAGTACGGTGTCGCCGTACCGGGCAACAACGGAGCCGTCGGCCTGCCTCGCCATCTTTCCTGTCTCTAATGTTAATTCCTTGCCGCGAAGTTCAGTTGCTACAGTCGTAGTCATTATTCTCCTATTTTCTGATGCCAAGTCGAGCGATTATCTTCTCGTACCGTTCCTGGTTTGTAGTTTTGAGGTAGTCAAGCAGCTTTCTTCTCTGACTGACGAGCATGAGCAGTCCTCTCCGTGAATGATGGTCCTTCGTATGGGTCTTGAAATGCTCAGTCAGGTACGTTATCCTCTCGCTCAGGATCGCTATCTGAACTTCAGGGGAACCAGTATCCTTCTCATGCATCTTGTAATCGCCGATAATTCCTTCTTTTCTTACTTTGTCAAGTGCCACGCAAATCACCGCCTTTTCTCATTAAGTATTTTAAGGTATCAAGTTTAACACAGTATCTAATACTCTGTAAAGACAAGGGCTTTGAGTTTTTTGTCAAATTGCCGGTATTGGAAATTCAGTTCTCTTTGCCGTATACCAGGTCGATCACCGTGACCTCGGGAGGGGAAAGGAAGCGGATCGGCGGGCCCCAGGTGCCTGTCCCCCTGCTGACATAAAGGCGCGAGCCCTTTTCAAGATCGACAAATCCGGCATGCACCGGATAGTAGAGCTTCGTCAGGATGCTGAACGGAAATATCTGGCCGCGGTGAACATGGCCTGAAAGCTGAAGATCGAAGAGGCCTGCAGAACGCCTGTCAAAAAGGGGCCGATGCTTCAGGAAGAGCGTAAATCTTCCCTGCGGGAGCCTCGACAATATCTCCTGTTCAATGGCATCGCCCATGACTGCCCGAGGCCGTGCGGTCCTGTCATCAACACCGGCAATATTCAGAACACCATGAATATCAGCAGCCTCATCACGGAGGACCCGGAAACCTGACCGCTTGGTGAACGCGAGGGCCTGCTCCAGTCCTGCGTAGAATTCATGGTTGCCGGTGACGGCATACTTGCCGTACGGCGGATCGATCGTCTTGAACATTTCAGCCAGGCCGGGCATACCGTTGATCTGACCGTCAACAAGGTCACCGGTAGATACAAGGATATCCGGGGAAGCCTCCCGGACCAGGTTCAGGATCCTTGCAAGCCTTTCTTCCCTGATGATCAGTCCCAGATGCACATCAGATATCTGCGCGATCCTGACCCTTCCGATCGCCTCAGGGATCTTCGGCGTTCTTATCGTGATCCTCTCTGTCCTGATGTTCCGTGCCTCTCCATAGCCATAGATCGCAATAAGCAGCGAAGCGATCAGTGGCAGATAAAACAGGACGCCTGCCGTCGGTTTGAAATTCGTGTATTCAGCCCCGCGCAGGAGTTCAACAGACCTGATCAATGACCGGTACAGGTCAAGCACCAGTGATGATGACGAAAAGAGGAAGAGTATGCCGAGCCAGGTATATCCAATAAAGGAGAGCATGCGGGCAAGCTGCTCCAGGCCCTGTTTCTCTGCCTGCCGGATAAGCAGAGGAGCGAAGAGCATCGCCAGCATAACGAACGCTATTACCGCACCCCAAAGCAGGCCGAACTGCAGGGCAGCCCGGGCCCTGAGAAAAGCGTACAGGTGCATGCCGCCGTAGGCAAGAAAAAATGTGATGAAGAACAGGGACATGGTCTGCCTTCGAAAGCTGCTATCTCTTCGCGATCATTTTGTCGATCGAAAAAGCACCGCCGCCCCTGACCGCAAGAGCCAGGGCAATGCCTACAACAAGGATATGGAACTCAAACCCTTCACCTTTCTGGTTACCCATCCAGTTCATAAAGAACCCGTTCTGCAGGTGATTACCGTATGCGCAGAAAGCCATGGCAAAACCTATAGCAAGGGCAAAGACGCGGGTGAAGAATCCCGAGATCAGACAGAGCGAGCCGATGAATTCAGTGATCATAAGAAGAATAACTGCATAAACAGGGAAACCTGCCTTGGTCGTAAAGATCTCAATAGTTTTTTCAGCACCCGGTCCGCCGAACCATCCGAGGACCTTCTGGGCTCCATGGGGGAACATGACGATACCGAGTGCAAGTCTCAGAAATATACTTGCCTTGTTGTTGTCAGTCCTCATAAGGGCTTTGAACATGCTTACCTCCACGTTTCTGCATGATTTCAATATCACTGATGTTCATATATAGTATATCTCAATTACAGGACTTCAGCAGTCCGTGACCTTTTTTTCACCGAGTCCTTTCCTGATGCGCGCCCTGACATCTTCGCCAAAATCCTTATCGAGCCACGCGGTCTTGCCCAGTTGCCTGAAGAGATGAGCGGTCTTGCCGATATAGTTCATCCTGCTGATGAGAAAGGAATCTGCATATCTCCCTATTTTTTCGCTCAGTGCCTCCGGGTCCATCGGCAGCATGGGGCCGACAAAGACATAGGTCCGCACGCCCTGCTCCTTCAATTTTCTGAGCGTGTTTATGCGTGCATCGATCGGCGGTGCTCCCGGTTCGAAGATCTTTCGCATCCTTTCATCGTCAGTAGAGATCGTGACACCAACCTCGATCTCATCGAATCTTTTAATGACATCAAGGTCCCTGAGCACCAGCGGAGACTTGGTGAGGATACCAACGGAGAACTGATGCTCAAGCAGAATTTCGAGGCATTGCCGGGTCAGGCGGTATTTCACTTCTATCGGCTGATAGGCGTCCGTCACTGAACTGAGCATCACATGACCCCTTTTCGCTTTTGGCAGTTGTTTCCTGAGGAGTTCAGCAGCATTGACTTTAACATCGACAAAGGCACCCCAGGCCTCGGTATGGCCTGTATATTTTTTCATAAAGGTCGCGTAGCAGTATACACAGGCATGCGAACAGCCGACATACGCATTGATGCAATAGTCAGCGCCCGGAATGCCGGATCTGGAGAGTATGAACTTTGCCGGCATCTCCCTGATAACGGGGCTCCTGCTCACGCAGAAAAGGTGCTCTCAGCTGATCTGGAGCAGTTAATATCTTTTTTTGTCCTTCGTGACACTTTTCACGTCATAGTCTTTTCTGGAGAACTCTTTTTTCGGATATTCTTTTTTTGGATACTCTTTTCTGTTGCTTCTTCCGCTGAATTCTTTCGCCGAGAACTCTTTCCGCGCATTCGCCGGCTTGATCTGCACACGCCTGCCCATGACCATCATGTCGTCAAGTGCATGGATCACCATGTCTGCAAGGTCGGCCGGCACTTCTACGAAGGTAAATGAGTCGTGCAGTTCGATCTTGCCGATCCTGCTTCCCGGTATGCGTGCACCCGAAGCAATGGCCTTCACGATCTCGGAGACCGTTATCTTGTCCTTTCTGCCGATCGTCATAAAGAGACGAGCGATGTTGCCGCGCTGTTCAGGAGCTGCGGATTCATTCACGTGCGCAACCTTGGGCTCGCCGTACGCAATACAGAGGGCAGCGGCTGCGATCTCCGCCACACTTGCTTCAGCAGCCAGCGCTTCTATCGTTTTAAGGTAGCCTTCATGCTTTTTCTCGCTGATCATTGCAGCGATCTCTTTGGCAATGCTCTTTTCCTTTGCCTTGAGCACCTCTTTTGAGGTTGGCAGATTTTTCTTGTCGATCGTGGTCTTGGCTGTCCTCTCGATCAGCTTAAGATGGCGGTATTCCCTCGGCGAGACAAGGGTTATGGCAATGCCTGATTTTCCTGCCCTGCCGGTCCTTCCTATTCTGTGGATATAACTTTCGGGATTCTGCGGAATACTGTAGTTGATAACGTGACTGACATTCTTGATATCCAGGCCCCGGGCGGCAACGTCGGTAGCCACCAGGATATCGAGCCTTCCCTTCTTGAACTTCTCCATCACCTCGTCCCGGTGCGCCTGTGTGAAATCGCCATGCAGCGGGCTGGCGCTGTACCCCATCTGCTGCAGTTTCATGGCCACCTCATCCACATCCCTTTTCGTATGGCAGAAAACGATTGCGAGCTGAGGGTCTTCGACGTCGATCAGCCGGGTCAGGGCATTGAGCTTGTCAGCATCCCGCACCTCATAAAAGACCTGCTTAATCTCAGGGACAACGACATCCTTCGGGTTAATCCTGATCTTTTCGGGCGAACGCATGAATTTCTTTGTGATGTTCAGTATCGGAAGGGGCATGGTCGCAGAGAAGAGAAGCGTCTGGCGCTCTGCTGGCGTTGTCTTGAGGATCGTCTCGATATCTTCGATAAATCCCATATCAAGCATCTCGTCCGCCTCGTCCAGGACAACGATCCGGATGTCAGAAAGGGATAGCGTCTTTCTCTGAATATGGTCAATGATCCTGCCGGGTGTTCCGACGACAACGTCAACCCCTGCCCTGAGAGTCCTGATCTGGTTATCTATGGATTTCCCGCCGTAAACAGGAAATGCATGGATCTTCTTTCCGCTGCCGATCCTGTTCATCTCCTGGGCAACCTGCACTGCCAGTTCACGTGTAGGTTCAAGGATAATAGCAAAAGGCTTCTTGCCCCTCTTGGCCATTTCCACAATAGGGATGCCAAAGGCAGCGGTCTTCCCGGTACCAGTCTGCGCCTGCCCGATAACATCCTTCCCGTCCATGACCAGAGGGATTGCTGAGATCTGTATGGGCGTCGGTTCCTCAAAGCCGATCTCTGAAACCGTGCGTAATGTCTCCTTGCTGATAGAAAAATCTTCAAATTTCATGTTCTGTATCCTTTCTTAGCAATCTATACTGCCGTGGTTCATAATTTCAGCTTCACAAATAATACAGGTTTCACGCTCAATTCCTGCGTTGTTATCCCAACATGCAGATGGGTTCCTGTTGATCTTCCCGTTGAACAGACAAAGCCGATGACATCGCCTTTTGAAACACTTTTTCCAAACTTGCAAATAATTTTCTCAGCTTAACTGGTAAGGGCAAATCCTTCGTAATGACCCTCCTGATGGCTGTACGCATAGGTCCGCACAGACTCCATCAGGCCCAGCATCTCTTCCCGCGTATCGGCCTTGAATGCGCGATCTTTAAGTTGCCTTACTTCATGAAGCCCCTTCACATACCAGGCGAAGAGCTTGCGAAAAAGGATCACTCCTCTTTTGTCGCCGTAGAAATCACAGTTAAGATTCAGGTGGCGAAGCATGGTATCTGCCAGCTCATCGGGCCCCGGCCGTTCCGGAATGACGCCTTTTTCGAGATAAGCCATGGCGTCCCTGAATATCCATGGATTGCCAAGAGATCCCCGGGCAATGGCAACCGCATCGCAACCTGTTTCATCGAACAGTTTTTTTATGAGCTGAGGGGAAAGTGCATCGCCGCTCGCTATGACCGGGATCGAGACCGCTTCTTTCACCTGCCTGATGATATTGTAGTCAACTCTTCCGCTATATCCCTGTTCCCTTGTCCTGCCGTGAAGTGTCAGGCCGCTGATGCCCGCATCCTCGGCATAGCGGGCTACATCGCAGGCATTCACCGAATTACTGCTCCAGCCGGCCCTGATCTTTACGGTTATTGGCAGATCAGTATGTCCCACCATGGCCTTCAGCAGGGTATGCACCTTTTTGGGGTCCTTCAGAAGACTTGCACCCTTCCCTTTTTTTATAACCTTGTCGACCGGACAGGCTGCATTAAGGTCCAGGATGTCAAAGCCCTGCGGCAGGACCTTGTCCATTGCCTTGAGAAGAGACTCAGGCTCGTGTCCGAGCAGCTGTGCTCCCAGCGGGCGGTCTTCAAGGCAGGAGCTGAGCATACGACCGGTCTTGCCTGACTGATGGACGATCGAGCGGGCTGATATCATCTCGAGAAATGCAAATTCGCATCCAAGGGAACGGGTAATAAGCCGGAACGGAAGGTCTGTTATCCCTGCCATGGGAGCAAGAAGCAGGCGAGACTTGAGCGTTATTGCGCCATTTTTTACCACTTTTAGTATTGTAACTGACAGCCGCATCTCCTGTCGATGTAAAAGCGGCATGAAACTTTTCTTTTGCTCCTGAGTTGAAATAGTACCAGGGTGTGATAATCTAAATGAAACCCTCAAGGAGGTTTTATATGAATAGGAAATCATTCATCTCTTTCTTCGTTGTACTCCTGTTGCTTGTCATGGCGGACATCAGCATGGCAGGCGTAAATGTCAATGTCAACATCGGGCCTCCGCCGGTTTATACTTTTGCCGCACCGCCTGAACTGGTCGTTATACCGAACACGTATGTCTATTTCGCTCCCGGCGTGGACATGGACATCGTCTTTTATCACGGGTACTGGTACCGCCCATACAATGGATATTGGTACAGGGGCAATGGGTACAACGGCCCATGGCATCACATTGGCAGGGAAAGAGTGCCCCGGCACGTCATAAATCTGCCGCCTGATTACCGGCGCAGCTATGGCGGCAATCCCCATATTCCTTACGGTCATGTACATAACAACTGGAATCGGTGGGAACGGGAACGGTACTGGGACAAGAGGCAGTGGAAGCACGATCAAAATGAATGGAAACATGAACGCCACGATGCCAGACGTGATCACCGTCAGGATATGCGGGGGGAGCAGCACAACAGGCAGCAGGACGGGCGCGACCATCGCAAGGATGTGAGTCAGGACAGAAGACAGGACCATCGGGAAATAAAACAGGACAAAAGAGGACATGCTCAGGAGAAAAATTCTGCGAAACAGCGTCCAAAAGGCGAAGGCAAAGAAAAGAAGCAGAACGAACGATAACGTTTAGCCTAAGTCTGATAAGTAGAGAACGGGCAGCTTACAATCAGGTGATCTGCCCGTTTCTTTTACCCCCTTGCGGTCCTGGGTTATTGCCGCAGCTTGCTATTCATAAAGTCAATAAGCAACTCCATCTGCTTCTTCAGTTTTTCAAACCCCTTGAACGTCAGAGACTGAGGCCCGTCCGAGAGGGCATGTTCAGGGTCAGGATGGACCTCAACCATGATTCCATGAGAGCCAACCACAGCAGCGGCAAGAGACAGGGGACTCACCAGACTCCTTTTGCCGGTCGCATGACTCGGGTCAAAGATGACCGGCAGATGACAGCTTTCTGCAACAAGCGGAATGACCGAAAGGTCCGAAGTATTTCTCGTGGCAGTCTCGAAGGTCCTGATGCCGCGCTCACAGAGAATGACATCCGTATTGCCTTCCAGAAGGATATATTCAGCTGATGCCAGCCATTCCTCGACCGTTGCCGACAAGCCCCTCTTCAGGATCACCGGTCTTTTTGTTCTTCCTGCTTCGCGCAGTAGATCAAAGTTCTGCATATTGCGTGCGCCGATCTGCAGTATGTCAGCCCTTTCCGCAGTCATCCCGACCTGCTCAGGGCTCATCACCTCGGTAGCGATCAGAATACCGACTTCCTTTCTTACTTCGTCAAGAAGCTCTATGCCCAGCTCACGCAGTCCCTGGAAACTGTGCGGGCTCGTCCGGGGCTTGTAAGCGCCCGCCCGAAGCACAGGAACCCCGAGCTTCTTCAGGAACCTGGCAGTCTTGAAAATCTGCTCCCTGTTTTCAATAGCGCAGGGACCTGCGATAAACAGAAACGGCGATCTGCCGCCGATCTTCACGTCCCTGGAGAGTTTGATGACCGTGTCCGACGGATGGAAATCCCTGCTTACCAGTTTATAGGGCTTGGTCACATGAATGATCTCAAGTATCCCCTTTAATGTCCTGATCGGACCGTCGTCGATCCAGGACTGGTTGCCGATGATGCCGATGGCCGTACGTTCTGCTCCCGGTATGGCCACAGGCTTAAAGCCCATGCTCCTGATCGTACTCTTTACCTTCTGCATGTCTTTTTCCGTTGCCGAATGATGCATTACGATAAGCATGATTGGATCTCCTTTTGATCAGCTCTATTCGTAACTACACAGGCAGATAGTCCGTTAGGAGTTTAGTCCATAAACAATTATAAATAACCAGTAAATACTGCCTTGGCCCCATAATTTCGGCCATCTCACACTAATAGCCTCTTTCGCCTGAACACCAGATAGTCTATCGGCATAAACAACCTGTATAGTTGGCTCTATTCTATGAAAAGGCTGTCCCAAATATCAATGAGGCGTTCCATTCCTGTGGTATAATTCAACAATGTCCATGAGGCGTTTGTTCCTTTTTCTCTTCATTCTTATTGGTTTTTTTGTCATGTACGGTCCCAGTCATGGGATTGCATCCGGCACTGAGCGCGAAACCGAGCTTTTCAATAAGGGGTATGAATACCTCTTCTCCTACAAACCCGATAAGGCAGCCGAAACATTCCGGACCTTCTTAAAGGAATTTCCTGACAGCTCTGCACGGGATGCTGCCATGTTCTGGCTCGGCAAAACGCTTATCAGCATGAAATTGTACAGTGAGGCTGAACTGACCTTTCAGGCAATACAAAAGGAATTTCCGGACAGTCCGTTCATAGCCTTCATTGAGATCGAAATGAAAGAGATCATACGGGTTCGCTCTGCAGAGAGCGGCAAAGACCCTGCCAAAGCTGCAGACCTTCAGAAGGATATTGTATCCAAACAGTCGGCTGAGAAAAAGACCGGCGCGCCTGATAGCAAACCGGCGCAGCCGGCTGATGAAATAGAAAAGATCGAGGCCCTGCTGGCTGAGGAGCGCAGGACGAATCATGATCACCAGCTCCGGATAGCGGATCTTGAGTCCCGGGAGGCACAGCTCCGCAAGCAGAAAGACGAGCTGGAAGCCCGGATCACCGGACTCTCAGAGCTCGAGAAAAAACTCAAAGACGCAACAGATGAAAGGGACCGTCTCATAACCCGGTTGGCGCAGATGAATACGGTCAAAAGCCGTCAGGAGAAGGATGTCGCTGAGGGGGGCCAGACAGGCGGGCTGGAAAAAATCATCGACAGCGGATCTGGGGAGGCCATGAGGCTCAGGCTCTCTCAGCTGGAGGTCCTGACTGAAGATCAGGGCAAGGAACTGTCACGCGCCAGAGAGGAGCAGGAACACCTGAAGCAGCTTATCGCCGCGGAGAAGAAATCTTCTGCTGAACTGAAAAATGACCTGACCCGTTCGAAAGAACGGGAGCAGGAATTCAAAACAGTCCTTGCCAGGACTGAAGAGAAACAGAAATCCTCAGGAGAAAAGGCAGATGGGAGCATCTCATCGCTCAAAGAACAGGAGAAAATGACCGCAGAGATCCAGCAGTTGAGGGGCCAGGTGAGCCAACTGGATATCGACAAGAAAATGCTTTCTGAAAAAGTCGCGGATATGGAACTGCAGGCCGAGCAGAGGATAAGAGACATGAAGATCCTGAATTCCTATCTCACCAGGCTCATGTTCGATAAGAAGGAGCCCGGGCCGAAGAAACCTGATGTCAATGCATCAATCGAAAAAGACCAGTTAAAGGCTTCGCTTAACGAAGAGATGCGAACCAGTGCAGAGCTGAGAAAACAGCTTGCAGACATGGTGGGGCAGCGCACAGCAGGAGAGAGAACTGCGCGTGAAGGGTTGCCTCTGCCTCAGCCGGCTGCATCACCAATAGTGCGGATCCTGGATCGGGAGTATTCGCTTTCGCAGATCATTGACTATCAGGCCAACGCCCTGCTCACCGTAAGACGGATGGGCATTGAAGATCCTGTCTGGCGCGTGAATAATCCCCTTGACGACTTTCTGACAGAAGAGCTTTTGGGAGAGGCAGCAAAAAAAGCAAACATGACGGTCGACGCGAAGAAACAGAAGGAAATGATCGAGCGGTATAAACTCAGCCCTGAGGAGGCTTCCTATCTCGAAAGGATCATGCGCATCGGCAGATATATTGATACGCGGTATGTTGATGTCCCGTCGCAGCAGTGGATAGATGTATTATCGGTTGAGTACAAGCCGGGAAATGCCGCATTAAAGACGGTCCGCGCTACGGATCTTCAGAAGGCAGCAAGGGAAAACATATCATTTAAGGAGATCGCCAGGAAATATCCTGACGGCCTCAAATTCTTCCGTCTTACACCCCAGGAGTTCAGCACCCGGTTCAAGGACAAGAGTCAGATCCTTCAGAAGCTTAATTTCATGAACGAAGAGACCGTGGTGATGTGGTCTGATCGCGGCTATATGCTGATCAAGCCGATCTCCAGCCGCACACCATTCAACCCGCTTGAAGACCTTACCCCTGAGAGAAAACAGCGTCTGCAGGCATTCCTTCTGCAGCATATTGCAGAGCTGCGGAAATCAGCAGCGAATTAAACCAGACCTTTTTTCAGCGCCGCAGCGATGTGGTCAGCGGTCCGAAGAGCAAGCGCCTGTATGGTCAATGAGGGAGATGCCCCGCATCCCTGGGTCACCAGAACACTGGCATCAGCGATGAACAGATTCCTGATCGCATGACTCCGGCCCCAGCTGTCCACAACAGAGGTTTTTGGATCGCTGCCCATGCGTGCCGTGCCGCAGGCGTGGGTCGCACTTGAAACATCATATGTCGTGTAGTGGCCCAGAAGCTTCTCTGCCCCTGATGCCTTTGCCAGCTCCCTGCAGAGGTCAAGCATCACATCCAGTGCCTTATGATCCCCCTCGTCGAGGGCCACATCCACCAGGGCCTTGGGCATGCCGTACTCATCTTTTTCCTCCGGATCAAGCATCACTCTGTTGGTACGCCGGGGCAGCTGTTCTGCAATACCAAAGACCATGGCATGGGCACCATAGTATTTCTCGACAAACTGCCGGTGTTTTTTGCCGAATCCCTTGGCTACCTTTATGGCAAAGGAGGCAGGGCCGATAACATTGTCAGGGGCGCCGCAGGAAGCAAGCGTAAAAGACCTCTCACGGCCCTTCCGGGGATCCGGCGCCGCAAAATCCCATATCTTACTGTCGATCGAAACACCCTGATAGGATTTCATCTTTCTGGGGAAGACAAATATCACACCCGTTTCGAGGTTTTCCATAAGGTGGGTCCCCACCACGCCGTGGCGGTTGCAGAGCCCCGCCGGAAACTCTTTATTGGCCGAGTTGAGCAGGAGTCGCGGCGTCTCGATCGCACCAGCCGCAAGGACCACAACCCTGGACCGTAAACGGGTCTGTCTGCCGGTCAGCCTATCAGCCACGATCACACCCTCTGCACGTCCTTTTCTGCTGGTCACAATTTTGACCGCCACACAGTTCGGCCGGATCTTCAGCTTGCCGGTCTTTTCAGCAACCGGCAGCACAGCAATGTCAGTACTGCCCTTGTCGCCGACCATACATCCCAGGGAGCAGAGCTTGCAGTAGATGCACGCAGGCCTCGTGCTTGAAGGTCTGCTCAGGATGGCCAGCGTGTTCTCCGAAAGTGTCATGCCGAGCTTCCTGCATGCCTCTGCAACGCGGCTGCTGGAGCAGGAGAGCGGATGGGCAGGGTTTGGATATGGAGCGGTCCTCGGGAAAAGGGGATGGGGATTTCCGGCAACACCAAGCAGCTCCTCTATTTTCAGATAGTAGGGATCAAGATCAGCATAAGAGATGGGCCAGTCCTCAGCCATGCCATGTTCTGTTCTCATACGAAAGGCATGCGGCGGGAAACGGTGCGCCTCACCCTGGTAGCGCAGGGTCGTACCCCCTACACCGCAGGCACGGTGGTAATCGAACTCCCTCCGGTTCAGGCCTCTTTGGAGAACTGACGAGCTGAGGTGAAAATATGCATCATCGAGCTTCTTCATCGGAGCGGTATAGGTATCGGGGATATGCTTCAGAAAAGGGTTCTTCAGTTCCCAGTTCGGATCGCTCAAAAAATAATCTTTTGAAGGATCGAAGCGGGGCCCCAGCTCAAGGAGCAGGACCTTAACACCTGCCATGGCGAGACCAAAAGCGGTCAGCGAGCCGCCGGCTCCCGACCCGACAACTATGACATCCGCGTCATGGGCATTCATGATAGCCAGGATATCCCTGCAGAGGCGGCCCTTCATAGCCAACAGCACGCCGCCCCTCTGCAGTGGTGTAGTATGCAGCTGCAGCCCTGTTTCTGAGCGACAGAAAAAGACTGTTCACGCTTTTGGGCAGGCGTAGTTTCCCTGATTCGAGGTCCCTGACAAGACCGTCTGCATCGAAACCGTCCTGTCTCCGGTACGGGGCAAGCACTTTTGCCAAGTCGCCCGCAACGCGGCTGTTAATGTCGCCCTGTTTCAGGGTCACACCCTTTTCAGATCCTTCCAACCCGATAAGGCGGGGCAGGAGCATTTTGAGAGCATCCGCGTCATCGTCCGACGCAGCACCAAAAGCAGAAGCGGCCTTCCCGTAGAGAAGGCCGCTGATCAGCAGTCCGATAAATTCGCGTCTTTCGATCAACAGAGACCCAAGTCAGTTAAAAATCATGGGCTGACCAAAGCACTGATTGGTCCAGAAGCCCTTCTTGTCCAGCCTGAACCCGGCAGCAGAAAGGACTTCGGTAATAAACGAATAACCCTCTGAGATTATCGCTGAGTCCTGCAGTTTTATCATAGACATGCCCATCATAGGATTCGCCGTGGCCGTTGTAAGACCGGGCAGATGATCCGACCAGAAACCGTCGGCAGCAGGCTTGATGCTCCCAGGGTTAAGGGCCATGCAAGGGCCGTCTTCTATGCTTACGCCGATGTAGTTCTTCTGTGAGGAACTCAGGTACTCCGCAGTGTTAACGACCTCAGAGGGATCGAATGGATAGATATAGACGCAGTAGCCGCCAATAGTATAGCTCGGTGTAACCGAGTCGCCATTAAAACCTCCAACATTGAACCATACAGGGATCACGTTGTCGTGCGCAGCCTCAAGTGCGCAGGGTACGCCATCCATAGTTCCCGTGTTCGACCCCATATACATCAGGTCAGGCATCTCAAAAATAGAATAAGGAAACTGGCCTGGATTCAGCATCATGGCAGATGCGGTTCCAACAAGGCCAGCCGCAAGGGTCAGGGTAAGTATGATCAATACAGCTATGATGGTTCTTTTCATTTTCATATCCTCCTATTCCACTGAGCGCTTGGCAGAGCATGATGCTGACCAGACGCCTAATTTGAGCTTGAACCCCGAATTTGCCAGCATATCCCTGAAGTCAGAGCTGCTTGCCGGAGTGATGCTGACCGGCACGATGAGACTATCAAGAGAACTGTCTCTGATCTTCACCGTAGCAGATGCCTTCTTTGCGTCCGCAGATGCGTTCATGCTGCTGTTCGGGACCTGGGGATCAATGGTACCGAACTCGATATAGAGATTGGTGGTCTGGCTGCTCACCAGTTTCTTCGCGCTGTTGGACATCGTTGTGGGGTCGTAGAGATAAACCCTGACCCCATCCATATCAGCCGGTGCAATACTTGTGGCTGCAAAAAGCGACGGGAAGAAAACATCGAACCGGCCGCTCTCATAGGCAATGATACGGCAGTTATTCTTCGAAATGTCATAATAAGCAGAGTCATTCGGATACGGGAACTGCTCAGGATGACCTCCCTTGCCTGCCTCCGCAAGGCCGCCTATGGTCAGACAGAACACTGAGAGGAGAAAAACCTGTAAAAAACGTGAAAGTCTCATAATGCCCTCCATGAAGTTATTAGTTGGGTAATTATACCTATGGATATCCAATAAAATCCATGTATCCACCATAAAAAAAAGCGGCCTTCCTAAGGAAGGCCGCTTTATGCAATGAATATATGCGAGTCAGTTGATCACATTACGGCTCCAGCGTTTGAAGAAATGGGCCGCCATAGCACTGATTGACCCAATACCCTTTTTTGTCCAGCTTAAATCCGGCAGCAGAGAGCGCATCAGCAACGGTCACATAGTCCGGCCCCGCAGATTCGGCTATAGCAGAATCCTGCAGTTTTACCAGCGATATCCCCACCACAGGATTCGCCGTTCCCGTAGTAAGACCCGGAACATGGTCAGACCAGTAAAAACCTCCATTAGCAGGCTTAATGCTGCCTTCCTGAAGTATTTCAAGTCCCTCACACATATAATTAGATACAGCAACACGGATATGGTTTTTCTGTGAAGAGCTGAGATACTCGGCTGTGTTAACAACCTCAGAAGGATCACTGGGAAGAATAGCGATACAATGTGTGTAGGGACTGCTCGGCGTGATCGAAGTCGGGTAGATCCCGGCCGCAAACCATGCAAAGATATTGTTATCGTACGTAGCCTCAAGTCCGCAGGGAACGCCAATCTCGGAGCCTGTGTTCGATCCTAAATAGAAGAGATCAGGCGTCTCGAAAATAGAATACGGGAATTGGGCCGGATTCAGCATCTTGGCTGATGCGGTCGCGGTAAAACCAGCCACAAGGGTCAGTGCTACTATGATGCAGAGTGCAATTATGGTCTTTTTCATTTTCATATCCTCCTACTGTGTGAGTGAGCGCTTGGCAGAGCATGTTGCTGTCCACCAGCCTGACTTCAGCTTAAAACCGGCATTTGTGAGGATATATGCGTAGTCGATCACGCCCTGAGGCCTGATGCTGGCATCCCCATAGAGCTGATCAGCAAGAGAAGCATCGCTGATCTTCACCGTAGCGGATGCTTTCTTTGCATCAGCAGTTGCGTTCATGCTGCTGCTCGGGACCTGGAATGACGGGCAGCCGATCTCGAAATTAATGTAACTCGCCTGCGAGCTTACGATCTTCTTCGCTGTATTTGACATCGTGGTCGGATCATAGAGGTAGGCATAGACATTGCCGGAGCAGGGTGCAGGTGTGATTGATGCTGGATCAAGTCCGCCCTGAAAAAAAACATCAAAGGCACCATTCTCAAAAGCCTGTATGGCACATCCTGTTTTTGACTGATTATATTCAGCGAAATTATCGGGATAAGGGAACTGCTCGGGATGCCCACCCTTGCCTGCCTCCGCAAGGCCGCCTATACACAGACAGAACGCTGAGAGGAAAAGAACCAGTAAATAACGTGATAGTCTCATAATGCCCTCCATAATTTATTTATAGGGAAATTATACACGCCGACATCTACAAAATCCAGGCACACGCGGCAGAAAAAAAGCGGCCTCCCCATAAGGAAGGCCGCTTATCGCAGGAGTTACCTTTGTGTCGGCTTATCGCATTACGGTTCAACCGATTGGATCATAGGGCCGCCATAGCACTGATTGATCCAATATCCTTTTTTATCCAGCTTGAAACCGGCTGCAATAAGCAGACTGGCCACAGTCTCGTAATCATAACCAGCAGAGTCTGCAATTGCAGAATCCTGAAGCTTTATCATCGAGATGCCCACCATCGGGTTTGCAGTACCGGTTGTAAGACCCGGTACACGCTCAGACCAGCCTTCCAGTTGGGCAGGTTTGATGCTGCCCTTGCCATAGTCAAACAGTTCGCAATAACCCTCAGAGACCTGAACATAAATATAGTTCTTCTGTGAAGAGCTGAGATACGTCGATGTGTTGACGACCTCGGAGGGATCGTTCGGATAAACAGAGATACAGTATGTGATCCTGCTCGGCACTATGGCATCCGGCATAAGTCCTGTTCCGAACCATGCAAGTATCCTGTTATCGTGCGTAGCCTCAAGTGCGCAGGGGAAGCCATCCATAGTTCCCGTGTTCGACCCCATATACATCAGGTCAGGCGTCTCGAAAATAGAATACGGGAATTGGGCCGGATTCAGCATCATGGCAGATGAGGTCCCAGCAAGGCCAGCCGAGAGGGTCAGGGCAAGTATGATGAATAGTGCTATTATGGTTCTTTTCATTTTCATATCCTCCTATTCCATTGAGCGCTTGGCTGAGCATGATGCCGACCAGACGCCTAATTTGAGCTTGAACCCCGAGTTTGCCAGCATGTCTCTGATATCTGATGCAAGTATCGAACTGGGCACCAGGACATTATCCAAAGAACTGTCATTGATCTTCACTGTTGCCGATGCTTTCTTTGCATCAGCAGCTGCGGTCATGCTGCTCCCCTGGATCTGAGGATCCGGTAAACCGACAGGCTCGATATAGAGATTGCTGGTCTGGGTACTCACCAGTTTCTTGGCGCTGTTTGACATAGTAGTGGGATCATAGAGGAATACCCTGATCCCCGGCTCTGACGGCATAACAGCAGGAGCAATACCGAGTGGCGCAAAAGCCGACGGGAAAAAAACCTCGAATCGGCCGCTCTCATAGGCAATAATACGGCAGTTATTTTTGGAAATATCGTAATAAGCAGATGTATCCGGATAAGGGAACTGCTCGGGATGGCCTCCCTTGGTACCCGCCTCGGCAAGGCCGCCTATGCACAGACAGAACGCTGAGAGGAAAAGAACCAGTAAAAAACGTGATAGTCTCATAATGCCCTCCATAAGTTATTTATAGGGAAATTATACACCCCTCTGTCAACAAAATCCATGGAAGGAACAAAAAAGGCCTTCCTTCACGGAAGGCCTTTTTTTGTCATCGGATACTGCAGCGCTAGTAGTTCGGCAATTCGAAGGGCATGGCCAGACACTGGCTTGTCCAGAATCCCTTCTTGTCCAGCTTAAAACCGGTTGATGAAAGCGCAAAGGCAGCTTCTGAATATCCTTCCCCTGCCATCTCCATGATAGAGTCATCGCTCAGTTTAACCATCATGGTGCCGAACATGGGGTTTGCTGTTGCTGTTGTAAGACCTGCTGCATTGCCCCTCACACCGAACTGCGCCGGCCTGACAGACGTTTCTCCCATAAAGCAGGTGCCGTGATAGATCGTGACACCGATATAATTCTTCTGGGAAGAGCTGAGATATTCACCAGTGTTGACCACTTCAGAAGGATCCCGGGGATCGATCTCTACACAGTATGATGTTCCCATCTCTGCCTTGTCCATTCCCATGCCGCTCTCGGCCTGGAACTGCGCCCTGATCGTGTTGTCATAAGAAGCGTCAAGAAAACACATATGGCAGGACATGCAATCCCCGCCGGACATCTCGCCGGCAGGCACTCCTGCATAATACATATTGGCTGCATGATTGATCGTATAGGGGAACTGACCTGGATTGAGTCCATCCGCCCCTGCACCTGACATGCTGAGCAGAACGGTAATTGAGAGTATCGTCAATATGGTTATCAAGTTCTTTTTCATTATCGTATCCTCCTATTGGTCTATCGACCGCTTGGCTGAGCATGTCGCGGTCCACCAGCCCAGCTTCAGTTTGAACCCGGCGCTCAGGAGAGCTTCATGATAGCCGTCCGACTGAGGCCTGATGCTGCCCGGGGTGTATATCGCATTTTCAAGAGAAGAGTCACTGATCTTCACCATAACCTTTGCCTTCTTGTCATCAGCAGAGCCTGTCATGCTGCTGCTCGGGACCTGGTAGCCTGCACAGCCGATCTGCAGATCAATATAGCTTGTCTGGGTGCTCACGATCTTCTTCGCTGTGTTTGACATCGTTGTAGGATCATAAAGATCAGCAGTTACTCCAGAGCAGGGAGTAGCAGGAATAATCGAAGAGCTATTCAGTTCAGCCGGGAAATGGACGCGAAAAGCACCGTTCTCATTAACCTCAACTACGCATCCTGTTTTTGAATCAAAGTATCCGGCTCCACAGTCCGGATACGGGAACTGCTCAGGATGTCCGGCCTCGCCCGCCTCAGCCATACCGCTCACGGCCAGACAGAGCACTGTCAGGAGTAATAATCGCAATAATTGTGACTGTCTCATAATGCCCTCCATAAATGAATTAATTTTAATAATTATACCTCATAACTGCACAAAATAATCTCCTCATCACTATTTGATAGCCGCAGCCTCGATCCTACCGACCTCATTCCTGGCCTTGGCCAACTTCCCGAAATACTTCTTTATTTTCAAGAGATTGCCCGCCTTCACCGCCTTGAAGAGGTCACCCTCGAGCTCAGCGACCTCAAGACGTTCATAGTAGTCCATCATTTCCTTCAGATGGGCCAGAACGATCTTGCCGGTCAAAAGCGGATGGTTATTCGTCACGTTTGCGTCCTTGAAGCGCGTGCCATGCTCAAGCTCCACCACAAGGCCGCGTCGGAACTCCTCAAGCGGTATGGCCATCTTCTCGGTATTGACCTTCGAAAGAATGATCCTGGCCTCCTTTGCGGTGACCTTATCGTCCTTGCGGCAGCTCCAGTCCGTAAGCTTCAGCTCTTTACATACCCTTTTCACTTCTTCAATCGTGACATACTGTTGCAGTTTCATATGCATCCCCCTTTTCAATGTTTTTCGTGGCATACTAATCCTTGAACTTTGCAACCGTCCGATGGTAGGACCGTTCAAGGTCTTTGAGCATGGCATCGAGCTCACCCCGTGCCTTGTCCCACTTTTCCTCACCAGCTTCTTTCAGGTCCTTCAGCTTGTTCCTGGCAGCTTCGCTCTTTGCTTTGAGCTCGTCAACCGCACGGGAGAGCTTCTCTTTTGCCTCAACGCTTTTCTTCTCTGCAGTAGCATAGAGGCCCTTCACTTTATCCTCAATGCGATGCAGTTTATCCTCTGCCTTCTTTTCATACTTCTCCTTCTTCTGTTCCATATACGTGCCGGTGGTCTTTGCCGCTTCTTTCATATCCTGCCTGACATCAGATGATGTCACATTCTTCTTTTGCGCATTGTCCTGTCCAAACGCGGCAGACGCCAATAAAAAGAATGCAGCCGTTGTCATTACAATAACTCTCATTGCTCTCATCAAAGCCTCCTTCTCTTAATCTATAACATCCATTTTACCAGTTAGTTCCTTCTTGTGCGATGGTATTTTCGGTCGGTGAGATAACTTCTGTTATACTTAACTTCTTAAGCATGAACGCAATAGAACTCTATAAGAAGCTGCCGAGGACGAACTGCGGCAGATGCAGCCAAAAGGCCTGCATGCCCTTTGCCCTTACCGTGATCAAAGGCGATGCCAGGCTGTCGGACTGTCCCCTGCTCACTGAAGATGAGATCAGGGCTTCTGAAAGTTCCATAACGCGCTCAGACTGGCAGGAGGAGCTGATCCAGTCCCTTCGCGTCAAGGTGAAAGATATTGACCTCTCTGCCATCAGCCTGGACCTTGGCGGCGAATATCGCGATGGCTCGCTCTTTATGCCCTGCCTGGGCCGGCAATTCAGGATCCTCCCCGGCGGCGAAATACAATCAGAGGGCCCCATTACACAGTGGATCAGGATCCTCCTGCTCCACTACCTGAACACCCACGGAAAGGCAGAGCTCACGGGGAAATGGGTCTCTTTCAGCGAACTCAGAAGCGGTATGGTAAAAGCATCGTCCTTTTTGCGGGAAGCTGAAGACCCCATCAAGGACCTCTTTGAACATGATATCAAGAGGACCACAGAAGCGCTCAAAAAGCTTGGGGTAATTCGGACGGACGGGTACCCTACACCGCATGCCTGGAGGTTTTTTCTTCTTCCCAAAGTGCCGGTCGTTATCCTGTATTGGCCGGAAGAGGACGAGTTCCCGGCAAAGGTGAAGATACTCTTTGACCAAACTGCAGATAAATTTCTTGATGTAGAATCACTCATGTTTCTGCTCGAAGGCCTCGTGCATAACCTGGAACGGGTCCTCTCCCTTGACAACCATGCATGAGTAACTTAAAATCCCATCTTCGGGAAAAACGGTCACTACCATGACAGAGAAACAGACGACAGGTATCTATTCCACATTTCAGGCGCTCTACCATTCCTTTTATTCAAGAGAACTGTATCAGGACGTTGCGAGAAACTGGAAGGGGCTCTGCTTACCCTATCTCTTCCTTATCCTGATGATCTTCTGGATACCGGAGATCATGAATATACACCGCACTATTTCCGACTTCATTGCCGATGAAGGGCCAAAATATGTTGAGCAGATCCCGGTGATTACCATTGCAAAAGGGGAGGTGTCGATCAAGGAGGAGATGCCCTATACGATCTACGACAGGAAAAATAACACTCCGGTCGCGATCATCGACACCACGGGAAAAACAGCATCGCTCGACAGATCACCTGCCAGTATTCTCCTGACAAAAAACGCGCTCATCGTAAGAAAGGATGCAAACGAGGTCCGCGCCCTGCCCCTTGCCGACATTGCAGACACAACCATAACACGGAAGCTTGTCTATGACTGGCTGGAGATCTTCAATAGTCTTATCATTGCCGTTCTCTTCCCCCTGCTTCTGCTCATGTCGTTTGGGTTCCATGTACTGCAGGTGATCCTTCTTTCATTTCTGGGAGGGAATTTTGCCAAGTATATGAACGTCAGCCTTGACTTCAGGGCATTAATGCGGCTCTCTGCAGTTGCCTTCACCCCGCCCATACTGCTCGAGGCAGTGCATGCACTCCTCCAAATAGAGTACCCCTACAGTTCTCTGCTTTCTTTCCTGCTCGCCGCAGGATATCTCTACTTTGCCATAGGGTCGAACGCAGAAAGGATGCTTACCCCGATCAGTAAAAAGTCTTAATAACCGTTCAGGTGGATAGTCTGCTTGTCCCCCCTTGTGAGGGATAGGTTTTTCGTTTTAGGTCTCACGTCGTTCGTCTCTGTTATCGGACTACAGTCTATTTCGTGTTATTCAGGTGAGTACACAGCCTTCAGGATAAGCAGCAGCCAGGGCAGACTGTGCAGAAAAAGGTCGAACCAGTCAAGCGGCCTCACAAGCTTTCCCCGGAAAAGCATGGACAGCTTTTCAAGGAGATGTGGCGGCCAGTAAGGCGCGAGGCCAAGAGTAAGACAGAGAAAGACGATTGCGGCCCAGGGAAGCTTATCGAGCAGATCTGTCACGGAACAACCTCCCTCTCTTTCCCCGGTGCCGGAACAGATCTGGTCATAAGGCCTGCCACGATCAGCGCCACGACCAGGACATTGAGCGCCGTAAAAAGTCCAAACCTGTCTGCCAGGAGTCCGGTGATCATCACGCCGATGCCGCCGATGCCGAGGGCAAAGCCGATCATGATGCCCGATGCGATACCGATATGCCGGTGCATGATCTCATGCATCATCACCATGGTAACCGAAAAGGATGCCATGACCGAAAAACCGAAGCAGAAAAGGAATATCAGTGCTGCCGCGCCGGCGGTATGGAGAAAGAGATAGAGCAGCGGGGCTGCAAGGAGAAGGGATACCATGGTTACCGGTCGTCTGCCAAAGCGGTCGGAAAGAGCTCCCCCGGTGAACTGTCCGGCAACACCGGCAAGAAGCATGATCGAAAGCAGGGTGTTCGATCTCAGAACGGAACTCCCTTTCATCACAAAATAGCTGGGCAGATAGCTCAGAACCGAGAAATAGACCCATGATCGCAGGACGGCAACGGCAATAAGCATTACCGCAGGACTGAGGTCTCTGAAGTGGAACGGATGCATCTTCCTCACACTGACTGCATGCAGGCTGGCTGAAAACTTCCAGATGAGCGCTCCCATCAAAATGCCAGGGATAGCGATATAGAACATGCCGCTCTGGCCCGACGACGTAAGTGCTCCTATCAGCACCGGGCTGATCGCAAAACCGATATTGCCGCCTATGATAAAGACAGACATGACCTTGCCCTTCGATCCGGATGAAAGCTCAGAGACTGCGGACAATGCATGCGGATGGAACATGGCAGGGCCAATGCCCGCAAGGGTTGCAAGAACCAGCAGCATTGCATAGCTTGTTGCCATGCCCATCAGCCCGACAAAGACGCCTGCCCATATCAGCCCCAGTGCACCTACCCATCGTGCCCGGTACCGGTCGATCGCATACCCGAGGAACGGCTGGGACACGGATGAGGTGAGGGTAAAAAAAGTCACCAATAATCCGGCCGAAGCGTATGACAGGCCGGAACTGGCGATAAGCACGGGCAGGAACGGCGGCAGTGCGTTCATATAAATGTCATCAACAATGTGGCCTGCGGTGAGCGTGGCGAGGATGCTTCGGTCTGAGAGCTGTTGTTTCATCTACTGTTTTCTCAGGAGAGCAGATCTGGTGAAGATAGTATCGCGCGATCCTTCAAGGACAAACCCCAGAGATGTGAAGCGTGAAAGCGTAGCCTGCATCTCCCTGCTGTTCACCTCGACCGAAGGTTCATAGATCGAAAGATTGCCTCCGCGTCTTACGGCGCGGGCAATGGTAGCGGCCGCCTCTTTCTGGCCCGCTATTTCGTGAAAACTGTAATAAAGGAGACAGACATCAGCACTGTCGCGCTCCAGAGCAACAGAGGAAATATCCTCAAGCACGATCTCGACCGCAGCGCCGAACCTTTGCACCCTCTTCCTGAGCTTTCTGACCATGCCCTGCTGGAGTTCAACCGCGATAACCTTTTTTGCCCGCTCAGCGATCGCCTCGGTGAAAAAGCCGTTGCCTGCGCCGATCTCGAGCACAACCGATTCCCTGGTTATACAGGATTCATCAAGCACCCTGCTCCTGTCCGTGAATGTCTTTCTCACCGGGTTATAAAGGATAAAGGAAAACCATGAGGGACATACCATAGACATCAGTTGATCTCGCCGGCAAGGGATGGAACTATTGGGACAGGTTGCATATGCATATCATCTAAAGAATAAATTCTTTTCTCTGCAAATGCAATATCACTGAAGGGATCAAAGAAAAGTCCTGCTACAGTGAAGTTAATCGTTACAAAGCATATCCCTGGTCATAAGGACCATATCGTCATCGGTACTTTCGAGGGCATCACATACCCGCGCCATATTTATAATAAGGTCGCTTTTCTTGACCGGCAGCTTATTGTCCGCGACAACAGAGACCAGTTTCATCAGGCCGATCCTGAAAGCCCTGCCATCGCTTTTTTTGAAAGACAGGGTCTCCTGCTTCTTCATATCACCCTTTGAATAGTACTCCGCAATACGCTTCGAGAACAACGCAGAGGCCTGCTCCATAAGCTTCTGCATATCGCGGCAGTCGCATATGACCATAAAATCATGGGTGCTGAGCGTACCGGCAAAGCCGTTCTTGCGGGAATCTGCCGAGGTCTTCAGAATGGCAGCCGCCCACTGGATGATGTCCGCATGCCTGTCCGGGCCGTATTTGATGAGGTAAGACTGGATATTCGAAATCCTCACATAGGCAATAGAGTATTTGTCCCTTTTAGGATAGATCTCCTCAAGTTTTCTGAGAATTGCCGCTTTGTCTGGCAGGCCGGTCAGGTAATCAGGCCAGAGATAGGGATTATTCTGTTTTTTGCGAAGGTCTGCAATATATTTTTTTGCATCTGAAAGCGCCACCGGTCACCTCCGATATTTCTTTTAAACTTACATAGTTATTTATCCAATTTTCAGGCGCATTGTCAACTTGAAGTTCTGTTTATCAGGTGACTATTCGCAACGAGGTGCTCTTCATCTCAGAGTACCAAACAGAATGCAATAAACGAACTCGTTAGTATGATTGTCACGGTCTCTGAATTGAAACAAAAAAAGGGGCTCGAATGAGCCCCTTTTCCAAAACTTCCTTATGTTGGAGAAACGGTTATTTCTTTTTCTTCTTTGCCTTGTCCTTGAGCGCGGCATGTGCTGCTGCAAACCGTGCGATCGGGACCCTGAAGGGCGAGCAGCTTACATAGTTGAGTCCAATGTTGTGGCAGAACTCGACAGACTTTGGCTCGCCGCCATGTTCACCGCAGATGCCGAGCTTCAGGTCTTTCTTCACTTTCCTGCCCATCTCGGCAGCAACCTTCATCAACGCGCCGACGCCGGTCTGGTCGATCGTGATAAAGGGATCGTCCTTGAGTATGCCGTTCTCGACATAGAACGGAAGGAACCTGCCTGCGTCATCACGCGAAAGGCCGTATACAGTCTGGGTAAGGTCATTGGTGCCGAAGGAATAGAAGTCAGCCACTTCTGCGATCTGATCAGAGGTGACGCATGCCCTCGGCAGCTCGATCATGGTGCCGACCGTGTATGCAACCTTTACTTTTTTCTCCTTCTTCACTCTTTCAGCCGTATCAACAACAACCTTCTTCATTGCGATAAGCTCGTTTACGTGGCCGACGAGCGGGATCATGATCTCAGGCATGACCTTGACCTTCTGCTTTGCAAGCTCGCAGGCAGCCTCCATGATCGCCTGTGCCTGCATCTCGTAGATCTCAGGGTATGTAACACCAAGCCGGCAGCCACGATGGCCCAGCATGGGGTTGAACTCATGAAGCGACTTGTTCTTTGCGTTCAGCTTGTCGAAGGAAACACCCATATCATCAGCAAGTTCGTGAAGCTCTTTGTCAGTATGCGGGAGGAACTCGTGAAGCGGGGGATCGAGGAGTCTAATGGTTACCGGCAGTCCGGCCATTGCCTTGAAGATGCCGAGGAAGTCGCTCTTCTGATATGGCAGGAGCTTTGCCAGCGCCTTTTTCCTGCCCTCAACCGTCTCTGAGAGGATCATCTCCCGGACTGCCTTGATCCTTTCAGCGCCAAAGAACATATGCTCTGTCCTGCAGAGTCCGATGCCTTCTGCGCCGAAGTTCCGCGCAGCGGTCGAATCCTCAGGCGTATCTGCATTTGTCCTGACCTTCAGGGTCCTGTACATATCAGCCCATTTCATCAGCTGTTTGTACCATGGATTATGTTCGGGGTCAGCAGGCAGGAGGTCGAGCTTGCCCTCATACACGCGCCCCTTTGAGCCATTCAGGGTGATCCAGTCCCCTTCTTTCAGGACCTTGCCATTTACATGGACCTCTTTTTTGGCAACATTGATATCCAGGGCTGAGCAGCCGACGATGCAGCACTTGCCCCAGCCTCTGGCAACGAGTGCTGCGTGGCTGGTCATGCCGCCCTTTGCGGTGAGTATTGCCTCTGCAGCATGCATGCCGTGAACATCCTCAGGAGAGGTCTCGGTCCTGACAAGGATGACCGTCTCGCCCTTCTTTGCCCATGCTGCAGCATCATCAGCAGTGAGAACGATCCGGCCGATCGCGCCGCCGGGGCCTGCAGGCAGTCCCTTTGCAAGTTCAACAGCCTTTTTCTCGGCAACCGGCGCAACACTCGGATGAAGCAGTTCATCGAGCTGTTCTGCCTTCACCCGCATGATCGCGGTCTCTTTTGAGATCAGCTTTTCATTGGCCATTTCAACCGCCATGCGGATCGCTGCCTGGCCGTTACGTTTACCCACGCGGGTCTGGAGCATCCAGAGTCTGCCGTCCTCGATCGTGAACTCGATGTCCTGCATATCGCTGTAATGTTTCTCAAGTTTTCTCTGTATGGTATAAAGCTCTTTGTAGAGCTTCGGCATGCTCTCTTCCAGAGACGAGAGGTGCCTGGTGTCTGCGGTCTTACCGGCCTTGTTGACCGGGTTCGGTGTCCTGATGCCTGCTACGACATCCTCGCCCTGTGCATTCGGCAGCCACTCGCCAAAGAACATGTTCTCTCCGGTCGCAGGATTACGGGTAAAGGCAACGCCGGTAGCAGATGTATCGCCGGTGTTGCCGAAGACCATGGACTGCACGTTCACGGCAGTGCCCCACTCCTCAGGGATCTTCTCGATCTTTCTGTAAGAGATCGCGCGCTTGCCCATCCAGGACTGGAACACAGCGCCGATGCCGCCCCAGAGCTGGTCTTTCGGATTGTCAGGGAAATCTTTCTTCAGGGTATGCTTTATGATCACCTTGAACTCCTCGCAGAGGAGCTTCAGGTCATCGACCGTGAGGTCTGTATCGCTCTTGTAACCTTTTGATCTCTTCACTGCTTCAAGGGCTGTCTCCAGCTTGTGCCTGATGCCGTGGCCGTCTTCCGGCTCAATGCCAGCAGCCTTCTCCATAACAACGTCGGAATACATCATCATCAGTCTGCGGTAAGCATCGTACACAAAGCGGGGGTTGTTCGTCTTCTTGATAAGACCGGGGATGGTCTTTGTGGTGAGGCCCACGTTCAGGACCGTCTCCATCATGCCCGGCATGGAGCTCCGTGCGCCTGAGCGGACAGACACCAGCAGCGGATTGACCGGATCACCGAACTTTTTCCCCATGATCTTCTCGACCCTTGCAATGGCAGCATTGGTCTGGCCTTCGAGTTCCTTAGGATATCTGCGGTTGTTCTTGTAATACAGGGTGCAGACCTCGGTCGTGATCGTAAAGCCTGCAGGCACCGGTATACCAAGGTTCACCATCTCAGCGAGGTTGGCGCCCTTGCCCCCAAGGAGATTCTTCATCTCAGCTTTTCCATCGGCCTTTCCTGCACCGAAAAAATATACGTACTTTTTTGCCGATTTGCTCGCCATGGATACCCTCCAGAAGAATGATTTTATAAAGCTTATTAGACTACATCAGGGCTTCAGGAAATTTCAAGATTCAGGGGCAGTCTCGCCATTACGATCAAATTCCTGACATAAGCGCCTCAGATGCTGTTGTGCCGCCCGGCAACGTACGCTCCAACATTCAGCAATAATGCCGAAGTGATCTTCGTCTTTGGCGGCGCGATCGGAGATACAGTAAGCACTACAGACGTGCATGCAATGAAGGCCTCGCAGATGCCCCTGACGAGGGTACTGCGTAACCAGGCGCGACAGGTGAGGTGACTGTCTCATGGTAGCCTCAAATAATCATCTTGAGCCTCTTATTCAAGAGTAATCATTTCAAATGTAATGCAAACGAACAGATAACCTAAATCTACAAATATAAGCACATAGTCCTGCTTTAGGGTATTTAAGGCATATTACCTTTCATTATCAATATGTTGCAAATACTTAAACTTTCTACTTCAGTCCATTAAAAGTATATTTTCGAAATCAGCCAATATCTGTTGACAGAAGATATGATATTTTTTATTATAAGTCACTATTAACTTATCTTATCGTCCCATAAGGGCGACCTATGCCGATGAACCGAGAGTGAAGGCAGAGAAAGGAGACAATCAAATTATGGTCAGGTTGAGACACAGAGGAGCAGAAACAGTTAATGCCGGGATATTCTGGAACTTCGAGACCGGCAGGAAAGTTACCATGGAGCAGGGGGGAACCCTGCCCGGCAGCCCTTCCCAGTCGTATTACAAGGCACCGCCGCTTCTTATCCTTGCCTTTGCAGCAGTAGCAGCGCACCTTTTCATGTATGTTCTGCCGAAGTATCTGGTCCAGTTCTATGCAGCATATGTGGATAATCTTATCAGGGCTTATGTCATCTTCGATTTTGTCCTTCTGGGAGCTGCTGTCACAGGACTTATGATATTCGGTCTCCGCGATCTGTCCGGCAGGGCGATCAGCCTGCCGTCCTTCAGACCGGGAACGCTTGCGCCGGTAAAGGTCAGGAGCAACGACACGCGTCACGAGGAAAACCGTTAAACAGTCTCCGGACGCATCAGACAGGAAGACACTGATTCCGCGACAAACAAAAAAAGGCAGGGCTAAGCCCTGCCTTTTCAATTAGATCTTTATAGAAAAGATAGATTCAGCCCTGTTTTGCCTTATCCAGGGGCTGAAACTCAATGATCTTGCCGGACTCTTCATGATGCATACGCGACCTGCCGTCAAAAACGCCTCCCTCTATAACAACAAGCTTACCGGTGAAGATCTCGCCGAAAAGCTGGCCCTTATTTTTGATCTCAACGATCTCTTTCGCCTTGATATTGCCGTCTACCCTGCCGCCGACAACAATGCCCCTGGCTGTGATGTCGCCTTTTACATGAGACTTTTCGCCGAGCACGACCCAGTCAGCAGCGATATTTCCTTCAACAATACCGTCGACCCTGAGCGTGCCCTTGGTATCGATATCTCCCTTAAAGGTTGAATTTGCACCGATAAATGACTCCAGCTTCTCGGTATTCTTGTTAAACATTATGATCTCCTCCCTTCAAGATAAGTCGTTGGATTCATGGGCTTGCCTTCTCTCCAGACTTCGTAATGGACATGCGGGCCAGTTGAGTTGCCGGTTGAGCCGATATACCCGATGATATCTCCCCGTTTCACCTTCTGGCCGACCTTAACGTTCAGCATCTTGTTATGTGCATAAAAGGTAGAAAACCCGAAGCCATGTTCCAGGGCCACCAGATTGCCGCTTCCGCCTGACCAGTCTGCAAAGCTCACAATGCCGTCAGCAGTCGCCCTGACCGGTCTTCCCGGTTCAGCTGCAATATCCACACCAGTATGGAACTGGGGCTCACCGCTCCTCGGATGCTCACGGTTGCCGAACGCTGAGGTCAGACGTCCATCAACAGGCCACCCCTTCGGCGTAGACAGATAGAGGTCGCGCTGCTGACTCATATAATCCTTTATTTCTCCGACCGTTGACATGGTTACCTTGATCTGTTGTTTTAACTGCTCCATATCAATAGAACCCGAGTCAGACGTATCAATATGCTCAAGCACCTTCTCCCTGGACTTCAGCGAAAAGAGCTTCTGAAAATCGCCTTCTGCCTTTTTCAGGCCGGCTATGGTCGTCTTGATCTCCATGAACTGGGATGAGTAATAGTTCACCTTGTCCTTCATCCGTTCATACTCAAATGCGTCAATTGCCACAGAAAACACATACACGGTGCCTATGAACCAGAGAATGACCGAGACGAGAATACCGACAGAAGGCACCTTGATGCTTACTGACTTTCTGCTCGTATGCGGAATGAACATGATAGTGATCGGCGTAAACGCCTTCTTCAGCACCCTCCTGACCTTATACATAGCGTACCCCCTCTGTTCCCTTTTCCATTGTGCCTATGCAGGAAGCCTTATACCCCGCCTTTTTCAGAAGGGCAATGGTCTTATCTGCATCCCCCTTGTCAACAACCATTGCAAATCCGATGCCCATATTGAATGTGCGCTTCATATCTTCAGCGGGCACATTGCCAAGCCGCTGCATCACGGAAAAAATAGGCGGCACGGACCAGGATCTTCCCTCGACAACTGCACCAAATCCCTTCGGAAAGACCCTCGGCAGATTGCCCGGAAGACCCCCGCCGGTGATATGGGCCATGCCCTTCACCTTCACCATGTTCTTAACAGCATCGTATGCCTTAACATAGATCGTGGTAGGACTGAGCAGCTCTTCTCCCAGTGTCCTATTGCACTCAGGGATAAATTTCTTCACGCTCATCTTCTTGTGGTCAAAGAATATCTTCCGCACCAGCGAATAGCCGTTGCTGTGAATGCCGCTCGATGCCAGGCCGATCACTGCGTCGCCTTTCTTTATCTTCGAACCGTTAACGATCCTGTCCTGATCAACGACCCCGACGGCAAAGCCCGAAAGGTCATACTCACCTTTGGCGTAAAAGCCGGGCATCTCTGCTGTCTCGCCACCGACCAGCGCACACCCTGACTGTATGCAGCCGGCTGTTATGCCCTTGATCACGTCAGCGGCCTTCTCAGGCTTCAGTTTGCCGGTCGCAAAATAGTCCAGAAAAAAGAGGGGATCAGCACCGCTCGTGAGGATGTCATTAACACACATCGCAACAAGGTCAATGCCAACGGTGTCGTGTTTGTCTGTCATAAAAGCGACCTTCAGCTTCGTACCTACGCCGTCAGTCCCGCTCACCAGCACCGGCTTTTTGAATTTCTGTGTATCGACCTTGACGAGTGCACCGAAGAGGCCGATGCCGGTCATGACCTCGGGCCTGAAGGTCTTCTTCACCATAGGGCCGATGAGATCGACAAACCTGTCGCCCTCGTCGATATCAACGCCTGCCTTTTTATAAGTAATAGTCTTTTTCATTTCATTAAATATGAGCTGCTTCAGTCGGGAGGAAAATCTATATCTTAAGTGGATAATATTTTGCACAAAGGCAATTCAAAGGGCAAGCAAATTTTCTATTTTTACAGAATGATGTTTGTTAATAGTTCTGCTATTTGTGAGTTCGGCAATTCTGTTTCTGATAGAATAGATTTATGCCGATCATATTAATTACGAACGACGACGGAGTTCACTCGCCCGGTATCCTGGCGCTCAGCAATGCCATGAAGACCCTCGGAGAAACGTATATCGTTGCCCCTGACAGGGAGCGGTCTGCAGCCGGACATTCCCTCACCCTGGACAGGCCGATCAAGGCAGAGGAGATCCGGGAGCATGTGTTCAGTGTCAACGGAACTCCTACTGACTGCGTTACGATAGGGATCAACAAGCTCCTGCCCCGGAAGCCTGACCTCGTGGTCTCAGGCATCAACAAGGGGGCAAACCTCGGGGATGATATCACCTATTCAGGCACGGTCTCGGCTGCGATCGAGGGCACGATCTTCGGCATTCCGTCGATCGCCTTCTCGCTCATCTCGGATAAAGAGTATCATTACCAGACAGCATCCTTTCTTGCCACAAAGATAGCCTCCTATGTGCTCGAACATTCCCTGCCGTTCGATACCCTGCTGAATGTGAATTTCCCTAATATCAGGCAGCAGGAGATCAAAGGCATCAAGATCACGCGGCAGGGCAAGCGCATCTATGAGAACTCCATTCAGGAGACCTTCAACCCCTGGGGAGAGAAGTATTACTGGATCGGAGGGGGAAGGACATTCTGGGAGCACGGTGACGAGGCTGATATGGAGGCAGTGCAGCAGAACTATGTGTCTATCACACCGATACATCTTGACCTCACAAATCATAGCGCACTCACGTTTTTGCGGGACCGTTGGAACGTATCTGACATGTTAGGTGGCATGGATGAATCAATATGATGTCATCATTATAGGCTCAGGGCCTGCAGGCATATTCGCAGCACTCGAATTCCTGAAATCAGAAAAGACCGTAAAGGTCCTTATTATCGAAAAGGGCCGTGATATAGACCAGAGAAGATGCCCGTCAAAAGAGCGGAAAATATCCTGCACCACCTGCCCTGAATGCGACCTGCTGAGCGGCTGGGGCGGGGCAGGCGCCTTCAGCGATGGCAAACTCAGCCTCTCTCCCGAGGTCGGCGGCTTCCTTTCCCGGTATATGGATAACGACGCTGTCCAGTCCATGATCGACTATGTGGACGACATCTACATCCAGCATGGCGCACCTGTCGAGATCTTCGGGGACCACCCTGAAGAGATACAGAGCATCGAGCGGCTTGCATCAAAGAACAACCTTCAGCTCATACCCTCAAAGATACGACATATCGGCACAGACCGGTGCATTACCGTGCTGAAGCAGATGAAGGACAAGATCAGCAAAAATGTCGAGATCATCTTTAAGGCAGAGGCAGAGCAGGTGCTGGTTGAAGATGGCACTTATAAAGGCGTAAGGCTCAAGGACGGCAGAACGTTCTATTCCGGCTTTCTGGTGCTTGCTCCGGGCCGCGAGGGCTCGAAGTGGCTCGAAGAAGAGGCGCGCAGGCTCAAGCTCACGCAGCTTAAAAACCCTGTTGATGTCGGTGTGAGGGTGGAACTGCCTGCCTCGGTCATGGAACCGCTCACCAAGGCAACGTATGAGCCGAAGCTCGTCTTTTACTCAAAGAAATTCGACGACCGGGTAAGGACCTTCTGCGTAAATCCCTATGGCGAAGTGGTAAAGGAGTATCTCAAGGGCATCTGGACCGTGAACGGCCACAGCTACACGGACAGAAGGACGAACAACACGAACTTTGCGCTTCTGGTCAGCACCTATTTCACCGAACCCTTTGACGAACCCATATCGTACGGCAGATACATTGCCCAGCTTGCGAACTTCATCGGCAAGGGTGTTATTGTGCAGAGGCTCGGTGACCTGCATGCAGGAAGACGCTCTACGCATGAGCGCATTGCAAAGGGCATTGTGAAGCCCTCGCTCGCAGATGCCACGCCCGGTGACCTCAGCTTTGCCCTTCCCTACCGCTATCTCTGCGATATTCTGGAGATGCTTGCAGCCCTGGACAAGATAGCTCCCGGAGTGAATTCACGACATACCCTTCTCTACGGCGTTGAGGTAAAGTTCTATTCCATGCAGCTCAAGCTCACGAACAACCTTGAGACCGAGATACCGAACATCTTTGCTGCGGGAGACGGTCCGGGAGTGAGCCGCGGCCTCATTCAGGCTTCTGCATCAGGCGTTGTTGCAGCAAGGGAGATACTGAAGAGGGTTTAGGGATTGGGGATTAGGGATTAGCAAAAGGTGCTCAGTGTTTTTCTGTCATTCCCGCTTGTCGGGAATCCTTCCGTCTGTTCGGATCTCAGAAAGATTCTGGGCAAGCCAGAATGACAGCAAAAATAGAGACGCAGGATACAAAATAATTCATACAACTATGGACTATCAGAAATTAAGGGACCAGATGGTTGAAAACCAGCTCATTCCACGCGGGATCAAAGACCCCCGAGTTCTGGATGCCATGCGTCGCGTGCCAAGGCATGTCTTCGCCGGAGGCCACAACCTTGCTGGCGCGTACGATGACATGGCGCTGCCGATCGGAGAGGGACAGACCATCTCTCAGCCCTATATGGTCGCGATCATGACCGAACTGCTCGAACTGAAGGGAACTGAAAAGGTGCTGGAGATAGGCACAGGATCAGGATATCAGGGTGCAGTCCTTGCAGAGCTTGCAAAAGAGGTCTATACGATCGAGCGCATACGAGTTCTGGCTGACCGCGCAGCAGCAGAATACCGGACTTTGGGAATTGACAATATCCAGGTAAGGACAGGAGACGGCACACTCGGCTGGCCTGAAGCTGC
The DNA here is from genome assembly GCA_964463135.1 of uncultured Nitrospiraceae bacterium. Taxonomy (GTDB): domain Bacteria; phylum Nitrospirota; class Thermodesulfovibrionia; order Thermodesulfovibrionales; family UBA6898; genus UBA6898. The sequence continues at coordinate 91,004 of CAYXBA010000009.1, forward strand.
CCCGTTTGACAGGATCATCATTACTGCAGCCTCACCAGAGATACCAGAGCCCCTTATGGAGCAGCTTGGCATGAATGGCATTCTGGTCATCCCTGTCGGGACCCGGTTATCACAGCAGCTCCTGAAGATCACAAAGACCGATCAGGGGCTTAAAGAGGAACATCACACACCCTGCATCTTTGTGCCGCTCATAGGCGAGTATGGCTGGAAAGAAGGATCCTATTAATTATTGAGGTGATATTCATGAACATTGCTTTTCAGAAAACATTCGCCGCGGTCAGCCTGATCATTCTGCTGTTTATCGGATGCGACAGCCTGATGGCAACACCCATAAAGAAGATACTGGACAATCCGCGCGATTACAGCAACAAGCCAGTGACCGTATCAGGAGAGGTCACGGAAGTATTCAGCCTTATCGTGATCAAGTATTTTGTGGTCAAGGACCGCACAGGCGAGATCGTTGTGGTGACCCAGAAACCGCTGCCGAAGAAAGGCTCGAAGATAACTGCCAAGGGCACGGTCCAGGAGGCCTTCGCCCTGGGCGACCAGCAACTGATCGTTATCATGGAGAAGGAATGACCGGCAGACTGTTTGTCCTGTCCATCTGAAATTATTTGAATATTGCCATTATAGGCTTCTCACTATATAATTATATAGACATAGAAAGAAGGACGGTGAATAATCATGGCAACGACAACAAAACAGGCTAACTTTCTGCTCCCTGCAGATGTAATCGAAGAACTTAAGGCTGCTGTTCCGAAGAGGCAGCAGAGCAGAGTGGTAACCGATGCCCTACGAAAAGAACTGAAGCGTATCAGGCTCGAAAAGGCGCTCAGCGAAAGTTTTGGTGCATGGAAAGAAAAGGATCATCCCGAACTGACAGCAGGGACAGATGCCTATGTTCGGAGCCTCAGGAAAAGCAGCCGCCTTTCACGAGCAAAATGAAGACTGTCCTTGTCGACACTGACGTTTTGATAGACTTTCTGAGGGGAAAAGAAAAGGCACGCGAATTCATGGTCTCGCTGGCGGGTGACGCCGACATCATCTGCTCTGCTATTACCGTTGCCGAAATACACGCAGGAATGAAAGAGCAGGAGAGGGCAAAGACCCAGGAGCTCCTCGACAGTCTAACGATCATTGATGTGACCCGACAGATTGCGGAAAAAGCAGGTTCATACCGCCGGACCATACGGTCACATGCCCTCGAACTCGATGACTGCATGATCGCCGCCTCTGCATATCTAAAAGGGGCTGCACTTGCTACCGGCAACGCAAAACACTATCCGATGGGCGATATTGAGAAGAAGCTTGTTTGACCCTAGACTTTTTCTCCGCCATCTTTCTGTGTGCTCAACTTAATGGAAATGAGGCATGAATCCCGAAATAAACATACGTCTGCTAAATGAACTACCCTGATTGGAAGCCGGTTCCCATAGCGGCGTTAGTGGGCGGCGTGCTTGCTGCCCTCGGTTTCTGCATCTATGCACTCATCCTGTCCGGTGAATTTCTTTTTATCGACAATGTAAACCTGCCTTTCCATGAATTTGGCCATCTCTTCTTTTCGATCTTCGGCGAGACGATCGGCATATGGGGAGGCACGCTCATGCAGCTCCTCATCCCCTTCAGCATCCTTGTCTATTTCTTTATCAGCAGGGAAACTGCAGGGGTCTTCTTCTGTGCCTTTTGGCTCGGCGAGAACCTGCTCAATATCGGCGTTTATATTAATGACGCCCGTGCGCTTGCACTCCCGCTTGTCGGCGGCGGTGAGCATGACTGGAACATTATCCTGGGGTCACTGAATATGCTCCGCTACGACCACTACATCGCAGCGATCGTTAAGTCCCTTGGATGGTTCATCATGCTAGGCTCGATCGTCTGGTTTCTGGTCGTGGGGATGAGGGCAAGGGAGACTACTTCAATTCCATAGTTGATCAATCGATAATTTACGATTTTCACGGCTCTCGTCGTACATATACCACCGTATTCTTGAATCCAGAACATTGACTGCAGCAATTGAGGTATATGGAGTAGGAGACAATTCAATAACATAACCATCATTCTTGCTATCTTCAAAAAAGACCCAGTTTGGAGTATGTGTCCATTTAAGATGGATTTCCCCACAATTAATAATATCTTTAGATCCTATGATCATAGGAAAAATGAACATACCCCCTCGCACTCTTGGAAAGAAAAGCTCGCCCGTTCCAAACACTACATTGCTCTTAGAAAAATTTCCGCTCCCATCACCCTGATAGTAAAATTCATATGATGAATAATGATCGTTTTCTGTCTCACCTAACCATGACCTCGTAAACTTCATTGCGCAATATTTTTGTCCTACTCTAACTATAAGGATTCTTCCTATTGGCATCCCTATCCCAAGTCTTCCAATCAGAATCTCATCTGTTCTTGAGGGGGGCAATGATTGTGATTCTCTTTCTTCAGCAGTGGGCACCCATGTTGATGGTTTTTCTCCAGCCAGTGTAATATTTTCTGGTATTACGACGAAAGAAATGATTAACAGCGCAATTACCCTTTTCATGATATCGAGCTTCATCATAAACTCTTCTAGAACTCCAAATGCCTCAGATTGGCAAGCCTTACAAAAGCTTCTCATTATAGTCTTCATAGGTTTCCGAAACCTGTCTGCATATAGTATCTTTTACCATAAACTGCCGAAGAAACCAACTGTGCTCATTTAGTTCTCCTTCCTGTTCTGAGCTTATTCAAAAGATCTCTGTATCTCTGCCTGACAGTATCGGTCATCTCATGACTGCCAAAGCGGTGGGATTCATAGAGATTGAGAAATTCCTCTGCCTCGGTACCTAACCCATTATTGCGCGAGGCCTTAAGCAGATCTCCTGCGGTCATCGCATCGGTCACTTTCACACCCTTCTTCCTCAGTAGATCACGGAATTCAAGATAGGTCCTGGTGATATAGCTGTATCGCTGGGACCTGAGTTTTCTTAACACCGCATAAAGCAGAAGAATGACAACGACAAATGATAGCAGCCACGGAATAACCGTTTTGAGATTTGAGAAGCGAAGACGGGGCAGACCTTTTAACGTAAACGGAGAGGCCAGCGTCCTCACGATCTCCTTCTGGTCGTCAGTGCTAAAACCGACAACATACCGCGTCCATTGGAGCCTGAGAGAATCGAGAAGGTGCGATAAGGCAGGAGGCCCCTGTATTGCAACCGCAGGCGTCGGATCAAACCGCTTCCATTGATCGCCGATAAGCGCCTCGACCCAGGCATGCGCATCGCTCTGCCTGACAATAAGGTAGTTGCCGTATTCGTTCCGTTCTCCGCCGTAGAAACCGTTCACAACCCGGCTCGGGATGCCGAGACCTCTGAGCATGATGACCATGGATGAGGCGTAATGCTCGCAAAAACCTGTCTTGCTATTGAACAGAAAATTCTCGATCACGCTCACGCCCGTTGGCGGTGGTGTCGTCGATAGTGAATAGACAAAGTTCTTCTTCAGATAGGCCTCAACTGCAGAGGCCTTCTGTTCATCCGATGCTCCGCCGGGCGTAATGCTCCTTGCAAGACTGACGGTCCGTTCCATGTTGCCCGGTATCTGGAGATACCGGTCTTCGCGACGTCCCCGCGAGGCTGCGTTAATATCGCTGCGCACACTATATTTCATGCGGCGCGACAACTTGCCCGGCATGGTGATGCCCTGCGCATCGTCAACCAGAAGAGAGAACGTGTCTGCATTCACTGCCGCCACCTTTGCAAGGCCGAATATGACATCCGACTCGATCGGTTCGAGATATATCCTCTGCTCAACCACCCGCGACTTATCATAGGGAGCGATGATAAACTCGTCCTCTGTCTTCAGTATCCTGCTCTTTTCTCTGGTCGTGTTCCTCCAGGAGATACCGTCAAACGTGTCCATGACAATGCCTCTCCAGTAGTAGGGAGGCCTGATCTCCTGGTCCATCTCAATCCTCATGACCACGGTCTGATCACGCTTGATATCGCCGAAAGAGCCGAAATCCACCTTATCCGTAAAGCCGACGGTCTTTATCCCACGGACATGGCTCTTGCCGATAAAGCGCTGGGGCGTCCGGGGAAGAACCATGAAGATCACTGCTGTGCAGACCATCGTGAGCAGGACGATCGCAATGACCGGCCGCCGTAAGCGCACCCTGCCGAGCGTGCCCTCTTTCAAAAAATGCGAAAGGACCATGGCGGTGACCAGCAGGACCATAAAGATCACGAAGATCACGCCGAAGGTGAGTGCCCGGGTCAGCTCGGATGCGATGATCAGCTGAAGCAGGGACATGAAATATACCTGGAGATGGTCCCAGGGCTCCTTGAGGTCAAAGCTCTTGATGCCCTGAAAGATTATGGTCAGATGAGCAACGGCAAGGAAGGCGTCGCCCGTGATGATAAAGGCATCGACAAGGAAGACGAAGAGGGTCGCCTGCGCAAGTATCGCAGCCACTCGCTTCGAGGCCTGCGGCTGATCTTTGAACAGACGATAGTACCCGACGAAGAGCGAAAGGCCTCCGGTGCAGATCAGGAGATTCATCTCCCCGGTGACCAGCAGACTGATGCAGCCGGTGAGCGCCAGGATGGCGGTTATGGACTTATAGAGAATCGGCATAGATCACCACATCTGCTGAACCGGCTTCTGAGCGCAGGCCAGATCGCATTGATTTCAGAACAGCGACAGAGAAACCCTCTGCCCCGAAACCGGAGAGGTCTCCGCCTCCCTCCTCTTCAGCGACCAGTGCCAGGGCATCAAAGATCGAGAGCAGGTGTTCATACCCGGCGCCAAAAGAAATCGTCTTTCCGCTGGCAATGAGCCTAACCAGGTACCCCCGCCCGATGAAATACTGCGCAAGGGAGGCTGCGATCGAAACAGCGGTCTCAAAATAAACCGCATCATACGGCAGCAGATTGTCGAGCAGGACCGTTATTCTTTGCGAAGCATATTCTGCGTATTCCCGGATCAGAAACCCATCCTGCCGTGCCGAGGCCTTCCAGTGGATCCTCCTCCAGTCATCACCGTATTGGAAGGCACGAAGCGAGTAGACCTCGTCCCCTCTGCCCCTGACAGCGACCAGACCCTCCTGCTCCCGGGCCTCAACGACCTCGATCATCTGCCTGATATCAAGCAGCTTCGGATAAACGAGAACCTTGCCGGATACATGCACAGGGATGCTCTTGCGGAAGAGGATATAGGGAAACCCGCTCTGAACAACGAAGTCCCTCTGCCCGTACAGCCCCCTCTTTCTGAAAATCATCGTCATCTGCGCCCTATAGGCCTGATGGCCGGGGATATGTGCGCAATATATTGGTTCAACTGCATCCGGCACACCGATGCTCACCGAATACAGAGGAAGCCTTTTGTTATTCTGCACAAGCAGCTCTATGCCGGCCCGCTCACCGGCAAAGACCGGCCCTGCGACCAACGCTTCAAGGACAAGACCTTTCAGGTTCAGCCTGAGGATAAGATACGAGAGCACGACAAAGGAGAGCATAAGAGAGAGAATAAGATAGATGAGATTATTGCCGGTGTTGACCGCAGCAACGCCGATCAATGCTGCTGCAAGAAGGAACCGTTTACCCTCGCGTGTAAGCTTCATGCCGGCATCCCATTTCAGACAGGAACGGGAATGCGGCCAACCATGTCCTTAACAACATCCTCGGCATCGGAAAGGCCCTTACGGTTCTTCAGGATCAGCCGGTGGCCGAGAACAGCCGGGGCAAGGCGCTTCAGGTCATCAGGCACGACAAAGTCCCTGCCAGCATAATATGCATGGGCCTTTGCCGCCTTGAGCAGGAACTGGGCTCCGCGTGTGCTCGAACCGAGCCTGACCCGTTCATCAGTCCGTGTGGAAGTAATGATCTTCATCAGATAATCCATGAGCGTTTCTTCAACCCTGACCGCATCCACGGACTCCTGCATCTTCAGGATATCCGCCTTGGTCACAACAGGGTTAAGCTTTTCGATCAATGCAAAGCCGGACTGGTCTGCAACCGCGCGCTTTTCATGCTCAAGGTCGGGGTACCCAAGCCTGATCTGCATCATGAAGCGGTCAAGCTGGCTCTCAGGCAGCGGAAAGGTCCCGTGATATTCGACCGGGTTCTGTGTTGCAATGACCATGAAGGGATCAGGAAGCAAAAGCGTCCGGCGGTCCATGGTGATCTTCCGCTCGTTCATGGCCTCAAGAAGGGCTGACTGGGTCCTCGGGCTGGTCCTGTTTATCTCATCGGCAAGAACGATGTTTGCGAACACCGGTCCGGGCTTGAACTCGAACTCCCTGGACTCCGGGTTATAGATGCTCACGCCAATGATGTCAGAGGGCATCATATCGCTCGTGAACTGGATCCGCTGGAACGCGCAGTCCGTGGCCTTTGCCAGGGCATAGGCCAGGGTTGTCTTGCCGACGCCCGGGACATCCTCGATCAGCAGGTTGCCGCGGCCGAGCAGCGTAACGATCGCCATTGCTATGGCGTCCGACTTGCCGCGGATAACCGACTCTACACTACTTTGAAGTTGCTTTATAAAGGGATTTTGCATAATAATTATTCTATTCTAATTCGGCATTACATTGCACAGGAATTTACCTCTTATGAAAAAACTTTGGTCAGGCAGGTTCACGGAGAAAACTTCAGGCACGGTAGAGTCCTTTACCGAATCGATCTCTTTTGACCAAAAGCTCTGGAAACACGATATCAAAGGCAGCACTGCTCATGCCAGGATGCTCGCCCGGCAGCGCATCATCACAAAGAAAGAGGCAGATGCCATTGTTGCCGGTCTTCAGCAGATAGCAGGCAGGATCGAGAAAGGTTCATTCCCGTTCTCTCGTGAGCTTGAGGACATTCATATGAATATCGAATCCGCGCTCACCGAAAAGATCGGCTCTGCCGGCAAAAAGCTCCATACAGCGCGCTCAAGAAATGACCAGGTAGCAGTTGACCTGAGACTTTATCTGAAGGATGAAATGCAGAAGATCATCAGCCTGCTGCTGACACTGCAGAAGACCTTTGTGAGGCTGGCTGAAAAGAACCAGAATACGCTCATGCCCGGATATACGCACCTCCAGAGGGCACAGCCGGTCCTTCTCGGCCATCACCTTCTTGCCTACGTCGAGATGTTCCAGAGGGATAAGGAGCGGTTTCAGGACTGCCTTAAGCGGAGCGATGTCTGCCCGCTCGGCGCCTGCGCACTTTCAGGCACGTCGCTCCCCACAGACAGGGCTTACACGGCAAAACTGCTGGGCTTCAGTAAAGTGACCGGCAACAGCATTGACAGCGTCTCCGACAGGGACTTTGCACTTGAATTCCTTTCCTGCGCTGCGATCGCCATGATGCATCTTTCACGGCTGGCTGAAGAACTGATACTCTGGTCGACAGAAGAGTTCCGGTTCATTGAGCTGTCCGACCGGTTCACCACCGGTTCGAGCATCATGCCGCAGAAAAAGAACCCTGATGTTGCTGAACTGATGCGCGGAAAGACCGGCAGGGTCTATGGCAATCTCATGGCCCTTCTTACTCTTATGAAAGGCCTGCCGCTCGCGTATAACCGGGACATGCAGGAAGACAAGCTGCCTGTATTTGACTCTGTGGAGACGCTCGAAGCCTGCCTGGCGGTCCTTGACGGGATGATGAGGGATCTGAAATTCAACACAAAACGGCTCAGACTGACTGCAGGCGAGGGATATTCCACTGCTACGGACATCGCAGAATATCTGGCAAGAAAAGGCGTACCCTTCAGGGAGGCGCATGAGATCACCGGAAGGATCGTGCTCTCCTGCATCTCGCGCAATATTCCGCTAACCGGACTCTCTCTCAAGGAGCTTTCTGCGTTCTCTGCAAAGATATCCGGGGATATTATCCCGGTACTCGACCCGGCCGAGTCGGTCAGGGCACGGTCATCGTTTGGCGGCACATCACCGTCAGAGGTGAAAAGACAGATCAGACATTACAAGAAGGTGCTGAAATGAACATACTAAGGAGTTCAAAGGCATGAAGACATTGACTGGAAAATCCCTCCTATCCTCCCTTTGTCAAAGGGAGGTATCATGCCCCTCTTTGACAAAGAGGGGTGAGGGGAGATTTATTAAATATGTCAGCGGAAAACACTTTTTTCTCATTCTGACCGCTGTCCTGCTGAGCTCGGCCGTCCTGGGCTGCGGTAAAAAGGGCGATCCGACACTTAAATCCTATGAAAAGCCTGAGACGCCCTCGAACGTTGCCGCGATCCACAGGGAAGACGCCATGTTCATCAAGTGGGCATATGCCCCGGCAAAGGAAAACCTGATAGCAGAGTTCATTGTCCTGCGCTCAGAAGGTTCAGAGTTCGAAAAGCTCTCACATATCCCGAAAGAAAAACGCGGGTACATCGATAAGGACATCAAGATCGGTAACACTTACCAATACAAGGTCATTTCACAGAATGCCCGGGGCGTGTACAGTAATGACTCTGATATTGCGTCTGCCTCTGTTGTTCAGGTCCCCCTCCCGCCTGCAAAGCTTTCGTATGCAGTTGCAGGAGATACGGTGACCCTTTCCTGGTTGCCGGTAAACAAAGGCAGCCTCTACAATGTGTACCGGAGCACCACACCGGGCGCCTATGGCTTGAGACCGATCAATCCTGAACCCCTTTCCGAACCGGTCTTCAAGGATACTTTTTCGCTCAATACCATACATTACTATATTGTCCGCAGCCTTACCGGAAGCAGTTCGAGAGATGAGAGCGCTGCATCAGAGGAACTGACCGTCGATGCCGCAGACCTCGTGCCGCCAATGCCCCAGAATATCCTGGCGTTTCCGGCTCCTGATAAGGTCTTTCTCGTATGGACGGAACTTGACGAACGCTGGCTGACCGGGTACAACGTGTACCGGAAATCCGGCAGCAGCGATTATGTCCTCCTCGGCAAGACACAGACACCGACATTCGTGGATCGTGAAGCCCCGATATCGAAGAGGGATTACCGGATCGCAGCTGTCGGCCCGGCAAAAGAAGGCCCTGCAGCAGAAATAAAGAACGTTGTGTTCATCCCGCAGCAATAGGTTGACTTGCGCTACAGGAACCATTAGTCTATTGCTCTATTATTTTTTCTCCGGGGCCGGATATGCCAGACATGAAAGATAAGATCCTCAAAGAATTCAACGACAGCATTGACGTGAAAGAACGCTTTGTCCAGGGGCATCTTGACGCTATTGTCGATCTCTCGACCGCTATCGCCGCAGCCTTCAACGCCGGCAACAAGGTCCTCCTTTTCGGCAATGGCGGCAGCTCAACCGACGCTTCGCACATTGCTGCCGAATTCGTGAACCGCTTCAAGAGAGAGCGGCCCGGCCTACCTGCCATTGCGCTGAACACGGATATGGCGGTCATCACGTCAATAGCAAATGACTACGACTTTTCCGAGATCTTCGCCCGTCAGATCAAGTCTCTCGGCACTGAAGGCGATATCGCCATAGCGCTCAGCACAAGCGGCCAGTCGCCGAACATCCTCAAGGCCCTTGATGCAGCAAAGAGAAAGAAACTGAAGACCGTTTTTCTCACCGGCCTTAAAGGTGAGAAGGCAGCGGCCAAGACCACCTTTCCCTTTGTCGTGCCGTCAGAGAACACGGCAAGGATCCAGGAAACACATATCACCCTCGGCCATGTCATCTGTCTTATGGTCGAAGATATCCTTTTTGACCAGCCCCGAAAAAAATCTCTCTAGGGTGAAGATCCTCGGCATAGATCCCGGAAGCATCAGGTGCGGGTACGGTGTCATCGAAATCATGCCCAAAGGCGCGGTTTATATTACTTCCGGCACGATCGCTCCTTCGCAGACAAAGCCCCTGCATGAACGGCTTAAATACATCTATGAGGGACTTGTCGCGGTTATCCGCAACTACCGGCCGGATCACGTTGTCGTGGAAAAAATGTTCTATGCCAAGAGCGTCAGGGCTGCAATGAGCCTCGGGTACGCCCGCGGCATCGCACTTCTCGCCGCAGCGTCGGAAGAGATCGATCTGCATGAATGCAGCGCCCTTGAGGTAAAAAAATCCGTCGTGGGATATGGCAGGGCGGAAAAAGAACAGGTGCAGAAGATGGTCCGGCTCATTCTGAACCTGCAGGGAGACCTTGCTCCTGACAGTGCTGACGCCATCGCCCTTGCCCTGTGCTACGCAAATACGATAAAATTCAACAATGCCGTAACACGTGATCGGTAATGCGTGATAAGAAAAAAGATATGATAAACTTTTATTATTCCATCTCTTCTGTCCCTGTGCCAGTTCATGCTGTCTGCACTGATCACGCATCACGCATCACGCATTACGGTCTCTCCCTATGATCGGTTCACTCCGCGGCAAGATAATCTCAAAGAGGCCTGACAATGTGCTTATCGAGGCGTACGGCGTCGGGTATCAGGTGCAGGTGCCGGTGAATATCCTTTCCCGCCTGCCCCATGAAGGACAGGAGGCCTTTCTCCATATCTATACACATGTGCGTGAAGACGCCATACAACTGTTCGGTTTTCATGCCGAGGATGAGAAAAAGATCTTCACCACCCTCCTCGGCATCAGCGGCGTAGGGCCGAAAATGGCGCTCAATGTCCTGTCCGGCCTGTCCCTTGAAGAATTTCTGACCGCACTTGAGACCGAGGACGTGGCCATGCTCTGCAGGATCCCGGGGCTGGGCAAGAAGACCGCGCAGAGGCTTATTCTTGAATTGAGGGAAAAATTGCCGGCAGTGTCGGGTTCAAAGGACAAGGTGTTTGACGATGCCCTTTCAGCGCTCGTCAATCTCGGATACAAGAAGAACATAGCCCAGGAGTTCCTGGAGCCAGTGTATAAGCAGGGACATACGGATATTGAAACGCTCATCAGGGAAGTGCTGAAGCTCATGTCAGAGAAAAAACATGGATGAACATCTCATAGACAATCCCGAGATAGCGGGGAGGCTCGTCAACCCAGGAGCCGGTGAAGAAGAGGCTGCCCTTGATGTCAATCTCAGACCCGGCTCGCTTGATGAGTTCGTGGGCCAGGACAAGCTCAGGGAAAACCTCAAGATATTCATCACTGCGGCGAACCAGAGGAAAGAACCTCTTGATCACCTCCTCTTCTGCGGACCGCCAGGCCTCGGCAAGACAACACTGGCTCATATCATTTCCAATGAACTGAAAGTGAGCATCAAATCAACCTCAGGCCCGATGCTCGAACGGGCAGGCGATATTGCGGCGATCCTTACCAATCTCTCTGAACGGGACATCCTCTTTATCGACGAGATCCACCGGCTGCCCCGTATTGTTGAAGAAGTGCTCTACCCGGCCATGGAAGATTATCAGCTCGACATCATCATCGGCCAGGGCCCGAATGCCCGTACTCTGAAACTGAATCTCCCCAAGTTCACGCTTATCGGCGCAACAACAAGGACCGGATTGCTCACCTCGCCGCTCAGGGACCGCTTCGGCATCGTCACCAGACTCGGGTTCTACTCCTACGACGAGCTTGAAAAGATCATTACCCGCTCGGCGAACATCCTCAAGGTCTCGATCGAAAAGAATGCAGCCCTTGAAATAGCGCGCCGTTCCCGCGGCACACCCCGAATCGCCAACAGGCTCTTAAAGAGGATCAGGGACTTTGCACAGGTCCTGGGAGACGGCACGATCGATCTCGAAATCACAAAAAGCTCTTTAGTCTCGCTTGAGGTCGATGAAAGGGGACTGGACGATATGGACAGGAAGCTTCTGCTCACGATCATCGAGAAGTTCAATGGCGGTCCTGCCGGCGTTGATGCAATCTCTGCATCGCTCAGGGAAGACCGGGAAACGATCGAGGATGTGTACGAGCCATACCTGCTTCAGGAGGGCCTGATCGAACGGACGCCGCGCGGCAGGCTTGCAACACGGTCTGCCTTTCAGCACCTCGGCAAAACAATCCCCAGCGGCCTGTTCTAATCTCATGCATCCGTTATTTCGTCTTTTTATTTCTCATTACTCATCACGCATTACCCGTCACGGCCGTTCATGAAACTGCTGATGCATATCTGCTGCTCGAACTGCAGCATCCATCCGCTGCAGAACCTCCTGCTCAGGGGCGCGGACATAACCGGCTTCTGGTTCAATCCGAATATCCACCCGTACACCGAATATACGGCAAGAATGCAATCGCTCGCAAAGCTCGGCAGGCTCTGGAACCTTGATCTGGAGTACGACGATGACTATGCGCTCGATGATTTTCTGAAGTCCGTCGTTGGACAGGGGCAGGAACGCTGTTCTGTCTGTTATGCGATGAGGCTTGACAGAACAGCCCGGGCTGCCAAAAAAATGAATATGGACGGTTTTACGACATCGCTGCTGGCAAGCCCCTATCAGAAGTTTGATGTTATACTAGAACACGGCCGGCAAGCTGCAAAACAGCACGGCGTACCATTCCTCGCTGAAGATTTCAGGCCGGGCTGGAGGATATCCCAGAACATGTCACGGGAGCTTGAGCTGTACCGCCAGAAATATTGCGGCTGCATCTATTCAGAGATGGAGCGGTACATACAGGGCACGAAAAGAAAAAAAGACAGACATCATGAATGAAGGCATCCAATATATCGGCAAGATGATGGTCATGACAGGCATTATCCTTGCGGCAGCGGGCGGGCTCCTCATGCTCGGCAGCCGTATATCATGGATCGGCAGACTCCCGGGCGATGTCCTTATCCAGAAAAAGAACTTCACGTTCTTTTTTCCGCTTGGGACCAGCATTCTGCTGAGCCTGCTGCTGAGCCTTATCTTCTGGCTGCTGGGAAAGAGGTAACCTTGACCGGAAGATTTGTCATGCTCCTGTTGTTCCTGTTTCTTGCTTCGATCTCTGAAGCTGGCACAACCATGAAGGTCCTGATCCTTGATGATGTATTCCAGAGCATCCCCGCGCGGGATGAAAAAATCGAACGGATGGGAAAGATGAAGGGAGATCTTCTCGTCAACGGCACACGGTATCCCGGCAATATCGAGGTCTGGAAGGGCAAGGCAGGCCTTTATCTGATAAACGAACTGCCGCTTGAGGACTATATCAAGAGCGTGGTAAGCGCCGAAGTCGGCGCAGACTGGGATATGGAGGCGCTGAAGACCCAGGCGGTCATCTCACGGACCTATGCGCTCAACCAAAAGGCCCAGAACAACAATCCGAACTTTGACCTCACCTCATCAGTGCTCCACCAGGTATATAAAGGATCGAACGAGAATGCCCGCATATCCTATGCTGTGATGAACACCGAGGGGGAAGTGCTCACGTACAACGGAAAGATCATCGAGGCCTTCTACCACTCCACCTCGGGAGGACTGACCGAGGCCCCGGAAGAGGTCTTCGGCAAGAGCTATCCCTACCTCAAGCCTGTCTCAGGAAGCTGCGAGAGCTCCCCGTACTGGATATGGGAACGCCGCATTCCGATCGGGGAGATCGAGAAGGTGCTGAATATCACCGGCATCACGGACATCAGGATCACGTCGTATACAGCGACCCAGCGGGTCAAGACCGTTAATGTTATCCAGAGCAGCGGAGCAACATCAATGAAAGCAACGGACCTGCGCAAGGCCATCGGCTGGAACAGACTGCCAAGCACAAATTTCACGGTCTCCCGCGACGACAATGTTATGGTATTCGATGGAAAGGGCTTTGGCCATGGCGTTGGCCTCTGTCAGTGGAGTTCCCTGGAGATGGCAAAGAGCGGCGTCGGGTACAAAGACATCCTCTCCTATTTCTACCCGGGCACGGTATTACAGCAGTATGAAAACCGCTGATTTCGATTTTTTCCTCCCCGACGGATTCATTGCAGAAAAACCGGTCGAAAAACGGGACAGTTCCCGTCTGCTTGTGCTCTCGCGTGATGGGGACATGGAACACAGGAACTTCTCTGACCTGCCCTCTTATCTGCAGGCCGGCGATATGCTTGTGATGAACAATTCGCGCGTATTTCCGGCACGCGTGACCGCTTACAAACCAACAGGGGGAAAGATCGACATCCTTCTGGTCGAAAAGCTTTCGGAAACGTCGTGGCGTATTCTTGCCAAAGAGCGGTATGCCGGACCTCTGACCGTTGCAGGCAATTTCAGGGTCCATATGGCAGAGGACATGACCGTGACCTTCAAAAACGCCCGGGAAATGCAGCAGATCATTCACGAACACGGACAGATGCCGCTGCCTCCCTATATCAAGAGGAAAGCCGACGAAACTGACAGGGAGCGGTATCAGACAGTTTATGCCGAACACGAGGGGTCTATCGCTGCACCCACTGCAGGTCTCCATTTCACCGAAGAACTGCTCACCGAACTCCGTAACCGTTCCGTCCTGATCCGTATGGTCACTCTTCATGTCGGCATCGGCACGTTCAAACCTATCAAGGCCGACAATATCCGGGACCACGCCATGGACAGAGAACATTTTGAGATCGAAAGTTCCCTGATCCGTGAGATCGAAGAGACAAAGCAGAGAGGCAATCGGGTGGTCACCGTCGGCACGACAACGACGCGCACCCTGGAAGGATATCTGTCAGGGAAAAGCACTATTTATTCGTTGAACGGGACCATAAAGGGTTCAACGGATATTTTTATTCATGAAGGTTTCCGGTTCAGGGCTGCTGATTCTTTGGTCACGAATTTTCACCTTCCGCGCTCAACTCCGCTCATGCTCGCCGCAGCGTTTTCAGGGCGTAAAAACCTGCTCAATGCCTATAAGACAGCCATTTCCCGAGGATATAGATTTTTTTCCTATGGTGATGCTATGCTTCTTTTATGAACGACGACGAATTCTCTGAAAGGCCTTCGGGCTTCATGCTCGGCAAGGAATTCATCATCGTTCTGGTGATCTTTTTTTCGGGTCTGAGCTTCACGCTCGGTTATTTTGTCGGAAAAAGCGGGGCCCCGAAAACCGAGCCGATCATACAGGCGGTCGAGCCGCCCATTCAGGCAAAAAATCAGGATCTGCCGCCTCTCCCCCAGCAGGCGGCTGTTGCACCGGTCCCTGAGCAGGCACAGCCTGCACCACCGGCGGTGAAAGAACAGGCCGCGACGATCACGCCGGCAGCGGATCAGCCCGTTCAGCGCAAGACCGCCGAGCCCCCGGTTTCAAAAGCTGTTCCTGAGAAATCGACAGCCAAAACCCGGCCGGATGCAGCGTCAGAGACGAGCAAAGCGGTCTATACCGTACAAATCGGAGCGTTCAGTAATCTTGCAGAGGCAAAGCGTCTGAAGGCAAAATTCGACAGGAAGGGATACAAGTCCGTCATCACCTCATCCATAAACAAGAAAGCACAGAAGATATTCAAGGTCAAGACAGGCGAGTTCAGGGAAAAGAAAGATGCCGAAGTGCTTGCCCTGAAACTCAAGAAGACCGAAGGCCTGCAGACCTACGTCACGCTTCGGACGGAATAGGGAGCCTTTACGGAAACCGTTGAGATAGTTTTTGACAGCGAGAGTGAACTGCCCTTCCTTTTCACCAGCCTGGAGAAGAACCTGAAGCTCATCGAAGAAGCCCTCGGTATATCTGCCGGGTACCGGGGAAACAGGATCTTATTAAAAGGACCCTCTGAACAGGTCAGGACCGCGGAGCATCTCATTCGCGACCTGAGAGAGCTCAGCACGCAGGGATATTCGCTCAGGCCGGAAGATATCCGATTTGCGGTCAGGGCGCTTTCCGAGGGCAACGGCATGTCGTTAAAAGAGCTCTTTCTCAATAATATACCTGTCTCTTCAAAGCGCCGTTTCATCATTCCCAAGACAGAGAACCAAAAACGGTATCTGGATTCGATCAAGGGATTCGACATCGTCTTTGGCATCGGCCCTGCAGGTACGGGCAAGACGTATCTGGCCATGGCCATGGCGGTAAATGCCTTCCTGAAGAAAGAGGTCAGCAGGATCGTTCTTGCCCGGCCCGCGATCGAAGCCGGCGAAAAACTCGGGTTCCTGCCGGGCGACATCCAGGAGAAGGTAAACCCCTACCTGAGACCGCTCTACGATGCATTGTATGATATGATGGAGGCTGAAAAAGTGATGAGCCTTATGGAGCGCGGGGTGATAGAGATCGCACCTCTTGCTTTCATGCGGGGCAGAACGCTGAACGATGCCTTTGTCATACTTGACGAGGCGCAGAACACGACCACCGAGCAGATGAAGATGTTCCTGACACGGCTTGGCTTCAATTCAAAGGCCGTGATCACCGGGGACGTCACACAGATCGACCTGCCCTCGAACAGGGCATCCGGACTCGTTGAGGTCATGAAGATCCTCGAGGGTATCGCGGGGATCACTTTTGTATTCTTCTCGGAGCGGGATGTGGTAAGACATAAACTGGTACAGGCCATCATAAAGGCATATGAACGATATGAAAACAGAAATATCGATACAGAAACTTAATTCGCCGACCGTCAGGACAAACATCCTCAAGCTGTCCTATCTCTTCGGCATCGCGATCATCACGGCAATGTTCCTGCTCCAGGAATTCAGCCTGAACAAATTCCTGGGCGGCACGCTGGTCTCCTTTGTCCTGCTCTTTGTGCTCTACCGCGACATCATGCGGTACAAACCGGTATTTCTGAACAACTACAGCATGCTTCTGCTTCTGAGTATTATGATCATGAGCACGCTGATGGCCGGCAGGGTCTTCAGCTATTTTCTGATGATGCTGATGAAGGGGCTGGGAACCGCAGATACGGGCATCGCCATTTACGGCATACCGATCGCAACAGGGGCAATGCTTGTTGCACTGCTCTTTGATTTCCATACCGCGATCACCTTTTCCTTTACGGTAAGCCTTCTCACCGGGTACTGGCTCGAGGAGTCTTTTTTCCCGATCTACACCTTTGTCGGCAGCCTCACTGCCGCCTTCAGCGTCATCCGCTGCAAAAAGCGGTCTGCCCTGCTCCGCGGCGGTTTGTACGTGATACTGGCGAACATCTGCATGGTGATCATATTCCTGATATCAAAAGGGGAGCTCTTTACGGAAAAAGCGCCTGCAGCGGTCGTCTTTGCAATATTCTCCGGCATCACCGTCTCTGCCATCGTATCGCTCAGCCTCCCGCTTTTTGAATATCTCTTCAAGGTCACGACAGACATCAGTCTCCTTGAACTTCTCGATCTGAACCAGCCGCTCATGAAACTGCTTATGATCAATGCACCCGGGACCTATCACCACAGCGTTATCGTCGGCAGTCTCGTGGAAGCAGCTGCCGAGACGGTCGGCGTCAATCCCCTGCTGGCGCGTGTAAGCTCGTACTACCACGATATCGGCAAGGCAAAGATGCCTGAATATTTTGTCGAGAACCAGAGCGGTGCGCCGAGCAAGCATGACAGGCTCACGCCGCACATGAGCAGCATGATCATCATCAATCATGTAAAGGAAGGTGTTGAGCTCGCAAAGCAGTACAAACTGCCCCAGTCGCTCATAGACATCATCAGACAGCACCACGGCACATCGGTGCTGACCTATTTTTTCCAGAAGGCAAGGGACATGGGGCATGATACGACTCCCGGCGAGGAGGAATACAAATATCCCGGTCCGAAACCCCAGACCCGCGTAGCAGCGCTGGTCATGATGGCAGATGCGGTGGAAGCCGCCTCCAAGGTCCTCAATGATCCCACACCTGCCCGGATCTCGGCTTTGGTCGAGAAGATCATCAACCATATTTTTCTTGAAGGACAGCTTGATGAATGCGAGCTTACGCTTAAGGACATATCAGAGATCAAGAAACGTTTCATCTATATCCTGACCGGCATAATGCACAAGCGGATCGACTACCCCGGTTTCGATTTCGGCAATGGCAATCCACCTAAAGAACCAGCAAAGATCGAAAAGCTTAGATCTGCGTAGGGTCAGTAAGGCCCTGGCAGCAGCACTTTCGCTGCTCGGCCAGGAAGAGGCTGAGCTCAGCATACTCTTCGTCGGCAGCGCCCGGATGAAGCAGCTTAACCAGCACTATCGCGGTATCCCAAAAGAGACCGATGTCCTTTCTTTCCCCCTTCAGGAGGGGTGGTCAGTTCGTCCCCGCACTTCACGACTTACGATTCACGATTCACCGCCTTTAATTCTCGGCGATATTGTGATCTCCATCCCAAGGACGATCGAGCAGGCACGGGACTATGGCGCTACCTTTTACGAAGAGCTGTTCAGGCTGCTCGTTCACGGTCTCCTGCATCTGCTCGGGTACGACCATGAGAGGAGCAGATCCGAGAAGGTGAGGATGGAGAAAAAGGAAAAGGAGGTCCTGCATGCCCTTGCGCGCCTGGCTTAAGAGCGCAAATTACGCTATTGAGGGAATACTGCACGGTGCAAGGACCCAGCGGCATCTGCGCTACCATTTCATATCCGCTGCTGCAGTCCTGTTCTTCAGCTATATGGTAGGTGTGTCAAGGGCTGAACTCGTTATCATAGCGCTGGCAGTCATCCTTGTGCTTGCTGCCGAGATGATGAACAGTGCTATAGAGGCGGTTGTGGACATTCTCTCCCCGGAATATGCGGAAAAGGCACGGATCGCAAAAGATATCGCTGCAGGCGCTGTTCTGATCACGGCATTCGGCGCAGCAGTGCTCGGATACGTTGTCCTCTTTCCCTATGTACAGATCATTTTCAGCGAAGGCTTCCATGTTGCAAAACATTCAAAAGAAGAAATATCTTTTATCGCTTTCGTGCTGGTGCTTATTTCGGTGATCATTGCCAAGGCCTTCTCCGGGAAAGGGCGTCCGCTGAGCGGCGGCATGCCGAGCGGCCACGCGGCACTCGCGTTTTCGGTCTGGGTCTCGATCATGTATATAACAGAGAACCTGTACATCTCGATCCTCTGCTTTCTTCTTGCTCTCTGGATCGCCCAGTCCAGGATCACGCTCAGGATGCATACCCGGCTCGAGGTAATGCTCGGCGCCCTCCTCGGGACACTGCTCACGTTCCTGCTCTTCAGGCTTTTTTACCAGGTCCCTCGCTAGGTTTACTGTCCAGGATCTCCCGTATCCGGATCAGCAGTTCCTCTGGGGACACCGGCTTGGACAGGAAATTGATCCCCTCATCAAGGACCCCCTGCCTGCTGATGATATCCGCCGAATAACCGCTGAGGAAGAGTGCTTTGATATTCGGTGCCAGAGCACGTATGGCATCAAGGACCTCTTTGCCGTTCTTCCCCGGCATTACAACATCAAGGAGCAGCAGATCGACTTCAGGGTGTTGGGTAAATATTCTGACAGCCTCATCCCCGTCTGCTGCCTCGATCACCGTGTACCCGAACAGGCGCAGGATATCATGGATATAGATCCTGACCTCCTCGTCGTCCTCGGCCACCAGGATCACCTCTGACCCCCTCTGCAGGGAAACCGATGCCCTGGCCGGCTCATACTGGTCATCGGCATGGAGCATCGGCAGATAGATACAGAATATAGTGCCCTGGCCCGGCACGCTCTTAACATCAATATAGCCATCGTGCTGCTTCACGATGCCGTACACGCTCGCCAGGCCGAGTCCGCTGCCTCTGCCAACCTCTTTTGTGGTGAAGAAGGGCTCGAATATCTTCTTCAGGGTCTCTTCATCCATGCCGGTCCCGGTGTCAGATACCGTGATCGTGGCATAAACACCCGGCTTCGTCACTTCAACGTTCGGGAAGAGATCATCTGCCGACTCGGCCTTGCCGATCGCAATGGAGAGCGTGCCCCCCTGCGGCATGGCGTCCCGGGCATTGGTACAGAGGTTCATCAGGACCTGCTCGATCTGGCCGGCATCTGCCATAACCACGCTAGGTTCTTTACTGAGATCGATGTTCAGATGGATATCCTCCCTGATGAGACGCCTGAGCATCTTTGCCAGGTTGGTGAGGATACCATTGAGATCAACCGCCTTCGGGCTGATGACCTGTCGTCTGCTGAAGGCAAGAAGGCTCTGGACCAGCGTTGATGCCCGCGATGAGGAGGTCAGGATGTGTTCTACATATTCCCGGACAGGGTCATCCTTTTCGAGGCTCATCTTGGCGAGATTGGAAAAACCACTGATCGCCGTAAGGATATTCTTGAAATCATGGGCTATGCCGCCGGCCATCGTGCCGACCGCCTCCATCTTCTGGGCCTGCCTGAACTGGGTCTCCATGCGCTGTCTCTCTTCCTCTTTGCGGAGAAGCGACTCTCCCATGACATTGAACGACTCGGCAAGTCTGCCTACCTCATCATGTGTCCTGACTGCGACCTTGACGAAGGGACTACCCGGGCTGAATCTGCGCACTGCATCGGCCAGGACTGTCAGAGACCGCGTACTCTTTCTTATATGCCAATAGAAGATGCTCCCTCCTGTCAAAAGAAGCACCAGTCCGAGCGCGATATCTTCCAGCAGCTGCTGCCTTAATCTCGCCTCATGATATTGCATGTCAATGGCAAGCTGGACGTACCCGATCAGTTCCGATTCCGCAGATGCTCCTCTCTTGATGCCTGGACCCGGATCGCCTTCATAAAAAAGCCGCTCAGTGACCACGGGCGCAGCAAAGAGCATGGCACGTCTGCCTGTCAGCTGATATATCCCTTCCTTGCCCTCTGACGGATCACTGAATCCGCTGCCTGTCGGCATTGTCCTCAGGTCCTCTGCAGTAACAGCATCCTTCACAAAGAGATAGAGGACCCGGTGCCCGGCATCCAATATCCTGACACCGCTGATATCCCTGCCGCCTGTTATCCCTTCAGTCGCAGATTTCAGAATGTCGGCATTTTGCACAAGCACGCCGGTCCTGACCTGCAATGCAAGTATGGTTGTCAGCATCGATCCTTTATTCCTGATGAGCCGCATGGCATTCTGTCTCTCCTGGGCCGCCTGCAGGAAAACATATGCCAGAAACAGAAGCAGTGACAGGACAGCAAAAAAGACGATCATTTTCCCGGCCAGGCTTTCCCGGTACCTGCCCAGGGAACTCAGGATAGTTCGAAAGAGACCCGTGCGGTTGTCATTCATCACTCTTCACCTGTATCTGCCGGCAATAAGGCAGCCGGGGCGTCTCATCTCCGGCACGTATCATGCGCTGGAGCGGCCCACATCCAATGCAAGATGTGCAGCAGCATCTTTTGGCAAGATAATCCTGAAGACCGTGCCCTCAGGTAATGACTCTGCAGTGATCGTGCCGCCATGGGAAACAATGATCTTATGCACGATCGCAAGGCCGAGGCCGGTGCCGCGTTCCTTGGTCGTGTAAAAAGGCAGGAAAATCTTGTCCCTGATGCTCTCGGGAATACCATGACCCGTATCGGCTATGGTCAACAGGATGCTCCCGCCATCCTGGGAACAGGATATCCTGATCGCGCCGCCCTCGGGCATCGCCTCAACCGCATTCTGGAGCAGATTAGAAATGGCCTGACGAATGAAAACCTCGTCCGCGTTTATGTTCAGCCCTGCAGGGCTGTCCATCACCATCCTGATATTCTGGCCGCACTCCTGTACTGCATCAATACAACCCTGTATCAGCACCGGCAGATCAAATCTGCTGAAAACCGGGGCCGCAGGCCGCGCAAAGGTCAGGAAGTCCGCGATTATCCGGTCCATGACCATGATCTCCTTGCTGATCGCTTCAACAGCAGGTTTCAGCGGCTCATCGGCTTTCTTTGACAGTATCCTGGTATAGCCTGAGATGACCGCCATCGGGTTCCTGAGTTCATGGGCAATGCCTGCCGACATCTCGCCAAGCGTCGAGAGCCGGTCGCGCAGCTCCTTCTGCGACTGGAAGGCCTTCAGTTCTGTCAGGTCCGTAAAAACAAGGAGATGGCCGATCACCGCGTGGGCACGGTCCTTCAGCGGCGTCAGGGACAGGCCGATCCAGAGGCGCTTTCCGCTGATGCAGGTATAGGCGGTCTCTGCGCGCTCCACCACTTTTCGTTCAGCGATCATCTCCCTGAAAGGACTCTGAAAGATCTCCCCCGAGGTCCCGCCGATGGCTTCATCCTCATTCAGTTCAAGCATGGTCAGCGCGGCACGGTTGATCCGGGTGACCTTCAGGTCCTGATCAAAGCTCACGACACCGCTCGGCACAGACTGGATGATGTTCTCATTATACAGCTCAACGGACGATGCACGGTCCTCTGCCCTGCTTCTCAGTGCCTCGAGCTCTCGTTCCTTTTCCTTCAGTTTGGCCATAAGGTCATGGAAGGTATCGACAACAAAACTGACCTGCGTCCTCTCCCGATACTCCTGTTCATCCCTCTTCTTCCGGTATGAGAGGATCTGTCTCGCGGCAAAGAAGATGATGAGAAAAATGACAAGAACGATCGACGTGACAAGGGTTATCTGGATATGCCGGATGTCCATGCTAGTGCATCACGCCTGTTCGCGTGCTCATCCCCGGTACAGATACCAGATGATGATCTCCTGACCGAAATAAAGCGAGACAAGAGCTCCGAGTGCAAGAAAGGGGCCGAAGGGGATCTGGCTTCCTTTTTCCCTGCCGCGAAAGAGCATCATCAGGACGCCGATGACAGAACCGAAAAGACTGCCCAGGAAGGTGGTGAGGATCACGCCCTTCCATCCCAAAAAACCTCCCACCATTGCCATCATTTTAATATCGCCCCCGCCCATCGCCTCTTTCCTGAAGATCTTTTCACCTGCGAATGCAATGAAATAATAAAAGAGGAACCCTGATGCGGCGCCTATGAGAGACGACTGCCATCCCAGTTGCTCAGCCCGCATGAACGGGTCAGGCAGGATCAGCGAGCCTGCGAGCAGTCCGAGCGGTATGCCGGGGAGGGATATCCGGTCAGGAATGATCTGGAATTCAAGGTCTATGAAGGTTATGACGATCAGCGCCGAAGCAAACAGGGCATAGATCAGGAACGGCCAGTCCGGCCCGAACCGCCAGAGAAGCAGGACATAACAGGATGCGTTCAGCGCCTCAACAAGGGGATATTGCAGCGATATGCGTGCCTTGCAGACCCGGCACTTGCCGCCAAGGAGCAGAAAACTCAGTATCGGGACGTTATCCCACGGCCTGATCGGATTGCTGCAGGATGTGCAGCGTGAAGAGGGCCATACGATCGAGCGGTCACGGGGCATACGGTAGATGCATACGTTCAGAAAGGACCCGATAAGGGCGCCAAAGATAAATACAATACCGTACAGTATCACCTATTCCGCAACCTTGCCGATCTCAGAGACCCTGGTCTTCAGGTCATCCATATTTTTTTCAAGTCTGTCGATCTCGGCAACTGCCTCGGCTACCACGGAGTCCTTCAGCACGTTCTTCTCATGGTGGTCCTTCAGTTCAAGGACGCGCTCGCCGATCGTCGCCAAAAGCTCTGCGCGGGTCTTTGCCATCCGGTCAGATTCATAGAGCAGTCTGAATATCGCAATTTCGATCTTCAGACGGTCGGCAAATACCGCAGAGAACCAGCGCACACGCTCAAGGCCTCTCCTGAAATCATCTATTACCTTCTTCACGTTCTGCCTCCGTTACCCTGTCCTGGACAGGTCAACTCTCCCTTTCCAGAATACATCAAGATACTCTTTTAGAAAAGGGAATTCTTTGAGTTCTGCATCCTGTTCGATGAGGCCGAAGGCCTCTTTTTTCGCCGTCTCAAGTATGGCAGCATCTCTCACGAGATCCGCGTTTCGCAGGTCAGGCAGTCCGGCCTGGCGCGTTCCGAGAAAATCCCCCGGCCCCCGTATGGCAAGGTCCTCTTCAGCGATCCTGAAGCCGTCATTGGTCCTCACCATGATATCCAGTCTGCGTTTGGCATCCTGACTGACCGGCTCATATGCAATGAGAATACAGTATGAACGATCAGGGCCCCTTCCCACTCTCCCCCGCAGCTGGTGGAGCTGGCTGAGTCCGAAACGCTCGGCATGTACGATCAGCATGAGCGAGGCGTTCGGGACATCCACGCCCACCTCGATCACGGTCGTGCTTACCAGGATGTCGATCTCCCGATTTTTAAACAGAACCATCGCGGCTGCACGCTCTTCGGTCTTCATTCTTCCGTGCATAAGCCCGACCCTGAACTCGGGAAACTTCCTGGCAAATGCTTCATGCCCCTGCAGGGCTGTTTTCAGGTTCATTTTTTCAGACTCTTCTATGGCAGGGTACACGACATAGGCCTGCCTCCCCTTGCCCAGTTCGTTCCTGAGCATTGTATAGATCTCATCCCTGTTCGAAGATCCTATGCAGCTGGTCTCCGCAGGCGTTCTGTTCGGCGGCAGTTCGTCGATCACCGAACAGTCAAGGTCGCCGTACAGGGTCAGGGCAAGGGACCGCGGTATCGGCGTTGCGGTCATAACAAGAACATCCGGATGCATACCCTTTTTCCTGAGCACTGCCCTCTGTAGAACACCAAATTTATGCTGCTCATCGATCACCGCAAGGCCGAGTTTCCTGAATTTCACCTTCTCCTGAATAAGCGCGTGGGTGCCGATAATGATGTCCGGAGTCGAAGCATCAGCAGATCCGGCAAGCTGCTTTTTTGAGCCTCCGGTCATGAGCTGTACGCTCAGGTCAAGCTGCCCGATCATTCCCCGGATATTGATATAATGTTGCTCTGCAAGGATCTCTGTCGGAGCCATTAGCACTGCCTGGTACCCTGATTCAACCGCATCCAGCAGGGCAGAGAGGGCCACGATGGTCTTGCCGCAGCCGACATCTCCCTGGATAAGACGGTTCATCGGACGGGACTCCCGCATATCACTGCTGATCTCGTCCATGACCCGTTTCTGCGCTGCAGTAAGCTCAAAGGGAAGCTGCTTCAAAAGAGCTCTTTTAAGATTTCCCTTGGGCCTGAAGCTTATCCCCTTGTCCCTCCCCGCCGTCAGCTTCAGCACAGCAAGGCCGAGCCCGAAGAGAAAAAATTCATCAAATATCATTCGCCGGTGATATCTGGTCCTGCCGTTATTCAGGTCTGCAAGGTTATCAGCATCACCCGGAAAATGCAGCTCCCTGACGCATTCCTGCAGCGCAGGGAGATCATTTCTGGCAAGGAGAGCAGCGGGTAAAGGATCTCTAAGATCAGCAGCATGTTCCGCGATGATCGCAAACATGATCTTCCTGAACTGCTTCTGGCTGATGCCTTCGGTAAGGCTGTAGAACGGTACAACTCTGCCCGTATGGATAAGGGCGTCAGCATCGTCAGGCAGCGTCTCATATTCTGGACCTTCCATGACGAGCGGCGGCAGGTCTCTGGTGTTCCTCTTTACCATGCCGCTGACAACAATGGCCTGCCCCATCCGGAACGTCTTCTTCAAATAGGGCTGGTTGAACCAGGTAAGCTTCAGATATCCCTCCCCGTCAGTGATCACCGCTTCAAGGATGCCGGAGCGGTTGCCCTTTGCTTTGAGCGAAACAATCGTCCCTGAAACAGTATCCCTGATGCCGGGTTGAAGGTTCTTGATAGGGTTGAGGTTCGAGCGGTCTTCGTACCGAAAAGGGAGATAATGGAATGCGTCCGTGACTGTGGTGATACCGAGGTTTGCAAAGAGCCGGGCCTTGTGGGGCCCGACCCCTTTTATGAACTGTATGGAGCGGGCTTTGCTGTCAGGCATCGACAGACGGCGTCTCTTTTTTCTGGGATTCCTTTCTCATGGAATCCTCGAGCGCCTTGTCTGTCTCTTCCAAACGGATCTTTGAATATTCCGTATCGCTGATGATGTCAATGTCCCAGCCGGTGAGCTTCATGGCAAGCCTCACGTTCTGGCCTTTCTTGCCGATCGCAAGAGAGAGCTGCTGGTCATTCACAACCACCATGGCGGTCTTGTCATCCTCGTTCACGCCGATCTTTTCGACACTGGCCGGGCTGAGCGCACGGGCAATAAGCGTCCTCGGGTCGTCGGTCCAGGGAATGATATCGATCCTCTCGCCCCTGAGCTCACGGACAATGGCCTGCACCCGCGTGCCCTTCATGCCGACGCAGGAGCCGACCGGGTCAACTGCGGTGTCCTTTGACGTGACCGCGATCTTCGTACGTTCTCCCGGCTCGCGCACAATGCTCTTAATGATGACAAGGCCTTCGCTGATCTCCGGCACTTCCATCCTGAACAGCTCGCCGACAAACTGGGGCGCTGTCCTGCTGATAATGATCTCAGGCCCTTTTGACGTTACCTTCACCTCTTCAACGATCGCCTTTACCACGTCGCCGCGCTTAAGGTTCTCTGTCGGCAGCGTGTCTTTTATCGCAAGGTAAGCCTCTGTCTTGCCGAGATTGATGAAATACGCGCCCTTTTCTTTTCTCATGACAGAGCCGCTTACGATCTGGCCGGTCCTGTCCTTGAACTCACTGAAGATGACATCGCGCTCCGCCTCACGAACCCGCTGGAATATGACCTGCTTCGCCGTCTGGGCAGCGATCCTGCCAAGGTCGTGGAGATCGAGATTAAAATCGACCGAATCGCCTTCCTTCTTCTCCGGATCGATCGCCCTGGCGTCCTTGACCGAGATCTCCTGGTCTGGATCAGCCACTTCTGCAACAACCTGCTTCGTCTCAAAAACGCGGATATCGCATTTTTTTCTGTCAATGGTCAGATGTATGTTTGTCCTGCCGCCATATTTCTTTCTCATGGCAGAAAGCAGCGCAGATTCCAGGGCCTCTACCATGATCTCCTTGGCGATGCCCTTTTCCCTGCTTATCTGTTCGATCACGTGACACAGTTCTTTTGTCATTTCAGTTCTATCTCCAATCTTGCCCGAGAGATGGTATCAAAGGGTATGGGCAGATTCTGCCCGTCCCCGGTTATCAGGGTTATCACATCACCCTGAACAGCCATAATCCTGCCGATCAGCACATTCTTGCCATCAACAGTTTTTTTCTTCATAACCACCTTTGCCAGCTTACCCACAGACTGATCATAATGCCTCAGCTTCTTCAACTGCCGGTCAAGGCCAGGGGAAGAGACCTCCAGCACAAAGGCTGTCGATATAGGGTCCTCCACGTCGATCAGCGCCGAAAGCGATCTGCTGAATTTCGCGCACTCATCAAGAGAAACCCCCTCCTCCTTGTCAAGATACACCCGAACAAAGGGATTTCTCGCATTGCCGACGATCTCCACGTCATACACCCGGACCCCATGCTGTTCAGCAATGGATTCTGCCAACGCCGCTATCTTTTCCCGTATTTCTTCCATAGAAAACAAAAGAGCGGGAAAGCCCACTCTTGATTTATTACTTCTCCGGATTAAAAAATAAAGTGTTTTAATTATAGCAACGAAGCTTAAAAAATGCAACGCATTTGCGCCTTCATCTGCATTCCAGGCAGGAAAACAGTTATCAGTGCGCCAGCTATAAAAAACCGAAACTGTCCTTTACGAAAATTAATATTGCGATAATGTCCAATAAATATAATAATAACAAGTGAATATCATGAAAGATATAAAGAAGCACATAAGGCATGAAGATCACAGACACTGATAAGAACGTTCAGCCGGACAGATCTGAGTTCATCTCCCTGGACCTCATACCTGATCCTTTTATTATCCTGCTTCCGGACAACACCATTCTTGACGCCAATCTCAGTTTTTTTAACCTTATTGCAGAGGGAAAGGAAGCGGTCATCGGCAAGAAGTCCACTGAACTGCCCCTGCTCAGGGAACTGGCCAGAAAGATCTCCCAGTCGTTCCTTTCCGGATCAGAGGATTTTGAGAGGATCAACTTTCATAACAGGCATTTTGAAGTGCTTATCCTCCCCTTCAGGCAGAGCAATGAGCCGTATCGTATCAGGCTTGTGCTGAAGGACATCACGAACTTTATCAGACTCGAAAAAGAGCTCCTGAAGAGGAACAAAGAGCTGATCATCATCAATACGCTTTCGAGCGCCTTCATTTCATCGGAGAATATGGATATGGTCATGGAAGACCTGATCGAAAAGGTCCTGCTGATCACAGACTTTCACACAGGCTTTCTTATGATGGACGAGGATGGGCACCTGAAGCTCCTGACGAACAAAGGCATTTCTCCGGATCTGCAGACACTCATAGCCGGAGGGGGCCTGGAATCGCTCTGCAGCGATGCCCTCAAGATACAGGAGCCGATGTATATTGTTGAGCGGTCAGCGATCTCGAAGGTCCCGGTGCTTCGCGAAGAAGGCTTTGTATTCCTGGCTGCCATACCGCTGTTATCGAACCAGCGGCCGATAGGCCTGCTCTTCCTTGCCAGCAGGGTGAGCAGGGAGATGGATTTTGACTTTGCAGCACTCCTCTCACTCGTCGGCAATCATGTCTCCCATATCATCGACAAGATCAAGCTCTTCCAGGAAACAAAGAGGCTCTCGGTCACTGACGGACTCACCGGCCTGTACAACAGCAGATATTTCTACAAATTTCTTGACCTCGAGATATCCAGGACCAAGCGGTACGGCAGCTCCTTCTCTCTCATGCTTTTTGACATCGACAACTTCAAACGGCTGAATGACACGTATGGTCACCAGGCAGGTGACGAAGTGCTTCAGGAACTCGCCAGGATCTTCAAGTCAGTTTCGAGAGAAACGGACATTGTGGTAAGGTATGGGGGCGAGGAATTTGTGATCATACTGCCGAACACGGCAGAAGAAGAGGCGATTGCCCTTGCGGACAGAGTACTGCATGCGGTGCAGGAGACCAGAATAGCGATCAGTGCAGCGGAAAAAGTAAGTATTACGGTGAGCGGCGGCGTCGCTTCTTTTCCGCAGAATGCGTCCACGGCAAAGGGCCTGCTCAACGCGGCAGACAGCGCCATGTATGCAGCAAAGACAGCAGGCAAAAATACCATTATCTGTTATCAGGGGAAGATTCGTGAAAAAAGTATTTGAGAGACCCAGAAGCCTCAAACCGGCTGCTTTCCGGTACTGCCCGGGCTGCGGCCACAGCCTTGTGCACCGGCTTATTGCCGAAAGTATTGACGCGCTCGGCATCCGGGAACAGGTTGTCGGGATCGCACCGGTCGGCTGTGCTGTCTTTGCATCAGATTATTTTAATTTTGACATACTTGAAGCAGCCCATGGCAGGCCCCCTGCTGTAGCAACCGCTTTGAAAAGAGTGATGCCTGACAAGATCATCTTCTCTTACCAGGGAGACGGGGACCTTGCAGCGATCGGCACGTCAGAGATCATCCATGCGGCGAACCGTGGAGAGAACTTCTCGGTCTTCTTCATCAATAATGCGACCTATGGCATGACCGGTGGACAGATGGCGCCGACAACGATCACCGGCCAAAGAACTACCACTACGCCCCGCGGCAGGGATGTGCAGACCACAGGCTATCCGCTCAAGGTGTCTGAACTCCTCTCGTCCATTGAAGGTGTGTCCTACGTCCAGCGTGTTGCAGTCGATTCATATAAGAACCTGGTAACAGCAAGAAAGGCCATAGAAAAGGCATTCAGATACCAGATCGAGGGCAAGGGGTTCAGTCTTGTCGAGATCCTTTCGCCCTGCCCTACCGACTGGGGCATGAGCCCAAGGGCTGCCTCTGAATGGGTCGGGAAGACCCTCTGCCAAACCTACCCACTCGGGCTAGTCAAAGACAATTACCCGGGAATAGGCTAATTTGGAGAAGAAGATCATCATCGCAGGCTCCGGAGGTCAGGGCATCCTCTTCCTCGGCAGGATGCTCATGTCAGCAGCCATGCACGAGGGCAGAGATGTCACCTGGTTCCCGTCATACGGTGCCGAGATGCGCGGGGGCACGGCAAACTGCACGGTCATCATCGCTGATGAAATGATCGGTTCTCCTGTAGTAACGACACCGGATATCCTCATCGTGATGAACAAGGTGTCACTCGACCGTTTTCTGCCTGGCCTCAGGAAAAAGGGCCTGCTCTTCTACGACTCCTCGCTCATTCGCGGCAAGATAGCAAGGAAGGACGTGATCGCCATCCCGGTACCTTCAACCCGGATCGCAGGCGACATGGACAATCCAAAGTCAGCAAACATGGTGATGCTCGGCGCTTTCATCGCAAAAACAGCATTGCTCAAACCGGAAACCGTATTCAGCATATTCGAGGACAATGCCGATCCGAAAAAAGCGGCCGCGTTTGCGGTCAACAAAGGGCTCGTCCGAAAGGGGATGGACTGCATTGAAAATACGTAAGGCCCATATCACAGACATCAGGGATATCCAGAAGCTCGTGAACGAATTCGCCCGCAAAGAGCAGATGATACCGCGCTCTCTCAACGAGCTGTATGAAAATCTCAGGGACTTCGTGGTTGCCGAAGAAAAGAAAAAACTCGTAGGGGTCTGCGCCCTGCATGTCCTCTGGGAGGATCTTGCCGAGGTCCGTTCGCTCGCCGTGAAAAAAGAGTCCCACCGGATGGGCATCGGCCGAAAGATGGTTGAGCGCTGTCTGGAAGAAGCAAAAGAACTCGGCGTCAAGCGGGTCTTTGTTCTGACGTATCAGCCAGAGTTCTTCAAGAAATTAGGCTTCAAGGACACGGACAAGGCGGAACTGCCGCAGAAGATCTGGGGCGACTGCATCCGCTGTCCCAAATTCCCCGAGTGTGACGAGCATGCGCTTATAAGGCATGTCTAACCTTTTTTAATTACCTGATTCATGCCACAGTCCATGGCCGCGTCACAGCCGCTTGAGCCGGACTCTCTGCTCAGGGACCATACTTTTCTTTTCACGGATGACCTGAAGGATCTCCCCATTCTGGATCTTGCCTGCGGCGACGGCCATAATGGCCTGTTCCTCGCATCACAAGGTTTTTCAGTGGTACTTGCAGACCGGTCAGAAGAGGCACTGAAACAGGCAGACGATGCTGCCGCATCTCTCGGCCTTACCTTAGAACTCAAACAGATCGACCTTGAACAGTCAAACAGCGATCCGTTTGCAGATGACCTATTCAGCGCAGTCCTTGTATTCCGCTATCTCCACCGGCCTCTGATCCCTGTCATCAAAAAACACATCCGGAAAGGCGGCCTGCTCATGTATGAGACCTTTACCATAGAACAGGCAGAGTTCGGAAAGCCAAAAAATCCGTTACACCTGCTCAGGCAGGGAGAACTGCTTTCATGGTTCCAGGACTGGGAGATCATTCATTCCTTTGAGGGTATAAAAGAAAGCCCGCGAAAGGCCATTGCGCAGCTCATCTGCAGAAAATCGTAAGAAGTCGATAACTATTCATTACCCGCCGATGCAAATGCAGTGCTCAGGCATACCGCTCAATAATGTTCATGACGCTTTTCTTGAGCTCTTTCATCGTGGCAGGCTTCAACAGATACTGCAAATTGTTCTTCTGGAAAAAGTCTGCATATCTCGCGGCGTCTCCGGAATAGAAAAGATACCTTTTCCCAATATCAGGGCACTCCTTTTGCGCCTCGGTATATAACGCGATACCATCCATCGGCTGCATGCTGATATCGCTTACAATAACGTCAAAATAGCTGTAGCGCAATTTGTCAAGCGCTTCCCTGCCGTTTGTTGCGGTTTCCACAGACCAATCTGCCTCGAACAAGGTTCTGAGAAATGTGAGAATGATGGGCTCATCATCAACAAGCAGGATCCTGTTCCTCCAGGCAAGTGGAAGATGCCTGAACTTCTCAAGATGCAGAAAAAATGCAGGGGTCTTCTCCATGAAATTCCTGATGAATTTCTCGTGTTTCTGGACCCTTGCCGCAATATCAAAACAACCAGCAGCATTTTCGGCAAAAGAGTTCACTGTATATAGGAAGATGGGATTCCACTCAGAGAACTCAGTCTCGATTATGCAGTCAAACAGTTCATCTTTGGTAAACATCCCCCTGATGATCTTTTCCCTGCCTTCAATGAACAGTTTCTCAAGTCTCAATGCAGTCTCGATATCCAGATCAACAGGAGGTGCAAATGTAGCTTCAGGCAGACACCCAAGTGCTTTTTCCATCAACTCTTTATGCCAGCTTTCATCATCTGCCAACGTAGTCAGAAAAGAGGAAAGCTCTCTCTCATTGCTGAATGATTCAGCCGCTGCACGATAGAAGTCACGGGCAACTGTTTCCATCGTAATAAGCCATGTCACGGTTGTTTTCATCTGCTCCATGCCCCTTTATCCTGTTTCAGAATAATGATCTGTCTGCCATTGAATTGTACACCATACGAAGCGGTCAGCGCCGCCTTTACAGCATTATTTTACCCTTCCCTGAAGGACATTTTCAGCTCATAGACCCCAGCCTCTGCCCGCCGCTCGACAATAAAGCCCATCTTCTCGAAGAGCTGGAGCATAGGCCGGTTGTCCATCAGCACCTCTGCAGTAAAGCCATGGAGCCCGTTCCGCTTTGCAAGCAGTGTAATATACCCGAGCAGTTCCAGACCTATGCCCTTGCTCTGCTGATCGTCACGCACAACAAAAGCGACCTCCGCGGTATGGGTCTTTTCATCAATATAATACTGCGCCATGCCGACGATCGATTCCATGCCGTCCCGCTCCAGAATGGC
Source organism: uncultured Nitrospiraceae bacterium (assembly GCA_964463135.1). Taxonomy (GTDB): domain Bacteria; phylum Nitrospirota; class Thermodesulfovibrionia; order Thermodesulfovibrionales; family UBA6898; genus UBA6898. The sequence continues at coordinate 123,312 of CAYXBA010000009.1, forward strand.
CAGGATCACCATCTCCCGCGTGTAGTCGATCACCACAAATTTCTGGAGCTGTTCATGCGGCATGGAATTCCTTGTCGATATGAAGCGGTGATACATGCAGTCTGACGACAGATCATAGAAGAAGTCCTTCAGCAGGTGTTCGTCGGTCATGCGCACAGGCCGCATCAGCAAACGAAGACCGCTCTTCGTGGTCCTGTGTGCCTCCAGACCGGCAGGATATACCCCTGCCTCTCCCGGTATAAAGGCCTGGTCCTTATAGATAAAATTGAGCTTCTTCGCCTCATCGATCAGCCCGCTTCTGAACTTTGGATGGGCAATCGCTATAAGGTCCATGGCGCGCTCTCTGATGTTCTTGCCGTGGAGATAGGCAATGCCATATTCGGTCACTACGTAATGAAGGTCGCCCCGGGTAAGGGTAACGCCTGCGCCTTCCCGCAGATACGGAACAATTCTCGAGACAGAATCATTTTCCGCTGTTGACTGGATGGCAAGGATCGTCTTGCCGCCGTCGGAGAGGATCGCACCCCGCATAAAATCGGCCTGGCCGCCGATGCCGCTGAAAAAGAATTTACCGAGGGACTCTGCCGTCGCCTGCCCGGTGAGGTCTATTTCGAGTGCGCTGTTGATCGCGGTCACATTTCTGTTCCGTGAGATGGTGAGGGGGTTGTTCGTATAGCTTACCGGCCTGAACTCGATGCTCGGATTGTCATGGATATAATCATAGGTCTCCCGCTTCCCCATGCAGAAGGCTGCGACGGTCTTATCACGGTTCAGCTCCTTCAGGGAATTGTCTATGACTCCGCTTTTCATAAGGTCCATAATGCCGTCGGTAAAAAGCTCTGTATGGACCCCAAGATGCTTCTTGTCCCTGAGGTGCTCAAGGATAGCGTTCGGTATGCTGCCATAACCGACCTGGATCGTGTCGCCGTCCTGAATGATCTGAGCAACAAATTTGCCGATCTTGCCGGCTATCTCATCGGATACGATTGTCTCAAACTCAAGCAGCGGTTCGTCATGCGGCAGCAGAAAATCAATATCACTGACATGTACAAAGGTATCTCCATGCACACGCGGCATCTCTGAATTCATCTGGGCGATGACCACCTCGGCATTGTCCACTGCGGATTTCACAATGTCAACGCTTATACCCAGGCTCACGTACCCATGTGCATCCGGCAGCGAGGTCTGGATAAGCGCTATGTCTATGGGCACGCGTTTTTCGTTGAAAAGACGGGGAACGCTCGAGAGAAATATGGGCGTGTAGTCAGCAAGACCGGCGTTCACAGCATCGCGTGCAGTATTGCCGATGAAAAAAGAGTTGAATCTGAAGTTGTCCTTGTACTGCGCCTCTGCATAGGAGTTCACACCGAGGTTCCAGATCTGAAGCAGTTCGGTGTCGACAAAGGCCTTGGGATTGGCCTGGATATAGCGTATCATGGCCTTCACCAGATATTGGGGTTCGCCGCAGCCGGTGCCGATGAAGATATGGTCGCCCGGATGAATATGACCGAAGATACGGTCCTCAGGCGCGAACTTTCCGGGATAGTTCTTTTGTATTTCCTGGAGCCTGTCATCATTGTGTTCATGTCTCATTGTCTGCATCACCCCTCTGTATGTTCAGTATATCAGATGCCGGTTCCTCCGTGATGAAATCATTTTTTTGCTGGCAAGAGCATGGAACTTCTGTTATAGTCTTAATAAAAATCAGCATGCCGGAGGGACTATGGTCGCAATAGCTGGATTGATATTAATGCTGTTTCTGGTCATTGCCGTGTTGGTCGTTGTGGCTGTAGTTATCATTTACAACAAGCTTGTCCGACTCAGGACAACCGTAAAATCATCCTGGTCAGATATCGATGTGAACCTGAAGAAGCGCTATGACCTTGTGCCGAACCTGGTTGAGACCGTAAAGGGGTACGCCGGTCATGAAAAATCGGTCCTCGAAAATGTGACGCTGGCCCGTTCGGCAGCCATGAAAGCAACCTCCCCGGCTGACAAGGCAAAATCCGAGAATTTTTTCACCGAGACCCTGAAAAGCCTCTTTGCCGTTGTAGAGGCCTATCCGCAGCTCAAGGCAAATGAGAACTTCCTGCAGCTTCAGCAGCAACTGAAAGAGCTTGAGGACAATATCGAATATGCCCGCCGTTATTACAATGCCGTGGTCAGGGATTACAACATCATGACCGAGACCTTCCCGTCCAATATCATCGCCGGCCAGTTCAAATTCGAACAGTCAGAGTTCTTCGAACTGGAAGAGGCAGCAGTCGAAAGAAAGCCGACAAAAGTAAGTTTTTCCTGAGAACAGCATGACAAGGAAAGCTGCCTGTATTTTCTTTGTCTGCCTGATTCTCAGTCTTAACCTCTTTCTGCCTTCTTCTGCCTTTGCGCAGGACTTCACGATCAATGATTTTGATGTCTTCATTTCCATGTACCAGGACTCCTCCTTTACGGTCAAGGAGGCCCTGACCGTAGAGTTCCACCGCCAGAGACACGGTATCTATCGTGACATCCCCTATATCTATACAGACAGCACGGGCGGGACGATCAAAACGCCGGTTCAAATTCTCTCGGTCACTGACAGCAACGGATCGAACATATCTTATCGGTTGATCAGACAGGGCAACAACATACGCGTCAGGATCGGCGACCCGAAAAGATATGTGTCCGGCATACAAAAATATGAGATCTTCTATAAGGTTGAAAATGCCATCCTCTTCTTTGACGATCACGATGAACTTTACTGGAACGTGACCGGCAATGCATGGGATGCTGACATAAGGAAAGCCAGCTGTCTCGTATCTCTTGCCGGAGAGAAGACAAAGGAACACTGGGCCTCATGCTATACCGGCACGCAGGGCTCGCGCGAGTCTGCATGCAGGAACATTCCCGGCAATAATTCCATCGAATTCATCGCAGAGAAGAGTCTCTCACCCCGTGAAGGGTTCACCATAGCGTACGGCTGGGACAAGGGCATTGTTTCTCCGCCCACCGCTCTCAGGAAATTTCTCTGGACCATCAATCTCAAGCAGAACTGGGTATTCATCCTGCCGGTATTCTCTTTCCTGATCATGCTCTTTATCTGGAGCCGGACAGGCAGGGACCCGCGGGTGAGGGATGCAGTTACGGTCATGTATAGCCCTCCTGTGTATGCCGGGACTCCGCTGACACCAGCTGAGGTCGGCGCTCTGGTTGATGAAAAGCTCGATCCGCGCGATATCACGGCAACCATTGTCGGACTTGCGGTAAAGGGATTCATCACGATAGAGGAGACAAAGGAGGAAGGTCTCATCTTTGACCGCACCGACTACTACCTGAAGAAAGTGAAGGATGCAGATGGCTCGCTCAGCGGCTTTGAACGGCAACTGATGCTCGATATCCTGGGATCAATGCCTGGCCGGATGATCTCGGAACTGAAGAACACCTTCTATAAGAATATCCCGCCACTGAAGAAACTGCTCTATAATGAACTCGTCAGAAAGAAATATTTTGTGATCAGCCCCGAGACGGTCAGGCACCTGTACACCGGTATCGGTCTGGCAGCAGGACTCGTCACTTCCCTTGTTTTGTCGCCTCTCATTGGAAATACTGTCGAGAATTACCGCGCTGTTATTGCCGGGGTGCTTGTCAGTCTCACCGTAATCGGTTTTTCCCGCTATATGCCTGCAAAAACAGTATCCGGATCATCGACCTATATGCATATCCTGGGATTCCAGGAATTTATGAACAAAGCAGAAAAAGATCAGTTGCAAAGGATGAAAGATCAGAATCTTTTTTCAACCTATTTCCCCTATGCCCTGGCCCTTAATGTGGCAGACAACTGGGCAAAGGCATTCGAGGGGATCTATCAGGAGCCTCCAAACTGGTATGTTTCTCCGGGAGGAATGAGGACCTTTAATGCGGTCGGCTTTAACCACTCATTTCATTCAGCCATGTCTGACCTGTCATCAGCCATATATTCCGCCCCGCGAGGCAGCGGCGGCAGCTCTGGCGGCGGCTCTTCAGGAGGCGGTTTTGGCGGAGGTGGTGGCGGAAGCTGGTAGAAAGGCTGTGACGGCAGGGAAGAAACGAACAAAGATAAGGGGAGCAGGTCAAAAACCTGCTCCCCTTATCTCATTGGTGCAACTGTTCCTTGCTAGGGCAGTCTAGAGGATCGCCCGGGTCATGGAACAAACTTGAGAGCTGTATTATTCGTCTCATTCGATTCTTTAACGATGTTTGATGGATCGATCACACCGATAACATATTTGCCCGAGGGATTTTTCTTTGTCGTGAGATTGAAAGATTTCCCTTTGGTTATCTTCCCCTTGAGCGAGCCGTAATTCAACGAGGCAATGAGCGTATCTCCCGGCTCATACGTGCTGTTGTCCGAAAGATAGACATTTACAACTGCATTATTCGCAGGAACTGCACCGGTGTTTGACAGACTGAGACTGCCGGATACCTTGTATATGCCTCTGCGGTCAGGGCCGCTCTTTCTGATCCAGGTCCATGAACCGCTAAGGTCCGGTGCAAGGTTGAATATCACATTGCAGGTCTTGTCTGCAGTCATGGTAACCGTTCCATCCAGGCAGTCAGGGTCGCCGGACCAGCCCGCAAAGAGCGAGCCTGTTGAAGGTGTTGCGGTAAGCGTAACAACAGTGCCCTCACCATAGGCTTCAGAACAGTCAGTGCCGCAGTTTATCCCCGTTGCTGTTACTGTCCCCGCTCCTGTGCCGGACTTGGCAACCGTGAGGGTGAGCTGATCTTCTTGCTGAGTGCACTGGCCTGCGCTGCCAGCATTATATATTGCTGCTATTTCAGATGCGGAGAGGGCACGGTTAAAGATCTGAATTTCATCTATTAACCCGGCATATGTTCCGCCATAGCTTTCGCTGGCCCATTTCCCAATTTCTAGTGGTGAGTTGATACCGTTACTAAAAACAAAGCCGGTGTCTGCCATTGTATTTTCCAATATTCCGTCAATATACATATTGAACATATTTGCCGTTCTGTCCCTTGTTACAACAATTAAATGCCACTCCCCATCGTTCACTGCTAAGCCGGAATTTAAATTGCATCCAGCACAAAGTTCAAGTCTTGCGTAACCATTGTCAATAACCAATGAATACCAATTTCCACCTCCTGCTGGATCCCTTTTGGTGACTATTCTTTTCCATGAGCCGTTTTGTGTAGTCTTTATCCAAGTGCTTATAGTGAACGGATCCGACCCGAAATTAAAATCCGAAGAGCTTGGAACAGTCACATAATCATTTGTTCCATCAAGACTGAATGCCTGGCCGACCTTGCCGGGGGCAAAAACGGTGCCGTTCTGGAGAGTGCCGTTGTTTGTACCGATAATGTCATTAGCGTCTCCTTCTCCATCCCACCAGGAGATCATTCCGGAAGGAGGAGGAGTGCATGCGCTGCACTTTCCAGACATTCCTTCATTGTACATCGCTGCTATTTCAGAGGCAGAAAGTGCGCGATTGAATATAGCGAGTTCATCCAGAAGTCCGGTGAAATATTTTTTACTCCCATTCTGATCCCACCATCTGCCGATCGAAGGATTTGAGGCATGGTAACCTATGTTATTGCCGCCTTCAGCGATCGTACGAACTAAACTCCCATCCAGATATATTTTAGATTCTGTCCCTGTCATGGTCCACGTAATAAAATGCCAGCTGTTTCCAAGAGATAATCCTGTAACTGCGTTTCCATCTTCATAGGCCAGCCCCGCGCCGCTCTTATCAGCTCGGATGCCTATTGCTGAATCGGTCATATCAAGGAGAAAATCATTGCCACCCTGGCTGTCGGCATCCATAAAGATCGTTCCAACACTGCTGCCGCCTGCATAGTATGTCCATACTGACAGCGTTAACTCTGTCATGTTCGGCATCGGATTTGACAATGTCACAAAATCATTTGCTCCGTCAAAACTGAACGCCTCATTGACCTTGCCCGGAGCGTACGTTGCGCCGTTTACCAGTGTGCCATCGTTAACTCCCATCGTATCCAACGCGCTATTGTCCCCTTTCCATAAGGAGAGCATGTCTGATGGAGGAGGCGTGCATACTGCTTCACCCCCCTGCAGCGCAAAAATATGCCTGCTGCGAGGGGGATAGTTATAGTTTTCCCATGGGCCAGCGTCACGTCTGATGGCTCCGTCTATTGTGCCGTCGCTGCTGTTGGCCCAGGCATAGTTGCCAGGTGAGTCGTTCGTGTAGATGTTTATCCAGTATTTTGTACCTGCGTTCAGCATTGGACCTGAGACCGACATTGAGTATTCATACAAGGTCTTGCCCTGCAATATGCCTGCTGCAACCTTTGAAGCCGAACCAACTGCCACGAAGATGGGTGTGCCATACGGAATGCCGTGAAGGTCGCCAGTATCAGTAAACAATTGAATGGTGAAGGACTCAGTTGCCGAAGGATTATCTGCGTCGTAATAGGAACCTTTCCATGTAATGGTTACGAGATTCTCGGACACGATCGGTACGAAATCATCTGCAAGCTGCTGATCAAAATACTGATATGCGCCCCTGTCTGACGTTTCGAGAGCAGCCTGTTCGTACAGCAATGCGGCTTGAGCAATAACAGGTGATAACATCAATACGGCAAACAGAACAAACAACAGTGAAGCAAGCGATATTTTTCTCATAAAACCCCCATTATTTATAAATTTCATCCCGGGAAAAAACATGAACTAACATGATATAAGAATACGCTTGAACATCGTATAAATCAAGAATTAATCCGTCAGAATTCAGTTCCACAGGGAAATTCTGAGCTGCCTTCTTCTGGCTATTTTAGGAGAGATTAAGGGGTGTTACGCCGCAGGGAGCAGGTCGAAAACCTGCTCCCTGACCGAGTATTCATTGAGGCTTACGGAAAAACTTTGAGGACAGAATTATTCGTCTCATTCGATTCTTTAACGATGTTTGAAGGATCGATCACACCGATAACATATTTGCCCGAGGGATTTTTCTTTGTCGTGAGATTGAAAGATTTCCCTTTGGTTATCTTCCCCTTGAGCGAGCCGTAATTCAACGAGGCAATGAGCGTATCTCCCGGCTCATACGTGCTGTTGTCCGAAAGATAGACATTAACAACGGCATTATTCGCAGGAACTGCACCGGTGTTTGAGAGACTGAGACTGCCGGATACCTTGTATATGCCCCTTTTGTCCGGTCCGCTCTTCCTGATCCAGGTCCATGAACCACTCAGGTCCGGTGCAAGGTTGAATATCGCATTGCAGGTCTTGTCTGCAGTCATGGTAACCGTTCCATCCAGGCAGTCAGGGTCGCCGGACCAGCCCGCAAAGAGCGAGCCTGTTGAAGGTGTTGCGGTAAGCGTAACAACAGTGCCCTCACCATAGGCTTCAGAACAGTCAGTGCCGCAGTTTATCCCCGTTGCTGTTACTGTCCCCGCTCCTGTGCCGGACTTGGCAACCGTGAGGGTGAGCTGATCTTCTTGCTGAGTGCACTGGCCTGCGCTGCCAGCATTATATATTGCTGCTATTTCAGATGCGGAGAGGGCACGGTTAAAGATCGCAGCTTCGTCGATCAGACCTTTAAATGATGAATTGAAGCCATGAGCGGCGACAGTTTGCGGCGAAAAGTTGCCAATATACCATCCCCGCGTATTATCTGATGACCCGGAAAAATCACGCACTTTGCTATTTTTCAGCATTCCATCTACATAGAGATCTAAAACAGAACCATCATAGGTTGCCGTCACAAAGTGCCACCCTGTTGTCAAGGCAGTTGAGGTAGTAACATCTGCCAGTTGCCTCTGGTTGATCGCAAATGAAAGATTCCCGGCATTAATGGACAAATACGTAGAGAAGTTGCCGATTCCGCCCCCTTCTCCCATATAGTTACCGGCAATGACTTGGTACAGAGCTGTGTCCGATGAGTTTATCCATGCAGAAATTGAAAATGGCAGTGTTTCACTCAAGGCAGTGTTATTCAGCATTCCTGCGCTGATGGCATCATCAATACCATCAAAACTGAAAGCACGTCCAATTTTGCCATTGGCGAAAGTAGCGCCATTTGTCATTGTGCCATGATTACCGTCAAACGAATCAAATGCATTATCCTCTGCCCGCCACCATGCTACCAGATCAGAAGGAGGAGGCGTGCATGAGCGGCACTTGCCGGCGCTGCCTGCATTATAAATAGCAGCGATCTCCGAAACAGAAAGGGCGCGGTCGAAGACCTCGACTTCATCTATGAGGCCGTTCCAAGTTGCCCCGCTTACAATATTGCGCCCTATTTGCAGGTCTGCAGCGACTGGGGTAATGGTTCCGGCGAAGCTTGCATTCCCCACCTCTTGTCCGTTGAAATAAACTTTGATCACGTTTCCGTCATATGTGCCGGCAACGTGTGTCCATACGTTGAGAGGTAAAGCAACATTAGACGTTGCATATCGCCAGTCCCCGCTCACCCAGACAAAAAAGTTGATTCTGCCGGTTCCATCGAACATATCCTCCAGTGTGAACCCTCCAACGTTACCAATTGTCCTCTTGTTGATGATCGATGCCCCTAACTGGTATGACGCCGGTTTGACCCACGCATCAACAGTTATATTCGTAGGATCAGGGATGGACTCCAAAACCTGAAATTCCGCTATACCCACCCATGCACACCAGGCTCCAGGATTGGTTCCTTCATACTTGATGTAGCGTGCTGAGTATGCACCATTTACCGGAATTGAAATCGGAACAACCCAGCCTGATGGATTACTGCCCGTATGGCGCTCTGTCCATGTTGAGGCGTCGTCCGAAGTCCAGATGGTATAACCTGATGTCTGTAAAGGATAAAAATACAACTGCCCAACAGTCCTGGGCGTGCCGAGGTCCAGCATGAAAGTGTTATAGTTATAGCCGGGTCCCCAACAATTATTATGGCTCCACCAGTAACTGCTCATGTTACCGTCAACCACATATAAAGGATTGCCACTTTCAGTATTTGTCAAGGCGGTCAGAGGTCTGTTGAGCGCCAGGTTATTCGCTGCCGGGACACTGACGTAATCGCCCGAGCCGTTAAAACTGAAGGCCTGGCCCACCATGCCAGGGGCATACGTTGCGCCGTTTACGAGTGTTCCATTGTTACTCCCTATCATATCAAGGGCGTTGTTATCGCCGCTCCACCATGAGATCATGCCGGAAGGGGGAGGCGTACAAACAGAAACAGTACCACCCTCGACCCAGGCCGGACTGCCAACCATTAGAAGAATTGAAATAAGCGCCAACACTGGGAAATAAGACCTTACAACACTATCCCTGTTTCGTTCCTTGTACATATCGCCCTCCTAATAGGCTGTTTTGCTCATTGTTTTGGCGTGTTTGCCATTCACTATGTCATAAAATGACAAAATACGATATAAGAAAACCCCACGACCTCAGATGACCGCCTTGATAGCGTCAACCGTCTTGTTAAGGCTCTCAGTGTCCTCGACATTCAGGATCTTCGCTTCAGGCACGATCCGCTTGATCAGGCCTGAAAGGACCTTGCCGGGGCCGACCTCGATAAAGGTATCTATGCCGGATGCAGCCATATTTTTTATGGAGTCTTCCCAGAGCAGCGGACTGTTAAGCTGCTTCACCAGCGATGTCTTGATGCCTTCGACGGTGTCCAGGAAAAGGGCATCAGCATTATTCATCACCGGGAGAGCAGGGGCTTTGAGTTCTATGGTATCGAGCAGTTTTGCCAGCCTTTCAGACGCAGGAGCCATCAGCCTGCAATGAGATGGGGCGCTTACTGCCAATGCCAGCGCCCTTTTCGCACCTGCATCTTTTGCAAGCTTCATGGCATCTTCAACAGCCTGCTTTTCGCCCGCGATCACGATCTGGCCCGGGCAATTATAATTGGCAGCAGCCACATAGCCAGACCCGACTGACAGGCAGATATCATCGAGTGTCTTGCGCTCAAGTCCGAGGATTGCGGCCATCAGCCCTTTTCCCTCAGGCACTGCCTCCTGCATGAAGGTCCCTCTCTGCTCGGTAAGCTTCACGGCATCCCTTAATGAGAGCACGCCCGCTGCCGTGATCGCAGAATATTCACCGAGGCTGTGCCCTGCAACAGCAGCAGGGGTAATACCTTTTGCAGTAAGGACGCGAAAGACCGCAATGCTCGCCGTAAGGATGGAAGGCTGGGTCCTGAAGGTCTTGTCCAGTTCTTCTTTCGGACCGTTAAAACAGAGTTCCTGCATGTCATAACCAAGGGCCTCGGAAGCCTCAGCAAACGCATCGCGCGCCTCTGCAAAATTATCGCAGAGGTCCCTGCCCATACCAATGGTCTGGGCGCCCTGACCGGGAAAAACAAACGCTGTCTTCATATGCCTTTTGCCTCTTTGATCTTTTTGATCAGCATCGGGACGATCTCATGCGCATCGCCCACCATGCCGTAGGTCGCCACATTGAATATGGGCGCTTCCGGGTTCTTGTTGATCGCAATGATCACGTCAGAGGACTGCATGCCGACCAGGTGCTGGACTGCGCCGGAAATGCCGCAGGCAATGTAGAGCTTCGGACTGACGGTCTTGCCGGTCTGGCCCACCTGATGGCGGTATGGTATCCAGCCTTCATCGACCGCAGCCCTTGATGCTGCCACGGACGCGCCAAGCACATCAGCAAGGTCATGCAGAAGCTGGAAGCCTTTTTCGCCGCCCATGCCCCTGCCGCCCGCAACGATGATATTGGCATCCTGCAGATTGATCGCAAGTTCTGAGACTTCCTTAACGGTCTCGACCACCTTGGTGCGGGATGCTATGCCCTTTGCAGAGACCTTTACGATCTCGCCGGTCCGTGCTTCATCATATATGCCTTTCTTCATCACCCGGGGCCTGACCGTTGCCATCTGCGGCCGCGCATGGGGACAGAAGATCGTTGCCATGATATTGCCGCCGAAAGCGGGTCTGACCTGGAGAAGGTTCTTTGTCTCAGGATCGATCTCCAGAGATGTGCAGTCTGCAGTCAGTCCTGCCCTTAATTTTGCCGCGACCCTCGGGAAGAAGGACCTGCCTATCGGCGTTGCGCCGGTCAGCACGATCTCGGGTTTCTGCTCGGTGATCAGCTTAGAAAGCAGGGCTGCATAGGGCTCGTCATTAAAGGCCTGGAAGTCTGCCTCGTCACAGTGATAAACCTTGTCGGCGCCCCAGCGAACCAGTTCCTTTGCATCATTATCCGTCCCGCCAAAGAGCACTGCGCTGACTTCGGTGCCAAGCTTTTCGGCAAGACCCCGGCCTGCGCCGAGAAGTTCAAGCGAAACACCGGCGACCTTGCCTTCACGCTGCTCTGCAAAGACCCATACGCCCTTGCCCTGCGCTGTCTCCTTCTCGTCAGATGCCTCTTTGACCTCGGATATGGCCCCCTCAGGGCAGACACTCAGGCATGCCCTGCAGAGCTGGCACATCTCTGTGATCTCGGCCTTTCCTTCTTTTATGATAATGGCATCGTATGGGCACGACTGAACGCATGCCTCACAACCGGTGCATATTTCCCTCTTAACCTTTATATACATTTCAGTCTCACCAGTTCCTTTACCAGAGTAGAGGTCGTTTCCTCAGACGTTCCTTCGAGCATGGTCCGGTCTGTCTTTGCTTCAGGCGCAAAAATGTTCTTCACCTGCGTTGGCGACCCGTTCAGGCCGAGGTTCTTTTCATCAGCCTGAAGATCGGCAGCAGACATCTTTCTGATCTCTGCCTTCTTCGCGGCCATCTTGCCCTTCAGCGACGGAAGTCTCGGCACATTCAGTTCCTTCACGACTGTCAGCAGCACAGGCAGCGATGTCTCGACAACATCGTACCCGTCATCCATTAACCGCTGCACAACCAGCTTGTCTGCAGCGACATCAACGACCTTGCGGATATACGAGATATGGGGCATGTCCAGGAACTCGGCCATTTCCGGGCCGACCTGCGCCGTGTCCCCGTCAATCGCCTGCTTGCCGCAGAGTATCACGTCAGCACCGATCTGGCTGATCGCCTTTGAGAGCGTGTACGCAGTGGCCCAGGTGTCTGAGCCTGCAAATGCCCGGTCAGTAAGGAGCACTGCATCGTCGGCGCCCATGGCAATAGCCTCGCGAAGCGCAGTCTCTGCCTGCGGCGGGCCCATGGTAAGGACTGTCACCTTGCCGCCCGCGGTCTCCCTGATCTGGAGGCCGGCCTCAAGCGCATGCACGTCATAGGGGTTGATGATCGTCGGAACACCGTCCCTGATGAGCGTGTTCGTCTCCGGGTTGATCCTGACCTCTGCGCTGTCAGGCACCTGCTTAATACAGACAACTATCCTCATATGTTTGGTCCTTTCGATTTACGCGGAAATAACGATGAGTTGCATCTATTTTTGTGAGCTAAATTTTATCACAGCAGGTTTTTCAGCGTCAACGAAGCAGCAAATAAAAAAGCTCTAATGGGCCTCTTCCCGTTAGTGAGAATTTATTACTTCGAAAAACTGAGCGGGCTGCTCAAAGTGCGAAGGAAGGCCTCGATCTTCGCAAGCTCTGCATTCGAGAGGTCCTGATGCTCAAGCTCGTGGCTTGAACTCCTGCGGTAAAAATTCAGGACATCCGAAAGTGTCTTCAACTGGCCGGCATGCATATACGGCGGCCGATCTGCAACATTGCGCAAGGTAGGCGCCTTGAACGCCCCCTCGTATTTCTCTTTCTTCGTATCGATAAACCTCAGTTCAGAACATTCCTCTGGTTTTGCATCGCTGTATTTTCCGAGACAGTTGAATTCATCACTAAGGACCTTGCCAATACCTTCTGCCCTTCCCTTGTCTTTGGTAGAGAGTCCGATGTTGTGAAAACTGCTGTTTGTAAAAAGCGGGCCCATATGGCAGTTCGTGCATTTTGCCTTACCGATGAAGAGCCGCAGCCCTTCCGCGGCATCACGGCTCATCAGTTTTTCGGCAGTTTGAAGATCATGCTTTGTTACTGCATCAACATATTGATCAAAGGGTGCTGGCTGCGGCAGTATCTGACGCACAAAGGCAGCTATGGCCTTGCCGATATTGGCATAGATCCTGTTGACCGCATCCCGGTCTTCTGGCTTCATCGCATTCCATGCCTTCAAGGCGACGGGGTTGCCGGTGCCGGGGCTTGCCTTTGGCGGACAGCTCTTGTGATCGATCCTTGGCAGCCTGCCGAAGATCACTTCATATTCCTTTTTATACTCGTCCTGAATACGGTGCGCACACATTGAGCGGGTGAAGCCATGTTCTACTGAGCTTTCAATCGGTCCGATGGCCTGTGACCAGAGGCTGTCCTTCCTGCCGTCCCAGAAGAACCACGCATTGTACGCAGCGCCGATCAGCGGCATCGTACGCCTCGTGGTCGTGCCCATGCCTTTGGCAAGAGAAAGTTTATCGGTAAAGCTGAACTCAGGCAGATGACAGGTTCCGCAGGAGACCTTTCCGTTGGCACTGAACTGCGTATCAAAGAAGAGTTTTTTGCCAAGCTCTATTGCACGGGGATCGTCAGCATACTTATTGGAAGGGTCCTTCTGCAGCGGAGGAAGCGAAGAGAGAGAAAGGGAGCGGAGAAGTGTTATCTCTTCTCCGCTCCATGCATGAATCTCTTTAAGGTTTTTCTCATCAACTGATGCCGCTGCCGGCAGGCAGAAGATAAGCAGCAACACACCACAGATACTAGAAGCCATCTCAAAAACAAACTTTTTGTTATCTTGTTTCTCTTTGTCATTCCCGTGCAGACGGGAATCCAGAGTTTGCAGGCTTTTCTGGATGCCCGCCTTCGCGGGCATGACAGCCTTTAGTCTCTTCGTTAACGCCCTGAAAAAAAGAATCTCAGCAATTCTTTTCACAGGCCGTCTCCGACTGATCACTTCAACTGAAGATTAAAGGTAACGCTGTCTGTCTTTCCACCGGCATTGATCGTGAACGTCATGGTCCACCAGCCGAGCATGCTGAACTTGATGCCTTCAACCAGATAAGTGCCATCGTTGTTATTCTTCACCTTCGGCTGTGTAGGCAGACCATGCCCATGTTCAGGCATAGCTCCCTCGACCGTGATCTCCGCATCCTTTATTGGCTGGCCATCAGCAGTCTCCACTTTCAGCTTCCAGCTCATAAGCTTGTTCGGCGCAATTGCCTCGGGATCGCTTGTATAGCTGGCAGTAAAGGTCCCTGCCTTTGATTTCATGCTCTTGGCATAGTCAGCATCAGAGGTCGGCTTCTGTGCAGATGAGACAGCGCCGCCCATTGCACAATGGCCGCAGTTGCAGCCCTTGCCGCACTGGCAACCGCCTTTGCCATTGCTCTTGCAGGTGCAGGTTCCCTTGCCGGTCTTGCAATGCTCACACTGACAGTCCTTGCCGCA
>CAYXBA010000010.1:0-137204 GCA_964463135.1 uncultured Nitrospiraceae bacterium
ATTTCAGGACATTTCTACTTTGGCCATTTAGGACATTATCATTTTGGCGTTACACTGAATTCACGCCAATCGAGTACCAATGATGATTCCGGTTGTCAAGAAAGTGCGGGGCAGCCATCGGATATATTCTGCAGGGGTGAAAGCTAATCGCAACAATAATATAAGGCGAGGGGATTTCTCCCCTCGCCTTCATAAAAAAACGTCTATATCGACTGAGGTACGACTATTTTGCTCTTGGCCGTTGACTTGACTCCTCGTGAGTCAATGACCGTCAAGGTTATGGTCTTCTTGCCATTCTTGGCGTATGTATGACTTGCCGAACCGCCCGTTGCAACGGGGGTTTTAACTTTATCTCCCCAATCGATCACGACTGATGCAATATTGCCGTCAAAATCGGTTGAGGTATCCTTCACCGTGGCAGTCATGCCATCTACGGTCACTATCATGGAGGCAACTGGTTTTACATTCCTGTGTACCCCGGCCTTCAGGATCTTCTGAAGCTTACTTGCACTCAGGAATGGCGCAGGGCCACTCGTGCTGGTGTGGCAGTTATTACAGACAGAAGCGGTCGGCAATGAACCACCCACGGCATGGCAGCCTGAACAATCAGGGGTACCAAGTGCCGACGTAACCGGATGATTGATCAGGCCCTGCTGTTTCGAGGTATGACAACCCGCGCAGGTAGTGACAGCCGGACGCTGTCCTGCATACGTATGACAGACGCCACAGGTGGTATCTGTCCACGGGTCATCCTTTATTATGTGATGAGATGTAGAGGGCCCATTCAGGCCGCCTGAAGAATGGCACGCGGTGCAATCTTCCCAGTTTGCAGGAGGCCACACAGCCGGATCTGTAACACCAGGGGCGCCAGGTCCTCTGCCATCAGAGCCTACAGTGTGGCAACTCAGACATATAAAGCCATTTGTGGGTGTAAGGCCGGCACCGGTATGGTGCTGTCCGCTGGTAGGAAGCGTAGATGAATGGCAGGCGCCGTTGCACGCACCAGTCGCTTGCTGGTCCTGCATAACCTCAGTAGATGCATCGCCAAAAGGCTTGCCCTTGGCATGGCAGTACAAGCAGCCTGCAACAACACGGTCTTTCTTAGGATCAGCGTTCACAGATGGATTACTGCCCCTATGATGGTTGTCGCCTGTGCCGGTGACTATAAGCGCACGCGTTGTGCCAGTAGTGGTCCTGGTCTGAGCAGAGGAGTGACACCCCAGACACTGAGCGGTTACGGTATCTCTGTCAGTAGTGTTTTCCTGCGCAGCAGTCAGAACACCGGGTGTTGTATGGCAACTTACGCACTCGGCCGTCACGGTTGAAACTGCATGATGGACAGCATGAGAGCCCGTGTTGGTATGGCAGCCCAGACAGAACGAGTTATCGTGTTTGTCAGGAAGCGTTCCGTTATGGCCATTCGAATGACACTCAACGCAGTCTGCATAAAGACCATGGTGATTCGTCCCGGGGGTGATCTCCGGAGCACCGACGGTATTGCCGGCAACATGGCAAGTCAAACAATCGGAGTTGGTAGCAGAACCGCCGCTATGCATAGCGATCGCCCCTGCCGCAGCCTGGGCAGCTGTCATGGTAAATGCGACGCTTCCATGGCACTGCTGGCATACCGTAGTCGCGGTATTCCATGCTGCATCAGTGTACGAACCGTCAGCCTTTGGGGTAACATTGTCGGTCGAAATCCTGAAGAGATGGCTGTTGCGCGGCATATGGCAGATCACACACCCGTCAGTCGGGGCTGACACATCGCCCATAGGCGTACCGGTTCCTGTTGGGTGGTTGATATTTGAAGCGGACACAGGGATCGCACTGCCCTGAGCTGCGACATGGCAGGAAGCACACGATGTTGTTATGCCCTCCTCGGCTGCGTATGCACCCATTAACGTCGCATCAAGGAGATTTTCCCTTGCTGAGCCGTGCGGGTTATGACAGCCGGTGCAGCCGCCGTAATTGGTCGCAAAGGCGCTGTTATATTTGGTTGTGTCCGTAACCTGGGCATAGGTCCCGGAGAACCGGGCGTGAGGGCTGTTCATGAACTGACTGCCGTGATAGTTCGGATGACCGGTGGTTACGTACGCGCTTGCTGCCAACGGCTGTGAAGCCGGAGCAGTCAGTTGCCCGGTTGAACTGCTGGACTTTGCATGGCACTGCAGACAGACTGCATTGACCTGCGCCCCGTAGGCAGGCTGAGTCACTGTCGGACGGGGCACGTTCTTCCTGGTTCCAGAGGCGCTGTTGTTATGGCCGCCGTCTACCGAGTTGTGGCAGTTTGAACATAACACGCCGAACTCATCCCAGGAGTTATAGTTGTACCCTACGGTCACCGTGCATCCGGTACCGGAGTTCCAGCTTCCTATCCATGGCCCGGTCCAGTCGACGCTGCCGGGGATCGAGGTCCCGCCCTTCACGCATGCATTCTGTGTTGTACTGGCTGCCGGTATTCTGCATACCCGTGCTGTGCCGGTCCCGCTGATCACGCCGCCCAGAGCGGTGCAGTCAGCAGTGGTGGGGGCCAGTGAATCATCACTTGACCGCAAAAATCCGGTCTTCAGGTTGATCTTGCCAGGCGTCGACCCCGCAGCATAGGTCGTTGTGCCGTCCCAGGCAATTCCTGCTCCGAAGGACTTGACCGGCTCTTTTGTCGTATCAAGAGTATTTTCTGCCGAGAAGCCTGTTCCATGACAATAAGCACATGCCCTGAAATTTTGCGTCGGCAGTCCGGTCGTTGCGCTTACCGAGTTTTCTGCGATATCACTGCCATCGGTAGGGTCCTCGAAAAAGTAACCCCAATACCAGTACCAGTCAGTCCAAGTCCCTGAACCTGCTGCTTTTTCAATTAAGCCATTGACCCAATCGATAGCCCTGTCCTTGTAATTCGTGAAAACACTGAAGGCTTCAGACCCGCTGTTTTCATTGATCTGGGCCCAATTCTTGTTGGCTGTTATCTTCCTCGAAGCATTTTTGTGGCTGGCATAGATATATTTCTCAGGCTCGGCAAAAGGGGAACCGGCGCCCTGATAGGTGCTGTTGTGACATCTCAGGCATGCCCTGGCCTCCACGGTGGTCAATGAGCCGCTCGTCCCGGGGTTGGTCGTCGTGGCGCCATCGCCTGCAACCTGTTTGAAGACCCAGGCATTAAAGCAGTTGCCGCGGGTCTCATCAGTGTTGGTCGTTGACAGAGTACCGCCTGCAGCTGTGCAGCCGGCTAAGTCACCATAATAAACGGTACAGGTTGTGGTAGGGCCGCTGGTTACTGCTGCGCTGCCCATCCAGGCTTTAGCATTTACCGTTCCACCGGTTGCGCACTCTGTTGCCGTCAGAGCCGTTGTTGTACATACGGCACTGCTGCCTGAACCTGATGCGGTCACCGAAATACCCTCGTCGGTGGCCAGTTGGTTACAGTCGGTATTTGAGAGCTGTCTGTTACACCTGGTAAAAGCATCCCAGCTGCCACCTGCTCCTTCGCAAGTAGCCTGGTCAGCAGTATACGTTCCCTTGCTGCAGCGCCCCCATGAGGCTGTGCCAGACTTCAGGTCATACCCTGCGGGCGATGTAATCTGAACATACGTCTGGCAGGCAGACCTGGTTGTTATTGCGTTGAGCGCTCCGTTTGCAGCGTTAATGCAATCTGGTCTGTTCGTATAGCCGGCATTGATCGTAGCCGTGCCGTCGAAACAGCCGCCTGGCTCAGGCAGTTCGTACACACCGGTTACCGCGTTCTGCACCGCGCCGTCAGGATTATACCTTACCGCTCCGGATTCTCCGGTAACTATGAACGGGAGCGCCAATGCCGCAAGAGTGGCCGCATATAATATTTTTTTACTCAGTTTCATTTGCTTTTCTCCTTTACCTAAAACTTATACGAAACGCTCACGAACAGAACGTTTGCCTTGTACGACTGGTCTTTGTACGCACCGGTGAGATAGGAATCCGGCAGCGGGCGCTTGTCATAGCCATCGAGCTGGGCATCATCAAGATCAAACTTCTCGTAGAGGTACCCTGCCGTCAGCCCGATCGACTTCGTAATATCGTATGTTGCCCGGAACGAGAACGCCTTCTTCCGGTAGTCTCCCCAGTCGCCCATATCCGATCCTGACGGCGTTGCCATATCCAGATAGGAGAAGTCAGTTGAACCGTCTGACCGAACATAGTCATACTGTGCCTTGACGGTCAGTTTCTTCGGTATGATGAAGAAGTCGGCGCCAATGCCATAATCGTAGTTCTTCTCCTTCTGGTTCAGACTCCACTCTGTCGGGTCGGCACTCGATAATCCATACTGAAGCGTCCGGACCTTTTCATAGTCAAAGTACCCATAGACCCTCGCAACCTTGGCAAAGGCATAGCTCGCATCGACAAAAAACTCGTCGCTCTTCAGTTCGCGCAGCCCGAGCGCCCTGCTCGCATAGGCAAGAGACCTGTCCTCATACTCCGTCTTCTTGTACTTGTAGCCGAGGGTTATGCCAAGATTATCCAGAGGAGTCAGGTCAACTGACGCCTTGAAGATATCCCTGTCAGCAGGCGCCACATCAAATCTCCAGAGCGTATCAAAATCATCAGAAGCATCGGTACCGCTTCTGTCATTGCTCCTGTGGAGCCGCTCATACCCTATTTTAAAGGTGGCAAAATCAAGACCGGACCAGGCAAGGTCAGCGGAATAGATATCATCCTTTTTCTCCGCAGCATCATACCGGTCCTCATACTTGGTCTTATTGTAGGTATAACCTACGGTCAGGCGGAAATGTGCAGGCAGCCTGAATGCGAGCTGGCCGCCGAACTTGTTGGTGGTAAAGCCGAGGTGGTCATCATCGCCCCCGGACTTATTGTCCCGGTCATAGTATTTATAGAAGATCTTGCCATCGATGGAAGAGATCGGGTTCGAGGTAAGAACTACGTCCACGTTCTTCGTATCGACCCTGCCGTCAAAATCTTTGAGGCTGAGCAGATTATTGCTCTCTGCCTCAGACTCTGCACGTGCCGTACTCGCATTCAGACTGAGCCTGCTGTTGTACGGCAGAAACAGGGCACCCTTGAAGGCAACCTTATAATAGTCATTGTCTGGCGGCAGTGCTACAGAATACGGGCCTGCGAGAGTAACATCATAAAAATTCAGGGCCTGGTGGTCATTATTGAACCTGCTGTAATCATAGCTCAGTGCGGCATAGAACGGCTTTTTGCTGTATCCGCCTTCAATGTGGAACGTGTCAGTCCTGTAATCGATCGGTTCCGGCAGTTCGATCACCACGCCATCAGGGCCGCTGAGATTGCCGTACGATGCAGGTTTTATACCCTCTTTTTTCTCGGTCTGTGCAGACAGATTGAGGAAGAACGGCTTCAGGATATCAAAACTGATGCCGCCGCCAAGTATCTTCCTTTCGGTGCTGTAATCGAACGACTTCCATGTTGAGACATCATTGGGGTCTCCCTTCAGCTTTAACGAGGATTCTCCGGCGCCTGACAGATATGACTTTGCCCCAAAGGTAATATTGTGCGGGATCTCATTGTAGAAGATGTCATATTTGAACTTCCCCCATATGCCGCCCTCAAGACTGTATCGCTGCGTATCAAAGAGAATATCCTCAGCCTTGAATTTCAGAAAATACTTGTTGTTGTCATACTTCAGGTCCACTGCACCATAGATGCCGTCCTTGGTGTCTCCATACTGGTCAAATTTCGCCTCATTGCCGTTCACATCAACCAGCTGGCCGGTTGCCGTCACCTGTCCCTCAATCAACGGCGCCTGGGCAGTCTCCGCCGCAAAAACAGCGGAAAACGGGACGAGCATCGCTGCCACAGCAAATAATAATGTATATATTCTCAGTTTCATGTTCATCCCCCTATCTCAGCCACTCGGCAGAGCTGCCATGGATATTCGTGTGACAGTTCATACAAGCCCGGCCAAACATCTGGATCTGCGGACCAGACCCCTTGAATGTGGTGTCCTTTGTATAAGCCTTACCGTTGTGGGCACCCGAACCATGACATTCCTGACAGAGCTGGGGGGCCCTGGTGGTGAGCATGGCCCTGTGGTTGCTGCCGTGTGAGTTATGGCAGTTCAGGCAGTTCTCTGCAACCGGCTGGTGCTCGACCCGGAACGGTCCGCGCTTCTCTGCGTGGCATTTGAAGCAGAGTTCATTGACACTGTCAGCCTTCACCATCTTGGGGCCAAACGTGCCGTGCGGATCGTGACAATCAGTGCATGAAACTTTGCCTTCCATTATCGGATGATGCGACTGCTTGTTGACCTGCGCCCTTATATCTTTATGGCAGCCATAGCAGAGCTCGGGCTGTTTTTCCTTCAGATTATTTTTTTCTGTAGAGTGGACTTTGTGACAGTCGTTGCATCCTACGCCCTCTGTCTTATGCCTGCTCAGACTCCAGAATGCCAGATGGTTCGTCTCTTCGTGGCAGGCAAGACACTTTGCAGACCTGGCATTCGTATCGACCTTCTTGCCGAAATCGAAAATGCTCACCCCTCTGCCGCCGCCCTTCTCAACATGCTGGGAGCCGGCGCCATGGCAGGTCTCACAGGCTTCCTTATATTCCGGCCCCTTGACCTGCTGCTTCGAGTGGATCGACCTCACATAGCTTGCGTGCTGGGTTTCATGGCAGCCCTGGCACGTTGCAGCGCCGATATAACCCTTTGCAATATCAGGTTCCTTGGCACTGCTCATCGAGAACGACACGGTGGTCACAAAAACGGTGAGCGTAATGATAAATAACAGCACGTATCTTTTCTGCATCTTGACCTCCTGATCAATATATCTCTGATTCATTTATCTAAATAGTTGCTACGTTATTTAGTTCTCACGAGACGAAAACCCAGACCATGATGACCGAATGTCGGTGTCAGTCCTACGCGGTGCGAGGCAGTGACGCCAGCGGGTCCGTTGCTCCATCCGCCGCCCCTCATTACACGATATTCACCGGCACCCTCGAACACGGGATTATTGCGCGGCAGTTTTGCATAGGCACCGCTGTTATAGACATCCTCTGCCCACTCCCAGACATTGCCGAGCATATCGTAAAGACCAAAGGCGTTCGGCTCGAAGCTGCCGACCGGGGCAGAGACCGCGAATTTATCATCACAGTAATGAGACTTCCAGCTCTTCCAGCGGTTCTTGGCGGTTATATCGGCCACATTGGCAAATTTGCAGGCATCGTCAGGGTTATTGCCCCAGAAGCGGCTCGCCTTTGCGCCTGCACGGGCTGCATACTCCCATTCCGCCTCTGTTGGCAGCCGGTAGGACTGGCCGCTCTTTTCTGAAAGCCATTTGGCAAAGGCAACTGCATCCTGCCAGGAGACATTAACGGCTGGCTGTTTGTCGTCATTCAGGGGCAGGCCCTCATACATACCGCTGCTATGGCTCGCCCTGAACTTTCTGAACTGCTCGTTCGTCACTTCATACTTGCCCATCAGAAAATCACCAACACAGACCTCATGCACAGGCCTCTCACTGCTGTCGCCGTCGCCCACGGAGTCTCCCATTTCATAACAGCCTCCCTTTATGGGGATAAACTCCATGCCGGTGACAGAATCCTTTACAGAAGGCTCGGCATTGACCATTGCCGGCGAAGATATGAGTAAAAGTCCCAAAACCACCAAAGCCATCCTTACGAACATCATAGACCTCTGGTTCGAAAGATTTTCCCCCACAGTTCTCCAACCCATCTTCTGCCTCCTTCTGAATTAAATATTTTTACATCCCAATAGTCCCAATCTACCACACAATATTTATGTAGCAAAATTTGCGCCATTAAAAATGCTCTCAAGGGAACTGAAACAAATTTAATAATATTTATAAATCAACAGGTTAAGGAACGAGACTTAGTCCGCTCAATTCTATAAATGAAGCGGACGAAACCCCAATCGCAATTGTGTAGGGAACTTACTGACAAGAAATTCCTCAACCCGGAGAGTGAAAAAACGCTTAATTGATGAAGTAGTGTGACTGCCCTGCTCCGGCATGACCTTGCGGAAATTCTGGAAAGTATGGGATTATGCCAAAAGGGCCCCGGCTTATGAAAAATCATTCAGCAGAACCAGATAGGCAATCATCCATCATGAGCAGCACAGGCGCGCCAGTGAGCAGCATTGACAGCCGTGCTCTTAAGATCGCAGCCCTCTATACTATCGTTGGCCTCCTCTGGATAGCCGGCAGTGACGAACTGCTCAGCCGATTTGTAAAAATCCCTCATGCATTGCCTCTCATCTCGATGCTTATAGGCTGGGCATTTATCCTGACTACTGCTTTGGTTGTGTATACATTCAGCAAAAGGTCGTTTACCGAGCAGGACAGGCTCACTGCCCAGCTTCGGGAGAGTGAGGATCATTATCGGATGATCATTGAGGACCAGACCGATCTGATTTCACGATTCAGGCCTGACGGAACGTATCTGTTTGTCAATGATGTCTTTTGCCGGTTCTTTGGAAAGACCCGTGAGGAACTTCTGGGCAGGTCGTGGAAGCCGGATGCGGTTGAGGAAGACCTCTTGATGATCGAGGGCCAACTGAGGAAACTTTCGCCTGAGCAGCCGGTCGTAACGATCGAGAATAGGGTCTACTCGGCAAACAGAGAGGTCCGCTGGATGCAGTTCGTAAATCGCGGTTTTTTTGATACGGAAGGACGACTTCTCGAAATTCAGGCAGTCGGCAGAGACATCACAGCAAGCAAGCAGCTGGAAGAAAACCTCCGTCGCAGCGAGGAGGAGAATCGTGCCATCATTAGTGCCGTGCCTGATCTTCTCTTTCGCATTGACCTCAATGGCACCATTATGGGATATCACGGACAGCCGACGCCTGATGTCTCCCGGGTTTCCAAAGATTTTATCGGGAGGACCATGGGCGACGTATTCTCCTCTCCTGCAGCAGAACAGATATCGCGTGCAGTTACGCAGGCATTTGATTCGCAACAGATGGTTACGGTCGAATTCCAGATGCAGATGCTGGATCAGCTGACTTTTTTTGAAGGCCGCATTGTGGTAATCTCTGAACGTGAGGTGCTCTGCCTGGTCAGGGATATCAGTGAGCGCAGACAGGCAGAGGAGTCTCTTCGCACCTATGCGGTCTGGCTTATTGAACTTGAAGAAAAGATGAGAAAAGACCTTGCAACAGAACTGCACGATCAGCTCGGCAGGGATATCTCTGTCCTGGGTCTGCATTTTTCGAACCTGAGAAACAATCTGAAGACGGAAGTGCAGGAAAAATTCGGCGAGAGCCTGGATTCCTGCGCGAATATGATCAGGGACCTGGGAGGTTCGGTCAGAAGCATTATGTCAGAGCTGAGACCGCCCATGCTGGATGATTACGGTCTTCCTTCGGCGCTTCAGTGGTTCGGAGAACGGTCTGCCAGGCGCAAAGGCTTCCAGTTTTCCCTCGAGATAAAAGGGACTTTTCCCCGTCTTGCCGGTGAAAAGGAATTGGCCTTATTTCGTATATTTCAGGAGGCCCTGACCAATGCCGGGAAATACGCTGAAGCTGACAAAGTGACAGCCAGGCTCGAGCATACGGACGGTCTGGTCAGGCTCTCCATTATTGACGATGGCAAGGGCTTTGTTCCGGCTGATATCCTGAATGATATGCAGTCCTCTCATTGGGGATTGACCATTATGCGCGATCGGGCAGAAACCGTCAACGCTGCCTTTGAGCTTCATTCAGCACCCGGGCAGGGGACAACCATCACCGTTCAGATGAAGGCGGAGGCCTAGATGCCGATACGCGTCTTTATTGCCGACGACCACGGGATAATACGGGATGCGCTGAAGATGCTTATCCGGTCGCACAATGACATGATCGTTGTCGGAGAAGCAGACAACGGCATTGACACCGTTGAACAGGTGGCCGCACTTCGGCCGGATGCCATCATCATGGACATTGCGATGCCCGGCCTGAACGGCACCGAAGCAGCGAGACAGATCAGGGATATCCTGCCGGAGACCAGGATCGTCATGCTTTCGATGCATCATACGGAAGAACATGTGTTCCAGGCCACGAAGGCCGGCGCAAGGGGATATATCCTGAAAGAGTCAGCCGGGCATGAGGTCATCGATGCGATCCGCGCGGTCATGGCCGGGGATTACTTCTGGGGCGCCGGTGTCCAGAAGCCGGCATCTGACCGTGACGGGAAACATGCGGGCAGATCGAAAAGTCCGCTCGAAAGCCTGAGCAACCGCGAGCGGGAGGTCCTTCAGCTGGTTGCCGAAGGCAGGACAAGCATCGAGATCGCTGAAATGCTGTCCATATCCCAGAAAAGCGTCGAGACGTACCGGACCAGACTTATGCATAAGCTCGGTGTTGAGCATGTAACTGCCCTTGTCAAATTTGCCGTAGCCCATGGGTTGACACCCTCCAGCTAGACATCCCGCACCCTGCCGGAAACAATTGCCTGGCCTGCCTGTCAGAGAGTTCTTCAGCTTGACATCGTCCGCCCGGAACTGATAAAAGTACTGGGGGTAAAAATGCCCTCCGTGGAAACGTACCCGATAACAATTTATGCGAAAAAATCGACAGAAAATCCGATGAACGCCCTTGAAGAATACATACTGGTAGTCGATGACGACGCCTCTATCCGCGTCTATCTTTCCGCGCTGCTCAAGAAACAGGGGCTGCCGGTCATTGCCTGTGAGAGCGCAGAAGAAGCACTTGCCCTGATACGGGACGAACCGATCACCGTTGTCCTTACCGACATCAAGATGCCCGATGTCTCGGGCCTGGAACTTCTCCACGAGATCCGTCATCTGAACGCCGACATACCGGTCATACTGATGACCGGCAATGCTGACCTCGACCTTGCAATAGAGGCGGTCAATAAGGGGGCGCTGAGCTTTCTGACCAAACCCCTCAACCGGGAATATCTGATGAATGCCCTCAACAGAGGGCTGGAGCGGCGCAGGCTGATCCAGGCAGAAAAGAATTATATGATCAATCTCGAAGATACCGTGCTTCGAAAAACACGGGAGCTTGAAGATACTGCACTGATGGCCACCAAGATGAGCCTGGAATTGATACAGCGCCTCTCTGCGGTTGCCGAGTCCCGGGACAGCTATACCGGCGCTCACATCGCAAGGATCGGCAAATACTCAAGGCTCATTGCCGAGTTCATGCAGATGTACAAGGATTTTGTTGAGATTATCACCGTTGCGAGCGCATTGCATGACATTGGAAAGATCGGCATACCCGACAAGGTGCTCTTAAAAAAGGCTGTGCTTACGCCCGAAGAACACGAGATCATAAAAGAACATACGGTCATGGGTCATGAAATACTCTCCGGTTCATCTCATCCTGCCATTCAGATGGCAAGCTCCATAGCGCTCAATCATCACGAGCAGTGGAATGGCAAGGGATATCCCAACGGCTTAAAAGGCGCAGAGATTCCGATAGAGGCCAGAATAGTGATGCTCGCCGATCAGTATGATGCGCTCAGAAATGTCAGGACATACAAGGCTGCCTTAAGCCATGAGGAGACATGCCGCATCATATTGCAGGGCGACGGGAGGACCACACCCGAGCAGTTCGATCCTGAAGTGCTGGCAGTATTTACCGACATAGCACCAAAATTTGAGGAGATATTCATCGCCAATCAGTATTGACGGCCGCAGAGACTGCCGCAAGGCATGTGATCTGCAGACGCGTTCCGCCTACCAGTCAAGCAGCCTTTTTTCTCCCTGCAGACCCCGGATAGCAGTAACGTCCTGGCTGACTTCAAGGCAGCCCTTATATTTTCCGTCACGGTCACGCACCGCAAAATATCTTATCAGGATGAACCTGCCGCGCATCTGTATCCAGAAATCGGCGGTATCCTTGCTGCCGGACTTGAACTCAGCAAGGATCTTCTCAACAACATCAACGCTCTTGGGCGGATGGCAGTTCTGCACCTTTCTTCCGATAATACCCGGGCTGCGGGGGAATATCCTCTCCTCAGTGTTCGAATAATAAAGGACCTCGTCATGCTCGCTGACAAAGGAGATATCAACCGGCAGATGGGTCAGAAGCAGGTTCACCTGCTCCTGCGTCAGCTGACCAGTATCAAGGTTCATACTGCCGACCCTGCCTGCCATCATCTCGACCTGCGCGGCTGCGCTGGCAGGCTGCCAGCCCTTCTCGGGCTCTATCCAGGAGTATCCTATCTCGCCCTCTCCTGCCATCACCTTTGACCAGTCATCGTCAGTCAGGGTATCAAGCGTCATCGGGAAGAGGATATGCTCTTCCTTATAGATCATATCTCTCAGCATGGTGATCAGCGTCTTAAGCTCAAGCGGCTTGATCACATCAGACTTCACCTTTGCCCTTACATCCTTCAGCATTGCCCGGATGTCGTCATGGAGCGCCCACATCACCTTTGACGGGCCGGACACGCCCTTTGTCTCAAGCACAGGAAAAAGCTGGTTCTCTTTTCTGAGAAAGTGCCTGTCGATCTCTGAGAGCGTATCCACCAGTTCAGTGAGCTTTTCCTTATCTTTTTTCAGGTCCTCGATATGCTCGATCCGGGCCAGTATTACCTCAGCATGCCTGTTCTCGAGCATGTACGTATGGACAGGATGGCCTGCCGGCATGCCCGGCATCACCTTTTTATCCAGCGCACCCCTGAAGACCTCGACATGCACATCACAGAGCTTCTTAATCTCTTCTTCGGGCATGCCTTCAGCCATCAGCTGCTGTTCCATCTGCGCGATCTCGGTGGGAGCCACATCTTTGATCAGTTCCTGAAAACGCGCGGTGAGCGCCTCACGGTCAACGCCCTTATGCAGGTCCCTGATGATGTTCTTCAGTATCCCTACCCTCTCCGCCGGCGAATATTTCGTCTCTTCAGGTCCTTCCTTCTTTACGGTAAGGACGTCATTCGTCTGCCGCTTCACTTCCTCTGCGATCGCCGGCATCAGTTTTTCGAGTGATACACCCGTGACCATGGTCACCCTGCCGAGGGTCGCAACCCTGCCGAGGGTCTTCATCATGACAGGATTATCCAGTGCCCTGAACTGGGGGTCGAGTTTGACAAGGAATTCCCTGAGAAAAGGATATCTTGAAAGCAGTTCTGTTACTTTGGTCTTTGAGCTCAGTTCCATGGATGGCTCCTTCTGTATTGATAAAATATATTGAAATTAAAGAATACCGGCAAGTCTTACGATATTGGTAACAAGAGAGAAAACTTATAGGGAGGAACAGGTGGCTTATAGCACTCCCTGTAATGCGAGGTTCATGGACCTCTCTCCTCCCTCTACCTATCTTTTATCAGATAACTGCCTGCCTGTCAACGCAAATTATCTTCTGTTTCTGACTCAGAATGCGCGATGCTCATGCGGCAGACAGCCCCTGTCTCAGGGCATCCACAGCACGATAGATCTCCGCAAGCAGGGTGTTTGTGTCCCGCTTTTTCATATCAATCTCAAAACCGTCAGGGAGAAATTTCATGCGGCCCTGCCAGGACTCATGCAGGTTAAAGACCATCTCCGGCTGCACGGGCGTGTCAGGAGAAAATACCACCCTCACCCGTTCCTGGAGCGCCTGTATCTTCAGGGTCATCAGTTCGCGTGCAACCAGTTTCAGCCGCATGACCTCCAGCAGGCTGGATACTTCCTGCGGGACCAGACCGAAGCGATCCCGCAGCTCTGCAGCGAGCTCGTCAACATTCTTTTCCGTTTTCAGAGATGATATCCGGCGGTACAGGCCCATCCTGATCATCACATCCTCAATATAGGTCTCGGGTATGAATGCCGAGATGTTCAGGTCGATGACCGGTTCTATCTCTTCCCTGATCCCTTCGCCTCTGAGTTCGGCAACTGCCTTTTCGAGCATCTCGATGTACAGATCAAACCCTATCTCATGGATATGGCCTGACTGCTCAGGCCCGAAGATATTGCCCGCCCCCCTGATCTCAAGGTCCTTCATCGCAAGCCTGAACCCTGCGCCGAGGTAGCTCATCTCCTGGAGGGCCTGAAGCCGCTTTTTGGCCTCATCGCTCATCAGGGATTCACCGGGAATGATACAGAACGCATATCCTCTGAGATTGCCCCTTCCGACTCTTCCCCTGAGCTGATACAGGTCAGCCAGCCCCATCTTGTCTGCCCGGTTGATGATGATCGTGTTCGCCCGGGGGATGTCGAGCCCTGACCCGATAATGGAGGTTGAGAGCAGAATATTGACATCCATCTCAAAGAACCGGTGCATGATATCCTCAAGCTCCCTGTCCGGCATCTGGCCGTGGGCAACAGCAAGCCGCGCTTCAGGCACCAGCATCTGGATACGCTGGCCGATCTTATAGATATCGCTGATCCTGTTATGCACGAAAAAGACCTGTCCGTTCCGTTCGAGTTCTCTGCTTATGGCGTCCTTGATCAGCTTCTCGTCATATATGGTTACGGTAGTCCTGACCGCAAGTCTCTCTTCAGGCGGGGTCTCGATAACGCTGATCTCGCGAATGCCGGAAAGCGCCATATGCAGGGTGCGGGGAATAGGTGTTGCGGTCATGTTCAGAACATCGACGCTGCGTGAGAGTTCCTTGATCCTCTCCTTCTGGCCAACGCCGAATTTATGTTCCTCATCCACGATCAGGAGGCCGAGCGAGCTGAACGCGAGCTTTTTGGAAAGGAGTGCATGCGTGCCGATAACAATATCCACCTCTCCGTCAGAGATCGCCTTCAGGGTTTCATTGATCTCCTTGCGTGACCTGAACCTGCTGACATGGTCGATCCTGATTGGAAAGCCGGAGAACCGCTCCCTGAAATTGCGGTAGTGCTGCTCAGCCAGAATGGTCGTCGGCACCAGCACCGCCACCTGCCGGTTGTCGTACACTGCCTTGAAGGCAGCCCGCATTGCCACCTCGGTCTTGCCGTACCCGACGTCCCCGCAGAGGAGCCTGTCCATAGGTTTTTCCGACTCCATATCGCGTTTGATATCCGCAATGGCAGTCAGCTGGTCAGGAGTCTCTTCATACGGAAAGAAACCGTCAAACTCACGGTGGAGCTCAGTGTCAGGGGTAAAGGTAAAACCGCGTGCAACCTTCCTGCCTGCGTACAGGGCAACAAGTTTTTCAGCCAGTTCATGGACCTTTTTACGCGCCCGCTCTTTCTTCTTTTCCCAGGTCTTGCCGCCGAGCTTGTCCATGGTCGGGACAACACCCTCTTCCGAGCGGTATTTGGAGAGCGCCTCGATATTCTGGATAGGGATATAGAGTCTGCCGTCCTGATATTCAAGCTGCATCAGCTCAAGTTCTGTTGAGCCGCTCTGCCGCCGCACAATGCCGGAGAATTTGCCGACACCGTGATCGCGATGAACAACGAAATCGCCCGGAACAATATCGTCGAGTGAGGCAAGAAGATTTGCGACCTTTGAGCGCTTCTGCTGGCGGTACTCGCGTCGCTCGCCAAATATCTCCCGCTCAGTGAGGATAAGCAGACCCTCCAGATAAAGACCGGAACTCAGCTTCCCTTCAGTGACCAAAAGCCGGCCCTCAAACGCAGCAACTTCAGGCAGCGCAATAAAGGGCAGTTCGATCCCCTGCTCCCGGAAGAGATCGCGCAGCCTTTCTGCCTGGCCTGCAGAGCGCATGACGATAATTACCCTGTGCTGCTCCGCGGTCCTGGCTATGGTCCCAGGCAATGACTCAAGGCTTTTCCGCTCCTGCGGCAGGATACCAATCCCGCTCACAGAAAGAAGACCAGCGTCGATCTGGCGCAGATCCGGCAGCTTCTGCTCAGCCTCTTCATCCGGAAGGCTTCCGGATTCAAAGGAATAGCGCGAGAGATACGTGGTCTGCCCGGGGAGCATCTCTTTCTCATCAGGAGAGAAGAGGCAGTACCAGCGCCGGTCACCGGCGATATCCTTAAATCCCCAGCTCAGTTCAGGCTCCCCTGCAGGAAAGACGGTGATCTCATCAATATCCGTGACCGACTTCTGGCTTTCGACATCGAACATCCTGAGCTGTTCAATTTCGTCGCCAAAGAACTCAATGCGTACCGGATGCTCCGATGTTGACGGGAAGACATCAATGATCCAGCCCCGCTGACTGTATTCACCCTTTTCGGTCACCATCGAAACAGACCGGTACCCGAGGTCAATAATGGACTGCTCAAAGACCGCGCGGTCCTGCTGCGCCTTGAGCGTTACCCGAAGCAGCTGCTCATCAAGCAGCTCCCGGTCCCAGAACCCTGCATGCAGGTTCTGGAATGAAGTGACAAGGGAATCCCCAGTGCCCAGGTTCAGTATGATCCCTGCACGTGCACCCGCAAGTTCAGGCCCCTCGGCCTCCGGCATAAAGAGGACCTTCCTGGGCAAAAACAGCTGGGAGTAGAAATCAATGTCCTTCTTCAGGACCTCTGCGCTTTGGCTGTCCTTCTCGATCGCAACAAAGGGTCCGGAAGAAAGAGCAAGCAGAAGCGCAGCAGATGATCCGGTGAGATTATAGATGCGGTCATTGCCCTCCAGGAGAGGCAGGAATCTTTTATTCAGCAATGACGCGAGGTTCAAGGATGCTACGCTGACTGCAGAATCTTTTCGATGATCCGGGTGGTCGAAAGCCCTTTGACAAAAGGAAGGCTGAGGGTCTTTTTTGCAATGTCCGATCCGATGATCTCTTCAGGCTTCCAGTCGCCGCCTTTTACGAGCAGGTCAGGCCTCACTGCCTTGATCAGATTGTAAGGGGTCTTCTCCCGGAAGATCACCACATAATCGACCGATGCAAGACCCGCAAGGACCGCGGCCCTGTTCTTTTCCGTATTGATCGGTCTGCCCGGCTTGATCCCTGAGACAGATGTATCCGAATTAAGTCCGATGACCAGGACATCGCCCAGCCTCCTTGCCTGCTTCAGATACCGGACATGGCCTGCATGGAGGATATCGAAACAGCCGTTCGTAAAGACGATCGTCTTGCCGTCCTTCCTGAGCCTGTCGCAGATTCTCTTTATAGACTGTCTGTCCTGCAGTTTTTTCATGGTTTCCTCAAGGCGTTGCAAAGGTCATTTTCAACTCCCCTCCTTACCAAGGACCAGAAGTAGGTGCCTTAGGCAGGGTGGGGGGAGGTTATGACAAAATGCTATTCAAACCCCACCTCGCCTCCCCTTGGTAAGGGGAGGGACATAATTCCACTCCAAAGGAAGTGATTCACTGACCAGCATGGGATGCATCCTGTATTCTTGAGGAGGCCAATACTACGTCTCCATCTCCTTCAGCTTTGCGTATGCCTTCTCCACGATCGACCGGTCGCCCCGGTAGCTGACCTTCTCAAAGGCCTGCTCAAAAGAGAGCCACTCGGCGCTGTCGACTTCACCGTCATGGTCTGCGGTCTCTCCCTTCACATACTCCATGAGATAGAAGGAGACCGTCTTCCTGCATTTCGCATTCTCACCCTTGATGTAGTACCAGTAGTTGATATCGCCCAGTTTCTCAACGATCCTGCCGGTCAGTCCGGTCTCTTCCCTGACCTCTCTGACCGCGGTCATCTCAGGCGTCTCACCTTTGTCTACAATACCCTTCGGCAGACACCAGGCCTTGCCCCCTCTGACCGAGACAAGGGCGATCTCTACGCCGCCCTCAGTCTTCCGGAAAATGACCCCTCCGGCAGACGTCTGCTTTATCAGCGCAGCAGGCTTGATCACAGCGCTCCCTCTTCCTTTACCGCATGCATAATATCCTGCCGCAGCCGCAGCGGCTTCATCTCCCGGTTCACACATCCGAGCTTCACGTCAGCCTGCACCAGCCGTTCTCCTGTTGCGTCGCGCCTTATCTCATGGTGAAAACTGATGGACGCAGGGCCGACCCGGTCAACGATCGTCTCTATCGCAAGGATATCGCCGTACCTGCCGGGTGAGAGGTATTTCAGGGACGCCTCGGCAACAACAAAGAATACGCCGTCTTCTATAAGCTGTTTCATGTTCAGACCCTTTGCCTCGAGGAACTCTGTCCTGGCCCGTTCGCAGTATTTCAGATAGTTCGCATAATAGACGACATTGCCGCAGTCCGTGTCCTCGTAATAGATCCTGAGCTTCAGAATATGGGCCATGCTCAGAAGGTCTTCCCGGTAATGATCCTTACAATATCATTGTAAAAGGCAAAGGCCATGAGGCTGAGCAGCAAGACAAGTCCGATCTTCTGGGAGATGATGATCACCTTATCGCTGAGCGGCTTTCTCCTGATCGCTTCAATGCCCATAAACAGGATATGGCCGCCGTCAAGCACCGGGATCGGCAGCAGGTTCAGCACGCCGAGATTGATGCTGATCACTGCCATAAAGGTGAAGAAGCTCATTGCACCCTGGCTGGCCTGCTGGCCTGCCATCTGGAATATCATGATCGGGCCGCCAATGGTATCCGCCGGGATGATGCGCTGGACCAGTTTCACCATCGAAACCAGGGTCAGCACCGATATGTCCCATGTGCGGGAAACCGCAAGAGAAAAGGCGCTGAAGATCCCGGTCTTTCTTATATCGGTCTTCCCTGACGGCGCTATGCCGATAAGACCGACCTCTTTATCCTCGCCAAAGAGGTTCTTGATCACTTTCTTCTCCGGCCGCACCATCAAAGTCAGGATGCTGCCGCCCCTGTCGATCCTGATGGCCAGCTCTTTACCCGGCTGGTTATGGATGATCTCGGTCATCTCATCCCATCTCGCGATCTGTTTGCCGTCGACCTCGAGCACCCTGTCCCCTTTCGCAATTCCCTGCCGGGCAGCAGGAGAATCAGGCGTAATATCGCCGACCTCGGCAAGCAGGTATGGCACACCGTTCACGAAAACGAGGAAGAAGATGAGCACAGCAAAACAGAGGTTGAAAAAAGGCCCGGAAAAGACCACGGAGAAACGTTTCCAGATCGGCTGAAAATTGTAGGCCCGGTGCTTTTCCTCTTCAGGGATCACCTCTTCTTCCTCATCAGGCGTATCAGACTGACCCAGCATCTTCACGTACCCGCCGAGCGGAAAGGCTGAAAGCACGTACTCTGTCTCTCCGTATTTCTTCCCGATGATCCTGGGGCCGAAACCCAAAGAAAATTTCAGGACCTTTATACCGAGAGACTTTGCAAAGATAAAATGGCCCAGCTCATGCACAAAGATGAGTATGCCTAAAAGAACTACCGCGTAAACGAACATCATTTCTGTATCTCCTTAATAGAGGACTCAGCTGCGAGCCGAGCCCAACTGTCAGCCGCTATCACCTCGTCAAGGGACGGGTGCGCATTGCACTCATGCCCCCTGACCGTTTTCCTGATGACAGCCGGTATATCATTGAACCCTATCTTTTTGTCGAGAAACGCATGGACAGCCACCTCGTTCGCCGCGTTGAGCACAGCCGGCACAGTGCCTCCCTGACGGATCGCCTCGTACGCGTACGTGAGGCAGGGGAAACTGTCGTGATCAGGCTTTTTGAACGTAAGCTGGCCGATCCGGTCAAGCTCAAGGCCCTGAAGCGGAACATCAAGACGGTCAGGATACGAGAGCGCATACGCGATCGGCGCCCGCATGTCAGGCATGGACATCTGGGCAAGAAAGGTCCTGTCCCTGAACTCCACCATGGAGTGCACAATGCTCTGCGGGTGGATCAGCACATCAACATGGTCAGGAGAAAGATCGAAAAGCCAGCAGGCCTCAATAACCTCAAGACCCTTGTTCATCAGCGTTGCAGAATCGATCGAAATCTTCCTGCCCATGGACCAGTTCGGATGTTTGAGCGCGTCTTCGGCGGTCATGTCGTCAAGTTCATCCTTTGCCTTGTTCACAAAAGGGCCGCCAGAAGCAGTAAGCACGATCTTCCGGACATCTTCCTTCTTCCGGCCTTCCAGGCACTGGTACACTGCCGAGTGCTCACTGTCGACCGGGATGATCGAGACCCCGTTCCTCTTTGCCTCAGCCATGACAATGCTGCCGGCCATGACCAGGGCCTCCTTGTTCGCAAGGCCGACATCCTTGCCCGCGCGAATGGCAGTAAGGGTCGGCAGCAGTCCGGCAGCGCCGACAATGGCAGAGATCACCACGTCTGCAGTTTCATGCGCAGCAGCCCGGTTTATGCCGTCAGCCCCGAACAGGATCTTTGTGCCGTTCACCCGCATCGCAAGCTTCTCAGCCATCTTCCCGTCTGCCACAGCAACGACTTCCGGTTTGAAATTGCCTATCTGTTCCTCAAGAAGATCGATGTTCCGTCCGGCAACAAGTGCAACCACCTTATACTCTGAACTGTTCCGGGAGATGACATCGAGAGTGCTCTGGCCGATCGAGCCGGTAGACCCGAGGATCGTTATGCGTTTCATATATTTTTTATTATACAAAATGGCAAGGTCTTTTATCTCTGCGAGAAACGGCCAGCTACCTGATCACGTTGAGGAAAAGACAGGACCAGTAAAAGGCAGGGCCGGCAAAGGTGACACTGTCGATCTTATCCAGAAATCCGCCGTGTCCCGGCACGATCGAACTCGAATCCTTTACGCCGGCGTCACGCTTAAACATGGACTCGACAAGATCGCCGATCATGGCCGCAAGGCTCACCGCGATCCCGAGCAGGGTCGCTGTCAGAAGCGGCATTGACTGAAGAAGCGTGAACCTGATCAGCATCACCCCGATGAAGCCGCCGATGAAAGAGCCGAGCGCACCCTCAACGGTCTTGTTCGGGCTCATCTCGACATAGAGCTTTCTCCTGCCGATGCTCTTGCCAACGTACAGGGCCATACTGTCAGAACCCCAGACAGCAGCATACAGCATGACCAGCAACGGTGCGCCAGCCTTGATAATATCCAACTGGAACGAAAGAAGTCCCGGGATATACAGGAGCCCGAAGACAGCAGCAGTAGCCTCCTTGACAGAACCGGCAGCATCCCTTTTCAGGAAAAGCCGCAGGGTCAGCATCGTAAGCGACGCAATGAAGAGAACTTCTGCGAACAGCGGCCGTGCAAAGAAATTCATGACCAGGATCACGGCCCCCCAGAACAGACCGGCATACTTCAAAGACCCGGTGATCCCCGATATGGCATAGAACTCTGCCAGTGCAACGGTAGAGACCGTTGTTATCAGGAACATATAATACTGAGGGGGCAGGTACATGGTATAGAGATACAGGATCGGCACAAGCACAAGGGCCACGATCAGACGTTTAAGATGCATTGATGCTCCCGGAGATCTTGCCGAACCGGCGCTCTCTTCCCTGGAAGTCATGGATGGCGAGCATGAACTCTTCCCGGTCAAAGTCGGGCCAGAGCGTTTCGGTAAAATAGAGTTCTGCATAGGCTGACTGCCAGAGCAGGAAATTCGAGAACCGCCGCTCGCCGCTGGTCCTGATGATCAGGTCAGGCTGAGGTAATCCTGCAGTGTCGAGGTACGCGTCGAAATCCTCTTCGGTCAGTTTCGTGGGGTCAGTGCAGGAGTTCATGACCTTCCTGACAGCCCTGATGATCTCGCTTCTGCCGCTGTAGCTGAGTGCGGCAACGAGGTTCAGCCCTGTATTTTTTTTCGTCTTGTACTCGGTATCCCTGATCAGGTCCTGGATATTCTCCGGCAGCCGCCAGGTCTCGCCAATCGCCCTGAAGACGATATTTTTCTTTATGAGGCCTTCAAATTCATTTTTCAGGTAGAGTTCCAGTATCTTCATGAGCATCGAGACCTCTTCCTTCGGGCGCTGCCAGTTCTCGGTAGAGAACGCATAAAGGGTCAGGCACTTGATACCCAGTTCAATGGAGTGGTCGATCACCTCGCGGGCGCGCTCAGCCCCCCTCCGGTGTCCCTCGATACGGGACAACCCTCTCAGTTCAGCCCATCTGCCGTTGCCGTCCATGATAATGCCCACATGGCTGGGCATCCTTCCGCGCGGGTCCAAGGCTTACTTTCCCCTTGCCGAATAGATATACAGGACTGAACCGAGCGGGCTTTCGCCCTTTACCACGTTGCCTAATTTGACACCGAAGAGCGGGCTCGAGAGCACGACTATTTTATCGCCCACCAGCGAATAATCAAGAATCGATCCGGGGACATCATCGATCAGCACGCTCTCTTCCATCGAAAAACCTGACCACCAAAAGGTCTTGATCAAAGACTTCTTGTTTCCCAGCCCTTTTGCCATATCGGCAAAAGGTACCCTGAACACTACCAGCGCATCTCTGCCGCGAAGAGCAAGCCTGTCCTTGATCGACCACCCCCCGAACTGCTCGGTATAGGTGGAATCGTGCGGCTGTGCTTCCTGAATACGGCCTGAGGAAGATGCTTTTTTGAAGGTGTTGTTGAAAGGTCCGTAAGAATCCTTGCTTTTCCATATCCTTATGCCCTTGTCGTCAAAGACGTTCAGATATCCTTTTTCGTCGTACGCGAGGGTATACTGCTCCTTTGCAGCTCCTTCGATACCGATGAAATCATAGAGACCGGTGCCTTTGCGAAGATTGATCTTCTCTCCCTTCTTGTACGTGCTGCCGTCCCAGACAACAGCAAAGATATCACCCTCAAAGCCGTCGGACCGGGAATGGTTCTGTCCGATCAGCATCGATCCTGACTTCCGCAAAAAGAGCTTGCCCTCCCAGAGTTTCTTGAATTCCGTGCCGGCCAGTTCATAGATGGTCGAATAAATATCTCCGTTCCGCATGGCTGTCAGGATGAGCTCATCCTTCCCATTGCGGTTCACGTCAAGACTGTCCATCCAGAGGTATTCATCCGAAGACGGTCCCTTCAGTTCCCACAGCGGTTTCAGGTCAATGCCGGTCACGTAGGTCAGGACATCCTTTCCCTTGCTCAGGGCGATCTCCTGTTTGCCGTCGCCGTCAAAGTCACCCGTTGCCACCAGATAAGCCTTGAACGGAAGGTCATATTTAAAGAGCGCTTCTCCTGACATACCGCCGAAAAATTCTCCGCCCAGCTTGAGATCCTTGGTAAAGGCAATATCTACCTTGACCTCTGCATCATAGAACAGAGTACCGTCAGATGCCCAGTAAGCCTGCTCCCTGAGCAGCGTGCCCTTATCAGCCTCCTTTGCCGTAAGGAGCACGGCAACCTCGGCATTGAGTCTTTTCGCCTCTTCGACCGCTTTGCTGCTGTCATTGGTTTCAAGGGCAGTATCAGCCATCTCCACCCTGCCCGTTGCCTTGAGTTTGCGGTACAGGTCATCCCCCAGGTACCAATCAACAGACTTGTCCTGGATAAAGACCATCTTCACTCTTGTCTCCGAAAGTCTCAGCTTGTCACCGACCCGGGCGGTTCCTTCAACGATCGTTCCGGTCATCTGGTCGCCCTGGATGGTCCTGACCTGTGCCTTGCCTGCATGTGATTCGACCCTGCCGAGGACCTCACGGGTGATAGGATGCCTGAAGGGTTCTCCTTCCTTCAGGATATTCAGCCTCATGCCGGCCCTGAGACCGTCCTTCGTGTTCATCTCGGCAGTTATGGCGCTGCCATCAACGCTTACGATCTTGCCGCTGGCCGGCTTGAAGAACTGAAGCGTTTCATTGGCAAGACCCGTCATCGGATCATCAGCACTAAAGACAAGAGACGACGCCAATGCAAGATATGCCAAAACAATAAGTATTCCTTTTTTCATGCTGTTTCCTCCCCATAGTCAACCGTAAATGCCAATTTTTTTCTGTCGAGACTCGGAAGCGGCAGAACGAACAGGAACGCTGTGCCCTGATAAAGCCTTTCCACTCCCTGCTCTGAAAGAGAGATCGTCTCGACGGGATAGTGCCAGAGCTGTATATCTTCCGAAAACCTGAACTGCAGCCGCAGACCCAGAAACGTGTCCTCCACGGTAAAGGCCCTGACATGCTCATGCAGTTCCTTTGAGCACATCTGCAGGGTCCTGCCATTGACCTGGATCAGCGCAAAGGGTGATCCTAACAGGGAAAGGTTCATCTCCACGCCAAAAAGGCCGGAGAAGACCCCCTGAAGCTGATACTCCACATCAATACGTGATGCATGCGTAAGGTCGATCTTCTTTCTTACATCAACCCGCTGCAGGGCAACAACACCATCCCTGCTCATGGTTAAACTAATATCTCTCTTTTTGTGTGACCGCGCCAGGGCATAGGTTCCCGATGTAAAATCACCGAGCTCATCATAGTTCGATCCTGCCATGGCATCAAGCGTGGTATCCGCAGGCAGGAAGTGGTCGAGCAGCGAAACCCTGCGCTGATGGTCATAGACCAGATATGCCGACAGGCCCTCTTCTTTCACGGTCACCTGATCATGGATGGTCTTTGTGCCGCCGCTCCCTGCGTCAGTCGCGTGGGCAACCTTAGCATGGTATGCCTCAGGTCTGCGCGCCAGGATATCGAGGATATTCACCGACTGCTTACGGAGAGAAAGCTCGGTCAGGCTTCCGCCCCTTTCCGTTGCAGCCAGCACCACCTGCTCAGTTCCGATGAGGATATCGTCAAACCCGTCACAGTCAAAATCTCCCTGCTCACTCTGTTTGTAGTTCTTCAGGATCCCGCAGGCCAGAGTCTCTGCCCTGAGAAGGTGCCGGTACAGCGCAGAGCGCAGATGCGGCAGGTACAGTCCGCCGAAGATACCATGCCAGTATGCATCATTGCACTGGCCCTTCCAGAGCTCGTTGCGCGCCTCTTTACCCTTCTTCGGGTTCACATCTGCCGCCTCATGGACCCTTTGGCTGATCATCTGCATGCGTTTGTGGATATGATTTGATTCCGGATATTTCGTGAAGAATGCGCGCCAGATACCGCCGCGCAGAAGCTGTTTTGCCCGGTCGCCCGAGGTCGCCTCCAACTGTTCGAGGACTCGTTCGTATTCAAGCGCCCCTTCTGCAGGCAGCGTCCACTCCCCCATCTCCCGGTACGAGGCAGTCGGCAGATAGACCTTTCCGAGGGGCCGGAACCTCTCGTAGTAATCACGGAAGGTCGTTGTCTCAAGCCAGTCGCTGTTCTCCTCAAGAGCGGTGAAGAAGCGGTCAAGCCAGCGGTCTTCATAGCAATGTTTGTATGTGTTCGGCCAGACACCGAATTTCTCGCCGTCGTCAGCCATGGTGAGAAGCGGATCGCCGCCCTGCATCGCTATCTCCCGGCAGTAGGCTATGCTCTCTTCAACAGACCTGAAGGGGACCAGGTACCGGAGTTTTTCACTGCCGGGGAAAACGCTCACGATATGGCCATCGTCCTCGGTAATGTAATACCCGTGAAGGTCATGGTCCTCAAGCCCGGTAAGCTTGAAGTGATAGTCGTCGATCGGGAGATAATCGATGCCTGCCTCTGCGATGAACTTCGGCATCTGCGGCTCCCATACCCGTTCGGCAAGCCACATGCCCTTCGGCGTGTACCCAAAGTTCTTTATTATGAACTTTGAAAGCTCCTTTACCTGAAGCGGCCGGTCCTTTTCCGGCAGCACGGTAAGGATCGGCTCATAGAAGCCACCGGAAAGCAGTTCCACCCGCTGTTCTTTTATCAGCCTGCCGAGGATCTCTATAGCCTCGGGATGGTGCTCGCGCATCCAGGACAGAAGATGGCCCGAGTAATGCAGCACGACCTTCAGTTTCGGATGGCCGAGCAGGGTCTCGAGGAACGGCAGATAGGACTTCGCATAACAGTCCTCAAGGACATGATCGAAATTCCCTACGGGCTGATGATTATGAAATGCGAGAATAAGATGAAGTTTTGACATTATTTTTTGATAGTTATATGCCGATTCAGGCAGACTTTTTTATCTATTTCCTCCCGGCTCTCAGCAGAGTGCCTATGAATATAACACAAAGGGCAAAAAGGTTAAAAGGAACCGGAGCAGGTTGGGCTAACTTTTGGCCGGATTAAGGCATGATCGCAAAAAGGAGGAGATACCTCAAGGCAAATACTTTTCTATATCAAGAGCTCCGTGAAACACTCCAATTATATCTATCGGCCCCGGCTCACGCAGAAGGTACGCAATTCGGTAATGTCCATACAGTAGGATTCTGATGTCGCCCTCCGGTTCCAAACGATATTTCCCGCCAATCTCGGGAAACCTCTGCAGCAACTGCGCTTTCTGATAAATCCCATTTATAACTTCACCGGCCGCTGATGGGCTGTCTTTGGCGATATAGTCGTAAATATCTCTCAGCCATTTTTCTGCTTCGGCTGTCCATCTCAGCTCTGCCATGTTCTGATTCTGTGTTCCATTTCCTCGTTGCTTATTACGCGACCTTTTCTTACATCCTCAAGCCCCCGGTCAACCATGCGCTCAAAAATAAGTTCGCGTATTATTTCCTCGTATGAGGCATCTTCCGGTTGCGTCTCAACCACTCCTCTTATTTTCTCTTTTACTGTCGCCATAGCATTTCTCCTTCTCATGCCTACTCAATGCTTTTTCAGCGTGCAACTTTGTATTGCATAATTATAGCACACGACACGGCCTATCAAAAAAACGGTTTTCATCAATGCGTTCCGATATTTAGCAGAAACTCTGCTACGGCCTCCTGAGACTGCAGGGAATCCCAATATGCATAAAGACAGGGTATTTTTTCGATCCCGTCAAGAAGATAGGGGCTGCCAAAAGAGACAAAAAGATCAGCCTTGGACCTCAAGGACCCGAGCATGTTGTAAAGCCAGTTGCTCGCGCCGCCTTTCCATGCCTTTGTCTCTGAGAAGATGGCCACAATCAGGGTCTCATCATCATGCTTGCGGATGGCTTGGGCACTGTCACGCGGCCCGAGTTCAAATACCCTTATGCCGGGCTGCTGCTGTTTCATCAACCTTCCTAAAGTCTTTGCCTTATCCCCTGCCTCGTCGTTCAGCATAACGAGCAGGGGAGTCCCCTTGATGCTGAATCTGCGCTTACCCGTAATTGCATCCCTGGTAAGCCGTTCAGATAAGCGGGCATGAGATTCAAAAGGCGGTATTGAGCAGACGGTTAAGGGTTTCAGCCTCTTCCGGAATTTGAGCAGCCTCGTCGGATCAGCCTCTGTATTCATGCGCGCAAGATATGCTGCAACCTTGTCCGCATCCGAAGGATGAAGAAGAATATCGACCCCTGCCTCCAGTGCCCTGATCGAAGCCTCTTCCTCGGAAAAATTCCCGATGCCTCCCATATTGAGCGCATCCGTAATCAGCAGGCCGTCATATCCCATGTCCCTGCGAAGGAACTGCACCGCCTTCTCAGAAAAAGAGACGGGCGTGCCCGATGCATCAAGCGCAGGCACACTCAGATGACCCAGCATGATCATTTTGACCCCTGCCTCTATGGCTGCGGCAAAAGGCTTCAGTTCATATCTTTTCAGCCTTTTCAGATCCTGATGTAACACGGGAAGCCTGATATGCGAGTCTACCGCAGTATCGCCATGGCCAGGGAAATGCTTGCCGCAGGCCGCAATGCCGCTCCTCTGAAGGGCCCTGATCATTTCGATGCCCAAAAGGGAGACGGTTGCCGGGTCCTCACCAAAGGCCCTTACCGCAATGATCGGGTTCTTCGGGTTCGTATTGATATCGAGCACCGGCGCATAGATGGTATTGATGCCGGCATACTTTGCCTCTTTCGCCACTGCCCGAAATGATCTCCTCAGAAGCCTTATGGCTGATAGCTGATAGCTGATAGCTGACAGCTTTTTATACGCCGCCGCCAGCGCCATGGCAGGGGGGAAGTCTGTCCCGCCTTTCAGCTGCTGTCCCAGGCCCCGCTCAAGATCAGAAGAAATGATGAGCGGCAATGCCGCCTCTTGCTGCAGTTCTCTGACATACGTCCGGACAGTCTCAAGTTCCCCTCCGAATACAATAAATCCGGCAATGCCCTTCCTGACCAATGAACGATATCGGGAGAAGTTCTTTTTGATCTCTTCTCCGTTGAGCCGCGGGACCATGAACTGGTAATAATTCTGCATCACGGTATTATACCTGCAACGCTTTACCGGTTTGTAAAGAACTCCTGTAAGTTGGTATCCTAATCGGGCAATTGTTTCATTGCAGGTAATTGGCACCTCCCCTTTGCAAGGGGAGGCGGGGTGGGGTATTGATTGAATTACCAATACCTCTGCCTAAGGCACCTACTTCTGGCCCTTCCCCTCCAAGGAGGGTTTTATGAAGCTGTCCATCCTTCATAATTGCCTGCCATATTCTACTATCGAGGTGATATATGGGATTATTTGATCGTCTTAAGCAGGGACTGGCCAAGACCAAGCAGGGCTTTGTCGAAAAGGTAGAATCGATATTCAAGGGAAAGGCTATCGACAGCGAAACCCTTGAGGAACTGGAAGAGGCGCTTATCCTTGCTGACATCGGTGCAGGAAGCGCTGCCGAGATCGTTGAACATCTCAGGGAGAAGGCAAGAAAGGGAGAGTTCAACGATTCAGTCCCGGTAAAGGACTTTCTGAAAAATGAGCTCTCCTCCCTTTTGGGTTCAGGCCAGAAGCTGGTGCCTTTCGGCGAAAAACCGTTCGTGATCCTCACGGTCGGCGTCAATGGCGCAGGCAAGACAACAACCATCGGCAAGCTCGCCAGCAGGTTCAGGGACCAGGGGTATTCTGTCCTGCTTGCTGCAGGCGACACGTTCAGGGCTGCAGCGATCGAGCAGCTTGAGATCTGGGGTAAAAGGACCGACGCCCAGGTGGTCAAACATCAGAGCGGTTCGGATCCCTCGGCTGTAGCCTTTGATGCCATCGAAGCTGCCAAGGCGCGCGGCACTGACATCGTGATCATCGACACCGCCGGCCGCCTGCATACCAAGAGCCCGCTCATGGAGGAGCTGAAGAAGGTGCGGCGCGTCTGCGACAAGGCGCTCAAAGGCGCCCCGCATGAGGTGATGCTGGTCGTTGATGCGACGAACGGCCAGAACGCGCTCAGACAGGCGCAGCTGTTCAACGAGGCGGTCGGCGTGACCGCTATTGCACTGACAAAGCTTGACGGCACTGCCAAGGGCGGCATTGTCTTTGCGATCAAGAAGGAGCTGAATATCCCGGTCAAGCTGATCGGTGTGGGAGAAAAAGTGGAGGATCTTCAGGACTTTGAACCGCATGAGTTCGTCAAGGCACTCTTTGACTGAAATATG
Organism: uncultured Nitrospiraceae bacterium; assembly: GCA_964463135.1. Classification (GTDB taxonomy): domain Bacteria; phylum Nitrospirota; class Thermodesulfovibrionia; order Thermodesulfovibrionales; family UBA6898; genus UBA6898. The sequence continues at coordinate 28,925 of CAYXBA010000010.1, forward strand.
AATATCAACACGGCAGTCATTCGCTTGCTACGCGAACCTTCGACAGTTCTAAGCTCGTTCCACTACAGTCTCGAAACTCGTCCCGTCAAAATCAGGACTCGGACAGTCGAGCCTGTTCACGTTTCACTTCGCTAAGTACTGTTGCCGAAGAACCGCTGATGCCGCTCATAACAACCGTGTTGATAATTTGAAAGGTTTATGAAAAACCAATTCGAGATCCTGGATATATCCGTCGATGCAGGCATCAGGGCCTTTGGTCATGACCTGCCTGAGCTCTTCGTCAATGCAGGCCTCGGAATGTACAGCCTGATAACAGATTTAACGGACATTCAGGAAAAAAAGACGCTTGATATTTCTGCTCAGGGCAGCTCGTTGGAAGGGCTTCTTGTGGCCTTTCTGAATGAACTGGTCTTCCAGTTCGACACCCATGGCTTTGTCGGAAAAAACATTTCAATAGAGGGCTTTCAGGCTGACGAGCCGGCCAGCTTGCAACCTTATGAGCTCAAAGCTGTTCTGAGTGGCGAAGACTTCGATCCTGATCTTCACAAAGGCAAGCTCCTGATTAAGGCCGCCACGTATCATAAACTCCATATTGAAAAAAAAGACGGGCATTACCAGGCGGACATTATCTTTGATATTTGACTGAAGATTACGGAAAGCACGCAACCCCTGCCGCGCTTACCATGGATAATGGAGTGATACGTCCGATTACCCCCCTTTTGCGATATACTTATAGTGAACCAGATCTCAGCCAAAGGAGAATCCATGTCCCTTCAAAAACTGAAACGGATCGATGAAACAAGACTTGAGGTGCCGGTCACATACAAGGACGGCATGCAGGTCAAAGGCATCATCTATGTTGATCAGACCCTTGAGAAGGACCTCGAGACATCAGCCATCGAGCAGGTGGCAAATGTTGCCACGCTTCCCGGCATAGTAGGAGCCTCCCTTGCGATGCCGGACATCCATAACGGTTACGGGTTCCCGATCGGCGGCGTAGCGGCCTTTGATCTCCGGGACGGGATCATCTCGCCCGGAGGCGTCGGGTACGACATAAACTGAGGCGTCCGCCTCCTCAGGAGCAGCCTGATGAAGCAGGACCTGCTCCCGAGGATCAGGGACCTCGTGGAGGTCCTGTACCGGGAGATCCCCTCAGGCGTCGGATCAAAGGGCAAGATACGACTCGGCCTGCATGATGAAAAACAGCTGCTACTCAAAGGTGCACGGTGGGCTGTAGAGAACGGGTATGGCGATGCATCCGACCTTGAGCATATCGAATCTCACGGCTGCATAGACGGCGCTGACCCTTCCCTGATCAGCAGCAAAGCATACCAGCGCGGACAGCAGCAGCAGGGGACTCTCGGTTCAGGCAACCATTTCCTTGAAATACAGTTCATAGACAAAATCTATGATCAGCAGGCAGCAGACGGGCTCGGTCTTTTCGAGGGCCAGGTGACGATCATGATCCATACGGGATCACGGGGGTTCGGCCATCAGGTATGCACCGATTTTCTTGAACTGATGGAGCGTGCAGCAAAGAAATATCATATAGAACTCTATGACCGGGAGCTCGCATGTGCGCCGATCGCGAGCCCTGAAGCGCAGGACTACCTTGCTGCCATGCGTGCTGCAGCAAACTATGCCTGGGCGAACAGGCAGTGCATCATGCACTGGACACGTGAGGCCTTTATGAAAGCATTGAACGCATCGCCCCGGGAACTCGGCATGCAGCTTGTGTATGATGTTGCACACAACATTGCAAAGATCGAAGAACACACGATAGATGGCAGGAAGAAAAAACTTGTTGTGCATAGAAAAGGGGCAACGCGGGCGTTCCCGCCCGGACATCCTGAACTGCCTGAGGCATACCGGCATCTCGGCCAGCCCGTGCTGATACCCGGCGACATGGGTAGGGCATCGTATGTCCTGCTCGGCACGGAAAAGGCGATGCAGCAGACCTTCGGGTCAACCTGCCACGGGGCAGGCAGGGTCATGTCCCGCCACCAGGCAATACGCCGCGCAAAAGGCCGGGCGATATGGCGTGAAATGGAGGATAGAGGTATCATAGTACGGTCAGCCGGCAGAGAGACGCTTGCAGAGGAGATGTCAGAGGCATACAAGGATATCTCAAATGTGGTCGATGTGGTGCATAAGGCAGGCATATCAACAAAGGTTGCACGGCTGCGGCCGATGGGAGTGGTGAAGGGATGATGGGAAACATACAGTTTGGGGATGAGTCCCCTCCTTACCAAGGACCAGCAGTAGGTGCCTTAAGCAGAGTTTTAATAATTTTATCAATACCCCACCAGGCCTCCCCTTGGAAAGGGGAGGATTATCGCCCATGACTAAAGAGACCATGAAACTCCGCATCGGCAAAATATCGTACGCCAATGTCTGGCCGATATTTTATATGCTCGAAAAAGAGGCGGACTGTTCGTCATACGAGTTCATCGGGGGCGTGCCCTCGACGCTCAATAAAATGCTGAGGGCTGGTGAGATCGATGCAAGCTGGTCATCGTCCATCGAATATCTGAAGAATCCCGGCATGTACACGTATATCGAGAACCATGCGATCGATTCTGACGGACCGGTCGGCAGCGTCCTGCTCTTCAGCAGGAGGCCGATCGAGGAGCTTGACGGAGAAACGATCCTCATGACCTCTCAGTCCGACACATCCATTGCCCTGCTCCAGATCATATGCAGAAAGTTCTACGATCTTTCATGCACCTATACGCAGACCGCTGAACCATTCGAACAAGCCATCGAATCCAGTCCGGCCTATCTCCTTATTGGTGACGATGCCCTTTCACAGGCATCGCGACAGACAGGACTGCATATCTACGATCTCGGACAGCTCTGGCAGAAGCATACGGGGCTTCCCTTCACATACGCCCTCTGGCTGGTCAGAAAAGAGACCTGGAGGAATAAGGAAAAACTGATCCTTACCTTTAAACAGGATCTTGACAGGGCCAAGGCACATGCACTCGCTGACCTGAAAGGCCTGGCAGAGGTCTCTCCGCTCCGTGATATGCTCTCCGCGGATGGGCTGGTCTCCTACTGGAAGGGGATTTCCTATAATTTCGGCGAGGAACACAAGAAGGGATTTGACCTCTTTCGACGATATGCTGCAGAGCTTGGCATCATTCCGGAAGAGCCGTTTTCCTGAAAAAGAAACTACTTCCTGAAATGAGGCATTTTTTACTTGCAGAACGTGCTGTTTTTATTGTATTTTCGTTTGGTATGAAAATTGAAATATAGGGGTTGCCTATAGTTCTGGATAGAGCTTGCACTGGTTGCCGAAAGGCATTACATATTCCCAGATGAAAGGAGGTGACGTAGAATGAAGAAAGTTTTAGCACTTATCATCGCACTTATGTTCGCATTCGCAGTAACTGCAGCTTTTGCAACAGAGGCTCCGAAGGCAGCGGCTCCCGCAGACAAGAAGGCGGCAGCTCCGAAGGCTGAGGAGAAGAAGGACGCAAAGGCAAAGAAGGCTACGGTGACCGGTGAGGTCATTGCCATCGATGCAAAGGCAGGAACACTCACGGTGAAGGGCCCGAAGAAGGGTGACGTTGCCCTGACAACCAATGACAAGACAACGGTCATGGCTGGCAAGGACAAGAAGACCCTTGCAGATATCAAGACTGGTGACAAGGTCGCAGTAGCGTACACTGAGGCTGAGGGCAAAAACACCGCAAACAAGATTGATATCAAGGCTGCTCCTGCAAAGAAGGCTGAAGAGAAGAAGGCCCCGAAGGCAGAGGAGAAGAAGCCTGCTGCTCCGGCACCGGCTGCTCCTGCACCCGCTGCTCCTGCAAAACCCGCTGCTCCTGCAAAGAAAGCAGCAGGAGGCTACTAATCCTGTTGTATGACGTATGAACACCTTCCCGGAACTTCTGTGCCGGGAAGGTGTTTTCATCTGGATACACCGCATGATTGACAGACCGCAGACGATTGCTAAACAATAACAGCATGCATCTCAAGAGAAACAGTCTTCGCGATTACTTCCTCAGGCTCTCCCTGAACCAGAAACTCGTAACCATGATGCTTCTGCTGAGCATGAGCCTCCTGTCCGTGTACTTTTTCCTTTATTTCGAGACCGAAAAGGCCATGTACCGCGAGTTCGAAGACCAGACACTCGAACTCTCGAAGGCCATTCAGGTCGGTGTAGAAGAGGTCACCAGTACGGGCGCTACTGACGAAAAACGGCTCCAGGACTACCTGAAGAAGCTGAATGCACGCGGGGTCAGGGAGATCTCGATCATCAACAACAGCTCTGACAAGATCATCTCAAGTACCGATCCCCGGAAGATCGGCAAAGACCTTTCTACGAAAAGAAAAGAACTGATCTTCAAGGCAGAACTGGGTGATACTGTTGCCGGCGAGGGTCATGCCTATAATGTGATCATCCCGGTTGTAGCAGGCGAAAAGCATTTTGGGTACATCCATCTGACGATCAATACGGACGACTATTCTACGGTGATGCGCAGGCGTCTCTTTGCCCGGCTCCTTGCCGTCATTCTGGTCTTCGGCATCGGCATGATCCTGACCGTATTCCTTGCAAAAAGTTACACCAAACCGATCGAAGATGTTGTGCGGGTGGCACAAAGCGTTGCAGCCGGGAACCTGAACCACGAACTGAACACCGACCGAAAGGACGAGATCGGAAAGCTGGCGCAGAGCTTCAATTTTATGGTCGAGCGCCTCAGGGAACGACGAGGCCTTGAAGAGAAGCTCAGAAAGGCAGAGCACCTCGCCGGTATAGGCCAGTTTGCAACGAGCATTGCCCATGAGATCAAGAACCCGCTGAATTTCATAAGCCTCTCGATCGATCTGATCAGGGAGAAATATAAACCGGCTGACAATGCCACGCAGAAGAACTTCGAATCCATGATCCTGAACATCAAGAACGAGATCCAGCGGGTGAGCAGGTTTGCCGAAAGCTTCCTGGAGTACGGAAGACCGCTCGAACTGAACCGCCGGATGACCGATATGAACAGACTGCTGGAGGACGTGATCAGTCTGGTGACCGCCAAGGCCCAGATGGAGAATATCGAGATCCGGAAGTCCGGCGAATCACTGCCGGAACTTTTCGTTGATCCGGAGTTCATCAAGACCTGTTTGTACAACATCATCCTCAATGCCTTTCAGGCAATGCCGATGGGAGGAACACTGAGCGTAACGACCAGAAAGCAGGACAGCAGTTTTCTGGTCATCATCGAGGATACCGGCATCGGGATCCCGGAAGACCGCATCTCGCGGGTCTTCGACCCCTTCTTTACCACCAAGACCTCGGGGCTCGGCCTGGGACTCGCCCTGACAAAAAGGGTCATTGAAGAGCATAAGGGGAAGGTGGAGATAAAGAGTGTGGAAGGCAGGGGCACCACCTTTACCGTAACTCTGCCCCAGGAAAGGGAGACCTGATATGGCTGTGATCCTCGTTGTTGACGACGAACCGCTGCAGCGGGATATCCTGAAGACGATCCTTGATGACGAGGGATACGAGACCCATACCGCAGCCTCCGGAGAAGAGGCGCTCAAGACCATAGGGAAGTTCCATCCTGACGTGATCCTTACCGACCTCAAGATGGAAGGCATGGGAGGCATAGACCTGCTCAGGACAGCACGGGCTGCTGACTCTTCCCTGACCTTCATCGTCATGACAGCCCACGGCACGGTCGGCTCAGCGGTCGAGGCGATGAAAGAAGGCGCCTTTGATTATCTCCAGAAACCGCTCGAAAAAGACAACCTGCTCATTACGGTCAGGCGGGCGATCGAACATGCTGAACTGCTGAAAGAGAACCTGCAGCTCAAGAAAGAGCTCTATGACAGATTCCGGATGGAAGGCATTGTCGGAAAGTCGCCAAAGATGCAGGAAGCGATCGGGATCATGCAGAAGGTCTCCGGCAGTCCTGCTACGGTGCTGATCATCGGGGAGAGCGGCACCGGCAAAGAGCTCATTGCTCGTGCCATCCATTACAACAGCCCGCGCCGGAGTAAACCCTTCATTGCGCTGAACTGCGCTGCCATACCGGAGAATCTTTTCGAAAGCGAGCTGTTCGGGTTCGAGCCCGGGGCTTTTACCGGCGCCTCAGCCCGCAAGATCGGGCTCTTTGAAGCTGCAAACAACGGCACGCTCTTCCTTGACGAGATCGGCGATATGCCGCTCATGATGCAGTCAAAGCTTCTCCGGGTGCTCCAGGACAGGGAGATCAGAAGGCTCGGCGGCAAGGAGACGATCAAGATCGACGTCAGGATCATCACTGCAACGAACAAGGACCTCGCAAAGGAACTCACCAGGGGAGGGTTCAGGGAGGATCTGTACTACCGGCTCAAGGTCGTTACGATACAGCTTCCTCCTCTGCGGGAACGGAAAGAAGACATTCCGGCGCTGGTCGAATTCTTCAGGACAAAATACAACAGTGAGTTCGGCAAGAGGATAAAAGGGGTTGACCAGACATCACTCAAGGCGCTCATGGAATACTCCTGGCCGGGCAATATCCGGCAGCTGGAATCGGTCATAGAACGCGCGGTCATCCTGAGCGATCACGATGCGATCAGCCTGAAGGACATAAAAAGCGAACTCGGGACGTCTCAGCCTTCGGGTGTCTGGGATTTTGAGCTCACAGAAGAAGGCCTGAACCTGGAAGAGCTTGAGAAGGACCTTTTGAAGAAGGCAATGGCACGATCGAACAATGTAGTTGCCAAGGCTGCAAAGCTTCTCGGCATGAGCTACAAGACGTTCTGGTACCGCTGGGAAAAGATCAGCATGGAGCCTGGCGCAAAAAAAGCTGCTGATGAATAATTCTGACCATCCGGCCAGACTCAGTTCAGTCCAGCTTACCCTCCCCTTTCTGCGTGATGAATATGCACTGCAGGCATCCCTCAAAAGAATGCTCGGCAGGGAGATCGGAATTACCCTGACCGAAAACAGCACCAGCATGATCTCGATCAAGAGAAGCCCGGAAAGACCGAACCTTCGCATTCACCGCATATTCCTTGAAGCAGACGATTTTGTCCTTCAGGCTGTTGCCGACTTTATCAGGAACCGAAAGTCGGCCCGTCCTGTTATCCAGGCCTACATTCGACGCCACACCAGCTCATTGAAAACCGGGACACCGAGGAAAGCGCCGCTCAGAACTAAAGGGGTCTGCCACTGCCTGACAACATTGTTTGACAATGTCAATGCCGGGTATTTTCGAGGAGAGATCACTGCAGCCATAACCTGGGGCAGAAAGGCAAAGGGCAGAAGAACGCGGCGCGTGACCCTGGGCAGCTACTGCCGGGATTCCCGCACCATCAGAATAAACCCCCTGCTCGACAGAAAGACCGTTCCGCAGTTCTTCCTTGAGTACGTCATCTATCATGAGATGCTTCATGCTGCACTCGGCATTGTGGACAGGAACGGAAGGCGCTCGGTCCATTTCAAGGAATTCCGGAGAAGAGAGCGGGAGTTCGCCGCATACGAGCAGGCAATCGCCTGGGAAAAGGAACATTTGGTCAGGTAGCGCTCTATTAAAGCTGCGAAGGTTGTTTAGACTGTAGTCTTTTAGGTTAGGCAAACAGCGAACCAATTACCAAACACCTTTTCAATGTATCTCGGTCATTTCCACCTATCTACCTAAACACCTACAGACTATCTACCTGGGCAGTTACGAACTATGAAGATAAGTTAATCCAATGTTCACGGTTAATTCAAACTAAAGTCATATCCTATAGATACCGAGAATACCTCGGAACCCTCCATTACACTGGGGCCTGTTTTACGGGCCCCTTTTTTTAATCGGACCTCAAAAAACCTGACCTGAAAAGAATAAGCCCAGAAACTGACAGGGGCGAGGGAGAAACAGGTTACAATTATTCATGAGCCCGTTTATCATCCTCTGCATAACCGGCTTTCTTGCGATCTTCAGTTCAACGATCTCGAAGAGCCCGGTCCTGCCGCTCTTTGCAACGCACCTCGGCGCAGGCCCCTCGGGGGTCGGCATGGTCGCCGCAGTCTCTGCCTTCACCGGCATCATTGCAAGCATACCGGCAGGCATGCTCTCTGACCGCTGGGGCAGGAAAAGGATGCTGCTCATATCGTCCGTCGTGTTTGCCACAGCGCCGTTCCTCTATCTCTTCATCACCAATATCTGGCAGCTTGCCCTGGTCAGGTTCTATCACGGGTTTGCAACTGCCTTGTTCGTTCCGGTCTCTATGGCCATGATCTCTGATCTGTACCATAAGGAGCGGGGCGAAAAGCTCGGATGGTTCTCGACATCAACCCTTCTCGGCAGGTTTGCCGCGCCCCTTGCAGGAGGGACGTTTTTAAGTCTCTTTGCAGCACACCCTGACCTCAGCTTTAGGGCGGTCTACCTTGCTTGCGGAACTGCCGGGGCAGCAGCGATGGTATTTGCCTTCAGGCTGCCAGCAACGCATGAAGAGCGCAGAGCTCATCAGACCTGGACAGAGACCCTGCAGGCATTCAGGTCAGTGATATCGCATCGGGCCATACTTATTACGGCCATGGTCGAGGCAGCGATTCTCTTTGCGTACGGCACCTTCGAGACGTTTCTTCCGCTCTACGCAAGGGAGAGTGGAATAAGCACGTATGAGATCGGCATCTTCCTCTCCGCGCAGGTGATCACTCTTGCGATCACAAAACCGGTCATGGGCAGATTTTCAGACAGACACGGAAGAAGGCCTCAGATCGTTGCCGGTGCATTACTCGGCGCCTTCTCCATCGCAGCCTTTTCCCTCTTCAGCTCTTTCCCCCTGCTCCTTGCGATCAGCATACTCTTCGGCCTCAGCCTTTCTGTTGTCACCTCTGCGACCTCTGCATATATCGCTGACCTTTCAAGAAAAGAGACTCACGGTTCGGCCATGGGCCTGCTCGGCTCTGTCATGGACATCGGCCATACCACCGGTCCGCTTGCAGCAGGCGTCCTCGCCTCACAGTTCGGGCTCAGGATATCCTTTGTTGGCGCAGCAGTGGTGGTGGCAGCCTGTTCTTTGCTGTTTGGGGCGACAATGTTCAGCCGACGCTCGCTCACGTAACGGTCTTTGCCTCTTTCAAATTGCCGCTTCTTTTCAAAAGCCCGACATACCCTCTTCAACCAGCCATTGACGATAAATGCTGCTTTGGGTTAACGTAAAAAATGAACAACGTAGCACAGCCAAAAACTTTTTCAGCGGCAATTATGCTGTTCTTGTTCCTCCTCGCATCCTTTGTGGGGGCTGAAGGCACCCTGCTCTGCTTCGGCAAAGACGGGCATATGGCAGTTGAGTTCGTCGATGCATGTAATGGCAGGGGGCTTGGTTCAGAGCTCGCCGGAACAGAGAGCGATGCCTGCGGTACCTGCATAGATGTACAGTTTCAGAACAGCGCTGCATTGTCAAATCACAGGCCGCTCAAAGTCAGTCCTCATGCCACACTGTTCAGTTTTCAGCCCGTACCTGCAGTGCAGCCCTCCAGTTTCATCCGGGAGACACAAACCCGTTCATCGGTCCCTGTTCGCATAAGTCTCACCAGCCTCAGTTCGGTCGTTCTTCGCATCTGATCTAATCTTCTCATGCCTGCTTTCCCTTTAGCCTTATTACACTAAGGCATTGGGATTCCCTATCTTTTTGCAAAAAAAATAATGAGAGGTATTACCTGTGATACAAAGACTATTTATGCGCACTATATATTTCCTTATTCTATGTCTGGGCACGGCTCATGCCCAGACAACCGTGTCCGAGGGGCAGATGAAGGCACTGACGCTCGGGGATGCAATACAACACGCCCTGGCTCACAATCCTGACATCCGGACACTCAGACTCGAAGAAGAAGCCGCAACAGGGCAGAATGACCGGGCACAGCTCCTGCTCATCAATAACCCGACCCTGGAAGGCAATGTCTCGAAGAAAGACAGACCGGAGGCGGAAGGCGGCGGGAAATACACGAACTATGGCTTCAAACTTTCCCAGGAATTCGAGATCGCAGGCCAGCGCAGTGCAAGGATCGCTGTTTCGGAAAAAGAACTTGCAAGAGTGAGGTCGGAGATCAGGGACAGGGAGAGGCTATTGATCTCAGACGTTCAAGACGCCTTCACCAGGACTCTCGCACTCAAGAAGAAGAGCGGTCTTGCGCAGGAAAACGTCAGACTGAACGAAGAGCTCCTCGGGTACACAAAGATCAAGTTCCAGGCCGGAGATGTCTCCGGGCTTGATGTCAATCTTTCAGAGGTTGAACTGAGCAAAGCGAAAAAAGAACTTCTTCTGGCGGAACGGGAATACAGGGGATCTCTTCTTGCGCTGCAGGGACTTCTCGGCTTGTCGCCTGATATGTCCCTTGCCGTAGAAGGAGATCTGCCTTCAGAAGCGCCGGCTCTCCCTGACAAAGAGGCACTGAAAGACCTGGCCTTTTCACGTCGGCCTGACGCAAAGGCGAGCGCATTTGAGATGGAGAAGACAGCGTCCGCGCTGGAATTGGTAAAGAAGGAAGCCTTTCCGAACATAACGCTGTCCGGATTTTATGACAGAGACGAAGATCGGAACGTTGCAGGCATAGAGATCTCAATGCCGCTGCCATTCTTTGACCGGAAGCAGGCCGAAAAGAAAGAGGCCTTTGTAAAAGCAGAAGGGGCAAAGATAAAAGCAGCCGGCCTGAAAAAGACCATTGAGCGGGAGATCGATCAGGCCTTCAGCGATATCACCTCTGCCATCGAGGAGCTTTCGCTCTTCAGGAAAGAGATACTGGTAAAAGCCGGAGAGAACCTGGAGCTCCTGAACCTCGCCTTTAAGGAAGGGAAGATCGGCTTCTTTGAAGTGCGGTTCGCACAGAAGGACACCATCGAGGCACAGTTTGCCTACATTGAGGCTCAGGCGAGGACACAGCTTGCACTGAATGCCATTGAGAAGATCACGGGAGGAGCGGTGAAATGATTACAGAGAAAGATACCATCGGGTATAAGCTGCTTGCGATAATCCTTATTGTCCTGGGCATTGCGGTATTGACCGCAGGATGCGGGAAAAAAGAGACTGCAAAAGAGGAAAAGCATTCAGCAATCGAGGAGAAGAAAGAAGCCGGGCACAAAGGAGAACATAAAGATGAGCACGAGGGTGAGCACGAAGGCGAACACGAGGGCGAAGAGCCCGGCGTTGTGACACTGTCACCCGAAAAGCAGAAGTCCTCCGGAATAGAGGTCAAGCAGACTGTGCTTGAGCATGCGGCCCTTCCCCTGTCCACAACCGCTGTTATAGAGATGAATATGGACCGGACTGCGAAGATCAGCCCGAGGGTGGCAGGAAAGGCGGTCAGGATCATTGCATCGCAGGGCGACAGGGTCAAGGCGGGACAGACCCTTGCCTGGCTCGATAGTGTGGAACTCGATCAGGCGTGGGCTGATTATCTCAAGGCGCAGGGTAAGTTCGAACTTGCAAGAAAGAACTTCCGGCGCGAGGAAAACCTCTTTGAGAAGAAGGTGGCGCCTGAAAAAGATGTTCTGAGGGCAAGGCAGGAGCTGGGAGAGGCAGAGGCTGACCTCAACCTTGCACAGGAACGCTTCAGGCTGCTCGGCGTTGATGTCTCGCAGTTCGAATCTTCAAAGGGCAAGGGAACCCACCCCTTTATTCCGGTCACCACTCCTGTTGGCGGCGTAGTGATCGAAAAGACAATCACGCAGGGAGAGATGGTCAGTTCCGAAAAGCCGCTCTTTACCGTAGCTGACCTCTCGACGCTCTGGGTGGTGATCGATATCTACGAAAAGGATTTTTCCCGTCTCAAGCTGGGCACCAACGTGAAGGTCTCAGTTGCGTCGTTTCCGGACAAGAGCTTCAGGGGGAAGATCGCCTATATCAGTGACCTGGTCGACGAAAAGACAAGGACCGAAAAGGCAAGGGTGACGATAGATAATTCAAGCGGACTGCTCAAGCCCGGCATGTTTGCGAGCGTGCTGATCGAGGCTGCCGGCGGCGGGACCGGGAAGCTGATCGCAGTCCCTGAAGAAGCTGTCCTTATCGAAGGGACAAAGAGATATGTCTTTATTCAGACCACTCCGGACAAGTTCAGGAGGCAGGACATCGAGACGGGGAGGACGCTTGGGAATCGCCTGGAAATAACATCAGGACTGAAGGAAGGAGAAACGGTCGCCGTAAAAGGGGCGTTCATCCTCAAATCGGAACTGAAGAAAGGCGAACTCGTCGACGAGCATGGCCATGGAAAATAAATATGCTGTGTTTTGCAGTCTTGAAATAGTGAAGACGTAATTATCAAAAAATCCCTCCTAACCTCCCTTTGCTAAAGGGAGGAATAACCCCTCTTTGGCAAAGAGGGGCGAGGGGAGATTTTTCTATAATGTACATTCAATTAAGAAACACATAAATAATCGGGAGATACTTGTTATGTTAGAAAGACTTGTCGCATATACATTAAAACAAAAAGGGATGGTCATATTCCTTTCACTTCTGATCATGTTGTTCGGCCTGTATTCCTATCTCACATTGCCGATCGACGCTTTTCCGGATGTGACGAACATCCAGGTTGAGATCGTGAGCCACGCTGATGGGCTATCCGCCGTTGAGATCGAGAGAAATGTGACCTATCCGATCGAAATGGCAATGCGCGGTCTGCCGGACCTTGAACAGATGCGTTCTGTCACAAAGTTCGGTCTTTCTATCGTGACGATCGTTTTTAAGGATACTGTTGATATCTATTTCGCCCGGCAGCTGGTATTCGAGCGCCTGGCGGAAGCGAGAGAAAAGGTCCCCAAAGGCGTTGAGATCGCCATGGGCCCGATAGGCACGGCAATGGGTGAGATCTATCAATATACCCTTGAGGGGAAAATGCCGGAAGACCCGCAGCAGAAGATAGCCTATCTTACGAACCTGAGAACCATTCAGGAGTGGATCGTCACGCCGCAGCTGAAAAATGTTCCCGGTGTAAATGAGATCAATTCGTTCGGAGGATATTTCAAACAGTACCAGGTGATCGTGTCACCCGAGAAACTGCTCCACTATGCAGTGACCGCTGACGATGTGTACGCAGCCATCGGCAGCAATAATGAGAACGTCGGCGGCAACATTCTCGAACGGAACAGCGATCAATTTATCGTCCGTGGTGTCGGCCTGATAAAAAATGTCAGCGACATAGAGAACATTGTCCTGAGATCCCAGGGAGGCACTCCGACCTATATTCGGGACGTAGCTCAGGTCAGGGTCGGCGAAGCTGTTCGTATGGGCGCTGCCATGAAGAACGGCAAGGATGAATGTGTCGGCGGCATCGTCATGATGCTGCGCGGCGAGAACAGCCGCGACGTTGTACGCCGGGTCGCGGAAAAGGTCAAAGAGATCAATGAGAACAATGTCCTTCCTGAGGGCCTCAGGCTCGTTCCCTTTTACGACAGGAGCGATATCGTAAATGCCAGCGTCGGCACGGTTAACAAGGCCCTGATAGAAGGTTCTATCCTTGTGCTGATCGTGCTGTACCTGCTGCTGAACAGTATTCGGGGCAGCATCGTAGTGCTGATCGCCTTACCGCTGTCGCTCCTGGCCACGTTCATCGTCATGAAGCTGGCGGGGATCAGCGCAAACCTGATGTCCCTCGGCGGTCTGGCAATATCGATCGGCATGATAATAGACACGACCATTATCCAGGTTGAGAATGTCCAGAGGCACCTGAGTGACGAAGGGGACCGGCATCCCGGAACATTTACCGTGCTGAAGGCGGTGATGGAAGTCAGAAAGCCGAGCATCTTCGGCGAGCTTATCATCGCACTCACCTTCATCCCTATCCTTTCCCTCGAAGGGATCGAAGGGAAGATGTTCAGCCCGCTGGCCCTCACCGTTGCTATTGCGCTTCTCGCATCCCTCTTTCTTTCCGTATTCGTTATTCCTGTCCTCTGCATACTGTTCCTGAAACCCCAGAAGGAAAAAGAAAGTTTTATCATGAAGCACGCGAACAGGTTGTATCTACCCCTTCTCGAATATGCCATGAACAAAAAGCGGGTCGTGCTCAGCGTTGCCGGCCTTTTCCTGGCTGCCTCCCTGTTTCTTGCAGCGAGATTGGGGACGGAATTCATCCCGACCATGGATGAGGGTTCGTTCGATATGGATGTGTCCATGCTCCCTGGTGTCTCCCTTGCGACAGCCATGGAAGTGAATCAACGTGCTTCAGAAAAGCTGAAGCAGTTTCCCGAACTTGATATTGTGGTGTCACGAACAGGACAAACCGGTGTAGCATTGGATACCAGAGGCCCGGATAAGACCGGATATGTGGGGATATTCAAGCCAAAGAAAGAATGGAAACGGAACATTTCAAAGGAAGATTTGACCAATGAGATGCGCGAGTCCCTGGAAGCGATCGCAGGTATCACCTTCGGTTTCAGCCAGCCGATACAGTGCCGCATTGACGAACTCGTAGCCGGGACAAAGGCGCAACTAATTCTCAAGCTCTTTGGCGAAGATCTTGACGTGCTGAATAATAAATCGACTGAAATTGCAAAAGTGCTTTCAACCATCAGGGGGGGGACGGATCTCAGCACGGAAAAGGTTTCGGGACAGCCCTATCTGACCGTCAACATAGACCGGGCAAAAATAGCACGGTACGGCCTGAATATCAGTGATGTTCAGAATGTGATCGAAATAGCTGTTGCCGGAAAATCCGCTTCCAAATTCTATGAAGAGAACAGGAGCTTTGATATCGCGGTCCGTCTGCCTGAAGAAAAGAGAAATTCTCTTGAATCGATCAGGAATATACTGGTCACCACAAAATCGGGTATGAATATCCCGCTCGAACAGCTGGCTGAGGTGAAATTGATCGAAGGACCGGTCCAGATAAGCCGCCAGGATGGGGTGAGAAGGATCGGGATCGAGATGAACATCACCGGCAGGGATATCGGCAGTTTTGTAGCTGAGGCAAAACAAAGAATAAAAGAGAAGGTCAAGCTGCCTGCCGGTTATTATCTCACCTGGGGCGGACAATTTGAGAATCAGCAGCGTGCCATGAAAAAACTGATGATCATCGGACCTGTTGCGATCGGGCTGATCCTGCTTCTTTTGTATGTCACCTTCCGCTCTATCAGCCTCGCGCTGCTGGTCATCTCCAATCTGCCGTTTGCCTTAATAGGCGGCATAGTCGCTCTCTACATATCCGGGCAATATTTGTCTGTTCCGGCGTCAGTGGGCTTTATAGTCCTGTTCGGTGTTGCTGTGCTGAATGGCCTTGTATTAGTCTCGCGCATCTCGCAACTACGCGAAGAAGGATTTGAATTACAGGAAGCGATCAGGAAGGGAAGCCTTGACCGGTTACGTCCGGTATTGATGACCGCATCAATATCGATTTTCAGTTTGATCCCGATGCTGCTTGCCGGAGGCACGGGGTCTGAAATACAAAAACCGCTGGCAACGGTAGTTGTTGGGGGGTTGATCACTTCGACCCTGCTGACGCTGCTGATCATTCCTTCGGTTTACAGCTGGTTCGAAAAGAGAACGGTCGAAGCAGAAATGTAGCTACATCGGAATATCATATATATCAGCAAAACGCATAAGGAGTATCGCATGAAAGAGATAAAAGCAGTAATAAGACCAGCAAAATTATTGGAAGTAACAGAAGAACTCCATAAAATTGATGGACTGCCCGGTGTGACCGTATCCGAGATCAAAGGATTCGGCAAAGGCAGGGCCAGGAATGCAAAAGACAAGGTGGTTTATGAAATGGTGGAATTTATTCCACGCATAAAATTGGAAGTTGTTGTAGCGGATGAGATGGTTGATGAAGTTGTCAGCGTGATCCAGAAATTCTCTCATACCGGCAACACCGGAGATGGGAAGATATTTGTCATTAATGTTGAAGAGATCGTAAAGATCAGAACAAATGAGAGAGGGGAAGATGCACTGTAAGCGTTTGGCAGGAGGAGTATGGAATCTGATGCACCTATCAGGTATTCTGGAACGGTAAGAATATCCCGCAAAACTCAATCTTGCTATAATGGAAGCAATATGACCATAACCCGCAGGGATTTTCTTAACGGCACCTTGCTTGGAGCAGGCGCACTTCTGCTCGAACTGCCCGCACCTTTGCGCGCGTTTGTGCAGTCGTCGCAGGACTCAGGCTTCTCCGGTATCGGCGACTATGCGTCATCAAACGGCAACACTGCTGCGGTCATCAAGGCGTTCATGGCCATAGAGAATGGTGACTATTCCGCCCCGCTGCCCGATGTCATCGATACCAGGGAAACATACGATCTCGTCATTGTCGGCGGAGGCCTGAGCGGACTGGGCGCTGCGTATGAATTTAAAGCCTCCTCTTCGAAGAAGGCAACATGCCTTGTCCTCGAAAACCATCAGATCTTCGGCGGTGCGGCCAAGAGAAATGAGTTCATGGTACAGGGAGAACGGCTGATCGGACCGCAGGCCTCAAACGCCTTTGGCGTAATAGACCGCCCCGGCGTTCCCGGCTATGACATCTACTCTGCACTCGGCATCCCGACAGAATTTGAATATGCTGAGCTGCCGTCGCAACTAAAGCCCCTGGACTTTGATACCACCAACTTCGGGTACCGGCTCTGGTTCGATTCAAAGAGCATCGGCCACTATTATGCAGGTCAGGGACAGGACAGATACGGCACCTGGGCGTCAGGTTTCTGGGAGAACAAACTTGAAGGAACGCCCTATCCGGAAAAGACCAAAAAGGATTTCCTGCGCTGGAGGAATACAACAGACCGCCAGTATGACGGCGATGACTACGGCCGCTGGCTTGATTCCATGACTTATAAAGATTATCTGGAGAAGGTTCTTAAGCTCGATCCGGAAATTACACGTTATGCAGATCCGGTGCTTGCCAGTGTCGTGGGGCTCGGCTGTGACGTGATCAGCGCCTATGCAGCCCGCCAGGTCTCGATGCCGGGATTCCCCGAATTTCAGGGCCATCGTTCACTCAGGAACAGTCACTGGCATTCATTTCCCGGAGGCAATGACGGCTTCTCACGCTATTTCATAAAGGCGCTCATTCCCGATGCCATCGATGGCAGCAGGAACTTTCCAGACATTCTGAACGGACGAGTGCGTTTTTCGGCCCTGGATCAGGACGACAGCAGGGTGCGTGTGAGGGTCGGTTCCTCTATTGTCCGCGTTGAGCAAGATAATACTGCTGCGGTGCTCACCTATCTCCGGGATGGAAAACTTTTTCGTCTCAAGGCACGCAGCGTAGTCATGGCATGCGGCAGCCGCCTTTCACGAAAGGTCGTCTCAGGCATGCCGGCCGGCCATGCTGAGGCGTACAGCCGGTTCCATGTCTCACCTATACTGGTAGCAAACGTCGCGCTCACCAACTGGCGTTTTCTATACCGCCTGGGCCTTACTGCCTGCAAATGGTCCAGTGGTTTCGGGTTCGGCTGCAACATCCGCAGGCCCATGTATGTGGGCAATTACCGTCCGCCTCTGCATCCTGACAAGCCCATTCTGCTCACCTTTTATGTCTCCTTTCATCAGCCGGGACTGCCGGCCGAGGCACAGGGTGAGAACGGGAGGAAAAAGCTCCTGGGAACCAGTTATGCGGAGTTTGAATCTCAGATCATCGGCCAGATGAAGCAGCTCTTTTCAGAAGCAGGTTTTGATGCCGCAAACGATGTCGCAGGCATTGTCCTGAACCGCTGGACCTACGGGTACGTAAACCCGCAGCCCGGCTTTTACTATGGCACTTACAACAAGCCGGCTGCCCGGGACGTTATCCGCAAACCGTTCGGCCGTATCGCCTTTGCCCATGCTGAACTCAATGGACACCAGCACTGGGTTGCTGCAGTGGATGAAGGCAGAAGAGCTGCAAGACAGGCACTGGCAATGCTGTGATCAGCTCATTTCCGAACAAATATGAACATGAAGGGGTCATCATGAAAAAAATATGCATTGCATTCTTCATATGTCTGGGTTTTTTCCCCTTACAGGGCTTTGCGCTTGAACCGTCTGAAAAGCTGCTCTTTGAAAAGAATTCCCTGTACCAATATATTCAGGTGATTGAGGATACGACAAAAAAGGAACGCTATGTGCGGAACCAGAAAAAGGAATATACCCAGGGAGGTATTTACGTGAACGCGCCGGACAAACTCCTGTTCGAGTTCACTCAAATGGCTTTTGTCTCCCTGGCGTTTATGGATAGAGATCCAAAAGACGTGCTTTTTGTTGGCCTCGGAGCAGGCGCCATGCCCAAGTATTTTACGGCACGCTATCCTGATGCCGTTATCGACATTGCCGAGATAGACCCGGACATGCTGGCGGTTGCACAGAAGTTTTTTTACTTCAAAGAGAATCAGAGAATGAAAGTGCATGTCGATGACGGCAGGCTTTTCACGAAAAGGACAAAAAAGAAATTCGACTGGATCATTCTTGATGCCTACCAGAACGACTATATACCATTCCATCTCACGACACGTGAGTTCCTCCTTGAAGTGAAGAACAGGCTGAAAGATGGCGGCGTTGTTGTTGCCAATATCACCTCGCCATTCAGGAACAAGTTTTTCGATTCCATGGTCATGACCTATAAGAAGGTATTTCCCAATCTGTACGTTTTCAAGGGGAAAAGATCTGCCAACTTTATCTTCGTGGCAACAGCGGGCAGTAAGACAGCAGATAAGGAGACTGTCCTGGCAAGGGCCCGCAAAATTCAGTCTGACCGGAAGTTCGATATCGACCTGGCAGAAATTGCCTCAAGATATGAGCACTCATCAGCATACGAATGGGATGGGGCAAAGATCCTTACGGACGATTTTGCTCCGGTGAATCTTTACCAGTATCAGAAATCCGGAGCGCAATAAGGAGGCAGGGACCATGATCAAGTTCGTTGTATTCATCTGCGGTGCGATCGTCATGTCATTTGAAATACTGGGCAGCCGCGTTCTGGCGCCCAACTTCGGCAGCTCTGTCTTTGTCTGGGGAAGCCTGATCAGCGTCTTTCTCGCAGGCCTCTCTGCAGGCTATTACCTGGGCGGGCTGCTCGCTGATATCGCCCCGTCCTCCAGAAAACTGAGTCTCATCATAACAGCTCCCGGCCTGCTCTTGCTGCTGTTCCCCTTATACAGCACACCCATTTCGGACTGGCTCTTCATGAAAGACCTGGGCATCAGACTGAGCCCCCTGCTGGCCTCTTCGGTCCTATTTCTCATCCCGTCGGTTTTTCTCGGCATTGTCAGTCCGTATACCGCAAAACTGCTGATCTGCAGCCTGCATACGTCAGGCAAGACCATCGGCACACTCTATGCCCTTTCCACCTTCGGAAGCATCATCGGGACCCTTATAACATCCTTTTATCTCATCACCCTGGCAGGAGTAAATGCCCTTATCATGGGTCAGGGCGTCCTGCTTATTGTCCTGGCGGTCCCGCTTTACTTCATGAACCTGAGTTGCAGCATAAACCAGCAGGAGTTCCATGCAGAATAACTAGAAGCCATCTCAAAAATGATTTTTCTGAAAAGGCTGTCATGCCCGCGAAGGCGGGCATCCAGAAAAGCCTAAAAACTCTGGATTCCCGTCTGCACGGGAATGACAAAGAGAAACAAGATAACAAAAAAGGTTGTTTTTGAGATGGCTTCTATTGACCGCCAGCAGGGATAAACTGGACCATTACTGAAATTACCTTCGGCTTATGAGAGGGCCTTTTTCAGGGCGAGGCCGATCGCATGGCGCGAGAAGGGCTTCTGAACAAATTCGACAGCGCCCTTTCTGAGAAGCTCTTCTATCCCCGCAAAACCGTTCTGGCCGAATCCGGAACAGAGCAATATCTTCACTTCAGGGTCGATCGTCTTCAGGTTCTGGAACACTTCCCTGCCGCCCATCTTGGGCATGATCATATCAAGAATGACCAGCGATATCTCATCCTTCTTTTCCCGGTACACATTGATCCCGGCGCTGCCGCTGTCTGCCAGCAATACCGTGTACCCAAGCGTTGTGAGCAGGTCCTTGCACAATTCCCTCACATCAGACTCGTCGTCTATGACCAATAATGTCCCCGAACCTCTCAGGTCTTCCTCATCTCTTGCAGCCTCCGGTTCTGATACGCCGGTAACCGGCAGATAGATATTGAACTGGGTCCCCCGCAGCGGCTCGCTGTACAGGTTAATATAGCCGCCGTGATTAGTAACAATGGAATGCACAATGTACAGACCGAGACCGGTGCCCTTGCCGACCTCCTTTGTGGTGAAAAAGGGATCGAATATCTTGCTCTGCGTTTCCATGTCTATACCCGTGCCGGTGTCGGCAACAGATATTTTTATGAAACTCCGCCGGACATCGTGCATGTCTCCCGGAAGATCGTTGCGGTCGCTGATGGTCGAGGTCTCAATGAACAATTTCCCTCCTTCCGGCATGGCATCACGCGCGTTTATCGCCAGATTGACGATCACCTGCTGGATCTGTGAAGGGTCGGCATTGATAAGAGGGATATCGTCGCTGAGCTTCACGATGATCTCGATGTCTTTCGGAAGGGTCCTTTGAAGCAGGTCAAGGGAATTCGTTATCACGTCATTGATAGTTACCGGTTTGGTCTCTATCTTCTCTTTTCTGGTTATCGTCAGTATCTTTCTCCCGAACTCTGCACCTCGCGTGGCAGCCTGATAGATGATATTTACCGGCTTATAATACTCGTCGCCCTCTTTGACCATGGACTGCATGATCTCAGAATAGCCGAGAATGGCGGTCAGGAGGTTGTTGAATTCGTGGGCCATACCGCCTACGAGGGTCCCGACCGCCTCCATCTTCTGGGACCTGATCAGCCTTTCCTCCAGCCTCTTCTTTTCCGTTATGTCTATAATATACCCGTCGTAGCCCTCAACGTTGCCATTGCCGTCGATCTCAGGATACATCGAAAGAAGCACGACAATTTCATTTCCATTCTTGTCCATAAGACGCTCTTCAGCATGCACGACTTTGCTGGACAGCGAATGAGTGAGGTATTCCTGCGCCTTCTTTTCACTTGATAATAAATTGCGGATATTCTTTACCGGTCCGAACATCTTCGTAAATTTGGTATTTGCTTCTATGAGGTTGCCTTCACTGTCAAGACCGAAGATGGCATGCTCGACCCGCTCGAAAAGAGACTTTATCCTCTCCTCTGACTCTACCAGTTTTTCATTCCTTTCCCGGATGGCCCGGCTCATATTGTTGAACTCCAGGGCCAGCTCTCCTATCTCATCAGCAGCATGCACGGATACGGCATCTGGCAGCGAGCCTTCTTTGTACCGGGAAACAGATTTGTGAAGGTCCAGAACCGGTCTGATCACCATACGGCTTATAAGTATGTGAATGGCAAAAAAGGCAATAAGGGTTATCACCAGCGACAAAATGATATTGTTGCGGACTATTATCCTCAGTTCTTTCTGAACGTCAGCGGACGACACGACGATCCTGACATATCCTATCGTGACCGGCGCTGTCTCCTCAGAGGCCTTGTAGAATACCGGGCTGTAGAAATCAAAGGTGCTTTTGGTTTTCACATAAAAAGGCGACGGGTCATTCCTGAAATGATCGACTGCCTCAGGAGCAGGCAGATCCTTTAATCTCTCGAAGGGATAGGCATCAACAGGCTCCCAAATATCGGAATAGACCTGGGCAAGCGTCACGTCAGGCGCCTTGATAACATATGAGGCCTTCTTGATAAGATCGAGGTCCTCATTGATGAGACCTTCTTCTGCGGACTTGGAGAGGGAATGGACCAGGGCCATTCCCCGCAGGACGCGCCCGTTTTCCTTGCTGCGGCTGTGTGCGGCTGTGAAGTAATAAGTTGATATACCGCTGCTGATAAGGATGATTACTGCGACGAGGACCGATATTTTTGCCTGCAGTGGTAGTCTCATTTCAGGTCAATAAGCGAGACAACTCCCTGTGAGCTGATGAATTTCTGCCCCTTATTGCTTAAGGCAAAGTCGACAAAATTCTTTACCGCCGGTTTTGCCCTGCGCGGCACTAAAAGGAAAAGGGGCCGTTTCAGCGGATATCTGTTGTTCATGATATTTTTCTTGTCAGGCGAGATGCCGTTGACCTTTAACATCTTGATGTCCCGTTTGCGTCCGCTCGAAAAACCGGTTGTGGCAAAGCCTTCAGGCGTATCCTCAACCATCTGTTCCACAATGGCAGTCGAGGCAAGAAACAGGGTCTGAGGGGTCTCCACGACTTCTTTGCCTTTCAATACCAGGTCCCTGGTCGAACCTTCAACGCCGCTCAAACCCTTTTTAGACCTTGATATGAAAACCTTTATTGGGGCATTTTTGCCCTTCAACTGCTTCCAGTTGGTTATTTTGCCTGCGTAGATCGCCCTTACCTCGTCAAGGGATATGTCATTCAGGGGATTTGATCTGTGGACAATAAATGCCAGGGCATCCCAGGCGACCTGAATAAAATCGACGTCCGAAGGATCATCTGCTGTCTTTTGCCTGCAGGCAGCCGCAAAATCCACCTTGCCTGTTTTGACATCTTCAATACCGACAACCGTGCCCCCGCCGCGGACCAGCACCTTGACGCCTGTCTGTTTTTCGTATTCTTTTGCCAGCTCCTGGAGGTACCCGACATTGCTGACTGAACAGCCGCTGCCTATAATGCTTTCGGCATTCACAGGACGCACCTCCGAAAGCAGCACGGTCAGCATGATCAACAATAAGAAGAGCAGCCTGTTCTTCATTTGGCTAAAGTATATCATACAAATACAACGAAATATGAATTGGCCCTTGTGGGCCCGTTTTTTCATGAACCTGAGTTCTGCTTTGTCCCTTGCCTGCCCTATTTCTTTCTCAGCCTTGACCTCAACCTGCTGATTTCTGCCTCATTCTTGCCTTTACCGTTATCTTTGCCTTAACCTATTCCTATGCTTCTGCGCATCGGCCACCTCTCGACCTTCTACCACACAGCCATGCTGCTTATGGCAGACAAGGGACTCTGTTCAGAAATTGACGCTGCTATCGAATGGAAACTGTTCGGTACCGGTCCAGCCATAGTCAATGCCCTTGAGAAAAGGGAGATCGACCTCGCGTACATCGGTCTTCCGCCTGCGATCATCGGCATTGAGCGGGGAGTGCCGATCGTCTGCATTGCAGGCGGACATATGGAAGGCACCGTGGTCTGCGGCAAAGCCCAATACAAGGGATATCCGGAGGCGGATAGCCTGCAGAACATCCTGCGGCAGTTCATGGGCATGACGATAGGCGTTCCCGGAAAAGGTTCGATCCATGATGTGATCCTGCAGGACAGTCTGAAAAAAGCAGGGCTTGCAGCCAATGTCTCGGTCCGGAATTTCCCCTGGGCAGACATGGCAGTGGAGGCTCTTATAAAGGATGAGGTGGCAGCAGCCTTCGGCACACCTGCCCTGGCTACCGCAATAAAACAGTATGCAGGTGGGAAGATATTGTACCCTCCTTCAAGGCTCTGGCCCCATAATCCGAGCTACGGCATTGTCGCTGACAGGCCTTTCCTTGAAGCAAACAACGCGCTTTGCGGTAAGTTCCTCGCTGCGCATGAGAAGGCGACTTCCCTGCTGAGAAATGATCCGTCACAGGCTGCAGAGGTCATCGCTTCCCATGTCGGCTTTATAGAACCTGCTTTTGTGATTGAGACCCTGCAGGTATCGCCCAAATACTGCGCAGCGCTCACCGATGAATATATCGCGAGTACAACGGATTTTGTCAAAGCCATGAAAGAACTGGGCTTTATCAGGCGGCTGCTTGAGCCTGCGGAGATCTTCGACCGCTCGCTGATCAGCAGGATACATCCGGAAAAGCATCACTACGATGACGGGATTCGTATATACTGAAGAGGGAAGTAAGGATCTGTCATTCCCGCAAGCAAAGCGCGCCTGTGCCCGATTTGGGTATCGGGAATCCTTCCGAATGCAAAAATGATCCCGGTCAAGCCGGGATGACATACAAAGGAGATGCATCATGTCAAAAGATGAAAAGCCTCTGCCGAAGCCGCCGAAGACTCCCTTTGGCAAAACGAGAATGAGCGAAGAAGAGAAAGAAGGCCAGCCCCCCTTGATGGCCGACCAGATGGCCATGGCAGCAGCAACAGGAAATCTCGATAAGTTCATGCAGCAGAACATCCCTGACAACGAACATGCGCGCAGGCTGGCGATGATGATGATGGGCATGACCGGCATGATGCCCGGAGGATTTCCCGGTGCCGGCGCCGAGATGATGCAGCCGCCTGTGTCTGCGGCGGAGCCTGAGCAGACAGGAGAAGCATCGCCTGGGACCGAAGTTCCTGAAGATGTGAGACAGGCCATCATGTCAGGCGATATGGGAAAACTCAAGGAGCTGCTGATCCGTGAGCATCAGAAACGGACCGGCTCAACCATAACAGATGTCCCCACTGCGCAGGAGGCCGGACTCAATGCTGCGCCGTCCGGCATAGAAAAAGAGGTTCTGGACGAATTGATCAGGATCGCCTCTGCCAACAGTGTCACCCTTGACTGGCTGATCATGCGCGCGCTGAAGGTCTATATCGCGGAATATCAGAAGAACGGCAGGTTATAAGAACAGGGAGGACGGGAAATATCCCGTCCTCTTCTCGATCGGTGCGCTACTTCACTTTTTTCAATTTTGCGCCGCAGCCGCATTTACCAGGACTCTGACTGATGGTATCGCAGTTGCATCCTTCGCCGCAGCTGCATATGTATTTGCCGGTTGCCTTGAAAGCCCGCTCCTTCTCCCACGAGTCAGCCTTGAGCATCACCTTGTCGCCATCGATGCTCATCACCTTGGCCTTCACCATTTCCTTGTCGCAGGTACAGTTGCCTGCTTTTCTGGCCATGGTCTTGCAAGGGCAGCTGTCGCCGCAGTTGCAGGCATAGATCTCATCGCCCACCTTCAGGTCCATCTTAGCCTTGGAAGCGGCAAAAGAAAGGGCAACAAATGCCACCATCACCAAAACAGTCACCATAAGGATCAGTTTCTTCATCTTCTTTCACCTCCTTTATAGAAAGAGTCTAAACTTATAATTATCAAGTTATGCTTACAATGTATTGCAATCCAGGGACACTGTCAAGCAGTTTATTCGTCACAAACTACTTCAAGATCTCCCACATATCTTCAAAGGCAGCCCGCAAAGCGCAATCAAACGTGCTGATCGTGCCGCCATTGCTTTTAGTGAATTTTTCGGCCTCTTTCCTGTTTTCAAAGGCCCATTTCCCCTGAATCGACATCACGCCCTCCCTGTCACCGCCAACTACCCAATATGCCTTCTGCGCATCTATCAGTTTTTTTGTGCTGTAATCGCCGACCCCGATGAAACGCGGTGCTTTGTCGTAATGCAGGGCTAGGTCTATGGCAGTGCAGTGGATACTGCAGGTCCCGGTCTCGCCGCCGTCTTTATGCAGAACAAGCATCCTGCTGTAATCGAATTTTCTCCTGTCCATGCCGCAGTATCTGCATTCCGGCTGGGCCGCAATATCATTCTTTCTGCTCTGGGCTGCCGGCTTCTTGCTCTGCACTATAATCAGGTCACCTGCCATGTCCCCGAAGGCAGCTTTCATGGCTTCGTCATAGTCTGCCACCCTTCCCCCGTGTTCGCTGACGAATTTTTCAGCAGCAGCCTTATCCTCAAAGGCCCACTTTGCCCGGCGTGACATGATGCCGGTCCGGCGGCCGCCGATGACCCATACCGCCTTTGCAGCATCAATAAGTCTCCCGCTGTTATAATCCGCCACCATCATGCCGATTATCGTCTTTTCCCTGTGTGCAGCCATGTCCACAGCAGTGCAGCGGAGACTGCATGTCCCTCCCTTTGTCCCGTCATCATACGAGAGCATCATGCGGCCGTGTACATGCAGATGCCTGTCCATGCCGCAGGTCTGGCATGCGTGGTAATCCTTCAGGTCATTGGTCGGCCCCCCATTGCTTGCAGCTATCAGGAGGCTGACGACAGACAGAAGCAGAACGATCTTTCTCATTATTTCTCCTTTCGAGCGTAATATTCCTGCAGGATGAGGGCATAGTCTTCAGGCGTGTCCATGTCAAGCACAACACCACGGTCCTGAACATCCAGATATTTTATTAATGGCTCGTGGCGGCCGACGATCTCCCTGAGACTGCTGCTTTCAAAGATCTCCTGAATGATCTCGCGCGGGAAAAGCGTCGGATGTCCCCGCCGTCTGTCATAGCTCGGAATAAAGATCGCCCCCGGATATTCCTGATGCTGCGAGAGCAGGGCATTGATCGTCTCCGGCAGGACAAGGGGATGATCAACCGGACAGACCAGGACAGAAGATGTACGGTCGTTCAGCCTATGCAGCCCAATCCTCACCGACCCGGCCATGTCGCTGCTGCTGTCCGGATTTATTGCTATGGTAACAGGCAGATGTTCTATTGCAGAGGAGACATCAGCACCCTGCGGATTGATCACGATCACGATATCCGTGATCCCTGCGGTGAGCAGGGTATGCGTACAGTGTTCAATTATTGTGCGGCTGCCGAGTGGAAGAAGCTGCTTCTGCTGCCCCATCCTCCTGGCCGAACCTGCTGCAAGAATTACGGCTGACACGTGATGCTCCATTCTCTCTCCTCTTCTGTATTATCTCTGCCATGATGCTGATCGCGATCTCCTCAGGCGTTATTGAATTGATCGGCAGGCCGACCGGTATATGTACCCTGCTGACCTGGTCATCGGAAAAACCTGCATCTTTAAGCGCCCTGAAAAGGAGCGCCTTTTTCCGTTTGCTCCCGAGAAGACCGATATAACCGACCTGTGTCCTGAGCGAGGCGATCACTGCATCGAGGTCATGGTTATGGCCCCGCGTTGCGACAACAATATAGGAATTGTCAGGCACGATCAATCGGGAGAACATGGAGGGAAAATCATGGACCACAATATCATGAGAATCCGGTAGGTTTTCGCGGTTCGCATATTCAGGCCGGTCATCGCAGACGACCACACGGAAACCGCTGAACCGTGCGGCCGTCGTAAGCGCCTTGCCAACATGGCCTGCGCCGAGGATGATCAATGTCGGGTCAGGGATGATCGGTTCGATGAATATCGACAGTCTGCCGCCGCAGACCAAACCGCCCTGCTTCTCGGTCAGATCGAACGGAACCGTAACAACCTGTTCATCACGGATCGCCATGAGCGCAGCCTGGACAACCTCAGCCTCAAGGCAGCCGCCGCCCAGGGTCCCGACGATTGTCCCGTCATCACGCACCAGCATCTTTGATCCGGTCTTCTGCGGCGCAGACCCCGCACACTGCACGATCGTTGCAAGGGCAGATGCCCTGCCCTCTTTCTTCAGCCTCAGCAGTTCTTCGTATAGTTCCATGGTATTCCTTCGCACAAGTTCTTAACTTGCTCTCCCCTCCTTACCAAGGACCAGCTGTAGGTGCCTTAAGCAGGGGTTGGGGGAGGTTAGGATAAACAGTCGCTAATCTTCAGTACAACCCCATCAATATTCTCCATGACCTCAGCATTGGTAAATCGCAAAAATCTTATGCCGTATGATTCTATAACCTGCTGTCTTTCTCTATCGTATTCTTCAGCCCCTTCTGTAAAGTGCGTGGCTCCATCGATCTCAATCGCCAGCTTTTGCTGAGGACAATAAAAATCCAAAACAAAGTTGCTCACACTGTATTGTCTTCTGAATTTATGTCCCGCTACCCCTTTCCCCCGCAGTTTTGACCATAAAAGCAATTCGGGTTCAGGCATGTTATGTCTCAAAGCTCGGCGCTTGTGATTTTCAGTTGATTTGTTAAAAATTATTGTCATGTATTGTAACCCCACCTAACCTCCCCTTGGTAAGGGGAGGAACCTCTACACTACTATCTACCATCATCTCCATCGGCACGTCTCTATTCTCCTCTCCTCCTTACCAAGGAGGGGCTGGGGGAGGTTATAATAAACAACTTCCCTTATACCTTCTTCCCTTTCAATGCCTTCAGGACCGTCTCGGGCGTCATCGGCAGGGTCCTCATCCTCACCCCGGTCGCATTGAAAAGCGCATTGGCAACTGCCGGTGCAACAGGCGGCACACCAGGCTCTCCGATGCCGCCCAGTTTATCATTACTCGCCACAATATGCACCTCGATCTCGGGCGTCTCACTCATGGTAAGAAGCGGGTACGTATCGAAGTTCTCGGTAACTGCCTTGCCCCTTGCAAACTCTATCCGCTCTTTAATGGCAGCAGAAAGCCCCATCACGATACCGCCCATCATCTGCGCCTTCACCGTATCCGGGTTCACCACGCTGCCGCAGTCTAATGCGCAGACGATCTTCCTGACCTTTATGTTCCCGTCCTTTTTGTTCACCTCTATATCAGCAACCTGGGCAACATAACTGTCGAACGAAAGGTGATAGGCAATGCCTCTTCCTATGCCTTTTGCAGGTTTTTTGTCCCAGCCCGCCTTCTCTGCAGCCACCTGGAGCACCTTTTGCGCCCTCGGGTGCTTGTGGAGAAGGTCCAGCCTGAATTTGAGCGGATCTTTTTTGGCATGATGCGCAAGCTCGTCAATCGCGGTCTCTACGGTAAAGGCATTGTGGGAACTGCCCACTGAACGCCAGAACCCTACCGGCACAGGGGTGTCGATCCTCACATACTCGACCGAGATATTCGGGATGTCATACTCCAGATTGCTCAGGCCTTCGACTGCGGCATTGTCTATGCCGTTCTTCATCGTATCCGGGAATACCCGTGCAAAGATTGAGGGGCAGACGATCTTGTGCGCCCAGGCAGCAGGATTGCCCTTAGCGTCCAGCGCAGCCTGTATATGCGAGAGATTGCCAGGCCTGAAATAGTCATTCTGAAAATCTTCTTCCCGCGTCCAGATCACCTTCACCGGCCTGCTGACCGCCCTGGATATCTGCACCGCCTCCTCCACGAAATCCTGCTCAAACCTCCTGCCGAAACCGCCGCCCAGATAGGTGGTATGTACATGGATCTGCTCCGGCTTGAGACCGGTGATCCTCTTTGCGGTCATGAGCGTGCCGGTCTGGTTCTGCGTCGGCGCCCAGATATCGCAGCGGTCTGCCTGCACAAAGGCAGTGCAGTTCATCGGCTCCATGGTCGCATGGCTGAGGTATGGCAGCGAATATTTCAGGTCCAGCTTTATTGGCGCACCCGCAAACGTCTTTTGTGCATTCCCGTCCCTGCGTGCGCTGATGCCGCTCTTTGCCAGGGCAGCTTCAAAGGACTTTTCGAGGGTTTCGTTGGTCATGGCTGGATCAGTGCCTTTGGTCCAGACAATATGGGTCGACTTCTTCGCCTGCCAGGCAGCTTCGAGCGTGTCGGCGATAAAGGCAACACCGCGGTCGATCTGGATGATCTTATGAAGCCCCTTCACCTTCTTGGCTGAAGCGTCATGCACAACCTCAACCTTTGCCCCGTAGTTGTACGGCCGCGAGACCGTTGCATAGAGCATGTCCGGCACCATGGTATCAATGCCGAACTTTGCGGTCCCGTCTGTCTTCTCCAGAATATCGAGCCTCGGCATACTGGTGCCGATGTACCGGAACTGGCTCTCCTTCTTCAGCTTCGGCTCCTTGGACAGCTCAACAGCAGAAGCCTTTGCTGCAAGCTCGCCGTATGTCAGCGAACGCTTGCTCGGTCCATGCACAACTGTTCCAAGCTTTGCCTCGCACTCTGCTGCAGGCACCTTCCAGATCCCGGCAGCAGCAGCCACCAGCATCTCGCGGCCGGCTGCGCCTGCCTTCCTGAGCGGTGCATACATATGCCTGATGCTCGAACTACCGCCCGTGGCCTGCGCACCCCAGACAGGGTCCTTGTATTGGTCCCCTGCAGGCGCCACTTCGAACTTCACCTGTTTCCAGTCAGCCTCAAGCTCGTCTGCAACGATCATCGGCAGGGCAGTGTAGATGCCCTGTCCCATTTCAGATTTATTCACCGTGACGATGACACTGTTCTCAGGAGTTATATGTATCCAGACGCCGGCGCTGAGGCCCTTGCTCATCTCTGCCTGGGCCTTATCTCCCCAGAGGATGTCAAAGCCCGAGGGCGTTGCCACGACCGCGATGGTCAATCCTGCTATCTTGATGAAGGTCCTGCGTGTTATGGATGAGCTCATTTCCGGCCCTCCTTTGCGGCAAGGATGATGGCGCTCTTTATCCTCGGGTACGTGCCGCAGCGGCAGAGGTTGCCGTCCATTTCATTGATGATCTTCGCCTCAGAGGGATTCTTGTCCCTGGACAGGAGCGACGCAGCCTGCATGATCTGGCCGGGCTGGCAGTATCCGCACTGCGCAACCTGCTCAGTTACCCATGCCTGTTTGAGCGGGTGACTCTCAGGGATACCTTCGATCGTGGTGATGTTCTTACCCTGCGCATCAGCAACGGTCATCTGGCAGGACCGTTCAGCCTTGCCGTCAACATGGATCGTGCAGGAGCCGCAGAGCCCTTTGCCGCAGCCGAATTTCGTGCCGGTGAGTTTGAGATGTTCCCTGATCGTCCAGAGCAGGGATGACTCAGGGCTGATATCGAGTGAATGCGTCTTCCCGTTGATCTTGAGCGTTATCATACAGTCCTCCTGTATTGAAAAGCATTGTTCATGATATGGGTATGGATAGTGCTGGACCGATAGGAAAATGCTACCCCATGACAGGGTCACTGTCAATCGAAAATATGGAGGTCATAAGGCTAATTTATTGATATCGTAACAGGACGCGGGGTCTGTTATTATGTTTCTTCGCTCAGGCTTCGTTCAGCAGTTCTTCACTCGTCATGACCGCAATACCTTTGCGCCTGTATCGCTCCAGGACAGCGCCCATCTTCTTGCGCGACAGGACAGCATCCGTGACCACCGTCACCTTGTATCCGCGGTTCAAGGCGCCAAGCGCAGTGTAATAGACGCAGTACGCAGCATCCACTCCCACGAGAAAGAGTTCATTGACATGCCGGTCAGTCAGGAACTGCTCGAACTGTCTGGACGAAAAGGCATCGGTCCTGTTCTTCTCGAAATCATTCTCATTGATCACCTTTATCCTGCGGTCGATGATCACCCTGCCCTGTCTCCTCCCGCCATGGAGCCGCACGAACAGGTTATTACTGAAGACCTGCCTGATGTATGCCACCTCCATGCCTGATTCTGCAGCCTTGTCTATGAGGTTGTTGACGATGAAGAGCAGCCCGCCCGTCGGCGGGCGCGTGACCGGCTGCCTGGCGGCCGTTCCAGAATAACCTTCCTGAATGTCGAGGACCACCAGCGCCTTCTTCGGGTCAGGATATGCGGCTATCTTCCTGCCCCTTGTTGCCATGAACATGCTGCGGAGCATCATAAGGCCAGCGATAAGCGCAATGGTTGCTATTGTTGAAAGGACTGTGAGGAGAAGGCTTTTTATGGACATGATTTAGATCTCACATTCGCCGATCGGCTCGATGGCTAAGTTAGCATCAAATCGTTTCTTCTCTTGGAATCTTGACTTCAGGCTTTTTGTAAGGGATCTGTGCAGACTCGTCGTACCATTGTTTAATGACATTTAAAATTGGATAGTTGATTTCATTATCCATGTCGATCCAATTGGTCCGGATTCTTGATATTTCGAGAAAGGTGTCTCCACTTAACGGTTCGATCACCTGAACATCAAAACGAAATACCGCGCTGGTAACCGGAAATACAGCACTATCCAAAACAATGAATGGGCCAGTCGCCTTCGCCAGATTGTTCAAGGAAATCAGGTCAGTTAAATTAGTGATAAAGGTAGATAAGCCGTTCTTGATGATCAGCTGCGACAATTCTTTTTCACTATAAACTTTCTTGAAGCCAATTTTCAGCAAAGCGTCCTTCATGAAACTATAAAATCTGTCATTGCCATACGGTGAATGAGCTCGCAGATAGACATAGTTAACCTCGTTGATCCCGACTAATGGTTGCTGAATTCTTATATATTTCTTATCAACTTCGGCACTTGCAGGAAATCGCCCGGTTGCCTGATCTATGCTCACCGGTTTAAATGAGGCGCAGCCGGTCACCGATAACAAAGCAAAAATCACCAATAGCTTTTTAAAGTTGATTTGCATATCTTCTATCCCCCTAAAGTTGTAATCCTTTCTTTTTTTGCAGTTCTGCCAAGTCACGAATAAATTCCTCAAGAGCTCGCCGGGTTGAACCTGACACCATCTTTCTTAGGGCGCCTTTTCTCGTATCAAAGGCATATTTGCCAACAGGAGCACCCTCATCTCCATCAGCCATTTGAGAACAATAGTTCTTGCGGAAGCCTCCAAGAACTGCGTGAAATTCAACAAGGCCATAGACCCGAACATAGCCGTAGCCCTGGTATTCAGCAGATAAGCCGGTAAGTTCGACAGTAATAGTTTTATCCGCTTTCGGATCAATAACTCCATTGTTTGCTTCAATCATAGCGCGCACATAGGCGCTGAAAAAATCAATGCCCGTAGAGCCTTCAAGCTCTGTATTGCGATCTACCCTGAAAGTTGAGCATGATATATCAAAGCCTCTTCGACTATCGATAACTTCAAGTCGGTATCTTTCGCCTTTTAAATCTACCGGCGATAATGGCGCATAATATTGATAATCGCCGCCTGGCAGGTAACCATAGTGCAGCGTGCTGTAACAACCACTTAAAACAATGGTCAAAGCAATACCTGACAATATCATCTTCATTTCAATCTCCCTAATAACAATTATCAGGAGCCACACACAATAGCCCTGGCAGGCTGCATGAGCTCACGGCTAATCATTGAAATCTTCAAGTTTCGCTTGCATGTGGACTCCTCAATGTTTTTATATCGCATGCGACTTTTTCGTGATTATAGGGGCTAATAGAGGGAGGGTCAAGAGAAAACTGCTGAATTGCTGAATGAGATGGAAGGCTTTGAATATGAAAAGAAATCATTCACGATTATCACCCTCTCCCATCCCTCTCCCCTCAAGGGCGAGGGCTTCACTACCACCACAAATTCCTGAGGTACTTGTCACTTTTCTGTGCCATGTTCAACTTTCAATTGTTCGATTGCCCCATCATCTGTCACTCCCGCTTGTCGGGAGTCCATCCGAAGAACGATTCCGGACAAGCCGGAATGACAAATAGGCGACGCTAGTGTTGCATTTATTAATACGCCCGAAGAATCAAACCATATGCTTTACGAGCGAGCCGAAGGCAGGGGGGATGGGCGTGGAGAACTGCATCTTTTTCTTTGAGACAGGATGTGCAAAAGTGAGGCTGTATGCATGGAGTGCGATGCGGCGGATCGGGTTGGTCAATGCCCCGTATTTCTTGTCGCCGACGACCGGACAGCCCAGATCAGACAGATGCACGCGTATCTGATGCTTGCGGCCGGTATCGAGGATGATCTCAAGCAGCGCATGCGTCTTGTCCGCTTTTATCACCTTATATCGCGTGACCGCTTGCTTGGTATACTCGGACATGGCGTCTGAATAGACCTTGAAAGCCTTGGTCTCGTTCAAATAGCTCTCGATCTTTCCCTCCCTCTTCTTCGGCACGCCCTCGACGATTGCATAGTATTTCTTCTCTGCATGCTCCCAGTCGTCCTGGAGCTTCTTCTTTGCTGCCTCGTTCTTTGCAAATACGAGGAGGCCGGAGGTCTCGCGGTCAAGCCGGTGCACAATGAAGATGCGGTCAGGCCGCGACGGGTCCCGCTCCTTGAAAAATGCGTTCAGCAGGTAGTATGCAGTCTCCCTCTTCTCGTTCTCCGTGGCTATGGTGAGCAGGCCTGAAGGCTTGTTAATGACCATGATTGCGTCATCCTCATGCAGGACCTCTATGTCATACTGTTCGAGGATCTCGTTCCCCGCCTCCGGTTTGGAATCAAGAGAAAGGAGGTCGCCTGCCGACAGCAGATGATCATGCCCGGTCACGACCTTCTTGTTCACGGCTATGGCCCGGTGCTTCAGAAGCTGCTTCACCTTGGTCTTTGAATAGCCCATATGCACGAGCAGATCAAGAAGTTTTGTGGCCGCTTTAACTTTGATCGGTTTCATCATGCGTTATTCTCCTTCTCCTGTATTCCCCGCAGCTGGCCGCAGGCCGCCAGGATGTCCTGGCCCTTGCTCTCCCGGACCAGCGCAGTCATATGCGCGTCCTTCAGCACCTTCTGGAACGCAAGCACCGCAGCCTTCTCCGGTCTTTTCAGCCTGCTTCCCTCATGCGGATTATACGGGATCAGGTTCACCTTGCAGGGTATGTTCCTGAGTATCCTCGTCAGCCTCTTCGCATCTTCGATGGTATCATTGACCCCGTTGATCAGCACATATTCAAAGGTGATCAGCCGCTGCGGCTGGAGCGGGTACAGCCTGCAGGCGTCAAGCAGCATCTTGAGCGGATATTTTTTGTTGATCGGCATGATTCTGTCCCGCACTTCATCGGTCGTTGCATTCAGCGAAACAGCGAGGTTCACGTCCGGCGCTTTTTTCGGCAGCTCCAGCATCTTCGGCACAAGGCCTGAGGTGGAGAGCGTGATCCTGCGCTTTGATATGCCGAGGATCTCGGTGATCTTCCTGAGCGCCTCCACCACCTCGTCAAAATTCGCGAGAGGCTCGCCCATGCCCATGAAGACGATGTTCGAGATCCGCTTCGGGCTGATAAGGCCGTTCACAAAAAGGATCTGGTCAAGGATCTCATGGGCCTTCAAATTCCTGGTAAGGCCGGACTCTCCGGTCAGGCAGAATTCGCATGCCATGGCGCAGCCGACCTGGGAAGAGATGCAGAGCGTGCGGCGGTCATCGTCAGGGATCAGCACGCTCTCGATCGTCTGGCCGTCCTCCAGAGAAAAGAGAAACTTCTCGGTGCCATCCCCGGACCTCTGGCGCGTGACCAGTTCGAGGCTGCTGATGCGGGCGATCCTGGCAAGGTCCTCGCGCAGGGCCTTCGAGAATTCAGTGATCTCCTGAAGGTCCTGGGCATATCTTTCGTACATCCAGTGCAGGAGCTGATCGACGCGATACCTGGGCAGACCGTGTTCCTTTGCAAAACTGAACAGTTCTTCCCGGGAGAGGGACTTCAGATTGATTCTATCCGTCATTGCAGGAGATAGCGTTGCTATGTATTGGTGTTGCACCGCGGGCAGAAGAACTTGGCGGTGAACCAGGGCACCTCGCCCGAAAAGTCAGGGATCAGGTCGAGCAGCATCGGAATATTGCAGGACGGGCAGACAAAACCATTGAGCTTGAAATCAGCCGAAAGCTTCTTCGCATCATAGAGTGCCTCCTTGATCTCGACCGTATAGTGCACCAGCGCCTGTTCAGCCGGTTTCTTGCTCATGGCAGCACGGATCTTCTCGACTACCTCGTTCGGCTTGGTAACTGACTTGACGATATACCCTGCAGCGCCAAGGCTCAGCGCCTTTTCGACCTCGTCGGGCTGGCCTTTGGCCGAAAAGACAAGCACCGGTATGTCCTTGAGCTTCTGATCGGACTTGACGACCTGGAGCACCTTGTATCCGTCCATGATCGGCATCATCAGGTCGAGAAGGATGATGTCAGGCCTGGACTGTGCGAGGGCCTTGATCGCCTCCATGCCGTTGTCTGCAGTGACCACGGCGAACTGCTCCATGATCAGCTTGTTGCGATACATCTGCTGGATCGCCTTTGAATCTTCTACAAGAAGGACCTGATATTTCATCCGGTTACTGTCCCCTTTGCCGCATATGTAGGTTAGAGGCTAGGCCTCTTCATCGGTCACGATCTCTTCGAGTGTCACCTCAAAGATCAGGTTCTTGCCGGCAAGCGCATGGTTGGCATCCATGATGTAACCGGTCTCGGTCTTGTCGATGACCTTTATGGTGATCGGCATGCCGTCAGCGCGGTACAGCTGCATCATCTGGCCGACCTCAGGCGTCATGCCCTCGCCGATCCTGTCCTTGTGGAACTCAAATACCTTTTCCTGAAGATAGGGGCCATAGGCCTTTTCAGGAGGCATGCAGATGGTCCGTGACTCTCCCGGGGTCATGCCGATAACACCCTCTTCAAGCCCTTTAATGAATTCGCCCCTGCCGATCTTTATCTCAAGCGAGGCGCCGCCCTCGGACGAGTCAAATACACAGCCGTCCTCGAGCTTACCTACATAATGTATCCTGATCCTGTCGCCGTCCTTAACCTGTGCCATCTTTTTCCTTCCTTATAGTGTGATCTATTATTTTACCATAGCCCGCCATAAAAGCCGCCATGATTGGTTTATATCCGGCCGTCATGGCATAATATAACGTTAAAATCATGGAGAAATACGGTTGAAAGCAGCAGCGATATTCCCTGGCCAGGGGTCCGAGTACCCGGGGATGCTCTCCGGTCTCAGAAACGCCCCGATAACCGGTGAGCTCTTCGACAGGATAAATCACATAGCAAAAAGGGACATCCTTGCGTCTGTGCAGGACCACGCAGACCACGGGCTGAGCGATCCTGTGGTCTCTCAGCTTGCCGTCTTCGGCGCAAGCGCCTGCTACTGGGACCTGCTCAGCAAAAGAGAGAACTTTCAATGCGTAGCCGGCCACAGTCTCGGCTTTTATGCAGCGCTCTATGCCTCGTCCGCTCTGGCGCTTGAGGACTGCACTGCCGTGATCATCACGATACAACGGGCCATTCAGACCGTCACCGGCCATCGGCCGGGGCTCATGGCATCGATCATGGGACTCAGGACAGAACAGGTCGAAGAGATCTGCGCACAGCTTGACGATGTCCATGTATCCAATATCAATTCGGTCTCGCAGACCGTCATCTCCGGCTGGAAGGATGCCGTAGAGACCGCCTGCAGCATGGCCCTTGAAGACGGTGCGCTTGCCGTAAAAGAGCTGGCCATACCCTATCCCCTGCACAGCCCGCTCATGAAGGACATACAGGCCATGATCATGCCATTTATCCGATCTCTTTCGATCAATGAGCCGCGTCTTCCTGTCATCAGCCATCTTGACGGTACCAGACTTGACGCTGAAGGCATTGCCCATGTCCTTGCAACGCAGCTTGGACAGAAGGTGATCTGGAGAGATGCGGTCAAGGCGATCAGGCAGATGGAGATCGACCGGTTTATCGAGGTCGGCCCGTCTGACGTACTTTCAAAGCTGGTGCGCTGGATAGAGCGCGATGCGCAGTCCTTCAGGGCTGAGGAGTTGGTGTCATGCCGGGCGTAGTGGCGCTTGTTACCGGCGGCACAAAAGGCATCGGCAGGGCCATTGCCCATTCGCTTCTGAACAAAGGCATTCGTGTGTACATGAACTACAGCTCGGATACTGCGGCTGCCGAGGCTGCGCTCAGCAGCATGAAGGCTGAGGGCCTGTCTGCGGAGATAATACAGGCTGACGTCTCTGACCAGGAGCAGGTCAGCACCATGATCGAGGCAATTGTACAGAAAGAGGGAAGGCTCGATATCCTGGTGAACAACGCAGGCATCATCAGGGACGGCTTCCTGATGCTGATGCCCGACGTAAACTGGCACAAGGTGATCGACGTGAACCTCAACAGCGTCTTCTACAACTCAAAGTCAGTGCTGAGGCCGATGATCGGCAACCGCTGGGGACGGATCATCAACATAATATCCCCCAGTGCGCTGATGGGCAGGGCAGGACAGACGAACTATGCAGCATCAAAG
Source organism: uncultured Nitrospiraceae bacterium (assembly GCA_964463135.1). GTDB lineage: Bacteria > Nitrospirota > Thermodesulfovibrionia > Thermodesulfovibrionales > UBA6898 > UBA6898. Next base: position 66,409 of record CAYXBA010000010.1, read on the forward strand.
GGAGGCATACTCAGCTTCACCCGCTCCCTGGCGCGTGAGGTAGGACGATACGGGATCACGGTGAATGCGGTCTCACCCGGTGTGATCGCAACAGAACTTACCCGCGGCATGGACGAAAAGATAAAGAAAGAGTTTATCTCGATGATCCCGGCAGGCAGGTTCGGGACCCCAGAGGAAGTGGCACAGGCAGTTTCATTTCTTGCCTCTGATGAGGCAGGATATATCACCGGTGAATATATATCTGTGGATGGAGGACTTACCTGATGGAAACCGCAGCACTTGTTGAAGAACTGAAGGCGCTGATCATAAAGAACCTGAAACTGGAGGATGTCGCGCCTGCCGATATTGACCCTTCTGCACCGCTCTTTGGCAGCGGTCTGGGCCTGGACTCGATCGATGCCCTCGAACTGGTCGTGGGACTCGAAAAGACCTACGGCATCAGGATCCCTGACGAGGATGTCGGCAAGGAGGCCTTCGCATCGGTCAATGCCCTTGCCGCGTACGTGAGCAGGAGCAGAAAATAAGATCCCGATGAAGCCCTATGAGCATCTTCCCCACAGGCATCCCTTTATCATGCTGGATACGGCTGAGTACATTGCAGAGGAGAAACGCGCACGGGGCACGAGACAGATCACGATCAGCGATCCGATCGTCCTTCCTGACGGCAGCCTGCCCCAGGCCTATATCGTCGAATCCATGGCGCAGATATCCGGCATTGCAAGCGGAAGAAAGGGGCAGTCTCTCTTCGCCGGCATCACCGGCCTGACCTTTTATGATACGGTCAGGGCAGGCGAGACGCTCGAGGTAGAAAGCACGCTTGAGCGGAATCTGGGCGGCATATTCATGTTCAATGCCCGCGCCTCTGCTTCAGGGAAAAACATAGCAGAGGGGGGGATAGTACTTCACTTCAATGAAAACACAGGGGGATAAGCTTCCGCTCGTCCGGGTCTTTGCCAAGAAGTTCCCGATCATCACCGTGCTGGCATCGGCCATTGCCGTGCTTGCATCGGTCGGCGTCATCCTCGGTGCGAATTTCAATGCTGATGTCACCCGCCTGATCCCTGCACACGCCCCGAAGACCTCGCTCTATTTTGATCTGGTCGAAAAGACCGGAGGCATGGACAAGGCATATATCGTCTTCAGTTCAAATCGTATAATGGACCATCTCAAAACGATCGAGGAGATCGGTCAGGAGATCAGCTCATCCCCTCTGGTAAAGAATGTGTCCTGGAAGATCTCCGGAGAGGCAAAGGCCTTTCTCAGAGATGTGTACGCAAGAAAAGCACCTCTGCTCCTGTCTCCGGCTGAGATGGAAGAGTTCACCAGGAAACTGAGCCCTGAGGGCATAGAACGCGAGCTCGAAAAGACACGGCAGAGGCTTTCGCTTCCGGGTACCCAGGAAGGCCTTGCCCTGATCGACCCTCTGAACCTGTATGAGGTCTTTCTCCCGCATCTGAAGCTCTCTGATGTCTCCTTTGATACAGGCTCAGGCTATTTCCTTACCCCTGATAAAAAGAACCTGATCATGATACTCACACCGGGCGGTTCGCCGCGCGATATTGCCTTCTCGGAGAAATTCATCAAGAGCATGGAATCTATTCTCGAAAAACACCGGGCTGCAGACCTTGCCGCAGAGATCACCGGCAGCCACGCCATCACGCTCCATGAGGCATCTGCCATGAAGCGGGAGATCGTGATGAATACCTTCAACTCTCTCGGCAGTGTCATGCTCATATTTTTCATATTTTTTAGGTCCCTGAAAGGGCTGCTCTACGTAATGTTCCCGGTCGTGACCGCAATGGTCATGACCCTCGGGGTAACACTACTCTTCTCCAACGCCCTGTCCGAGGTGACCGGCGCCTTTGCCGGCATGCTCGCCGGGCTGAGCGATGACCTCGGCATCGTGCTCTACGTCAGATATCTCGTGACAGCAGAGGCAGGCATAAACCCTGTCGAGCGTATGGACAGGACGATCAAGTCAGTGTACCGCAGCATAACAACAGGCACCCTGACAACAGCAGTCACCTTTTTCTTGATGGTCTTCTCATCCTTCCGGGGGATCCGCGAACTCGGCCTTCTGACCGGCATCGGCATGCTCCTCTGCTGGCTCCTGCTCTTCACCCTGGCGTCCCTCACCATAAAACCGTCCTCAGGCAGGTTCATCGAGATACGTGCGCTCAGGGATATTGCGTTATATGCATACCAGAAGCCCTTGCGTATAATATTCCTGTTTCTCTTCTCGACCCTGGCCTTGTCCTTTTTCATTCCCCGCATCCAGTTCCTTGGCGATATCACAAAACTCGGCACTGATGACAACAGGCCGCGCCAGACATTCGAGCGGCTGAAGGACTCCTATATCAAGCCAGAAGGCGTCTTTATCACGGACAAGACCATGGAGATGGAGACAGCCCTCATAAAAAGTGTTGAGATTAAGGAGGCCCTTGCAAAGGATTTTGAGCATATTACTGCAGCGGGCGATATTCTCCCGCCCCGCGTAAGACAGGAGAAAAATCTCTCTGCGCTTGCTGCGCTCGATCCGCAAAAGGTCATACATGATTTCCGAAGGATCGCAGCCGATAAAGGGTTCGACATCCCGTCCTTCCGGATATTCACCGAAGGTCTTCAGACAATGCTGCGCAACAGGGAGATGATCACGCTCACGGATATCGCACCGATCAAAGAGGTGCTCGACCGGATGCTGATCAATGAGGACGATCAGTGGAGAATCATCGTCTCCGGCAATCTGAAAAAGGATGTGCCCCTGTCAGCGCTGGACGGATACATTCGTACCGGGCCGGCCTTTATAAAGCAGGAGCTTTTTTCGATCCTGAAAAAAGATACTGCGCTTATCGGCATTATCGCGCTGATATTTGTGAACATCATCCTGTTCGTCGATTTCCGGAAAGTGAGCCTTGTGCTGCTCTGCCAGGCCCCGGTCGCGGTCAGCATCCTCTGCACGCTCGGCATCATGGGCATGGCAGGCATAAGTCTCAACTTCATGAATGCGATCGTCTTTGTGCTTATCTTCGGCATCGGCACCGATTATACGGTCCACCTGCTGCATCAATATCAGGCGCACAAGGACATCGGCACGACCTTTCTCCAGACCGGCAAGGCAGTCCTCGTCGCAGGACTCACGACCATTGCAGGCATCGGTTCTATCGGTTTTTCCACGTACAAGGGGCTGGCGACCATGGGACAGGTGGCAGCCATCGGCCTGACCCTTGCGGTTCTTCTTTCACTGACCCTGATTCCGGCGCTGCTCAGGCTGAATGAAAGGCGGCCGCTGAGATGAGCAGGAAGTTCTGCTGCATCATCCCTGCCTATAATGAAGAAAAGCGGATCAGCGAGGTGGTTGCCGGCGTTCGCGGGGTGATTCCTGATGTGATCGTGATCGACGACGGATCGGGAGATGCCACTGCCGCGTTGGCTGAAAAGACCGGAGCTCATGTCATCAGGCATGCACAGAACCGCGGCAAGGGCATGGCGCTCCGGACCGGTATCAGCCATGCGCTCGAACAGGGATATGATGCGGTAATGACCGTAGACGGGGACGGTCAGCATGCACCTGCAGAGATCGCCGGTTTTCTTGCAGCGTACGCGGCCGACAGAGGTGATATAATAATAGGTACACGGCTCTGGGACAAGGCAGCTATACCACTCTATCGGTATATCCCGAACCAGATAGGCATATTCTGCATCTCACGGGCTGCGGGCTGCAGGATCGATGACACGCAGTCAGGCTTTCGCCTCTACAAGAGGGAGGTGCTGGAGACGGTCCAGCTCGAGACGACCGGCTTTGAGACAGAGACCGAGGTGTTGATCAAGGCTGGAAAGGCAGGGTTTCGGATACACAGCATGCCTGTCACGGCGATCTATCAGAGCGATTATAAGACGAACTTCAGGCCGGTACGGGACTTTTATCGTATCAGCATACTTTTTTTAAAACTTACCATCTTCGGAGGTGCGAAATGAGGAAAACAGTTTTTGCGGCAGTGATCATCCTTCTTTTTGCAGGCCTGGCATTCGGCGAAGACAGACCCCTTGCGGTGAGCGAGATCGTCAAGAAGCTCAGTGATTCAAGCCAGACCAGCGCCGCGATCAAGGCTTATACCAGGGAGATCAAGGGCAAACAGGCAGAAGGAACGGGAAAGGTCGTTGATGTGCTTGAGGGCAGACGCGACAACCACCGTGTCACGATCCTTACTGACGGCTCAAAACCTGAAAAGGGGTACAACGTTGTCCTTTATACTGGCATGAACGCTCCGGCAGAACTGAAAAAGGACCAGAAGATCAGGTTCAAGGGCGAGGTCGGCAGGGCCAGCTCGTTCAAAGGCTACAGCATTGATATCCACGGCAGCTATGAGGTGCTGCAGGCCAAGCCTGCGGGTAACAACAACCATAAAAAGAAGAAGTGAGGTGTCCCATGAAGACCCGCGCAATCATCCTGATGACGATCATCGGACTGTTTCTGATCAGTTTTGCTTTTATCGCAGGAGCTGACACGCCTGCAAAAGGCGCTGATGTCTATTTTTGCGACTGCGAAGAGGGCTGCCCCTGCCCTTCGCCCTATCTGGAACCGGGCAGCTGTGAATGCGGCCTGGCCCTTGCAAAGGGAAAGGTGATAAAGATCGACAAAGAGAAGGACAGGATCTATCTCTGCAAATGCGACGACGATAAATGCCCCTGCGCATTCGATCCGAAAGATGCTACGAAATGCGGCTGCAACTATACGGTAAAGGAATATCCGCTCAAGGGCAAGTATGTCTGCAGCTGCGGGCCGGACTGCAAATGCAACACCGTTTCGGTCAGTCCCGGGAAGTGCTCCTGCGGCGCCCCGCTGAAAAAGGTGGAGTAGTAAATCGCCGGCCGTGAATATTATCTCTTTTTTAGGGATTAGCCCTACTGAACAAGTATCGTGTCCAGCAGTTGGACAAAGGACTTAATTACCTCTTTCTCAAAGACATCAGGCACCCGGTCTTTTTTCATTTCGATCGACTGGTTAACGACCACCAGACTGTCAAAATCAAAGCCCTTCACGCGCAGATATTCCCGCCCGAGCTGAATGGCGGTCTCTTTCTCGATCTCCCGCATTTTTTTCTGGTCAAACAGTCTCCGGAAAAAACCGGCCTCTTTCTTGCGCTTACGGATCTCTTTCTGTATGGCCTCAGCCTTGCGCGCTATCCGCTTCTTCACCTCATTGTACCCTTCGAATCCCCAGTCCGCAGGGGTCATGCCGTGCGGCACACTGATGCCGAAGTTCCTCTCCATGGCAGCAGGCTGCCTGAACTCATCCGTATCGCGCAGATTTCTTTTCTCCATATTATCGCAGAGCAGGGTCCAGAGCCGGGAGATATTCTTATATTCAGCGGTCAGTTTCGCGATCAGCGGGTCTTTCTCGGTCCTGCGTGCGGATATTCCCTGCAGTTTGTCCCGCTCCCTGACCTCTGCCGTCTTTTCCCTTACCACCTTTGCAATATCACCGATCACGATCACCCGCTCCTGGACCAGGACATTGGAAAGGCTCACCCGCCGTTCAATGCCTTCTGCGTCACGGATGTTCAGGTCAATATTACAGAGCGAGGTGGCTGCGCTCAAATACTTACCGAGATACTGCTTGGCATTGCCATAGCCTTTCAGTGCCTTCTTGAGGTCGGTCCCCGGCAAAGCGGCCTTTACGACCACGCCGTCCAGCGGGTTGGTCGAAATACGATCTTCTGAAAGCCGGCTGAAGACCATGAACTTTGTGCCTTTTTTCCAGAAGGTGAAGATGCCCTTTCCGAGCATCTCTTCAACGGTCCGGTTGCGAGCTTCAAGCAGCAGCATCTTCAGATCAGTCTTCTGCTCCTCTGTCAATGCCAGGTCTGTAAAAGCAAAATCAGCCAGATCTCCGTCCGCATTGAAATGCGCGATCATGTTCTTTATGAGCAGTTTTTTATTGATGCCCTTCGGGAGCCTGATGCCTGCGTAACCCGCACCGACCGGCGGCTTTTCCTGACGGCTGGCCTCTTCGACATTGACCTCATCCCGCAGCTGTGAAACAGTGATCTTCATATCCTTATATCAAGCCCCTTAATGACCGCTCTTTGTTGCGCCATCAGCGCCACGCTATTATATCACGCTCCGGAACGAAGGCAGACTCAAGGTCTTTGCCAGCAGGGCAGTTGCCTCGCTGAGATGCTCCTCCGGAACGAGTGCAGGGCCGAGGAGTGCGACTTGGACAGGACGGGTCAGAAGACGCTCGTCGTACTGCGCATCCGGACAGAGCCTGCGCAGTTCAGAGATCAGATAGGTAAAATTCAGGGCGCGTGACGGCTGAAGCGCAGGCCCGAGCGAATCATACACAAGGCTGTTCTCGCGAAAAACAATCACAGGATTGTTTCCTGAATAGAGATTAAAAAATGCCGTGCGTTCCTGCGTCGCAACTTCCTGGACCGTCTTCGTGGTCTTGGTGAGCATCAAGCCGCTCGACATTACAGCCCGCCCCAGACTGAGAGACTTGGTCTTTGTCGTCTCTGTGGTTGTGCCTGTGACGATCCCCATGCCCCGCAGGATAATGCGGATCTTCAGAAAAGGAATGCTCAGGCTCTGGCCGGTCTCGGTGACCACAGAGAACTCCTTTTCTCCCAGAGCAAATTTTCTTGCGCTCAGGGGTGAGCGCTCTGCGGTGATCTCCCCATCGGTCAGGACAACGGCACTGAACCCTGCGGCACGGAGTTTATCTTCCATCTGCCGTGCCCGAGCCTCATCAGCGAAGACACCGAGCGTGAAGGGGCCGCTTCCGGGTGACCGGAGGCGGGAAAGCGCCTCATACATCGTTATGCCGAGGGCTGAAACAAGGGCAGACGCACGCGACTCCCGGTCTTCTCCCAGTCCATACATGGCAACAATATGCATCGTTAAATGTCCGCGCTAGCTGACAATGATCTCATGGCCTTCAAATGCAACCTTGTCGCCCTTGCGGAGCTTGCAGCGCTTACGCAGTTCCACGACGCCGTTGACCCTGACATGGCCTTCCGCTATGGCGGCCTTTGCCATGCCTCCTGTTTCGCAGAGCCCGAGCACCTTCAGGAGGTTATTCAGTTCGATATATTCACGGCTGTTCAGCGCAAACTCTTCCATGGATTTATTCAGGGCCTTTTGGCCCCTACTTTACCTCCCTGTTGTCGATAAAAATACGAATAGGCATCCTGCGGTCCCTGTTCTGCAAGGGACAGAGATCGTCAAGCCAGGATATCCTTGACGCGTCCCACATCACCGCTTTCTAGACGGACCTTTATCCCATGGGGATGCGTCGGCGATTTCGTCAGAATATCCTTCACAATGCCTCTGGTGAGCGAGCCGGTTCGCTGGTCTTTCTTTAATACAATGGCAACGTTCAGACCTTTCTTTATATCAGCGCGCCTGGTGCCGTCCATGGATCTGCCCCGCTCTTTTGTCAGGCCAGAGATATGCCGTCAACAGAAAAACCGGCATCATCAAGATAGAGGCGACGTATGAACTCCTTCAACGCTACTTTGTCGGCTTCGGGCATTTCAAGGAATTCTATGCCGACCTCAAAGCGGGAGGAATTGTCAGGAGAGACAATGCAGGAGGCGACCCTGCCAATGAACGAAAGATGCATATTGCCAGGGATGGTTATGCTCATATGGATCCTTGTGTCAGGTTCAAAGCTCTGGCTGCTTTCTACAAGCAGACCGCCAAGGCTCAGCTTTTTTACCCGGTATGTCTCAGCAACATGCAGCATGGCCGTCTCCTTGGCGTCAATATGGAACCTGATATTGCAGCGCATCCCGCTCACGTCATGCACCTTCACCTGCCTGTGCTTTTCGAGGAGATGGGCCTCTATGAATCTGATCAGGCCTGCAATCGTCTTCTGGTCCAGGTTACCGAAGCGAAGGCCTGCAGCATATTTCAGATGCTTGTATTCATCCTGCGCCTCTGCTGCCTCATTCTCCATGAACCAGACAACCGTACCTCTGAGAGAAAGGTCCAGATCATTGTCGAGGACCCTGAGGGAATATTCACTGCCCATGTCCAGTTTCCGGTCCGTGATCAGGGAAACACCGGTAATACTGATATCGCTGATCATCACCTCGCTGGCAAAGACCGCATTGCCCTTGATGTCCATCACATCTACACTGAACCGCCTGTGCCGTCTCTTATTGCTGAATGGTGTCATATCGGTATTCTCCCATGGATCATGAAAACGCTCAATTATTATTTTTCTTCCGGCGCCCCTGCGCGCAGATAACGGCCGCCGGTCCAGATGAGCACTGCGGCAAAGATGACCCGCAGGGCCGCCTCAGGCAGGTGATGTGCAAGGGTGCCGCCGAGGTACGTGCCGAGAAGGATCCCGGGGATGAGGCCTGCAAGCAGCGCGCCCTCGACATTCCCGAGCCTCTTGTGCGTGTATGCGCCCGCCGCGCCCGCAGGCACCATCGCCAGAAGCGATGTGCCCTGGCTGACATGCTGCCCCATGCCTGCAAGCAGGACCATGGCCGGAACCATGATCGTGCCGCCGCCCACTCCCATCATACCTGAAAGAAAGCCGGTAAAGACACCGGTCAGCAGGAGCACGCATGCCTTATACCAGACCGCGGGAGAAAGCACCAGTACCGGCAGATAGGGTTTTACCAGCAGGAGCAGTGAAACAACGAGCAGAAAGCCGCCGAAGGAGCGCTTCAGCTTCCATTCGGGCAGCGCATGTGCGTACTTCGCGCCTGCCCTTGCCGTGAAAACAGCGGTAACCGCAAGAAGAGCGGCTGCAGACACATCGACAGAGCCCTTCAGGAAATAGGTCACTGCGCCTGCAACACCGGTGAAGACCAGCGCTACCAGACTGGTGCCGTGCGCCTTGTGCTGGGTAAGCTTCCTGATGCTGACCATGAGCGGGATCATGATCACCCCGCCGCCCAGGCCGACCAGCCCGCCGAAGATCCCTGCGATGAGACCGATAAGAAAATTCATCATGCCGGAAATTATACCAGAACGTATTTCTGTTTTATCTCCTTCCCGGACATGTGATATGATTTCGGGATCGTGAAGAAGCACCTGTACATCATCTCTCCCTGCCGCAAGGAAGATATCTGGAGAAAACGGCGGGCAACCTTTGTGCTGCCGCAGATGTCCCTTGCCATACTCGCAGAACTGACGCCGGACAGATTCGAGATCAGGGTCACGGACGAGCTGGTCGATGACATTGATTTTTCCTGGCCTGCGGACCTGGTCGCGATCTCGACGAATTCGACCAATGCACCGCGCGCGTACGAGGTCGCAAAGCGCTTCAGGGAAAAGGGATCGCGGGTCATCATGGGCGGCATCCATCCGTCAGTCATGCCCGATGAGGTGCTTCAGCATGCTGATGCCCTGCTTATCGGCGAGGCAGAGGAGATGTGGCTGAAGATCCTCGACGATTTCCTGTCCGACCGCATGGAACAAGTCTACCGGTGCCAGGCTTATCCGTCGCCTGAGAGCATCCCGTCCGGCAGATGGGATGTCATTCATCAAAAAAGGTACTATGTGCCCCGTACATTCCAGACCTCGCGCGGCTGCCCGTACGGCTGCTCCTTCTGTTCATCGACCCAGTTCTTCGGCACAAAACAGCGCTGCCGGCCGATCGGAAAGATCGTCGCAGAGCTGAAAGAATACAGAGGCCGTTTGGCAGTGTTCATTGACGACAACATTGCCGGCAATAATGCGTACGCCAAAGAACTCTTCAGAGCATTGAAACCCTTAAAACAGAGATGGGTGGCCCAGACATCCATTGACATTGCACGGGACAATGAACTCCTGAGGCTTGCCGCAGAAAGCGGCTGCGCAGGCCTGCTGATCGGGTTTGAGAGCGTAAATGCCAGCAACGCAGTGGATGTGAAGAAGCTGAGAAAGGCAGAACAGTATGCAGAGCATGTGAGGGAGATCAGGGCAGCAGGCATTGGCGTGCATGGTTCCTTCATCTTCGGCTTTGATAATGACACCCCGGACATCTTCAACAGCACGGTCGAATTCGTGATGCAGAACCGGCTTGAGGTAGCGAACTACTGCAAGCTCACGCCCTTTCCCGGCACAAAGCTTTTTGAAGAGATGTCTGCAGAGGGAAGGCTCCTGCACCGCAACTGGGAAAAGTACGACCGCTACCATATCGTCTATAAGCCGAAGAACATCTCAGCAGAGGAACTGCACCAGAAGACCCTTGAGGCATATTTGAAGACCTATTCGCTCAGCTCGATCCTGAAGAGAATGCCCTCAAAGATACAGAACATCCTGCCCTATTTTGCGATGAACATCAGCTACCGGATGGGATCGAAGCGCTTGAGGAGGTCCTGAAAAGGCAGCACGTTCTTGTCACCATGTTCGATCTCCTTAAAATAACCGGAAGGGATCTCCGTATCATACTCCGGTTCCTGGAGAGCGATCTCCATCTTTGTGCCGTTGCTGAATGAAAGTTTTGTCTTTTCCGGCACCTTGCCGTTGTATCCGTCAAAATCGATCGTAATGACCTCGGCGCCTTCCTTATAAACGATGATCCGCCTGTTCAGGAGATAGGTCCTGTCAAAGAAATATTTCATGACCGGCTCTGCACCCGGCTCTGCAGGATCGTACGCGAGGAGCAGCCAGGAGTCGGCTTGCTCCTGCATGACGTAACGGAACTTCCCGTTCATCAAAGAGGCAAACGTGATCTCCGGAGACCGCATCTCATACAGCATGTTCCTGGGCGGCAGATAGACCTGCAGCAGGTCCTTTGCGATCAGGAACTCCATGATGGTGATGCCGAAAGGACCGAAGAGGCCGGTCTTCAGGGAGTCAGGAGCCTGGTACCCGAAGACGCCGCTGAAACTGCCTGCAGGCTCGTTGTTCTTGAATACCCGGACATCGGTCAGCGCCTTGATCGTCCGCGTGTCCCTGAACCCTATCGAATGTTTCAGGACCTCGATCGTGACCGGACCTGAGTATGGTTCAAGTTCAGGCTGCCGTACAAGTTCTTTTTTGGCGCAGGATGATCCCAGCACCATGATAAGCAGAACGCAAAGCACGGCAGGCCAGGCTGATCTGAAACGGCAGAGAGTGAATGACAGAATTTCCCGCATTGTCCATACTATCAAATTTGGTTTGTGGATAGGAAGCACGAAACAGGTCAGCAGGTCAGGAATCTATTGACGACATCGCCGCCTGATCCCAGCAGTTTCGCGATAACAGACAGATAATCCCTTTCGGTCAGTTGTATACCGAAAAAAGACCTGTTGATGAACGACGCACATAAATTGGCTGCAGATAGTTCATTGCCACACTGCTGCATATAAAAAGCGAGGACCTTTTCATCCTGCAGATCCACCGCACGGTTCACGATCGGATTGAACATCCCCACATTGTTGATCTTTGCCAGGGGGAGGTGGGCATTCAGGCTGGTCAGAAGCTCAGTGCCGACCGCATTGTTCGGCAGCAGTGTATTGTTCTTTACGATCTCCCTGCAGGCATACAGATAAAAGTCCAGGAACTCACTGTCCCTCGAAAAGAGGGCAACCGCATTATTGACCTTGGCGGTAAATCCCATACTGCTCTCGGAAACAAGATGCAGCCAGACCTCGCGGCAGAGTGCATACTCCTCCTGCAGGGGCAAGCTGAATTTTTCAGGTCCAAAGACAAGGACATCCGCATCCACCCAGACAGCCTTCTCGTAACCCTCAAACAGGAGTTTCTTCGCCATGACCAATCTGGCCAGATCAGAGACAAGGTGGACCTGATCCTGTACCTTTTCCCTGTACCACCGTGGAGCACAGTCAAAAAGCTCATCGCCGACGAACGCATAATCGAATCCGCTCGCATCAGCCCACTGTCTGACCGAGGCCATGCATTGGCTGATCCATTCGGGGACGTCATCTTTTCTGTAGGACTGATAGATTATGGTTTTCAACACATTCCTCTGGCACCCGTGCTGCTGTTTATCATGACACTTGACAGTAATTTGTTCATTGATAAAGAGATGATTCTTAGGATATTCTAATGCAAATAATGAAGATAAGCCACAGACTGATCTCAGGAAATATCGTTATCATCGCGCTGGTCATTGCTATCGGCATCTTCGGTCTTCTCTCGAGACGGGATATCGTGAGGTCCTTCGAAAGCGCAGAGAAACATTTCAGGAGCATCATCACCTCTGCCACCGAAGTCTCAAGCTATGCAAAAAGGGTGGAAGGCCACCTGATCCTTTTCCTTACGCTCCATAACAACGATGACCGGGAAAAGTTCTTCGAGCGTTACGATGCCCTCCTCGAAGAGATCAAGGTCCTGGACCGGATGGTTAACGTGCCGGAGGCACGGGAATATGTAGAGAGGATCAAGGCCGACACCGGCAGACTTCTTACTGCAGGAGAAGACCTGCTGAAGGCATATGACCGCGATATGGCCTCCTCCCGCAGATTCATATTGGAAAAATACGAAGCAGAGATACGGACTTTCAATCAGCTCGCTTCCGAGATACGGCAGCAGGGTGTCAGTCTTACCATAGCCGAGGCAGTATTGAGCGAGGATGCGCATAAGATAGCGCTGAAAAAAGCCGCATCCTTTCAATTCTACGGCATTGCGATCATTCTCGGTGGGGTCATCATAGCGCTGATCCTGGGCTACGTATTTTCAAGGAAGATAGCCCTTCCCCTGCTGGAACTGAAGGACAATGTCGCTGAACTGACCAAGGGCAACCTCGATGTCGAAGTGACCCATACATCAAAGGATGAGATCGGAGACCTTGCAGCCTCGTTCAACATCATGACAGGGGCCCTGCGGGATTCCCGGCACGAGATCCTCTCGGAGAAAGAGCGCCTATTGGTGACGCTCCGGTCGATCGGCGACGGTGTGATCACAACGGACATCCAGGGAAAGGTTGTTCTTGTGAATGCCGTGGCAGAGGCCCTCACCGGCTGGACACAGGAAGAGGCCTCGGGCAGACCTCTTCCCGAGATCTTCACTACCATAGACGATGAGACCCGTGAGGTCTGCGAAAATCCGGTCGAGCAGGTATTCAGGACCGGCAAGAGCATTGCGATGACCGATCACAAGACCCTGAGCGCCAAAGACAGGACCGAACGGCTGATCGCAGACAGCGCAGCACCGATCCGCGATGACCAGGGGCAGATCATCGGGGCTGTTCTGGTATTCCGTGATATTACCGAAAAACGGAAGATGGAGAAGGAGGTCCTCAAGGCGCGGAATATAGAATCCCTCGGCATTCTTGCCGGCGGTATAGCCCATGACTTTAACAATATCCTGGTCGGCATACTCGGCAATGTCTCCCTCGCAAAAAGGAAACTCGAAAAAGAAGACCGGAGCAAGGTCGTGGAAAGACTTACCAGCCTCGAAAACGCAGCGCTCCGGGCCAAGGATCTGGCCTATCAGCTGCTCACGTTTTCGCGGGGAGGAGCTCCCCTGCTGAAGACGACCATCATGAGCGGACTGATCATGGACGCAACGAAGTTTGCGCTGGCAGGCTCGAACATAATCTGCAGCTTCTCCTTTCCTGATGACCTCTGGCCTGTTGATGTTGACCGGGGGCAGCTCAGCCAGGTCATTCACAACCTGATCATCAATGCAAAGTGGGCCATGCCTGAAGGCGGCACCGTGGAGCTGATGGGAGAGAACATCGTAATTCAGGAGGGGTCTGCGCTGGCCGAACTGCTCCCTGCAGGCAGGTATACCAGGATATCCGTGAACGATGAAGGGGTCGGCATTCCGGCCGAAAACCTCCAGAGGATATTCGATCCCTATTTTACCACCCGGGGCCAGGGGTCAGGCCTCGGCCTTGCGACCGCATACTCCATCATGAAGAGGCACCGGGGCCTCATCACCGCCGAGTCTGCTGCAGGGGAAGGGACAACCTTCCATCTCTATCTGCCCGTCTCTGAGAGGACGATAAGCCAGGAACCCGAGGAGGTCATGCTCAAGGCAGGCAGCGGCAGGGTCCTCCTTATGGACGATGATGAGATCGTCAGGGATGTCACCCAGAACATGCTGATCGATCTGGGCTATGAGATCGTGCTTTCGACGAACGGCACTGAGGCTGTCACGCTCTATCAGGAGGCCATGAAGGCAGGCAGACCCTTTGCAGCGGTCATTCTGGACCTGACGGTCCCAGGCGGCATGGGAGGCAGGGAGACCATGCAGGCTATCCTCGATATCGATGCAGACGTCAGGGCCATTGTGGCAAGCGGGTATTCGGCAGACCCGATCATGGCGGATTTTGCGAAATACGGCTTCAGAGATCTGCTGAAAAAACCCTACAGCCTGCAGGAGATCGGCGATGCTCTGCAGCGGGTCATGGGGTGAGAGAAGCTCAGTCTTTCAGCTCCTGAGGTGAATAGACTGCAGTCTACTGATTAAAGCACCTGCTGCTGGTTAACGACTGCAATACCTAAACATCTACAGACTTTCCACCTGAGCAGTTATCTTTCTGATAGTTCTCTTCCCACGCCTTGTCGGCAAGCTTGCCCCATTTGACCGAATAGTCATCGATCTTTTCGGCGAACCCTTCGACGATGTTCTCAGCTCCCTGATGCGTGAAATAGACCCCCGGCATCTTGCAGACGTCGCGGTACACATTGGGGTGGTCGATGATCATGCAGGGCCTGAGCTTGTTCTCATGCGTCTTCTGGTATGACTGTATCTTCTTGAAGAGCGGCGATGTGACCGCCTCCTGAAGACTTACGTTCTTGATATTATGGGAAGCAAAGTGGCAGAAGACGCAGGGCTCGACATCTCCCTTGGAGTTGATATGAAAATATTTCCTGCCTCCTGCAATGCAGCCGCCGACCACAGGCCCGTCATTCCAGAAGTCGCCGAAAAGCATTTCTTTGCAGGTCCGGAAATAGGCGACACGCGCCCTCAGCATCTCGCGCTGCTCAGGCGTCGGCACCAGGTCCCAGTTCGGCTCCCTGCCGACCGGCGTGTACAGGAAATACCATCCCACGGTCGTGCCCTGTGCCATCCAGTGGTCCACGAACTTGTCTGACACCATGATGTCCGCATTCTGCCGCGTCATCGTGGCCGAATACCCGAAGAGCACACCCGCTTCCTTCAGGAGCTTCATCGCTTTCAGCACGCGCTCATAGTGGCCCTCGCCCCTGCGCTTGTCGGTCTCTTCCTTAAATCCCTCAACGCTGATCGCAGGCAGGACATTGCCGAGCTTTGCAAGCCTGGCAACGAGCTTCTCGTCAAGCAGGCCGCCGTGCGTAAAGACATGGAAGGCCATATCATTATGTTTTTCGAAGAGGTCGAGCAGGTCCTTCCGGAAGAACGGCTCGCCGCCGGAGACAACGATAAAGTACACGCCCATCTCTTTTGCCTCGGTCAGCACCCGGTCGATCACTTCATACGGAAGGTCCTCGTCCTTTTTGTACATGCCTGCATAGCAGCCGAAGCAGTTCAGGTTGCATTTCATCGAAGGGCTGATCACCAGAAGGCCGGGCGGATAGAACCCGCCTGCGCCGTCGGAAAAGGCCTTGCGCTTGGTACTGCCCACCAGGAGCTGGTTCATGATAAAGCAGCGGATGATCTGCTTCTTGTGGCGCGGACTGGTGTTGCGGAGTATCTTCATCGCAACATTCAGCGTCGGATGACCGTT
Source organism: uncultured Nitrospiraceae bacterium (assembly GCA_964463135.1). Classification (GTDB taxonomy): domain Bacteria; phylum Nitrospirota; class Thermodesulfovibrionia; order Thermodesulfovibrionales; family UBA6898; genus UBA6898. The sequence continues at coordinate 82,019 of CAYXBA010000010.1, forward strand.
CCGCCACATCTCGCGGATGGACCTGATGGCCCGTTTATAGTGATCGCGCGTGGTCGCCTTCTCCGCAATGTTCAGATATGAGATCAAGGCATTCTTGCTGCTGAGCGCCATCACCTGAACAAGGCCGTACAGGAACCTCGATACCAGGAATGGTTTCAGTGTCTTCAACATTTATACTCTTGCCTCCGTTGCGTTCATATTTGTAGCTACACAGGTGGATAGTCTGTAGGTGTTTAGGTATTGCAGTCGCTAAGAGACTACAGTCTAAACAACCTGAGTAGTTACATGCTTTTTTCTTACCGAATCGACCCATCTCGCGCCTTTGTAGTCGTCAAGGCCGCCCTTGTCCATCGGGAAGCAGGCGTAGGTCTTTATCACAAGACCCTCTTCGGTCATCTCATGGGTCTCCTCAGGATAGAACTCCTTCCATGCCCGGTTGTATCCTTCATACAGTTCTTCAGCTGTCATATTGGCTGGCGTGAACACGACCGACGACGACGAGTATTTTGAGAAGTCCTTTGTCAGCAGCCGTCCCTCTGCCTCAAGCCGCTCGGCAAGTCTGGTCTTCGGGTACGGGGTCAGGATATGGAATTCAGCCTCTTCGATCGCATTGGCCTTTGCAAACTGCACCGTACGCTCGAACACGTCCTTCTGGTCATGGTCAAAGCCGAAGACAAAGGAGGCGATCACCTTGATGTTCCGCTCCCTGATGCGTTCGAGGTACAGGTTCGCCTTCTCGATCTGGCTGGCGCTGATACGCTCGTTCAATCCTGCAGAGATCCAGGGGCTCAGGTCAATGTACATGGCCCAGCAGTTCGTGCTTTTCAGCAGGTCGAGGTAAGCGGGATCATCGGCGATCGAAAGCGGGGCCAGCCCGACCCACGGTCTGTTGGCCTTTGCCAGGCCCTCAAAAAAACTCTTCACCCTTCTTTTTGCAAGGTGCAGGTTGTCGTTAATCAGGAACAGGCACTGGTCAAGCTTCTCAACATCCCGGAGGATCTTCTGCGTATCAGCCATCCTGAACTCGGTCCCGTAGGTCTGGGGCACTGAGCACATTTCGCAGTTCACCGGGCAGCCGCGCGAAACCTGTAGAGAGTTCATCGGCAGATAGACCGACGTATCGAAGATGGACCAGCGCGGCAGCGGGATCTCCTCAGCAGGGTTCTTGCAGGAATAGCTCTTCTTCAGGTCATTGTTCCTGAAATCTTTTATCACGTCCGGCCAGGTGTTCTCTGCCTCGCCGATCACGATCGCATCAGCATGCTGTGCTGCCTCCTCAGGCATGAGCGAAACATGGACACCGCCCAGCACGACCGGCACCCCTTTTGCGCGGTATTGGTCAGCAATCTCATAGGCCCTGTTCGCCTGACTGGTCATCATCGAGATGGCGACCAGGTCGCACGGCATAGCAAAGTCTATCTTTTCGAGCCGTTCGTCAGTGAAGACAACCTCGATATCAGGAGGCGTAAGCGAAGCGACGATCGCAGGCCCCATCACCTGGATATATCTCCTGTACACAAGCGGGAAATGGCCCCAGTCAGGATAGATAAGATGTATCTTCATTATTTTTTCTGAAACTCCTCTTTGTCCTCTTCCCAGAACGGCATGAAGGTGAACCACTGCGTCGGGTATGCGCTGATATATTTTTCCAATATTTTAATTATTTTATGAAGATTTGTCTTCAATTCGTCTGATGCACTGCTGCTGCGGTCCATAATTACCGGTTCTTCGATGATGATCGTGTAAGCCTTGTGCCCGGTTATGGGGATGAAGATCGGCAGCACTATGCTGTCGGATACCAGCGCAAGCTTTGTCGGCCCTTTTGGGAAGAGCGCGTCATGGCCGAAGAAAGGTACGGCAATACCTCTGTCAAAGGTGAGTCTGTCTCCCTGAAGCCCAACAATACCGCCCTCCTGCAGGACCCGGAGCAGTTTCAGGGAAGAAAAGCCGCCTGCCTTCAGCGCCACTTCCTGGACGCCGTCTGCATTCCTGAGATAGCGCAGCTGCGAACCGAGGAGCGAAGAACTGTCCGGCATGTACACGACATGGATCTTCCGGTCCTTGCAGTCAAGCTTCAGACCTCCCAGCTCCCAGTTGCCGAGATGCGTGGCGAGGAAGACAATGCCTTTTCCTGTGCCGAGCGCCTTCTCCACATTTTCGATGCCCTTGATCGTAAAGGCATATTTTTCGAGCCGCTCAGGACCATGGCTCAGATGAAAGAGGTCAATGAGAAAATAGGAATAGTATCTGAACACACCGTACGCCATGACCGCATACGTGCAGGTCCTGCAGCCGGGCCGTATCTTCGCGAGGTTCCGCATGATCGCCAGGTAGTTGTTGAAATTGAAGACAACGAAGATGACCACGAAGATCCGGCCGATGATCCGCAGGAGCCAGACAGGGAAATATTTCGTTGCGATCAGGAAACCCCGCACGAGCAGTCTGAACGGGAGCGTATGCTGGAACCTCCTGAAGACGCTCTGCGCCTCAGCCCCGCTCACTGCATCCTGTTTGTTATTATCCGGACTTTTCATTTAGTAATTTAGAGTTGCGTAAAACTAGCAATCAGCGGCAGACAGGAAGAGCGGAAAAGAGCTGTCTGCAAGACCTTCATGCCATTCTCCATACCAGCCAACATTTTTTTCATATATCAGTTGAATACATAAGCGTTTACGTGACATTCAATTAAATCACCGTGTCATTGCAGATCTTTTACGGTGTTTCTGTCTGCCGCAATGGAACATTAAGATGAATATATATGGAAGCTTTGATCTGCTCTGGCTAAAGCATACGATATTTTCTATAATATCACCCTCATGACGAAGAAATCAGCGACGAAAAAGAAACCTCACGTCAGGCCCAATTGGGATGAGTATTTCATCAACATCGCCAAGGCAGTGGCAACGCGTGCTACCTGCATCCGGAGACGATACGGCGCAGTCGTAACCAAAGAAAATATCATCGTAAGCACAGGTTACAACGGCGCAGCAGCCGGCGTGACCGACTGTCTTGAGGTCGGCAAATGCACCCGCATGGAGCTCCAGATACCGCACGGACAGCGCTATGAGCTCTGCCACAGCGTCCACGCAGAGGCAAATGCGATCATCAGGGCATCGGTCGACGAGCTGAAGGGGGCAACGATCTATGTCTCGGGAGTTGACGGGGACGGAGACGAATGCGATTCAGCGCCCTGCATGATGTGCAAGAGGATGATCCTGAATGCCCGGATAGCCCGCGTTGTCTATTCAGACGGCAAGGCCAAGTATCACGTCATCGACCCTACCGACTGGCTGAAAGACAGAATATAGGGAGTAATCTCCCGCCATCTCTTCAGTAGAAAATGCGTTTTACATTCGCCTCTTGACAGCTCCCCACGATTGCCTTACCATAAAGTAAGGAAACTATAATAAGTAAGGAGTAAGGTTATGACCGTAGCGACCATAACAACAAAGGGCCAGACAACAATCCCCAAAAAAATCAGGGAGCACCTGAAACTCCATGCCGGAGACCGTCTTGATTTTATAATTGAGGACAGCGGGAAAGTGAGCGTGCAGCCTGCCACCCTGGATGTGAAGGAACTGGACGGCATTCTGCACAGGCCCGGCATGAAGACAGTATCTATCGAGGAGATGTCACGGGCGATCAAGGCCCGTCACAAGAGAGCCTGAGCAATGAAAGGCCTCGATACCAACATACTCGTCAGATATCTTGTCAGAGACGACCAAAAACAGGCACAGAAGGCCTCTTCGCTTATCAATAAGGTGTCGTCATCGGGCGAGCTCTGCTACATCAACGCTATTGTGCTTTGCGAACTGGTATGGGTCCTTGAATCTGCATATAGCTATTCAAAAAAAGAGATTGCAGGCGTGATCGACAAAATTCTTGTGACGCGGCAGTTTCAAATTGATCGCAAAGACCTCGTTATCCACGCCCTCAGAGAATACCGTGAAGGCAAAGGAGACCTCGCAGACTACCTTATCGGAAGAAGCAATCGCGCCGCAGGGTGCGATTCTACCGCCACTTTTGACAGGGCGCTCCGGGGAAACACGTCGTTCGAAGTTCTGGATTAAGACTCGCCATCAGCCTTTTTCTCATCACCCATTACTCATCACTCTTCACGGTCTTTAAGCCACTTTTTCAATAAGAATTTCGCGCCATGCTTATCGAGCGGCTCGTTCCTGTTGCCGCACTGGGCATCCTGCACGCATGAGGGACAGCCGCTTTCGCAGTCGCAGTCTTCGATGATCCGGAGCGTAGCCCCAAGCCATTCGGGGATGATATCGAGCACCCTGCGCGTCAGGCCGACACCACCTTCGTGGCCGTCGTACATGAAGATGGCAGGAAGGCCGAATTCGGGGAATGACGTATGGCTCAGCCCGCCGATGTCGCCCCGGTCGCATAAGACGAAAAGCGGCATGCAGGCAATGGCAGTATGCTCAACCGCATGGATCGTGCCGCCGAGGTCAAAACCCCGTGCCTCGATCTCCCGCTCTGTGTCCCTGTCCAGGACGACCCAGAGACCTTCGGTCTCGAATACGTGATCAGGCAGTTCGAGCGGCGTGGTCGAGATCCACTTGTTGTCAGACACGCGCTTGGTGTCGTACCCCATCACCTTCTGGACGATCCTCAGACGCCCCCAGTCAAAGGTCAGTCCGTTGAATCTCTTCGTCTCCTGCTTCGCGATGATCTGCGTCGTGTCTCCGCTCACCGGCTGCGTATAGAACGCAAGGTTCGCAGGCCTGCAGACAGCCCTCTTCTTCGGGATATCGAGCTCCACAACTTTATACTGCTTGCCGCGGTGCAGGTACACCGCTCCCGGAAAGGCCTCCCTGAAGACCCGTGCGCCTCCAAGCTCGCCGATCGTCCTGCCGGACTCATTGACCAGAAGGAACCGTTCGCCTGCAGCCCTGATGCTCACATCCCTCTGCGGCATCTTGAGCGGGGAAAACCAGATGCCGCTCTTCTTGCCGGGCAGCAGCGTCTGTTCGGCAGCCAGCTCTTCGATCAGCGGCAGGGCCTTCTGCATATCAAATGCAGGATCGTCCAGCTTCAGGTTCAGTTCGGCTGCAGCGCAGAGAAGATGCTTCTTCATGATATGTGCATTAAAAGGGTCTATCACCGCTGCCTCATGGCTCTTTGTAAAGAACTCGGCAGGATGGCGCATGAAATAGTGGTCAAGGGCATCCTGGATCGCTACCAGTATTACAAGGGATTCCTGCCCCTGCCTGCCTACCCTTCCGGCCCTCTGCCACGTGCTCGATACCGATCCTGGGTACCCGCAGAGTATGCAGCAGTCGAGCCCGCCGATATCGACGCCGAGCTCCAGCGCACTGGTCGAGACCACGCCGAGAAGCTCGCCGCTGAAGAGCCGCGCCTCGATCTCGCGCCGCTCCTCAGGCAGGAACCCTGCCCTATACGGGCTGATCTTGTCCCGCAGGTCAGGCGCATAGTTCACTGCCCAGTTATGTATCAGCTCGGTGATCTTGCGCGCCTTGGTAAAGACGATCGTCCTCATCCCCTCCCGCATGCACTGCACAAAGAGCTTTGTCGCGAGCGTGTACGGGCTTTCGATGGGGCTCATAAAATAGAAATGTTTTCCTGCTGCAGGCGCTCCGCTTTCATCTATCACGCTGAACTCCAGCCCGGTCAGGTCCTCTGCCAGTCTGCCGGGGTTCGCAATCGTTGCAGAGGCCGAGATGAACTGGGGGCTCGACCCGTAATGTTCGCAGACACGCCTCAGCCTTCTGATCACCTGGGCGACATGGGAACCGAACACGCCGCGGTACGTATGGATCTCGTCAATGACGATGTAACGCAGGTTCCTGAAGAACCTTTCCCATTTCTTGTGGAACGGCAGGAATGCGAGATGGATCATGTCAGGGTTGGTAAAGATCACATTCGGCAGATCAGCGCGTATCTCCTGCCGCTTTGTGGCCGGCGTATCGCCGTCATAGACCTCTCCGATAATGCCAAGGCCTGCCTCTTCAGACAGTTCATTCAGGTTCTTCATCTGGTCCTGTTCGAGCCCCTTGAGCGGGAAGATACAGAGGGCCTGCGTAGAGCGGTCAGCAAGGATGGCTTCGAGTACCGGGATATTGTACGCAAGGCTCTTGCCGCTGGCGGTCGGAGTCATCAGCACAATGTTCCTTCCGAGCCTGACCTGCTCAATGGCCTCTGCCTGATGGCTGTAAAACCGCGCAATGCCCTTTTTCTGGAAGATCTTTCTGAGCCGCTCATCGAGCTCGATATCGCAGTACCGCTCTGCAGCCGGGCGTATCTGCCGCCGGCCTGCGCACTGGAGCTGCATCTCCCGGTCATTGTCGAGGAAATTGATGAGATCATGGATCATGATCTTTGATTGTAAAACACCCGGCCGCTTTCATGCTAACAGGGGACCGGCAGCCATGCAATTACGCGGCAGGTCCTGAGAACGGGTATCTTCATTGCATTGGCGTATTGTGATATACTGCGGACAGGCGCCAGAGGTTTTCAGGAGGGGGAAATTGACGGACAGACGCGAATACGTTCAAGACGCGATCGATACATTGTTTGCTCTCTGGGTGCGCCGGACCTCGTTATACGGTGCCCTCATTTTTCTGCTTCTGTCCTTTCTCGATTTTACCGTCTTTCCCGAACATTTCAGGCTGTTCCTCGGATACCGCATTGCCATAGCACTGTTTCTGCTGCTGCTTTTCGCTCTGGCCCAAAGAACGATGAACAGGACAGCCCTCAGGTTCTTCTACTTTGCAGGGATCTTCGCCTCGGCCGCAACTATCGAGGCCATGATCCTGCATACCGGGGCAGACCACTCCCTGTACTCAATGGGCATGATCCTGCTGGCTGTGTCCGCACTCGCATTTGTGCCGGCGGATCTCCCTTTTCACGCGGCAATGGCCGGAACCATATACGGGGTCTATCTTCTCCCCATAATCATGACGCAGGACATAGACGACCTGCCGGTCCTCTTTGTAACGAATCTCTTCATGTGTGCGATCATCCTGACCGTTCTGGTCTTTCGCTACATGGCACTGCAGACCATGAGACAGCAACTGGCAGCCGAATATGAACTGATCCTGTCTGCAAGCCTGCTGCAGGAAAGCGAACAGAAACAGCGGCTTCTGCTGCAAAACGCCAATGACGCCATCTATGTCCACGCCCTGTCTCCCGATGCCCCCGGCCAGTTCCTTGAAGCAAACGACCGCGCCTGCAGCATGCTCGGATACACGCGCGAAGAGATGCTGGCAATGGAAGTCCCGCAGATCGACATACCGGAACAGTCGCAGCAGGTTGCCTCCATTATCCAACAGCTCATTGAGACCGGTTCAGCCATGTTCGAGACCGAGCATGTGGCAAAGGACGGCCGCCGGGTCCCGGTGGAGGTCAGCACGCGGCTGTTCCACCTGCACGGACAGCCGACCGTCATGTCAGTAGTCCGCGACACTACGGAACGTAAAAAGCTGGAAGAGCAGCTGAAAGACTACCAGACGCACCTTGAGAAGATGGTTGCGCATCGCACGGCTGAGCTTGAAAAGACCATTGCGCAACTGGAACAGGAAATGGAAGCCAGAAAAGGCGCCGAGTTGGCTGTCGGAAGAAGCCGCAGACTTCTTGACGGAGTTTTTGAGGGCATTCAGGACGGCATTGTCGTGCTTGATACCGAACAGAACATCATCACATCGAACAGCGCTTTCAGGCGGTATTTTGGAGGCGACTTCACAAACGCGTTAAAAAGGAATAAGTGTTTTGAGGTCTATCACGGGACAGCGGAACGATGTAAAGACTGCATGTCGGCCAAGGCGATGTCGGAAAAGACGATCCAGACCCAGACCATCTCATGCCGGCGAGAGGACGGGACTACACTATTTTTTGAAGTATTCACGTTCCCTTTGCATGGGGAGCAGGGAGAAATAAAAGGTGTCATCCAGCACCTCAGGGACATCACCGAGCGCAAGAAGGCCGATGAGGCGTTGAAAGAAAGTGAAGAAAGATTCAAGAGACTTTTGGACAGTGCTCCGATAGCAGTATCAATAATCAACAGGGCCGGCATTGTCGAGTATGCCAATCGGAAACATGCCGAGATCATGGGCTACGATCTTCCTGACATCCCTACTCTGGAACGTTGGTGGTCTCAAGCCTATCCGGATGAAAAAGAGAGGAGCATGATCAGAACAGGATGGGATACCCTCATCCAGAGGCTTTTTCAGGGAGAGACGATCTCAAGTGTGTACCGGCGTGTTGTATGCAAAGACGGCACAAGCAAGGAGCTGGAACTGAACTTCAAGGCCGCAGGGGAAACGATCATCGTGACGTTTAGCGATATCACTGAGCGCATGCAGGCAGAAAAAAAACTACAGGAGAGTGAACTTCGGCACCGGACCCTTTTTGAAAAAGCTTCGGAAGGGATCGCCTTTATTGACGAAAGAGGGAGCATCGTGGCAGCAAATGAATCGTTCGCCCGGATGCACGGTTACCGCCGCGAGGAGATTCTGACCTCGCACATCAATGATCTGGATGCCGGAAGATCTTTTGGAAAGGACCCCGATATCCTCCACCGGGTCATGGCTGGTGAATCCTTACGATTTGAAGTGGAACATAATCATGCGGCAGGCCATACGTTTCAACTCGAGGTGCTGGCGAGCCTTATTGAATTGAACAACCAGAGACTCTTCCTCGGATTCCATCATGACATTACAGACCGCAAGAAAAACGAGAAGGAATTGGAAGAAAAAGAGGCCAGGATGCGGGCGATGCTCGAAAGCTTCGACGGGCTTATCTATATCTGCTCGCCTGATTATCGCATTGAGTTCATGAACGAGAACCTGATCCGGAGGACGGGAAGAGCTGCTGTGGGTGAAAAGTGCTATGCAGTCATGAATAACCGCAACACGATCTGCCCATGGTGTGTGAACGAAAGGGTCTTCAAGGGAGAGACCGTGCGCTATGAGATCCAGAGCCCGATCGATAAGCAGTGGTATCAGGTGGTGAATACGCCGATACATCATGACAATGGCTCGATCTCAAAGCTGGCCATGTTCCTGGACATAACAGAGACAAAGAAGGCCGATATCGCGCTCAAGGAGAGCGAAAGGCGCTACCGGCGGCTCGTCGGATCGGTCACGGATTATATTTACACGGTTACGGTCCATGACAGCAGGCCTGGTACCACAGAGCATGGAGAAGGCTGCTTTGCAGTAACCGGGTATACAGCGGATCAATATGAGGCAGACCCTGACCTCTGGTATCGCATGGTCTATGTCAGTGACCGTGATTCTGTTCTGGAGCAGGCACGGACAGTAATCGCCGGAGGGAAGATAGCGCCCCTTGAGCACCGTATCGTTCACCGTAACGGGACTATCAGATGGGTCAGGCATATCATCGCACCTCTCTTCGACAAAAACCGGAAACTGCTGTCCTTTGACGGACTGATCTCAGATATTACCGAGAAGAAACTGCTTGAGTTGCAGCTTGAAAAGGCACGCATACTGGAGGAGGAGAACCTGAAGGTCTTTTCCCGGCAACTGATCGACGTGCAGGAAGAAGAACGGCGCTCCATAGCCCGTGAGCTTCATGACGAGATCGGCCAGTCCCTGACAGGACTGAAACTTTCCGTAGAAAATATAGCCGATTCCCTGCCGTCCGAGCAGGCAGACGATATGAAGGCCATTGAGGTATCGCTGGGAGAGCTCATCTCTCTCGTCAGAAGCATATCACTCGACCTGCGGCCGGCCATGCTGGATGATTTCGGGCTGGTCAATACCATGCGCTGGTATTTCGAACGCTATACCCTGCAGACCGGCATCTCGGTTGACTTCACCCGGACCGGTGCGGACATGCGCTTTGGACCGCATAAGGAGATAGCACTGTACCGCATAACGCAGGAGTCCCTGACCAACGCAGCGCGTTATGCCGGCGTAAAAAACGTCCTGGTTGAACTCATCATTGCGCAGGACACGGTCACGCTCAGGATCGCGGACAAGGGCCGGGGCTTTGATGCGGCGAGCCCGTCTGTTTCCGTTTCCTCCGGCTTGTCGATCATGAGAGAACGCAGTATACTTTTGAAGGGGACTTTTTCGCTCAACTCTGTTCACGGAAAAGGGACAGAGATCACCGTGTCGCTCCCGCTTCACGATACGGAAGACGGGCAGGGAGGCTCGATATGATAACAATTTTTCTGACCGATGACCATGTGCTGGTAAGACAGGGAATACGGGTCCTGATCGAACGGGAGAAGGACATCTCGGTTGTGGGTGAGGCAGGCAGCGGCGCAGAGACACTGTCGCAACTGACCACGATGAAGCCTGACCTGCTCCTGCTCGACCTCATGCTGCCGGACATGAGGGGGATAGAAGTACTCGAAAAGACAAAGATACTCCTCCCGGCATTGCGCATAATAATCCTGTCCATGTATGACAACAAGATCCATCTGCTCGAAGCCCTGCAGCGCGGTGCTGACGGGTATGTCATTAAGGGCAGTTCAGGCGCCGAACTGCTGAAGGCGATCCGCACGGTACTAGCGGGCCGTCGTTATGTAAGCCCGTCGCTCACCGAGCATCTCATAGAATATATGTCCAAAAAACAATCAAGCAGCGCTGCCGACTCTCCCACCAAACTCACCTTTCGCGAAGAACAGGTGCTCCAGTTCACCGCTGAAGGCCTCACCAGTTCGGACATAGCCCGGAAACTGAACATCAGCGCCCGTACGGTAGAGACACACCGGAACAATCTCATGAAAAAACTTGATATCCACAACAAGGCGGAACTGATACGGTATTCAATGGAGCATACACGATCAAAAGAATCGTAACCATGTTGCCGGACAGACTTTCATCCAGTGCCGGCCTGCTTCTGCATACGCCCTGTGCCGGATACCATTGCATGAGATAAGACCGTTCGCCGCATTACAGCTAGAAGCTATCTCAAAAATGATTTTTCTGAAAAGGCTGTCATGCCCGCGAAGGCGGGCATCCAGAAAAGCCTGCAAAAGCTGGATTCCCGTCTGCACGGGAATGACAAAGAGGAACAAGATAACAAAAAGTTTGTTTTTGAAATGGCTTCTAATAACCCGGCCATTTTGGGGTGCGTGATACAAATTGATCCATTGCCGCAGCGCCTTCCCCCTTCACCGTCGCGCCATAAATCTTTCTTGAACTGCCGCGGTAGAGTTACGCATCTTCTAGGTAGTATTGCGTATTGCAGTTCCTGATGCCCTTCTGTAGTCTGATAATGTCCTATGGCACAAGGAAACCGCAGGCGGTCAGACAAACGGGGGGACACAATGTCAGATTTTATCTTTGAACAGAGCGGTGATATAGGGCTGCTGCATCTTTCCGGCGAGCTGACAGAGCATTCTGTCGAAAAGCTGCGGCAGGGCCTCACCGCTTCATTCGAGCGTTCAGATCTTGTGGTGGTGGATCTCGAGAAGGTGACCGGCCTGGACGCTGGATGCTTTCGCCTGTTCTGCGCAGCGTACCGGATATGTACCGGCTGCAACAAACGACTTTTTGTTATCAGCCCGGGCCCGAAGGTCTTCAGGGCACTGGATGCCGCCGGCCGGCCTGAGCGCTCCTCTCATTGTGCTTCGAAATGCCGTGACGGCTGCCTCTGGAACAACTGACGAAGACAGGCGGCTTGCTGCCCCTATTCCGTGCCCTGCATTGAAACTAATTTTCCTGACCTCCTGAACACCTGCAGCGATTCCAGCCCCATAATCGCAGCTTTTCTGCAATAACACAGTCCAGGCGCTGGCAGATAGTTACGTATAGTTACGGTTGACCTACGCAGTCCTGCTGATTGCAAAGCCTGTTCAGCTTCACTATGCTCGGACTATACAGAACACTCGTTGAGGGGGTAAATGTTATGAGACTGGAATATATCAATTCTTTCGTTGACTCGGCCCAGAATATCATGGAAAGTGTCATCCCGACCGAAATTACGAGAGGGGCTATCACCCTGAGCGATTCCCTTTCGGCCCATGGCATTTCTGCGACGATATTTCTTGTAGGCGGTGTTGACGGCCGCATCGTCATCGACCTTGAACCCGGAGTCGCAAAAAAGATAGCCGGGTTCATGAATAATTCGGAGTTCGACCGGGTCGATCACCTCGTTCTGGACACGATCTGTGAACTCTCAAATATCATCATGGGCAAGGCAGTAACAGCCCTGAACAACAAGGGCTTCAGGTTCAGACCATCTCCCCCCTGCTATTTTATGGGCGAGAAGACATACCACGGTCTTGAAGCAGCATGCATTCCTCTCCTGACCGACTGGGGCGATATCCGGATACAGGCCGCGATCAAAGATAACTCCTGAATAAAACACCAGCATGACTTCGAGCATGACGTTCTATATGCCAAGGAGGCAGAGATGATCAAAAAGAACCAGGTAGTCAGATTCATGGTCGGAAAAGAGTCCTTCGGCGTTGATATCGGAAGGGTCCAGGAGATCGTCACCGTACCTGAGATAACCAGGGTGCCTGATACGCCGGATTTTCTGGAAGGGATCATCAATCTCCGGGGAAAGATCGTTTCGATCATAGACCTCAGGAAGAGGCTCAAGATCAACGGTGTTGAGAGGCAGAAAAAGAACAGGATACTGGTGACAGAGATCGAAGGGAGAGTCGTGGGACTTGTTGTGGACGAGGTATCCGAGGTATTGGGGCTGAACCCTGATACGATCGAGCCTCCGCCTGAAATGGTCAATTCCGTGGGGGCGGAATATATAACCGGAATAGGGAAACTGGAGGACAAAATAATCCTGCTTCTCGACCTTGGAAAAGTGATGAGGAAGGATGAAGTGGAAGGCATTGTCAGCCGGGAAGAAGGCGTCTGCGCAGCAGCTCATTAGGAATGGGAGAAGTGAATGAACTGTAAGCGGATCAGGAGCAGGGGAATATCATTCGCTCAATAAGCAAAAATGGGGACACGCTGAAATAAGCATAACTGAGGAGGGATGTATGAAAATGACAATAGGAAGAAAACTGACGATGGGTATGGGCACTATGCTTTTTCTGGTCCTGATCATGGGGACCGTTTTCCTCTGGACGACCCGGCAGGTGAAGCAGGAGATGCAGGCATACCAGGAGATACGGAACCTCAACGCTCTGCTGACCGCCCGGATCTTCGACCACTACCGCTGGATGGACGGTCTTTCCTCCGGGGTCTTTATTCAGGGAAAGGCCTTCAAGGGAAAGCTCGACCCCGACGAATGCGACCTCGGCAAATGGATGGCTGTCTATAAGCCTGACAACGAAGAGCTGGCCACCCCCTTTAAGGCGATGCACGAGCCGCATAAGAAACTCCACGGGACAGCAGAGCGGATCCTCGCGGCGTATAAGACAGGCAACCTGGACAGCGCCCATCAGATCTTTGTCGATGAGACCGTGCCTGCTGTAGCAGCGGTCCAGGAGAATCTGGTGTCAATGAAGGAGATATTGAAAGCGCAGGAGGAAACAGAGCACAAGCACCTGGAAGCGGTGCAGCAGAGGGCCGGGATAATCACCCTCGGACTGACGCTGTCCATAATCGGCTTCGGCATTGTCGGCGGCATATTCTTTGTCAGAGGGATCAACAGGCCGGTGAAGAAGGTGATGGAAACCATGCAGAAGGTTGCAGCCGGCGACCTGACCAAGAAGGTCGAGGGCGTGCAAAGCAGGGACGAGATAGGCCAGATGGCAACGTATGCAAACGAGATGATAGACAATCTGAGCTCGATGATAACCCAGATCCGGACCAACTCTGATCAGCTGGTCAGCGCTTCGTCTCAAATAGCGGCCTCGGCCGAACAGACCTCCAGGAATTCAGAATCTTCGGCCACAGCAGTGGAAGAGATGACGTCCACGATGCATGAGATGTCCGCCAATATTCAAAACGTGGCAAAGAACACCCAGAAACAGGCGGCTTCAGTGACCGAGACCTCGTCCTCCATAGAGCAGATGGTATCGTCAATACAGAGGGTAGCGGAGAATGTTAAAAAACTGGTCTCCATTTCAGAACGCTCGAGAGAAGCCGTATCGTCCGGATCTGCTGCGGTAAACAAGGCGTCGAACGGCATGAACGAGATCAATTCCACCATTGCGCAATCTGCCCAGACGATCATGAGCCTCGGTTCACGGACAGAAGCTATGGCAAAGATCGTGGATGTGATCGATGACATTGCGGAGCAGACAAACCTCCTCGCCCTGAACGCCGCAATAGAAGCGGCGCGTGCCGGAGAGCAGGGCATGGGCTTTGCCGTCGTTGCCGAAGAAGTGAGAAAGCTGGCAGAGCGGTCAGCCAAATCGACACGTGAGATAGCAGACCTCATCCACGCTGTATCGAATGAGGCCCAGGCAGCAGTTGACAACATGACCATGAGCACCAGCATCGTTGAACAGGGTCTGCTGTCAAGCCGCGAAGTGATCGAGGCCCTCTCCGGCATAAAGACCGCAGTCGACGAGGTCTCCAAATATTCAAGCGAGATAGGCGCCGCAACACAGGAGCAGGCAGGCGGATCTGAGCAGATCGGCAAGGCCATGGTCAATCTGAATGAGGTCACCCAGGAAATCAGCACCTCATCCGAGGAGCAGGCTTCAGGGGCGGAGCAGGTCGTGAAGGCCATAGAGAAAGTAAGGGAGATGTCGCAGCAGAATGCCTCCAGCTCAGTGGAGCTGGCCTCATCAGCCGAGCAGTTAAGCAGGCAGTCGAACGGACTGCAGACGCTGGTGGCACAGTTTGCCCTGAACGGCAACGGCAGGCATTAGGCATGGGCCGGCACTTGACGGCAGCCACAGGCAGATCGGCAGGGGAATACAATGACTGACGATGAATTTAAAATATTCAGGGACCTTGTTCATAAGGAATGCGGGATCTTCCTCAATGATACAAAAAAGGACTTCCTGCGGGTGCGTGTTGAAAAGAAGATGAACGCCGTCAACAAGGGAAGTTTCTATCAATACTACAAACATATTACCGGAGAGAACAAGGACGAATTGCTGAGATTCCTCGATTCGGTGACCATAAACGAGACCTATTTTTTCAGAAATGCGCCGCAGTTCGATCTGCTGAGGGAGAAGGTCCTGCCTGAACTGATCGATATGAAGCGCAGACAGAGGGACTACAGGCTCAATGTCTGGAGCGCGGGCTGCTCCTCCGGGGAAGAGCCGTATTCGATCGCCATGGAACTGTCAGAGGCGATCCCGGACGCCAGTCTCTGGAACGTGAAGGTCGTCGCATCAGACATATCGTTCCGCTGTCTTGAACTCGCAGCTGCCGGCCGGTATGGTCAGGAGAAGCTTGCCGAGGTCCCGGGAAAGTATCTGACAAAATGGTTCAGGCAGGACGGTGAATACTACGCAGTAAAGGACTGTGTAAAAAAACAGGTGATATTTGACTACCATAACCTCCAGCATGAGACCGGCATGAAGGGCTTCGATATTATCTTCTGCAGAAATGTGATGATCTATTTCAACGAAGAGCAGCAGAAGCAGGTCGTCAGGAAGTTTACGGGATCCCTGAACATGGGGGGATACCTCTTCCTGGGACACGCAGAATCCCTTCAGGGCCTTACCATGAACGGCGAGTTCAAGTTCCACTACTGGAACAAAGGGACCGTATACCAGAAGGCGGGCGAAATACATGAGTGAGCAGGTACTGACCGATGCGGACATGACCGAACTGAGAGAAGCCTTCTTTCAGCAGGCAGGAGAGATACTCGAAAATCTCAGCGGGTACATCATGGCGATCGAGAAGGACCCGGCTGAAGACAACTGGAAGTCGCTCAAGAGGGCCTTTCATACGCTCAAAGGGGACTCTAGGGCCATGGGATTTAACAGCCTCGGCACCTTTGCCCATAAGGTGGAGGACCTGATCGAGGCCCTGAAGAACAGGGCGCCGGAACGGGCGTCCTTCGATCTGCTGCTTACGTGTGCAGATGCATTTGGTTCTTTTATCGACTCTCTCATGGCAGGCAATGACCCTGACATTTCCGGAATTCTGACAATGATAGACGCCCACATACGCGCCGAAGACACCCATGCCGAAAGAAATGAAAAGGCAGCTGTGCGGAGCAGCAGGGAGCAGGGCACCACATTATTAAAGATAGAACCGGAACGGGTGGACAGGATCATGAACCTGGTCGGCGAGCTCGTCATAGGGCGTTCCATGCTTGCGCAGATAAACTCGGAGATCGACTCTCTGCAAAAGGAGGCCATTGCCTCACGTTTGTACAATCTCAATTCATCTTTTGAGCGCACACTTTCAGAACTCCAGAAATCCGTCATGAAGGTGCGGATGCTGCCGGTCGAAGTGATCTTCAGGCGTTTCCCGAGGATCGTGCGTGATCTGTCGGCTGAAAAGAACAAGAGCGTCAGGCTGATGACAGAAGGTGAAACAACAGAACTCGATAAAGGCATTGTTGATGTTATAGGCGAACCGCTCATGCATGTCGTCAGGAACGCTGTTGACCACGGCATAGAGACCCCCGAAGAGAGGGAGGCTGCCGGAAAGCCGAGAGAGGGCCTGATCTGCCTAAGGGCGTTCCATCAGGGCAATCAGATGGTCATCGAGGTGGAGGACGACGGCAGGGGCTTAGACATTGACCGCTTAAAGCAGAAAGCGGTCCGGAATAATCTCATGAGCGAAGACGAAGCAAAAAAGATGGGCATCCAGGATGCGCTGGATCTCATCTTTCTCTCAGGCTTCTCCACCGCTGACAGCGTAACCGAGATCTCAGGAAGAGGCGTCGGGATGAACATCGTGAAAGAGGTTGTCGAATCCCTGAGGGGTGTCATAGACATTGCCTCTGAAAAGGGGAGCGGAACGAAATTCACGTTTCGGCTGCCGCTGACGCTTGCGATCATAAAGTCCCTTCTCTTTGACTATAACAGCGAAAAATTCGCCATCCCCCTCACATCCGTAACAGAGATAACAAGGGTGCTGCCGGAGGACCTGGATTTGATGGGCGGCAGACCGATCTGCAGAAACAGGAACAGGATGGTCCCCCTGATATCGATAGACGGGGATCTGTCCCTGTCCGGGAAGTCGTTCATCATTTTCCTGGCGGTTGCCCAGATGCGGGCCGGTCTGATAGCGGACAGAATACTCGGAGAAGAGGAACTGGTGATCAAGGCCCTTGACGGAAGAGCTTCGGCCGGCATCGCCTCAGGCGCTTCCATTCTCGGCAACGGCAGCGTAGTCCTGATCCTCGATCCCCTCGCCATGATAAAAAAATCTGCCTTTCAGCATGAAGAGGTCCTGCAGACCTCGGAGAGCCTCTCATGAACCAGCTTGGCGAGAAAATAAAGGTGCTCGTGGTGGATGACTCGGCCCTGATGAGAAAGATGATCCCCATGATCATCTCGACCGACAGGAACATCGCGGTGGTAGGGACTGCCATGGATGGAGACTTTGCGCTGAAGAAGATACCGGAACTGAGACCTGATGTTATAACGCTCGACATGGATATGCCCAGGATGGACGGATTGACAACGCTCAGCGTCATTGTGAGGGATTTCCGGATACCGGTAATACTGGTCAGTTCCCTGACCGTTGAGGGGGCTGAAATAACCTTAAAGGGGCTTGAGATCGGAGCATTTGATTTTGTGCCGAAGCCCCACGACGCGATCTCGGTCCACATATCGCAGATATCGCAGGAACTCATCGAGAAGATCACTGCCGCAGCCCGGTGGAGCAGACCGAACTTCAGGAAACCGGTGCCGGTAAAGAACAAGCAGCTTATACAGGACGCACCGGCTTCCCCCGGCCCTTCACCTGACCATGTCGTCGCAATCGCCATATCAACCGGGGGGCCGCAGACCCTTGCTGAAATGCTCCCCCTGCTCTCCCGGGACTTCCCGGCCGGACTGCTGATCGTCCAGCATATGCCGGAGGGCTTCACCGACCTCTTTGCAAAACGTCTTGATTCCCTCTGCAACATCCAGGTCAAAGAAGCTGCAAGCGGCGACATCGTATCTCCGGGCAGGGCCTATATAGCTCCGGGCGGGCAGCAGATGAAGGTCAAAAAAACCGCTCTCGGCCTGATGACCCTTATCAGTCCGTCACCGGTGGACGCAAATCACAGACCCTCTGCCAACATTCTTTTTCGCTCAGTTGCCGAGGAATTTGGAAGCGGGGCAATAGGGGTGATTATGACCGGCATGGGGGACGACGGGGTAGAAGGTCTCGAAGCGATACAGAAAAAAGGAGGAACAACGATTGCCCAGGATGAGAAAACTTCGATCATTTACGGCATGCCGAAGGTGGCGGCTGAAAAGGGGGTCGCAGATATTGTTCTGGGGCTTGATGAGATCGTGCCGAAGCTGAATGCACTCGTAAAAAGCAGGGGACAGAACATCACCCATGCCCTGCAGCCCCATACAATAATGATCTCCGGCTGACAAAAGGAGGATACGATGGGAAGATTCATGATTGTGGACGACTCGCTGTTCCAGAGAAAAAATCTCGGCATATTTGTAAAGCAACTGGGATCTGAGGTGGTCGGCGAAGCAGCAAACGGCAGGGAAGCGCTTGAGCTCTACCCTCTTCTGAACCCGGACCTTGTGTTAATGGACCTGGTGATGCCGGAAATGGAAGGGATCGAGGCTCTTGAGCAGCTGCTCGAGATCGACAGGAATGCAAAAGTTATCGTGGTGAGTTCGCTCGGGTACAGTGATATGGTAGACAAGGCCCTGTCTCTTGGCGCCAGGCAGTTCATTACAAAACCGGTAAATTTTGACGAGTCAGCAGATATGGTCAGGGCTGTACTGGAGGAAAAATGAAAAAGATACTCTTTGCAGACGATTCATCGATCATGCGGCTTTTCGCAAGAATGTCCACCCGGAACATACAGGGCATCAGCCTGACAGAGGCGGAGGACGGCAAGGATGCGGTCGAGAAGATCGGGGAGGAGATGTTCGATCTCATCATAACAGACATCAATATGCCCAATATGGACGGACTGCAGCTGATACGGCATGTCAGGATGATGGGACTGAACATGCCGATAATTATCCTTACGACCCTCGGCGAGGAAAACGACGTGGCAAGGGGGATGGATCTCGGCGCCAATGATTATGTGACCAAGCCCATATCAACGCACAAATTGACGAACATCATCGCCAATTTCATGGATGCACCGGCCGGCCCGCTCATATCCTGAGCGGCCTGAGGATGAAAGGAGGCCCGGAATCATGGCAAATGACAATGTCAGTGCAGTTATCGCGCATAATGAGCTCCCGCAATACATCACTCATTTCGAAACCTCCTATGACAGTATCTCTGTTATAGACAGGGAAAAGAGAATACTGTATTCGAATTATGCCAATGCAAAGACATACGGCTTTGCCAGCAAACATGAACTCATAGGCAAACGCTGGCATGACCTCTGCGCGGACAAAGAGATAAAGCGGTTCGAAGATGAGATCATCCCGCTTGCATGGAAGAACGGACGGTGGCGCGGCCAGTCTGTCGGCAGGAGACGGAACGGGGTCATGTTCCACCATGAGATCTCTCTTGCAACCCTCGAAGACGGCAAGCTTGTTGTTGTGGTCAGAGACCTCACCGAACAGAAGAAGACCGTGGAGCAGCTCTTTTCCCTGAAAAAGGCGGTCGAAAATATGCAGGTGGGGGTCACCATCACTGATATGCAAAGAAAAATCCTCTATCTGAATCAGAGTGAAGCAAAAATGCACGGCTATAGCGTCGAGGAACTGATGGGTCAGGACGCCAGGATACTGGGGCCGCCTTACAAAAGAAATCCCGTGGAATTGGGGCAGATAACAGGCAGACTCAGCAGGGAGAGCGTGAACATCAGGCGGGACGGAAGCCTTTTCCCTGTGGCGCTCATGTCAGATATTGTTACCGATTCGGAGGGGCAGATCGTAAATATTGTCACCACATGCGAGGACATAACCGACCGCAAGAGGGCCGAGGAGACGATACGACACAAGGCCTATTACGACGACCTTACCAACCTGCCCAACCGGCTGTCTTTCTGCGAACGACTGGAAGAGGCCATGTCAGAGGCGGCTGAAAAGGACAGACTGATAGCAGTGATCTTTCTTGATCTCGACCGGTTCAGGAACATTAACGACTCCCTGGACCATAATACCGGAGACCTTCTCATCTACTCCGTTGCCCAGAGACTGCAGTGCGTTGTCCGGAGCGGGGATATTGTAGCGAGGCTCGGCGGGGATGAATTCCTCATAATGCTGCCTGATCTGAACACTGTCCAGGATGCGGCAGTACATGCCAGAAAGATCATCAGAGCACTGTCAAAGGTCTTTATGTTGAACGGCCTTGAACTGTATGTCACTGCCAGCATAGGCATAAGTGTGTACCCTGCTGACGGAGACAACGCTGCAGCACTGATCAAGAATGCCGACACAGCCATGTATTCTGTCAAGGAACAGGGGAGAAACAATTATCAGGTGTATGCAGCCTCAATGAATGCCAAGAACCTGGAGCATCTTACGCTGGAGAACCATCTGCGCAAGGCCCTGCAGAAGAAAGAGCTGCTGCTCAACTACCAGCCACAGATCGATCTGAACACAGGCAGGACTTGCGGCGCAGAGGCCCTGATGCGTTGGCAGCACCCGGAGATGGGTCTGATCTCCCCTGCTGACTTTATCCCTCTCTCAGAAGAAACAGGGCTGATCGTGCCGATCGGGAAATGGCTGCTCCAGAATGCATGCGAACAGGTCGTGCAGTGGCGAAAGCAGGGTCTCCATCTGCAGCGCATTGCGGTTAATCTGTCGCTGCGGCAGTTCCAGTTGACGAATCTGCTCGACACGATCGCCAAAACACTTGAAAAGACCGGTCTTGAACCGAGCTCTCTCGAACTGGAACTTACAGAAAGCATCATCATGCAGGACCAGGAAAAGACCGTGGCAACATTGCGCGAATTGAGTTTGATGGGTCTTTACCTTTCGATCGACGATTTCGGCACAGGCTTTTCCTCTCTGAACTATCTTAAATATCTTCCGATAAACAAGCTCAAGATCGCCCCGAACTTTGCAGCCGGGATCGGGAAAGACCCGAACGACGAGGCCATCTGCAAGGCGATCATAACACTTGCGCACAGTCTCAACCTCAGGGTGATCGCAGAGGGAGTAGAAACGACAGAGCAGCTCGAATTCCTGCGTCTGCATGAATGCGACGAGGTGCAGGGCTATCTCTTCAGCAGGCCGCTGTCCGCAGAGGACGTTTGTCTTTTTATTGCTGACGAGCAGGATGAGAAGACACCCTCACTGCAGACCTGATCGTCTTATATAAATGTCCAGGACCTGCCTTAATAAATCCTGAACATAGGACATCGATTGAGGCATGACCATAAAGAAAAATCAATACAGTAGCCATTTTTGCTATACTAAATAACAGGCTGTGAAATGAGGAGGTGGAAGCCATGAAAGCAACCGCGCGACAAGTTAACCCAGAGGATTTTATTCTATCCGTTCTCTCGCCTGAGGACAGGCTCGATGCCGCATTCAAGCTGGCAGGCGAAGCATTCAAGGGCTCTAAATTGACCATGAAAGATATTGATAATGCAGTCAAAACCGTCAGAAAAAAAGTCTGCGAAAAAAAGAAGTAAACTTGACCTGAAAATCATTACCCCTCGCGAATTTCTGGAGTTCATCCTCTAACTGCTGCCTGTTTTATTTATCTTGCAAATACTGGTTCACAATGTTTCATGATCATGAATGCAAATTCATACCGTAAGCCCCTATTGCCGTGATATCATATATACAACAAAGAGATAACGGGGAGGCTATTACCATGAAAAGAATATCATTGCTTGCCATACTTTTTGCATTCGTGCTGGGCAGTTCGGCTTTTGCCGTCAGCGGACACGTAACATGGTTTTCGCTCAAGGACGGCATGGCAAAGGCAAAGGCTGAGCAGAAGCCGATGATCGTTGACTTCTTTTATGGTAAGGGATGTCCGCGCTGTGAAAAGCTCGAAAAGGGCATCTATGCCGATCGGAAGATCGCCAAGAAGATCAACGATGATTTTGTGCCGATCCTTATCGACCTGAGCAAACCTCTCTCAAAGGAAGAAGAAGCGCTCGGCAATAAATATGACTACAAGAGCGACTGCCTCATGCTCTTTCTGGACCCTGAAATGAACATCATCAAAGACCCCTCAGGAAAGAAGATGTGCTTTGTTGATCATATAGAGCCGGATGTTTTCATCGAGTATCTTGAGATGATGAAGAAACAGATGAAAAAGTAGCCTCAGCGCTTTATTGGCCGCGACAAAGACCAGACAACCATTTTTGATTTCCGTTTCGCGTTCGCCTTATACTAACCGCCATGAACGGCATCATCGATTTCCATACCCACGCATTCCCGGATGCGCTGGCTGAGCGTGCAGTCCAGGTCCTCCTTGAAGAGGGCCAGAAGAAGTATGACGTTCAGGCCTTTCTCGACGGCAGGATTTCTTCCCTGCTCGTCTCCATGGACAGCAACAACATCGAAAAGAGCATCATCTGCATGATCGCAACAAAACCGTCGCAGTTCGACCCGATCTTCAACTGGTCAAAACAGATCAGTTCAGACAGGATCATCCCCTTCCCTTCCCTGCATCCCGAATCGCAAAACGCTGCTGATCTGGTCAGAAAGATATCCGCTGAAGGGTTCAGAGGGGTCAAGTTCCATCCTTACTATCAGGAGTTCTGCATTGACGAAAAAAGGCTTTTCCCGATCTACGAAGCGCTGCAGAGAGAGGGACTCGTCGTGGTTATGCATACGGGCTTTGACCTCGCCTTTGAGCGGGACAGAAAATGCGACCCACTAAAGATCCTGAACGTGCTCGACGCATTCCCGGACCTGAAACTGGTCACGACCCACCTCGGCGCATGGGAGGATTGGGAAGAGGTCGAAAGACATCTCTCCGGGAAAAAGATCTACATGGAGATCTCATTCTCCCTCGACTGCATGCCGCAGGAAACAGCCCGCCGCATCATCATGAACCATCCGAAGGACCATATCCTCTTCGGTTCTGATTCGCCCTGGGCAGATCAGGGCAAGGCGATAGACCTGCTGAAGGGACTCGGACTCGGCAGAGAGATAGAAGACCGCATCCTCAGGGAAAATGCAGTAAAGCTGCTTGAAACTGCATAACGCCGTGCTCAAGGGCGCGGGGCAACCACCCAAAAAATGAAAACGAAAAGCGCTTATTCCCGAGCGGCTGGAAAGTGGTGTTAGTCCTTTTTTAAATTCATTTTCTCATTGACTAACATTATAAGATCATCGATAGTCATTGTTCTTTGAGCCTCTTCATCAGCTATTTTTATTTGAAATGCTTTTTCTATCCCAACTACGATCTCAAAATCCGCTAGCGAATCGCTGTCAAAATAGTATTTAAGCTTCTTTGTGAAGTCATCCGTTGGTTGAATTCTCGACATGTCTGCGTCGAGTACTTTTTCGAGAACATCTCTGACACCTGTTATAATCTGTATACTTATGCCTTTCTCTTTATAGTATTTCTCGTAAAAAGATTGATTGTCTTCGTATTCGCGGCCCTGGAAAATAATATTCGTTCGTTCTTTTCTTTTTTTTCGTTCCAATCGTACAATCCAAGGCAGTAGAATTTTGACTATGGCTATAGTGACAATGACTATAACTATAAAGATTATTATTATCGTTGTGTCCATTTATATTCTTGGGATAACATTGTTTTTTATATCGCATGCGATTTTTTGATAAGTATAGTGGCAAACAGCAAGGCATATGGGGTCAGACTTGCTTATTGACATTATCGCTCCTTCTCGGCCGTTTCGCCACAACTTCCATCTCTTCTCCAAGCAGGTGCCTTTCTTTTAGATATCTCGCAATCACTGCAGGGTCCTTAAGGCACTACCATACAAAATGTCAATACACAAGTCTGACCCCATAGTTTTACGACGCAGTGTCTGAATATCAGTTTTAAAGTAATCACGTCTGATATTTATGACTTCCCAGTTTTCACGATCTTCTAACATTTGATATATGAGATGAGCATCCTTACGTTCTGTTATAAAACAGTCGTCATAAAAATCCGCTGTTGTTTCGGGGATAATTTCTCGAAGTTTCAGTCGCGCCGTCTTATTGATTTGTTTTTGTTTCTTGAATAATGCTTTCAAGGTGACCTCTGAGTGAGATTCAAGAGGCGACCTGGAGATTCCCCTGTAATTCTGGAGATTAAAGTTGGAAAAGGCCGCCCGAAATTCACGAAAGAACTCCGCATTGCCTTTCATATGTTTGGCCTCATATCTTGCGATATTGACCTCGGGCTTAATTACGATAAGATGTCCTTTATTAATCATTGTGTTAGCTGGTTTTTAGGTGATGCTCGATACATCCAGGCAACAATGAGTGCTGTGCCCCCGCAGAGCAGTAGAGATGCTGGCAAAGACAAAACTGCCACCCAAACAGAACCTTTCAAGCCGGCCAAATCTTTTAGATATCTCGCAATCACTGCAGGGTCCTTAAGGCACTACCATACAAAATGTCAATACACAAGTCTGACCCCATAGTTTTACTTCTACGTTCCGGGTGACCCGCCGAACTGGTCGTTATGTGTTTTCTTCTTGATAAATAAACGTTTCGAAATATAGAGCGCCAACATTGAAACAGCAAACCAAAAAACAATAAGGATCACTGTTGTGATGGGCGCATAATTCGGCGTTTGTCTGCCAAATACCCATCGTGTAAGTTTGCTTAATAATTCTCTGTTATCTAAAAATGGCATTAATTTTGTTGGTGAAATAGCTACATTTATCAGTGGATGTGAATATGGCTCTGGGACGATGAAAGCATTAACCAAAAGAATAATTGGCCCCAATAGTCCAACAGAGATATAAATCAAGATAGTCTTAGTTATTTTTTCTGCATTAATATTCATTGATTCATAACGGCCAGCATCAGTCCACGCGCGTGCTAAGGCATGGACTGAAAATCAAACCACACTGACACGCAGTCGGCTGGATGGCTTTGTTGTGCAATGTTTTCATTTTCGTAGTTTCAATTTAGATTTAGGCAACTCTATTAGTCTTCCGGCTTCGGTGCCCAGCGTCGTAATAGTCGCAGACACATCAAAACAGTCTTTTTCGCCAATTGTAATGTGGATGACCCCGTTAAATCTTTCAATGTCGTTGAGTCTTGACGCTCCGTGGCCAGCTGAAGCATGAAATTCCTCGACGGCCGAAATGGCCCGAATAACTTCGATGTTCCAATCATCTGGTATTCGCGTGATTTCCTCAATATGTCCGCAAGCGACTTTGATATTAATTTCCTCTATTCTCTCTCCGTCAGTCTTATTTAAGTTTAAGTCTGGAAAATAAAGACGGTAGCCCTTGGGAGGTGCGGCATGAGCAGTAACGGCGCTCGCTATGATGAGCGAGATTAATATCGTCTTTATTATTTTCATTTTATGCAGAACATTGTTTTTATATCGCATGCGATTTTTTGATAAGTATAGGGACAAATAGGGTCATCGTCAAGGTAAAACAACCCACCCCTGCCTAAGGCACCTACTGTTGGTCTACCCCTCTGCCTAAGGCACCTACTGTTGGCCAAGAGGGGATTATAAAGACAGTTATCTGCCTGAAAAGAAACGAAACTAATTTTCAATAAAGGAGCATTGGTGAGCACGGAATCCGGCAATTGCTGCGGTTCTGTTGCACGTAGATTTCCTGATATACTGATAGCATGAGCAATGCGATACATATTGTCTGTCCTGCATGTGCAGGCATAAACAGGCTTCCTGCGGAAAAACTCTTGGCAGGGCCGAAGTGCGGAAAATGCAAGGGCCTGCTCTTCCAGGGCAAGCCAATGGAGTTGACCATCGCGACCTTTCAGACGCATATCTCACGAAGCGACATTCCGATTGTTGTAGATTTCTGGGCAGTGTGGTGCGGCCCCTGCAAAATGATGGCCCCGGCATTTGCCCAGGCTGCGGCGCAATTAGAACCAAAGGTGCGCTTTGCAAAGCTCAATACCGATCAGGAGCAGCAGATCGCAGGGCAATACCGCATACAGAGCATCCCCACGCTCGTCATGTTCAGAGGCGGGCAGGAGATCGCCCGCCAATCAGGAGCGCTCGACCTGAACCGGCTGATTGCGTGGGTGCGGGCACACATCTGATAAGAACCAACGCTGACCGATACGCATTTAAGGAGTTCAAAAGTATGAAGACATCGACTGGAAAATCCCTCCTATCCTCCCTTTGTCAAAGGGAGATATAATGCCCTTCTTGCTTAAGGCACCTACTGTTGGTTGGCAAAGAGGGGTGAGGGGAGATTTTTGAACTGTGTCAGCTTACCTATGAGCTTATTATTAACCCGGCAATCAAATAGTTTAATCTTGTCATTCCGGCTTGTCCGGAATCTTTCTTTGTTTTCGCCGTGTTACGCCGTCCGATCCCCGACAAGCGAGGATGACGGCTTGCGATATTATATTGCCGGGTTAATAGTAAACTCTGTTCTTACTGCCTCACAAAAACAAAGGCGTCCTTTTCCGGAAAGACGTTCTGGTCCTTGCCGTATTTCTTCAAAAATTCCGCCCACTCTGCAGATGTTGCAGTGAACAGATAGGAGTTCTGCTCCGGATGCCATACTGCAGGCAGTTGAACAACTTTATTCTTTACGGCATCTTCCATCCAGGAGGCCTTGAGCGGGATGATCTTCATTGATTTATTGTCTGCTATGACGCGGGAGACCGTATGCACCGGCGTCACATGCAGTACCCACCAGAAACTGAGGCCGTCCGGCGGGGAATCTGCCAGCGCATCGAGAAAGAGCATATCGTCTATCCTGAAAAACCGGGAAGACAGGGCAAATGAACCGCCCTTTGCATCAGGCAGCGTGATCTTATCAGCAGAAAAGGTCCATTCCCTGTTCAGGCCTTCATCAACGCTGCTCTTTGCAAGGACCCACTTGCCATATACCTCAGGCAGGTCAATCACAGCATCCTTTGCATAAAAGGGACTGATCGACTGAACAACGCAGCCGGACAACATAACGAGAGAAATTATTGTTGCAAAGAGCCTTAAGATCGTTCCTGATCCTGACCTGCGTTTCATGCTCAGCCCTCCCATGAAGTTATGCCGTTGTTTCAGTGTATCACATTGATTCTTAAGCCACATTCCCCCTTCTGTAAACAATTGAAAATAACAGGCCGGTATGATAACCTAAAACTCTTTTTGCGACAGGATAACTTCATGAAAAATAAGAATAACATTGGAGACAGAGTTCTTTTTTCCGGCAATGAGGCCATTGCCCGGGGAGCTTACGAGTCCGGCGTAAGGGTGGCTTCAGGGTACCCCGGTACGCCCTCAACCGAGATCCTCGAAAACCTCAGCACGTATGAGGGCATCTATACTGAATGGTCGCCGAACGAGAAGGTGGCGCTTGAAGTGGCTCTGGGGGCCTCGTTTGCCGGTGCGCGGGCACTCGCAACCATGAAGCATGTAGGCCTGAACGTTGCTGCTGATCCGCTCTTCACTGCGGCGTACACCGGCGTAAAGGGCGGCCTCGTGATCATTACTGCCGACGACCCCGAGATGCACAGTTCGCAGAACGAGCAGGACAACCGGAACTATGCGTACGCTGCCAAGGTGCCTATGCTCGAACCCTCGGATGCGGCAGAGGCAAAAGATCTCCTGAAGACAGCTTTCAGGATAAGTGAAGAGTTCGACACGCCGGTCCTTTTCAGGACCACCACAAGGGTCGCCCACGTAAAAGGCATCATCACCTTCGGAGAGACAGAGAGCTCAAAAGCTACGCTCGGCATAGAGAAGATGCCGGAAAAGTTCGTTATGCTCCCTGCTCATGCGCGCAGACGCAGGGTGGAGGTCGAAAAACGGACTGCCAGGCTGAAGGAGTTTGCAGAGACCTTTTCGGAAAACAGGATCGAATGGGGAGATAAAAAGAGGGGCTTTATCACCTCAGGCGTCTCCTATCTCTATGTGAAAGAGGCATTTCCCGGGGCCTCGGTGCTGAAACTCGGCATGGCATACCCCTTCCCTGACCGGATGATCAGGGACTTTGCTTCTCAGGTTGAAGAACTGTTCATCGTAGAAGAACTCGACCCCTTTATCGAAAACCATGTTAAGGCATTGGGCATATCCTGCAAGGGCAAGGAAGTGATCCCTGCCATCGGAGAGCTGAACGCCCAGATCGTCAGAAAGGCCATAACCGGAGAAACAGGAGGCGCGTCGTTCGAGCCGGTGCAGATACCGATGAGGCCGCCGAACCTCTGCGCAGGCTGCCCGCACCGCGGTATTTTTCACGCGATCTCAAAGCTCAAGCTTTTTGTGGCCGGCGACATCGGCTGCTACACCCTTGCAGCGCTCAAACCGCTTTCGTCCATGGACTCCTGCATCTGCATGGGCGCCAGCATCGGCACTGCCTTTGGCATGGAAAAGGCACTCGGCAAGGACAGCCTCGGCAAGATCGTTGCCGTGATCGGCGATTCGACCTTCATGCATTCGGGCATAACCGGGCTTATTGATGTTGTCTATAACCGCGGCTTTTCCACGGTCATCATCCTCGACAACCGGACAACCGGCATGACCGGCCATCAGCCGAACCCCTCGACCGGAGTTACGCTCAACGGCGACATGAGCAGCGGCATCGACATCGAGGCGCTCTGCAGGGCCATCGGGGTGAAGCATGTGGTCACGGTCAATCCTCATGAGCATGAAGACGCCGGGAAGATCCTGAAGCAGGAGCTTGACCGGCCTGAACCTTCGGTCATCATCACCAAGGCCCCCTGTGCGCTGCTTCCCGAGATGAAGAAGCGCAAAGACAAAAAGATCCATACGGTCATCGAAGCCAACTGCACCGGATGCCGCTCCTGCCTCAGGATCGGCTGTCCTGCTATCGAATGGGTGCCGCTGACCCCTGAAGAGGCAAAGCAGCTCGGGTACAAAGAGACGCAGAAGGGCCATTCCCATATCAACATGGTCATGTGCGACGGCTGCGGCCAGTGCGCTCCTCTCTGCAAGTTCAAGGCGATCGTCGTGGCAGATAAAGGCAAAGGTAAATAAGAATGGATAAGGTCATGAACCTTTTTCTCTGCGGTGTGGGCGGCCAGGGCATACTCCTTGCCAGCGAGGTCATTTCCTCTGCCTGCATGCAGGGAGGTTTTGATGTAAAGCAGAGCGAGGTCCATGGCATGGCCCAGCGCGGCGGTTCTGTCATATCGCATATCCGCTTCGGCAAGAAGGTCTATTCGCCGCTCATCGAAACAGGCGACGCAGATATCGTGGTCTCGTTCGAGATGCTCGAAGCACTGCGCTATCTCCCGTACATGAACAGCAGGACAAAGGTCATCGTAAATACGCAGAAGATCCTGCCTGCGCCGGTCGCGACCGGCATGGACACGTATCCTGCTGATGTCCTCGACCAGCTCAAACAGCGGCAGTTATCGGTCTTCCCGATGGATGCCTTTGAGATCGCTCAGACGATCGGCGAGACACGCGCAGTCAATATGGTGCTGGTCGGCGCGCTTTCGGCCTTTCTGCCGCTCGAAGAAAAGATCTTCATGCAGGTGATCGAAAAGCGGATACCGGAGAAGATCAGAAAAGTAAATATTGACACATTCCTGAAGGGCAAAGAGACCATCAGAATTCAGCTTGCACGCTGACAAGCTGGCAGGCCGGTAAGCAGGAGGCACTTAGAAAATTATGATCTGGAATGAAGAGTTCGAGACTTTGCCAAGAGAGGCCTTAGAGGCCCTTCAGCTCAAGCGGCTGAAGAACGTTGTCGAGCGGGTCTATGGTGCGGTCCCGTACTACCGCAAAAAGATGGACGAGTCAGGCGTAAAGCCGGCAGACATCAAGACCCTCGCTGATATCAGAAAGCTGCCGTTCACTACGAAAGAAGACCTTCGTCAGAACTATCCCTTCGGCCTCTTCGCCGTTCCTTTTGAAAAGGTCGTAAGGATCCACGCATCCTCAGGCACAACAGGCAAGCCGACCGTTGTCGGGTATACGAAGAACGATATCGAAGCATGGGCAGAGCTCATGGCGCGGACCCTTTCTGCAGGCGGGGCCCATGCCGGCGATGTGGTGCATAATGCTTACGGGTACGGCCTCTTCACCGGAGGACTCGGCGCGCATTATGGTGCGGAACGGCTCGGCGCAGCAGTCATCCCCATCTCGGGCGGGAATTCAAAGCGCCAGATCATGCTGATGCAGGACTTCGGCTCTACTGTTTTATTGTGTACGCCATCATACGCTCTCAACCTTGCCGACGTGATGAAGGAGATGAATGTCGATCCCAAGAGCCTGAAACTGCGCGTCGGCCTCTTCGGCGCTGAGCCCTGGTCGGAAAATATGCGGCAGGAGATCGAGGAACGCCTGGATATCAAGGCAATAGACATCTTCGGGCTGAGCGAGGTCATGGGCCCGGGTGTTGCTTCCGAATGCATCGAGGAACAACATGGGCTGCATGTCTTTGAAGACTATTTCATCCCTGAGATCATCAACCCCGAGACCTTTGAGCCTGTTCCGCATGGAGAACTGGGAGAGCTCGTATTCACCACACTTACCAAAGAGGCCTTCCCGGTGATCCGTTACCGGACAAAGGACCTGTCACGCCTTATCACCGAGCCCTGCTCCTGCGGCAGGACCTTCCACAGAATGCAGCGCATTACCGGCCGGACCGATGACATGCTGATCATCAGGGGCGTGAACGTATTCCCGTCGCAGATCGAACACGTGCTGATGTCTATCGAAGGCGTTGAACCCCACTACCAGATCATCGTCGACCGTCAGGCATCGCTCGACATTATGGAGGTGCAGGTGGAGGTCAGCGAAGATATCTTCTCTGATGAGATCAAGGTGCTCGAAAAATTGGGCAAGAGGATCGAACGGGAGATCAAGGACCTTTTGGGCGTCTCCTGCAAGGTAAAACTGGTCGAGCCGAAGACCATACAGCGGTCTGAAGGCAAGGCAAAACGGGTGATCGATAATAGAAAATTGTGAAGACCGTGATTGGTAATTGGTGATTCGTAACTGGCAGCAGCCGGATGACAACGTTGTTCTCCTGCTGTTAGTCTTTCACAAATCACGAATTACGGATCACGAATTACTGTCTTAACTGGAGGCAGCCATGAAAGTAGAACAGATATCCATATTCCTTGAGAACAAGTCAGGAAGGCTGGCTGAGGTTGCAACCGTGCTGGCCGAGGCAGGGATCAACATCCGCGCCCTCTCCCTTGCAGACACGACTGACTTCGGCATCCTGCGTCTTATCGTAAACGACACGGAAAAGGCAAAGCAGGTGCTGAAGGACAAAGGTTTCACTGTCGGCAAGACCGAGGTGATCGGCGTTGAGGTCTCTGACAAGCCGGGCGGGCTGGCCCAGATACTGAACGTCATGAAGACCAATAGCATTAACGTGGAATATATGTATGCCTTTGTGCAGAAATCGGCAGGCAATGCGATCATTATTTTCCGTTTCGATGAACTGGAAAAGGCGATCGACGCGCTGCAGAAGGCAGGAATCAGGATCATGAAGGGCGAAGAGATCTATTCGATCTGATATTTCAATCAAGCAAAGGGAGGTTAGAGTATGAAGACATTGAAGTTTCTTGCTGTAGTGTTGTTTACGTGTATGGTCCTTGCAGCGCCCGCGCTCGCAAAGGACACCATCAAGATCGGTGCGATCCTGGCGGTCACAGGACCTGCATCATTCCTCGGCGCACCTGAAGCAAAGACGCTCGAGATGCTCGTTGAGGATATCAACAAAAAAGGCGGAATCAAGGGCATGAAGGTCGAGCTGATCATCAAGGATTCCGGTGCAAGCCCGGAGAAGGCCCTGTCATTCGCAAAGCAGCTGATCGAGGAAGATAAGGTGCTGGCCATCATCGGACCGTCCACCAGCGGCGAGACTATGAAGATCAAGAGCGTTGCCGAAGAAGCAAAGGCGATCCTTATCTCCTGCGCAGCAGCTGAAGTGATCGTAAACCCGGTCGCAAAATACGTATTCAAGACACCGCAGATGGACAAAGACGCGGTCATCAAGATCTTCCAGCAGATGAAGGCCATGAAGCTTACCAAGGCAGGCGTCCTGGCATCCAACACCGGCTTCGGCAAGGCAGGCAAGGAACAGATCGAGAAGCTCGCTGCGGAACACGGTATTCAGGTAGCGGCAAGCGAATCGTATGACAGCAAGGCCACAGACCTGACCGCAGAGGTCACCAAGGTGAAGGCTGCAGGAGCAGAGGCGATCATCAACTGGTCGATCGAGCCAGCCCAGGCGATCGTGATCAAGAACGCACGTCAGATCGGCTTTAAAGGCCCCATCTTCCAGAGCCACGGTTTCGGTAATATCAAGTATGTTGAGGCTGCAGGAGAGGCTGCTGAAGGGGTGATCTTCCCTGCAGGCAGGCTCCTGATCGCGGATGTGCTGCCGAAGAACCATCCGCAGAAGGCTGTCCTGATGAAATACAAGAAGGACTATGAGACGAAGTACAAGGAAGATGCCAGCACCTTTGGCGGGCATGCATACGATGCCATGCTCATCCTGACCAAGGCAATCGAAAAGGCAGGCAAGCCTGACAAGGAAGCGGTAAGGACCGCGATCGAAGGCCTGAAGGGCCTCGTCGGCACTGCAGGCATCTTCAACTTCTCGGCAACAGACCACAACGGTCTCGACATCAATGCCTTTGAGATGCTTACTGTCAAGAAGGGCAAGTTCACGCTTCTTTCTGCTCCGGCAAAGAAGGACAGCGCAGCAAAAAAGAAATAGGTTATCTGAACCGGGGCGCAGCAGCGCCCTGGTTCCTCTTACCAGATGAATATCGAACTCCTCTCCCAATATCTCGTTGCAGGCATAACCTACGGGACGATCTACGCGATCGTCGCGATCGGGTTCAACATCATCTATAATGCAACCGGGATCATCAACTTCGCGCAGGGAGAGTTTGTGATGCTGGGCGGCATGCTCGCTGTTTCTCTGCATACCATCATGCCCCTGCCCACGGCAATCCTTGGGGCTGTTCTCGCGACCATGATCATCGGCGCACTCATTGAGGTCATCTTTATCCGCTGGCTCGACAGCCCCTCAGTGCTCCGCATGATCATTATTACGATCGGCATCTCCATCTTCATCCGTGAAGCAGCGCTCCATGTGTGGGGCGAGGGCGTCCGTGCCCTTCCCTATTTCACCGGCACGGCAGTGAGCGTTCTGTCTATCGGTGATGTGCACATATCTCCGCAGGTGCTCTGGGTGACCGGTGTTTCGGCTGTCGTCGTTTTCCTGCTGAACTTCTTTTTCGACTATACGCTGCTCGGCAGGCAGATGCGCGCCTGCTCCGCGAACCGTGATGCAGCGCAACTCTGCGGCATCAGTGCAAAGAACATGGTGACGCTCTCGTTTGTCCTGTCCGCAGGCATCGGCGCCCTGGCAGGCTGCGTTGTCTCGCCGATCACGTACGTGCAGTACGACAGCGGCACGGGTCTTGCGATTAAGGGCTTCACCGTGGCGATCCTCGGCGGACTCGGCAACAGCACTGCAGCCATAGCCGCAGGCCTGCTGCTCGGCATTATCGAGTCCTTCAGCGTCTCTGTCCTGCCCTCGGCATTCAAGGACGTGGTATCCATCTCCATCCTCCTGCTGATCCTGTTCATCCGGCCAAGCGGCATCTTCGGCAGCGCTGAGGCCTCCCGGCTGAAGGAGTTCTGAGATGCGTTCACGATACACTCCAGTGGCAGTCTTCGGTATCATCGTGGTCGCCGTGCAGCTGCTGACGATCTTTGCAGACAGGACCCAGTTCCTGACGCAGTTCACCATGACCGGGTACTATTCACTCGTCATCATAGGCCTCTGCCTGCTTATGGGATATGCCGGCCAGATCTCTCTGGGCCATGCCGGCTTCTTCGCCATAGGCGGCTATGCTTCAGCCTTTCTCACAACGCACGACCTCACACCCTACAAAGAGAGCGTCGTGGTCAGTATTCTTTCGAAGACCGGATTGCTCAGGACAGCGCAGGACCTGTACGGCAGTGATTCTCTGGTATTCCAGCCCTGGGCAGCCTTCCTTGCAGCGATAGCGATCACGATCGTGATCGCCTATGTCATAGGCGGCCCTGTTCTGAAGCTCAAAGGCCATTACCTGGCAATGGCAACGCTCGGCTTCGGCACCATTGTGTATAAGATAGTTCTCGGTACCGGATTTTTCGGCGCTGCTGACGGACTCTCCGACATCCCGGGATTCCGCATCCTGCCGGGCCTTGAAGTGAGCGGAAAGACAGGCATGCGGGTGCAGAACTATTACATAGCCTGGGGGCTGGTATTACTCGGCATGCTGCTGCTCACCAACCTCATCCATTCGCGCGTCGGCAGGGCCCTTCGCTCTATCCACAGCGCAGAGGATGCTGCCAATGCCATGGGTGTGAACACGACAAAATACAAGCTGAACATCTTTGTTCTGAGCGCTGTGTTTGCCGCCATGGGCGGCGTCTTCCTTACCCACTATAACGGCGGCATCGGGCCGTCCGAGGCCTCGATCATGAAATCGGTCCGGTATGTGGCGATCGTGGCGATCGGCGGCATGGCCAATCTCTGGGGAGCGCTTTCCATGGGCATTATCCTGAACTTTCTCTCCCTTCGGGGCTATTTCGGCTCCTATGACGATGCCATCTTCGGCGCCATATTGATCGTGATCATGCTCTTTGCTCCTGAAGGACTGCTCCGCAGGGAAGTTCTGCAGAACATACGAAAACGCTTCTCATCCGTAAAGATCACCGGGAGCAGAGACGCATGAACATGCTGGAAGTCCAGGATCTCAGCAAGCGCTTCGGCGGACTGCAGGCAGTCGGCAATGTCAGCTTTACGGTGCCCGAGGGTGCGATCAAGGCCCTGATCGGGCCGAACGGTGCGGGCAAGACAACCCTGTTCAATCTGATTTCGGGCGTAATAACTCCGGACACAGGAGCGGTCATGTTCCGCAACGACAAAATTCACGGCCTCCAGCCCTTCCGGGTGGCTGCCAAAGGCATGTCGCGCACCTTTCAGCATATCCGCCTCTTTACGCATATGACCGCGCTCGAAAATGTGATGATCGGCAGGCATATGCACGGCAAGGCTGGCTTTCTGGCAGGCATGCTGAACCTGCCCCATACTGCACGGGAAGAGAAAAGGCTCAGGGAGCGCTCGCTTGAAATAATGGCATTCCTCGGCATAGCAGAATTTGCTGATACAGAGGCCACGAGTCTCGCATACGGACAGCAGAGGATCCTCGAGATCGGCAGGGCCCTCGCCTGCGAACCAAAGCTGCTGCTTCTCGATGAACCTGCCGCAGGGCTGAATATGCGTGAAACAGCAGAGATGGCAAAGCTGATCACACGCATCCGCGATACCGGGGTGACCATACTGCTCGTGGAACACGACATGTCGCTTGTGATGAACATATCCGATGAGATCGTGGTGCTGAGCTACGGCCAGAAGATAGCTGACGACAAGCCGCTCGCCATCCAGAGAAATGAAGAGGTGATCAAGGTCTATCTGGGAGAGGACGATGCTTAGGATCAGGAACCTCGAATCCGGTTACGGAAACCTGAAGGTCCTGAGACATATTTCGATCCATGTCAGTGCCGGTGAGATCGTCACGATCATCGGGGCCAACGGTGCAGGCAAGACCACATTCCTCAAGTCCATTGCAGGACTCATAAGACCGCGCGGCGGGGAGATCACTTTCGGGGACAAGGATATAACGCGCCTGGCGCCTGAACAGATCGTATTCTCAGGCTGCTCCCTTGTGCCTGAAGGAAGACAGGTCTTTGCGCCGATGACGGTCAAAGAGAATCTGATACTCGGCGGATATGTTCAGTACAGACGCGGGAAAAAGAAGGAGGTCGATGCTGACCTCCAGCGCATATATGAACTCTTCCCGCGCTTGCGGGAGCGTGAAGCACAGCTTGCCGGTACGCTCTCCGGCGGTGAACAGCAGATGCTGGCCATGGGCAGAGCCCTGATGGCGCGGCCGAAACTGATCATGATGGACGAACCTTCCATGGGCCTTGCGCCGCTGATCGTGAAGGACATCTTTTCGATCATCAGGCGTCTGCGTGACGAAGGCAGCACCGTACTCCTCGTCGAGCAGAACGCAAAAGCAGCTCTGGGCATAGCAGACCGTGGTTATGTCCTTGAGACCGGGAGGATCATCCTGGAAGAGAATGCCGAGGACCTGCTGGCAAACCGCGATGTGCAGCGCGCGTATCTCGGCAGGGACCTGGATACGGAAACAACGATATAGCAGCTGGCCCGGGGCGAAAGGCTAGGGGCTAAAATGTTGAAATAACAGCACGGGAATCGGCGGTTAAGGTGTGCCCCTTAGCCTTTTGCCTTTAGCCGATCGCCCATTTATGGAGGTTAATTATGTTCTGGGAGCCTGAAAGAGAATGCATGGAGAGGGATGAACTGCGCCAGCTGCAGCTCGAGCAGTTGCAGGCTGCGGTCTCACGGGTGTACATGAATGTCCCCTTTTACCGGAAGAAGTTCGATGAGCTCGGCATAGACCCTGATGAACTGCGGTCGCTCGAAGATATCCGCAAGCTGCCCTTCACCACCAAGAACGACCTCCGCGACAATTACCCCTATGGTCTTTTCGCCGTGCCGCTGCGGGAGGTCGTCAGGATCCATGCCTCATCCGGCACGACCGGTATGTCAACGGTCGTCGGGTACACAAAGAACGACATTAAGAACTGGTCGAACCTCGTGGCGCGCGTTCTCACAGCAGGCGGCGTGACCAAGGATGACGTTGTCCAGATAGCGTTCGGGTACAGCCTCTTCACCGGCGGCTTCGGGCTGCACTACGGCGCAGAACGGATCGGCGCATCGGTCATCCCGATCTCGAGCGGCAACACCGCCCGCCAGATCAAGATCATGCAGGACTTCAAAACGACCGCACTGGTCTGCACGCCGAGCTATGCCCTGCTGATCGCCGATACGATCCAGGAGATGGGGATCGATACCAACGCGCTTTCCCTCAAATACGGCCTGTTCGGCGCTGAACCCTGGTCTGAAAAAATGCGGAAGGAGATCCAGGACAAGCTCAGGATCGTCGCAACAGACAACTACGGTCTGAGCGAGGTGATGGGTCCGGGCGTTGCCGGTGAATGCCTCGAGCGCAACGGCCTGCATATCAATGAAGATCATTTCCTGGTCGAGATCATCAACCCGGATACCCTTGAGCCGGTTGCACCCGGCGAGGTCGGTGAACTGGTAATAACGACGCTCACCAAGGAGGCCTTCCCGGTGATCAGGTTCAGGACACGCGACCTCACACGCCTCATGCCTGAACCCTGTCCCTGCGGCAGAAAGACCATGCGGATGCAGCGCGTCATGGGAAGGACCGACGACATGCTGATCATCAGGGGCGTGAATGTCTTTCCGTCCCAGATAGAGAATGTGCTGATGAGCGTTGAGGGGACAGAACCGCACTATCAGATCGTTGTCGACCGCAAAGGCGCGCTTGATGAGGTGACCGTGATGGTCGAGGTTTCAGAGTCCATATTCTTTGACGAGATGAAGAAACAGACCGAGATCGTCGAGACGATCAGGAAACGTCTTGCCTCTGAGCTGAGCATATCAGTGCAGGTGAAGCTTGTCGAGAAGAAGACGATCGAACGCACTGAGGGCAAGGCCAGAAGGGTGATCGATAACAGAAAGCTGTAAAAACAGTGATTCGTAACTCGTAATTCGTGATTGGCGGAGCCAGCATGAAAGCAGGCTTCTGACACTGCCATTTATCTTTACACGGATCACGAATCACAAATCACGGATCACGGTCAGCCGTTCTCCTTTTAGCAGAAACACAGCGGGATAAGTTAGAATAGCTGCATATTACCAAAGACAAGTGAGGATAAACCGATGAGTTTTCAGTATGTCCGTGAGATGCCGAGCGTAAAAGAGGTCATGCAGACCATGCCCCTGTCCGTTGGCCTGAAGAAGATCAAAAAGCAGCGGGACGAGGAGATCAGGGCCGTCTTTGAAGGCACCAGCGAAAAGCTTCTGGTGATCATCGGACCGTGTTCGGCTGACAATGCCGATTCTGTCTGCGAGTATGTCGCACGGTTGGCGAAACTGCAGGAAGAGACAAAGGAGAAACTGATCATCATTCCCCGCATCTATACGAACAAGCCCCGCACCACCGGTGAAGGGTACAAGGGCATGGCGCATCAGCCGAAACCTTCTGAAGAACCGAACATGCTCAAGGGCCTGAAGGCGATACGCAAGATGCATATACGCGCGCTTGAAGAATCCCATCTGCCTGCTGCAGATGAGATGCTCTATCCGGGCAATTATCCCTACCTCGAAGACATACTGAGCTATGTGGCGGTCGGAGCACGGTCAGTAGAGAACCAGCTTCACCGGCTGACGATCAGCGGCCTTGATATCCCTTCCGGCATGAAGAACCCCACAGGCGGCGACCTTGAGGTGATGCTCAACTCCGTGCAGGCAGCGCAGCTGCCCCACGTTTTTGTGTACAACAGCTGGGAAGTGAAGACCGACGGGAATCCCCTGGCCCACTGCATTGTCCGCGGCGCGGTTGACCCGTACGGCACGAACATTCCGAACTATCATTACGAGGACCTCAAGCGTCTTGCAGAGTCTTACAAGAAGCGCAACCTTGCAAACCCTGCTGTCATTGTTGATACGAACCATGCGAACTCCAACAAGAAATTCCATGAACAGCCGAGGATCGCCAAAGAGGTGATGAAGAACCGCGAAGATTCGAAAACCCTCAGGCGCAAGATCAAGGGCTTTATGATCGAGAGCTATCTGGTCGAAGGGACCCAGAAGATCAGCGAGAACGTGTATGGCAAGTCGATCACCGACCCCTGTCTTGGATGGGAAGACTCGGAGCGGCTCCTCAGAGATCTGGCAGATTACGAGTAACAGGGCTGAAACGCACCACAGAAGCCGGTCTTCATCTTCCGTAAGACCGTTCTGCATATTGCTTCGAACGAGTTCCTGGCCGGACATTTTACAAATGCTGCTATTTTGTATATAGTAGTGGGGTAACTTTAGGAGTTGAGGGAACCTCAGAGGCTCTCAAAGTCTTTGAGGTTTTTTATTGTATGAACCTAACAGGAGGAAGTACCGTGGAAAAGAAGCTGTATGTCGGCAATATCTCATTTCAGGCAACAGAGGATGATCTGAGAGAACTCTTCGCAAAAAGCGGCGAAGTGGAATCTGTAAAGATGATCACTGACCAGTTTACCGGCAAGCCGAAGGGCTTTGGCTTTGTGGAGATGGCGAACGAAGAAGATGCAAAGAATGCGATCGCCGCTCTGAATGGTACTAACTTCATGGACAGGGCAATCACGGTAGCAGAGGCAAAACCCCAGCAGCCAAGAGAAAAACGCGGCTTCGGCGGCGGTGGCGGCAGAGGCGGTTTTGGCGGCGGCAAGGGCGGCTTCGGCGGCGGCAAAGGCTACGGAAGGGATCGGGGATAATCATTGGATATTAAAGTCACAGGAAATGATGTCGAAAAAGCACTGAAGGTTTTGAAGCGCCAGCTTCAGAAAGAGGGGCTTTTCCGCGAGATCAAACAGAGGAGCTTTTACGAAAAACCCTCTGAAAAAGACAAGCGGAAGCGCAGAGAAGCCCAGAAGAAACGCCTGAAGGCCCTGAAGGCCAGAAGGCCGATCAAGAAGACCGATTAGGCTTGGTTAGCGTTCAGCCGCCGGGTCCTGGCAGACTGCCGGGATCAGGCTTTTCGGCTGAGCTGTTATCTTAGAGAAAAAGGGTTCCCGGAACCCTGATGTCTGCAATCCTTCAATGCGGGACCTTACGATCCGCTAATCTCTTCGCGTAACTTCTCCTTCGGTTTTCTCAGGAACAGCGTGAGCAGGATCGCACTGCCTGCGAGTGCTGCTGCCATGGAGAAACTTGAAGAAAAACTGCCGGTCTTTTCAGCCAATATTCCCGCAACAGAAGGTCCCGCGATCTGGCCGAATCCGAAGATAAAGGTCACGAGGCCAAATGCTGCGGGTGCATTCCGCGCACCCACATAATCGCCCACTGCAGCGGCCATGATCGAGGGTATGGACCACGCAACGATCCCAAAAAAAAAGATCGAGAGATACAGAAACGGTCCTGGCAGGCCTGAGGCTACCAGCATATAAGCCATGGTCTGCAGGGAAAAGACAATGATCAGTCCGGCCTTCCTGCCGAGTTTATCAGAGAGCGTACCGAATACCGGTCCGGAGAAAAGGCTCAGAAATCCGACCCACGCCCAGAAATTGCCTGCAAGGGCCTCCGAAAATCCCCGTTCCTTCACCAGCGTTGTCACGATGAACGTTGCATAGATTACATAGGTATAGCCGAAGAGAAAATAGATAATGCCGAGAAAATAGATCATCCCTTCTTTATAGACATTCACCTTCGGCCTCGGCGCTGGCTGCACAGCACCTGTTTCATCGCTGCCGACCGGCAAAAGGCCCATTTCTTCGGGTCTGTTCCGCAGAAACAGAACACCCAATATGGCAATCGCAGTAACCATGCCGCTCAAGATAAGCCAGCTCGTCCGCCATCCCTCACTGCCTGCCACACCATTCACATACGGTATGAGCTTGCCGGACAGCATGATCGCAAAGCCGCTCCCGATCACGATGAACCCGGCTGCCTTTCCGCGTTTCTTCGCCTTGAACCAGGCAGAGGCAAGTCCCATGACCGGCACGTTCACAGCGCCGCTGCCGATGCCGGTGATCATATAGAGCAGCAGCACCTGGACAAAGGTCCTGGCCTGACTGACGACTGCCATCGAAAGGCCGACCAGCAGCAGCGAGAAAAAAATAAACCTGCGCGGCCCAATCCTGCCGGCGAAATGACCGCTCACCAGCACAGAGATGAGATAGCCGAGGAAGTTGCCGGTGCTGATGTACCCCATCTGCGAGTACGAGAGCTTCAGGGTTGATGCCATGGACGGCAGGAGCATGCCAAGCGCAAACCGGCCGAAACCGAGACAGGCCATGATGCAGAGCATGCCGGTAAAGACTATTACCCAGCCGTAATGAAAGGGGGGATTATTTTTTTCAGTATTTTTCACAATGCACAATATACCATTGTTTGAGCATAAAGCTAAAGGAGGCCAACGACAACGCGGCAGGGACAGAGAGTGCGTAACCTTCTGTTTTGCACGAACACTTTCATAAACATTTCCCCTGCCGAGTATAACGGATAAGCCGGTCGGCCACGCATAGACAACAAGACTTTCCCAATACCCATTTAGCATGGGGTATAATCATCCATAAGGGTAACTGCCAGAATATCGCCCGTTCAAAGTAGATAAGCAAAACAACACGTCTGCTGATTTTGATGATCGGTATGTGGTTATACCGTAAGATTAAGAATGGGGGTTACTCAATGAAAGAGATCATAGTTGCAGGAATAATTCTCATTTTGGCTGGATGCGGTCCTGCAATCATAGGGGACCAGAATGCTGACTCGATACCCGAAGGGTGGTATAGCCCGGTAAAAACAGATATACAGCTTTCAGATGACAGGGAACAATGCCGTACCCTATGTGGAACCGCCTGAAACGTGTCACTGTGTGAGTCCTTCTGTATGAAGGGCAGAGGATATGTTTGGCGCTGATGCGTTCTTGCAGGGCACGGCACGCTGAGGTCACGATACCATTTCAGAGATCAGTAAACTCGACACTATTCAAAACAGTCGTTGCCTTTTCAACAAACATCAGGTCTCTTTCTCCGGGGTAATAGCGCTGTGAGAATACAACGCTGATCCCGACGCTCTTGTTCCTCGGATGCGCGCAGGTAAGTGCCAGGGCCTCAAGGATCATGCCTCCTGATCTGCCTGAACTCTTGATGGCAGACAGGTCTTCGGTCACCATATGGGACCTGACGCAGTCGGTGCCCTTTCCCGGGAGCAGAGCAATATCATGCTTCTTTATTCTGAAGCGCGCAGGGTCTGTGTCCTTAAGCTGGCCCTCTTTGACCAGGCGGACAAATTCTTCGCTCGTTTTAAAAGCAGGCAGTCTGAACGGGGTCGCCTGAATGGCATAGGTCTCATCCGTATTGTACCCGAACGTTATGATCGTCAATTGGTAGTCATCCCGCCCCGCAATGATCCAGCCTGCTTCGTTGAGCGGCATAAGCGAATAACCCTTCTGCACAATTCGTTTCGGCGGGAGCTGGACCTCCGGACTCTGCGGCTGCGGCGTAGAAGCACACGAAGCAATGATCAATGAAATGCAGAGCATACCAACCAATTTCAATAACTTCATCTTACTTCCTCCTGTATGTATGCTCATTTTAGTCCAGCGCGAAAAACTAGTTTTTGTCAAAACCAAACCAGCGTTATTCCGCGTCAGATTTGGCACTTCCCATTTTAGCTATTCAGGCATTTTGCTTTTGGGCGGAATTTTGAGTACCTTCCCAAAAGAGGATACATAAACATCAAAAGTTGCTCCAGTTATTGCGTCATTATATTCTGCACTAAAAACCCAACATGGAGTAAGTCCAGGCGCACCAAATAAGGCCAAATGGGTATTTAATGGTGAAAGTGATCCAGGAAAGCTCTGAGCAACTTTTTCGGCTTGTCTTTTTGCTGTTATATATGAAGCAAATAGCCCCATAGTAGCAGTAATGAACAAAAGCAGTATTCCGATAATCAGTCTTTTCATATTTTTTGTGCTAACATTGTTTTTTGTCGCATGCGTTCTTTTCGTGATTATAGAGGCAATAAAAGGCATGGTCAAGGGAAATCCAATATTTGAGGCTGTGTATCTCCCCGAAAAGAAACAGTAGTGATTAACAACTGAAGTCTGGCAAGCAACAACCCTTGAAGAAAGAAATAACAGGCATGCTTGCCGATAGCGGTCCAAATATGATACCTTATTAAGACCGGAGGTTATAGCCATGAATACAAAGGAAGATATCCGTCCTGTAACGTATCTGAAGTCCCGCGCTGCTGACCTGCTGGAGCAGATTAACACAACCCACCGCCCTGTCATCATCACACAGAACGGCGAGGCCCGGGGCGTGCTTCAGGACCCTGAGTCGTATGACCGCTTGAGAACTGCCATTGGCCTTCTGAAACTCATCGCCCAGGGAGAGGAAGATGTCCGTGCAGGCAGATTGACTGATCAGGACACTCTTTTCGATCGCATCGAATCCGGGCTCAAGCTAAAGAAACGCCATAAACAGATTGATGAGTAAATACACTGTTCAGTGGACCGCTGCAGCTGCCCGTGATCTTGAAAGCACAGTGCGGTATATAGCTGAAGAGAGCCCTCAGCAGGCGCCTATAGTTCTGCAAAAGGTCAGGGAAAGAGCCTCAACCCTTACTGCCATGCCTGAGCGGGGGCGTATCGTTCCTGAACTGAAACTGCATGGCATCTTGCTCTATCGTGAACTGATCATTACCCCCTGGCGTCTCATCTATCGCATAGCCGACCATAAGGTCTATGTCTATGCAGTTATCGACTCACGGCGCAACCTCGAAGACATCCTTCTCGCCCGCCTCATAAGGTGAATTGCAGACCGCAGCAAACGTAATCATTCAGTTAGGAGCAGCAAAAGCCTCCCCTTTCTAAGGGCCAAAAGTAGGTGATTTAAGCAGAGGCATGGTGGGGTATAGATAAAATTACAAAAACCTCCCCTACCCCTCCTTGGTAAGGAGGGGACTTAAACAGCAACTTAACGCTAAGCCTTAAACACCCAAACTCCTTGAATAAATAAGGTTTTTTTGGTTACTATTACTACTCTAGCAAACCGACTTTTTTAAAGGGGATTCCTGACGATCATGAGTGAACTGGAAAAGCTCAGAAAGAAAATCGATGCTGTTGACGACGAGATACTCGAACTCCTGAACAGACGTTCAGAGGTAGTGATCGAGGTCGGCAGCATCAAGCGCACGCAGAAGTCCCGCTTCTACAAGCCTGACCGCGAGCGCCAGATCCTTGAGCGGCTTACGTCCCACAACAAGGGCCCCTTTCCCAATGACGCGCTGAAGGCGATCTATCGCGAGATACTCTCTGCATCGGTCTCTCTTGAAGAGCCGCTGAAGGTCTCGTGCCTCGGCCCTCTGGCGACCTATACGCACCTCGCAGCCCTGCGCCATTTCGGCTCATCAGCAGCGTTTCTGCCGGTTGATAGCATCAAGAAGGTCTTTGAGAATGTCGAGACCGGCAAGGCGGAATACGGCGTTGTGCCGATCGAGAATTCGAACGAAGGCGTGGTGAGCCACACGCTCGACATGTTCATCGACTCTGAACTGCAGGTCGTTGCAGAGATCATTATCGAAATATCCCACAACCTGCTCTCGAAACAGACAGACAAGTCAAAGATCCGGAAGATCTACTCGCATCCCCAGGGGCTCGCCCAATGCAGGGGCTGGCTGGAGACCAACATGCCGGGTGTGCCAGTTGCTGAATCGACCAGCACTGCCAAGGCTGCAGAACTGGCTGCAAAGGAAAAAAATACCGCAGCCATAGCGAGCGAGATCGCAGCGCGCATGTATGACCTGAACATCCTGGAGAGGAACATCCAGGACAACCGGCGGAACATAACCCGCTTTCTGGTCATCTCAAAAGAGTTCCCGCACCGCACCGGCAATGACAAGACCTCGGTCATGTTCTCGATCAAGCATAAGCCGGGGACCCTGTATGAAGTGCTTCTGCCGTTCAAGAGGTCAAAGATCAACCTCACCAAGATAGAATCGCGTCCTTCAAAGAGAAAGGCATGGGAATACATTTTCTTTGTTGATATGGAAGGCCATATTGAAGATAAAAAGATACGCAAAGCGGTCGATTCGCTGAAGGAGAACTGTTTGTATCTCAAGATCCTGGGATCATATCCGCAAGGGAGAATATCATGATACAGCCGCCGGACCACATCAAGACCATTCAGCCCTATGTGCCGGGCAAGCCGATCGAAGAGCT
The DNA here is from genome assembly GCA_964463135.1 of uncultured Nitrospiraceae bacterium. GTDB lineage: Bacteria > Nitrospirota > Thermodesulfovibrionia > Thermodesulfovibrionales > UBA6898 > UBA6898. The sequence goes on from CAYXBA010000010.1 coordinate 126,891, forward strand.
CGAACGGGAGCTCGGCATTTCGAACTCGATCAAGCTTGCATCGAACGAGAACCCGCTCGGCCCCTCACCCGAGGCGGTCAAGGTGCTGAAGGATGGTTTCTTTGACCTGAACCGCTATCCGGACGGGGCAGCCTATTACCTGAAGAACGCCCTTGCGCAGATGCTGGCCATAAGCCCTGACGAACTGATCCTGGGCAATGGTTCGAACGAACTGCTCGACATTGCTGCACGGACCTATCTGCAGGCAGGGGACGAGGCGATCATGGCATCGCCCTCCTTTGTCGTATACGGCATGGCAGTGCAGTCGGTCGGCGGCAAATCGATACAGGTGCCGCTCAAGGAGTTCCGCCATGACCTTGAGGCAATGGCAGCTGCGATCACGCCCAAGACAAAAATGATATTCATCGCAAACCCGAACAACCCGACCGGCACGATCAACACGAAAAATGAGTTTGACGGTCTGATGGCAAAGGTGACTGATGATATGCTTGTCGTGGTTGACGAGGCATACTATGAATATGTCACTGCCCCTGACTATGCAGACAGCATGAGCCACTTCAAGGCAGGCAGGAACATCCTCATACTCAGGACCTTTTCGAAGATCTACGGCCTTGCAGGTCTGCGCATAGGGTACGGCATAGCGAAGAAAGAGATCATAACTGACATGAACAGGCTGAGGGAACCGTTCAATACCAACTCCCTGGCGCAGAAGGCGGCCCTCGCAGCTCTGGGAGACACGGCACATGTGATCAATTCCCGGAAGACCAATGACGAAGGCAGGGAGTATCTGTACCAGCAGCTCTCTTCGCTCGGCATCTCGTATGCGCCGACCGAAGCGAACTTTATCTATATCCTGATAAAGGACTCGATGGCGGTGAACAACGCCCTGATGAAGAAAGGCGTTATCATAAGGCCCATGGGGCCTCAGGCGATCCGCGTGACCATCGGCCTGCCTGAGGAGAACAAGAGATTTATCGAAGCATTAACGGCTGTGATCCGTGAGGCGTAAAACGTGATGAGCAAATAAGCTGTAATTCGTGATCCGTGATGAGTGACCTGTGTCAGACAAGAAAAGCAAAGACCTTTACTGACACTGCAAACTGACACTGAAACTAACTCCGGAGGAGTATCAAAATGGATATTATCGTATTGGGTGCTGAAGCAACAGAGGAAGATATACGGCATATTGTCAAGAAGCTCGAGAGCCGCGGCCTTCAGGCGCATATATCAAAAGGCACGGAGCGGACGATCATCGGCGCCATCGGCGACACCTCCAAGGTGACCGAGGAAGAGGAAGATTCGTTCCGCGCTGCACCGGGTGTTGAAAATGTCGTCAGGATCGTGAAGCCTTACAAACTGGCAAGCCGCGAGTTCCAGAAAGAGAACACGGTCATTAATGTGCGCGGCATCCTGATCGGCAGCAAAAAAATACCGGTCATGGCAGGACCCTGCGCAGTAGAGAACAGGACCGTACTCACCAGCATTGCGGAAAAAGTGAAGGCTGCAGGAGCAGCCTTTCTTCGGGGCGGCGCTTATAAGCCCCGCACTTCGCCCTATGCATTCCAGGGCCTCGGAGAAGAGGGTCTTCAATATCTGGCAGATGCAAGAGAAAAAACCGGCCTGCCGATCATCACCGAGATCATGGACCCGCGTGACATGGATGTGATCAACAAGTACACAGACATCATCCAGATCGGCGCACGGAACATGCAGAATTTCCGGCTGCTGCTCGAGGTCGGCACCTCTGATAAACCGGTCCTGCTGAAGCGCGGCCTTTCCTCGACCATCAAGGAATGGCTCATGTCAGCAGAATATATCATGTCGCGCGGCAACCATAACGTCATGCTCTGCGAGCGCGGTATCAGGACCTTCGAAACAGCAACAAGGAATACGCTCGACCTCAGCGCTGTGCCTGTCCTGAAGGAACTGACCCATCTGCCGATCGTGGTTGACCCCAGTCACGGCGTGGGCAAGCGGAGCCTGGTCGCACCCATGGCAAAGGCGGCCATCGCAGCAGGGGCTGATGCGCTCATTATCGAAGTGCATTCCAATCCTGAAGAAGCGATGTCAGACGGAGACCAGTCTCTCAGGCCGGAACAGTTTGAACAGCTCATGAAAGAGATGAAGCCGGTGGCTGCTGCCGTCGGCAGGGAGATCTGAGCATTGGCCTTCCCCAAGACAGCGGTCCTTGGCGTCGGTTTGCTCGGCGCATCCTTCAGTCTTGCCGCAAAAAAAAGGGGCATCTGTATCCAGGTGACCGGGTACGGCAGAAGCAGGAAAAACCTTGAGCGCGCAAGAAATATGGGGATCGTCGATGTCCTGGCTTCAGATCCTGCATCCGCTTGCAGCGATGCAGACCTCGTTCTCCTTGCTGCACCCACAGGCTCCTTTCTCGAACTGGTAAAAGAGGCGGCACCTTCATTCAAGAAGGGGGCGATAGTCACTGATGTGGGGAGCGTCAAGGGCGACCTCGTTCAGGAACTTGAAAGGCTGATGCCTCCTGATGTGCATTTCATCGGCAGCCATCCCATTGCAGGCAGTGACCGTTCAGGCATTGATCATGCCCATGCTGACCTGTTTGGCGATGCACTCTGCATCGTAACACCTACGGAGCGGTCCGATCCGCAGGCGTTGAAGAACGTCATGGAACTCTGGACCGGCCTGGGTTCAACAGTGAAAACCATGGCCCCTGATCTGCATGACCGGGTATATGCTGCGGTGAGCCACCTGCCGCACCTGGTCGCATATACCATGGTGAATACCGTATCAGACATTGACCCGACGTATTTCTCCTACTGCGGCCAGGGGTTCAGGGACATGACCAGGATCGCAGCAAGTTCTCCTGATATCTGGTCAGACATCTCGTTGCTGAACAGAAAGAACCTTGTCGATATGATAGCCCTGTTCCGGAAAAATCTGGACAGGATCGATTCTCATTTAAAAACCGGTGATGCAGATGCGCTCAGGCGGGAATTCGCCAGTGCGAGCGAAGCGAGGAAAAGCATTGGACAGGATTGAGATAACAAAAGCAGCGCGGTTCGCCGGAGAAGTGACGCCGCCCCCTGACAAGTCCATATCGCACAGAGCTGTCATGTTCTCCTCGCTGGCCAAAGGAAAAGGCGTGGTCAGGAACTTTCTCAGGGCACAGGACACCGAGAGTACCATGCATGCATTCAGGGCCCTCGGTATAGAGATCGAAGACCAGGGGCGTACTCTCATCATTCACGGCAAGGGACTGCATGGCCTTACCGAACCGGCTGACATCATCGACTGCGGCAATTCTGGCACGACGATCCGCCTCCTTTCAGGCGTTCTTGCCGCAAACCCGTTCTTCTCGGTGGTGACCGGCGACAGCTCCCTGCGTTCCCGGCCCATGGCAAGGATCATCAAGCCCCTCAGCCTTATGGGCGCCCGCATAGCAGGCAGGGACAGCAACCGTTATGCACCGTTCGCGATCAGCGGCGGCAGCCTCAAGGCGATCACGTATGATATGCCGATGGCGAGCGCCCAGGTCAAATCAGCGATACTTCTGGCAGGGCTCTATACAGGCGGCATGACCATGATCACCGAGCCGTCCAAGTCCCGCGACCACACAGAGCGCATGCTGCCTGCTTTCGGCGCAGACCTGAGAACAGACGGCCTGAACGTGTCCGTGCATGCAGGCAAAGAGCTGCATGCACAGGAGATCGATGTGCCGGGCGATTTCTCTTCAGCTGCCTTTTTTATGGTCGCTGCGCTCCTGATCCCGGGAGCAGAGGTGATGCTCCGGAATGTCGGCATCAACCCCACGCGGACAGGCCTGATCGATGTCCTGCGGAGCATGGGCGCGCATATTGATGTGGAAAATGTCCGCTCCGTATCCGGAGAGCCGGTGGCTGACATCTTCTGCAAAGGCCAGGCAGGCCTGAAGGCAGGCACGGTCACTGCAGAGATGGTGCCTTCGCTGATCGATGAATTCCCGATCCTCTGCATTGCTGCTGCGCGGGCAGAGGGCACGACCATTATCAGGGGTGCAGAAGAACTGCGGCTGAAGGAATCTGACCGCATCAAGGCAATGGCAACAGAGCTTTCGAAAATGGGCGTAGAGCTTGAGGAATTTCCTGACGGCCTGAGCATTACCGGCTCCAGGACGCTGAAGGCTGCTGAGGTCGACAGCCATGGCGACCACCGGATAGCAATGTCCATGGCCGTGGCAGGACTTATGGCAGAAGGCACGACCGCGATCAGCAATGCCTCTGCTGTTGCCATTTCATTTCCTGACTTTTTCGCAAGCATCAGGAGACTGACGGCTTGAACCGCGTTATCGCCATAGACGGGCCTTCAGGAGCAGGCAAGAGCACCATCGCGAAACTGCTCGCCCAGGACCTCGGGTATGAATATCTTGACACCGGCGCCTTATACCGCGCGGTTGCGCTCAGCCTGCTGCATCTGGGCCTGAATGAGGCTGCAGGCGATGCAGAGATCGCTGCTGCCCTCGAAAAAACAGCGGTCTCTTTCAGGCAGGGCAAGGTCTTTCTGAACCATAAGAACGTTTCTGAGGAGATCCGCTCGCCAGAGGCAAGCCATTTCGCCTCGGTCTTCTCTGCCCACCGTCTTGTCCGGGAACTGCTGCTCGATATCCAGCGGGAGGCACTGCACCATGCAAACCTGGTTGCTGAAGGCAGGGACATGACAACGGTCGTATTCCCCTATGCATACAAGAAATTCTATCTCGATGCCTCTGCAGAAGAACGGGCAGAGCGACGCACCCTTGAACTGCAGGCAAAGGGATATGAGGTGAGCAGGGAGAAGATCCATCTGGATATCCTCGAGCGCGATGCGCGGGACTCGGGCAGGGACCTTGCACCGCTCAGAAAAGCAGAGGACGCAGTGCTTATCGATTCCACCGGCATGTCCGTCCAGGACGTCTTCAGGAAGATACTCCAGATCATTCGACAGGACGAACAGGCATGAAGGTCATCACCGCAAAACGGGCAGGCTTCTGCTTTGGCGTGAAGCGCGCTATTGATATCACCTTTGAGAAAGCAAAAGAGAACAGGAAGGGACTGTACACACTCGGCCCGATCATCCATAATCCCCAGGTAATAGAAAAACTGGAACAGGAAGGGATATCCCCGCTCGAGATCAAGGACCTTGATACCAGGGACATCTCTGCACTGATCATCAGGACCCATGGCATTCCCTGTCAGACACACGAAACGCTCTCATCCCGGGGCATCAATGTCATTGACGCGACCTGTCCTTTTGTAAAAAATGCCCAGCACTATGCTAAACTTTTGAAGAAAAATGGCTATCAGGTCGTTATTCTGGGGGACAGGGACCATCCTGAAGTAAAGGGCATCGTAAGCTACGCAGGCGACGATGCCATTGTCCTCGACGAAAGATCAGTGCTGCCGAAGCTCAAACCGAAGGTCGGCGTTGTTGTCCAGACCACCCAGCCGATCGAGGCCCTGAAAAAGGCCCTTTCGCTGATCATAGAGCACGCACGGGAAGTAAAGGTATATAATACTATATGTAACTCCACGGCCCTGCGGCTCAAAGAGACCGAGGAGATGGCGCACAAGGTGGATGTGATGATCGTTGTCGGCGGCAAGAACAGCGCAAACACGACTCAGCTTGCCCGCCTCTGCGAATCCATGTCGGTCAGGACGCACCACATCGAGACAGAGGACGAGCTTGATGCATCCTGGTTCACGGGTGCGAAGAAGGTCGGGATCACTGCAGGCGCGTCGACGCCTGACTGGATCATAAAAAAAGTGGAAAAAAGAATACACGCCATAGGGGGAAGCCAGTAATGGATGAAACGATGAACAACAATGAAATGGAAAGACTCTACGCCGAGACCTTCCAGACGATCTCGCCGGGCACGCTGCTGCGGGCCAAAGTGATCGCCATCAGACCAAATGGCGTCATGGCAGACATCGGGTACAAGTCTGAAGGCTTTATCAGGCGGGAAGAGTTCTCTGACGAGGAGATCAGCCGGCTCAAACCCGGAGACACCCTTGAGGTGTATGTTGAACAGATGCGGGATTCAGAAGGCATGATGCGTCTTTCCAAAGAGCGGGCATCGAAAATAAAGTCCTGGGATTCCCTTGAAAAAGCAGCGCAGGAAAACAGCCTCATCGACGGAAAGATCATCGAGAAGACCAAAGGCGGCATGACCGTTGACATCGGCGATGTCAGGGCATTCCTCCCTGCTTCACAGATCGATATCAAACTGGTCAAGGACCTGGACAGCCTGATCGGCAAGGTCATGTCGTTCAGGATCATCAAGATGAACAGCAAGCGCTCGAACATCATCGTATCGAGAAGGGTCATCCTTGAAGAAGAGCGGTCGCAGAAAAAGGGTGAGACCCTCGGCAAGATCGCCGAAGGAGCTCTGATCCATGGCACGGTCAAGAACATTACCGACTACGGTGTCTTCGTGGACCTCGGCGGACTGGACGGCCTGCTTCACATCTCGGACATCTCCTGGGGACGGATCACCCACCCCAGTGAGTTCTTTTCTGTCGGTGACGAGATAGAGGTGAAGGTCCTGAAATACGATGCGGAAAAGGAAAAGGTCACCCTCGGATACAAGCAGAAGAACCCTGACCCCTGGGAGAACATTGCGGGCAAATATCCGGCAGGCGCCAGGGTAAACGGCAAGGTCGTGAGCATCACCGATTACGGGGCATTCATTGAGATCGAAAGCGGGCTTGAAGGGCTTGTGCATGTGTCCGAGATCGATTGGTCGCCAAGACCGAAGCATCCGTCCAAATATCTCTCGATCGGCGAAATGGTAGAAGCCATCGTGCTGAGGGTTGACCAGGCAGAGCGAAAACTCTCTCTGAGCATACGCCAGACAAAGCAGAGTCCCTGGCAGCTGGTGAGGGAACATTATCAGCCGGGACAGGTCGTATCAGGCAAGGTGAGAAGCATCACCGACTTCGGCGCATTCATAGGCCTCCCTGAAGGCATTGACGGTCTTATCCATATCTCTGACATGTCCTGGACCAAGCATGTGAAACATCCCTCAGAGATCCTTAAAAAAGGGCAGAAGGTCGATGCCGTCATACTCTCGATAGACGCGGACAGGGAAAAGATCGCACTCGGCCTGAAGCAGCTCGAGCCCGATCCCTGGCTTAACAGGATCCCGGAGCAGTTCAAGCTCGGCAGCGAGGTGTCCGGCATTGTCCTGAAGACAACAGACTTCGGCATCTTCCTCGAGATGGAAGGCAGTGTTGAAGGGCTTATCTATTCCTCCGAGATCGTGCAGCCGGAAGGCGAGCCGATCAAGGACGGCGATCAGATCAGGGCACGCATCATCCGGATCGACACGGATGAGCGGAAGATAGGGCTCAGCATGAAAAACATCGGGAAGGCTGAATAGTGAAGAAGGCCTGCATCATCATAACGATCGTGCTGCTCTGCCTCGTGGTGATCAGCCTGTCGCTTACGCTCGTGCAGAAGAAGATACCGATCGGCAGCAGGATCGCACTGGTCACTATTGAAGGACCTATCCTTCAATCCAGGGACATCGTAGATGAGATCAAGGAATATACCCAGGACCAGTCGATCAAGGCGATCATCCTGAGAATAGACAGCCCGGGCGGAGCAGTTGCCCCGTCCCAGGAGATCTATGAACAGGTGAAAAAGGCTGCTGCTGTAAAGAAGGTCGTTGTATCCATGGGCTCCCTTGCCGCATCCGGCGGATATTATATCGCTGCACCCGCGCATATGATCGTTGCAAATCCCGGCACCCTCACCGGCTCCATCGGCGTGATCATGGAGATACCGAACATCGAGGGTCTCATGTCCAAGATCGGCGTTACGACCGAAGTGATCAAGAGCGGCAAACATAAGGACATGGCCTCAGCATTCAGAAAGATGGGAGACGAAGAGCGGGCACTCCTTCAGGGCGTGATGGACAACGTGCATGAGCAGTTCATCAAGGCCGTTGCAGCAGGCAGAAAACTGAACGTAGAGGATGTGCGGCTGATCGCTGACGGCAGGATCTTCAGCGGGGAGCAGGCAAAGACGCAGAAACTGGTCGATGAACTCGGCACCCTCGAAGACGCGGTAAGGAAAACAGCAGACCTGGTCGGCATTCCCGGAGAGCCTGATCTGGTGGAGAAGAAGGAAAAGGCCTCGATCATGGAACTGCTGAAGTCCCGGTTCCCGAAAGAACTTACTGACATTTTCCCGACACTCAGGATAAAATTTCTCTATACACCTTAGGCATGGAGGTCATATGACAAAGTCAGTCCTTATTGAAAAGGTTTCGGAAAAGGTCGAGGGTCTTACCCGAAACCAGACAGAGATCGTGGTCGAGACGGTGTTCGAGAGCATCAAAAAGGCCTTGATGAGCGGCGAGAAGATCGAGATACGCGGGTTTGGGAACTTCCGGCTGAAGAACCGGAACCCCAGAAAGGCCAGAAACCCGAAGACCGGCGAGAGCGTTGATGTGCCGGGCAAGAAGGTGCTGTACTTCAAGGTCGGCAAGGCGCTCAAAGAAGCCCTGAACGCAAAATAACAGTAATAGTAATCTCCGTTTATTTCAAGAAGCCGTCAGGATCGAAAAGATCTGACGGCTTTTTTCTTTTCCGCTCCTGTTTGATAAGGATGTTCAGTTAAGGGTAGTATTATCCTCCCCTTTCCCCGCATACGGCGGGTCGCCGAGGAGACAAGGGGAGGCATGGTGGGGTAAAAATAAAATTACCAGATTCTCATAACGCCCCCTAACCCCCTCTTACCTCAAGAGGGGGCTTATTCCTCCCCTTAAGATAAGGGGAGGTGAGGAGGGGTTATGATTCTTCAGTCTTACGTCGCTCCGCATATTTGCATTGACGCAGTAAGAGCCTGCTTGATATATTAGCCTCAGTTATTTTTGGAGGGGATGAAGTGCGAGGGACATCAGAAAAACTTTCAGAAGCAAATGCGATTTCAGCCTAATGAATAGGTTCACTAATTCATCAACGTCCCCTAAAAGCTTTCCCCAAATCGAACCTCTAACCCTGCGCTCAAGTTCGCTCCCTTTGGTCGCTGGGACGCGCCTTCGGCGCGCCCTTTAGCTTCACGTTAGCCTGACAATCAGAAATGAACAGAACGGATTCCTTCGAGATTCAATTTGCTCCACTTAACTTTGAGAGAAGGGATATTTCTGCGCCGTATGATCGCCTTTTAGGAATCACAGCTCATTTACGGATTATTGTGCTTGGTCGAGAATGGTTTAGCGAACCTGATTTTCCTGTGGTCGAATTGGCAGCGGCGGTAACGACTTGGCTGCGTCGCGGCGGTGAGTTCAAATTTGATACTCTCGAAGCAGAGGAGTCACCGTTTCTGTCGATTCATCCCATCGGCAGTCAATGCGGGATTGAGGCGGCCTGGCAGGCATTTCAAGTTGATGAACCGTTAGAGTTTGAGTCGGTGAGGGCGATTTTTGGTCAGTTTGTCCGGACTTTAGAAGCTTCGACTAGGGAACAGATTCATATTGATGTCGACGACCTCCTCAATCCGTAATGAGGCTAGCAAACAGTTCGAGCCGCCGCTTTGCGGCTGGGACAGCAGCTGCGCTGCTACCTCTCAACATGGTCGTTAGGTAGAATATAATATGAACCCTTTACTGAAACAGGCCGTTATATGGATGATGCTGGCGCTGATATTTTATACGTGGGCGGTTTTCAGCGGACGCCGTCAGGGCCTTCACCGCAAACACCTGATCATTTTCGGTGCAGGTTTGATCTGTGACTTCTTGGGGACATCCCAAATGAACCTGATCTCCATTGGATACGGAAAGCCGCCCGTATGGCACACGATACTCGGGATCGCTTCCCTGTCCGGGATGGCATTCCATTTCCTTCTGGCACTGGTCGCATCCGGCACAAAACGGGCTGAGGCCGCCAACCTGGTCTTCCATCGCGTCAGCATCTCTATTTACAGCTGCTGGCTGCTCGCGTTCCTCGGAGGAGCTATCGCCGGAATGATGAGGATGAAGATAATATCGTGAAGCCGCTGGATCGCGTTGGATTGGCTGTAGTTGATAAGAATTGACATGCCTTTATATTTGTATTGACGCTAAAGGAGGCTGCTTGATATATTAGGCTCACGTCATATGGAGGGAATGAAGTGCAGGAAGAAGCAGGAGGGCGTTTAGAAGCGAAAGTGACATGGCTATTTTTTCTCTTCCTCTGTCGACAAGCATTCGCAGTAATTCTCTTCTTCGTATCGTCCATAACTTGTTCTGGAATATCGAACGTCACATATCAATCAGAAATAGTCTAGAAGCCATCTCAAAAATACCTTCTAAGGAGAATTAAGGTGCAGGCCAGATGA
>CAYXBA010000011.1:0-136820 GCA_964463135.1 uncultured Nitrospiraceae bacterium
CTCATCTGGCCTGCACCTTAATTCTCCTTAGAAGGTATTTTTGAGATGGCTTCTAAAAAAGTAGATTATAAATGTGCTTTATGAGCATAGAAACAAATCTACAGGAGGATAGTGCATGAACCTTAAAAAACTAATCATCTTTGCTGTTGCTTTTGCTGTTCTTTTGGGTGCAGCTCAGATCGCACCTGCGGCTGAAGACGGGCCCGGTTTCAATGCCTTTGTCGGCATGAAGGAGAATCTCCTGCTGAATGTGGGTAAGAGGGTCTCTCTCAGGATAACCGCTGGCGAAGCGATCGAGGGCACAATAGTGAAGGTCGGCGACCAGTCTGTTCAGCTCTCGAAGCTTTCAGGCCGTGATTATTATGACGCCATTGTCAGGATCGACAGGATCGAGGCGATAATCTTCAAGGCCCGGTAATCACGGGTAATTCAGCGGGCAGGCTGGAGGGCTTCATCTTAGTTCCCTGGTTCTGGTAGAGTATTTCCCATGTCACATTCCAATGGTTCAATAAAGGCTATCATGTACGCCCTGGGTGCAAACGGGGGTATTGCCCTGGCAAAGGGTGCCGCGGCATGGCATACCGGCTCAGGCGCAATGCTGGCAGAGGCGATCCATTCATTTGCCGACTGCGCAAACCAGGTGCTGCTCCTTGTCGGCCTCAGGCGTGCCCAGCGGCCCTGCAATGAAGAGCATCCCCTCGGGTATGGGAAGGCGATCTACTTCTGGTCCTTCATCGTGGCGCTCATGCTCTTCAGCATGGGAGGCATCTTTTCGATCTACGAGGGTATTCACAAAATGTTTCGTCCTGAAATGCCGCAATCGCCCTGGATCGCGGTGGCTGTGCTTGTAGTATCGATTGGACTCGAATTGATATCGCTCAGAGGCGCGCTTGCAGAAGTGCGAAAGGTCCAGGGCAACCGGTCCTTTCTGAACTGGTTCAGGGCCAGCCGCCAGAGCGAACTGATCGTGGTGACCGGGGAGGACATAGCTGCTCTCTTTGGCCTTGGTTTTGCCCTGGCTGCTATTCTGGCTACGATCTTTACGGTCAACCCGATCTTTGATGCGATCGGCACGGTAGCTATCGGGGCGGTCCTCATCGTTGTGGCTGTTGCAGTCGGCATAGAGGTCAAGAGCCTTCTGATCGGCGAGAGCGCTGATCCGGAGACGGTTGCTGCAATGCGGGCGTTTTTGTCGTCCCGGCCTGAGATTGATGAAGTATACAGCCTTATCACGCTGCAGCTTGGTGGAGAACTTATGGTCTCGGCAAAGGTGAAGATGAAGGAGACGGGCAGTGCCCTAAAGATGATCGAAGATATCAACAGGGTTGAGGCTGCTCTCAGGACCGGCTTTCCTGAGGTGAGATGGTCCTTTTTCGAGCCTGACGTGAAGGATTAAGCGTCTGTCTTTAGTTCTGCAGTGTTATTCCACAGCATACTTTTCTCTGATCAAAGATATACGATATCATCGGAAAGACTGGTAAGTTTTTCGCAGCCCTGCTTTGTTACCGCAAACGTGTTCTCTATGCCGATCGCTCCCTTGCCCGGAAAGAGAAATTTCGGTTCAACCGCAAGGGTCTGGCCTGCGAGAAGGGGTGCGCTGAATTTCGGAGCAAGCACAGGCAGTTCGTCCAGTTCCAGGCCGACGCCATGTCCGACAAACTTTGCCAGTTCGCCCGGATGGCCCATGAAATGCTCTCCATATCCTGCGTCAGCAGCCATCTTCGTTGCGCCTGAGAATAGGTCTTCACAGATCTGGCCGGGCTGAAGACGCTCTCTGATCCAGTCCTGAATAGCGAGTGAGACGTTGAACGCATCCTGAAGCTCAGGGGCCAGCCTGCCGATGCAGAAGATGCGCGTCATATCGACGATGTACCCGTTATAAAAGCCGCCGTAATCGATCAGGACCGGAAGATTCTCCCTGACCAGATCAGTGGAAGGTCCGTATGGCGCAGCGGTCCAGTGGCCTCGTCCGGTCACCGGGCCGTCAAAGCATCCGCTGACAGCAGCATTTGCACCGCAGACCGTGATGCCGGTGATCTCCTGATTAAATCCCCGGATGCGGAGATATCCGCCGATGCCCATCTTTCTGAGACGGTATTCGAACTCAGCGGCAAGATCGATTTCCCGGAGACCCGGTCTGAGGAATTCAGGAATGGTGGCGAAGGCCTCGGCGAGCATGCGTCCGCTCATCCTCATCTGCTCCAGTTCCCACGGAGATTTTACGGAACGCAGGTCCCGGTTGATGGCCGAGATATCGCGAAACTCGCAGTCGGCGAGCACGCCCCGATAAAAATTGAAATGTTGGATCGGCAGGACGTCATAGGTGACGCCGATCGTTTTTACATCGTTGCCGAAGACATCAGGCAGTTCTCGGCTGGAGGGGAAGGGCCTTACATCCCTGACGAAACTTTCCTGGACTGCCCGGCTGTAACTTTTCCTGACGAGCAGCACAGGTTCTCCTGCAACTGGTACCCATACCACGCTGTTCTGGCGTGTCCCGGAAAAATAGAAGACATCGATCGCATAGTTAAAGAGCGCGCCGTCAAGCCCTGTGGCTGAAAGCTTCTCACGGAGGGCAGACAGCCTTTTTTCTATTTCGTCATCCGGCAGTTTGTCGTTCATGATCGTATCCCTATTATACGGAAAGCATTTTCTTCGGTATATTCAACTCGCTGGTAGAAGACTGACGATAAAGTCCTGCAGCTCAGCAGGTGCAAGGGGGCTGCCCGGGTGTTTCATTGCAGGCCAGCATGACAGAATGATCTTCTCAAGCAGATCGATAGAGCAGAGCTTGATGATATCAGGAGCCAGGGAGTCGGGCATATCTTCAATAAGCAGGATCTCCGAATACCATGTCTCTTGTGTGGGTGCTATGCCTGAGCAGTCCTTCCCCCGCATCAGTCTGGGAGGTGCTCCCCTGGAAATGGCCAGACGGCTGACATTATGCTTAAGGAGCTGCAGTCCACGTATTGCAGGATTGGAGCTTAATCCGTGGCGGCCCTGTGTAAGAGCGAAAAAACGTGAAACATTAACGCCCGAGCAATAGACCCATGCATTAATTCCCCGGTCCGGAGCAGGACGGACAACAAAATAGAGATAGTCGTTGATATATTCATAGTTCTGTTGTCCGGTCATCTATTCTTTCCCCTGTCCATCAGTGCCTGAACCGGCTTAAGCCCGTATGGGCTGCCCTGTTCGATCGCGGTCAGCACGGTACCGCCGCCGGTAAAGAAATAGTAGTTCGCATTGTCCATCACCGAGAGGTAGAGGCCGGGGCAGAGGTCCTTGAATTCCTGGAGCGTATCGCCTCCGCCGTACATCTTTAGTGCCGAACTGTTCCTGTCTATGGTGTGGTCCAGTGCCTGGGACCCTGCTGAGAAATGGGGGGTAAACCCCATGACCGCGTTCACGAAGATCGTCTTTGCCGAGGCGATGACAGAGGCTGCCGTCGGATCTTCAAAGGATGCAGGATCGATATCAAGGATATATCCGTATGTATTTCCGGGCCTGAAGTCTTTTATGGATATGGTCCGGTATCTGCCTTCTGTGCGCGATTCGAGAATATCCGATTCGACGAGGTGAGGGAGTTCAACGATCTTATTGCTGAGCCTGTCTTTTTCGACCAGCTCCTTTGCCAGCTCAATGTCCTCATCGAGAACGCCTTTTATTTTCACCCCGTATTTAGCGCAGAGATAGGTGTTATAGATGACGCCGCCGAGAATCAGATGGTCCACCTTCTCGTAGATGGCATAGAGAGGCCTGATCTTGGTGTCGTATTTCGATCCTGCTACAACAGCGAGGAACGGCCGCTCAGGGCTGAGTACCCTGCCGAGATTCATGATCTCCTGCTGCATCAGGAACCCGGCATAAGAAGGAAGATGGCCCGTGATATTGTATGTCGAGGCATGGGGCTGCCAGGAGCCGAAGGCATCGTTCACATAGATGTCTGCCAGGCCTGCAAGCTGAAGGGCGAAACTATCAGCCGCTTCTCCTTTAGCCTCTTCTCCCTGAAACCAGCGTGTGTTCGGAAGGTAAATGCCGCCCAATCTTCGTTCTCTCAATTCCCTGATGGCGAGATTGATCGACGTGTCGATCCCGGCAATCCCCTTCTCCGGGTCAGCAGGAATTCTCGGGACATGGATCCTGGTATGAAGCTTCTGCTCAAGATACTGCACAATGGGTTCGACCGATTCTTCAGGCCTGCAGACGATATTCCCGGTTTTCTTGTCCCGCGGTCTTCCGACATGGGTCATCATGATCGGTCTGCCTCCGCGCTCCACAATATGATAGAGCGTTCCTATGGTCCTGTCGATCCTGAAAGGGTCGCGGATCTCTCCCTGCTTGACCACATTGTGATCGAAACGGACAAGGACGATCTTTCCGTTCAGGTCAGCGTCCTGAATGAGGGGCAGCCGGTGTTCGGTCTGATCAGTGATCATGGTTACCTCGTGTCCTTATAGTTGAGGGAAAAGCTCATCTGCCTGCCCGTCAAAGTCTATGATATCAAAAGCCCTCTGTCAAACGCATCATGCGTTGGTATCGGCACTGCGCTTCATGAGGCCTTCTTCCAGCTGCGAGATAATGCCGTGCAGCATGCGTGCCTCCCGCCGGGTGATCCCGGTCCTGGCGATGAGACGTTTAAGGTCAGTCATAATATGCTCTTCAGTCTGCCTGATGCCTTTCGCCCTGTATCCTGCCATTGCCATGACCTTTCTCAGCCTTTCAAAAAGGGTGCCGAACTCTTCAGTGCTGATAACGGCCGGCGCTGACTCTGCCCTATGATCTCCATAAGAAAGTTCATACGCGATCAGGAGAACTGCCTGGGCGAGATTATATGAAGGATGTGCAGGATCAGCCGGAATTCTGATCATGAAGGAACATGCTGCTGACTCTTCATTGGTGAGGCCTCTGTCTTCCCTGCCGAAGAGCAGCGCTATCCGGTTCTGCTTCGAGAGGTCCCGGATCTTTTTCGCTGCCTCGCGCAGAGGATATACCAGACCGCGTTTCTTGCCCGGCCTTCGCGTAGTGCCGATCACCACCGACTTTCCCTTCAAGGCTTCTGTCAGCTCAGCATGGACCCTGGCGCGGCAGAGGATATCCTCTGCACCATGTGCGAACCAACCAGCCTCTTTTGAGGGAAATTCTGCGGGTCGGATGAGTTCAAGTCGTGAGAACCCGAGATTTTTCATTGCGCGGGCAGAGGCTCCGATATTGCCGTTCTCCATTGTTTCGATAAGGACAAAGGAGAGATTATCCTGCCATCGCTTCATGAGGTTATTTTCCGGTCAGCGATGATGCCTGGAGGATCGTTTCGAGGGAATCCCATCGTTCATAGGCAGCGGCGATCTCCTGCTCCAGTTCCTTTATCCGCGTATTGGCAACAGGTATCTTATCACCTTCCTGGCGGTAGAAATCAGGGTCAGCAAGTGAAGCATACAGCTGGTCACGTTCTGTTTCCATAGCTTCTATCCTGCCCGGCAGCTCTTCGAGGTCCTTCTTTTCTTTGAAGGTGAGGGTGCGCTGACGCTCCAGCCGGGTCCTGGGTTTCTCTCCGCCGGCTGACTTTTCCTGCCTTGCAGACTGTTCAGTCTGGGTCTGCAGCGGTTGGCGCTGGCGCAGCCAGTCATCGTACCCGCCCACATATTCTTTTACGTTCCCATCGCCTTCAAAGACGATGGTGCTGGTCACTACATTATTCAGGAATTCCCGGTCATGGCTGACGATCAGGACCGTACCGTCGTATTCAGTTAGCATCTCCTCAAGGAGGTCCAGCGTATCCATATCAAGGTCATTGGTCGGTTCGTCCATGACGAGCAGATTCGACGGTTTGGTAAAGAGCTTTGCCAGAAGCGCCCGGTTGCGTTCTCCGCCCGAAAGCACCTTGACCGGTGAGCGGGCACGTTCCGGCGGGAACAGGAAATCTTCAAGATATCCTATGATGTGGCGCGACTTTCCATTTACGGTCACATGCTCAAAACCGTCCCCGACATTCTCGATGACCGATCTGTCATCATCAAGCTGCGCACGATGCTGATCGAAATAGGCTATCTGGAGATTGGTCCCCAGACGCACAGAACCGTGAAGCGGTTCCAACGAGCCGAGCAGTATCCTGAGCAGTGTGGTCTTGCCCGAGCCGTTTGGTCCGATGATGCCGATCTTGTCTCCGCGCATGACTGCGGTTGAAAAATCGCGTATCAGTATCCGGTCATTATAGGCATGACGTATCTTCTTTGCCTTGATGACCAGTCTGCCGGAGCGCTCAGCCTCGTTCAGCTGCATGCTCGCGCTGCCGATCAGTTCACGCCGGGCCTGGCGCTGTCTCCGCAGTTCTTTTAGGGCCCTGACGCGCCCCTCATTGCGCGTGCGGCGCGCCTTGATGCCCTGTCGTATCCAGGCCTCCTCCTGGCTGAGCTTTTTGTCGAACAGGGCGGCATGGGTCGCCTCTGCATCCAGCTCCGCCTGTCTTCGCTCCAGATAGGTCTTGTAATCGCCGGGCCAATCGGTCAGCCTGCCGCGGTCCAGCTCGATGATGCGTGTCGCGAGGGTCTGCAGAAATCTGCGGTCATGGGTTATGAAGAGCAGGGCCCCGCCGAACTCCAGCAGAAACTCCTCAAGCCACTTGATCGATTCGATATCGAGATGGTTTGTCGGTTCATCGAGGAGCAGCAGATCAGGCTCATTCACCAGCGCCTGTGCAAGCAGTACTTTTCTCTTATATCCGCCGGACAGATCAGCCACCGCGGCATCAGGGTCCAGGCCGAGACGCGAAAGGACTGTGTCCACCCGCTGCTGCATCTGCCAGCCTCCTGCTGCCTCTATCTGGTGCTGTATGCGTTCGAGGTCAGCCATCAGGGCTGCTGTCTCGTGACCATGAGCGAGGCGGCTGCTCACTGCGTGGTATTCGGAAAGCAGGCCGACCATGCTGCCGAGACCCGCGGATACCACATCGAATACGGTTCCTGAGAGGTGCTGCGGGACCTCCTGATCGAGCGAGGTTATGCGCACGCCCTGTTCCCGGATCACCGCACCGCTGTCAGGGATGATCTCATTGTTGATGATCTTCAGCAACGTGGACTTGCCCGCACCGTTCCTGCCGACCAGGCATACGCGTTCTCTGCGCTCGATCTGGAGGGTAACGCCGTCTATCAGTTCAGGGCCGCCAAAGGCGACCCTTATATTTTGCAAACTAACCAATGCCACATTTCACCTCAAAGGATATGATTCATGTATTATAGCGGAACAGTGCATCTGTCTGACGATAGTGCCGGTATCTCATGAAGCAGAATATCCTTTACTAATGGTCAGCAGGTGTGTTACTGTAATAACAGAATTTCTGAAGTTTTTGCCGTTTATTAAACCACAAAGACTTTTTAGACTTTGTGGCTTTTTTTTTGCTGCGACCTTCTGAGATTTGAGTTTAAAAAAAGGAGGTATAACAAAATGGCTAATGGAACAGTAAAGTGGTTCAATGACTCAAAGGGTTTTGGCTTTATCACAAGCGAAGACGGCAGCGATGTTTTTGTACATCACACTTCAATCCAGGGCAACGGATTCAAGTCCCTTGCTGAGGGTGACTCAGTCAGCTTTGATACTGAGAAGGGACCGAAAGGCCCCAAGGCAGTTAACGTAACAAAGCTGTAATTGATTGACAAAACGCCCCCCTGTTTCGGCAGGGGGGATTTTTTTTTGGAGGTAGCTCGTTGAACCGACACGATTACGCAGCAAAGATGGAACTGAAAAAGCAGAATAACATTGCTGCCGGACTTGTCTCGGAACGGTTCCCCTCGGTTACCGGCATGGTAATACATATGACCTACTACCGCAAGGCTGCGATCCCTCTTCTTATGGTCCGCACGCTCAATATTTTCCCTACCTCTTTTGCTTATTTCAAGATGGACTGCATGATCAAAGGCTGCACCGGCGGCGGGTTTGACCTGACCTCTGTAGTGGCCGGCATGGTCAAGGCCAGGAAGAAGGAAGGGAAGGGGACCATCACCTGCTGCGGAAAGATGGATGTGCTTGAACCTGATCATGCAAGCATTCAATATCAGGCTGCGATCCGCTACAAGAAATCACCCAAAGACAATTCTTAGTTCTACTCGTTCCCCGCTTAATCGACATTAGCATCCCTGAGCAAAGCAAAGGGAATGCACGCCTTATCCGGAAGGGGGCACATTCGACTGTTCCCCGTCTCGGAAGCTCAACCTCGCAGCAGCAAAAAAGAGACCTGCTTGCTACCAGCCTGCGTGCAAAGAACACGATAGTTTAAGTATAATAACTTTTTAAATTCACTCTATGGGAGCAATGACATGAAGCGAGTCGGATTTGTGGGATGGCGCGGTATGGTGGGCTCGGTGCTGATGGGCCGCATGCTGGAAGAGAAGGATTTCGATCTGATTGAACCGGTCTTTTTTACGACCTCGAACGTGGGTGGTATCGGGCCGAAGATCGGCAGGGATGTGCCTGCCCTGAAGGACGCAAAGAGCATAGACGACCTGAAAACTATGGAGATCATTGTCTCCTGTCAGGGCGGTGATTATACGTCCGAGGTCTTCCCGAAGCTCCGCGCTGCGGGCTGGAACGGTATCTGGATCGATGCAGCCTCCACGCTCCGTATGGAAAAGGATGCGATTATCATTCTTGATCCGGTGAATATGAACGTCATTCAGGACGGGATGGCAAAGGGCATAAAGAACTTTATCGGCGGCAACTGCACGGTATCTTTGATGCTTTTGGCTGTCGGCGGGCTGTATAAAGCAGGGCTGGTCGAATGGATGAGCGCCATGACGTACCAGGCTGCATCAGGTGCAGGAGCGAACAATATGCGCGAGCTGCTGAAGCAGATGGGAGAAGCTCACAGGGCTGCACGGGTCCTGCTCGACGATCCGGCATCTGCCATCCTTGACATTGACCGTGAGGTCGCCGGCACGCTGCGGGACAAGAATTTTCCGACTGCGCACTTCGGTGTGCCACTGGCAGGCAGTCTCATCCCCTGGATAGATAAGCAGCTTGAGAACGGCCAGAGTAAAGAAGAGTGGAAGGGCCAGGCAGAGACGAACAAGATCCTTGGCCGCGAAGATAACCCGATACCGATCGACGGACTTTGCGTGCGCATTGGTGCAATGCGCTGCCACAGCCAGGCGCTCACCATCAAGCTCACAAAAGACGTGCCGCTGGATGAGATCAATGACATGATTGCCAAGCATAACGACTGGGTAAAACTGATACCGAACCAGCGTGATGTGACCATGCGCGAACTTACGCCTGCTGCGATCACCGGAACGCTCAGTGTCCCGGTCGGCCGTCTGCGCAAGATGAATATGGGCCCTCAGTTCCTTGCTGCTTTTACCTGCGGAGACCAGCTGCTTTGGGGAGCGGCGGAGCCTTTGCGGCGGATGCTGCGTATCGTTGTTGAGAAATAATCCCACCTGAGATCATGAAAATTTCACCCTCCCTTAATCCCTCCCCTCAAGGGAGGGAAATATTCAATCCCTCGCCACTTGGGGGAGAGTGTTGGGTGAGGGGTATTTTAGAGCTACTGACCATTCAACTAGAGGCCATCTTTAAAAAAACCTTTTTATTGCCTTGTTTCTTTTCGTCATTCCCGTGCAAACGGGAATCCAGAGTTTTTAAGCTGTTCTGGATGCCCGCCTTCGCGGACATGACAGCCTTTTCAGAAGAATCATTTTTGAGATGGCTTCTACCTAATGGAATTAGTGTAATGGATGTTTGTGACCGACGTTGATCTGATCGTCAAAGCTGACTATGTCCTGACCATGGACCAGTCTCTTGCTGTTATCGAAAGAGGCGCGATAGCAGTAAAGGACAGGAAGATCGCTGCGATAGATACGGCTGCAGCGATCGCGCAGAAGTATTCCTCCTCAAAGATCATCGGAGGGGAGGGCAAGGTTGCCTTCCCCGGTCTGATAAATACCCATACCCACGCAGCCATGGTCTATTTCAGGGGCCTCGCAGATGATCTCCCGCTCAAGGTCTGGCTTGAGGAGCATATCTGGCCTGCAGAGGCAAAATGGCTCAGCCCTGCGTTTGTGGGCGATTCGGTGGAGCTTGCCTGTCTTGAGATGCTGAAGGCCGGGATCACCGCCTATGCAGACATGTATTTCTTCGGCGATGCAGTGGCAGCGTCCACCAAAAAGCTCGGCATGCGTGCAATGGTCGGGTCAGGTGTTGTTGATTTCCCTACGGCAACCGGAAAGAATGCGGACGATTATCTGGCCAACGCGGATAATTTCATCAGGAAGTGGAAGGGTGACGATCTCATCATACCGTCCATTGCCGATCATTCGGCGTATGCCTGCTCACCCGAGACCCTGAAGAAATCAAAGGCCCTTGCAGACAGGCATGACGTGATGCTCCAGATACACCTGTCAGAGACCAGGTGGGAGGTCAATGAAATGCTTTCCCGGTACGGCAGGCGGCCTGTAGCGCATCTGGATTCCCTGGGCCTTCTTGATGAGCGGCTGATCGCAGCCCACTGCATCTGGCTTGATCCCGAAGAGATCGCCCTTCTGGCACGGTCAAAGACACGCGTTTCGCACTGCATAGAGAGCAACCTGAAACTTGCATCCGGTATTGCACCGGTCGTAGAGATGCTCAAGTCCGGCGTGCATGTCTCGCTTGGCACGGACGGCGCCGCAAGCAATAATAGCCTGAGTATCCTGAGTGAGATGTCGACTGCAGCAAAGGTGCATAAGGCAATATCCGGTGACCCGACAGCGCTGTCTGCAAAGCAGGCCATGCTCATGGCAACGCGTTATGGCGCCGAAGCCGTCGGACTCGGCAGCCTCTGCGGAAGTCTTGAGCAGGGTAAGGCTGCTGATATCGTGCTTGCCGACCTCAGGAGACCCCATCTGATACCGCTCTATGACATCTACTCCCATATGGTCTATTCCATGCATGCTGCTGATATTGATACTGTGCTGGTTGGAGGACAGGTCCTGCTCGATCAGGGGAAGCTGACTGCTGCTGACGAGGCTGAGATAATGGCAAAGGCAGTCGAGTGGTCCGGAAAAATAAAGGAAGTGCATTCCCATTCGTAATTTGTCCTTCAGATTGATGGTCTTCTGTTGCTCTCTCCTGATTCTTGTTTCCTCAACAGCGCTTGCACATCCGGGAAAGACCGATCACCAGGACGGACACAAATGCCTCAAGAACTGTGAGGATTGGGACCTGTATTATGATGAATATCACCTTCACGATCAGGACAGAAATGCCATACGTTCGGATGGCAGGAGGAAACCGGTGAAGGAGCCGGCAGCTGCAAGAGGATCTGTGCCTCAACCCTTAGTCCAGGAACCTGCACCAGCCCAGATCCCACCATCCCCTCAGCCTCAGGCCAACCTAGTCCTGAAAAAATCGCCGAGGAAGATTGTTGATCAGGGATACAGCATACCGGTTGAGGCAGGGTTCGTTCTTACGTTGTATGACGTCATGCTGCTGGCTGTTGCAGGGCTGCTGCTTCTGGCAATGCTTGTGCTGAGGAGAAAAAAAGAGCGAGATTAACGCTTCTTACTCAGGGCCAACGCAGTTAGCGTTTGAATGCGACCTTGGAATCAGAGTTCCCGTCGCCCCTCAAGCGCCTTACCGAGCGTAACTTCATCTGCAAATTCTATGTCGCTTCCCATCGGCAGGCCGTATGCGATGCGGGTAACTTTGACATTGAGCGGGCTGAGTACCTCCTTGATATACTGCGCCGTGATCTCACCCCGCGTGTTCGGATTTGTGGCAACAATAACTTCCTGCACCGGATTGTTCTTCACCCGTTCGACAAGCTCTTTGATCTTCAGCTTCTCTGGTGTGATGCCGTCTATGGGAGAGAGTGCGCCGAGGAGCACATGATACAGGCAGCGGAATGCCTTTGACCTCTCGATCACCAGGATGTTACTCGGTTCTTCGACCACAACGATCCTGCTGGTGTCACGTGACTCATCGCTGCAGACCTCGCAGAGATCGCGGTCAGTTATGTTAAAGCATTGGCTGCAGAACCGGGCTGTCTGCTTCACGGTCCGGATCGCCTCGGCAATGGACATGGCCTCTGACTCAGGCATCGAGAGAATAAAAAAGGCGAGCCTCTGGGCAGACTTCCTGCCGATGCCCGGCAGCCGGGTCAGTTCATTGATCAGATTTTCGATTATTCCGTGCATGGTCAATAATAATGTTCATCGTTCGAAGTTCGATGTTCAAGGTTTAGATACCTGCTCTATTGTTCCTGCAAGTTGTAACTTCCAACTTTGAACTTAGAACATTGAACGGTCTTCCTATTTGCCGAACATCCCGCCGAGGTTGCCCATGCCCGGAACGTTGAGTCCGCCCGTGAGTTTTGACATGTCACTGTTCACCAATTCCTGGGCCCTGCGTATGGCCTCATTTGAAGCAGCAAGAATGAGGTCCTGAAGCATCTCGACATCATCAGGATTTACCACATCCTTCTCGATCCTGATCGAGACAAGTTCGCCTGCGCCGCTTGCAACCACGGTAACCATGCCGCCTCCGGCAGTCGCTTCCACGGTCTTCTTTTTTGCCTCTTCCTGGGCCTTCATCATCTCTTCCTGAAGCTTCTGCGCCTGACGCATCAGGTCTCCCAACATTTTTTTAGACATCGATTCCTCCGTTCTTGTTGTTTGTCTGGGATTCTATGGGGATAACATCTATGATCCTGCCGTCAAAAAGCTCAAGCGCTTCCTTCACGATTGGCTCGTCAGATGCTTTCTTCTTTAGGTCCTTTTTCAGGACAACCTTTTTCTTCTGGGCTGAAAGAGTTATGCTGAGTTTTTTCCCAGCATGCTCTGACAATATCTTCTCAATATCCGCAAGGCTCTTTTTGATCGTGTCCAGAAAGAGTGCCTGGCCGCTCTGCAGGATGACCTGAAGGTGATCCCCTGTCAGTTCTACCGCTGCATGGGCAAGCTTTGATGCCAGGGGCGCATCGATCTCGTCGAGAACCTTCTGCCAGATGACGGATATATCACGGTTATTCTCCGGCCCTCTTTCAGGATCAGCAGTCTCGGGGAAGTCTGCAGGCGGCTCGTCACAAACTTCTTCTTCCCCGGCATCGGACAAGGGCGGCGACTCAATATCATCTTCGATCAGATCAGAGGTTTCTGTTTCAGTTCCCGGCTTCTGGGCCGGTGCAGCAGGCGGCTCTGGTTTCTTCTCTTCAACTGCCAGCTGCTTCGGTGCGGTCTCAGGCAATGCCCTTATTGTTTCAGGCCTATTCCTTACGGGCTCGGCAATTGCGGCCTGCACGGGCAATCCCTTGCCCAGACTGTCAAGATTCCTGATGATCTCCCTGACCGGTTTCAGACTGCTCAGGAAACTCGCGCGGATGAGAGCCATTTCGAGTGCTATTCTGGGCAGCGAGGAGTTCCTGACGTCTGCCTCAGCCTTCATCACCTCTGTCAGTATAAGCGTGAGCTGATCTTCTGAAGCGGCTGCGACCAATTCCCTGACTGCGCCAAGCTCTTCGCTGCTCAGCTCGAGCAGATCTCCCGGCTGCTTTACCACGCTGGCGACCAGCAGATCCCTGAAGAATTGGGCAAGCTCTTTGGCAAAGGCCCTGAAGTCAAAACCCTGCTCAGCCAGGCTGTCAATGATCTCTACGAGATCAGAGCGGTTGCCGGTGATGATGGCCATGGAAGCCTTTGCGAGCATGCCAAAGTCGGTCAGGCCGAGCAGGTCCTGCACCTGCGCCTCATCGATATCGTCGGAGAAGGATGCCACCTGGTCAAGGATCGTGAGAGAGTCCCTCATGCTGCCGTCCGCAGCCTTGGCCACAAGACCGAGCGCATGAGAGGAGATGCTTATCTTTTCGGCATCGGCAATATGCTGAAGCCGCGCCTTGATGACGCTTGTCGCTATCCTCCGGAACGGCATATGCTGGCAGCGCGAAAGGACCGTTGCCGGGATCTTCTTCATCTCTGTCGTGGCAAGGACAAAAATAACATGCGGCGGCGGTTCTTCCAGGGTCTTCAGGAGCGCATTAAAAGCAGAGCCCGAGAGCATATGGACTTCATCGATGATATAGACCTTATATTTGCCGCCGGAGGGTGCGTATTTGACCCGTTCCCTGAGGTCCCTGACATCGTCTACGCTGTTGTTGGATGCGCCGTCGATCTCGAACACATCAACGGAAGAGCCTTCTGTTACAGCAGTGCAGGACTCACAGACGCCGCAGGGTGAGGCAGTCGGCCCCTCCTTGCAGTTCAGGGCCTTAGCGAGGATGCGGGCGGTCGTGGTCTTGCCGACGCCGCGCGGTCCGGAAAAGATATAGGCATGGGAGATCTTCCCCTGCTCCAGTGCGTTTTTCAGCATGCGGGCAATAGGCTCCTGTCCTACGAGGTCATCGAAGGTCTTTGGCCGCCATTTTCGTGCTAAAACAAGATAGCTCATATCAATGTCCGTGAATCGTAACTTGTGAATCGTGATTCGTAAGTGAAGGCAAAAGTCATAAGGGTTAACCGTTTACGTTTTACGAATTACGGTCTTTTTTCCTGCTCCATCCCGTGAACGGCTTGCTGCGGCACACAGGCAAAATGCTTATCGCTGCTTCCTTCCGGACCTGACGAGGTTCACACCTGACTGTTGCGCAGGGCCGCCCACGGGATGGAGCAGGAAAAAAGACCCAGGGCGATAAAAAATGTTTTGTATTTTAGCATAGATGTCTATTTTTAAGCATTGCCGTTCCGGTATTCTCAGCGACATGTGATATATTCATATCAGCAACGGAAAGATGAAAATACCCGATTCAATCAAGAAATGGTTTACACAGGATTTGCCTGAAGACGGCCGGCTGTACCTGGTTGGCGGTACCGTGCGTGACCTGCTTATGAATGCTGTGCCAAAAGACGCTGACCTTGTCTGCAAGGATGCGAAGAAACTGGCAGCGAGCATTGCGCGACGTAAGAACGACGCACTGGTCATGATGGAAAAGAAGCCAGATGAGCCCTGTTACCGGGTGGTGGACAGGGAAGATCCCGGGAATTTTCTCGATCTCTCAGAGATGTGGGGAGAGACGATCGAAGAGGATCTGGGCCGGAGAGATTTTACGATCAATGCCATGGCGATCAGGCTGCGCGATGACAATGATGCCGGGGATCTCCTTGACCCTTTTGACGGTTCTGGAGATATTCGGCAAAAGATCGTCAGGATGGTCGCCAAAGAGGCGTTTGTCTCTGACCCCTTGAGGATACTTCGCGCCTTTCGTTTTGCCGCTGTGTTGGGTTTTGCTATTGAGGAACAGACGCTGAAGGCAATGCAGGCTAATGCACCGCTTCTGAAACAGGTATCAGTCGAGCGCATCATGGCAGAGCTGCAGGCGATCCTCCTGACCTCAAACAGCACTGCATGGTTCAGGCAGATGGATGAAATGGGTATCATTGAGATCATTCTGCCCGAGATCCTGTTGATGAAGGGCTGCCAGCAGAACTGGTATCACCACAAGGATGTGTGGGAACATTCCCTGCTCGTTATGGAGCAGGTCGAAAAGATACTCTCCGATCTCTCTTGTTTTGGCGATGTGAGCGGCAGTATTCGAGAGCTTCTCGATGAGGAGAAAACGGCATTCCTGAAACTCGCAGGCCTGCTCCACGACATCGGAAAGCCCTCCACAGGCGGGCTAAAGCCCGGGACCTCCAGGATCATCTTTTACGGACATGACAAGGCCGGTGCAGAGATCATGAAGGCTGTGGCAGAGCGGCTGAAGCTCTCATGCCGCTCGCGGGATTTTCTTGTGGGCCTTGTTGCCGAGCATCTCCGGCCTCTGGCCCTTTCGTCGCCAAAGGCAACAACTGCTGCCCGCACGCGTTGGTTCCGCAAGATGAAAGATGATGCGGTGCCTGCCCTTATCCTTTCCATTGCCGATGTGATGAGCAGCCTCGGGCCAGAATCAGGGGACGATTACCGCGAGCATTTTGTTGCATGGGCAACGGAAAGCATTAAGGAATATTTTGGATCCATCAAGCCTGTATTGGAATCACCACTATTGATAAACGGTGACGACCTGATAGCTCTCGGGATGAAACCCGGTATTGCCCTGGGCAATCTGCTTTACCGGCTGAGATTTGCGCAGGATATGGGCAGGATCAGCTCACGCGAAGAGGCCCTGAAGCTTGCCGTCGATATGATCGCCAGGCAGGAGTAAGTCAGGCTGTTGGCAGACGCCTATAAGCGACTCAGTGCAATAGCTACGACGACAAAAGCACCTATACTTATGCCTAAGAAATATGGCAGGAATTGAATTAGTGCTTTGCTCCAATGTTTCTTTTGTAATAGTGGCATTATTTTTCCTATGCCTTCTGCGACAAAGTAAAATATTAATATTATCGGAATGATAATGAAGATATTCCTGATAATAGAAACATTTTGTGTAGCGAAGGTCAGGGCAATCGCTACCAAGGCAATAGTCCAACAAATTTCGACCACGTAGTAAGGCGAGCGATGATACACAAATAATGATTTCGGTAGTTTCATTTAAGTTATCTCTAACACTGAAATTATGCCACCCGACCACCGAGCTTTGCAAAAAAGAGCGTATAGGCCAAAAGTGAAAATCAAAACGCGCTTATTGCGATTCTGATTGAGCAATTTGTTCTGCAAGGATTTATGCATTATTTCGAGTTTTCATCTCGTCTTCGTCAGTATCGGCAAAATGTTTCTCAAGATAATTATGAATGGCCTTTAAACCGCTGAGTGTATGATGGCTCCAATGCAGGTCCCAGTTTAGCTGCCAGTGACTAATAGCTTCATTTTTCTCTGTGCCGTTGCCCTTTTGCCAACCCGCCAGATGAGCCTTGATATCATCGTATATTTCGGCTAAGTCCCCGGCAATGGAGTAATGAGTGGGAGTCAGATCTGTATTATCTGTTGGATCGAAGATTTCCAAATATGTGTTGTACTTTCCGAGATACTTTGAGAGGCGAGCATAACGCGCGTGAAAAGCAGATCGTTTCCTAGCCGGCGAGGGTTGCTTCATGGCTTTGAGAGTCTCATTGAATCTTTGATTAATCAGTTTCGCCGGAAGGTCTACGATGGGCAGGGCTGCGGCTGCAGAATATAACTGACTTAGTACGCGCTCTATTTTGATTAAGAATGTGACGACAGCATAATCTTTGTGTGAATCTATCAGGTCGCAATATTCTGTTACCAGGTCAGCAAAGTTATCCCCTGTTGCCTGTAATCGCTTGCTGACTCGCATTGTTTTGATTTTAGTTTTCATATTTCAGTGCAGAACTAATATACCCTGAGGGCTTTTTCTGGTCTCATAAGCGAGATGATAGCACAGCCCTCCGTGCTTGTGAATAATAAAGTGAACTGAATAGCTGATGATTTGCAAGAGTAAGTATCAGGGGTCGCGTAGGTCGTTAATCTGAGGAATACAGGAAGTATGATTACCTGGGCATGTCGGAAAGAAGGTAACACGTTACTGATATGGCTAAACCCTTTATGAAAAAATGGCGGAGAGGCAGGGATTTGAACCCTGGGTGCGTTATTAGCGCACACACGATTTCCAGTCGTGCGCCTTCAGCCGCTCGGCCACCTCTCCGTTGCTTGAAATGCAGGAAAAATCTTAACTGATGCAGACTCGTTAAATCAACGCTTTGCGAGCGCGACGTAGTTCTTCTTGCCCTTTAAAGACGTAACATATGAAGGTCTGATGATCCGTCCCTGCACGATCTCCTCGATCCGGTGTGCCGCCCAGCCTGCAACGCGGGCCATGGCAAAGATCGGCGTAAAGAGCTCTTTGGGTATGCCCATGCACCGGTATACAAAACCGGAATAAAAATCGACATTGGTGCAGACGACCTTTCCCTTCTTGTTCTTTACGATCGAAGGGGCGAGGCGGGCGATCCTTTTATAGAGTTCGAATTCCTTTTCCCGGTTGGCGGCACGTGCCAGTTCACCGGCCCGTGTGTCGAGGAATACGGCGCGGGGATCTGATACGGTGTACACGGCATGGCCGAGACCGTATATCTTGCCTGACTTGTCCCCCACCTTCTTGTCGAGGATCAGTCCGAGGTAGGCCGACAGTTCGTCGTCATCTTCCCAGTCCTTCACCTTGTTCTTGATGTCCTTCATCATGCGGATGACCGCCTCATTTGCGCCGCCGTGCAGATGTCCTGAAAGCGAGCCTATGCCCGCGCAGAGGGCCATGTACGTATTTGCGCCCGAGGAAGAAACGCACCGCGTTGAAAACGTCGAATTGTTGCCTCCGCCATGTTCTGCATGGAAGATCAGCATGGTGTCAAAGAGTTCCGCTGTTGCCTTATCAGGCATCTTGCCTGTAAGGAGATAGAGAAAATGTTCTGCGGTGCTCACATTGGGAGCCGGGTCCTTCAGTTTTGCAAGCGACTTCTTCTCCAGGTTGGTTGCAATATAGTTGTACGCGATGATGGTCGGGAATTTCGCGATCAGATCGATGCATTGCCGCGTGACATCATTCATGTCGGTTGAATTCGGATGCTTGTCGAAAAGATGCATGGCCGAGACGATGGTATGCAAGGACCCCATCTGGTCATCGTTATGCGGTCTGTTGAGGATCATCTGCTTCACCTCGTCAGGCAGCGAACGTTTCTTGTCGAGGAGCAGGGTGAAGGCCTTCAGATCGCTTTTGCCCGGAAGTTCTCCGGTTAGCAGCAGATATACGGTCTCTTCAAAGCCGAACCGGCCTTCCTTCTCTTTTTCACGGACCAGATCCGCAACATCATATCCGCAGTAAAAGAGCTTGCCCGGGACGGGATTGACCTTTTCGATGCCGTCGCCCTGGTCCACTTTTTCATAACCGATCACCTGTCCCTTGCTGGTGATACCGACGAAGACACCTGTCCCGTCCTCGTTCCTGAGGCCGAGCTTTATGTTCTTTTCCTTGATCGTTTTCGGGTCCAGTTTGTCATGCAGCAGGGCAAGTTCCTGCACCTTTTTAAGTACCGCGTCCATTTCCATTACTCCTTAATCTGTTATATGAGCTTACTATTAAATTATATCAGACATGAAGAATGCAAATTTATCTCTTGACTTGCCAACTGCTCTGATAGTACAACATTCGGTCTATGACAGAACAGGGAAAGACAAAACTGCTCTTCGCCGCGATCGGCGTTATTGCCGGCTGGATGATTGGCGGCCTGGCGAATATCGCCTGGTTCCTCTTTAGTGTGCAGGTCCTCGGATACGGCGAGAATGCCCCTGCATGGTATGTGAGCATACGGGGTATATTGAGGCCTCTGGTCATTCTTGTTTTCATGTCAGCAGGATATCTGATCGCCCGATGGAATTTCCGCAGGGCCCTGGCAAAAGGCAGGTTCCGGGAATAAGCTTTTTAGGAAAGCCGTTTCTTCAGTAGTTCGTTGAGCATCTGCGGGTTGGCCTTGCCTTTGGACGCCTTCATGGCCTGCCCGACAAAGAAGCCGATCAGTTTTTCATCGCCTGCCTTGAACCGTTCGATCTCTTTCGGGCTTTTTGCGAGTATCTCGTCAACGATCTTTTCTATCTCCGAAGAGTCGCTGATCTGGACAAGGCCTTTCTCTTTTACGATCTCAGCCGCATCCTTGCCGGTCTTGTACATCTCATCAAAAACGGTCTTTGCGATCTTGCCGCTGATGGTCCCCTTATCGATCAGCTGCAGCATATCTGCAAGCTGGGATGGTTTGATCGGACAGTCATCTATGGCCCTGTTCTCCTCGTTCAGCAGTTTCATCAGTTCGCCCATCATCCAGTTCGCTGCAGCCTTTGGCTGACCGCCTGCCTTGACCGCGTTCTCGAACCATTCAGCTGTTTCACGTTCAGACGAGAGCAGATCAGCATCATATTCAGGCAGGCCGAGGTCAGAGACAAAACGGCGGCTCTTTGCTTCAGGCAGTTCAGGGAGAGATGATCTGATCTCGTCGATCCAGGATTGTTCGACCGTGATCGGCACCAGATCAGGGTCGGGGAAATAACGGTAATCGTGCGCCTCTTCCTTTGAGCGCATAGACTCGGTTATACCTTTGTTCGCATCCCAAAGCCTCGTTTCCTGCACAACCTTGCCGCCGCCCTCTATCAGCTTTATCTGACGTTTGATCTCGTATTCGATCGCTTTTTCGACATTCTTGAACGAGTTGATATTCTTGACCTCGGCGCGGGTACCAAATTCCTTCTGTCCAACCGGCCGGATCGATACGTTTGCATCGCATCTGAGCGAGCCCTGTTCCAGATTGCCGTCGCATACGCCGAGGTACCGCAAAATGCCCCTCAGTTTCCGCATATATTCAGCAGCCTCTTTCGGGCTCCTGATGTCCGGCTCTGAAACGATCTCCATAAGCGGCACACCGGTGCGGTTGAGGTCCACAAAGCTGTATCCGCCTGTGCCCTCATGGATGTTCTTGCCTGCATCTTCTTCCATATGGATACGGGTGATGCCTATCCTTCTGATCGCTCCGTCAACCGTAATATCAATATGGCCATGCTCGCAGATCGGGTGCTCGTACTGACTGATCTGATAGCCTTTCGGCAGGTCAGGATAGAAATAATTCTTTCGCGCAAAGCGGCTGTATTGTGCTATGGTGCAGTTCGTTGCAAGTCCGGTGCGGACTGCGAATTCGAGTGCCTTTTTGTTCAGGACCGGCAGTACGCCGGGCATGCCGATGCAGATCTGGCAGGTCTGGGAGTTCGGCTCATTGCCGAAGGTGGTCGGGCAGCCGCAGAAGATCTTTGATGTCGTAAGCATCTGGGCATGGACTTCAAGACCGATGACCGCTTCCCAGTTCACAGTGCCGGTCTCCTTGTGTGCCAGTCTGTAGCCTGTTCATAGGCGTATGCTGCCTGAAGCAGCTTCTCTTCTTCAAAATGGCTTCCGATCAGCTGCAGCCCGATCGGAAGGTTGCCCGAAGTGAAACCGCAGGGTATCGATATGGCAGGGACGCCGGCAAGGTTCACCGAAATCGTGAATATGTCCGCAAGATACATCTGGAGCGGGTCATCCGTTTTTTCGCCCTTTTTGAATGCTGCGGTCGGCGCTGTCGGCGTAAGGACCAGGTCAACGCTCCTGAACGCCTCCTCGAAATCCCTCTTCAGGAGTGTCCTGACCTGCTGGGCCTTCTTGTAATACGCATCGTAATAACCTGAGGAGAGGGTATAGGTGCCGAGCATGATCCTGCGTTTTACCTCAGGGCCGAACCCCTTTGCGCGTGTCTGCATATACATATCGATAAGGTCTTTTCCCTCTGCCCTGAACCCGTATTTCACGCCGTCATACCGGGCAAGGTTGGAACTTGCCTCTGATGTTGCCAGCACGTAGTATGTTGCAATCGCATAGCCCGAGTGGGGGAGGGAGACAGCGACCGGAACTGCGCCGAGCGCCTCATACTGCTTTATTGCAGCCTGTACTGCTGCATTGACTTCAGGATCAATGCCTTCGATGAAGTATTCCTTCGGAATGCCGATCTTGAGGCCCTTTATGTCCCTGCCGATCGATGCGGTGAAGTCAGGCACGGGCACTGAGGCAGACGTGGAGTCCATCGGATCATTGCCGGAGATGATGTTCATCAGGATTGCTGCATCCTTCACGTTCTTGGTGATCGGGCCGATCTGGTCAAGGGATGAGGCAAAGGCCACCAGGCCGTACCGCGATACCCTGCCGTAGGTTGGCTTCAGTCCGACAACGCCGCAGAGTGCTGCAGGCTGTCTGATCGACCCGCCCGTATCAGAACCGAGTGCAGCGATGCATTCGTCGGCCGCAACAGCAGCAGCAGAACCGCCGCTGGAACCTCCGGGGATCCGCTTCGTGTCCCAGGGGTTTGAGGTCGTATGAAAACCTGAATTTTCGGTCGAAGAGCCCATGGCGAATTCGTCAAGGTTTGTTTTGCCGGTCAGCACATATCCCTGCTCAAGGAGCTTTGTGGTTACGGTGCTTTCATACGGAGGGATGAAGTTCTGCAGTATCTTTGAAGAGCAGGTCGTGCGGATGCCCTTTGTACACATATTGTCCTTGATCGCGATCGGTATGCCGGAAAGGATGCGGTTGTTCTCTGAGGAACGTCCCTGGTCCGCTTTATCAGCCATGGCCAGAGCTTCGTCTTTTGTAATAGTGACATAAGCCTTGATCCTGTCCTCGACCTGTTCTATCCTGTCGAAAACAGAGACGGCAATCTCTTTTGCAGTTGTCTCATTATTACTGAGCATTTCTGAAAGTTCAGCGATGCCCTTCCTGTATAGCGCCAAAAGATCCTCCGGATGGATAAGGTTTCGAAAGTCTAACACCCGCTGTCCGAAGTTTTCAAGCGATGCAATTTCCCTCATCACAGACAGCGTTGTTGACAAATACCCCCGGGCTTTGACAGAGTAAAAAAAATACTGTTCAAGGAGTAACTATGTCCTGGAGTTTTTCTTTTGAACTGCTGCCCGGCGAAGAGGTCGTGGAGGATTCCACCCAGAGGACCCATGCGGTCATAAAGGCTGCGTATTCTGTTTTCCTTACCAACAAACGAGTCATTTTTCGTTTTGACGGCATGGGAAGCTACCTGAGCAATGCCTTCTTTTATGCCGACATTCTCGATGCAAGGCCGACAACAAGACTTTTTTTCAACTACCTGATCCTGAAGACCAAACGCAAGGAATATCTCTTCAATGTTCCTGAGACCGCATACTGGATAGGACGTATCAATGAAGAAAAAGAAAAGCATGCAGGACTTGTTCCCGATATAAGTGAGGCCGACACGGTCGCGCCTGAGAAGAAGAAGCGCATGCTCCTCGATATGCTCACGGTCCTGCATAAGAACAATATCCTGTCCGAGAAGGAATTCGAGGCAAAAGTGCAGCTCCTGGAAACGCTCAAGTAGCCCGGTTTTACTGCTGATCGTGATGGCAGCAGATGCGATCAGCAGGCTGCCGGAAAAAGCGGACGACACACGCTCACGCGTCGGCTGCGGAACCTGTCCTGTATGGCAACAACGCACTGTCAGAGTGTCCTTATATAACTATTAAATAAAACAATCGTCTCCGTCTTTTATTTTGCGCGGAGGATATGCTATTTTTTTAGACATTAAAAATAATTATAAAACTCATTAATATTTTTAAGTTTTATAAGCTTATTAGCTTACGTTATAGTTACTGCATTAATTCCAGGAGCAGTTAGGATCAATTCCCGGTTGTGCAGAAGAAAATTCTCTATTAAGAAAGGAGTACCCTAATGCTGATCATTGGAGAGAAGTTAAGCATCATAGCCAAGCGGGTCCGCGAGGCCATGATGAGCAAGGACAAAGGACCGATCCAGGAGATCGCGACCAGGCAGTGGAAGGAAGGATCGGGCATCATCGATGCCAACATAGGCCCTGCAGAGGACGGAGGAGAGGACCTGATGCAGTGGATGGTTACCACCATACAGGAGGTGGTTCCCCTGCCGATATGTCTTGATACGACGAACGAGAAGGCGATCGAGGCAGGACTCAAGGTCCATAACAACCAGTGGGGCAAGCCGTTGATCAACTCGACCTCGAACGACCCGGAAAGATTTCCGATCCTGGCACTCGGTGCAAAATATAATTGTGATGTGATCGGTCTCACGGTCGGCAAGGGCGGTCTTCCTGCGGACGCTGAAGAAAGAGCAGGCATCGCAGCAGAGATCATGGGACGTGCAATGGAATACGGTCTGCCGCTCGAAAATCTGTACCTTGATCCCCTTGTCCTCCAGATAGCCACAACCCAGGACCAGGCCCGTCATGTCATAGAAGCAGTCAGGCTGTTCCAGCACATAAACGAGCCTGCGATGAAGACGGTCGTCGGATTGAGCAATATTTCAAACGGCTGTCCGAAGGCTCTGAGGCCGATATTGAACAAACATATGTTCGTACTGCTTGAGGAGGCAGGTCTGACCGCTGCAATAGCCGATGCGAAGGAGATGGCAGAGGTGAACGAGGAGCGTGGCCTGATCCTTGATGTGATGGCAGGCAAGGAGATAGAGGACAAGCAGAAGATGGCCGAGATCAAGAAGACGCTCGATGTCATTATGGGCAGGACGCTGTACGCGCATTCGTATCTGGAAATGTAATTAGACCGTTATGAGTGATGGGTAATGCGTAATGGGCGCAGAGAAGAGATTGTATAACTCATCACGCATCACACATTACTGATAACGACAAACAGGAGGTTATACCATGGCTTTTACAGCACCAAAAGAGACGTACTCCGGCAGGGTCTATACAGTGACCATCGGCACGGGTGACAAGGCGGTGACCTTTGGCGGAGAAAATGTGCTTCCGTTCCATTCTTTTGAAGGAGAAACGCCCAACAGGCCGGTAATCGCAATAGAGATACAGGATGTACCCCCCACCGACTGGCCGGAAAATGTGCAGAAACCGTATGCGGCCGTAAGCAGTGATCCTGTTGCCTGGGCAAAATATTGTCAGGACGAGCTGAAGGCAAAGGCCATCGCACTGAGACTGGTCGGCACGCACCCTGACAGGGAGAACCGTTCTCCTGAGGATGCTGCCAAGACGGTTAAAGATGTGCTTGCCGCGGTCCAGGTCCCGCTGATCATACTCGGCAGCAACCATGCAGAAAAGGACACCGCTGTTCTGGTTGCCGTTGCAGAGGCAGCCAAGGACAAGAACTGCATCATCGGCAAGGCGCAGGAAGCCAACTATAAGACGATCGCAGCAGCTGCCATGGCAAACAACCACAAGCTGATCGCCATGTCAGAGCTTGATATCAACCTGTCGAAGCAGTTGAACATCCTGATCTCCCAGATGGGGTTTGACAAGGAAAAGGTCATTACAGACCCGATGTGTTCTGCTCTTGGGTACGGGCTTGAGTACACCTACTCGGTCATGGAAAGAATCCGGCTTGCAGCGCTGACCCAGAATGACGTGACCATGCAGCAGCCGATCCTCGGCGATGTGGGCATGTACGTCTGGAAGGTCAAGGAAACAAGTGCATCCGAGGCTGATCTGCCGCAGTGGGGTGCAGCTGAAGAACGCGGTATAGCCTGGGAGGCTGAGACAGCCGGTGCCCTCCTGATCGCCGGAGCTGAGCTCCTGATCATGAGACATCCCAAGGCGATCGCGGCAGTTGAAACGTTAATTGACGAACTGGTCTAAGAAGGAGGAATAACCATGGCTTTATCCGGCGTAGAAATATTCAAGCTCTTACCGAAAACAAACTGCAAAAAATGCGGTTCACCGACCTGCCTTGCCTTTGCCATGAAACTGGCGCAGAGACAGGCAAGCATCGACTCCTGTCCTGATGTATCCGAGGAGGCAAAGCAGAAACTGGGCGAGGCATCAGCCCCGCCTATTCGCCCGATCACCCTTGGTGCCGGCGATAAGGCCGTCAAGATGGGTGAGGAGACCGTGCTTTTCCGTCATGACAAAAAATTCGTCAATCCCTGCGCCTTTGCGGTTGAGATCAAGGACACCCTTTCCGAGGATGAGATCGCAAAGCTCTGCCAGCAGGTAGTTGATTCCGAGATGGACAGGGTCGGCCAGAAGCTCAGGGTTGACGCTATCATGATCTCCAATGCGTCCGGCGATGCAGGCAAGCTTGAGGCTGCTGCAAAGGTAGTTGCTTCAAAGGCAGCGGCTGTTCCGGTGATCATCAATACAACCAATCCCCAGGCAGCGGAAGCGGCAGTGAAACTCTTCAGCGACAAAAAGCCGGCCATATACGGCGCGAATGCATCGAATGCCGAGGCCATGGCAGCTGTTGCCAAGGCGAACAAGGCAGCGCTGGGCATTGCAGCGAACGGACTTGATGAGCTTGCCGGGCTCACGGAAAAGATCAAGGGGCTTGGCGTCGAGGATCTGATCCTGGATTCAGGCGCCCGTAAGGCAAAGGATATCATCGAGCATAATACGCTGATCAGAAGGGGTGCCATCAAGAAAGGTATAAAATCTGTCGGTTTCCCTATCATCAATTTCATGCAGAACAGCGACAGTCTGGTCGAAGGACTTCTGGCTGGCGTCGGCGTTGCAAAGTATGCATCGATCATTGTCCTGAGCAGCATCGAGAAGTGGAAAAATCTCGCGCTCTTCACCCTCAGGCAGAATATCTACACAGATCCGCAGGTGCCGATGCAGGTGGAGCAGAAGATCTACAATATCGGTGAGCCTACTGCTGCCTCACCGCTTTTCATAACTACGAACTTCTCGCTCACCTACTTCATTGTTTCGGGCGAGATTGAGAATAGCAAGGTCGCCAGCAGGCTTGCGGTCATGGATTGTGAGGGGCTTTCGGTCCTCACGGCATGGGCTGCGGGCAAGTTTACTGCTTCGAAGATCGCGCAGTTCATCCAGGACAGCGGTGTAGAGAAGGATGTCCCGGGCAAAGAGCTTATTCTTCCGGGGTACGTGGCTATCCTGAGCGGTGCGGTTGAGGAGAAGCTTCCGGGATGGAAGATAACGGTCGGCCCCCGCGAGGCGAATGCAATACCGACTTTTCTGAAAACGAGGTAGAAAGCTGAAAACAGTTGATTATTTTCCATTAGACTATCTAATATAGTTATTAATAAAACGAATAAGGGGATGGTGATCTTTCACCGTCCCCTTTTACGAACCATGAGGAGGCCACATGTCTAAACTTATCGCTTCTGCAGCCATACGGGGTGCTCAAACGCTTGTTAAGCAGGCGGATGAACTGCTCCAAAAGGCGATCGCGGAAAAAGGAAAAGATTTCGTCTTCGAATTCCCTGACACTGCTTTTTATCTTCCCATGATCTACGCGATGACAGGGTTTCAGGTGAAGACATTGGGCGACATGAATGTTGCGCTGGGATTTGCCAGGGAACTGCTGCATGATGAGCCGGAGGAACATATCTGGAAACCGTATCTCGGCGAGGCCCTTGACTCGGGCATGGCCACGCTCTTTGCTGAAGAGATCCTGCTTGCCGTGCGATACATATACGGTCTTGAGCCCTGCAAAGAGACAATAGACGGAAAAGAATTCATCTATAATGGTTTTATCACGGATACGATCCAGAGAAACCTTGGCGTACAGTTAGTCGATGGTTCCATGCCGGGCTTTGCAGCCATTATCGGGGCTGCACCGACCGAAGACATTGCGGTAACGATAGTCCGTGAACTTCAGGAAAAGAACATTCTTACCTTTCTGTCCGGCGAGTCCAACGGCGACAGTGTCACCAAACAGCTGCTTAGAAAAGGCGTGGAGCTCGGCTGGGACGCCAGAATCGTTCCGCTCGGTCCCGGCACTGAACATACACTCTATGCCCTTGATTGGGCGATTCGTGCATCGCTGATATTCGGCGGCAAGAAGCCCAGCGATTTCAAGGGTCATCTGAAGTATCAAAAGGACAGGGTCTTTGCCTTCGCAATCGTACTGGGACCATTGGATGACATCAAGTGGTCCACCGGCGCCGGGGCTATCAATATGGGCTTTCCTGCTATTGCTGACACCGACGTGCCGGTCATCCATCCTACCGGCGTCTGCACCTATGAGGAAGTCGACAAGGAATTCGACCACGCCAAGATCGTCCGCAGGGCTATTGAGCTCCGAGGTCTTAAGATCACGGTCGAGAAGCCGCCAATCCCTGTTGCGTTCGGTCCGGCCTTTGAAGGCGAGCGTATCAGGAAGGAAGATACGTTCATTGAGTTCGGCGGACAGCGGACACCGGCGTTCGAGTGGGTCAGGATGCGCGAACTCGACGAGATCGAGGACAACAAGATCATCGTGGTTGGTGACAACTGGCAGGAGAGGTTCGAGAAGGGCGGTCAGCTGCCTCTTGGTCTGCTCATAGAAGTTGCAGGCCGCAAGATGCAGAAGGATTTTGAATCTGTTATCGAGAGAAAGATACATGCCAATATCAATGAGGCCCAGGGTGTATGGCATATGGGCCAGAGAGATATTAACTGGGTCAGAATAAGCAACAATGCGAAGAAGGAAGGGTTTACCCTTGAGCATCTCGGCGTGGTGAATGCTGCCATGACCCATCACCGGTTCAAATCTATTGTCGATAAGGTCCAGGTCACCCTCTTTATTGATGAAGGTGATGTGAAGCAGAAGCTGGAAGAGGCGCGGGCAGCTTACAAGGAGCGCGACCACAGGCTCGGCAACCTTACGGACGAGGCGGTTGATGTCTTCTATTCCTGTCTGCTCTGCCAGTCCTTTGCCCCTGCCCATGTATGCGTTATTACCCCTGAACGCCTTGGCCTCTGCGGCGCATACAACTGGCTTGACGGAAAGGCGGCATACGAGATCGACCCTACCGGCGGAAACCAGCCTATTGACAAAGGTGAATGCGTGGATGCCCGGTATGGACGATATACCGGAGCTGATGAGTATCTCAAAAAGGCAACAGGCGGCGCAGTTGAGACACTGAACCTTTATACAATCATGGAAAATCCGATGACCTCATGCGGATGCTTCGAATGTATCCTTGCGATTGTCCCTGAAGCAAACGGCGTCATGATCGTGAACCGCGGATTTACCGGGATGACACCGGTGGGGATGAAATTCTCTACCCTTGCCGGTACGGTAGGAGGCGGCGCACAGACCCCGGGCTTTATGGGTGTTGGTGTGAATTTTGTCACGAGCAAGAAATTCCTCTTTGGCGACGGCGGCATCAAGAGAATCGTATGGATGCCGAAGAACCTGAAGGAGAGGATTGGCGAGGAATTCAAGAAAAGGGCTGAGGAGGCCGGCGTGCCGGATCTCCTCGATAAGATCGCGGATGAGACCATCTGCGAGGACTCTGAAAAATTATTGGAACATCTTACTGCAATGGGCCACCCTGCGCTTGAGATGGATTCAATAATCTAGCAACATACGGAGGAAATGTATGAGCGACAAGGATAAGAAGATACATAGCGCGACCCCGGCAGCAGAAAAGATCATTTTGTGGTCTGAAGAACAGAAGATAGAGACGTGTTTTGACAGGGCAGAGAAGATGAAACCCTGTCCGATCGGCGCTGAGGGAGCCTGCTGCAAGGTATGC
Organism: uncultured Nitrospiraceae bacterium; assembly: GCA_964463135.1. Lineage (GTDB taxonomy): Bacteria > Nitrospirota > Thermodesulfovibrionia > Thermodesulfovibrionales > UBA6898 > UBA6898. The sequence goes on from CAYXBA010000011.1 coordinate 28,931, forward strand.
CACATGGGCCCCTGCAGATTGGTCGGGAAAAATGCTGAGGAAGAGGCACGCGGCGTCTGCGGCGCAACCCTCGCTACGGTCGCTTCCCGTAATCTGCTTCGGATGATAGCGGCAGGAACGTCTGCGCATTCAGACCACGCCCGTGGCATGGTCGAGACCCTTCTGGCTGTCTCAAACGGTGAGGCGAAAGACTTCAAAATAACGGATGTCCGGAAACTGTACCGCGTTGCCGGTTATCTCAATATCGAGTTCGAGGGCAGGCCTGTCAACGATGTTGCCCGTGAAGTGGCCTTGAGATTTCTTGATGATTTCGGCAGGCAGCTTGGCGGTGAAATAAACTACTTGAGCCGCGCACCGAAAAAGACCCAGGAGCGGTGGCGCAAATGGGGTATCATGCCGAGGAGCATCGACAGGGAAGTTGTCGAGGCCATGCACAGGACCAATATCGGTGTTGACCACGACCCTGACCACGTGCTTACCCATGGTCTTAAAACGGCGCTGGCTGACGGCTGGGGCGGGTCCATGATCTCGACAGATATAACCGATATCCTCTTTGGAACGCCAATGCCGGTCAAGGCAGAGGCAAGCTTCGGTATTTTCAAGGAGGACGAGGTAAATCTCGTTGTCCATGGCCATGAACCGCTTCTTGCCGAGATGATCGTTGATGTTGTCAACGAACCTGAACTTGTTGAATATGCAAAGACCAAGGGAGCAAAAGGCATCAATCTGGGCGGTATGTGCTGCACGGCAAACGAGATCCTTATGAGGCATTCGATCCCGACTGCCGGAGGCTTTACCAATCAGGAACTCGGTATCCTTACCGGACTTGTCGATCTCATGACCGTTGATGTCCAGTGCATCATGCCGGCGATCGTGGAGATCTCGAAGAAGTTCCATACCAAGGTGATCACAACGAACTACCGCGCAAAGATCCAGGGAGCAGAGCATGTCGAGTTTGAAGAACATCATGCCAAGGACATTGCGCGCAAGATCGTCAGGATGGCCATAGACAATTATTCAAACAGGACCACCAAGGGCAGTCATATTACTGACAAATTCCCGGTGATCGGCGGTTTCTCTCATGAGTATATCGAGTATATGCAGGGCGGCAGATGGAGAGGTTCTTTCAGACCGCTGAATGATGCGATCATGGCAGGCAGGGTCAGGGGCGTTGTCGGTCTTGCTGGCTGCGACAATCCGAGGGTGCCTTCAACAGGGCTGCATAAATATCTGGTAAACGAGCTTATCAGGAACGATGTGCTGATCGTCTCGACGGGCTGCGGCTCTGCAGCGTGCGGAACAGCCGGCTATCTGACCCCTGAGATGGCGCTCGAAAATGCAGGCCCCGGACTCAGGGAGGTCTGCGAGGCGATCGGTATTCCTCCGATCCTTCACCTCGGTGCATGCGTTGACAATTCCCGTATCCTGACCATAGCAAGCGCTATGGCCGCAGAGGGCGGACTGTCCGATGAGATCGGCGGTATGCCTGCTGTCGGTATTGCGCCGGAGTGGATGTCTGAGAAGGCAATAGCCATAGGATGTTACTTCGCAGCATCGGGCGTGCCGGTCATCTTTGGCGGTGATTCTCCGGTCGGGGCATCAAAGGAAGTCACCCGGATCATGACAGAGGTATGGTTCGAGAGGTTTAAAGGGGCTCTCCACTTTGAGCCAGACCCTGAGAAGATGCTTGCCATGGCACTTGATTATATCGATAAGGCCCGTGAGGCGCTGAAGCTGAAGAAGTATGAGCCGGGCAAGTTCGGCACTGAAAAGGTCCTGATGGATATGGCTGCACGGCGTGAGATCAAGGCGCATACAGGCCTGTAAGAGCATTCAGTAGCGGAAACGTAAAAGCCCCTGCTCGAAAGAGCAGGGGCTTTTCTTTGTACAGAAGAACAATTCGCCAGGACTTATTCCCAGTCTGCCTCGCCTTTGAGGAACTTGTTGATATCAGCCGCAGCCCGTTTGCCTGCGCCCATGGCGCTGATGACGGTCGCTGCGCCGGTCACGACATCGCCGCCTGCCCAGACCCGCTTCTTCTTTGTCCTTCCGGTCTCATTGTCTGCAACCGCGGTCCCGTGTTTTGTCCTCTCCAGCCCATCAGCATCAACAAAAACGATCGGGTTCGGATTGGTGCCGAGCGCCATGATAACGGTGTCCACTTCCATATCGAATTCAGACCCCTTGATCTCGACCGGTTTTCTCCTGCCTGAGGCATCGGGCTCTCCCAGTTCCATGCGCACGCAGCGAAGTGCACGCACGGTTCTCTTCTCATCACCGAGGATCTCGATCGGATTGGTAAGGAAGTTGAAGATCACCCCTTCTTCTGCTGCATGATGCACTTCTTCTGCCCGCGCAGGCACCTCGTCTTTTGAGCGGCGGTATACGATATGCGCCTCGCCCGGAGTGCTGCCGGTCTTGGCTGCCTCAAGGGACAGGAGTCTCCGGCTGCATCGCACTGCATCCATCGCAACATTGCCGGCCCCGATCACCGCCACCTTTTTCCCCAATCTGACCGGTGTGTCATAATCAGGGAACTGGTATGCCTTCATCAGGTTTACCCGCGTGAGGAACTCATTTGCGGACATGACGCCGTTCAGATTAATGCCCGGAATGCGCATGAACGAGGGAAGCCCTGCGCCTGTGCCGAGAAATACCGCGTCAAAGTCGTTCAGCAGCTCGTCGAGGGTAAAGGACCGGCCGATGACGTGGTCTGTCCTGATATCGATGCCGAGGCATTCGACCGCGTAGTTGACCTCTCCGCTGACAACGCTCTTGGGGAGTCTGAATTCCGGTATGCCGTAGATGAGCACACCGCCGGGACCGTGGAGCGATTCAAAGATGGTCACATCATGGCCTTCTCTGGCAAGATCCACGGCACAGGTGAGGCCTGAAGGGCCTGAGCCAACGACCGCGATCTTTTTCCCTGTCTTTGGAGCCTTAACCAGAGGGCAGGTGCGGTGAACGAGTTCATAATCGCCGACAAAGCGTTCGATCCTGCCGATCGCTACCGGCTCACCTTTCTTGCCGAGAATGCAGTTGCCTTCGCACTGGTTTTCCTGGGGACAGACCCTGCCGCAGATGGCAGGCAGATTGTTCTTCATCTTCATCCATTCGACCGCCTTGACTATATCGCCTTCGCGAAGCGCCTTGATGAACTGCGGTATCAGAACGCCGACCGGGCAGCCCTGCACACATTTGGGGTCCTTGCACTGCAGGCAGCGCTCTGCCTCTTCCTTTGCCGTTTCGAGCGTATAGCCGAGCGCAACCTCTTCGAAGTTGCAGCTGCGCACATGCTCATCCTGGTTCGGCATCTCATGCCGTTTTATCTTCATCCGTTCTGCAGGTTTCAGTTCAGCCATTATTCCCTCCCCTTTACCGTAGCGCCGTCTATCCTGCACTTGTGCTCATAGTGCTCGACAGCCCGCTTTTCTTCATCTTTATAGAACGAAAGTCTGGAGAGGAGATTGTCCCAGTCGACCTTATGTCCGTCAAATTCCGGTCCGTCAACACAGACGAACTGTGCACCGTCCTCAAGGAGCACCCTGCAGCCCCCGCACATGCCTGTCCCGTCTATCATGATCGTGTTCAGGCTCACGATGGTCGGGACATTATAGGGCCTGGTGGCAAGGGTCACGAATTTCATCATGATGGCCGGACCGATCGCCCAGACCTTTGCGACGTTGTTATTTCTATTATCGAGGATCTCTTTCAGCGGTTCTGTTACCAGCGACTTTCTGCCCTTTGATCCGTCATCCGTACAGATGATCAGCTCATCAGAGACAGCCCGCATCTTTTCTTCCCAGAAGAGCAGTTCCTTTGTGCGTGCGCCGATGATCGATATGACCTTATTGCCTGCCTCTTTGAGCGCCCGCGCGATAGGGTAGATCGGCGCGATGCCGACACCTCCTCCCATGCAGACAACGGTACCGAAATTCCCGATCTCCGTCGGATGTCCGAGAGGGCCGGCAAAGGATGCCAGTGAATCGCCCGGATTGAGCTTGCCGAGCTGCATGGTTGATTTGCCGAGTTCCTGAAATATGATGGTGATCGAGCCTTTCTCGCGGTTGTAATCGGCAATGGTCAGCGGTATTCGCTCTCCATATTCATCAATGCGGACGATCACGAACTGGCCTGCAGCCGCCTTTCGGGCAACATGGGGCGCCTCGATCTCCATCAGTTTTACGACATTGCTCAATACTTCTTTGCTGAGTATCTTGTACACGAATTCCTCCTCGTAAGCGATGGCGGGTCAATGGTACGCATGACCAAATTATAAGATATATTAATATATTTATAAGAGAAAGAGGAATGAAAAAATGCATGGTCGTCTCCCGGGAAAAGAGAAACCCCTCTGTTTTAAAGAAAATTAATTTGGCCCTGAATCGGCGGTCCGGAATAGGATTTTCGAGGCTATATATTCAGCTTATTGTATTTATAATTTTATTAAATAATTCAATAACAAATCGCTGTAAATATGTGTTAAAGTCAAAATCCGCAATGAGGCGGAACGGGTGCTGATGCGCGGCATGAATGGCGCATCGGATCTGCTGCATATAGCTTCTGCCCGTAGATTAAAAGTAGCTAACGAATGCTCAGTTGAGGTGAAGCCATGAACGTAGAAGAGGTCAATGTTAATGTCGATGAGGTGATCGGTAAGGTAGGATCGATCCTCTGCGAGCATGACAGGAAGAAAGGAGTCCTCATCCATACCTTCCAGAAGATCCAGGAGGAGCACGGATACCTGCCGGAAGATATCCTCAGGCAGCTTTCAAAGAAACTGTCGCTCCCTCTTGCAGAAATCTACAGTGTAGCCAGTTTTTATAAGCAATTCCATTTTTCTCCCCGGGGCAGAAAGGTTGTCAGGGTCTGCATGGGAACAGCCTGCCACGTCAGGGGGGCAAAGAAGGTCCTGGATGCCATTGAAGGGGAGTTCGGCATCAAAGACGGTGAGACCACGCCGGATCTTGCGATGACCCTCGAAACGGTCGGCTGTGTGGGCTGCTGTGGATTGGCACCTGTTGCGACGATCAATGAGGATGTGGTCGGCGATATCGGCAAGAAGAAACTGAATGATATGATCCAGTCAATTAAAGAGGACTAACCCATGAGCAGATTGAACAGCATACATGACCTGATAACGCTGAGAAGCCAGTTGAAGGAAGAGACCTTTACCGCCGACAAGAACAGGGTGAGGATATGCTGCGGCACTGCCTGCGTTGCTTCCGGGTCCAAAAAACTGGTGAAGGAACTCGAGGCGGAGTCAGCAGGGAAGGGCATAGAGCTCGAGGTCGTAAAGACCGGATGCCAGGGACTCTGTCAGAAAGGCCCGGTAATGAGCGTCGAGCCTCACGGCTTTTTCTATCAGAAGGTGAAACCGGATGATGCGAAAAATCTTATCGCGCATACTTTTTCTGCCGGGACATCGCTGCGGTCCCTTCTGTACAGGGATTCGATCATGACCAGTCCTGTTGAAGAGGTCGAGAATGTCCCGTTCTATAAGAAGCAGCTCAGGATTGCCCTGAGGAACAATGGCAGGATAGACCCGAACAATATTTATCATTATCTCGCAGTCGGCGGGTACAGTGCTGCTGAAAAGATGTTCGGCTCCATGTCCTCTGACAGCGTTCTGCACGAGATAGACCGGGCGAACCTGAGAGGCAGGGGCGGCGCAGGCTTCCCTGCCGGCAAGAAGTGGGCCCATACGAACAAATCTCCGGAAAAGACCCGGTTTGTCATCGCCAACGGTGATGAAGGAGACCCCGGCGCCTTTATGGACAGGGCGATCATGGAGGGCGATCCGCACAGCCTTCTTGAAGGCATGCTCGTCTGCGCCTATGCACTCAAGGCACACTACGGTTTTATCTACGTAAGGCATGAATATCCCCTTGCGGTGAAGAACCTGAAATTGGCTATAAAACAGGCAGAGGACCTGGGCCTGCTCGGCGAGAACATCCTCGGGACAGGGTTTGATTTTATCGTTGATATCAGAGAGGGTGCAGGCGCGTTTGTCTGCGGCGAGTCGACCGCCCTGGTCGCATCGATCGAAGGTGAGAGGGGATTCCCGCGGCCGCGGCCTCCGAGGCTTTCCGAGGTTGGCGGAGGGCTCTGGGGGTACCCGAGCAACCTGAACAATATCGAGACCTATGCCTGTATGCCCCCGATCATTGAGAAGGGCGCTGACTGGTTCCTGGGTATCGGCACCACCACATCGCCGGGCACAAAGGTCTTTGCATTGACCGGCAAGGTGAAGAACACCGGGCTTGTTGAAGTGCCGATGGGGACAACGCTGCGGGAGATCATTTTTGATATCGGCGGCGGCATCCTCGATAACAAGGAATTCAAGGCAATCCAGACCGGAGGGCCTTCAGGCGGATGTCTGCCGGCTGCCCAGCTTGATCTGCCGGTCGATTTTGATTCGCTGTACCGGGTCGGTTCCATGATGGGATCGGGCGGCATGGTTGTGCTGGATGAAGAGACCTGTATGGTCGATGTTGCAAAATATTTTCTCTCCTTTACCCAGTCAGAATCATGCGGAAAGTGTCCTCCCTGCAGGGTCGGCACGTACCAGATGCTGCAGATCCTGGAGCGGATCACGACCGGCCATGGTGAGCATGGCGACATTCAGCGCCTGATCGATCTTGGGAAACTTATCCAGAAGGGCTCGCTCTGCGGCCTTGGACAGAGCGCTCCCAATCCTGTTCTCAGCACGATCAAATATTTCAGGCATGAGTATGAAGAGCATATCTATGACAATTACTGCAGGTCGAATGTCTGCAGCAACACCGGTATCTTCCTGATCCATCAGCCTGACTGCATCCGCTGCGGTCTCTGCAAGCAGGCCTGTGCCTTTGACGCGGTGAAGGAGACGAGGGACATTTACACGATCGACCGCCAGTACTGCACCAAGTGCAAGGCCTGCTATACGGTCTGCCCTGTCGGCGCGGTCAAGATCAAGAAACAGAGCGTAGTAAAACTGGAAGAGCAGTTCAGGGTTCCTACGGATAAATTAGAGGTCCTTGAAAGGAGGGCGAAGATGACACTGAAGGATGTATTAAGTTCGAAGCCGATGAAGGTCTTTACCTGTAAAAAAGACTGCAAGCTTGCAGATGCGGTGACGCTCATGGACGGCAACAACATCGGTTCTCTGCTGGTTGTCGACGATAAGGAGAACCTCCTCGGTATATTCACCGAGAGGGACATCATGCACTGCTTTGCCAAGAAGGTCGCGATGAACGATGAACTCATGGGCAATGTCATGACACCGAATCCGCTGACACTCGATTCATCGGTCGATATCGCGGTCGCCGTGCAGCTTATGTCGGACAAGAAGATCAGGCATCTCCCTGTGACCGAGGATGAGAAGATCGCCGGCATGATCAACTACCGGGACCTTGTTTCCTATCTGCTCCCTGAGGTTATTTACATGGCAGAGGATATGTAACGGGGTAACCACCATGACAGAACCGATAAAAGAACCAAAAGTAGAAGATATAAAGACCGCGGCAGAGGAGAAGGCCTGTCCTGTCCAGAAGGCCCTGTACTTTGTGACCGAATTCCTGGCAGGACCGATGTGCGGCAGATGCTTTCCCTGTGCTATGGGCAGTTATGAGGCCAGGATTCGTCTCCAGAACCTGGTAGACGGAAAAGGTGTCGAGGCTGATCTCCGTGCATTGAAAAGGATCGCAACGGACATGATCGAGGCCTCCTTCTGCAAGAAGGGCAAAGACACCGGAAAGTTCATTCTTGACTGGATGGCGACCGATGTATACCAGGAGCATGCTGAAGGCAGGTGCCCTGACATGCAGTGTGCCAGCCTCATCGAATACCGCATCCTTCCGGAGAAGTGCACCTTATGCGGTGACTGCAAGGATGTCTGCAAGGACCTGGCGATATTCGGCGAGAAGAGAAAGGCTTACAAGTCAGGCTATTTACCGTTCGAGATACGGCAGAAGCGCTGCACCCGCTGCGGTGAATGCATCAAGGTCTGTCCTGCTGAAGCGATCATACTTGTTGCTGCAAATGCAAAAGAGCCTGTTGGCGTTTAGAAACCAAGAGTTTATTTTTTTACGGAGGTCTCAATGGCTAAGACAATTAATCTGACGATAGATAACCGGGCGGTACAGGTCGACGAAGGGACGAACCTCATCGATGCCGCAGCAGCGGCCGGCGTGCATATCCCGAATCTCTGCTACATGAAGGGCATGAAGGGCATCGGCGCATGCAGGCTCTGCCAGGTCGAGGTCGAGGGCATGAAGGCCCCACTGATCGCCTGCACCTCAAGGGCGCGGGAAGGCATGGTCGTCAGGACCGATACCGAGGCAGTGCAGGAGACAAGAAAGTTCGTTATCGACCTCATCCTTTCGATGCATCCCCTTGACTGCATGACCTGCACCAAGGCCGGTGTCTGCAATCTGCAGAAATACGCATATGATTTTGAACTGAAGGAATCGACGTTCACCCGCAAGAAGTTCGGATACCCGATCGATTCGGCGAACCCGTTCATCAAGCGCGACCCTGACTACTGTGTGCTCTGCGGCAGATGTGTAAGGATATGCAGGCACCAGGGCACTGAGGTCCTTGATTTCAACGGCAGAGGCGTCGGCTCCCGTGTTGTTACCGCCCAGGACAAGCCGCTTCAGGAGTCCTCCTGCACGTTCTGCGGAAGCTGCGTGGATGTCTGTCCTGTCAATGCGCTGCTTGAGGCTGACCGCTGGAGAAAGGGCCGGGAATGGGAATACGAAAAGACGTCTTCTGTCTGTGTTTCCTGCGGAAGCGGCTGCAGTATAACGGTCAGCAAAAAAGACGGCAGTGTGATAAAGATCAACAGCGGTTCTCCTGACGGCAGCATTGAGCGCACCATATGCGCGATCGGAAGGTTCGGTTTTGACAGCCTGTACAGCGAGATGCGCGTCACCAAGCCGATGAAGCGGGTCGGCAGCGAACTGCAGGAGACGACATGGGAGGATGCGACAAAGATCGTGGCTGACCAGTTGAAGGCTGCCGGTGAAGATGCCGCATTCGTTTCAACCGGCGCGATCCTGAATGAGGACGCAGCCTTGCTGAAGAAACTCGCCGATGGTCTGAAGGCGAAGAATATTGACTCAACCGTCAGCCTCTATTCCGGGTATGATGCGATGAAGAGCGGCGGCGCTGATCTCGAAGAGGCGGATCTGATCGTTCTTGCAGGCATTGCGCCTGACCAGTGGAACCGGGTATTGCCTGCCCTTGACGCTGCAGTGCGGAAGAGAGTGAATAATGGTGCAAAACTTATCGTCATCAACTCGGGCGAACCGAAGATCGGATCAAAGGCCTCAGTTTTCCTCAACGGCGATGAGGTCAAGATGCTGATGGAACTCGGCCAGGCTGTCATATCAAAGGGCACAAAGGCCCCCAAGGAAATGGTGGAGGCCCTGGCCCCGGTCAATCCTTCGGATAATGCCATGACTGCAGCGGACCTGTTCCTTGCTGCCAAGACGCCGGTGGTCCTTGCTGCTCCATCCCTGTACAAGGCAGCAGCTAACCTTGCGCTGATCAAGGGCGATGCAGTTGCGGTCCCCCTTGAAGCGAATGCAAAAGGTGTGGTCGCCATGGGCATGACCTCAAGCGGTAAAAAGTTCAGTGATATTATTGCATCATCGTCCAAGGCCCTGTATGTGGTCGGAGAAATACCGCTCAGCACGCGGCCTGATACGGGTTTCCTTGTGGTCCAGACTTCTCATCTGTCCGAACTCGCAGCGCAGGCAGATGTGGTCCTTCCTGCGACCCCTGTGCTCGAATCTGAAGGTACGATTATTGACTGGCTCGGCAGGATCAAACAGGTCAACAGGGCATGCGTTTCAGCCGGATCAGCAAAACAGAACGGCGAGATCTTCATGGCTGTTGCCGAGGCCATGGGCTCAGCGATCAAGCCGGTGAAGGATGCTGATGTCAAGAAGGCGGCAAAGACAAAGGCGAAGGTTTCTTTCAGCGCCTTTAAGAAAGACGCAGGGCATGATATTGATGCAGAGAAGCTCATGGATGATACGAACAAGATGACCGTGAACGGCTCAAGGCTTCTCTGGCTCAAGGAGCTGGACGCCTGCTCAGTTACCGCTTAATCTTTTGGTTGCAAAAAAGGCGCGCCCGAAAGGACGCGCCTTTTTTTATATCTGCATGATATTTCCCAAATCGTGAAACATACCTTTCAGGCCGTATGCTGTGACTTCATAGCTCTGTTTCGGGTAAAATGTTCAGAAATATAGACTTTGGGGTGAGGAGCGTATTATGAGCAGAGGCATCACTATTCTTGGAATTATCCTGCTATTTTCCGTAAGTTCATCGGCGCATGCCTATGACGAGACGTATGAAAAGGCAGTGAAACATTATAAGAGCGGGGAGTATAAGCGCGCAATCCCCTATCTTGAGAATTATGCTCTTCAGAAACCTGACCCTGCAGTCTATTACATGCTCGGTTATGCCTATTATCAGCTCAAGAACTTTGATCGCTCAAAATACTATTTTGACCAGGCGTATCTGCTTGATCCGGGGTTTACATCTGACCGCGTCCCTGCTCATGCAGGACTGTCGCGCGATGATCAGGGGCTTATTCATGAGGCGCTGGAGTTGTCCGGTGCAAAGAAACAGATGGAGAACTATGCGGTTATACTGAGCAACACGCTGCCCCAGCTGCGGTCCGGTATGAGCGACAGAAAGCAGAAGGACGACATCCTTCTTTTCCTCAGGGACTCATACAGGATCGATAAGATATATCCACCTGTTGCAGGCACCTTCAGCGCGCGGTTCAATAAGAACTATCTGCTTTCCGTGATCCAGTGGCTCAGGTCGCCTCTCGGCAAAAAAAGCACCGCTCTCGAAGTTGCTGCCAATATGCCGGAGCTGATGCATACAGCGGCTGCGTACCGTGAAGAATATGACCGCATTCTGGAAGGCCGCAGAGAGCGCATAAGGGACCTCGAAAAAGCGCTGCGGGCGACTGATCTGAATGTAGACATTGTTGCTGTGTCACTTTTCGAGCTGCTCAAGGGTATGCAGGCACGCATGCAAGGCAGCGGCAAGATGAATTCTGATGAGATCGATGCACTTGTTCGCAATGTCAGGGGTGTTCCCCGGGAACAGATCACCCGGGATGTCCTGGTCACGCTTGCCTATACGTATCGAAGCCTGTCCGATCAGGAACTCGATGATATGATCAGGTTTTATCGGTCGCCCGAAGGCAGCTGGTTTAATGACACGAGCATTGAGGCGATCAGTTCTGCCATTGGCAAGGCGTCGCGCGATATCGGCGAGAAAATGGGCAGTGCCCTTCTTACGAAACGAGTGATACTGTGAGGCAGAAGCAGCGTGCGGAATCCTTCCTGAAGTTAACGCAAGCGAAGCTTACAGGAACGGTGAATATTGCTGATGATAATCGACACTAAACACCTCATTCCATGTTGACCGGAGACTTGAAACGTGTTGAATGGTAGGTGAACTCAACCTATTGAAAACTTGGCGAGAGAGAGGCTTTTGATGGGCTTGCTGCTTGTTTACTGCTGCGCTGCCGGGGTGGAGCCGATATTCCGCGCAGGACTTGAGTCATAGGCCTCAAGGTTCTGCTGGATCTGTTTGACGACGCTGCTGCCTATCTTTTCGGTTTCCGTCCGGAGAGAACGTTCAACAATGCCTTCTGCATGGTCAGCTTCATCCTTGTTCAGCAGGAGATACGACATCTCGCCGAACTGCTTGAGAATAACATCACGGGAATCGTCCTTTATTATCTTTACCCTGGCATGCGCACGTGCAATGATCGCGGCAACATAATTTTTCCAGAGCTCTTTCTCCATAGGGTTGAGCGCAGAATCGTCGGTCAGGGTAGGGAGCGTTACCGTTATCGTGTAGGACAGGACCGGGTCAACGATCATGAAGTCGCAATGGACCTTTTCCTGCTCCTCGTCCGGCTCAAGACTGAATGAAAAATCATAGGTCCATCCGAGGCTCCAATCATAGGCTGATGGCTGTCGTTTTCTGGTCAGTTTGTTGCGCGGTCCGTTCTCTTCAGTTGACCTGACGATCTGGGCAAAGGTCTTGCCAAAGACAGGATAGAACTCATAATGCACGTCAGAGCGGAGCTCGATGCCCTCGGGCACGGAGTACTTTCTCATCTTCTGTGTCTGGGGAGATTGAGATCTTCTTTCTGCAACGATCCTGCCTGTCCGGTCAAAGTGCTGTGATACCTCTGCCCCGGACAGGGCTGCCAGGGCCAGCAGCATGAGACAGGCTGAAAGGACTCTGCTCATTTTCATGTTCTAGGATACTACGCTTTGTTCCTGAAATCAAATGGAGGCTAATTTCCGGTTCAATTTGTTACAATATTCAATTCAAATTGACCAGTATCAAGGTGATCTGCTGAATTATGGAAGACCTGTATAGCGTAAAACTGCCTGTGTTTGAAGGGCCTCTTGACCTTCTCCTGCATCTTATCCGGGAGAACAAGGTGGATATCTATGATATTCCCATATCCCTGATCACGGGCCAGTATCTCCACTACATCGAGATGATGAAGGAGCTGGATCTCGATATCGCCGGTGAATTCATTGTTATGGCAGCGACGCTCATCCAGATCAAATCCAGGATGATGCTCCCTGTTGACGAGGAGGCCCCTCTTGATGAGACGGAAGACCCAAGGCTAGAACTGGTCCAGAGGCTTCTCGAATATCAGGCATATAAGGACGCCGCTTCTATCCTGAAGGAAAAGGAAGACGACGCTCTTAAGATATTTACGAGGGAGAAGACCGAATTCGACGAAGAAAAAGCAGAAGAGCAGCAGGAACTCTACCTCTTCGATATTAACCTCTTTGATCTGCTCGGTGCGTTCAAGAAGATTCTGGACAATGCCCCTCCTGAAGTCAGGACCATTACCAAGGAGACGCTTACGGTCAAGGACCGTATTATGCATATTGCCGAGATGCTTGAGACCATCGACACAATCAGGTTCGAGGACCTTTTCGCCGACACAACGAGCAGAGTGCAGCTGATCGTGACCTTTCTCGCCCTCCTTGAGCTCCTCAGGCTCGGTATGGCGAAGGTCTATCAGGAAAAGGACTTCGGCAGCATCTGGGTCATCAATCCCCAGAAACAGGTGACCCTGCCATCAGAAGGTCCTCTGGAGCAGCCTGCGATTCAGGAATCTGCACCGGCAGAACAGTCTGTTTCACCGGCTCCGGTTCAGACGGAACCTGAACCGCAACCTCAGGAACAATCGACTGAAACTATTAATAACGATAAGGTGGTAACAAAACCGGCCATGACAAGAGACTTTAAGGACACGCTTAACCTTCCGCAGACAGATTTCCCCATGAAGGCGAACCTCGCACAGAGGGAGCCGGAGATGCTCAAGGCATGGGATGAAAAGAATATTTATGGACAGATACAGGAGCAGAGCAGGGGCCGCAAGACCTATATCCTTCATGACGGGCCGCCCTATGCTAACGGCAATATTCATATGGGCCATGCGCTGAACAAGATCCTGAAGGACATCATTGTCAAATACAAGACCATGAAGGGGTTTTCAGCGCCCTATGTGCCGGGATGGGACTGCCACGGCCTGCCTATCGAGCTGCAGGTAGATAAAAATCTCGGCGACAAGAAGAACAGCGTCGGCCTCATCGAGAAAAGGCAGCTCTGCCGGGAGTATGCAGAGAAGTTCGTCGGTCTGCAGCGGGACGAGTTCAAGCGGCTGGGCGTGTTCGGCGACTGGTCGCAGCCCTATCTCACGCTGACCTATGGGTATGAGGCCTCGATCGTCAGGGAGTTCAACCGGTTCGTGAAGAACGGTTCAGTCCACAAGAGAAAAAAACCGGTGCACTGGTGCCCCTCCTGTGTTACTGCACTGGCGGAGGCTGAGGTCGAATACGCTGACAAGGAATCTCCGTCTGTCTTTGTGAAGTTCATGCTCGATGATGATAATGCAGCGGTCTTTTCTCCCGAGCTCAGAGGGAAGAAGGTCTTTGTGGTGATCTGGACCACCACGCCCTGGACCCTGCCGGCAAACCTTGCCCTGGCCTTCCATCCTGACCTCGAATATGCAGCGGTTGAACAGGATGGCGAGGTCTATATCGTTGCCGAAGGCAGGCGTGAGGCGCTGAAGGAGAGAATTGGTCTTAGCGGCGATGTCCTTGCTAGGAAATACGGCAAAGACCTTGAAGGCATAGAGGCGCAGCATCCCTTTATCGACAGAAAGGCAAAGGGTGTGCTCGGTGATTTCGTTTCTCTGGAAGAAGGCACTGGCATTGTCCATATTGCGCCGGGCCATGGCGAGGATGACTATGAGGTCGGTCTGAAATACGGCCTTGATATCTATGCTCCTGTGGATGACGGCGGCAAATTCACGAACCAGGCCGGAGACCTTCAGGGGCAGTTCGTGTTCAAGGCGAACAGCGTGATCATTGAGACACTGACATCCCGCAACGCGCTTATAAAAGAAGAGAAGATCACGCATTCGTACCCGCATTGCTGGCGCTGCAAGAAGGCGATCATCTTCCGTGCGACTGAGCAATGGTTCATTTCGGTCGAGCATGAGGACCTGCGCAAAAAATGCCTTGAAGAGATAGACCGGGTGAACTGGGTGCCTTCCTGGGGCAGGGACAGGATCTATAACATGGTCGCCAACAGACCGGATTGGTGCGTATCCCGCCAGCGGAGCTGGGGTGTGCCAATCACGATCATCAAGTGCAATGACTGCGGCGAGTTCGTGAAAGATGAAGCCATACTCGACAATATCGTGAGTCATGTAGAGAAGGAAGGCGCAGACGTCTGGTTCATAAAAGAGGCGAAGGAGTTCCTTCCGCAGGGATATACCTGTAAGAAGTGCAACTCTTCGGAGTTCCGCAAGGAGATGGACATCCTTGATGTCTGGTTCGACTCCGGCGTGAGCCATGCTGCGGTTCTGGAGAACGACCCGCGGCTTTCCTGGCCTGCTGATATGTATCTCGAAGGCAGTGACCAGCACCGGGGCTGGTTCCAGAGCTCTCTTCTGGCTTCAGTCGGCACGCGGGGCGCTGCACCGTACCGGACCGTCCTGACCCATGGCTTTGTTGTGGACGGCTCAGGCAAGAAGATGTCCAAATCGCAGGGAAATGTGATAGCTCCGCAGGAGATCATCAAGAACTTCGGCGCCGAGATCCTGCGCATATGGGTATCTGCCGAGGACTATCGCGACGACATCCGGATATCGAAAGAGATCCTGAATCGTCTTACCGAGGCGTACAGGAAGATCAGGAACACCAGCAGGTTCCTGCTGAGCAATCTTTCTGATTTTGATTACCAGGACCATTCGGGAAATCTGCAGGAGATTGATTGCTGGGCGCTCTGCCGACTCCAGGGCCTGATCGCCAAAGTGACCAGGGCGTATGAGAACTTTGAATTTCACGAGGTCTTTCACTCGATCCATAACTTCTGCGTTGTTGATATGAGTTCGATCTATCTGGATATCCTGAAGGACCGGCTCTATACGGCTAAGGTTGATTCTGTTGAGAGGCGTGCAAGCCAGTGGGTCATTGCAGAGGTGCTTTCTGTGCTGACCCGGCTTATGGCCCCGGTGCTGACCTTTACGGCAGAGGAGGTTTGGGGATATATAGCAAAGCAGGATCCAGCAGTCAGCAGTCAGCAGTCAGCAGGTTCTGTATTTATTGCTTCATTCCCTGAGGCCGATGCACGGTTCGTTGATGAGGAGCTTGATGAACGCTGGAAGAGACTGCTCACCCTGCGCGATGAGGTGAACAAGGCGCTTGAGATCAGGAGGGCAGAGAAGTTCATCGGCAACTCTCTTGAGGCAAAGGTGATGCTCTATCTTCCTGCTGAATACCGGCAGCTTGCAGAGCAGTACGCGGCCTTTCTGCCGATGTTCTTCCTTGTCTCTTCAGTGACCCTGAGCGATGACGTTATACCTGACTCTCATGAAGGCATGGTGATCAAGGGACTTCGCGTGCTGGTGGAGCGGGCGACCGGATCTAAATGCCAGCGGTGCTGGAACTGGTCTGAGAGTGTCGGCACGTTCAGCGATATCCCTGAGATCTGCGGCAAGTGCTACGACGCGGTCAAGTGATAGATACATTGCCTATAAATTCCCACGTGTTGATCAATAACCCACCCCACTGCCCCTCCAGGGAGGGGACCTTTGGGCTCAGAGTGAGACTGCTTGAAGTCCCCTCTTGGGAGGGGTGAAGGGGTGGGTTGTATGCATGCTGATTACAGATTGAGATTGGAAGGGATTCTTCCCTATTCGCACATCACTATTGCAGGTCTATAAATAGATGAAAAAAAGAGTCACGCTTTCTTTGATCATAGCTGTTGCAGTTATTGTCCTTGACCAGATAACGAAATATCTTGCCAGGACGCATATCAGTGCGTACGAAAGCATCGAGCTCCTGCCGATCCTGAATCTGGTCAATGTCCAGAACAGGGGCGCTGCATTCGGCATGTTCCGGAGCTTCGGCAACATCTTCTTTATCACCATCTCTACTGCTGCGATCATCTTCATGTCGTGGGTCATCATAAAGGACAAGGAAGATTACCGTATCTTTGCCTTGCTTGCCGGCGGTGCTGCCGGCAATCTGATCGATCGGCTTACGCTCGGCTATGTTGTGGATTTTGTTGACGTGGCAGTTGGCGGGCATCACTGGCCCGCATTCAATGTCGCTGATTCTGCTCTTTCTGTCGGCATGCTTTTCATGCTTGTCACTATACTCGGGAAAAAGAAATAATGTTCCCGGTCCTTGTCAAGCTGGGCCCATTCACGATCCATACCTATGGGTTTTTGATCGCTTCTGCCTTCCTGCTGGGGTTGTGGCTTGCCCTCAGACAGGCGGCGCGGGAGGGCCTGCCAAAGGAAAAGATCTCTGATATCGGGTTCTATGCTCTTTTCTCCGGCATCATCGGTGCGCGGGTACTCTTCATCGCAACCAATTGGCCGCATTTTTCTGAGCATCCTGTTGACATGATCAAGGTCTGGGAAGGCGGACTTGTTTTCTACGGCGGCGTCATCTTCGCACTGCCGACCGTTGTATGGTACGCAAAGAAACAGGGACTCTCCCTCTGGCAGACCATTGATATATGGGCCCCGTCCATTGCCGTAGGACATGCCATAGGAAGACTCGGCTGTTTCTGCGCCGGCTGCTGCTATGGGAAACCGACTGACCTTCCGTGGGCAGTTACTTTCATTAACCCTGAATCCCTTGCGATCCTTGGCGTACCGCTTCATCCGACACAGCTTTATGAATCTGCTGCCGAGCTTCTGAACTTTGCGATACTTCTCCTGATCAGGAGAAAGAAGACATTTCACGGTCAGGTCTTCTGGATGTATGTGCTGAACTATTCGATCATCAGGGCCGTGATCGAGGTCTTCAGGGGCGACATCGAGAGGGGTTTTGTGATGCCCGGCATTTCGACCTCGCAGGGCATCAGCATTGTGATGTTCGCTACTGCTGTTGCGTTTCTGCTCAGACTCAGACGAAACAAAATCTGAAAGTCCGCGTCGATTACAGTGTCAGATAGGCCTTTGGGTTGAGGTCAAGTCCTGCCAGCTCGTTCTTCAGGAAGCGGTGATAGCCCGCTGCAGCGATCATCGCAGCATTGTCTGTGCAGAGTGATACAGACGGTATATAGACTTCGATCTTATTCTTCTTCCCCATCTCCAGCATGCTCTGTCTCAATCCGCTGTTGGCTGACACACCGCCTGAGAGTGTGACCCTTCGGATGCCGGTCTTATCCACTGCCCATTTGGTCTTTCTGACGAGGACATCAACCATTGCCGCCTGGAACGATGCCGCAATATCCCGGACATGATCCGGATTCAATGTGCTGGATTTTGAGTTCCGTGCGTTCTCTGCTCTCTGCTCTTTGCTCTCTGCTCCTGATCTCACATGCTGGAGCACTGCTGTTTTTATACCGCTGAAACTGAAATCTAGGGTGTCCGGGAGATAGGCTCTCGGGAAGGCGACGGCCTTCGCATTACCTTCCTTGGCAAGCCGGTCTATGATCGGGCCTCCTGGATAGTTCAGGCCGAGGAGCTTTGAGACCTTGTCATACGCCTCTCCTGCTGCATCATCGCGAGTCTTTCCGAGCACCGAATATCTGCCATAGTCATCTGCACGGTAAAGGCTTGTATGGCCGCCGGAGACGACAAGCGAGATGAACGGAAACTGAGGGGCTGTTTCTTCAAGAAAGGGCGAGAGCATGTGACCCTCGAGGTGATTGACGCCGACAAGCGGGATATTTTTTCCATAGGATACTGCCTTTGCAAAAGAGCAGCCCACCAGGAGGGAACCGATCAGGCCGGGGCCGTGGCAGACAGCCAAAGCAGAAAGGTCCTGCAGGGTTATGCCCGCCTTTTTCAGGGCCTCTTCGACGACCGGCACGATCATCTCGATATGCCGCCTCGATGCAAGTTCCGGCACGATGCCGCCGTATTTTGTATGGATATCTGACTGGCTTGAAACAATGTTCGAGACGATCTTCCTGCCGTCCTGAACTACGGCTGCAGACGTGTCATCGCATGAGGTGTCTATCCCGAGGATCAGCAATGAGGACTATTCCCGGAGCAAGGCATGGTTTGGTAAGCAGCTGCAACCGGCATACAGACCGCCCCTTTCTCCCCTCCTTGGCAAGGAGGGGATGGGGGAGGTGTAGCAATGTCGCAGAATGACGGTGAGGATGTGATTTTGCATGCGCTCCCGATAGCCAAACTACTGCTCATAGACATTAACGCCTTTGGGCAGGTTCAGGTCGAAGAGCGAATCCTTGACGCCGGTATTTATCTTTACATCCTTCAGCTCGATCTCGACGACATTGGAGCGGCCATCCTGGATCGTAAAGGACCTGATCGGGAAATCTGCATCAGAGATGTGCAGGATGATCGATACGATCCCTGCCATAGGTTTCTTCGGCTTCAGCGAAAGGACCTTGTCTGTGCCGGTAATGGTGAACTCTTCCTTAATATTCCCCATGCCGGTCAGAAGAACGACCGGCGACTGTCCATAGGTCTCCTTGTTAAATTTTGAGCGATATGCCTGATTATCACCCCGCTTGTAGATGATGACCGTATCGTTGTTGATCAGCAGGTCCTGGCTGGCCTTGCCCTTGTACTGCCATTTCATTTTCGACGGCCGTTTGACGAAAAAATCTCCCTTGTACGTATCGGTCTTGTTCAGGTCTTTTATCACATTCTTCTGCACGAAGACGCCTTTCATGTCCTTGATGCCTTCGTACGCCTTCTGTATTCGGGCAACAGCATCGTCTGTGCCGGCGGCAAAGGATAAGGTGCAGGTTACGGCTAAAAACAAGGTCAAGGCTGAGGTTAAGATCAAATAAAGCACTAGCGAACGATGCGGCAATGCAAGTTTATTCACAACGGTCTCCTATGGAAATCCCGGGGTTTGCCCGCGCCTTTGGGCGGACCGACAAGGCCGTCCTCTCCCATCAGTTCCACGATGCGCGCCGCCTTGTTATACCCGATCTTGAACTTTCTCTGTATCGATGAGATCGATACCTGGCCTACAGACTCTGCGAAATCGCATGCCTTGTAATACATGTCATCCCGCTCGTCAGAGTCACTTTCAGCGGAAGAGGGCGACTCAATGGGGATCTGCTCGTAGATCGAAAAGTCAGGCGAGCCCTGCGGCTTGATAAAGGCCGTGACCTGATGGATCTCGTCCTCGGTCACGAGTGCGCCGTGCACACGCTTGATGCCCTGGCCTGAGAGCATGAGGAGCATGTCGCCCTTGTCCAGAAGCTGCTCTGCGCCCATGGTGTCAAGGATCGTCCTCGAATCGATCTTTGTCGTTACCTTGAACGAGATACGCGACGGCAGGTTCGCTTTGATGATACCGGTGATGACATCGACCGACGGTCTTTGTGTGCCGATGATCAGGTGTATGCCTGCGGCCCTTGCCATCTGTGCCAGCCGCGTAATGGAATCTTCTACCTCACGTGATGATGCGAACATGAGGTCAGCCAGCTCATCGATGAAGATGACGATAAAGGGCATCTGCTCTTCTTCTGTAGCAACTTTATTGTACCCATCGATATTGCGTGCGCCTTTTTCCGCGAGCAGCCGGTACCGGCGCTCCATCTCGAAAACCATTTTTCTCAAGGCCTCTGCAGCCTGCTTGGGGTTTGTGATGACCGGCGAGATCAGGTGAGGGATGTCGTCATAGATCGAAAGCTCGATCAGCTTGGGATCAATCATCAGCATCTTCACCTCACGCGGTGAGGCCTTGAAGAGGATGCTCATGATCATGGAATTGACCGAGACGCTTTTGCCTGCACCAGTCTGGCCTGCAACGAGAAGATGCGGCATTTTGGTGAGATCTGCTATGACGGTGTCACCGGCAATGTCCCTGCCAAGTGCAAGGGTGAGCCTGGACGAACTCTTCTGAAAGCGGTCTGACCCGATAATGCTGCGCAGGGAAACGATCTCGCGCTTTTTGTTCGGGACCTCGATGCCGATCGTGTTCTCGCCTGCGAGGGGCGAGATCCGGATACTCTGCGCCTTGAGTGCCAGTGCAAGATCATCGGCAAGAGAGACGACCTTGTTTATCTTGACACCCGGAGCAGGTTCGAACTTATAGAGCGTGATGACCGGGCCGGGCTGCACATGGGTGATCTCACCCTCAACATCGAAGTTCGCAAGCTTGGCCGTGATCAGTTCCCTGTTTATCTTCAGTTCCTCATTGGACGGACGTGCAGATGAGGTGTCATATTCGGCAAGCAGTTCAAAGGTGGGCAGGATATAGCCATCCTTTGTCATTACCGGCTTCTGCCTAGCCCGCGTCTTCGGTTTGGGTTCAGGTTCTGCAGTTTCCTCCGGTTCGATCGAACGCAGTTGATCGAGGATCTCGGGCTGCATAATGTCTTCCGGTTCTGTTATCAGGACATCGTCCTGCAGTATCCCCTTTTCCGGTTTCTTCTTTTGCACCTCCGCGCTTTTTCGTGTAAATAGCGACGGACTGATTGCCACCGGCAGCAGCAGGATGAGCGATGAGAAGAAGCAGGAAAGTGCAAACAGATATGCGCCGAGCATCGAAAGATAATGCTCCAGCGTACCGCTGATCACGGAGCCGATCGTGCCGCCGGGGTTGTTCTCGGTAGTGACACCAAAGGTCCTGAGCATAAGTGATGCAAGGAGGGAGACAGAGAAGATGAGCAGGAGCATTCCGATCAGATAGACCCTTCTTTTCTCTTTGCTCAGCAGTCTTCTGACACCGAAGACCACGACTGCAACCGGCACCAGGTACGCTGCAAAGCCGATGAAGGACATCAGCAGGTCGGCAGCATAAGCGCCGATCACCCCACCGTAATTTTTCACCGGAGACTTCGTGTACGTAAAGAGCGATGCATCCCATTTGGTGAAGCTGAACAGGCTCAGACCGAGATACAGGCTGAACAGGATCGATATGACCCCGAGGAGCTCTTCTTTTATCCTGATTAGGTTCTTAGCCATATCCCCGCGATGATGACCACGGCAAGTCCGAACCGGTAATAGGCAAAGATATTCAGCGGGTGCTTTTTCAGAAAGGCCATGAGGAACTTCAGTGCAGCGAAACCTGAAATCGCCGCAGCAATGAAACCGATCAGGAAGAGCGACATATTATGGTCTGCGCTGCTCTTCAGCAGCTTGCGTGCATGGAGCAGCGTTGCGCCTGCGATGATCGGCGTCGAAAGCAGAAAGGAGAAGCGTGCTGCAGCCTCGCGCTCCAGCCCCCTGAAGAGCCCGGCGGTGATGGTGATGCCGGAGCGGGAGACGCCGGGTATAAGGGCGATCGCCTGGGCAATGCCTATGGCCAGAGCATCGCCAAGATCAATGTTCTCAACGGTCCGTGTCTTGCTCATCCTCTCGGCGGCGAGCATCACGCATCCGAATACCACGAGGGACACCGCGATAATATAGGGACTCCTGAAGGCGTGCTCCACGTAGTCATTGAGGAGAACTCCTGCGATGCCTGCCGGGACCGATGCGATCACGATCAGCATAAAGAGCTTCTGTTTTTTGAGGATGAGCTCGGTCCAGTCCTTCCAGAAACAGATGAGCAGTGCCAGCAGCGTCCCTGCATGGAGCGCAACGTCAAAGGTGAGGGAATCGAGTTCTCCGGTCCAGTGGAAGAACCAGGGAAAAAGGACCAGATGGGCAGTGCTGCTCACCGGCAGGAACTCGGTCAAACCCTGCACAATCCCTAAAATCAAGGCTTCGATCATGGTTTTGATTATACCAGATTTGGCGGGTAACTATCCTGAAGCACTATACTTCGAATATCAGAGGCATGATCATGGGCTTGCGGTCCATGGTGTTGCGGAGGTATTTCTTGAGCACGCTCCTGATCTTCGCCTGCACCAGCGCCTTGTCTGCAATAAGCTCAGGGGTCATCTCCGACAGGGTCAGGTACACGAGCTCCTTCACATCATTGAGCACATCCTGCGAGGCGTCTTCAAAGATAAATCCGCGCGAGATGATATCAGGACCCGAGACGATGCTTCCGGTCAGCTTTTCGATTGTGATGATGACGATCACAATGCCATCGTGCGCCAGCCGTCTTCTGTCCCGGAGAACCATGTCCTCGACATCGCCCACGCCCTTGCCGTCAACGAAGATGCGGCCTGTGGCTACCTTGCCTGCCTTGCGTGCCTCGTCCTCCGAGACATCGAGCACATCGCCGTTTTCGAGGTTGAAGATGTTCTCCTTGGGGATGCCGATCTTTTCTGCAAGCCGGGCATGGTAGAACTTGTGGCGGTACTCGCCGTGTACCGGCATGAAATATTTCGGCCTCACCAGGTTCAGCATCAGCTTCAGCTCCTCTTTCGAGGCATGGCCTGATACATGGATCTCCGAGACCTTTTCATAAATGACGTTTGCGCCCCGCCGGAACAGGTGGTTGATGATGCTGCCGATCGAATGCTCATTCCCCGGTATCACCTTGGCCGACAGGATGACGATGTCTCCATCTTTTATCTTTATCTGCTTATGTTCGTCTGTCGCGATCCTTGAAAGCACGCTCATCGGCTCTCCCTGGCTCCCGGTGGTCACGATCACGACCTCGCTGTCATTGAGGTTCTTCAGGTCTTCGAGCTTCAGCCAGGTCTCTGCAGGTATCCTGAGATATCCGAGATCGAGCGCGATCTGGGCATTCGCCACCATGCTTCTGCCGGAAAGGATGACCTTTCTGCCAAACATGACCGCAACATCGATAACCTGCTGTATCCTGTGTATATTGGATGCAAAGGTAGCAATGATGATCCTCCCTTTGGCATCGGAGAAGATGTCCTCAAAGGCCCTGCGCACCTCTTTTTCGGAAAAGGTGAAGCCGCCGCGTTCAGCATTGGTGCTGTCCGAAAGGAGCAGCAGCGTGCCGTTCTCGCCATATTCCGCGAATTTGTGAAAGTCCATCAGCTTGCCGTCAACAGGGGTGGGATCGAGCTTGAAGTCGCCGGTATGTACAACAAGGCCTGCAGGCGTCCGTATGCCGTATGCCACGCCGTCAACAATGCTGTGGGTCACACGAATCGGTTCGAGCGTGAATGCGCCGGCCTGAATGATGTCCCTTGGGTTGACGGTCTGGAGATCGATATCCTCGAGCTTGTGCTCCTTCAGCTTTTCCCTGACAAGGCCGATCGTAAGCGGCGTGCCGTACACAGGGACCTTGATCTCCTTCAGCAGGAAGGGAAGGGCGCCGACATGGTCCTCATGACCGTGGGTAAGGAAGATCGCCCGCACCTTGTCCCTGTTCTCGAGCACATAGGTGAAGTCCGGGATGACGAAATCGACGCCCAGCATGTCTTCTGTCGGGAACATGAGACCGGCGTCGATGATGATCATGTCTTCGCCATATTCCATGACCGTCATGTTGATGCCGATCTCTTCGAGACCGCCGAGGGCTATAACTGAGAGGACATTTTCCATTAGCGCCAATTATACCAGAATTCATAGAGTGAGGACGAGGGGAGTGCGAGGCAGAAGAAAATCTCGCTGGATACTGGGAGTGCCGTGCGCCTAGTTCAGAGACACGTCTTTTTTTGCATCAGGTTCGGCTGGGAATATTTTCATGACGAGAAGCCAGACGAGCATCGGAGCGATGAATGATGACATGACAATGCACCAGATGATTACGGAGTGAATGACCGGTCCTGCTGTGACCTCCAGTATCCAGTCAAGGGTAATAATCAGTATATGCTGGGCACTCAGGAGAATGGCGGCGACAGACAAACGTTTCAGGAATGTCTTCATCTGCGATAGGACAAAGGTGAGTGACGCAATGGGGAGAAGCAGTGCAGCGTTCAGCACATAAAGAGTTGTATCGCTGTAGGTGACTTCGTTTCCGACCACATAGCCGAGGCGGCTGCCATCCACTATGACCTGCCGGGGAACGTCAAGGATTGGCGATAAAATTAAGAACGTACTATTTGTAATGGCTGCCAGAAGCGAAATATAGCTCTCCAGAAACGTCACTGCGAGCCAGAAAGAGAGTGAAGCTGAAACAGTCATGATCAGAAACTGCTTAATAGACCTGCGAGTGAAGACCTGCTTTCCGTTAATCCAGATTACCCAAAACATAACAACACACAGGGCAAACATGCCCTGCCAGAGATAGTTATGCACAAAGTCGAATACGGCAGTGAAATATCTGCCAATGAAGCCTATGGCGCCGATTCTGAGAATATTGAGCAGGAATATTGCCAGGGTGCCGATGACAATGCCGGTGGCCCGATACAATAAGGTATGGCTGCGGAATGCAAGCACACCCGCAACAAAAATAATCATATAGTGCAGCGCCGTGCATTCAAGGACAATCTCCATCGGGAAGCCGATAAAGGTCAACTGAGTGGCAGAACAGAAGACCGGAACTGAAAAGAATCCCCAGAAAGAGGTTATGGCCGATGTGGTGAGCTCCCGTATTGCCAGCATGGAGCCCTGACCTATTTCAGCCATGCCGACGAAAATACTGATATACAGGACAAACAGCCCAAGGAAATCCCACTCGATTGTTACAGGTTTATTTTCAGCGATCTGCATTACAATCTCCAGGATAAGGGACCGTTCGAGCCGCAATGTCCAGTTTTATACCGTTGTTGCTGACAGGGCAAAGAACTCCTTGGTATTCTCCAGGTACTGGCGCGGAACACCAGCCAGCGTCGCAGCAGCGCCTTGGGTTCTGCTGTGCTGAAAACGGGTGTCCCGCGTTGTTTTTCTTGCGAATGGTCCACGTTCTGCCAGTGCCTCTCTAGCAGCGACCTGTTTTGCCCTGCTTTTTGCGCCACATGACAGTATACGTGATCATCCCTGCCGCAACTGCGGCGAATAGTGGCCAGCTGCCAGCCGGAACTGCGGCAGGAGCCCCATCATTGTCCATATTGGTAACGGCCACATCAGATGCATTCAGTCCGTTATAAGTTCCATCTGTCGATGTTGCAGCCGCTGTGATGATAGTGTACGCGACATTACCGTCCACGATTACATCATCTACGCCGGTGACCGTTATTGTCTGCGGTGTGTTCCAGTTGCCGGTGGTGAAGGTTACTGATGCTGGGGCTACAGTTCCCTCGCTTGTGATCGAGCTGCTAAGGCCTATGCTCACATTGGCAGTCGGAGCCGAATCAAGGACGATTGTGAACTGTGCTGAGCCGCCTGCTTCTGTAGTTGTCAGCCCGCTGGTCGGATTGACCGTGATACCGGGTGAGCCTCCTACATCATCATCAGTATTCGTGACAGATACATCAGATGCGTTCAGCCCGCTGTAGTTACTGTCAGATGAAGACGCAGCCGCGGTGATAATGGTGTATGCAATATTACCGTCTACTATTGCATCATCAACGCCGGTCACGGTCACTGTTTGTGCTGTGCTCCAGTTTGCGCTGGTAAAGGTTACAGATCCTGGAGAAACAGTTCCTTCTGAGGTGTCGGAGCTGCTTAGGCTTATGCTCACATTCCCAGTCGGAGCCGAATCGAGGACGATCGTGAACTGTGCTGTGCCGCCTGCTTCTGTAGTTGTCAGCCCGCTGGTCGGATTGACCGTGATACCGGGGGTAGAAGCTGATGCCGGGTTCAGCACACCGGCCACGACAGCAGCCCTATTTCTTGCTGTGGCACCGGAGAAGGTTATAACATCTGTGCTTGGATAGGTGCCGGATAATGCGTTTGCGGCATCAGCGATAAAAGGGCTTTGAAGGGTAGTCGCTCCGACCAGTCGCTGAGTAAAGTTCGGCGCAGTTTTGGTCACTGTTGTCAGACCGGTCCCGCCGTTTGCAGTGACAAAAAGCGTAACGGAATCTGTTGGATATGCGACATTAGATCCTAGCGTAATAGTAGATGTGTTGGCATTATTCGCAGCCGCACTAGTTATCGTTGAAGTCTGAGCCACTCCCTGATAAGAACCGGTCATGACTGACAATCCGGAACAATTGGTAGTTGTTGTTGTCGCGGCCCAGTTTACATAAATAGCATGTGTTCCTGATGAGAATTGAGCCTCTGGCAGATATCCTGCATAACAGTGCTCTGCACCTGCTACCGATGTGATCCCGATCTGCGTGAACTGTGCGCCTCCAGAATTATCAAGCCTTACATCCAAGGTTGTTCCATCAATTAACATGGTGCCGGTCGTGCCAAATTCCCAGCATATACCTACAGCAAGAAGTTTATTTGATCCTGTTGAAACAGTAAAATTATTGGATGTGAGCGTTCCGGATGTGGCACCAGGGTTTGCCGAATAGACTTCATTCCAGGTGTCCAGAGCTGTAACCGCTGCTTCTGCCTGTCCGGGGCTGTTAAGCCCTGTAAAGATAATTATGCTCAAAAAAACTAAAATGACCATCCCAAGGCTGATCCGGCTGCTGGATGGTGCTGCCGGCTTATGGTCGTTTTTTATCATTTTCAATCCTCCTAATTTCTCTCCGTATTTAATAAAGAATGAGTGCTTATCAGGAATAGGTCCGCAGTTCGTGCGTACGACAGTACGCGTCAAAGCAACGGGAATCCTTACTGAGATAAGCTCTTCGCGAATACTACGAGAGAAGATAAGGAGGTGCGAGACCGGAATGAGGCGAGTGATATACTTCGAGAATATTGAAATATTCAGAGTAATGAGAATGCCCGAAACGAGAGGAGTGCTTGAGAGGTTCGTTGCGCAGATAATATCGTGCGCCGATGTGCGATGCAATCGCTATCAGCAGAAGAAAGAGCTGGGTGAATGCCCGCAGCAATGCCCGTTTCTTTTTGACCATCACCTCTATGTCTGCATCGTCGGAGTTATCCAGCCCATCGAGCGACAGTTTGTCGGTGAGCATATCCAGGAATTTTTCGACCAGTATAATCCGTATACAGGAGGACTCAGAATTTTCCTGCAGTCCCTTGAGAAGTCTGTCGGAAGATATTCTGAGAGGTGACAGACTATATAAGACAAAAAACGCCAAGAACAGCATGTAAGGCAGACGGGATTTCAGAAAAGGGGTATGGCTTTCAGCAGCGGACAATGCATATTTCACGCAATAATGGGGCATTTCACGCAGAGATCTTAAATGCCCCTGAATGGTACGAAGTGAAAAAATGGTTTTATTACTTTGTGATACACTCATTTTCGCTCACCACAATATACATAGCGTTGCATATCTTGTGCCTATTCAAATATGCAACGCTATATCCATGGGCGCGGTCAGATACCTAACCGAGCAGCATCTCAAGAAGCGCCTTCTGCGTATGCAGCCGATTCTCTGCCTGATCGAAGACAACGCTCTGCGGACCGTCTATTACCTCGTCTGTTATTTCCTCGCCGCGATGGGCGGGCAGACAGTGCAGGACAATGGCGTCTTTTTTTGCACAGGAGAGCAGATTTGCATTTATCTGATACTCCCTGAACTTCATCTTCTTATGGTCAGCATCTTTTTCCTGGCCCATGCTCACCCAGACATCCGTGTACACGGCATCTGCCATGCCGGCAGCCTCCCGGGGGTCCCTGAGAACGACGATCTCGCTCTTTGCCTGAGCACGTGCGTTTTCGAGGATCTCGTTGTGGGGCTCGAAACCTTCAGGGCAGGCGATCGTCAGATGGAAGCCGAGGAGCGCAGCAGCCTCGATTAGGGAATTGCAGACATTATTGCCGTCGCCGACATAGGCGACCTTCAGGTCTTCGATCCTGCCCTTCTTTTCGAGCAGAGTCATGACGTCGGCAAAAGCCTGGCAGGGATGGTGCAGATCGCTCAAACCGTTGATCACCGGGATGGTGCTGTTCGCTGCAAGGGTCTCGATCGTGGCATGTGAAAAAGTCCTCATCATGAAGGCATTCAGATACCGCGAGATCGTCCTGGCAGTATCCGCCACGGTCTCGCCCCTGCCGAGCTGAAGTTCATCAGGGTTCATGCAGATAGCATTGCCGCCAAGCTGGTAGATGCCAGCCTCAAACGAGAGCCGGGTGCGTGTTGACGGTTTTTCAAAAAAGAGGCCGATGTTCTTGCCGATGAGCGGGCATGCATTTACATCCATGCCTGCCTTGAGGACCAGGGCACGGTTAAGTAATGCCTCTATTTCAGACCTTGTCAGGTCCGATACTTTCAGGACATCTTTTTTCATGATTCTCCCTCAGGAAAGTGTGTCAAATATCTGTTCGAGCACATCGACAAGATGGTCGATCTCTTTTTCCGTGACAATAAGCGGCGGCATGAATCTGAGTACATTGCCTGAAGCGCAGTTGATCAGTACGCCGCGGTCAATGCCTGCCGTGACGATCGGCGCGCAGTCCCGGAAGAGCTCCATACCGACGAGCAGACCCATACCCCGCACGTCCGAGATCGTCTCAGGAAATTCCTTTTTCAGTTCCTCGAGCTTCTTCTTGAAATACTTGCCCATTCTCCGGCACTGGTCGAGTACGAAGCCGTCTTCAAGCAGCACTTCCAGCGTGGTGATAGCGGCAGTGCATACCAGGGGATTGCCGCCAAAGGTAGATGCGTGGGTCCCTGGCTGAAACGCGGCAGCCACCTTGTCAGTAGCAAGCATGGCGCCGATCGGTACGCCTCCGCCGAGGCCCTTGGCAAGGGTCATGATATCAGGGGTTATACCGAAGTTCTCGTATCCGAAGAGCTTGCCTGTTCTGCCTATGCCTGTCTGCACCTCATCAAGAATGAGGAGCACGTTGTTGTCATCGCAGAGCTTTCTCACCTGTTTGAGATAATCAGGATCAGGGATCCGGACGCCGCTCTCGCCCTGAACAGGTTCGAGCAGAACAGCGCAGGTCTCGTTCGTTATGGCATTTTTCAGTTCATTGATATCATTGAATGCGACATGCTTTATGCCCGGCAGGAGCGGATCAAAGCCGACCTTGAACTTGTCCTGGCCCGTTGCGGTCAGCGCTGCCATGGTCCTCCCGTGAAAGGAGTTAAGAGCTGCGATGATCTCGAACTTGTTCTGTCCTACATGTTCCTTGAAATATCTCCGGCTGAGCTTGATCGCTGCCTCGTTCGCCTCTGCCCCGGAATTGCAGAAAAAGACCTTATCCGCAAAGGAATGCTCAACCAGCATCTTTGCAAGCCGTATCTGCGGTTCAATGTGATAGAGGTTTGAGACATGAATGAGCCTCTGGGCCTGTTTCTGGATCGCGACAACGACCTTGGGATGGCAGTGGCCGAGACAGTTCGTAGCTATGCCGCCTACAAAATCAAGATATTCCTTGCCGTCCCAGCTCCATACCTTCATTCCCCGGCCTTTTTTCAGCGCGAGCGGAAACCGGTTGTACGTATGCATCAGATACAGCTCGGACTCTTCGATCAGTCTCTTTGTTTCCATGCCTAATAATACTTCATAACTCTTTGAAAAATCAAACAAAAATGGCTTTGACAGTTGATTTTGCGTAATGGTAGAATGAGTTTATGAAGATTGCAATTACAGGAAAGGGCGGTGTCGGCAAAACGACCCTTTCTTCCATATTGAGCTACCTTTTTGCAGCAGAAGGCAATAAGGTGATCGCAGTGGATGCAGATCCTGATGCAAACCTTGCGTCTGCGCTCGGCGTCTCCCGGACAGAAGCGGAAAAGATCGTGCCGATCGCGAACATGAATGCATTGATCGAGGAGCGCACCGGCTCAAAGCCCGGCAGCCCCGGTATATAC
Organism: uncultured Nitrospiraceae bacterium; assembly: GCA_964463135.1. Classification (GTDB taxonomy): domain Bacteria; phylum Nitrospirota; class Thermodesulfovibrionia; order Thermodesulfovibrionales; family UBA6898; genus UBA6898. The sequence continues at coordinate 59,048 of CAYXBA010000011.1, forward strand.
AAGCTCAACCCCAAGGTCGATGATCTCCCTGAAGGAGTGGGATACAAGCTCGACGGCATAACACTCCTGATCATGGGCAAGGGCAAGGCAGCTTCATCAGGCTGTTATTGTCCTGAGAATGTGCTTCTGCGCAGGCTTCTCCGGCATCTGGTGGTCGAACGGAACGAGGTTGTCATCGTTGACATGGAGGCGGGCATCGAGCACCTCACACGCGGCACTGCAGATTCGGTTGATGCGTTCATTGTCGTTATCGAACCTGGCCAGCGCAGCATCCAGACAGCCGGTGTTGTCCGCGATATGGCAAAAGGCTTAGGGGTAAAGAATGTCTTTGTTGTGGCCAACAAGATCCGCGGACAGGATGATCTGGATTTTGTGAAAAAGGGCATCGGCACCATGGAGCTTGCCGGTCATATCAGTTTCAGCCACGCGATCATGGAGGCTGATATCAAGGGCGGTTCTCCCTTCAAATTCGCACCTCAGACGGTTGATGAGGTGAAGCAGATCAAGGCCGCGATCGAAAAAGTCCTGAATGTCTGATAAGGCATCGCTCAGGATAGAGACCCTCGCAAAAAGAGACAGCATCCCTCCTGTAGTAAAGAGAGCCAAGGACAAGGCTATTGGGGAACGCCTTTTTCTGCTCCCGGAGTTCAAAGCTGCCAGGACCATCTTCTTCTTTGCCTCGTTCAGGTCAGAAGTGAATACCTTTGACATGATACAGCGGGCGCTTGACGAGGGCAGGAGGGCTGTACTGCCGCGAGTTGAAGGCCAAGACCTCGGACTGTATGAGGTCAGGAGCCTTGATGAGCTTGTCCCGGGATACATGAAGATTCCTGAACCGTCTGTCCTTACCGATGACCGGAAGGTCTCGATCAATGATGTTGAGCTGATCATTGCTCCGGGCGCTGCATTTGACGAAGCAGGGAACAGGATAGGGTATGGGGGCGGTTTTTATGACAGACTGCTCTCAGAGCTCCAAAAGCCGGTTCCTGTGATTACTCCGACGTATGAAGAGCAGGTGATTGGATCAGTCCCTGCCGAATCTCATGATAAGAAGGTGAGCATCATCGTGACTGACCGCCGGGAAATACGCTGTCCTTGATTTCTTTCTTGTCTCTCAGCTGACACTGATTTGCATATCTTCTCGGCCTGCGGCCAGGCAATTGTTATGCACATAGTGACTTATGTTCGACTTTGATATGACCCCGTGTTCAGACTCCCATAGTAGCGGCCGATGTTCTGCGGTATACTGGTATCGGAGAACAGACAGATGAATAACCTGCATCAAAAGATGCCGAAAAATAGCGCTGATCCCCGGTCCCCGGTATTCATGACCAGGGCACTCACAAAGGTCTATGAGATGGGCGCAGTGCAGGTCCATGCGCTGCGGGGTGTTGACCTCGACCTCTATCCAGGAGAACTGGTTGTGCTCCTCGGGCCTTCAGGCAGCGGAAAATCCACTCTCCTGAACATCCTGGGCGGCCTTGATACGGCAAGCGGAGGGCAGGTCACCTATATTGACAGGGACCTGACGCGGGCGACCGAGAAAGAGCTGACCGAATACCGCAGGTTCCATGTCGGGTTTGTCTTCCAGTTCTATAATCTTATCCCGAGTTTGACCGCGCGGGAAAATGTGGCTGTTGTCACCGAGATCGCTAAAGAGCCGATGAGGCCTGAGGATGCTCTTGCTGTGGTGAACCTTGGCGACCGGCTTGACCACTTCCCCTCCCAGCTTTCCGGTGGCGAGCAGCAGCGCGTTGCGATCGCGCGTGCCATATCAAAAAATCCGGAGGTGCTGCTCTGCGATGAACCGACCGGCGCGCTCGACTCTGAGACGGGTGTGGTGGTACTCGAAGCGCTTGAGAAGGTGAACTGTGAGCTGGGGACCACTACCGTGATCATTACGCACAATGTCGATATCGCTGACATGGCGGACCGAGTTATCCATCTCAGTAATGGCCTCATCACCGTGATCAATAAGAACGCCGTAAAAAAACCTCCCCGTGAGCTGCACTGGTGAGGGCATGAAGGCTCTCGATCATAAACTGAGGCGCGACCTCTGGAAGATGAAGGGCCAGGCTCTTGCCATTGCCCTTGTCATCGGCAGCGGCGTTGCCACCTTTGTGATGCTGATCGGCACTATGCATTCACTGAACATGACGCGCGACAGCTTTTACCGTGATTTTGGGTTTGCCGGGGTCTTTGCCTCTCTTAAGCGGGCGCCGGAGAGCGTGAAGCAGCGCATCAGTGACGTACCGGGAGTGGAGCGCGTTGAGACGCGTGTGGTTGCCGACGTGAAGCTTGATATCAAGGGCTTCCCTGAGCCGGTCACAGCAAGGCTCGTCTCGATACCGGACAGCGGTATGCCTCTTCTCAACAGGCTTTACATCCGTAGGGGCAGGATGGTCGATCCTTCACGGGACAACGAGGTGATCGTGAGCGAGGCCTTTGCAGAGGCCCACGGCTTTTCACCCGGGGACAGTTTCGGCGCAGTGATCAACGGCAGATGGAAGACCCTGGTCATTACCGGTCTGGCGCTCTCGCCTGAATTCATCCTCCAGACAAGGCCCGGCGCGATCAGTCCTGATTACAAGAGATACGCGATCCTCTGGATGGCGAGGACCCCGCTTGGGACCGCGTACAACATGAAGGGTGCCTTCAATGATGTGGTCCTTACGCTCACACCCGGCGCACGTTCCGAAGACATTATCGCACGGCTTGACGACATCCTTGACCCGTATGGCGGTCTTGGTTCTTACGACCGCAGGGATCAGCTCTCGAACAGATTCCTGACCGAGGAGTTCAAGCAGCTCCAGCGCTCTGCAGAGATATTCCCGACCGTTTTTATCGCCGTCTCTGCATTTCTTCTAAACGTGGTGATCAGCCGGACGATCAGCACCCAGCGCGAGCAGATCGCGGCGCTCAAGGCCTTCGGGTACGATAATATGGCTGTCGGCATCCATTATCTGAAATTCGTGATGCTGATCGTGGTGATCGGGATTGCTGCCGGACTCGGAGCAGGCATACAGCTTGGACAGGGCCTTGCAAACATCTATATGGAATTCTACCGCTTCCCTTTTCTGCTGTATGAGCTGAGGCTTTCGGTCGTGCTTATTGCTGCAGGCATAACCGTCCTGTCGGCAGTTGGCGGAACGCTCTTTGCCCTCCGCAAGGCGGTAATCCTGCCGCCTGCCGAGGCGATGCGGCCTGAACCGCCGGCCAAATACCGCACGACATTGTTAGAGCATATGGGACTCGGTCCTATCCTCTCGCAGCCGACGCGTATTGTCTTCCGCAATATCGAGCGCAAACCGATCAAGTCTCTGCTCACCATAACGGGCATATCGCTGGCCTGTGCTATCATGATAGCCGGTACGTTCTCGAAAGATGCGATCGATTTTATGGTGGATGTTCAGTTCAGGCAGTCCCAGAAGGAAGACATGATGGTGACGTTCAGTGAGCCGACATCGCGCAGGGCGGTGTATGAACTGAAGGGCCTCACAGGTGTTGAGCATGCCGAGGTCTTCAGGACCGTGCCGGTGCGTCTGCGATTCGAGCACCATACATACCGGACCGCTATCCGGGGCCTGGAGCCGGGCGGCAGTCTTCAGTATCTTCTCGATACATCGTTGAAGCCAATCCAGCTCCCCCCAGAGGGTATCGTGCTGACCGATTATCTGGGAAAACTCCTCAATGTCAAGCCGGGCGATATGGTCACGGTAGAGATCCTTGAGGGAGAACGGCCGATCAGGCGGGTGCCGGTGGCCGGACTGGTAAAACAGTATATCGGCATTATGGGATATATGGATATGGCTGCGCTGAACCGGCTCATGCGTGAGGGAAGCGCGGTCTCCGGCGCCTATATAGCGGCTGATGCAAAATACCGCTCGGACATCTACAAGACCCTGGTGGAGATGCCCCGCGTTGCAGGGACTGTGGTGAGGACCGACGAGATCAGGAACTTCTATGAGACCCAGGCAGAGGCGCTCCTGTTCTTCACCTTTATCGCAAGCATTCTTGCGGGCACAATCGCCTTTGGCGTGGTGTATAACAGTGCGCGAATAAGTCTTGCAGAGCGGAGCCATGAGCTTGCCAGCCTCAGGGTGCTGGGGTACACGCGGGGAGAGATATCGTATATCTTCCTGGGAGAGCTTGCCCTGCTGACGCTGTTGTCACTGCCGCTCGGTGCGGTCATCGGCACCGGCATCTGCGCGTACGTTGCAAAGGCGCTTGAATCAGATCTTTTCAGGGTGCCGATCATCATTGAGTCAGGCACCTATGCACTTGCAGCATCAGTGGTGATCGTCTCTGCCTGCATGTCAGGCCTGATCGTGCGCCACAGGCTCGACCATCTGGACCTCGTAGCGGTCCTCAAGACAAAGGAGTGAATATGCGGCCGGAAGTACGCAGAAGGATACTGATCATAACCGTCTCTGTTGCGGTCATTCTGTTGCTGGTGTATGGCTTCATGCCGAAGCCCGTTTATATTGATAGCGCACAGGCTAAGAAGGGGACGATGAGAGTGACCGTGGACGAGGAAGGAAAAACACGGGTCAAAGACCGTTTTGTGGTGTCAGCCCCTGTTGCAGGTTATCTGCGGCGTATTGAGCTGGAAGTGGGTGATGAGATAAAGAAAGGACAGGTTGTTGCAGAACTTGAGCCGCTCCGTTCCTCCGTCCTTGACCCCAGGAGCAGAGCAGAGGCCCTTGCTGCTGTTTCGACAGCGCAGGCAACGCTCAATGCGGTAAAAGAGGAGGAGCGGTCTGCAGAGGCTGCCGCAGAATATGCGAAAAAGAACATTGAACGCCAGAAAAGGTTGTTTGAATCAGGTTATGTCGCAAAGGATACCATGGAGCAGGCTGATGCAGATGCAAAGAAGACCGAGGCGGCCCGTCTTTCAGCAGAGGCGAGGGTAAAGGCTGCCCGGGCAGAACTTGAGCGTACCAGGAGCCTGCTGGGCCATTCTGCTGCTGACGGAACGGTTGACCGGGAGCGGATCGTGAGCGTCAAGGCACCTGCAGCAGGAAGGCTCCTGAAGATCCATCACGAGAGCGAAGGAGCGATCGCAGGCGGGGAACCGATAATAGATATCGGTGATCCGGGTACGATCGAGGTGAAGGCCGAGGTCCTTTCAGCCGACGCAGTGAAGATCAAGCCGGGCGCGTCAGTCCTGTTCGAGCGATGGGGCGGCAGCGAACCGCTCTCAGGCGTGGTGCGGATCATCGAACCGGAAGCATTTACGAAGATATCGAGCCTTGGTGTGGAGGAGCAACGGGTGCTGGTCATCGCAGATATCACCTCAGTGCCTGAGGCATGGAAAAGGCTTGGAGACGGATATCGGGTCGAGGCCAGTTTTGTGATATGGGAAGGCAGGGATGTGCTGCAGGTGCCGTCAAGTGCGCTCTTCAGAAAGGGCGAGGGATGGGCTGTCTTTGTGGTTGATAATAACCGTGCTCGCCTGAAAGAGGTCGTTGTGGGCCACAGGAATGGGCTTGCGGCAGAGATCGTTTCCGGACTTGCGGAGAAAGATCAGGTGATCACCCATCCTGACGATGCGGTCAAAGACGGGATCCGCGTGCGCCTGAGGAACAGCGGACGGTAGGCGACAGGGAACTTTTCTTGTGGCCTCTTGTATTCAAAGCGCAACTATGAGGAATACTCCCTGAACTCACTATCATCCGAATAGTGCGGCAATTCGCTGTCTTGACAGGCAGGATAATGCTGATTAAAATATTGCCGGCGTTTACGTAAATGTTCGTATTTTAAAAATGAGGATAATACTGTGAAATACCGGTCTGTCAGCATAGTTGGTTTGCTGTTCTTCCTGTTTCTTCTCTGCGGATGTGCATCGCAGACCACACGTGAAGATCGCATGACGAGCTGGATAACCAGACCTTTGTCCGAACTCAAACAGGAAATGAATCGTCCTGATTCATATGCTACAAAGGTCGGATGGAAAGAGAGCACCTATCAGCTTGCAAATGGCAATGTTGTTTATATCGAACCGGTGAGCATAGATTGTTCCGTCCATTGGGAAATAAATCAGGGCGGTATCATTATCGGCTATCAGGTCAAAGGGTGCAAGCAGCGCGAAGACACGAATAATATCATCAACACCCGCATCAGTAACAAGTAAAAGAGACGCCCATAATTCGGTCACGCCCCGCGAACATGTCTTGTCCTCCGGATTATGCATGCCAGATACAGCACGATGATCATATTCACGACAAAGACAGCGATCCGAACCGGCGTAGCCTGGCGCACGATCTCCATAAGCTCAACAGGGATATACAGGGCTCCGGTAAGGAGTCCGAACCACTCAGCCCACTGCCGCTCAAGCCATAAGCCGACTGCTTCCAGAAAACGGACTGCCGAGTAGACTAAGGCAAAAAGGGCCATTATCCAGAGCTGCCCCGAGGTCAACTGGCTGAAGGTATCGATGAAGATCGAAGGGTAGTGTCTGGCAGGGTTCATATGAAAGGTTCTGATGATCTCAACAGCAACTGCATGAAGGTCTCTATGGATGAAGGCAAGCAGCCCAAAACCGGTGAGCAGAACAAGCATTCCTTTTAACCCTTCGAAGAGAGCAACGACGTGAATACCTCTTGAGCGGTGTCTGCTACCTGTCATGCCCGCTCTCCTCATCCATCTTCATCTGCGTTAACGGTGTTTGATGAACGTGCCTTTCTCGTATTCCTCAAAGGCTGTTTGCAGTTCTTCCTGCGTATTCATCACGATCGGACCGTACCAGGCGACCGGCTCGCCGATCGGCCTGCCCGAGATCAGGAGAAAACGGACCGCAGAGTCTTCTGTGGTGACCGTTATCGTATCGCCCATGTGCTCATAGAGTATCAGGGCCTCGGGAGTTCCTTTGCAGTCGCGTTTGTAATCAAAATAGTTGCTGCCTATCACTTCACGGGCAAAGGCATTGCGCTCTTCGTCGAAATAGGCGCTTCCCTCGGCCACGTACGCAAAGGCTGTATGGCCTGACGGCACCTGGTGCATAAAGGTCGTGTCTGCAGGAACTGAAACATCCAGATATTCCGGATCGGTAACAATGTCCCTGACCGGCCCACTGGTTCCGTCCACAGTTCCGCAGATGACCTTCACCGCTGCGCCTGACGCCAGTCTCTTCTCCGGGATCTGGCTGCTCTTGATCTCGCGGTAACGCGGGTCCATCATCTTCTCCTTTGCCGGAAGATTTGCCCAGAGCTGGAAGCCCCAGAGGAGATCATCCTTGCCGCCCTTCGGCATCTCCTGATGGATGATGCCGCTTCCTGCTGTCATCCATTGCACGTCGCCAGGGGAGATGAGACCTTTGTTCTTCATGCTGTCGCCGTGCTCAATATTGCCATGCAGAACATAGGTGATCGTCTCGATCCCGCGGTGGGGGTGCCACGGAAAGCCTGCAAGATACTGGCTCGGGATGTCCGAATGGAAATCATCGAGAAGCAGAAAGGGGTCGAGTTCAGGTATCTGATAGTAACCGAAGGCACGTTTGAGGTGCACCCCTGCGCCTTCGATCGTCGGTTTGCTCTTCCAGATCTTCTTTATTTTTCTGACCATGTTCAGCCTCCGGGAAGAATAACGATTTCTTTATCTCAGTGTATCAGTTTTCTGCCGGAGGTCAATGAAGGGCTCAGGCTTTGTCAACCCAAAGTAGAAATGTCCTGTTTTTACCAATTTAGAAATGTCCTGTATTCATGCTGCTTTTATTTTCATCTTCTTAGGGACGAAGAAGAGTCTCCTCCAAGGATTGTCTTTTGCTGGTCTCGAGGGTTTCCTTCGCTTTGGCACCGGTAATGGTTTTGATAGCTTCTCGGGCTTTACTGCTATCTGCCTGAACTTCACTTTCTGCCCTTTGCACCAGATGGCCATTGACCCATCAGTATATTCCTCAACCATCAGCTTCTTCGTCTTCACTGCCTCTTCTATCTGATAGAGCTTCCGGTCATGGGCAATCGTAAAATCATTCTTCAGTGTCCGCTCTGTCTTGATACAGAGGATTCGGTCAAGGTTAAGCCCCTTGGGGATCGGTCTATGGAGGTTTTCTGCTTCCGTTGCCTTTTTGGCAAAGCGCCTGTTATAGATCGGCAGATACTCCTTAAGAAACTCATTTGCCGCAGCAATGCTGCTTATGCCTCTGAGCCTCATCTCCTTGACCAGACGGTCCTGAAGGGTATTAAACAGTCTCTCAACCCTCCCTTTTGCCTGAGGTGAATGAGCATGAATCAGCTCTACGCCCAGTTCTTTCAATGCCCTGCCGAATTCACTTGCCGGTTCTGTGCCATTTAGCTCATCTTCTATGGTCGGTTTCCCTGTTGATTTGTATGTGCTGTGCTTGTCCATGTAAAGGCTCATCGGAATGCCATACTTCCTGATATATCGCTTGAAGCTGTCCATGGCTGGGATCGTTCCCTCATATCCGTAAAACTTTCCGTAAATCTTGCCGGTAGCATCATCGATATAGCCCATAAACACACATTCCGGCCCTCTGCCTTCAAACCAATCGTGGTGTGAGCCATCTACCTGTATCATCTGCCCATATCGGTCTTTCCGGGGCCTCCACTGACGGTGCTGTCTGCCTTTACGCTTCTTCTTCCAGAGCCCTGCCTCTATCAACCATACCCGAAGGGTTTCGTCACTTATCTTAATACCGTCTCTCTCAAGGAGCTTCTCCTGGGCCAAAGTCGGTCCAAATCCTTCGTAGTGCTGCCGGTATAGCCCAAGCACCTGTTCTTTGACCTCTTGTGGCAGTTTCCTGTTTGATTCCTGCCCACGAGACCGGTGTACTATTCCCCGGGAACCTTCTTCCATTACCCGTATAACGATCCTTCCGGTCTGCCTGATGCTTAATGAAAGCATCTCTGCTGCCTCTGTCTGCTTCAGTGCGCCCTCTATCACTTTCTGCACGACATGTAACCGCTTCAACTCCTTCTGACTCGCCATGATAATGTCCTTTCCTGCCATCCATGCCTCCTTCTCCTAAGCATGGTAGCTTCTCAAATTCAGGACATTTCTACTTTGGTTATTTAGGACATTATCATTTTGGCGTTACATGAAGGGCTCAGGCTTTGACGTGGTATACTATGAGAACGGAGGAACTCAATGGCACATACATTTACTGTTGCGCTGAATGATGAAATTTCGTCGGTTATGGGCAGGGTCGAATCTGCTATAACCGGGAGCGGCGGCCTTTTTTCCGGAGATGCTGAAAAAGGCGTTTTTCAGGGCAATTCTGTCATGGGCCCCATCAAGGGAGAGTATTGTGCAGTTTCCGGGAATGAGATACGCATCACCATTAAGGACAAGCCGTTTATTGTGCCGTATAGCATGATAGAGGGTGAGATCAAAAAATATTTCAGTTGAGTGGCATTGCAAATCTCTGCTACAGCCCGTAAGGGGCAAAAAAGGAAGGTAATCATGAAGAAAACTGTTGCAGTTATTCTGTCGTCGGTTCTGGGCATATTCATGCTTTTAGGCATTGCTGTTGCGGATGAGATGCTGAAACCCTATGTACTTGCTTCATCAGGACCGGGGACTCTTGAGAAAAAGAAGGATGAGGTGAAGGCAAGCCTTGTTCAGCACGGGTTTCAGGCAGTCGGCGAATATGCTCCGTATAAAGGTGCCTATGTTATTATTGTGACCAATGACGCGTTGCGGAAGAACGCCGCCAAATCCGAATTCGGCGCATATGGCGCGATATCCCGTGTCGCCCTGACCGAGAAGGGCAACGAGATCGAGGTATCCTATACGAACCCGCTTTATTATGCCCAGGCGTATCAGATGAAGGACTCTCTCGCCGATGTTGCCGCTGCTCTCGAAAAGGCCCTTGGCAAAAAAACGGTGTTCGGATCTCAAAAAGGGCTGACCGCAAGCAAGCTCCGTTCTTATCATTATATGGTAATGATGCCTTATTTTGAAGATCAGGTGCTGCTCGGCTCTCACGGTTCCCAGGAAGAGGCGCTCAAGGCTGTTGAGGCGAACCTCGCTGCACATAAGGGCGGTTCTTCAAAGATCTATCGGGTGGATCTGGCTGACAAGAAGGAGACAGTCTTCGGCGTAGGTATTACCGAAGGCGAGGGTGCGGACAAAACGATCATGCCGGTGATCGATATCAGTGATCCGAAGCACACCGCACATCTGCCGTACGAAATGGTCGTCTCCGGCGGAAAGGTCTATATGCTGCACGGCAAGTTCCGGATCGCCCTCGATTTTCCTGACCTTACTATGGGCACTTTTATGAAGATCTCCGGAGCGCCTTCAGCTATCGAGGGGAAGCTGAAGCTGATTGCAGGAGGGAAATAAGCCGGACAACAGGTTTTGAAATCTTGCAGGGATGCAGGCGGATTACTCGGTCATCACCTGATCTGAAAGCTCATTCGTATCTCCGGGCTTCATGGGAAAGTGTTTCGCGAGTATTTCGCCTGCGTCTTTTATGGCCAGGCAAAGCGCGTCGCAGGCACGGCCTTCTTTTATGCCTCTCGATACTGTCAGAGCATACGTATTGAGCGTATGCTGGTCTATCTTTTCATATATACCCTTGTCAGCCAGGACCCATACCTTATGTTCGAGCAATGAAATGAAGAAGAGCACGCCGGTGTTTGCCCGTGTCTTGTAAAGACTTTTTTCGTAAAAAGCCCTGACAGCTCTTTGTCGCACAGCCTCCTCCAGTCTGCGCCGTCTGACAAAGGACCTTTTTAACGCAGGCAGGTATTTGAAAAGCAGCCAGATGATCGGCCATAAGAGAAAGCTGAGGAGAATGAAGTAGTGCAGCGATGCTGAAAGGAATACCTCTGACAGGACCAGGCTGATGCCTGATCCAAGAAGTATGCTGCCGAGTACGGCTGTCTCACGGTATTCATCGCTGCTGTCAACGACCATGACAGCCACTTCGCCGATCGTACAGCATTCAACTGACCGCGTTGTCTCTGCTATCAGGTCTTTTTCTGCCTTTGTAAAAAATGTCTCTGATCTATTCATATCCCACACTCGCCCTTTTCTGTATTAGCCACGAAGCTGGCTGGCTGACAAGCCTGTAAGCTAAAACGCTGATAAACTACCAATCCCCTGAACTTCCGCCGCCGCCGAAGTCTCCGCCGCCGCCACCAAAACCGCCTCCTCCTCCGCCAAATCCACCGCCGCCACCAAAGCCTCCACCATAATATCCGCCGCCAAAACCGCCGCCGCGGCCTCCTGCTGAAAAAAGTGCGGGCAGGATCAGGCCGGCAACAAGACCGATGACAGCGAGAATGATGCCGGTCACCAGTCCGACCGGGGAGAGAAGAAGAGAAACAATTGCAGGCAAGCCTACTGCACCTGCAGCGCCGGAGAGAAATTTGGAGACGCTGCCGAGCATGAGCAGGGCGATGCCCAAAAATATGAGGAATGTGAAGAGCCTGGAAATACCCTGTGAACCCTTAGCCCCTTGCCTTTTGCCTGACCCTGGCTCTGCCATAAACTCACCCCGCGTCGCATCGATCAGCGCATGAGCCCCCATAATAAAACCGCCGTCAAAGTCGCCTCTTTTGAACCGGGGCTTTACTACCAGGTCTATGATCCGGCCTGCCATAAGGTCTGTGAGCTTGCCTTCAAGTCCTCTGCCAACCTCGATACGCAATTTTCTGTCTTCTTTGGAAACAAGGAAGATGACGCCATTGTCCTTTCCCTTTTGGCCGATCTTCCAGGCCTCTGCAACCTTGATGCTGAACTGCTCCAGCACTTCTCCCTGAAGAGAGGGGATAGTCACGATCACGATCTGAGTGGAGTCCGACTGTTCGAAGGCACGCAGTTCCTGCTCAAGCGTAGCCTTTGCCTGGGGCGAGAGCATGCCTGCATGATCGTTTACATAACCGGTCAGTTTGGGGACATCAAGGGCATGGGCAACGGAAGCGAAGATAAAGCCTGCCAGCAAGAGCAGGAAAAGCAGTATGAGAGATGTATGCAATAGCCCCTCCTTTCCAAGGAGGGGAGTGGGGAGGTATTGCAATATGTTACCTATACCCCACCTGTCCTCCCCTTGGAAAGGGGAGGTTCTATTCTCAGACGACAGCACTGCACTCTGTGTTGTCATTCCAGCGATTTCGTCCAGTCTACTGTTGTCATGCCGGCTTGTCTGTGTCCGATGCTTGGGTGCCCGGCATCCTTCCGAGGAAAGACTCCGAACAAGTCGGAGTGACAGCCATAGAGAAGAGTCTAATACTGACATGTTATGAACTTTTTCAGAACTATTTACTAAAGTCCACTTTAGGCGCTTTTTCCGCGCCTGCCTCAGCCTTGAAGGCTTCGCGCGGTTTCAGGTGCAGCATCAGGGAGTTCGTGAGACTGTTCGGGAAGATCCTGATCGAGACATTGAAGGTCTCGACTGCCTTGTTGAAGCGGGTGCGAGCAACATTTATGCGGTTCTCTGTTCCTTCAAGCTGGTGCTGCAGGTCGAGGAAGTTCTGGTTGGCCTTCAGGTCAGGATACTTTTCAACAACGACCATGAGGCGGGAAAGTGCGCTGGACATGGCGCCCTGTGCCTCCTGGAACTGTGTCAGGGCCTTGGGGTCATTAAGAATGTCTTTTGATGCCTGGATCGTGCCGACCTTGGCACGCGCCTCGGTCACTGCCTGAAGTGTATCCTTCTCATGTTTTGCATAACCCTTTACGACCTCGACGAGGTTCGGTATCAGATCGTTCCTCCGCTGATACGATGCTTCAACGTCTCCCCACGCAGCCTTTACTGCCTCCTCATTTGCCTGCATGGTGTTGTACCCGCAGCCTGACAGCCCTGTGAGCATGAGAGTAAACAGCGCCAGAAATATAATTGTTCTCTTCATTGTATCCTCCGTTGTAATGTGTGATGAACTTACGATGCCATCACTTCAAGATGCTTGAGTTTGGAGCTCTCGCCAAGGGCGATGAGCGTATCTCCTGATTTTATTGCGCTTTTGAAGGTCGGGTTGAACTTCATTCCGCCGTCGGGCTTCTTGATCGCCACGATGATAATGCCCAGCTCTCTTCCTATGCCGCATTCGTCAAGTGACCTGCCGACCAGTTCTGACGATTCTTTGATGAGGACTTCCTCCATCTGGAGGTCTATGTTGCCGCTCTTGGTTGCGAATTCGATAAAATCCACGACAGCAGGCTTGAGTACAGTATGAGCTATCCTGAGGCCGCCGATATGATAAGGAGATACCACCTTGTCCGCACCAGCGCGCACGAGTTTCTTTTCGGAACCTTCTTCTCCAGCCCTGGCAACGATGAAGAGTTTGGGGTTCAGGCCACGAGCGCTCAGGACCACGAAGAGGTTTTCTGCGTCCGTAGGAAGCACCGAGACAAGGCCCTTTGCCTTTTCTATGCCGAGTTCCTTCAGGATCTCGTCCCTGGTCGCATCACCGATATAGACCAGCAGGTCATCACTGTCCCGGTGAATGTCGGGCTGCTTTTCAACGACTATGAACTTGATGTTCTTTTCCCTGAGCTCTCTGCATATGATCTTGCCCATTCTGCCGTACCCGCAGACAATGTAATGGTCTTTCATTTCCTTGATCTTCTTTTCCAATCTTCGCCTCCCGTAAACTTCCTGTAGTTCGCCTTCCAGGATTATCTTGGCTCCCGCAGTGAGTGCATAGGCCACGGTGCCGACGCCGCCGATGATAAGGACGATCGTAAAGATCCTGCCGAAAAGAGAAAGGTCATGGACCTCCTTGAAACCGACACTGGCAAGCGTGATGACCGTCATGTAGAGCGCATCCGTAAAGCCCCAGCCTTCGATCAGCATAAACCCTGCAGTGCCGAAAGATGCCACAAGGAATACCAGGCCGACCGCTATGACAAATTTCCGCCGCAGCTCGCTGAATGTTCCCCGACTGTCGCTGAAAAGGTCCATAGGTCTATCTTAAACGATTATTTCGTGAGATTGCTTAAGCGTCTCCGCCGGCATGGTCCTGTTCCGCCTGTCCTCAAGGAAAATGACGATCACCTTCTGCAGGATCGTGACCGCGGGCACTGCCAGGACCATACCCATAATGCCGAAGAGCTTCTGTCCGGCAATAATGGTAATAACCAGGAGCATGGGGTGCAGTTTGACGCTCCTGCCGATGGTGAGCGGCTGGACAACAAAGTCATCAAGGAGCTTGACACAGGTGTACAGAAGAAGGACATTCAGCAGTGGGCCGATCGTTTTGAACTGGATAAAGGCAATAAGGGCGGCGATCAGGCACGAGACGATCGGGCCGATGTATGGAATGACATTTGCAGCAGCGGTCACAATGCCGAGTGTTATTGGATAGTTCACGCCGAGCATTGCAAGGCCGATAGCAGCCATTGCGCCGACGGACGAACATTCGATCGCAAGCCCCCTGAGATAGCTGCCTGCAAGGATATCGATCTCCGAAAGCGCAGCGATCGAGGTTTCCACGTATCCTGAGGGTATCCAGCGCATGATCTTCTTCAGGATTGCAGGCCAGTCCTTGAGGATGAAGAAGACGAAAAAAGGAATGAGTATCATGGCGAAGGCTATGGATGCGGCCTGGCTGAAAACGTCGGTGACGTTCAGCATCTTCGAAAGCAGGTGGCTCGGCTGCGCAAGGCCGGTCAGTATCTTGTCGATCAGTTCTTCGGCAAAGGGATACCCGCGCAGGTCCTGAAAGGCGGTCTCTGCCTGCTCTGTTATTATTGGCAGTCTTTCCGTGAGATTCTTTGTCTCTGCCTGCAGGCAAGGGATGATCAGCAGGTCGGCAGCGATGAGCAGAAGGCCTGCAGCGAGATATACTGCTGCAACGGCAACGATCCGTTTGATGCCGAGATATTCGATCCGCTTGATGACTGCACTGAGCAGGTACGCGCTGATACCGGCGATGAGAAGCAATACCAGCAGGCTTGCCGTGTGATAAGCCATGACGACCAGCAGGCCGGCCAGAAGCAGGCCGATCACCCATCGCGGCATCTGGTGGTGGACCTTCTGTATCTCCTTCAGCAGTTCTCTATCAGGCGCTTTCATCCTGGTTCTTTCTCACGTATGCAGAGAGCAGCTCGACAAGGTTCAGCAGCACCCGCGACGAGATCGCTGGGCTCCCCTTGATGAGGTCATCGAAATATGATTTGTACATGATAAGCAGGGTGGTCTGTTCCTGGGCAGTCGCAGCAGCATAGCGTGGCATCTGGTCTATGAGTGCGAGTTCTCCGAAATACGACCCTGTCTTCAGTTCGGCAAGGACTGCACGGTCTCCCTTGCCCTTCTTTGCTATGGCGACAGAACCGTCGAGCACGATGTACAGGGCCTTGCCGATCTCGCCCTCCGCAAAGATAGGCTCGCCCGGCTTATATTCCTTTTCAACGAGGTCGACGAGAAGTTTCATCAGCAGGTTACGGCGCAGCCCTTTAAAGAGATGGACCTTCTGCAGGATCTCCACCCTGCGTTCCTTTTCCTTGTCGAATGCCCAGTTGAACAGCTTTATCATCGCGCCCCCTTTGTGATACTGGGAATTGTACTATCTCTGCATGGCCATTGACAACAGGTAAATGAGGGAATGACCGTGAAAACGGGAAGAAAACGATAGTCTCAAGAATCTTTACGTACAGTCGACCTGGCAGCATCATCTGGTTTTTCTTGCGTTGTAATATTCATTAGGGGAACACAACTGGCAGCAGTTGTCAGCTGCTGTTACTTGCCCGAAAATGATGCTTGCTATCTCATGATAAGATTAATATAATGTAATTGAAATTAAAATACAATGACATTGGAGAGCTAATGGACTTGCAAGGCTTTAACCCCTGGTGGAAGACAGGAAAGATATTCCCTGAGTTTATTGGAAGAAAGAGAAAGATATTCAAAGAGATCGTCCAGTATATAGATAAGCGACAGATCGTGCTGTTTACCGGCCTTAGAAGGGTCGGCAAGACGACCCTCATGTACCAGATCATGGATGGACTCATCGGCAAGAATACGAACCCTTACCATATCCTGTATTTTTCGTTCGATGAAATGAAGTATGACCTGGAAGAGATCATTAAACAGTATGAAACTGATGTTCTCCGGGATGATATATCCAAAAAGAAGGTCTATATATTCCTTGATGAGATACAGAAGCTTGAGGGCTGGCCTTCAAAGGTGAAACTCCTCTATGACGCAAACCCGAAATTGAAGATCTTCCTCACCGGTTCGGCACAGATAACCATGTGGCAGGGCACAAGAGAAAGCCTGGCAGGCAGATTCTTTGATTTCATGATCAAACCCCTGGATTTTGAAGAATACCTCGATTTTAAAGAGGCTGGAATAGACCGGGACAGGGAGAAGCTCTTCGAAAAGGAACTGAAAAGGCATATGGCTGTATTTTTGAAAACTGGAGGGTTTATCGAGGCCCTTGATATGGAGGAGCCTGTGCTCAGGAAATACCTCAAAGAGAGCCTTCTTGAGCGGGTCATCTTTGTGGACATCCCCCAGACCTTCAAACTCGATCTGCCCGATCTGCTCATGAAACTTTTGACTATTACTGCTTCAAGGCCGGGCTTTTATCTTGATTACAAAAATCTGAGCAATGACCTTAACGTTGATCAGCGGACCATTGCGAATTATATCTCATATCTTGAATATGCTCTATTCCTGCAGAAGCTTTATAACTATTCGAAAAACCTCCTTACCAGCGAGAAGAAGGTGAAAAGGCTCTATCTCTGCAACACGGCATTTACGCTGGCGCTGAACCCGCAGGCCGATCTGCCGACTGTATTGGAGCAGTTCTTTGTGAACAGTCTCGACGCAAAGTTCTTTCTGAAGACCCCGCAGAAAGAGGAGATCGACATTATTCATGCCCATGATAAAACTGTTCTGCCAGTGGAGATCAAGATCAAGGCAAAGATAAAAAAAGATGATATTAAGACGCTCTTCAAATTCCTTGAAAGAAACAACCTCAGGAAGGCGCTACTTGTCACTCTTGATACTGAAACGATATTCGAAAGGGAGGACCTTTTGATCGAGGCGATACCTTATTGGAAATACTGGAGCATCAGAGCGAGGCTAAGCTGAGTGCACCAGCGCAAACAATTTCCTTGACAACTTTCTTTTCCACCGCTATTCTCTGAAAAATATAGAGCTGGGCAAAATATGAAAGGCCCCTCAGGGATTGGCTGATATCTGAAAGGAAGGGGTGATTTTGGGGCAAGGTGGGAATTGGTCATTATGAAAAATAGATTAGCACTTCTGCTTCTTCTGACAACAATGAGTATTGGCTGTCTATCCCATGATCAGGCAAAGCTCCTATTCATTCAAGAAAGAGATTTTGACAGAGGCAGGCTTATTAGGCAGGTGCCTCTGCCCCAGCCGATTAAGATCGAGGTGGTAGACGAAAAAACGAGTCTTTATATTTATGAATTTAAAAGAACCGGATGTCAATGGTCATATACGGTAGACAATGAGAGTAAACGAATTCTTTCATGGCAATACATTAGCGATCCAGATTTATGTTACATGAAAGTAAGCTATGGCGGAAGCTAGCGAATCTGAAGCAGCGAATTGCTCCTGCAAATTTCTTAATCCCGCACGCAGAATAACCATAAATACCTTTTCCCTCTTATTTCCCTTGAAAACCTGAGGGGAACTGGTATTCAATAGGGGCTATGGAAGAGAAGCGCCCGCTGACCGCAGCAGAGGAGCACCTCAAAAGCATGGAGCAGAAGGTCGAGGACCTGCGGCTGCTCATGGATGTCTCCTCCATCATCTCCTCCACCCTCGACTTCAATGAACTGATCGGCCTGGTCATGGAAAAGGCGAAGGAAGTCATGCATGCCGATGCCTGCTCGATCCTTGTGTATAACAAAAAGACCGGGCGGCTTGAGTTCGAGGTTGCGCTCAGCAGCGACGGCGAGAGCGGCGATATTCTCAAAAAACATGTCACCCTCGGTCTTGGCGAAGGCATTGCCGGCTGGGTCGCACAGAACCTTGAACCGGTCGTTGTCGGGCAGGCAGCCGACGATGACCGCCATTCGGGCGAGGCTGACACCAAGACAGGTTTTACCACGCGGAGTATGATCGCGGTGCCTTTGGTCGGCAGATCAGGTCTGATCGGCGTTGCCGAGATACTGAACCCCATCGGCAGGGATATTTTTTCAGCATATGATCTCGAGATATTCCAGGCCCTCTGCAGACAGATCGCGGTTGCGATGGAAAATGCGGTCTTCCACCAGGAGTCACTCGAAAAAGAGCGGCTCAAACAGGAGCTTGAACTTGCGGCAACGATCCAAAGGAGCTTCCTGCCTCCGCTGCCGGTCTATGAAAAAGGGATGTTTCGGATTTCAGGATATACGCTCCCTGCCAAGCATGTGGGCGGCGATCTCTATGATTTCGTTGACCCGGTTGAGGGCAAGGTCGGGGTGCTGATCGGCGATATCTCGGGTAAGGGCGTCTCTGCTGCGCTCTTTATGGCAAAGGCGATCAGCGATTTCAGGTACCAGATGCATGGCAAGGACGATCCGGGTCAGGTGATGAGCAGCCTTAATAAACAGATGTCGAACACGCCGAGGGGCATGTTCCTGACCGCTATGTACGCGGTCGCGGATATGCAGACAGGCAGCGTAAAGGTCTCTGTTGCAGGCCACCCGCCGTTTCTCTGGATCACAGCAGATGAGGTGAAGGTGATGGACCTTGAGGGAGGCCCTCCTGTCGGCATCATGGAGATGGACTATCCGGCCAATGAACTGACGCTCGCTCCCGGAGACAGGATGATCATGGTGACTGACGGTGTCTTCGATGCGAAGAACAGCGCAGGCAAGAGGCTCGGCTTTGAAGATATCGTTGCCTTTGCGACCCGCAACAAACAGGATGAGCGTTTGACAGACCTTATCGTCGATTTTGTTAGCAAATTTACCGGTGAGGCGGACAGGGCGGACGACCTTACGATCGTTGAACTGAGGCGAGTGACATGAAGACGGAGGTGACCATAAAGGTCCTTTCGCATCCGCGTTACCTCTGCCTGATCCGCGATGTTACTGCGAGGTTCTGCGCTACCTGCGGTCTTGATGATGAGCTGACCGGCCAGATAAAGCTTGCCGTGGATGAGGCCTGCTCCAATGTGATCAAGTATGCATACCGTGGAGACACTTCAAAGGTAATTGTTGTAAAATACGGCTGTTTGAAGAAGCAGATCACCATTGTTATCGAGGACAGCGGTGAAAAGGCTGATCCTGAAAAGATCCGGGGACGGGACCTTGAGGATGTGAGGCCGGGCGGTCTCGGCATGCATTTTATCAGAAGGGTCTTTGACCGGGTCGAGTTTGATGCAAAAAAGGTGAAGGGCAACAGGCTGCTCCTCGTGAAGCAGACAGGGAGAAATAATGAATTGTGAGATAGGCGACTACAAAGGACATATGGTCATCTCGGTGAGCGGCGAGGTCGATATGCATTCGTCGCCCGTGCTGCGGGAAAAACTGCTCGGCGTTATAAAGAACAAGCCTCCGCGTCTTATCGTCAACTTCAGGGACGTATCCTATATAGACAGTTCCGGCATAGCGACCTTTGTCGAAGGACTGAAGCATGTGAAGGCGTATCAGGGGAGGCTGCAGTTCTCCGAGCTCCCCCAGTCCATCCTGGACATATTCAGCTTTTCGAAGCTTGACAAGGTCTTTGAGATCTGCGGAAACCTGGACGATGCTGTCAGCCGCTGATCGCATGATTGCGGCCGCCTGAATGGCCTTCACTCTCCTGAAAGATATCACCGATGCCTCGCGCATCATCAACAAATCCTTCTACTGGACCTTTATCTCGCCGTTCAGAGGCAAGGCTGTCCGCGTTAAGGCCACGATCTCCGAGATGGTCAAGGCAGGATACAACTCCGTGCCGATCGTTGCGGTCATCTCTTTTTTTGTCGGCATAATCCTTGCCCTCCAGGCTGCGTACCAGCTGAAGCGCGTCGGGGCACTCATCTACGTTGCCAATCTTGTCGGCGTGTCTCTTACACGGGAACTGAGCCCGATCCTGACCGCGATCATTGTCTCGGGCAGGAGCGGTTCTGCCTTTGCCGCAGAGATCGGCTCGATGAAGGCTGCGGAAGAGGTGGATGCGCTCGTCACCATGGGCATAAACCCGGTGCGGTTCCTGGTAAGCCCGAAGCTCCTGGCGCTCATGGTCATGGTCCCTGCGCTTACCATACTCTCTGATGTGATCGGGATTCTTGGCGGTTTCCTTCTTTCGACCACTGTTTTGGAGATCAATGCCTATAACTACTATCAGCAGACCTTGAACGCCCTGCTGGTAAAGGATGTCTTTACCGGCCTGATCAAGGCCTGGGCCTTTGGCATCGTGATAACCATTGTCGGCGCGTATCAGGGCTTCAAGGTCGAAGGCGGCGCAGAGGAAGTCGGCCGCAGAACAACCTCCTCGGTCGTGGTGTCCATCTTTCTGGTGATCATTTTTGACCTCTTCTTCACTACGCTCTTTTACTATTTCACATGAGAGGATAATGGCAGAAGACAGGGATATAGCCATTGAGGTTACAGGGCTCAGGACAAAATACGGCGACCGCGAGGTGCTGAAAGGCCTGACCTTTGCCATTCCGAGGGGCAAGACCACGGTCATCCTCGGCGGCAGCGGCTGCGGCAAGAGCACGCTCCTGAAGCATCTCATCGGCCTGCTCAAGCCTTCTGAGGGGAGCATAAAGATTCTCGGCCAGGAGATAACCGGCCTGACAGAGCCGGAGATGGATGAAGTAAGGAAGAAGATGGGTGTGTCATTTCAGGGATCTGCTCTGCTCAATTCTCTCACCATCGCTGATAATGTCGCCCTGCCGATCAAGGAGCATACCAGGATAGATAAAGATACCATGCAGACCATGATCAGAATTAAACTCAATCTGGTTGGGCTGCCTGGTTTCGGCCATTTTTATCCATCCCAGCTTTCGGGCGGCATGAAGAAGAGGGCCGGGATTGCGAGGGCGCTGGCGCTTGATCCAACGTTACTCTTCTTCGATGAGCCGTCTGCCGGTCTTGACCCGGTCACTGCAGCCGGTCTTGATAATCTGATCCTGGGTCTGCAGAAGAACTTCAGGATGACGATCGTTGTCGTGACCCATGAACTGCCGAGTGTTTTTGCAATTGCTGATTATGTTATCATGCTCGACAAGGGGCAGGTGCTGTTCTTCGGCCCGCTTGAGGATCTGAAGGCCTCTGACCATCCGCGGATTAAGCAGTTCCTTGACAGAAGATGGGAAGAGGAAGAAATGTCAGAGGAAGATCAATGGCGAGCGGTTGTCGAGGATAAAATCTCATGAAAAATATGAGGGGGCGCTTTGAGAGAAGAGATTAAGGCCGGACTGATAATTGTCGTATCCATGATCCTGCTTACCGGGTTGATAATCCTTATCGGCGGCTCGCAGTTCCTCGACAAGTTCGACACATACTATATCAAGGTGAAGAATGCCGCAGGTCTTGAGCCTGGCGCACAGGTCAAGCTGGGCGGCGTGAGGATCGGCAGGGTTGTCAGCGTCAAAGAACCGCAGGGGGCCGGGGAGTCGGTCCTTGTCGAGATCGGCATCAAGAAGGGCAAGCCTATCTATAAAGGCACCAAGGCGTCCGTAACCCAGGTCGGTTTTGTCGGCGACATTTATCTGCTCCTTTCTGTCACGGATACGGTGAATGAACGGATCAAGCCCGGCGATGTGATACCTTCCGAAGAGGTCGTAGATTTCGGGGTCATCATGTCAAAGGTCGAAGGTTTGTCAAAGTCGCTCGATACCCTTATTCGGGATGTGAACAAGGTTTTCAGTCCGGAGAATGTAAAGCAGGTTGAATCCCTGTTAGGCAATACCAATAAGGCGATCGTTTCGGCAACCTCCAATATCGATAAAATGACCGCTGATATCAGGATGACGGCTGACAAGCTCTCGAAGGTGCTGAATGAACTTGAAGGCCTGGTCAGCAACAACAAGGGTGAGTTTACCCAGGTTCTGAAAAAAGCGCACGAGGCCTTGGACAAGGCCGACGGCATGCTGGGCAGCATCGAGAAGTCGTCGAAGACAGTCGACAGGGCGGTTGATCAGCAGTCGCAGAATCTTGATGCGCTGCTCAACAGCATGACCAGGACCACTGACGAACTCCAGGACCTTATCCACGAGATAAAGAGCAAGCCCTGGAGCATAATCTACAAAGAAGGGAAGGGTGAGTAATATGCTGCGGAGAGGAATTCTTCTGCTTGGTGTTCTCCTGATGGCCGCATGCTCCATGCCGGAGACACGGATATACAGCCTGCATCTGCCTGCGGACAACAACAAGGCCCAGACCAGGAAGCCGGCCATGATCACGCTTAAGGTGCAGTCTCCCCGGTATCTGTCGCAGCCCTACATTGCACACAGACTTTCCCCCTATCAGCTCGACATCTCCCGGTACGCGAAGTGGGATTCTGCCCCGGATGAAATGGTCCGTGAAATATTCAGGAATGCCCTGGCGGCCCAGTATGACAATGTGCGGGCCTCGAACTATGTTGCCGAGGGTTCGCTTCTACTGAACATCAATCTGAAGCGGTTCGAACAGGTTAACGGATCATACGCTGAACTGGCGTTCGATGCGGTGCTCTATTCTGCAGAGGGCAGGGAGTTATACCGTATAGAAGAGCAGAAGAGGGTTGAGATCGACACGAAGGACACTGCAGGTGTTGCAAAGGGCCTAAGCGCTGCGCTGAATGACGCGGTCAAGGAAGTCCTGGCAGGACTGGCAACAAAGATCTGACCTGGCAGTCGTACGAAAGTCTGCAGTTAATTGATCAGAATCTATCTTATCGCTACCAATCGTAAAGGCAGCCGGAACAATTGTAGCCAGTCGGCCCCGAATGGTCGCTTTTTCCATGCCAGTTTTAGCTTTTGTGGCGCGTCGGCTGATGTACCTCGTTCTTCTTTTTGCTTAACTTCCGTATTAATCCATAATTCAGGAGAAAAAGTATGCACTTAGGATTCATTGGACTGGGACACCTTGGCAAGGCAATTGCCGGAAGACTTTTGGATTGTGGCCATACACTGACTGTCTGGAACAGAACGCCTTCTAAAGCTGCCGGTATGAATGTCCGCGTTGCAGCCACTCCGGCTTCAGTAATGACCGAGGCTGACATTGTCTTCTTATGTTTGTTTGACAGCAATGCGGTCCGGTCGATGCTGACCCAGAAAGACGGGCTTCTGTCAGGAGCAGCTTCCGAAAAAATTATTGTGGACCTGTCTACTAATCATTTCAGGGATGTGCTTGATTTCCATGATCTGTGCAATAAAGCAGGGGTTGTGTATCTCGAAGCTCCGGTATTGGGCAGTGTGGTGCCAGCATCGCAAGGTGCTCTTACGGTTTTGGTCAGCGCTGCAAAAGAGGGTTATGAAAAGGTCAAACCGGTATTTGAAAATATCGGAAAGAATATCTTCTATCTCGGTGAGCCGGCGCGTGCCACAAAGATGAAACTCATCAACAATCTTGCATTGGGTTCATTCATGGCAACCATCGCGGAAGCCTTGTCTCTCGGTGAAAATGTAGGCATTGAGAAGAAAGACATTCTCGAAATATTATCCGTGGGTGGCGGCAACTCTTTGGTGCTGAATGCCAAGAAAGCAAAGTTGCTGGAAGAGGAGTTCTCAACTCATTTCTCAAGTGCCCTGATCTACAAGGATCTTCACTGTCTCCAGGACCTGGCGTATGAACAGAAGAAGACGCTTTTTACAGGGTCTGTAATTAAAGAACTTTATGCCAGGACATTTGAAAGGGGCATAGCGCATGAGGACTTTTCAGCGATCTACAAATTATTCAAGACCGACTAACGTCGTGGTATGATGATACGCAATGCAGCTTTTTTATGTCAGAGAACGGATCGATTACATTGTCGCCGACAACGACATGCAGTGCCCGGTCTGTTTCCTCCCGCCTGAGAAGGACCAACTTGAAAACAAGAAGATAACTACGGACAGGCTTTATTTTGTTTCAGACCCGATGCTGCAGAATATCGTCGCGTTTTTAAGAAAAATAAACAAGACAGACGCAATTTCATTGGCCTCCGCAGAAAGCAAGAAGGAGATATTTGGCCAGCCGCAGTTTCCTCTGCATATCAATGACAGGCGCGACAACCTTGAGCCTCTTCCTTACCCTCAGGAAAAGATCGAAGCACTAAAAAAGAAGGAAAAGATAAGGGCAGCGATACTTGTCGGCAATGATGAGCATCCCATTAATTCGGATCATCTGGCAGCCGAACTGGATATGCTGCATCGGAAACTCTCTGCAATATTCCCGTGCGTAGAAATGGACGTTTATTGCCATCGCCTGCCAAGGGACTTCACTGCATATCTTTCTGTTAATGCGGTGACAAATATCTATCAGATGCCTGCAGGTCTGCATATGCTGATGCAGTATGATCTGTATGCAGACCTTACCAACATTCGGGAAAGCTCCGGTTTTCGGGAAGCTCTCGACTCTCTTATTGATGTCCTCAATCTCCCTGCACAGGCCGATGAAAGTTATTGTGAATGCAGACCGCCTGAAGACCTTGTCTCGGTGATAATTCCTACCTATAACAGGTCCGGTTTCCTGAAACAGGCTGTCGAAAGTGTGCTCAACCAGACATACAAAAATCTGGAACTGCTTATTGTGGACGACGGTTCTCCTGATGATACAAGAACGATCATCGAACAGTATGCAGCACAGGACACGAGGGTCAGATATCTGGAACAGAAAAACAGCGGTGTCTCGGTGGCCCGCAACAGGGGCATTTCTGATTCAAACGGAGAATACCTTCTCTTTCTGGACGACGATGATATGCTCCTGCCGCATGCCGTGCAAAAGATGCACTCTTATATTAAGCGACAGCCTGCGGATCTGAAGCTGGTTTACGGCGATGCCTTTCTTTATCATCAGAACGAGAACAGAAACGTGCTGACTGATCTTCCGTCTGTCGGGGACAAGCCAGGACTGTACTATCAATTCTTAAAGGGGAACCCGATCTTGTCAGTCTTTGTGCTGGTCGAAAAGAAGGCAGTCCTTGAAGCAGGCATGTTCGATCCGCGTTTCATCTGCGGTCAGGATTTTGATCTATGGATGAAGATCATCCTCAGCCACAGGATCGCAAAACTGAGGATACCGGTTGCATTCTACCGCGTGCATGGCGCGCAGAGGGTAAGCAACATAGCTCGGGTGCGGTATTATTGCGACTGTGTTGCATTGAAGATGCTGCAGGATATAAGCCCGGCGGACCTTTTTCCCGGGAAGACGGATAAGGAAGAACTTGCCGAAGAACTTGAGGCCCTTGCCAGGTCAGTCCTCAAGACAGATACCGCGTATCCGCATCTCGATACGGCGCTTGAGATCGTGAGGCTTGCCCAAAAAGAGCATCTAACAGAGAAAAGGCAGGAATATATTGCATATCTCGAAAGGGAGATCCCGGCGATCCTCAAAAAGAGCTTTAATACTGAACTGCGCGCTACGGGCGGTCTTCCGGCAATAGAGCGGGTCCTCGGAGAGTGAGCGGGAGTCGAATTAAGGCGTATAGTATACTGTCTTCCTGTCTTTGAAAAGATCGTTGTACTGATTCAGCTTTTTGTCCCTGGACAGGGACAGGTCAATATCCGCAGTCATCAGGACTTCTTCGTTACAACCGGCCCGCACCAGTATCTCGGCCTTTGGAGAGGTGATCTGGCTCTGGCCGATGAAGGTGAGCGCCTCGCCTTCTTTTCTCTGTTCAGTGCCGATGCGGTTTGCAGTGACAGCATAAACCCTGTTCTCAAGACACCTGACCGGCATGGACTGCGGGCAATACGGCAGGACAAGGTTTGCAGGATGCGCGATCACCTCCGCCCCTTTCAGGGCAAGGGTCCGTGCAGATTCCGGGAAGAACCAGTCAAAGCAGATCATAATGCCGATCTTCCCGATGGGTGTGTCCCATACCTGAAAGCCGGTATCTCCCGGCGTAAAGAAGAGGTTCTCTTCATAAAAGAGATGGGTCTTGCGGTAATTACCGATGAAGCCGTCAGGCCCGGTCAGCACTGCAGAGTTGTAGAATACGTTTCCGGCCTTTTCCGGCAGGCCTGCGACAATATACATGCCCTTCTCCTGAGAGAGGTCCGTCAGAAAATGAGTCGTCTCTCCGTCAGGAACAGACTCTGCAAGTTCAGCGACCTCATCCTTCGAAATGAACTGATATCCGGTCGCAAAAAACTCCGGAAGCACCAGGAGGTCTGCGGATATATTGCTCACCGCATGCCTGACCTTATCGAAGTTCTTCCGCTTCTCCCCGAAGGCAGTATTGAACTGATAAAACCCTGATTTCATAGGGGTACAATAGCATTCGCGAAAGTCCCTGAACAAGCAATTGCAGAGGTTCTTCTGTTTTGACAACCTTTTGGAGAGCGTGCTACAATTTATCGTTTTCCGAGTCTCTCAAACTACCTCCGCATTAGGGGAATACAGATCGTGGACCTGAAAAAGATCGAAAAGGGCGTCAGACTTATTATTGAGGGCATCGGCGAAGACCCTGACAGGCCCGGCATGAAAGGGACACCCAACAGGGTTGCCAAGATGTATGAAGAGATCTTTTCCGGCCTCTCCACACCCACTGACGAGATCCTCCAGCATATCGAGGGCGAGAGCCACGAAGAGCTTGTTCTTCTGAAGGATATCCCCTTTTATTCGGTCTGCGAACACCATCTCCTGCCCTTTATCGGCAAGGCGCATATTGCGTACATCCCCGGTGCGGGAAGGATAGCAGGCATCGGTGAGCTTGCAAAGGCCCTGGAAGTTTTCGCAAAGAGACCCACGGTGCAGGAGCGGCTTACTGCCCAGCTTGCGGACATGCTGATGGAGAAACTGAAACCAAAGGGCGCTATGGTGGTCATTGATGCCGAGCACCTCTGTCTTTCGATGCGCGGTCTGAAGAAATCCGGAGCGCGGACGGTCACGTCAGCAGTAAGAGGTATCTTCAGGTCAAAGGAATCCACGCGCCAGGAACTGCTTGAACTCATTAAAAAACGGGATTAGGGGCTGGGGCAAGTCAGATGGAAGAGTTCAGAAGTCTTATAAATAAACTAATCACGAATAACGAATCACTATTAACTACTTAGGAGGAATTCAATGAGTGCAAAGATCATCAGCGGCACGGAAGTCGCCGCACAGATACGGGAAGAACTGAAGAAGGAAGTTGCAGAGATGCAGGCCAAGACAGGAGTGGTACCAGGGCTGGTCACGATACTGGTCGGCCATAATCCTGCGTCCGTCAGTTATGTCACCGCAAAGCAGAAGGCAGCGCATGAGATAGGGTTTCATTCTATCCAGGACAGCCAGCCTGAGGACATCTCAGAGGCCGACCTCCTGAAGCTGATCGAGAAGTACAACAACGACCCCAAGATCCACGGCATCCTTGTGCAGCTTCCGCTGCCCAAGCAGGTTGACGAAAAGAAGGTCCTGAATGCCATTAATCCGGACAAGGATGTTGATGCCTTCCACCCGGTCAATGTCGGCCGTCTTATGATCGGCGGCAGCGAGGTGAAGTTCCTGCCCTGCACACCTGCTGGCATACAGGAACTGATCGTGCGTTCAGGCGTTGAGACCTCGGGAGCAGAAGTGGTTGTTGTCGGCCGCTCGAACATCGTCGGCAAGCCGATCGCCAACATCATGCTCCAGAAGGGCAGGGGTGCGAACTCTACCGTCACGATCGTCCATACCGGCACCAAGAACCTCGATGTTCACTGCAAACGTGCCGACATCCTTATCGTTGCTGCAGGTGTGCCGGGCCTTGTGAAGCCGGAGTGGATCAAGCCGGGTGCATGCGTGATCGACGTAGGCGTGAACCGCGTTGGCGAGAAGATGAGCGAGAAGACCGGAAAGATGATCCCTATCCTGAAGGGCGACGTTGATTTCGATGCAGCAAAGGAGATCGCTGGAGCGATAACCCCTGTGCCGGGCGGCGTAGGCCCCATGACGATCACGATGCTGATGAAGAACACGGTGAAATCCGCAAAGCTCGCAGCAGGTATATAGCAGATCAGGCGGGGCTTTTCGGGGCCCCGCCGCAGTCTTTCAGACGCTTATAAATATATTAGAAAACGTTAATGGCAAAATTATAACCCGGCGATTATAATAGATTATACCCTTGGAAACATTGACGTTCCCGGCAGCGCATCTCATGTTTTTCAGGAATTACCGATGAAGGTCAAAGGAGCAAGTGATGTCCACGAAGACTCTGAAATATGATACGACAAACGCAAAATCGCTTCTGCGGGAGGTCTCGGAAAGATCATCCCAGAACCTGTCTGCGTGCTATCAGTGCCGCAGATGTGCGGCCGGCTGTCCTGTAGGTGAAGAGACAGGAGTCACCCCTGACCGGCTGATCAGAATGGTCATCCTCGGGGAGAGGGAAGAGGCGCTTAATAATCTGCTCGTCTGGCAATGCGTTGCCTGCTATACCTGCGGAACGCGCTGCCCGAACAATATCCAGACAGCCCGCATCACCGAGACGCTTAAGCAGATGTCAAAAGAGGCTCATCTCAAGCCGCTCAAACCGCGTGTTGCGGATTTCCACAGCTCTTTTATGAAGGCGACCGAACATGTGGGCCGCTTCAATGAGATCGAGGGCATGGGCATATACGAAACAAAGACCGCGATCAATGAACTGAAGAAGGGCGATCTGCAGGCTGTTATTGAAGAGATGATGGGCCAGGCAAAACTCGGTCTGAAGATGATGAAGAAGAAGAGGATGCATTTCAAGGTGGACAAGGTGAAGAATGTGGCAGAGGTGAAGGCCCTGTACCGCAAGGCCAAACAGGGGAAGGGGGCATGACCATGGAAATGGCATATTATCCGGGATGTTCTCTGCACGCCTCGTCGCAGCTCTATGATATCCAGTGCAAGATGGTCTTCAGCAACTTGGGCATCGAGTTGAAAGAGATCGAGGACTGGAACTGCTGCGGTGCGACTGCTGCTGCCAAGACCGATGATTTCCTTGCCATAGCGCTCCCCGCGAGGAACCTCGGCATTGCCGATGCAACAGGCCTTTCCGAGATCGTGATACCCTGCTCCTCCTGCTACAGCAGGACCCTGATCTCGCAGCAGAGGATATCCTGCGACCCTGAGATCAGGGACGCCATTAATGCCGAGATCGGCAAAAAAGTCGAAGGGAAGATAAAGGTCTCGAACATCCTTGAGGTGTTGAGAACAAAGGTCGATTCGGGCGAGATCGCGGCAAAGGCATCGAAGAAGCTCGCAGGGCTGAAGGCTGCCTGCTATTACGGCTGCCTGCTCACCCGTTTCCCGTGCGATGTCAAGGTGAGCGATGATGTTGAAAATCCGCAGGGCATGGAGATCGTATGTAAGGCACTCGGCGCAGAGACCGTGGACTGGAGCTATAAGACAGACTGCTGCGGCGCTTCTGCTTCCGTGAATGATGCTGAAGAGTCACAGCTCCTCATGTCACGCATCATGAAAGACGCAGCTGCCCGCGGCGCTAACTGCTTTATCTCGACCTGTCCGCTCTGCCAGTTCAATCTCGATGCGTATCAGGATGAGGTCGGGAAAAAATACGGCATAACAGAGAGGCTGCCGGTCTATTTCATTACAGAACTTATCGGGCTTTCGATGGGATTCGATCCCATCCAGATGCAGGTTGACAGGCATCTGACCGATGCCATGCCTCTGTTAAAGGAGTTGAAACTGATATGAGCCTGCTCTCTAATTCAACCAAACGCGGTTCAGTCCTCATTGTCGGCGGCGGCATCGGCGGCATGCAGGCAGCCCTTGACCTTGCGGACAGCGGGTTCAAGGTGCATATGGTCCAGCGCGACCCGTCCATCGGCGGCACCATGGTGATGCTGGACAAGACCTTCCCGACCGGCGACTGCGCCATGTGCATGATATCGCCGAAGATGGTCGAGGCCGGCCGTCATCTGAATATTGATGTCCATACCCTTGCAGAGGTCGCCTCAATAGAGGGTGAGGCAGGCGATTTCAAGGTGAAGGTGAAGCTTGCCCCGCGGTATGTTGATGCTGACAAATGCACAGGCTGCGGCGACTGCGAGGTCAAATGCCCGAAGAAGGTATTGAGCGAATTCGACCAGAAGCTCGGAACGAGAAAGGCGGTGTACTCGCTCTTCCCCCAGGCAGTGCCGAACACCCGCGCGATCGATGCGACTCAGTGCCTCTGCCTCAACGATCCTGACAAGAAGCGCTGCCGCCTCTGCGAAAAGGCATGCAAGGCCGGCGCGATCAATTATGAGGACAAGGGCAAAGAGCTGGAGCTCAATGTCGGCGCTGTTATCCTGAGCCCCGGCCTGGAGAGATACGATGCACGGGTCAGACAGGAACTCGGCCTTGGCCGCTGGCAGAACGTGGTCTCGTCCATCCAGTTCGAACGCATCCTTTCTGCATCTGGCCCGTACAAAGGCACTGTGCAGAGGCCGTCAGACCAGAAGCACCCGAAGAAGGTGGCCTGGATACAGTGCGTCGGTTCCAGGGACAACCATAATGCGAACCCCTGGTGCTCGTCTGTCTGCTGCATGTACGCCACAAAGCAGTCGATCATCGCAAAGGAACACGACAAGAACATCGAGCCCACCGTCTTCTATATGGAGATGCGTGCCTTCGGCAAGGACTTTGACAAATACGTTGAGCGCGCCAAGAACGAATACGGGGTGAGGTACCAGCGGGCAATGGTCTCTGCAGTGCGTGAAGAGCCCGGCACCGGGAACCTGCTCCTTAAATATGCTGCTGAAGACGGCAAGCTTGCTACAGAGAATTTTGATATGGTGGTCCTTTCGGTCGGGTTCCAGCCGCATTGCGATGCAGAGGCCTTTGCAAAGACCTTCGGCATCGATACGAATCATTACCTCTTCCCGAAGACATCTCCGTTTGCTCCGGTCAGGACCTCGCGTGACGGTATTTTTGTTTCCGGCATCTACCAGGGACCGAAGGATATACCCGAGACGGTCCTGCAGGGCAGCAGCGTTGCCGGAAGTGTCATGGCACTGCTTGCAGAGGCGAGGGGGACCGAGACGGTCGAGAAGGAACTGCCGCAGGAGAAGGACGTTGCAGGCGAAGCACCGAGGATCGGCGTGTTTGTCTGTCATTGCGGAACGAACATAGCGTCGACCGTAAATATCGATGAGGTGGTCAATGCAGTGAAGGACCAGCCTGGCGTCACCTACGTGACCAACACCATTTATGCCTGCGCCCAGGACAATCAGGACATGATCAAGCAGACGATCAAGGACCAGAACCTGAACAGGGTCGTTATTGCATCCTGCACGCCGAGGACGCATGAGAAGCTTTTCCAGGAGACGATCCGTGAGGCAGGTCTGAACAAATATCTCTTTGACCTTGCGGATATCCGAGAGCAATGCTCCTGGTGCCATAAGGGCCAGAACGAGGTTGCTACAAAGAAGGCTATCGGCATCGTGAAGATGTCTGTCGCAAAGTCGAGGCTGCAGGAACCGCTGCATAGCGAGACCGTAGGTGTGACGCCGTCCTGTCTGATCATCGGCGGAGGCATTGCAGGCATGACCGCTGCGCTCTCGCTTGCTGATCAGGGATTCCCGGTGCATATTATTGAGAAGGACAACGAACTTGGCGGTCTGGTCAAAAATGTGTACCGGACGCTTGAGGGGCTGGATGTGCAGGAGTTCCTGAAGGACCGGATCGGCGCGGTCATTGAGCATCCGAAGATCACGGTCCATACCAACGTTGAGGTGAAGAAGACCGACGGGTTTGTCGGCAATTTCAATACTACGCTAACCGATGGAAGCACCATAGATCACGGCGCTGTCATCCTTGCTACCGGCGGCATCGAATACCGGCCGACAGAGTATCTGTATGGACAGAGCGATAATGTCATCACGCAGCGGCAGCTCGAAAAGAGGATCGCCGAGGGTGAGAACCCGAAGGCAGGAGAGCGGTACGTGATGGTCCAGTGCGTCGGCTCGCGTGAAGAGCCGAACCAATACTGCTCGCGTGTCTGCTGTCAGGATGCGGTCAGGAACGCCATTGTGCTCAAGGAACGGAACCCTGAGTCAGAGGTTGTGATCATCTATCGCGACATCAGGACCTATGGCCTGCGTGAGGATTACTACAAGAAGGCCCGCGATCTGGGTGTCATCTTTGTGCGTTACGATGTTACGAATAAGCCCCGGGTGGAGCAGGCAGGAAATCGTGTCTATGTGAAGACCTGGGACTTCATGCTCAATAAGGATATCTCGTTCGATGCGGACTGGCTGGTGCTTTCGACCGGTCTGAGACCGCATCCGTCGACCGAGCAGGTCGGCGCCATGTACAAGGTGACCAGGAACCCTGACGGGTATTTCCTTGAGGCGCATGTGAAGCTCCGTCCCGTTGATTTCCCGAGCGAAGGGCTCTTTGTTGCCGGGCTTGGCCATGCGCCGAAGAATATCGATGAGACGGTTACGCAGGCGCTTGCTGCTTCGGGCCGGGCCGGTGTTGTTCTCTCGCACGAGCGGCTTGCAGTATCCGGCATCATCGCAAAGCATAAGCGTGAGCTCTGCATGTCCTGTCTGAGCTGTCTGAGGGTCTGCCCGTTCGGTTCGCCGTATATCGACGAAGACGGCAAGATATCGCACAATGAGGTCAAATGCATGGGCTGCGGGATCTGCGCAGGAATCTGTCCGGCAAAGGCGTTCCAGGTGAACAATTTCCGTGACGACCAGATCCTTGCCATGATCGACGCGGCTGTGGAGTCGGAGCCCGGAGTGGTCAACTGACAGGGATCACATAATTTGTAATTACAATTGATCGAACACCCTCTCCCCAGCCCTCCCCCCTCAATGGGGAGGGAGTAGAGGTGGACCCCGCACTGGCTTAAGGCCCCTACTGTTGGTGAGGGGAGGGGAGGGTGTCCAAGATAATGTGTTAATAATGTTATGGTTCTGCTAATAAGTGAACAGAGAGAGGAGACAATAGATGGCTGATGTCGCAGAAGCAGCAGAGCAGAAGATGGTTTCTGCCATAGAGAAGCCGCACGAGATACCTGTTTCATGGGAGCCGAATGTGCTTGCCTTTGCCTGCCATTACTGCGCCTTTGCAGCAGCAGACCTCGCAGGCGTGATGCGGCTTTCCTATCCGCCGAACGTGAAGATCATCAGGCTGCCCTGCACAGGCAAGCTCGATCATATCCATATCCTGCGTGCCTTTGAGCGCGGCGTAGACGGTGTCTTTGTCGCTGGTTGACTGGTCGGACAATGTCATTACCTGGAAGGTAATAAGTTCGCAGCACGCAGAATAGAGTATGCAAAGAAGCTCCTGGCAAAGGTCAATATAGACCCGGCAAGGATCGAGATGTACAACCTGTCGGCAGCGCAGGGACCACGATGGGCCGAGATCTGCACCAAGTTCACCGAGAAGATCAGGAACATGGGGCCGTCTCCTATCTGGTTTGCAAAGCATAAGGCAAAATAAGAAAGATTGGCTGTACATTATTGAATAAATCTCCCCTCTCACCTCTTTGTCAAAGAGGGGTAAATTCCTCCCTTTGGAAAAGGGAGGTTAGGAGGGATTTACTGATTACCATGTGCATACTATTTTATGCGTATAAAAGGAGTAATGAAAAATGATAGTAGGCCAGCAAAAGCCGTTCGATGAGATCTGGGAGATGGTCAAGGGTTTCAGGAAGATCCTTGTATACGGCTGCAATACGTGCGTGGCGATCTGCCATGCCGGAGGCGGCAAAGAGGCGGAGATCCTTACGACGATGCTTCGCATGAAGGCAACACAGGAAGGGGTCGATATGCAGGTGGACAATGCTGCGATCGAACGCCACTGTGAGCCTGAATTCTTTGAACCGCTGGACGAGAAGGTGCGGTCATACGATCTGGTCCTTTCGACCGCATGTGGTGTTGGCGTCAACTTTCTTGCTGACCGGCTTGCAGGGACCATCCCGGTATATCCGGGGATCAACACCAGCTTTTTCGGCGCTGTGCCTGAGGCCGGGTTCTTTGTCGAGCTCTGCGGCGGCTGCGGCAACTGCATCCTCCATCTGACCGGCGGCATCTGCCCGGTTGTGCGCTGCTCCAAGTCACTCATGAACGGGCCCTGCGGCGGTACGGACAAGGGCAAGTGCGAGGTGAGCAGTGAGATCGACTGCGCCTGGTATCTGATCGTGGAACGCATGAAGAAGCTCGGCACACTCGAAAAACTGTTCGAGGTCCAGCCTCCCCGTGACTGGTCGACCGCGACCCACGGCGGTCCGCGCAGGGTGTCGCTTGAACATATTCGCGCATATGAGGCCGAAGAAGAAAAGAAAGCGGAGGTCAAATAGATGAAGAGCGGCAGTAATCTCGAAAAAGTAATTGCGAGCGGCAAGCCTGCAGTCACCGCAGAGCTCGGCCCTCCCATGTCCGCTGATCCCCATGAAATTATCAAGAAGGCAGGCATCCTGAAGGGCTTCTGCGATGCAGCCAATATCACCGACTGCCAGACAGCTGTTGTGCGCATATCGAGTATCGCCGCAGCCTATATCGCGCAGCAGCAGGGGCTCGAACCGGTCATGCAGATGACCTGCCGGGACCGGAACCGCATAGCGATGCAGGCCGATCTGCTCGGTGCTGCAGCGCTTGGGCTCAAGAACTGCCTCTGCATCGCGGGCGATCATCAGAAGTTCAGTGCAGCCGGAAGACTGAAGGGCCATCCCGGTGCAAAGAACGTCTATGACGTGGATACCTGTCAGCTTGTCGGTATCATGAAGAAGATGCGCGACGAAGGGTTGCAGCAGGGCGGGGACAAACTCGAGGTTGCACCGAAATTCTTTATCGGCGCTTCCTGGACACCGATGGGCGATCCGATGGATTTCCGTCCGTACAACCTCAAGAAGAAGGTTGACGCAGGGGCAGATTTTATCCAGACACAGGGCATCTATGACATGGAGACATTCAAGTCCCAGATGGAAAAGGCGAGGAACCTCGGCCTGCATGAGCGGACCGCCATCCTTGCCGGCATCATCGTGCCGAAGAGTGCGATGATGCTTAAGTATATGGACTCCTCAGTTGCGGGCGTTACCGTGCCGAAGCCGCTGATCGACCGCATGATGAAGGCGAAAGAGGCTGCTGGTGATGACAAGAAGAAGATGAAGGAACTGCAGGAGCAGGAAGGCATCAAGATCACGGTCGAGCTTGTGCAGCAGGCCCTTGAGATACCGGGCATCAAAGGTGTCCATATCCAGGCGATAGAGTGGGAGACCGCCATGGAGCCGATCGTCAAGGCAGCAGGGCTTTATCCCAGGCCTGTGTTCAGCGACTAGAAGAAGCGTTAAAGAGCAGGAAAAACAGAAGAGGCAGGGGCATACTCCTGCCTCTTTATTCTTTAGACGGGCCTCTAATCCCGCCCATGAAATGAGATGAAAAGTGAGTGACATGAAAAAGGCCATCGCTGTTTTCGGCAGTAACCCCCTCGGGCCGTCGCGGAAGGTGAAAGCAGCCATTCGCAAAGCGGTCAAGGACATAAATATCTTTTCTGGTGACGGACTGGCGCGTCTCGAAAGGCTGTTTCTTTCGAAATATGGAACGGACAGGGAGAGTCTGCTCTTTGCCAATTCCATAAGAGAACTTTGTTTTGCGATATGCCGAAGCCTCCGGCCGAAAAAGGTCCTGATCGTCGGGCCGGCGCCGGGCATATACCAGGAAGCTGCCCTTGCAGCGGGTGCAGCTGTTGTCCTACTGTCAGCTACTGAAAAAAACTTCTTCCTCCCGGACATGCCCGATTTGGTCGAAAAGGCTGACCACTGTGATCTTGTATTTATCGCAAATCCGAACAGGATAAGCGGCATGGTCCTGTCGGAGACTGTCTTGAAACAGCTGCTCGCAGCTCTTTCTTTGAAAGACAGCATTACTGTGATCGATGAATCCCTTATTGAGTTTGTGGATGATGAGGGCTGCATCAAAAGAGCGGCCAACAGCAGCAAGCTGATCGTTCTGAGAAGTACAGCCAGCTACTTTGGTCTGCCGGGACTGGAGCTTGCATGGGTCTCTGCCGGCCCGGCGCTGATCGAGTCCCTGCGGCGTGCTGTTCAGAGCGGTCCGTCTGTCCCTGCGATCGCGGCAGCGCGAACGGCACTCAGGGATAAGACGTACCGAAAGGCCACGGAGCGGTTCATGAAAGAGGAGAAGAGTTTCCTGCGGAAAGCGATTGCCGACATGCCGGGCATGATCATGTATGATTCGAACACCAATCTTTTTCTTCTGGATGCCGGTGACCGTGCCGCGGAGATCGCACGCAGGGCAGCCTGGGCCGGGCCAGCTGTTGCGCAGTGTTCAGATATTGCAGGGCTTGGCAGTCAATTTCTCAGGGTCGCAGTGATGAAGCATGACCATAATCTTAAATTTATCAAGATGCTCAAAGGGATCAAGGCTGAAACGAAAGCGTTGTAGGCCGGCTCTTCGTAAGGGCAGGTGACTGGCTATGAGACGCTGTGTACCTTGGCGTATCCCGATGCACCGAGCAAAGCCTCTCCCCTGATATCCATCAGCCTGATAAAGGATTCCACGACATAGGGATCAAACTGCGTGCCGGCATTGAGAAGGAGCTCTTCCCTGACCTGGTACAGCGACAGGGATTTCCGGTAAGGCCGCTCAGACATCATGGCGTCAAAGGTATCGACCACAGCGAGAATTCGCGCCTTGAGCAGAAGTTCCTCTCCCCTCAGTCCGTAAGGGTATCCTTTGCCATCGAACCGTTCGTGGTGCTGGATGATCGTCTGTCTGACGCCTTCAAGAGTGTCGATCGGGCCTAGGATCTCCTCTCCGATGAGCGGATGTGACTTGATGAGGCTGTATTCTTTTGAGGTGAGCTTGCCCTGCTTCTGAAGAATAAAGCTCTCGATACCAATTTTGCCGATGTCATGCAGTATGGCCGCATGCTCAAGTAACTCGAGCTCCTTGAAGTCAAGGCCGATGAACCTGCCGAGCTCGATGGCAAGGAGCTTGACCCTTTCAGAATGGCCCTTGGTATACAGATCGCTCGCCTCAAGTGCATTGACCAATGACTGGATCGTAGCAAAATAATTGCGCTTTACGCTCTCATAGAGCCAGGCATTTTCCATTGATACAATGGCCTGGTTCGAAAGTGTTGTCAGAATTTCCATGTCCTCGTCTGTGAAGGCCGGGAGTTCCCCCTGTATCTCGAGGATCATGGTCCCGATGATCTCTCCCTTCATCTTGAGCGGTACGCCGATCTTTGAGGCTGCAGTACCGCCCTGCTGAAGGAGAATGGGTTTTCCCTGCGTCATGATCTCGGCGTAATATGCCTGGTGTTCGAGAGGAACGTCTGCAATACTTTCCGTGCCAAGCCCCCGCCTGTACTGAATGATAAGCGGCGGCTTGTTCCCATTCCGTATATGAAGGATCGCACGGTCTGTATT
The DNA here is from genome assembly GCA_964463135.1 of uncultured Nitrospiraceae bacterium. Classification (GTDB taxonomy): domain Bacteria; phylum Nitrospirota; class Thermodesulfovibrionia; order Thermodesulfovibrionales; family UBA6898; genus UBA6898. Next base: position 96,375 of record CAYXBA010000011.1, read on the forward strand.
GAAGAGGTCAGCGGTCGTCCTGGTTATGATCTTCATGACCTCTTCGGTCTCGACGATCGAGGTAAGGATCCTGCCGACCTCGTTCATCTTCTTGAGCCGCTCAACGACCTTTTCGAGTTCCTTGTTCTTTCCCTTCACTTCCCTGGACAGCGAGGTGATCGCCCTGTTTGCCGTTTCGAGCTCTTTGAGCCTGAACTCAAGCTGCTCGTTCAGGTCTTCCACCCGGTTCTTGTGCTCAAGGTCCATCTTGATCTTGGATAGCTCACGTTCCTTGGAGAGGTTCTTCGTGTACAGCTTGTTCATCTCATCGATCATCCTGTTAAATGCTGTACCGATAGTGCCAAGCTCGTCGCCGGTGATGCCCTGGACCGTTGCGTTCCAGTTGCCGGCTTCCACTTCCTGAATTGCGGTAAGAAGATTCTTCAGCGGTTTCATGACAAAGCGCGAGAAGAGCAGGCTCAGCACGACCGATATCACGAGCACGATCACGATGTTCGAAAATACGAGCATCCGTTTGATGGACAGAATGGTAGCCAAATTCCTGGATATATCGAGCTTTACCTGGACCACGCCGTTGATCACTTCCCTGCTGTCATGGCAGCCAAAGCATTCCTGTCTGTTCATGATATTTCTGAAATAATTGATCGTGGTATTGTTCTGGATCTCCGGCTTCTGGTACATCTCATGCGTCGCGATCTTGAGGTAGTCAGGTGATTTGGCGCCGATCTCCGCAACATTCGTCGATTTCAGGATCGTGCCGGCAGGCGTAAGGATACGGATGGTTACGACCTCTTTATTCTTGCCGATATTTTCAAGGATCTTCTGGGCTTCCCCGGTGTTTCCCATCTGCATGTCGTGTGATATGGTGCGCTCAATAATATCACCCAGAAATACCGTATCTGCGATCTTTGACTCGAGCATCTTGGCGTTCTGCATCCTGAGGACGACCGCAGTCGTAATGCCAACCGTTATGATGATGGTCAGGGCTATGACAGCAATGATCTTTGTCTTAATAATCATATATATGAAACTTATTGCAAGATATGTGCCTAAAAAAAACGTAAAACTCTTTGAAATATAAGTGATTTGTGCCAAAATCGATGCTTGCAGAGGTGTATTTCACTCATTCTGCTGAATACCACGCAGTCAGGCCATAAATCATATTTATGAACCTTATTTGCCTGTTTAGTGTACAATGAACGCCTATGGAAAAACCTCTTGTTGTTATCGTAGGCCGGCCGAATGTCGGAAAGTCCACTCTTTTTAACCGGATGACCGGAACACATTCTGCTATTGTCGAGGACATTCCCGGCGTTACCCGCGACCGGAACTATCTGGATGCAGAGTGGGAAGGCAAGAGTTATATGCTTGTCGATACCGGGGGGTTCTATATCGACCCGCCAGAGGATATCTTTGCCCAGGCAAAGGAGCAGGCCCTTTTTGCCATTGACGAGGGCGATATCATCATTCACCTTCTCGACGGCAAGGACGGACTCACCCCCGCGGATATGGAACTGGCGCGCCTTCTGCGTGCTTCAGGCAAGAAGGTAATCTGGCTGGTGAACAAGGTCGATGCCCCGGTCCGCGATGACCGGTTCTATGATTTCTATGCCATAGGCGCAGATGACCTTTATCCGGTGTCTGCAGCCACCGGCCACGGGTACGACGATTTCATGGACATTCTCGGTGCTGTCCTTCCTGAATACCATGAAGAGAAGACCGATTATCCCAAGATAGCGGTTGTGGGAAGGCCGAATGTCGGCAAATCAACACTGGTCAACGCCCTTACGGGCAAGAAGCGGATGGTGGTGAGCGACGTGGCGGGAACCACCAGGGATGCCATTGACAGTACGTGTACCTTCCATGGCAGGAAGTATATGATCATTGATACCGCAGGGCTCAGAAAAAAGGGAAAGATCGGATATTCGCTTGAGCGGTTCTCGATGGTGCGGGCTGTCAGGAGCATCGAACGCTGCGATGTGGCCCTCGTTGTGCTGGATATGAGCGTCGGCATTACCGAGCAGGACCAGAAGATCGCCGGCATCGTCAAGGACTACAATAAGGGCGTCATTTTCCTGCTGAACAAATGGGACCTGGTGCCCGAGCCGGAGGAGACGTTCAAGAAGATCCTGCCTGAGCTGTACCGGAAGATTTGGTTCGCGGAATATGCGCCTGCCATCACCATATCGGGAGTATCCAAAAAAAGGATCACCAAGGTCTTCCCGGTGATCGATGTCATCCTTGAGGAGCGCAGGAAGCGCATCACGACCGGCGAACTGAACAGGTTCTTCCGGGAGATCATTGCAAAGATATCACTCCCGATGTACAAAGGGAAGGCGGTCAAGATGTTCTACATGACCCAGGTGAGCATCGAGCCTCCGGAATTTGTTGTATTCTCGAACTACCGGAATGCGGTGATGGACTCTCATCTCAGATACATAGAGAGAAAGCTGCGCGAGTATTTCGGTTTCGGCGGAACGCCGCTCAAGATCCATGTGAGGCCGAAGAAGAGAGAAGCCTGAGATGTGGGCAGTCCGGCTGATCGGCAGAAGCGTTCTCGATTTTTTCAGGGACAATGGCCTGATGCTTGCCGGCTCCATGTCCTATTTCACCATGATGGCGCTTGTGCCGCTCTGCCTTTTTCTGGTAACGCTCTTTGGCTATTTTCTTGGCCACTATCCTGAATTTTACAAGTTCTTCCTGGCGAAATTGACCGGTTTTTTCCCGGCTGTAACACAGAATATTACAGATGATCTTACGAAGATCATTTCGTACAAAGGGCTCGGGAAGTTCAGTCTTCTTCTTTACGGTGTCCTCTCTTTTCAGGTCTTTGCCTCTATGGAGACGGCGCTGAACACCATTTTTAAGGTCAAAAAAAGAAGGAACTTTCTCGTCTCCATAGTTGTTTCTCTCGTGGTCGTGACGCTGATCATCGCACTCCTGACCACGTCTTTTGCAGCCGCTTCTGTGATCCCGCTGCTCAAGACGATCGGCTCTGATCTGTCCGGCATGAAGCTCGGCAGGCTGACAACGTTTCTCCTGCAGTTTGTTCTGCCTTTTGTCCTTGTCCTCGTTTCGATCATGCTGCTCTATATTGTTGTGCCGAAGACGCGCGTATCAGTATCTTCGGCGCTGCGAGGGGCTTTTTTTTCTGCGGTCATGCTTGAGCTTGCCAAGCATGCCTTCACGTGGTACGTGATCAACGTAGCCCAGTTCGGAAAGATCTACGGTCCGCTCACCGCATTTGTCATGTTCCTGCTCTGGATGTTCTACTCTTCGGTCATCTTTTTAATCGGCGCCGAAATAGTGCATAATTTAGGAAATCAGAAACACGTGAGGAGTGAGCCATGATAGACCTGGTCGGTACGATCGTAGAAGTGGGCACGGGTGAAGCCCTGTATGTGGGCAAGCTTATTGAGGTGAACGAAACCGAGGTTCATCTTGAGTCTGACTCAGGCTGGGTCGTCATACCGGTGGAACGCATTGCCTTTGTGCGTCCGCGGGAAGAAGAGGAGTGGACTCCTTCATCCTGAACTGCAGAAGCCGGATCTGCCGGCAGGAATTGCCAGGAACGTCCTAGAGGTCGCCGAGAACGAACTGCGTAAGGGCGATAGCTGTCAGTGCGGCTGTCTCTGCCCGGAGGATGCGTTTTCCCAGTGTAGCGGCAGTAAACCCGCAGTCTGTTGCAGCCTTCACTTCTTTTTCTGAAAACCCGCCTTCAGGCCCGATGCAGAGGATAATTCTTTTCACATTGCTGAGCGCATCGAGGGCAGAAGAAAAGGGCGCCCCTTCTTCTTCCCAGCAGATGATCCCGTTCGGAAACTGCCGGGATGACATCACCGCGTCAAAGGTCGCCGGCTCATGGACCAGCGGGACCCTGTTTCTGCCGCACTGGCGGGATGCCTCTTCGGCGATCTTCTGCCAGCGCTGAAGTTTTCTGGTCTCCCTGATTTGGCTTCTCTGGGTGATCGTCGGCATTATTTCCGTCACGCCGAGTTCTGTTGCCTTCTGGACAACCAGGTCCATCTTTTCTCCCTTGAGCAGACCCTGCAGAAGAATAAGCTCAAGCGGGGACTCATTGTCCTGCTGCAGAGGAGCAACGACCTCCAGGGTTGCCTGTTTTTTTATGAGGGCAGAGATCCTGGCTGTGTAGGCATTGCCGCTGCTGTCCGTCACAACAATAATGTCATCGGCCCGGCATCTGAGGACTGTAATGACATAGTGGGCCTTGTCTCCGGTGAGATGGATGATCTTCTTCGGCTGCAGGACAGTATCAAGAAAAAGTCTGATCATGGAGCGGGAAGCATGAGCCGGTCCTGCGTCAGCTCTCGACCCCGGTAAAAAGATCCTTGAGTTTGTCTTTAAAGCTCTTGTTGCTGTCGTCGGTGCTCTGCGCGGCAAACTCTTCGAGAAGTTCTTTCTGTCTTGGTGATAGTTTTTTCGGCACTTCGATGAAGACCCGGATCAGCTGACTGCCCCTCTGCTGGCTGCCGACCCGCGGCGCTCCCTTGCCCTTGAGCGTGAAGATCTTTCCGGACTGCGTGCCTGCCGGGACCTTCAGCTTTGCCGAACCGTCGAGCGTCGGTACCTCGATCTCTGCGCCGAGGGCAGCATTGGTAAAGGAAATGGGGAAATCACAGAAGAGGTCTGTGCCTTCCCGCTTGAATATGGCATGTTCCTTGACATCCAGTATTACATACAGGTCCCCATGCGGGCCGTTATTGAGGCCGGGTTCTCCTTCTCCGGTTATCTTCAGTCTCGATCCGACATCCACGCCGGCCGGGATTTTGAGATTGACGGTCTTCTGTTCCTGCACGGAGCCGTGACCCTTGCATTTCTTGCAGGGATTCGTGATGATCTTGCCGGTGCCGTAACATTTTCCGCAGCTTTTTGATACGCTGAAGAAGCCCTGCTGATATCTGATCTGGCCTGAGCCCTTGCAGGCGCTGCAGACTTCCGGTTGCTTGCCCGGCTCGGAGCCGGTCCCGCTGCAGTCCTCGCATTTCTCCAGTTTCGGAAAGGTGATGACCTTTTCGGTGCCAAAGACTGCTTCCTCGAGGGTGATGTCGAGGTCATATCTGAGATCATTTCCCCTGGCAGGACGCTGCCGCCTCTGTCCGCCGAAGTTGCCGCCGAACATATCGCCGAAGAAATCTTCAAAGATATCGCCGAACCCGGCACCGCCGGCAAACGGGCCCTGACCGGCGCCGAACCCGTCTGCAGTCCCGTACCGGTCATAATGAGCCCTTTTCTCCGGATCAGAAAGCACGGAATAGGCGTGGCTGATCTCCTTGAACTTCTCCTCTGATGCCTTGTCTCCTGAGTTCCTGTCCGGGTGGTGTTTCATGGCAAGCTGCCGGTAAGCCTTCTTCAGCTCTTCCGGTGTGGCTTCGCGCGAAACGCCCAGTAGCTCGTAATAATCCTTCACATTAGTTCCTTGCCTGTAATTTTTTGTCTCAAAGTATACATGAAAAAGGGTCCAGGGGTGCAAGTACACCTTGCAGAAGGCGCTTGACCCCTGAACCCGTCGTTATTGCGGATCGCTATTTCTTGTCCTTGTCCACGTCCTCGAATTCAGCTTCCACAACCTCTTCCTCTGCCGGCTTGGCTCCCTGGCCTCCGTCACCTCCGGGCTGTGCTCCGGCGCCGGTATGTTTGTACAAATGCTCTGCGAGCTTATGGGAGACCTGCATCAGCTTGTCCGTGGCTGCCTTGATCTCCGCAGGATCGGAGCTTGCGTCCTTAACTTTCTTGCACTGTTCAAGTGCTTCGTCGATCTCACGTTTTTCATCAGCCGTGATCTTGTCCCCGTAGTCGCCCAGGGATTTTTCGACGGTATAGCAGAGCGTATCAGCATTGTTCCGCGCCTCTGCCATCTGTTTTTTCTTATGGTCCTCCTGTCCGTGCTCGTCGGCGTCGCGGACCATCTTCTTGATCTCGTCCTCAGAAAGACCGCTTGAGGCGGTTATCCGGATCGACTGTTCCTTGTTGGTGCCGAGGTCCTTTGCAGAGACATGAAGTATGCCGTTGGCATCGATGTCAAAGGATACCTCGATCTGGGGTACACCCCGCGGCGCAGGGGGGATGCCGATAAGTTCGAAGTTGCCGAGCAGTTTGTTGTCGCCTGCCATTTCACGTTCACCCTGGCAGATCTTGATGGTGACCGCAGGCTGATTGTCCGTTGCGGTCGAAAAGACCTGGCTCTTTTTGGTAGGGATGGTCGTGTTCCTCTCGATGATCTTCGTGAAGATACCACCGAGGGTCTCGATGCCCAATGACAGCGGGGTAACGTCTAGGAGGAGAACCTCCTTCACATCGCCCTTCAAAACTGCAGCCTGTATCGCAGCGCCTACGGCAACCACCTCATCAGGGTTAACGGTCCTGTTCGGTTCCTTGCCGAAGAAGCTCTGCACGGTCTGCTGGACCTTCGGTGTGCGTGTCTGTCCGCCGACCAGCAGCACCTCATCGATGTTGCCTGCGGAGAGGCCGGCATCGGAAAGGGCGTTCTTGCAGGGACCGATGGTATTGTCGAACAGGTCTGCTGCCAGCTGTTCGAACTTGGCGCGGGCTATCTTCATCAGCAGGTGCTTCGGACCGGTAGCGTCAGCTGTGACAAAGGGAAGATTGATCTCGGTCTCTGTTGCAGTCGAAAGCTCGATCTTTGCACGCTCTGCAGCCTCTTTCAGCCTCTGAAGGGCCATCTTGTCGTTCTTCAGGTCAATGCCCTGGTCCTTTTTGAATTCATCGATCATCCAATCGATGATCCTGATGTCAAAGTCGTCGCCGCCGAGGTAAGTGTCGCCGTTCGTTGACTTTACCTCAATGACGCCTTCCCCGATCTCGAGGATCGATATATCAAAGGTGCCGCCGCCAAGGTCATACACGGCTACCTTTTCTTCCTTCTTCTTATCCATGCCGTAAGCAAGAGCAGCGGCGGTCGGCTCATTGATGATCCTGAGCACATTGAGACCGGCTATTCTGCCCGCGTCCTTTGTTGCCTGTCTCTGACTGTCGTCAAAATAGGCCGGTACGGTGATGACCGCTTCAGTCACTTTTTCGCCAAGATAATCTTCAGCAGCCTGCTTCAGTTTCTGCAGGATCATGGCCGAGATCTCGGGCGGTGAGTACTTCTTGCCGAATATTTCGACATGCGCATCGCTGTTCGGCGCTTCCACGATCTTGTACGGCAGCCTCTTCTTTGCGTGATCGACTTCAGGCGCGGAATACTTCCTGCCCATAAGCCTCTTGATCGAAAATATGGTGTTCTCCGGATTGGTGATCGCCTGCCGTTTTGCTATCTGACCGACAAGCCGCTCGCCCTTGTCCGTGATCGCAACGACCGACGGCGTAGTCCTGGTGCCTTCCTGGTTCGGTATAACAACGGTCTCTCCGCCCTGCACAACGGCAACGCAAGAGTTCGTGGTCCCGAGGTCAATTCCTATTGCTTTTCCCATCTTATTGTTCCTCCTCTATGGAATCGTTTTCTTTGATTTCTGATGCTTCTGCATCATTACTCTGCTGCTTCTGAGGTTTTACGGAAACTGCCACCAGCGACGGCCTGATCACTTTGTCCCGGTATTTGTACCCTGCCCTGAACTCCTCAGCGATCAGCTTTTCGTCCATGTCATCACGCTCGACCTGTGACATGGCATGATGTACCGCCGGATCAAAGGGTTTGCCTGCGGCTTCAATGCGGGAAAGGCCGAACTTCTCCAGTGTTCGCTGAAGTTCCTTGAGGGTCACTTCAACGCCCTGGACCAGCCCGCTGTTGATCTCACCCGTGGCGTGCTTCAGCGCAAGCTCAAGGTTGTCTATGGCAGGCAGAAGCTCATGCAGCAGGGACTCATTGCCGTACCGCACAAGATCTTCCTTGTCCTTGTTGACACGTTTCCGATAATTTTCAAAGTCGGCGTACAGCCTCAGATATTTGCTGTTTAATTCATCTGCTCCGGGACTGGCCGCAGATTTCTGCTGATCTTCCTGATTTTCGGGACCGTCATTGACAAGTTCAATGTCGTCCTCGCCGAAATCTTCGTTCTCTTTTTCCTGATCGTTCTCTCCCAAGATGCACCTTCCTATTTGTGGTATGAAAGTATTTCCGTTATGAACCTGGCCGTTGTATCGACCAGCGTTATTGCCTGTGAGTAGTTCATTCTCGTCGGCCCAATGATGCCGATCGTGCCCACCGGCCGGTTGCCATCCCGGTATGTTGAGGCCACGAGGCTGAACTGCTTCATCTCGTCAAGAGGGTTCTCAGACCCGATAAAGACCTGGGTGCCCTCCGTATCAGCGATCTTATCAAGAAGTCCGAGGATGATATTCTTGTCCTCAAGGGTCTTCAGCAGCCCCCGTATCCTGTTGATATCGCAGAAGTCGGGAAGATTTACCATCTCGGACAGACCCGAGATAAAGATATCGCTGTCCGATATTGCCAGCACATCTCTGCAGATCCTCGTTGCCTCGCTGATGAGGCTGTCGCAGATCACCCTCTCGCTCGATATCTCCTCGATAATGGTCTTTCTGACCGCGTCGAGAGAGTATCCTGAAAAACGCTCATTAATATAATCAGAAAGCCTGTTCAGATCGCTCCGCGACATTTCCTGTTCGACCGAGATGATCTTGCTCCTGATGATCGCTTCCTCGGCGAAAAGGACGACTGCTATCTGGTTCCTGCGGTACGGCACCAGTTCGATCCTGCTCAGGATCGTCCTGTTGGCATTTGGTGCTACGGATATCCCAACATAGTGCGAAAGCTCTGAAAGCATTCGTGATGCATTGTCCAGAAACGTATCGACATCTCTTCTGATCAGGTCGAGCTTCCTGTTCATCTCAGAGACAAGCTCTTCGTCTGCGTCGGTCTTCTCAGTAGTCAGCGTATCCACATAGAACCTGTACCCGACATCGGTCGGCACGCGGCCTGCTGAGGTATGCGGCTGGCGCAGAAACCCCATCTCCTCAAGATCGGACATGATGTTCCGAATGGTTGCCGAGGAAAGCCCTATCGGAAATTTCTTGGTTATCGCCCGTGATCCTACAGGTCCGGGCGAGCTGATATACAGCTGAATAACAGCCTGCAAAATCTGTCCGCTTCTTTCATCCAGACTCATTAGCACTCTCCAAGTTAGAGTGCTAATAATCTAACAGGTAGGTAATGAAGCTGTCAAGAAAAATAGAAATGCCATTATATTTCAATGGGTTAGTAATCAGGTCGCTGCCTGGAGACAGAGCGCTCAAAAGCCACTTATTTCAGAATTCCCGGCTGGCTTGTCTTTGGCTGATTAAACCCCAGGTTTCAGATGAGGATCGTCTTTGGGATGGAAAAGCCGTTGAATTCCGACGCATACGAGATAGTATAGGCACCGCTCGAAAGGATCAGCACATAATTGCCTATGGCCGGCTCAGGCAGCAGGATGTTCTTTTCTATCACGTCAAAGCTGTCACAGCTTGGGCCGGCAAGGGTCCATTTCCTGATCTCTCTGGACCCCTCAACAACGTAGCTGTATTTGATGCCCCCGATGCTCTCCATGAGGCCGTTGAAAACGCCGACGTCAATGGAGAGCCATTTCTCGTCTCCGCGGCTGGTCTTGCCGATCACCTTTGTTACGAATATGCCGGCATCGCCGACAACTGACCGTCCCGGCTCGATGAAAATGCGCGTCTTTTTCGGGAATTTCTGGTAGATCGCCTTGTTGATGTTCTTCTCGATCGCCGGAATGCTTACCACATCCTTGGTGTACCGGATAGGGTATCCGCCGCCGATGTTAAGCATTGAAAGCCGAATGCCTGCCTTTTCAGCCCTGTCCCAAAGGTCCTTTGCCTTGTCGAGTGCAGAGTTCCAGTTATACATGTTCGTACACTGCGAACCTACGTGAAACGTGATGCCGACCGGGTTGAGCCCCTTCTTTTTCGCAAGCACAAGGAGTTCCTCTGCCTCTTCGACCTCAACGCCGAATTTCTTGCTGAGCGGCCATTCACTGCCTTCATTCGGCACGGTCAGCCGCACATAGACATTTGCGCCAGGGGTGTATTCTCGCATTTTGTCCACCTCTGCTGCGGAGTCATAGGAGAAATAGTCGACGCCTGATTCAGCGGCCATCCTGAGAAAACGAAACGTCTTGATCGGGTTGCTCGTGATCATACGGTCACTGCTTACCCCGATCGATTCGAGCACGCTCATCTCTCCCTCTGAGGCTATCTCAAAGCCGATACCGAGACTGTTGATCAGTTTCAGTACCTCAATATCCGGGTTTGCCTTGACCGCATAATAGACCTCGGCATTTCTGATATTCTTGCCGATGGCATGGACCTTCTGGCGGACCTTTGTCTTGTCCATGAGCAGGAAGGGCGGCTCGAGATCTGTCTCCCGTATGAAGTCGATCGCTTTCTGGATCGTGGACTTCGGCGTGATCCTGGTATGATCTTTTGTTATGCGGAAACGGTGGTTCATGTCGTTATATCCTCAGCTAGAGTTTATTAAATGGTATTTCTGCAAAAAATGCAATGAGACGAGATCGACACAAGATTGTTCAGGCTGAAAGCATGGACTGGACCTTGTCAGCGATGCTGTGCATGCTGAAGGGTTTCTGGATGAAGCCGAGCAGACCCTGCTCCAGGGGAAAGCCCGCATCCCCGGCAGTGGTATGGCCCGAGGCGATGAGTATCCTTGCCTTGTCATTGAGCTGCCTGATACGGTCAAAAGTTTCCCTGCCGCTCATGACCGGCATAATGAGGTCCAGGATCACGAGATCGATGACGCCGCGCTGTTCTGCATAGATCTCGAGCGCTTCTTTGCCGTCTGCAGCCTGGATCACGCAATATCCCAGTTTCTCCAGCATGGTCCGCAATATGTCCCTTATGTATTCTTCATCGTCAACAACAAGGATCGTTCCCTTGCCCGGTGCTGGATCTGGCCATGATGCGGGTTCAATGCGGACCGCCGGTCTTACCGCAGGGAACACTACGGTGAATGTTGTACCGTTTCCCGGTGACGTTTCTACGCTTATGTGACCGTTATGGTTCTTTACAACACCATACACCATGGCCAGGCCCATACCGGTTCCTTTGCCCAGTTCCTTGGTCGTGAAAAAGGGCTCGAATATGCGTTCTTTTACCGCGTCAGGGATGCCAGCTCCGGTGTCTGATATCGTAATGACCACCTGGCGGGAAGCTGTTGGTGCTGACGCTGCAGGCTCAGGTGCATTGTCCTGCACGGCTGTCCTGATGAGAAGCCTGCCGCCGCCGGACATGGCGTCCCTCGCATTCAGGCAGAGGTTCAATATCACCTGTTCGATCTGACTTCTGTCGCCCTCTATGGTCATATCTTCCCTGCCGAGATCCGATTCGATTGCTATGTTCCGGTCAAAGGTCTTTGAGATGATCTTCAGGACCGCGGCAATGACATCATTGATCGCAATGGGTTCTATAACGTATTTGCCTTTTCTCGCAAACCCGAGAAGCTGCCTGGTCAGCTCTGCTGCACGGTCCGAGATATGCTCGATCGTATCGGCAGATTCATAGAGGGATGTGCCCGGCAGGAGCTGTGCCTTCAGCAAAGACGCATGGCCTAGAATACCCTGGAGCATATTGTTGAAATCGTGTGCTATGCCGCCGGCAAGGGTGCCGATCGCTTCCATTTTATGCGCCTGAAAGAGCTGCTCCCTGATCGCCTCCTTCTCTTTTTCCTCGTCACTGCGTTCGAATTCGGCAGCCACGATCTGTCCTATGGTCTGGAGGACCTTGATGTCTGATTCGGTTATTTCGCGCGGGGCGCCGAAGGCCCCTATGATGCCGACAGCCTCGCCCCTGCTGTTAAAGATGGCGAAGCCTATGAAAAAATCGGCCTCTGCCTCGGCAAAGGCGTTCACGTCCGGAAACTGCTCCCTCAACCCTGTGTCGATGATGACGATCTGTTTTTTGTCCAGCACTCTTTCGTCCGGGGTTCCCCTGAGACTGACGTCGAACGCCTTGCGCACAGAGCCGTTTATGCAGAGGGAAACCACGTGTTCGGTTTCGCCGTCCGGGCCGATCTTCGAGAGATACGCATGGAGGGAGAAGAGCCGTGATATGGTCATGACGACTTCGTCAAAGTAATCGCTGCCGCGTTTCACTGCCGCGAGATGATAGATATTGTTCAGCATGCGTGCTTCCCGGTCGCGCAGTTCCATTGCATTTCGGATGCTGCTGCTCAGGTCCTCGAATTCAGTGATACCCTTATAGTCCGGGATCTCACCCCGGCTGACCGGTTCAAGGATACTGCCGAGCGGTACGCGGATGTTCTTTCTGAGCGAGTAGATGAAAAGTAGGGTTACGGCGCTCAGTATGAAACCGGTGACGCCGTAAGCGATGTTCACACTGCGCAGCAGAGCCGCGTAATCTGCAGCATCCTTGAACAGGACAATATCCCATTCCCAGGGTTCGAAGCGGACCCTGTAGGAGTAATAGTTCCGGCTGTTGAGGGCCACCGTTCCGACGGCATTGTTCTTTTTGATCGCTGCCGCTGGTCCTGAAAGTTCCTTATCGGTATTTTCTGCAAGCAGCAGGTGTTCCCCCCGGTACATGACCATGCCGGAGATATTGTTCTGCCGCATGATGTCTTCGACCATGCCGAGGGTCAAGGCCTTTTTTATGCTGACGGTCTTGTGATCGGATAGCGACCCGGTCCAAAGCAGTTCGTTCAGGCTGCGGTCACAGACCTTGTACAGATCATGCGCGATCTGGACAAAGGACTCCTGTATCCGGTCATCAGCGAATTGCGAGACAGAGCGCAGAACGAACATATAGAGGCCGATCCAGGAAAGCAGCGCGGTCGCGATAATAGGAGCGATCGTTCTGAAGGCAAGTCTGTTGCGTATCTGGCGGGGACTTTGATTCATCGGAAGACAGGTCTTGCGGTCTGCTGATGCTCCGGCCAGACAACCTCGGTCTTTCCTTTTAGTACCTGTGTCACCACGGTGAACCTTTTGATCTGGAGTCCGGTCCGGTCAACGCCGTATCTGCCTGAAACGGTCAGCATATCGAGTTTCGAAAATATGTCGCGCAGCCTTTCCCTGTCCAGAGACTGTGATTCCCGCACTGCCGCCTCGAGTATCTGACCGGCAGCATAGGCCGTGGCAGCGAAGTGTGAAGGCTTCTTGTGGTAGACCTTCACAAAACGGTCATAGAACTCCTTGCCTCCGGGAGGGTTCATCCCGCCGATCACTTCCCACTGGGATGAGGAGAATATATACTCTGCATCAGGTCCGAGCATCTCAAAAAAGGATGGCAGGCCAGGGCCTACCGGAGAATAGAAGGCCCTGGGGGACCATTTGATCTTCTTCAGGGCCGACTGCATGCTCAATGTCTCGTCGAGATGACCGCAGATCATTACGGCCTCTGCACCGGCATTCCTTGCCCGAACAGCAGCGGCATCAAGGTTGTGCTTTCCCTTTTTTACCTCCTCATGCAGGACCACCCCAATGCCGAGACGCTTTGCCCATGTTGCAGCACCGGTGCCGTTATCTCTCGAGAAGGGATCGTCAGCCTGTACGATCGCAAGGGAATTAATGTTATTGACCGCCAGAAGTTCCAGAAAGCTGATCGCAATCTGGCTTGACGGGGTGAAAAGGCCGAAGACGTTTTTGTATCCTTTTTTCCAGATACTGTCGGCTGCAGCACCGGCGGCAAGCAGCGGGTACCGGTGTTTTTCCGTTATCGGGAGTATCGTCTCGGTTATAGCACTCGAGTAAGGTCCAAAGACCATATCCATGTGCTCTTTTTCGAGCATCTGCGTATAGAGCATCTTTGCGGTCCCTGGATCGCTCCGGTCATCATAGATGATGAGCTGGACCTTCCTGCCGAGAAGGCCGCCTTTTGCATTCACATCGCTTTCCCAAAGTCTGTAGCCCTTGGCCTGCATATCGGCAAGTTCTGCGTATTCTCCTGTGAGGCCAAGGGTGACACCGATGCGGAACGTTTCTCCTGCCTCGGCCGAAGCTGAATAAAGGACTGCGAAACAGAGCAGGAGACCCGCTGCCACAGAGCAGAGAATACGGGTAAGCTCCCTCAGGATCATCTCGGTTTTCTTGCCGAAAGCAGCCGTTTTGCCGAGCCCCGGATGATCTCGGGCACGTTCTTGTTCCTCTCCAGGATGATGAGGTCCTTGGTCTTGAGATCGCCTACCAGGCCGACGGAGATGCCGGGAGGCGTTTTCGGGTTCGTCACCAATGCATGGACCACGGCATATGACTTGAGCCATTCCCTGTTCTTTGCGATCCTTCTGAGGGCTTCCTCATTGATCGAGCGGTTGCGGGCGATCAGCTCTATTTCCGTATCCGTGATCTTCTGGTTGGCGAGCACACTGAGCATGACCTCCTTGTTCGTGTCCTTGATCAGAATGCCGCGGACCTCCCTGCTTCCCTTCATCGCAAGCTGGACCCGTTCGGAGACGGTCAGCGTCTGGATCTTCTGGAGGATGTTCTGTACACGTGCCTCTTTCGGTTTCTCCGTGTGTGCCAATTCTCTCGCCGCTTTAGCAGGCAGCTGGAGATGACCGGCGATCAGGTTCTGCACCTCATGAGGGGTGTCCGGATGCTCATGCAGCATCAGGAGGATCTCGGGGCGGTGTGTGTTCGCCTGTGCGATCTCCTGAAAGATCTCCGGGTCATCCGGGTCCTCGATCAGAACCTCGATCACATCTTTTGAGGCGACTGAGTAGTCGAGTCCTATCAGAACCTGCGGTTCATCAGCCATGATTCTTTCTCCTTAGGTGAATGAAATATTCGATGTTGCCCTTCTGCCCGGGAAGCGGCGATTCATAATCTCCCATGACCACGAATCCGGCAGTCTCAGTAAATTCAGCGACCTTCTGCACGGCAGAACGCCTTTTCAGCTCATCCCTGATCACGCCTCCTTTTTCGACCATGCCCTTGCCAACCTCGAACTGGGGCTTGATCAGGGCGAGGACATCTCCCTCAGCCGCCAGAAAATCGAGCACTCTCGGCAGGACCTGGGTGAGCGAAATGAAGGAGACGTCGATTACGACAAGGTCGATCGGTTCGGGAATGCGGTCAGGTTCAAGATGCCTGATGTTTGTCTTTTCGTGCAGTATGACGCGCGGGTCGTTCCGGAGCGACCAGTCAAGCTGGCCATATCCGACATCAATGGCATAGACCCTGGCCGCCCCTCTCTTTAGTACGCAGTCAGTAAAGCCGCCGGTTGAGCTGCCGATATCCATCACGATTTTGCCTGCAGGGTCGATTCTGAAAAATAACAGTGCGCCTTCGAGTTTGACGCCGCCTCTGCTCACGAAGGGGATGTCATCTTCCCTGAGTGCAACGACTGCGTTGATATCAATGAGCGTGCCTGCCTTGGTCTCCTGCCTGCCGTCTACAAGAACATTACCGGCCATGATGAGCGCCTTTGCCCGGTCCCTGCTCTTGACGAGCTCCCGGTCGACCATGATCTTGTCCAATCTCTCTTTTTCTTTCATACAGTTCGCACAGGTTCAAACGCATATGCCGGAGCCTGTCTGAACTATTATAAAGAAAAAAAAGGATATTTATGCGGAAATATTAGTCAGGGAAGGGCAGTGTCATCTGCTCTGCAGCGGTTCTTTCATGAAGGCGAGGGCTGCCTGATAAATGCCTTCCTCGTCAATGCCGCAGGCAGCTCTCAGGCTGTTCATGCTGCCCTGCTCAATAAAGGAATCAGGTATGCCGATCCTCTTCACTGCGACGCGAGACATCTTTGTCTCGTTCAGGAATTCCAGGACAGCACTGCCGAAACCTCCCTGCAGGGCGTTTTCTTCGACCGTAAGGATTCTGGGTATGCGTGAACCCATGGACAGAATGATATCGCGATCAAGGGGCTTGATGAAGCGGGCATTGATCACGGCTGCATGAATGCCCGCTGCCTCAAGGCGTTCTGCTGCCTTGAGCGCAGCGATTGCAGGGTTGCCGATCGCCATGATCATCAGGTCAGTGCCTTCACGGAGCAGTTCTGCGTTTCCTGGGGAAAGGGGCGCAGCAGGAATGCCGGACTGTGGCGCTCTGCCGCGGGGATAGCGGATAGCGACGGGTCCAGCGTGGTTCACGGCCCAGGCCAGCATCAGCCTCAGTTCTTCGGAATTCTTCGGTGCAAGGCAGGTGAGGTTCGGTATATGCCTCAGGAAAGATATGTCGAAAACACCATGGTGTGTGGGTCCGTCCTCCCCGACGAGGCCGGCACGGTCTATGGCAAAGACCACCGGCAGGTTCTGGAGGCAGACATCATGGATTATCTGATCGTACGCACGCTGCAGGAACGTGGAATAGATTGCAACGACCGGCCTGAGTCCTCCGGCAGCAAGACCGGCGGCAAACGTGACCGCGTGCTGCTCAGCAATGCCGACATCGTAAAAGCGGTCAGGGAAACGCTCTGCAAAACAGTCGAGCCCGGTACCCTCTTTCATGGCAGCGGAGATGGCGATCACCCTGCTGTCCTTCTCTGCCAGTTCTGTAACTGCAGCGCCGAATGCAGCGCTGTACGTAACAGACCCTGAGCTGAGCGGCGAGCCGGTCTCAACCTCAAAGGGTCCGATGCCGTGAAAGACACAGGGGTCTTTTTCAGAGAATTCGTATCCCTTGCCTTTCTTGGTTATTACATGGACAAGGGTGGGTAATGTGGAGGACTTGATCCTGTTCAGCGTTTCGATCAGGAGGTCCGTGTTGTGGCCGTCAATGGGCCCGATGTAGTCAAACCCCATCTCTTCGAAGAGTATGCCCGGAAGGATCATGCCTTTCAGGGTCTCCTCTGCCTTCTGCGCTATTTTTGCCACAGACCCGCCGAGCTTAGGTATACCTTCAAGAAAGGATTTCGTCTCTTTCTTGAATTTGCGGTACCGCTCGTCAGTAAGGATCCTGTTCATATATGCGGAGAGGGCCCCGACATTGGGCGATATGGACATCTCATTGTCATTGAGAATGACGATGAGGTCCTTCTTGCCGTGGCCGGCATTGTTCAAGCCTTCGAAGGCAAGGCCTCCGGAGAGCGCTCCATCGCCTATGACCGCTATGACCTTGTAATGCTCGTTGTTCCTGTCGCGCGCCTCCAGCAGTCCGAGCGCAGCGGATATGGAGGTCGAGCTGTGGCCGGTGCCAAAGGCGTCATAAGGGCTTTCTGCTATTTTGGGAAAACCGGAAATGCCCTTTTCGGTCCTGAGCGTTGCGAACTGCTCTCTTCTTCCGGTCAGGATCTTATGGGCGTAGGACTGATGACCCACATCCCAAACTATCCTGTCTGCCGGAGAAGGGAAGACATGATGCAGCGCAATGGTCAATTCGATGATGCCGAGGTTTGATGCCAGATGACCGCCTGTTACCGCGACCGTCTCGATGATCCGTGTCCTGAGCTCCTCGGCAAGTGTTCCCAGCTCTTCATGGCTGAGCGTTTTGAGGTCTTCCGGCGATGCTATCCTTTCGAGGATCATCATGCCCTCCTTGTGAGGAGATAGTCTGCGATCCCTCGCAGCGGCTCAGCCTCAGATCCAAAGCCCGAGAGCGCGTCCTTTGCGTCCGCAAGAAGGGTTTGGGCGATATCCTTTGACTTCTGTATCCCGTAAAAACGCGGGTAGGTCATCTTGTTTATCTTTTCATCAGAGCCGGCGGTCTTGCCCATCTCCTCGGTATCACCCTCTATGTCAAGTATATCATCGATCACCTGGAACGCAAGGCCGATGCTGGTTCCGTATGCTGTCAGGGCATCAAGCACCGGCTGGCTGCTCCCCGCAAGGAGCGGGCCGATACGGACAGATGCCCGAAGCAGTGCTCCGGTCTTGTGCGAATGAATGAACTGAAGCGTATCTGCATCAGGTTCTGCATTCTCGGAGAGCATATCCTGGACCTGTCCTGCAACCATACCGTCAAGTCCGGAGGCCAGGGCGATCTCCCTGAGCGCTGCCATCAGGTAAGCCACAGGGACCTTTGACGACAGGGAAGGGTTCGAGAGGATACAGAAGGCCTCGGTAAGGAGCGCGTCTCCTGCAAGGATCGCGATTGCCTCGCCGTAGACCTTGTGGTTTGTGGGCTTGCCCCTGCGCAGGTCATCATTGTCCATGGCCGGAAGGTCATCATGGATCAGGGAATAGGTATGGATCAGTTCAAGGGCAGCTGCATACGGAACTATGTCCCGGGGAGCTCCGCCGCAGGTCTCATACGCAGCGAGTGCGAGAATTGGCCGTACCCGCTTGCCGCCCGCAAAAAGGGAATAGAGCATCGCCTCCTGCAGAACAGGGGGCTGATGCCGACTGCTGTAGTATTCGCGGAAGAATGCGTCAACCAGCGTCTGTTTATCTTTCAGGTAAGCTTTGATTTCCATAGTAATCCGTAATTCGTGATCCGTAATTTGTGATTCGAAAAAATACTGTTTACGAATTACGCATTACTAATCACGGTCTTTACTCCCACTCTATCGTGCCCGGTGGTTTTGAGGTGACGTCAAGAACTACCCGGTTGACGCCCTTCACTTCATTGATGATGCGGTTCGAGATCCTTCCCATCACGTCATAGGGGATCTTGGCCCAGTCTGCGGTCATGCCGTCCACACTGGTGACTGCCCGCACCGCGACCACGTTGTCATAGGTGCGCTCATCTCCCATGACCCCGACGCTCTTTATCGGCAGTATCACGGCAAAGGCCTGCCATATCTCGCGGTACAGGCCTGCGGCCTTGATCTCATCGAGCACGATTGCATCAGCCTCCCGCAGTATATGCAGTTTCTCTGCGGTAATATCGCCGATGCAGCGTATTGCCAGCCCCGGACCGGGGAAAGGGTGGCGCCAGCAGATCTCCTCAGGCAGGCCGAGTTCTTCGCCGAGCAGGCGGGCCTCATCCTTGAAGAGTTCCCTGAGGGGTTCAACGAGCTTCAGCTTCATCACTTCGGGCAGGCCGCCGACATTATGGTGGCTCTTGATCACTGCAGAGGGTCCCTTGAAGGATACGCTCTCGATCACATCCGGATAGAGCGTGCCCTGCGCAAGAAATTCTGCATCCGCTATCTTCTTTGCCTCTTCTTCGAAGAGGGCGATGAACTCGTTGCCGATGATCTTTCTCTTCTTCTCCGGATCGGTAATACCGCTCAGTTTTTCGAGGAACCGCGACCGTGCATCGATATAGATGAGCCTGATATGGAAGTGACCCTCAAAGGTCTTTTTCACTTTTTCAGCCTCTCCCTTGCGGAGAAGACCATTATCAACAAAGATGCAGGTGAGGCTGTCGCCGACCGCCTTGTGAAGCAGGAGCGCAACGACCGATGAGTCCACACCGCCGCTCAATGCACAGACGATCTTCTTGCCCTCAGTCCTTTTCCGTATGTCTGCCACGGACCATTCGATAAAGGATGCCATCTCCCATGTTGGTCTGCAGCCGCAGATCGTATGTACGAAGTTCTGGAGTATGCGCGTTCCTTCCTCGGTATGGACCACCTCGGGGTGGAACTGTACCGCATAAAAATGCCTGTTGACGTCTGCCATGGCTGCAACGGGTGAATTGGCCGTATGACCGATGACCGAGAAACCTTCAGGCAGCTGCTCTATCTTGTCGCCATGGCTCATCCAGACCTTGGACTGCTGCGAGATCCCCCAGAGGAAGTCCTTATCGCTGTCGATCGCCAGTTCAGCATGGCCGTATTCCCTCTTTGTTGAGCGGGCGACCTTTCCGCCGAGATAATGCGCCATCACCTGCATGCCGTAGCAGATGCCGAGGACAGGAATGCCGAGCCTGAACACTTCCAGGTCAGGAGCAGGAGCGCCCTCATCATACACGCTCGAAGGTCCGCCTGACAGGATAATACCCTTGGGGTTAAAGGCCCTGATCTTTTCCATGGGGGTGTTGAACGGGAATATCTCGGAATACACCTTGCCGTCGCGGATCCTGCGCGCAATGAGCTGAGTATACTGTGAGCCGAAATCAAGGACTAATATCTTTTCTTCATGCATGGCTGTTCATCTGTCTCCCTGCGGCGATGGTGAGGATTTACCACTCCGGCCGATAATTGGGAGCCTCCTTGGTAATTATGACGTCATGCACGTGGCTTTCCCTGAGTCCTGCATTGGTGATCTGGACAAAGCGGGCCTTCCTGCGGAAATCGGCAAGATTCTTCGCGCCGCAGTACCCCATGCCGGAACGAAGGCCGCCCAGAAGCTGATGAGCGGTCTGGGCCAGGGTCCCCTTATGAGGCACTCTGCCTTCAACGCCTTCAGGAACAAGTTTCTGCGCCTCGACACCTTCCTGCTGGTACCGGTCTTTCGCACCCTGGGTCATTGCACCGATCGAACCCATGCCGCGGTACACCTTGTAGCTTCTGCCCTGAAAGAGGACGATCTCACCAGGCGATTCGTCAGTTCCGGCGAACAGGCTGCCGATCATGACCGAACTCGCTCCTGCTGCCAGCGCCTTTGCAATGTCGCCTGAATATTTAATGCCGCCGTCGGCGATGATCGGGATCTTGTGTCTGTTTGCCACCGCGTAGCAGTCCATGATGGCAGTAAGCTGCGGAACACCGGCACCTGCCACGATACGGGTGGTGCAGATCGAGCCCGGGCCGATACCGATCTTTACCGCATCTGCACCTGCCTTGATAAGGTCCAGCGTGCCTTCTGCGGTAGCAACATTGCCGGCAATGACCTCGATGTCATATTTTTTCTTGATCGCCTTCAGCGTGGTCATGACCGCACTGGAATGGCCATGAGCCGTATCTATGACGAGAACGTCAACGCCTGCAGCGACCAGTAACTCAGCCCGTTTCATGGTGTCCTGGCCTGTGCCTATGGCCGCACCGACCATAAGCCTGCCCATTTTGTCCTTGCAGGAATTCGGATATTTCTTTCTCTTCTCGATGTCCTTGATCGTGATGAGACCCTTAAGTTTATAGTCCTTGTCCACGATCGGCAATTTTTCGATCTTATACTTGTTGAGAAGGTTCTTTGCCTCATCGAGGGTCGTGCCAACCCCTGCCGTGACGAGCCTGTCTCTGGTCATGATCTCAGATACCTTCTTGCTGAAATGTTTCTCGAATCTGAGGTCCCTGTTCGTGAGAATGCCGACCAGTTTGCCGTTCACGGTAACGGGTACGCCTGATATCTTGTACCGCTCCATCAGGCCTGTGGCCTCGGAAACCGGTGAGTCCGGAGAGACCGTGATGGGGTCAATGATCATGCCGCTTTCAGACTTTTTCACCTTATCGATCTCAAAGGCCTGCCGGTCAGGAGCCATGGCCCTGTGCACTATGCCGATACCGCCCTCACGGGCAATAGCGATAGCCATGGATGCTTCGGTTACCGTGTCCATTGCAGAGGTGAGAAGGGGGACATTCAGCCTGATCTTCCGGGTCAGGTGGGTATGAATATTTACGTCCCTGGGCATTACTTCCGACTTGGCAGGAAGCAACAGGACATCGTCAAAGGTTAATCCGGATTTGATCTTGTCAGCCATGCATTTCTCCTGGAAGTTTTCAGAAATATTACCATGTTAGGAAGCGATAAAGCAAACCGCCTCCTTTCTGCTTGACAGGGAGGATGACCCCTGAGATATACTTCCGAGACCCCATACCAGGGGCGGGAAAAAGGGGATATGCGAGCGGATATCTGTTTTGCTGAAATTCCCCCTGTTTTGCTATAATGCGCTCGGTATTTTTTGTATAATGTTCGTGCTCCTTGATTATTCAGGGAATAAAATTTACAGAAAGAAAGGGGGTGAAGATATGAAGAAGACAGTATTATTTGTTGTTCTGCTCGTTATCGTGGCATTTGTGGGCAGCGCGCTTGCAGTTCCTCCGGGAAAGAACGTTGAGTTCGCAGGCGGCAGCGCAGGCAAGGTCGTGTTTGATGGCAAGACTCATGCAGACAAGGGTCTCAAGTGCAATGACTGCCACACCAAGATCTTCCCGATGAAGAAGGGTGGAACGTTCACGATGGCTGACATGAACGCAGGCAAGAATTGCGGCGAGTGCCATAACGGCACCAAGGCATTCAAGACCAGCGACGCAGCTAACTGCGGAAAGTGCCACAAGAAATAAGCTGATTTGCAAAAACAAAAAAAGCCCCCTGTTTTCAGGGGGCTTTTTTTGTTAGCCGCGTAAAGCAGTTTAGGTGAATAGTCTGTAGGTTCTGGTGGAAGTCTAAAAGGCTACAGGCTAAACAACCTGAGCAGCTGCTGATTTTTTTAAATGCGGGTGAGCCAGGAAGCGTATTTCCTGTTCTTGCCTTTTACGACATCGAAGAATATGGTCTGCAGTTTCTTTGTTATCTTTCCCCGGCTGCCAATGCCGATCTTCCTGTTGTCGATCTCCCTGATCGGCGTCACTTCAGCAGCAGTGCCGGTAAAGAACGCCTCATCAGAAATATATATCTCATCCCGGGTGAAGCGCTCTTCGATCACCGGGATCTTATTGTCCCGGGCGATCCTGATGATGCTGTCCCGCGTGATGCCTTCGAGGATAGTGGTAAGGGGCGTGGTCTTGATCTGTCCGTTGCGGACGATAAAGATATTTTCGCCGCTTCCTTCAGAGACGTACCCTTCAGGGTCAAGGAGCAGTGCCTCGTCGAACCCGCCGGCAATCGCCTCTTTCTTTGCGATCTGGGAATTTACGTAAGAGCCGCATACCTTTGCCCGCGACATGGAGGAGTTCACGTGATGGCGCGTGAAGGACGAGACCTGGATCCTGATGCCCCTGTCGATGCCTTCATCACCGAGGTATGCGCCCCACGGCCAGGCCGCTATGGCAACGCAGATAGGATTTCCCTTGGGATAGAGCCCCATGGCCCCGTATCCTATGTACACGAGCGGCCTGATGTAGCATTCCCGCAATTTATTGACCGTGACCGTCTTGATGATCGCATCCCTGATCTCTTTTTTTGTATAGGGTATCTCGATATTGTAGATATGGGCGGATGCGAAGAGACGGTCCACATGCTCGTCCAGTCTGAAGATGGCAGAGCCTTTTTCTGTCCTGTAGCAGCGGATGCCTTCGAACATGCCGAGGCCGTAATGGAGCGTGTGCGTGAGGACATGGACCTGTGCCTTGTCCCAGTCAACAAATTTTCCATCCATCCAGATCTTGTCGGATTTTTTCAGCATCGTGGAATATTAAAACAGGATATCCAGCGCTCTGTCAACTTGCGCAGATATCGCCCCTTCTTACATCTTTTCCGGGGCGGTGACGCCGAGGATGGTGAGAGCATCGCCTATGACGATCCTGATGCCGCTGCAGAGGGCAAGACGGGCCGCGGTCAGAGCGGGGTCATCGCCGACAACCCGGTGGTTATGGTAATAGGTATGGAACAGGCCTGCCAGTTCCTGGAGATAGAACGTTATCCGGTGCGGCTCAAATGCGCGCGCTGCACCTTCGAGGACCATGGGGTAGGTCAGGAGTTTCCTGATAAGACCGATCTCTGCCGGTTCGGTGAGCAGGGACAGGTCTGCATTGTCCGCGCTGATGTCCTTTTCCGCGGCATTGGCAATGATACTGTTGATCCTGGCATTGGCATACTGGACATAAAAGACCGGATTTTCCGCAGTGGTTGCGGTCACGACATCAAGGTCGAAATCCAGGTGGCTGTCCGCCTTTCTCGTCAGGAAGATGAACTTGGTCGTGTCCGGTCCGACAAGGTCCAGGATGTCGCTCAGCGTGACAAAGGTGCCTGCCCGTTTCGACATCTGGAAGGGTTCTCCGTGCTTCAGCAGGTTCACCATCTGTACGAGGATCACCTTGAAGCGGCTCACATCGTATCCAAAAGCCTGCATTACGGACTCGATCCTTGGGATATACCCGTGATGGTCAGCACCCCATACATCTATGATGATGTCAAAATTCCGATCGAGCTTGTGCTTGTGGTACGCAATGTCAGACGCAAAATAGGTGTGCTGTCCATCGCTCTTTATCACGACCCGGTCCTTGTCATCGCGGAAATCCGTGGACCGGAACCAGAGCGCATGGCCGCTTTCATACAGGAAGCCCTTCTGCTGAAGATACTCGATCGACTGCTGCACCTCACCCTTTTCGAAGATCTCCTTTTCGCTGATCCAGGTATCAAAATCCCTGATGCCGAAACGGCTGAGGTCCCGTCTGATCAGCTCAAGCATACGTTTATAGGTCCATTGGGTTATCGCATCCCCGCAGGTCTCAAAGTCCTTGCCTTTGTAGGCCTCGCCCCTCTCTGTCTGGAGTGCAGCAGCCTCATCATCTATGTACTGACCCCGGTACCCGTCCTCAGGGAAGGGAACGTCCAGGCCCAAAAGCTGCTGATACTTGGCATGCACGGACTGGCCGAGGAGCTTCACCTGCCTGCCTGCATCATTGATATAATACTCGCGGTCTACGCGATAGCCGGATTCCTCGAGCAGATTGCAGAGCGCATTGCCGACTGCTGCTCCCCTGGCATGGCCGATATGCAGCGGCCCGGTCGGATTGGCACTCACATATTCGATCAGCACGCTGCGGCCCTGTCCCACATCTTCACGCAGAAAAGATTTCTCTGCCCTGAGCAGCTGCCTGAAGCGCGCAGCGCGGTACTCGCGCGTAAAGGTGAAGTTGATGAACCCGGGGCCTGCGATCTCGATCTTCTCAAATTGGGACCGGTCAGTGATAGCGCTGACGATATCTTCCGCTATTTTTTTTGGTGCTTTTTTCAATACCCGGCTGAGTCCCATGGCAAGCGGCGTCGAAAGATCGCCGAAGGATTCTTCCCGCGGCGTCTCTATCTCGATGGCCGGCAGGGGTGCAACACCGAGCGTCTCAAGTGCTCTGGCTAACACGGCAATAAGGTCTTTTTTCATAGGGTTACAGTCTAAATGCCGTTTCTTATGAAAGTCAACCGGACTGCCTGTCAAGGTGCGTTCAGGCAGTGCTGCTGCCGATAAGGACATGTAGATGAATGAAACGACCCGATGTTGTGTATACTATCGTATAGCTTTTTGGCGTTCTCTCCCATATTTGATACAATGGCAATGAGGGACCGCGATCATGGAGCAGTTACAGGAGCTCATACGAAAATATGGTCTTGAAGAAGACCCTGAGCATGTTATAATCCCGTTGGTTTCACGGGACAACAGGCCGAAGCGCTGTTTTCTCCTGAAACGCCGTTTTTTGAGGATCGTGTTTCATGATACCCATTTTCATGACTATCCTCTTGAAGAGATCATTGAGGCGACTGTTCAATATCCTGACATGCCGCTGAGAGAGTCAATACTGCTGGTTCACCGGGACCCTGAAGGGGATGCGGAAGAGCCGGGCAGGAAGAATACTGAAATACGAGGTGAAGGTGAAAAAGAAGATACTGATTAACGCTGCGCATTCCGAGGAGAAGCGCGTGGCAATTGTGGAAGGGGACAACCTGATCGACTTTTATGTCGAGACCGCAGGCAAGGAGCATCTCAAGGGGAATATCTATAAGGCGAAGGTGGTGCGGGTAGAGCCGGGGCTGCAGGCGGCATTTGTCGATTTCGGCCAGAAGAAGCACGGTTTTCTTCAGCTTCGTGAGATCAAGCCGGAATTTTATCAGCACGCAGCCGAAGGCAACAAGAAGCCGAGGATGCAGGATGTCATATCCAAGGGCCATGAACTGATCGTCCAGGTGGAGAAGGACGAGCGCGACAACAAAGGCGCGAGCCTGACCACCTATCTCTCGATCCCGGGCAGGTACATTGTGATGATGCCGGGTCAGGAAAAGGTGGGTGTGTCGCGGAAGATCGAAGACCGTGAGGACCGGGGCAGGCTGAAGGAGATATTCAATTCCCTGAAGCTGCCGAAGAAGATGGGGTTCATCCTGCGTACCGCAGGCAGCGACAAGACCGAAGAGGACCTTGATAATGACCTGAAGTACCTGACCAAGCTCTGGGCAAAGATCCAGGCAGAATCAAAGAAGGTGCATGCTCCGGCGCTCATCTATAAGGAGCAGGATTTTGCGGTCAAGACCGTCAGGGACTATCTCACTTCGGATGTCGACGAGGTCCTGATCGATGACCCGGCTGCCTTCAAGAACACCAAGGAATTCCTGCGCAAGACCGTGCCCTGGCGCAAGATAAACATCAAGCAGTACAAGGACAAGAAGCCGATCTTTGCTTGTCATAACATCGAGGGCCAGATCGCCAAGATCCATGAGCGCTTTGTGTACCTTCCGTCCCGCGGATACATTGTCATCGACAAGACCGAGGCGCTGACCGCGATTGATGTCAACTCGGGCAGGTCGCGCAAGGAAGAGCATATCGAGGCAACAGCGCTCAAGACCAATCTCGAGGCGGCAGATGAGATAGCCCGGCAGCTCAGGTTCCGCGACCTGGGAGGCCTTGTCGTAATCGATTTCATCGATATGGAATCTTCGAAGAACAGGCGGGAGGTCGAGCAGCGTCTGAAGGATGCGATGAGCCCGGACAAGGCACATTTTGAGACGACCCCCATTTCGAAGTTCGGCATCGTCGAGATGACGCGGGAGCGCATGCGGCCTGCATACCAGGAGTCGAGCCACCATAAATGCGAGCTCTGCGGAGGCACCGGCGTTGTCAAGAGCGATGAGATGGCTGCGGTTGCAGCACTCCGTGAGATGCATGTGCAGGCAACAAAGGAAGGCACCAAAGCGATCACCTGCCGCCTTCCGGTCGAGAGCATGAACTATATGGTCAATACCTGGCGGACTGATATTGCTGCCACGGAAAAGGAATTCGGCATTGCCATAACCCTGATCGCTGATCCGAAGCTCCTGACAGGCCAGTACAAGATAGAAACTGACAGACCTGAACCAGCGAAAGAGCATGTCCGGCCGGAACATAAACATGAGCAGCAGAAACCGCAACAGCAGAAGCAGGCGCATCAGAAACAGATGCACCATAAACAGGCAAAGGCAGCGGAGCCTGCCCAGGCCGCCGAAGAACCGGCGGAAGAGACCGGTGAGCATGCAGAGGCTGCTCCTGCTGAGCCGCAGGAGCAGAAGCGGCGCAGGAAGCGCAGGCCGCGCAGGGGCAAGCGGCGGCCAACAGGCGGAGAGGCTGCATCCGGGGAAGCTCCGGCAGCAGGCCCTCAGATTGAGGTCCATGACCCGATCGAAGATGGCGTCTGACAGACGTTTGCTTTCTTGCGACTGTCTGTTTTAATTTAGGAATTACAGATTCAGCCGTTACATAAGGAGGAAACATGTTCGGACTTGGATTGCCTGAAATGATGGTGGTGTTGGTGATAGCGCTTGTCTTTTTCGGCCCGAGCAAACTGCCTGCCGCAGGGAAGAGCCTTGGTGAGGCCATCAGGAACTTCAAAAAAGGGGTGGCAGAAGGCGTAGCAGAGGAGAAAGAGAAGCTGGAAAGCAAATAGCAGAAGTGTCGCTCTGCGAAAATGAAAAAGGGTTGCCATGGCAGCCCTTTTTCATTTTCTCTGTGCAGACCGGCAGATATCGTGATAGCGGGCTGCAAATAAAATACTATATCCTGAGGATGCACTATGAAAGATCTCTTTGAGAGAACAACGATCAATGGGTTGACCATCGCGAACAGGTCTGTCCGGTCCGCGACCTGGGAAGGCATGTGCGAAAATGACGGACGTCCTACGCCGAAGCTCATTGCCTTATACCGCGATTTTGCTGCAGGCGGCGTCGGCCTGATCATTTCGGGTTATACCTTTGTGAGGCCTGACGGTAAACAGCTTGCGGGCAAGATGGGTATCCATACGGACGATTTCGGACCTGACATGCAGGCACTTACCCGGGCTGTCCATGACGAGGGCGGCAGGATATGCATCCAGCTTGTCCATGCAGGCGGCCAGACAGATACGGCAACAGCAGGCAGGCGGCCTCTTGCGCCTTCTGCGATCAAGGTCGAGCAGTTCCCTGAAGAAACCGAAGCAATGACCAGGAAAGACATCGATGAGATCGTTGCAGCGTTCTCAGATGCTGCCCAGCGCGCAAAGGCGTGGGGTTTCGATGCTGTCCAACTCCATGCGGCCCACGGGTATCTCATCAATCAGTTCCTGTCACCGCATATCAATCATAGGACTGACGGCTATGGCGGCTCTCCGGAGAACCGGTGCCGTTTTCTCCTTGAAGTGTACCGCCAGGTCCGTTCTGCGGTTGGCAGTAATTTTCCTGTGATGGTCAAACTGAACGGTTCTGATAATCTTGAGGGCGGCCTCGATCTGGGCGATGCAGTTCATGCTGCCAGGCTGCTGGACAAAGAAAAGATAGATGCCATAGAAGTGAGCGGCGGCACCTCAGCCTCGGGCGAAAATAATCCGGTCCGGACCGGTATCAAACGGCCTGGTCAGGAGGCGTACAACCTGTCTTTTGCCAGAGAGATCAAAAAGGCAGTGCAGTGCCCGGTCATGGCGGTCGGCGGTTTCCGGTCGCTTGATGTCATACAGAAGGCCCTGAACGAAGACGGCATCGATTACATCTCGATGGCCAGGCCCTTTATCAGGGAGCCGCACCTGATCAGACGCTGGGAACAGGGTGACTGCTCTCCTGCACGCTGCATCTCCTGCAACGGCTGCTTTGAGCCGGGAATGAAGGAAGGCGGCATCTATTGTGTGGTAGAGAAGAAACTTGCTGAAGCGGTAATGAAGAAGAAAGGCGGCAGGTGATGAAGAGGGCGTTCTTATTTCTTGCTTGCCTGCTGCTCGTTAGTCCCCTCATATATGACGGACCGCTTTCTGCCGAGGAGATCAAGCTTGTCCTGCTGCCAAAACCGCAGACCACGGGCGGCAGACCACTTATGCAGGTACTGAAAGACAGAAGCTCGTCTCGCTCATTCGGCCCGGAAAAGCTTTCCGAACAGACGCTTTCGAATCTGCTCTGGGCTGCCTTTGGGATTAACCGTCCTGGGTCAGGAAGACGTACCGCTCCCTCTGCAGTGGACCACCAGGAGATCGATATCTATGTTGCTGCTGATGATGGTCTCTATCTGTATGAGCCGGGGAGTCATGCCCTGAAGTTGATCTATCCGGATGACATCCGTGCTTTGACCGGCAGGCAGGATTACGTGAAAGACGCAGCAATAAATCTTGTGTACGTGGCCGATCACGCAAAAATGGGGGTTTCTCCCAAAGATGAGAAGGAATTCTATGCTGCTGCAGATGCCGGCTTTATCAGCCAGAACGTGTACCTGTATTGTGCCTCAGAACGCCTGGCTACCATTGTGCGCGGGTCTATTGACCGGTCGACGCTGGCGAAGGCCATGAACCTGCGGCCTGACCAGAAGATCGTCCTGGCGCAGTCCGTAGGATATTTCAGGAAATAGGAGCGGCCTGCGGCGACCAGCAGTCTGCACGTTCACCCGATACCAATGCAGGAAAACAGGATAGAAATAGATGCCGGGCTCTGCAGTGGCTGCGGAGCCTGTGTCAGCGTATGTCCCTCTGGCACCATCTCGCTTGCTGGCGGAAAAGCGGCTTTCAGCGGAGAGGCCTGCATCGCCTGCGGACATTGCGAAGCGGTCTGCCCGGCAAGCGCGATCCGGGTCATGGCGATCGATGCAGAGATGTCGCAGTACAAGACCTTCAATGCTGATACAGAGTGGCTTGGACCCGGAAAATACGATACAGCCGGATTGGTCCGGCTCATGGCCTCGCGCCGTTCCTGCCGCTGCTTCAGCGAAAAGCCGGTTAACCGTTCGATCCTCGAAGACCTTGTAAAGATCGGCATCACTGCCCCGTCAGGCACGAACAGCCAGACCTGGACCTTCACCATCCTGCCGACACGGCAGGCGGTCATGTCACTTGCAGGACAGGTTGCAGGTTATTTCGGGAGATTGAACGCGACTGCAGAGAAGACCCTGCTCCGTCTCTTCCTGAAGCTGATAGGCAAGGGCGAGCTTGATGCCTATTTTCGCGGCTATTACCAAAAGATCAGTGATGCGCTTGAGGAATGGCAGACTGCAGGCAAGGACCGGCTCTTTCACGGGGCGACTGCTGCGATCGTTGTCGGCTCCCGGCCCGGGGCCAGCTGTCCTGCTGAGGACGCCCTGCTGGCAACGCAGAATATCCTGCTCGCTGCCCACAGCATGGGACTCAGCTCCTGCCTCATCGGGTTTGCCGTTGCTGCGATGAAGAAGGACCCTTCAATTCAGCGACACCTCGGCATACCGCCTGAGGAGGCTGTCCATGCAGTGATCGCACTCGGTTATTCTGAGGAGGTCTATCAGCAGACTGCTGGCCGCAAGAGACCTGTCCAGCGATATTTCGAAGGATAATCATCGCCGGACAAATTGGCCGGACAGATTATTCTTGACCACGTTCTGTATTGCCACTATAATCACAAAAAAGAAATGGTCGGGCAGCACATAATGCTCTGCGTACAGAGCAGATGAGCAGGGGACAGCAAGAAGGGGGGACAATGAACAATTCCCGCAATTCTATTCTTCAATGGGTTGAGCAAAAGCAGATCGCCGCAGAACATGCTGAGGATGCGATGCGCGTTTCTGGCGCACTTCCGGACAAGGCTGACTGGCGCAGTTTCATGGATCGGCTGCTTCTCTGGAGCGGGACGGTGCTGCTCGCAACAGGGGCTATCTTCTTTTTTGCATATAACTGGAAGGAAATAGGCAACTTCGCCAGATTCGGACTGATCGAACTGCTTATTGCGGCTGCTGTTGGGGCTTTTATCTGGTCCAGTGCAGATGGACCAGCTGGCAAGGCGTCACTCTTT
Source organism: uncultured Nitrospiraceae bacterium (assembly GCA_964463135.1). Lineage (GTDB taxonomy): Bacteria > Nitrospirota > Thermodesulfovibrionia > Thermodesulfovibrionales > UBA6898 > UBA6898. Next base: position 127,006 of record CAYXBA010000011.1, read on the forward strand.
GCAGTCTCGCTTCTTACCGGAGCACTTCTTGCCCTGTTTGGCCAGACCTACCAGACAGGCGCCGACACCTTTGAACTCTTCATCACCTGGGCTATTGTCATTCTTCCCTGGACGATCGTCGGGCGGCTGCCTGCTCTCTGGGTAATGCTGATCGTTCTTGTCAACGTTGCGACCACGTTCTATTTCCGCGCATTTCCCGGTCTGTTCGGTCTGCTCTTTGGCACTGAAGAACATCTCTGGATGCTGTTCGCGATCAATTTCCTGGCACTGGCAGCGTGGGAGTTCCTTGCTCATTATGCTGTCTGGCTGCGCGAACGATGGGCCACCCGTCTGCTCGGTTTCGCGGGCTGTGGCCTGATCACCGCACTTGTGATGATGGCGATCTTTGATCATAAGCCGGGATTCAATCCGGCATTCATTGTCTATCCCCTCTGGCTTGGCGCACTCTATGCCTCTTACCGGTATCTCATCTTCGACCTGTTTCAGCTTGCCGGAGGTGTTCTCAGTGTTGTCATTGTTATTGCATCGATCCTGAGCAGGGCGATGATCAGCAGTGGCAATGGCGGTGGAGCATTTCTGCTTATCGGACTCGCGGTCATAGGTCTTTCAGCGGCTGGCGGGTTTTGGCTGAAGAATATTGCGCAGGAGGAATTGTAATGCTGACCCCTTCCGTTGAGAAGCTCTGGGCAAGGCTTGCAGCAGCGGGCCTTGTCATTGGGGAAAAGCCGCCTCGACGGACGGAGCAACAATCGCCATGGTTCGTGCGCGTCATGCTCGGTTTTGCCGGGTGGATCGGTGCGCTTTTCCTGCTCGGTTTTGTCGGCATGTCTTTGCAATTTGTATTCAGGAGCAGCACAGCCTCCCTGTTCGTTGGGGCGGGTCTTTGCACAGGCGCTGCATTCCTGTTCCGTGCTGCACAGGGCAAGGATTTTGCCGTCCAGTTCGGACTTGCGATGAGCTTTGCCGGACAGGCGCTGTTCATCTACGGGCTGATGGATATATTCAGGTTGGGAAACGGCGTTCGTTATCTCTCCGTGATGGTCTTTGAGTCCTTCCTTGCAGCGGTCATCATGAATGCGATCCACCGTGTTGTTTGCGCTTTCGCTGCTGCAGTCAGTCTTTGCTTTGCCCTGTCGTCGCTTGGCGTGCCGTATATCGCACCAGCAATCCTGACCGCGGGACTTGCAGTTGTTTGGCTTAATGAACTCACGTGGGCAGACCGGGGTCAGCTGGTCCGTGCGGTCGGGTACGGCCTTGTTCTTGCAGCGATGTATATGAACGGGGCTTTGCTCATGCATACTTACATCTGGCTGGGCGGCATGGCAAATATCAGTCCTGCGGTTGGCAGGTTCTTCCACTGGGCAGGCATCATCCTGAACAGCGCGGTCTTTCTTTTCGTCGTGCTGCGTCTGTTCAACCGCGAGGGGATCGGGCTGGATGACCGGCTAGTGCAGGTCGCGCTGGTCGCTGCAGTAGTAATAGCAGGTGCATCATTCAAGGCCCCGGGCATCATCGTTGGCCTTGTCATTGTCCTGCTCGGCTTTGCAAATGGCAACAGCGTGCTGACCGGGCTCGGTATTTTTGCACTCATTGCCTACCTTTCCCACTATTACTATCAACTGCAGGCAACGCTCCTGATAAAATCAGCCTCTCTTGCTGCAACAGGAATGGTGCTGCTTGTTACAAGGTTTGTAATCAACAGCGTATGGACTGACAGCATGAGGAAGGGCGAGCACCATGCGTAAGGCCATTGTTATCATTGCCGCGCTGCTCATGCTGGCTGGTGTAAATTACTCTATCTACAGTAAGGAGCAGCTTCTGAAAAACGGCAGGACAGTGCTGCTTGAACTTGCTCCCGTGGACCCGCGTTCATTGATGCAGGGTGATTATATGGCCCTTCGTTTCAAGTCAGCTACTGACGCGTTCGGCGTCAGAATGAACAGAGGGCTGATGCCGTCTGACGGCAGGCTCGTGCTGAGACTCGACGAGAGAAACGTTGCTGCCTTTAAAAGGTTTGATACCGGAGCCCCCCTGTCAGCAAACGAGGTTGTGATCCGGTACCGCATCCGGGCAGATCAACCCAGGTTTGCGACCAATGCCTTCTTCTTCCAGGAGGGTCAGGCCGCGCAATATGCCAATGCCCGCTTTGGTGAGTTTCGGGTTGCTGAAAACGGAGAATGCCTGCTTGCAGGCCTGCGCGATGCTGACCTGAGACAATTAGGGGCTCAGCCCGCGCAATAGTCCCCTGATCAGGCATTTTATCTGTCTGTAGAGAGAATCCTGCCCGGACCCTCAGGTATAATAGTCACATTTTAACCATGCACTACACACTTTTTCTTATAGCAGCGTTTATTCTGGGCTGCCTGGCAGCGGTCCCTGCAGGACCTGTGCAGATCGAGGTATTGCGGCGGTCGATCAACGGCAACCTGAAGGCCTCTCTGATGGTCGTTCTCGGCGCCTTCTTTGTCGATATTGCCTATGGGGTCATCGCCTTCTTCGGCATCGCCCCGTTTCTCGAAAATAACAGGGTCATGGCAATATTCTGGCTGGCAGGCGGACTGATCCTCGCTGTACTCGGCGTACTCAGTATTCTGCACGGGCTCAAGGACCATGAGACGGTGAAGCCTCCTGCACATCTGAAGAGAAAACGGTGGGCGTTTCTGTCAGGGCTGACGCTCTCTGCCACAAACCCGGTGATGGTGCTCTGGTGGCTTTCCGGCGCCCGCATTTTTCAGGATGCGGGTCTGATCAGGGACTTCAATGCAGAGATAGCACTCTCGTTCCTCGCAGCAGGCAGCCTCGGCCTTGCCTCTTACCTTTCTGGGCTTTCCCTGTTCATTTACTGGGCCAAAAAGTTCATTTCCGCCAGAACACTCAGACGGATCAATATTTTCTTCGGCATCCTTCTCATTGGTACTGCGCTTTATTTCCTCTATACCTCGTTCCATTCCCTGCTGAAGGTCTGTTAGTCTGGCCCCGCGATCAGTTCTCGCTTTATGCTCAATGACCCTGCCAGATCCGCCTGCTGACGGACCCAAAGCAGGCTGAAAAAGTTCCAGTCTGACTTGACTGTCCCCTCCTGACTGATAAAATGAGATCAGGAAAGCAAATACCTGTCAGAGGAGGAAAAGTCATGGACCTGAAATTAACCAATAGTGAGGCTGTTGTGATCATGACCGCAGTGCGGCGGTACCAGAAGGAAGTAGAAAAGATGGGTGATGAAAAGGGCGTGCAGATCGAGAAGCAGACCTTGAAGGGTCTTATCGGCAAATTGGAGGCAATGCCTGCAGGTGAAGTTCAGTAGGAAAAAGGGTCAGACTGCTGTAATTGCCACTGGCGGGTGAATCTCGGTGTTGCCTTATTAGCCGGAGGATTCGACAGCGACGAGCTTTTTTTGGGCCGGGAGGTACAGGTCTGCGGCAAGGGGCTCTGACAGGTCGATCCGTTTTTCACACTGCCTGACCCATGACGTGATCTCCGAGATATTCATCGGCTTGCTCAGGAACCTGCAGCCCAAAGTCTCTGCCCGTTCCTTCAGCTCCGGATCGGCATTGCCTGTCATCAGTGCCTTGTTTTTGCCGGTGAGCTTGCATCCTTTCTGGTGCTGCAGTTCAAGCAGTTCAAGGCCGGTCATATCAGGCATGTTCTGGTCCGTTATGAGGATATCCGTGCACCGGTTATGCTGCGGGCATTCATCGGCATCTTCACGGTAAAAAACACAGGTCATCGGCGTAGAAGCGGTCAAGACCTCGTATCCCAACTTTTCCATTACCGTCCGGAAGATTTCCAGAATGGTCGGCTCGTCATCACATATTATGACCCTTGGCTTTCTCATGGTTCGATATGTATCAAATAGTCCCAGATGTGCACAACATTGTCCTTATTTTGAAAAGCCGTAATTACCTGATAGACGGTACGCTGAAGGAGGGGCATCTCCCTCCCGATCGTCAACTATCTCCCTGGTTATATCCTTATGCTCTTTGTTTTACCCCCATCACTCATTACTCATCACGGACTTGCCACTCTTCACGACCTCAGTTGTCCAGATGATCAGAATGAAGTATATCCACAACCATTTTGTCAGGCGGATACGTGCCGCAGTATAATGCAGTCAGTGCCCCGGTCATGAAGGCTATCTGCCGGTCAACAGAACCGGCACTTCCCACCCAATCTTCGACTATCTCTCTGGTTATATCTTTGTTCGCTGCTTGGATCTTGCTGGTAAGCGTGTTATATAAGTTATCGAGTATGGGCATTTATCTATGCCTCCTTTATCTCTTTTTATTATACCATGCGGAGGCGGTTGGAGCTTTTTCTGGCAGGTCTATCGGAGATTTTGGCAGGTGATGCTGTAGAATAAACCAGGTAAGATGAACGATACACGATCCGGCAGCGAACTTCACCACGAGATCTTCGGTTCTATCCTCGACCGGACCGAGATGACGCCTTTTCTTCTTCTGCCTGCAACAGATCATGCCACAGCTCTTGTACAGGCCTCAAAGATCATGTCCAACCGCGGGTTCGACATCATCGGAGCCGCAGAACTCCAGGAGAGCGAGAAGGAACGGGCAGGGGTGTACATCGCTCGTGTGTACCGGTATTTTTTCGACTGGCTCTTCCCCTTTGTGAGAAGGCAGCTGGAAGGGCTCGCTCGACTGCAGTCTCCGAACGCCGCTCTGTATGGACAATGTCTGCATGCCCTGTCAGAGATCGAGGCGGTCCTGAGGGACACGGAGTTCAGGCGGATCGTGGGCCAGGACCCGCGCCATCTTTTTCTTATGGCCTCGTCGCGCAGATATCCGCACGTCTTTTACGGTTACGAGAACAGGGACCTTGAAGTTCCGGCCTTATGGCAGCAGATCGCCTGTTCCATGCTCAAGATGGGACATCTTATCAAGTCCGTCGAAGAGGACAGTCAGGATATCAATGATCATGCCCAGCTCGGCTTCTTTCTTGAGGCACAGGGCCAGAGTCTGGATGACCTGTACCATTACGACTGGGATAATCCGAAGCATATCCCGGACAATGAGCCTGCCCAGCGGGCCTTTGTGAAGGTCTCGACCTTCTTCCACAAGCTGAAGGAATCGCTGACCTTCGAGCAGAAGGAGGGCTGTCTCGTCTTCAACAGCGGTGACGGCGTATCCGTCCCTATCGTCGAGATCAAGGCAAGGCTCAAGAGCCCGGAGAGCATGTTCACCAAACTCGGCAAGGACCTCGAAGGTGAGGCCTATGATATCCGGGACATCCTGGCAATAACCTTTATCCTCAGGAGCATGTACGACACACTGAAACTCTTCCACGCGCTCCAGAAGAGGGGCGTAATCCTGCAGGAAAACACGGCCTCCTATTCGATCACCCAGACTCTTTTTGACAGCCCCGAGAGCATGAAGGAGGCGGTGAGGCGGCTGATGCAGAGTCTTCTGCAGTCCGGCGGTATCTGCGAAATGCCGTCCGAAGACGAGCTGCTTGCCAATGCCAGGACGTTCTACGAGGCCCTGAGTGCAGACGCTGCAGAGAACCAATACTCCTCGATCGGCCATCGGAAGTTCCAGTGCAAGCTTGCCTTTTCCGTGCCGATCCATTATTCTGCTGATACAAATGAGATCATGATACCCGGCACTCCGCTCTATGCCTTTCGCGGCCAGGTCAGCAAGAAGACCCAGCAGCATACCCTGGGAGTGGAGCTGCGCATATCGGACGAGCAGAGCTGGCGCGCCTCTGAACTGAAGGGAGACTCCCATCATGACGCATATAAATTTAGGCAGCTTATTGCGGTGATGAACAGGATCTTTTCCGGCAGGTTCCCGATCGTGAAGGAAAGCCTTGCCCGGCTCAGAAAGGACCAGGAAGCCCTTTTCCCCTAGACAAAGGTCCCCATTACCCATTACGGACTTTTCCGCTCTTCTCGGCCTCACTATTTTCTTCGGCCTTCTTTAAAGACTCCTGCTGTGCAGCTGGTGAATTTGCTACTATAAACAATGGAAGACTTCTTTATGGAGGATCTGTTCCCCCCTGTTCCGGAGAAGGCGGAGGAATATGCGCTCAGAGTAAAAAACGGCAGGGCGAAGATGGCAAAAAGCACGGTCGCGATCTGCGGCCTTGCCCGCTCCATCGGGCCTCTTGCCCCTGTCACGATCTCACGCATCCGGAAGCTGGCCTCATATTTTGCGGATCATTGCATCATTATCGTCGAAAATGATTCGGAAGATGATACGCTGACCTTTCTCCGCAATTGGGAGAAGGAGGACAAGAACGTTCTTGTCGTTTCCGAGATCCTGGGGGCTCCTCATTATCCCCAGATACGTTGTCTTACCAGAGCGGCCGCCCTGGCAGGATATAGAAACAAGTATCTTGAGCTTTTGCGTGAGCACCCGCTGCATCCAGATTTCACGATCATTATGGATACGGATCTGGAGGGGGGAATAAGTTTCGATGGGGTTGCGGACAGTTTCGGGCAGAGCGGATGGGATGTGATAGGATCGAATGGATTATCTGTCTGGCACGGTATCGAGAGAAGAACGGGTCTGCAGAGAAGCGGGCTGCTGCATTTCGATGCCTGGGCATTCCGTAATTACGGTCAGCCGGAAGCCCTCCCGTATCTTCAGGTAAACAGCCTGTTGTTCCGCCGGGGTGAACCGCTGGTTCCGGTCTCTTCTGCCTTCGGCGGGATGGCGGTTTATAGGACAGAGGCGTTGACCTCTGCCCGTTATACCGGAGAGGATTGTGAGCACGTGCCATTGCATCTTCAGATCAGGGAGAATGGCTTTGACAGGATATTTTTGAATCCGAGCCAGATAACGCTCTATAGCCCCCTGCATGAGGTGCTAAAGCTCAGGGGAAGGCATCCGGACCCCCGCATAATTTAGTCAGGCGAAAAGTAAGCGTGGGGGAAAATTTATCGGTCTGTTTTAATTGAACAGGCTCTGTTCCTGTAGCCACCCATCACGCATCACGAACTTTCCACTCATTACCGCCTCCAAAAAGTTCTTGTCATAACAATCATATCGTATTAGAATGAAGCAATTTTGGGGGGAGGGGAAAATATATGAACGATGAAAGACCGGATAACCGGCAGTCCCGGACAGAGCCCTATCTATTCGTGAAGAAGTCGGGCAATATCGTTATGCTGATCCCGGCAAAAAACTCATGGGACACGCTGGTCTAGAGCCTCGCGAAATTCTCCGATGATTTTATGGCGGAGAGAATACAGCCGAAGGAGTAGAAAAGATGGGTGATGGTCTCAAATGTCAATGACAAGCCTGCCTCAAAGACCGCCGCAACATGTTACGGGAGATCGTGCTGTAAACGTTTTTAAATTCAAGTTAAATCCTTCCTGGGTCACGAACCCATCAGTAAGCGATTATGGATGGGATGTCTTAGTGACCATTACAGAGAATGGACAAGTTACGGATGATTTCTTTGTTCAGCTCAAAGGCCATGAAAGCCCAGGCTACAATGTGGATAAAAGCTATATTAGTGAACCAATATCTATTGAGACTGTAAACTTTCTTTTAAGAAAGCCAATGCCTGTAATGCTCTGTGTTTGCGATACGTCTAATGATGCACTGTTCTATGTCTGGATCAATGAGGATATAAAAAGAATTGTTGAGGAAAATAAAGAGTGGTCGAAGCAGGGTAGTGTCACTTTTAAATTACGTGCTGAAAATATTATTGAGAATTCGCAGGAGGTCAGTGGCAAGTTATCAGATTACGTCACGAGCTTTTATAGAAAGAGCGCCAATGAAAAAGAAATAGTTGAGGTTCTATTCCCATCCTTTGGAATCGGAGAAGATACTCTTAGAAAATCCTCTAAAGAAGAATCACTGCGAGTTATAAGACCAACTCTCGAAAAAGCTGGCCTAATTGATGACGCTGCGGAAGATATTAAAGCGCTTTCCCCGAAAGATCAAGAAACACTAAGAAAAGTTAAGGAAATATCTATTTTCCTACGCAAATATTTGCATAAGGATGCAAAAGAGGCATTAGATTCTCTATCGGATCAAATAAAGGGTGCAGCAGATTCAGTTAAAGCAAAATACCATAATAATTATGGAGTGTATTATAGCCATACTGATAACCTTGAAAAGGCACTTGAAGAATATTCAGCGGCAACGCGAGCCGCATCCAATAACTATAAAGCAATAACCAATAAGGCGCAGACTGAATATGCTTTGTCGAGAATAGGTAAATATGCCAAAATACATGACGAATGGCATATACAACTTGATTTAGTCATAGCAAATCAGCCCGATTTCTATTCGGCATATCGAACAAAAGCCTATATCATTGCCGATAAGGAAAATGCCACTAAAGCAGAGGCTTACCTAACGGCAACTCAGGCATGGACTGCTGAGCCAATCGAAGCCAAAGTATGCCTTGCCGATTTATATGTCCGTGAAGGGAATATGCCTGATGCGCGACGAGTCCTTGGGGATGACCAAAATACTGATAATTTTGCTTATTGGAGTCTTAAGGGTTTCGTATTATTTTCGCTATCTACAGGTGTTTCAACTGAAGATAAAGACTACTATCTTACTGGGATAGGGCCATCATCAATAAACCGTGAATTATTGATGATGGCAGAAAAAGCTTATAAAAGAGCCTGCGATATTTTAGTCGAATTCGGACTGCCGGTTTTTTCAGATCACACTATTGTTAATTATTCAGCCGTATTACATTTACAATTCAAACATGAAGTTAGCCTTGATATTTGCAGACAATTTCTGGCGAAGCACCCAGATAATAGAGATGTAAAAGATTCAATTGCTACGTGTTACATGGGGCTGGGCAAACCAGACAAAGCAATTCCATTTGCGCGGGAAGCATTCAATCTAAAGTCAAATAGCACGACATTAAAAAATCTTTGTATTTGTCTCTACGAGGCAGGCGAGCATGAAGAATGCATAAAGATAATTGGAGACTATCTTGAGTCTGATTTGGCTGCAGGTGAGAAAGGGCTGCTGATGTCCCTCCTAACAATTTCATTAAACGAACTTGGAAGTGTGATGGATTCTAAGAAGGTATTAGAAGCAATGAAAGAAACAGAGACGTACGCTGGAGAGGCAGTAAGCACGGAAGCGATTATAGCAATAAAAAATGGGCTTGGCCGAGAACATTCGTTAAATTTGCTTAAAAATGGCAGTGAAAAGTATCCGAGAAATATGATTCTCTTATCGAATTATGCAACTGCTTTGAATCCGAGTGTAAAGGAAGAAGCTCAAGAAATCATAAAATGTTTTGCTGCGTTAGCAGTATTACGAGAGCTTTTTCCTGATGAGTACAAATTATACTCAAGAGCATTATTGATGCTCGGTGAGGCTGACGCAGCATTAAATGTAATCTCTCAAGCGGTTGTAAAGTTCCCCAGCGACATGAATTTACAGTACGAGTTGGCAGTTTCATTGGCTGAAATTGGGGCTGAAGAAGATGCTTTTAATATAATTGAACGCAGTTTCTCGCAGTTTACATCGAGCTACTCTCACATACGGAACTTTGCAGTATTGGCTTATAGAACCGGGCGATTTGAGCAGGCTGTAAAATTGTTGCAAAAAGCGTTGGGAAAAACAACTGATCTTGAAGGCAGAGGTGAGCTTCACTGCCTTCTATTTGAGTTAAAAAGAAAGGCCGATTATGCAGCCAAGGATATTCTGCTGCATGTTCATGAATTCGGCAAAACGATCAAATCCGACGATGAACAACTTGAAGCGCGATATCTGTCTATGTTTATGGTTGCAACAATAAACATTATGCCTGATAGTGAGTATGAATGCTAATCTTAGTTGAAATATAAAGTAGTGGCTCCTAAAATGATGTAG